>CAVZRD010000006.1:82500-753804 GCA_963777675.1 uncultured Gammaproteobacteria bacterium | reverse complement strand
CGAAGTGGCATCTGGCGCACGTCACCTGGTCTTCGAGCGCTTCGTGCTGGAACACTTCGTACCCGACTACACGCGCTTCGAGGAAATCTTCGACTACCTCTTCAATTCCTATTATTACTCCGTCGGCCAAATGCACTCGCGGCCGATGCGCGGCTGATCACGCGTCCGACCCTCGCAGAGGTGATCGCGTACCGGTCGCGTATCGATGATGCAATGTCCTCGCTCCTCGAAGCACGCGACGACGAACCGGAGCTGCGCGAGCGGGTCGTGCTGGGCCTCAACCACGAGCAGCAGCACCAGGAACTCCTGCTGACCGACATCAAGCACGTTTTGTCGTGCAATCCGGCCCGGCCCGCGCTGCGCGACGATCTCGCCGCCGCCGCTTCGGCGGCGCCGGCAGCGTTGACGTATCGGCCCGGACCGGCGGGCATCCGGCCCATCGGTGCCTCGCAAGCGGGCTTCTGTTTCGATAACGAGCTGCCGCGCCACGACACGCTGCTCGCCCCGCACAGAATCGGTTCGCGGCTGGTCACGAACGGCGAGTTTCGCGAATTCGTAATCGACGGCGGTTATCGTGACGCAAGGCTTTGGCTTTCCGATGGCTGGGCGGCCGTGAACGGGCAGGGCTGGAACCGGCCGTTGTACTGGGACGAAGACCTCGACTCGGAATTCACGCTCGGCGGCACACGCGAGATCGACGACGATGCGCCCGTGTGCCACGTGAGCTTCTACGAATCGGATGCCTTCGCACGCTGGGCGGACGCGCGCCTGCCGACGGAGTTCGAGTGGGAAACGGCGGCGAGCACCGAGGAAGTCGCGGGAAACCTGCTGGAATCGCAGCACTGGCATCCCGTCGCCGGCGGCACGAATACGCAGTTCTTCGGCGACGTCTGGGAGTGGACGTCGTCGTCCTACGCGCCCTACCCCGGCTACCGGCCGCTCGCCGGTTCCCTCGGCGAGTACAATGGGAAGTTCATGTGCAATCAGATGACCGTGCGCGGCGGTTCCTGCGTTACCGCCGACGACCACATACGTCCCAGCTATCGCAGCTTCTTCTACCCGGACGCCCGCTGGCAGTTCCTCGGCTTCCGGCTGGCAAGGGACGGCAGCGGATGAACCGCGCACTGCACAGGCAGGAACTCGCCGAGATCATCGAAGGATTGAGGCAGGACGAGAAGATGATCTCGCCGAAGTACTTCTATGACGAGCGCGGCTCGCAGCTGTTCGAGGAGATCACTGCGCTGCCGGAGTACTACCCGACCGAGACCGAACTCGGGATCCTGCGCGACAACGTCGACGAGATTGCAGAACTGGTCGGTCCGCAAGCCAGCCTCATCGAGTTCGGCAGCGGCTCCAGCCTCAAGACGCGTGTCCTGCTGGAGAACCTGCACGACCTCGCGGCCTACGTGCCGGTGGACATCTCCGAAGAACTGCTGCTCGAGTCCGCGGCCCTGCTCCGCAAAGACTTTCCGGACATCGACATCCTGCCGGTCGCCGCGGATTTCACACGACCTTTCGCGCTGCCGCAGCCCGCGATCATGCCGGTGAAGAACATCGTCTATTTCCCCGGCTCGACGATCGGCAACTTCACAAACGAGGACGCACTCGAACTGCTCCGCGTGATGCACGGCGAGGCCGGCGAAGGCGGCGCCTTGCTTATCGGTGTCGATCTCCAGAAGGACCCGGACATCATCGAGCGTGCATACAACGACAGCGCCGGTGTGACGGCCGAATTCAATCTCAACGTGCTGCGGCATCTCAACCGCGAGTTCGGTGCCGACTTCAAGGTCGATGCCTTCTCGCACAGCGCCGAATACAACCCCGAGGAAGGTCGCGTGGAGCTGCGGCTCGTCAGCTCGGAGCAACAGGACGTCAACGTCGGCGACGAGGCGTTCACGATCGAGGAGGACGAAGCTATCCTCACCGAGTATTCCCACAAGTACACGCTCGAAAGTTTCGCCCGGATGGCGGGACAAGCCGGCTTCGACGTCGATCGCGTGTGGACGGATGCCGAGCGCCTGTTCAGCGTCCAGTACTGCACCCGGGCCTGAACGTCACACGAACGGGCCGACCGTACAACGATCGCAGCTGAAGCCGCTCCTACGAATGCTGTTATAGCCGGTAGAACCGGACTTTACGTCATCCTGCAATCGGCCACGCCAATACTAAAGAGAATCCGTAGGAGCGGCTTCAGCCGCGATACGACATTATTCCGGCGGGACGTACTCTTTCGGGGCTGCGGAGCCTTCGCCGAAGAAGAACTTTTCCATCTCCGCCTCGAGGAATTTGCGGGCATCGGGTTCGATCGGGGTGAGGCGATATTCGTTGATCAGCATAGTCTGGTGATCGAGCCAGCGCTTCCAGGCCAGCTTCGAGACGTTGTCGTAGATGCGCTTGCCGAGCTCGCCGGGGTAGGGTGCGTAGTCGAGACCCTCGGCCTCCTCGCCGAGTAGCACGCACTTAACGGTCCGGGGCATGTCGTTCCTCTCTGAATCTGTCGATCAGCATCCGCACGGGGGCGGCGATGCCGCCGGGCGGTGCATGATCGAGTTCGTACCATGTGGCATCGTCGCCCTCGGACACTGTACGCGAGGCGGCCACGACGCGCACCAGCACGGGGTGGATCTCGAGATCGAAATGCGAAAAGCTGTGCCTGAGCGGGTCCCAGGTTTGTCGCTGTACGCCATCATCCTGCAGCACCCGCCGGCACCATTCGCCGACCGCGTCGCCCGCAACCTCGGGAAGGCTCCAGAGCCCGCCCCAGATCCCGGCGGGCGGTCTGCGTTCCATGTACAATGCGGTGCCGCGGACCGCGAGCACCATCGTCGTCTCCCTGTGCGGCTTCGCACGGCGCGGGCGCCGACCCGGGAAGTCGGCCGTGGCTCCGAGCCCGCGCGCCGTGCAGTCCGCGGCGACCGGACAATCGCCGCAAACGGGGCGAGTGCGCGTGCAGATCGTCGCACCCAGGTCCATCATCGCCTGCGTGTAGTCCGCGACACGGCGTGTCGGCGTGTGCTCCCCGGCGATCCGCCACAACTCGTCGGCGACCGCCGCCGTTCCGGGCCAGCCCGCAACGGCGCCATGGCGCGCAAGCACCCGCTTCACGTTGCCGTCCAGTATCGGCGCGCGGATACCGTGTGCGAGCGCGAGTATCGCACCCGCGGTCGAGCGGCCGATGCCCGGCAGCGCCATGAGCGCCTCGAGACTGGCCGGAAACTCGCCGCCGTGTTCGGCGCGCACGATCTTCGCGGCGCGATGCAGGTTGCGGGCGCGCGCATAGTAGCCGAGGCCCGCCCAGTGCGAGAGCACGCTGTCGACGTCCGCGTCCGCAAGCGTCAGGACGTCGGGGAAACACGCGACGAATCGTTCGTAGTAGGGGATGACGGTCTGCACCTGCGTCTGCTGCAGCATGATCTCGGAGACCCAGACCCGATACGCGCCAGCCCCCTGCCAGGGCAGATCCCGGCGGCCGTAACGATCGAACCAGGCCAGTATGCGATCGGCGAAGTCGGTCATCCCTGGCGCTAATTCCCGAGAAGGTCCCTGAGCTTGTCCTTCAGCTTGTCCTTCTCGGACTTCTTCTCCTCCGGCTGACCTTCCTCCGTCCCGTCGGTGGTCGCCTTGTCCTCGCCCAGCAGCTTGTCGGTCAGGCGCTCGCGGAACTTCTTGCCGGCCTCCGTCTGCAGCCACTTCTGCACGTCCGGACGGATCGTCGGTGCCGCGATCGGACCCGTAACGGTGAGCGGGATCTGCGCCCGGGCGAAGTCTTTCAACTCCGCCTCGCTCACTTCGCCGGCGAATTCCGGTTTCTCGAGGATGCGCGCCGTCAATTGACTGTCCACGGTCGCGGCCACGAGGTCGACCTTCGCTTTTCCCGTCAACTGCATGAAGGGCAATTCCGCAAACAACTGGTCACTGGTAAATACGCCATCCGCGACCGGGCCCGCGAGTTTCACGTTGCTGAACTCGGTCCGGGCCGGCAGCTTGGGCTCGGGTGGCGTCTCCTTGCGCAACAGTGCCCGGGCGCGACGCAGTTCGTACCAGACGTCCGTACCTTCGAAGGCACCGTCCTTCAGCTCGAACGACATGTTGCCGCTGAGACTCCTCTGCACGGCGTCGAGATCGGCGCCGCGCCCGCTCAGAGCGAACGTGCCGTCGATCGAGCCGCTGACGTTGTCCTTCGCGAACATCGCTTTCGCGAGTTGTCCGATGTCGACACCGCGGATCGCCTCGTTCACCGACAACACCGGCGCCTTTCCCGAGGCGTCGATGCGCACGTCGCCGTCGTAAGTGCCGCCGAATAACGACGCATGGATCGGCTGCATCCGCAAGCGCGCGTCTTTCGCGACGAGGCCGAGCTCGACGTTGCCAAACGTCATCGCCGCCAGGTGCGCCTCGTCCAGCGTGAGCTTGCCGCGCGCATTGAGGGAGCGGATCAGTTCTGCCGGAATCTCCACGGGGACCGCCTGCGCCGCCGTCTCCTGCCCGGCCTCCGCGGCCGGTGCCATGTAGCGAGTCAGGTCGATGGAATCGCCCCCGAGATCCACGGTGATCGTCCCCGCCGCGTCCCGGGCCAGCGACAGTTTCCCGCGCAACGTCGTGTCGTCGACGACGAGCTGCACGTCGTCGAGCGCTATCGCCGCGGCACTCACGCGTGCCGTCGCCCCGAACGAGATTTTGCCGAGCGCGTCGGGATCAGCCGTGGCGATGGGGTCGATGCCGAGGCGCCGCATCAGGTCCTTCAGCGAGAACGCGGCGATCCTGACGGTCGCGACGGGAGTCGGCTCGCCGCCGTAGGAGAACGGTTCGACCTCTGCCGCGACGTCCAGGCCGAGCGTCTGGAGGCGCAGATCGTGGAAGGCCACCGTCCCGGCTTCGCTGTCCAGCGTGATCTCCGTCTCGACGGCGAGAGCGCCGGACAGGCCTGCCGGCTGCAGCTCGAAATCGAGCCCTGCGTCGATCGGCAGCGGCTCGCCGTCCCGAATCCGCCCGGTCTTCACGTGCAGCTTGCTGATCCGGTAGCTCGCCCCGGCCTGTGCGTCGGTGTAGGTCAATGACGCATCGCTGACGTCGATCCCCGCGACCTCCAGCCTGGCGGGCTGCGTAGTGCCTGCGGGTGCTTGCGTTTGCCCCTGCGGCGCCGCCTCGCTGGCCTCGATCAGGTCCTGCCAGTTGCTGCGCCCGTTCTTCGCGACCTCGAGATTCAGGTGCAACGAATCCAGCGACGCCGTACCGACGCTCACTTCACGGTGCAGCAGCATCGGCAGCAACCGCACCGACAGCCGTGCCCGCTCGAAACTCGCGAACGGTTCGTCGCCGAAGCCCGCCGCGTTACCCAGCCGGGCCTTGCCGACGTCGATCGCGAGCCACGGGAACACGCTCAGGCCAAGGTCGCCCTCGATGACCAGGTCACGCCCGGTCGCGCGTTTGACCTCTGCCGATATCCGGTCGCGATAATCGTTCGGGTCGAACAGCACGACGAACGCGACCACGGCAACGGCGATCAGCACGACGATGCCGAGCACCACGTACAGCAGTTTTTTGAGGAGTCCACCCATCGAAACGAGTCCGGCTTACGGGCCGTCTAGGGTATCAGATTCGGGTTGGTCACACGGGACGGCGCGCCCGGTGTCTCTCTCACTCATGGCTCGCTGCGCTGCGCTTTACTTCGTTCGAGAGACACCGGGCGCGCCGTCCCCTGTTTGGTTCGGGGGTGCGTACCACCGAACCCCGAAGAGGTGCCGCGCTCCGGCAGGTGTTTTCCGGAAGTAAAGCGCAGCGTAGCGAGCCATGACGGAAAACACCTGCCGGAGCGCGGCACCGTGTGACTAACCTAACGATCGCAGATGTCGATGTCGCCGTTCAGTGTCGAGATCGAGACGCTGCCCTCGCCGTTTCCCTGCGTGAAGCGCAGTTCGAGGCCGGGCGCGTACTTGCTGGTGCGCTCTGCCTTCGGGCCGAAGCAGTTGTCGATGTCGCCGTTGAAGGATTCCACGTCGAATTTCGCCGCAACGTCACCCGCGAATGCGATCCGCACGTCGCCGTTGACCGACTCGCCATTCAGGCGGCCCTTGTTGCGCAGCTGCGCCTTGAATACGAGGTCGCCGTTGACGGTCTGCAGGTCCGCCCGGTCGAACGAACCTCCGCTGAGAGTCAGGTCGCCGCTGACCGCTTCGGCCTTCACCTCACCGGCGAGATCGATCAGCATCACGTCGCCCGAGACCGTGTTCGCGGACGTGTTGATGTCCTTATTGTTGCCCGAGATTTTCACGTCGCCGCTCACGGAACCGATCTCCAGATCCGAACCGAAAGCGTCGGCTATGACGTCGCCGCTGACCGAGTGCAGATTCTGCGCGCCGTGCACGCCTTCGACCGTGATGTCCGCGCTGACACCCGTTACCTCGATCGAGCTCTTCTCGGGCACCCAGACGTGGATGTCGCTGTTTATGTTCCTGCTCGAATTGTTGGGCGTCTTGACTTTCACCGTCACACGATCGCCGTCGCGCTCGAAGATCAATTCCTCGACATTGGAGCCGAGATCACCGTGTACCCGTACGCTGTTCTTCGACCACCCTTCGACGTCGATGGTGCCTGCCGTGTTGGCTATGTCGACCTGGCCGTCCGGCGTCGCGTCGAGCGTCTTTTCGACGATCTCACCTCTCGCCGCCGTTGCCAGCAGCGCCCCGAACAACAGTACCTGCAATTGTGCTTTCACCTTGCTCACCTCTGTCGTGCGATGTCACTCACGACTCAAATGTCTTTCCTCGCCGTGACGCGCTGCGTCAAACCGCCCACGTGCTGCATCAGCGAGAGTTCCTCCTGATAAGACTTCAACAGCAACTGCTGCAACAGTGCGTTGTCCGGTTCCGCGTCGAGCGCCACGCTGATCTCAGCAATCGCGCCGCGGATGATCGTCAGGTTCCTTTCCACGTCCGCGCGCGTGGCCGGCGGCAGCCGCCGGAGCTCGTCCTGTAACTGCGCTTCCAGCTCGACGTGGGCCTGCTTGTATTTCGGTCCGAGTGCGTGATGGTCGGCGTAGGAGACGGGTTCGACGATCAAGCCCCCCGCGCCTGCGACGACCGGTGCCGCCGTGTCCCGGACCATGACGTAGGTCACCGCCGACGAGGCGCCGATCAAAAGCAGCACGGTAGCCGCCTGCGCCAGATACGACATGTGCCACGGCCGTCGCGCCGGCTTCTGTATCGCCTCGGCGATGGCGGGCCACAGGTCGCGCTCCGGGGTGATTTCCCTTGCCAGTTCGCTTGCGCCGGTGATCGGTTCCTCTTCGCGTCGATCGTTCATGTCTCACATCCCTTCCTTGTCCAGTTGCTGCGCCAGCAATCGCCGGGCCCTGTGCAACTGTGCCTTGCTCGTGCCGGCCGCGATGCCGAGCATGCTCCCGGTCTCCTCGTGACTGTAGCCGTATACGGCGTTCAGCACGAAAACGTGTCTCGCGCCCTCGGGCAGCCGGCCTACGGCTTCGGCGAGGTCGGCAAGCTCGCCCGTGTCCGCCGCCGTGGTCGGTGCATCGTTCCGCTCGGTCGCGACCGCGATGCGCTCCCGTTCGCGCCGCGACTTGCGCATCCTGCCCAGCACGCAGTTGACCGCTATGCGGTGCAGCCAGGTGCCAAAGGCGCTCTCGCCGCGGAACTTGCCGAGCTGCTTCCACGCCCGGATAAACGCATCCTGCGTGCAATCCTCCGCCTCCGCCACGTTGCCGGTCATGCGCAGGCACAGGCCGTAGACCTTGCCGACGTGCATCCGGTACAGCGACTCGAACGCTCGCACGTCCGCGTGCCGGGCCCGCCGTATCCAGTGGGCTTCGTCCGTCAGGCCGGGTTCGTTCAGAATCGCCATGCCGGGACTATAGTCGCAGGCTGTCGCCGTCAGAAGCGCCTCCACGCCAAAACTCCTTCTCATTCGACAGTTTGATGACTGCCGTCGGGCTTTGGTTTACGCACCGAGCTCTCAAAACACCCGAAAAACGGCTTAAGTGCCTGTCGACGATCGGCTTTCTGGTATTATTCGCGTGGCCCGAAGCGACACCGGCCACCTGGGGCATCGCAATAAGAACAGGAACTATGTCTGGGCATTCCATCCTCTATATCGGCCGCAGGGAGTTCGCAGCCGAGTACCTGAACGAACTCGAGACACTGCCCTGCTGCACGTTGCTGACGCGCTCCGCGCAGCTGGCGATGCCGGTCGATGCACCGTCGGTTCTCGATCTCGTCCTGATCGAAGCGGGCCCCGCGATAGCGCAGTCCGGCCAGTCCCTCGCCGAGCTTATTCGCTCTTTCGAGTCGCATCCGGTCGTCGCCCTGACCACCAGGGACCGGGAACACCGCGGCATCGCCGCGGTCCGGGCCGGTGCGCAGGCTTACATCTGTGTCGACGACATCACGGTCGATGGCCAGGAGGGCATCTTCGACCACGCGGTGAAACGCCATCGACTGCAACATCGCCTGTCCGACACCGACGTGACCGTGCTGTCCGTACTCCGGAATATCAACGACGGAGTCATCGTCGTGGATCGCGACGGAGGTGTGCTCGACCTGAACCCGGCCGCGAGGACGATACTCGGCATGGGTCCGCGCACACAACCGGACCCGGATTGGGCGCAGATGTTTTGCTGCGTGGATGCCTCCGGTGACAATTATCGCAACTCGGCCGACTTGCCGCTCATGCGAGCGCGCCGGGGCGAAAAGTTCTCCGGTCAGATCGCCATCTATCGAACGCCCGGACAACCGGACACGCTGTTATCGCTGAACGGCCAGGGGCTGTATGACGGCAATGGCAGGCTGATCGGCGGCGTCGTGACCTTTCGCGACATTACCGAGGCGACGAGGAAGGCCAGCGAACTCGAGAAACTCGCGCAATACGACGAGCTGACGGGCATGCCGAACCGCGGGCTGTTCATCGAGCAGCTCGCCCGCGCGATCGGTCGCAGTCAGCGCAAGTCCGCACCGCTCGCGGTGCTCTTCATCGATCTGGATCGCTTCAAGTCGGTCAACGACACGCTCGGCCACGATATCGGCGACGCACTGCTGTGCGAGGTGGCCGGCCGCCTGCGCAAGAATCTCAGGATCGGCGATTTCTCCGGCCGCTGGGGCGGCGACGAGTTTGTCGTCTGCCTGGAGGACTTCGGCGAGGCAGCGAATGCCGGCGCCGCGGCACAGAAGCTGTTGCTGGTGTTGTCCGAGATGTACGAGATCGGCGTGAGCGAGGTGTACGCGACACCGAGCATCGGCATCGCGCTCTATCCCGAGGCCGGCGAGGTGCCGGACCGTTTGATAAAGGCGGCCGATCTCGCGATGTACGAAGCGAAGAAGCACGGCGGCGGACGATTCCATTACTATTCGCCGGCGCTCAACGCGAAGCTCGCGCAGCGCGAGGAACTCGAAGTCGGGCTGCGTCACGCGCTCGTCCGCAACGAATTCGCGTTGCATTACCAGCCGCGCATCGACCTCGCATCCGGCCGCCTGATCGGCCTCGAGGCGCTGTTGCGCTGGCAGCATCCGCGTTTCGGCCTGCTACCTCCCGCGCGCTTTTTGCCGATCCTGGAGTCGAGCGGACTCATCCATTCGGCCGGTGAATGGGTCATCGCGACGGCCTGCCGCCAGCTCGCTACCTGGCAGCACAAGTTCGAACTCCCCGACCTGTCGATCGCAATCAACCTCTCGCCGCAACAGCTCATGCACGAACGTCTCGTCGAGGCCGTCTCCGCATCGCTGGCAAACACGGCCATCGATCCGGGGTGCATCGAACTCGAGATCGGCGACGGCGATATCGTCCGCAAGCGGGCGACCGAGCTCGCGACGCTGCGGGCGCTGCGCAAACTCGGCGTGCGCATTTCCCTCGACCATTTCGGAATCCGCGACGTTTCGTTCGAGTCGCTCGACAACGGCTTTATCGACAGCTTCGTCCTCGACCAGTCACTCATCGCCGACGTCGCCGAGAACGGCAGCCATCAGCGCATCGTCCGCGCTGCCATCGCGATGGCGCAGGGTCTCGACATCGAGGTCGCCGCCGAAGGCGTGGAGACGCTGAGCCAGCTCGATTTCCTGCGCAGTTGCCACTGCAACCTCGCGCAGGGCTTCCTGATCAGCAAACCGATGCAGCCCGAGAAGGTCTCCGCCATCCTGCGCAGTGAGATCGCCGGCACGCGCCTGCTCGCCCGCGGCATGCCGTAGGGTCTGGCACACGGAACGGCCCGGGGAACCCCTTCCGGCCGTTACCGGCCTTCAGGGGCATCCCCGCTGCCGTTCCCCATCGTGTTTCGTGGAATGCACTCTGCAGGCGCGGCGCTTGCCGCCGCGACCGGTCGCGCTTTTCGCGGCTGAAGCCGCTCCTACATGTTCTATTCCAGCCACCGCGGTAGATCAGCATCCGCAGGAGCGGCTTCAGCCGCGATTCACAAGGCGGTGCCGCAGTTCCAGCACGCGGCGAACTGGCCTTCGTTCTCCTCGCCGCAGGCGGGGCAGGTCCACGGGGCGCCGGGGCTCTCGTCGGCGGTCGCGCCGTCGATGAGCTGCCTGGCGCGGTCGTAATCGAGGTCGCGGACGACCCAGAGTTCCGGCCAGGTCTCGAAGAACGGTATTTCTCCGGCGATCGTCGCGAGGTGCTCGTTGCGGATCTGGCTGGCGATCCCTTCGCTCTCGAGCAGGTTGCGATAGTGCCGGATCGTGACGAGCGATTCGGACGTCGCAAGCTTCTTCATCGGCCGCCGAGCCCGTGCAGGAAATCGGCGGGGTCGCCGCCGGACTCGAGCACTTCGACCAGCGCCGAGCCGACGATGGCGCCGGCCGCGTGCCTGCCGACGTTGGCGACGTCCTTCGCCGCGCGGATCCCGAAGCCCGCGCAGACCGGCAGCGACGATACGGCCGACACGCGGTCGAGATAGCCGGCCAGGTCCGCCGGCAGGCCTGCCCCACCGCCGGTGATGCCGGTGATCGTGACCGCATACACGAAACCCCGCGACGCCTTGCAGAGCATCCCGAGGCGCTCGTCGGGAGTGGCCGGCGTGACGAGCTGGACGAGGCCGATGCCTTCGCCGTCCAGCGCGTCGACGAGTTCGCCGCACTCCTCGTACGGCAAGTCGGGAACGATGAAAGCGCAGACGCCGGTCTGGCGGGCACGCAACGCGAGCTGCTCGTAACCGAAAGCCAGCAGCGGATTGAGGTAGGACATCATGACCAGCGGCGCACCGACGTCGCCGGCCTTCTCAAGCTCGTCGAATATCCATTTGAGGCTGACGCCCTTGCGGAGCGCCTCGAAGCTGGACCGTTGTATCGTCATGCCGTCGGCCATCGGATCGGAGAACGGGATGCCGACCTCGACGACGTCGCCCACCGCGGCCACCGCCTTCAGCGTCGCGGCGAATCCGGCAGGTTCCGGGTAGCCCGCGGTGATGAAAGGTATGAGGGCCGTCCGGCCCGCCTCGCCGGCGGCACGGATCGCCGCTGTGACTCGCTCATGCATGCCTGTGCACCTTCGCCGGTAATTGCGTCAGCGTCGGCATGTCCTTGTCGCCGCGCCCCGAGTTGCCGATCAGGATGCGCTTGCCCGGATTCGCCCGCGACCAGTCGCGCGCGTACGCGAAGGCGTGAGCGGTTTCGAGCGCGGTGAGTATCCCTTCGGTCTCGCAGAGCTCCTCGAGCGCCGCGAGGGCCTGTGCATCGCTCGCCGATACGTAACGGACCCGGCCGGTCGCCTGCAGCAACGCGTGTTCGGGACCGACACCGGAATAATCCAGCCCGGCAGAGATCGAATGCGTCTCCTGAACCTGGCCGTCGGCGTCCTGCAGGATGATCGTATACGCACCCTGCAGCACACCGGGCGTGCCGGTGGCGAGCGTCGCGGCGTTCTGGCCGAGTCCCGCGCCGGTGCCGCCGGCCTCGACGCCAATGAGCTCGATATCGTCTCCGAGCAGCGGATAGAACAGGCCGATCGCATTCGAGCCGCCGCCGACGCAGGCGAACGCCGCGTCGGGCAGGCCCCCGGCCGATGCGATCATCTGCTCGCGCGCCTCGGCGCCGATCACCGCCTGCAGCTCGCGGACGAGGTAAGGATAAGGATGCGCACCCACCGCCGAACCGAGCAGGTAGTAGATGCCGCCCGGGTCGGTCACCCACTCCCGCAAGGCCTCGTCGATCGCGGCGCGCAGGGTCTTGTCGCCGCTCTCGACGGCCACGACCTCCGCACCGAGCCGGCGCATGCGGTCGACGTTCGGCGCCTGGCGTCGCATGTCGACGGCACCCATGTAGACGCTGCACGCCAGGCCGACGCGCGCGCAGGCGGCGGCGGACGCCACGCCGTGCTGGCCCGCACCCGTCTCGGCGATGACACGCTTCGCGCCCAGCCGTCGGGCGAGCAGCGCCTGGCCGATCGCGTTGTTGATCTTGTGTGCGCCGGTGTGAGCGAGGTCCTCGCGCTTGATCCAGACGTCCGTGCCCCAGCGCCGGCTCAGGCGCGGCGCATGTGTCAGCGCCGTCGGGCGGCCGACCCACTCGCGCAATTCACGCCGATAATCCGCCTGGAATTCCGGATCGTGCAAATATTTCGCGACGCCTGCCTCGAGCCGCTCGAACGCGGGCACGAGCGTCTCGGGAACGTAGCGGCCGCCGAAGGGTCCGAAGCGGCCGCGTGCATCCGGCAACTCTCCCCGGATCGCAGCCTCGAGCAAGGCCTGTGCCGAGTCTTTGCCCAGCAATGTCATCATGCCGCATCCTCCGCAGCGCGCACGGCGCCGATGAAGCGCCGAATCAACTCGACGTCCTTGACCCCGGGCGCGGACTCGACGGCGCTCGACGTGTCGACCCCCCAGGGACCGGTCGCGCGGATCGCCGCGCCGACGTTGTCCGCGCTCAGTCCGCCGGCAAGAATCATGCGCCCGCGGCGGCCGAACTCGGCGGCACGTTCCCAGTCGACCGTCTCGCCGCGGCCACTGCGCGCACCCTCGTAGACGAATACCTCCGGCAGCACCTGCGCCGCCGCACCTTCACGTATCACGGGCCAGCGCAGTACCTGTCGCGGTACGTCGAGACCGTCGAAATCCTCTGCGTCGGTCTGCAACACGTCGGGACCGAATTCGTCGAACACGCGGCGCCATTCGTCCTGCCTCGGGTGCAGCATGACCGCAACGCGCAAAACGTCGCGGGGCAACGCCGCCGCCACCGCACGTGCCTGACCGGGCGTCACCCGGCGCGGCGATTGTGCGAACACGAAACCCACTGCGCCGGCGCCGGCCTGCACGGCCGCCGCGGCCGTCGCCGCGTCGCGCAAACCGCAGATTTTCACCAACACGCTCATGCGGCGACCTTCGCTCGTCCGGCGGCGCACATCGCGGCCACCAGCGCCGCGGGATCGCCGCTGCGCATCAGCGCCGTGCCGACGAGTGCGAGCCGGTAACCCAGCGCCGCCGCGCCGGCCGCGTCCGCGGCGCTGTGCATGCCGCTCTCCGCGACGCAGCGGGCATCGGGAAGCCATGGCGCCAATTCGGCAAGCCGTGCGTTGTCGACCTCGAGGGTGCGCAGGTTGCGCGTATTGACGCCGGCGAGCAATTGCCCGTTCACGGCCCGGTCCCGTAACGCGTCACGCTCGAGCAGCGCGGCGACGCGGCCGAGATCTGCCGCGTCGAAGGATTCGAGCAACACGAACAGGCCGAGTCCGAACGCGCAATCGAGCATCTCGGTGAGTTTCGCATCGTCGAGCATCGTCACGATCAGCAACACGCCGCTCGCACCCGCCGCCCGCGCCTCGCGAATCTGTACGGGCTCGACGAGGAAGTCCTTGCGCATCACCGGCGTGTCGGGCACGGCTTCCGCGACTTCCTCGAGATGGCCGAGTTCGCCGCCGAAGCGAGTCGGTTCCGTCAATACCGAGATGGCCGCCGCACCTCCCGCGGCGTATCGTCGCGCTCGCTCCGCGCGATCGCCGCCCGCGCGCGCGAGTTCGCCCTCGGCGGGCGAGCGGTCCTTGATCTCCGCGATGACGTCGAATGTGCCGAGGACGAGCGGCACGAGCGGCCGGTCGAACGCCGCAGTCGCCAGCCGCGGATCGGCCTCGGCCGCTCTCGCCGCGCTCGCGGCTGCCATGCTTGCGAGGAAATCGCTCATGTCGCCCGGAAGTGCTCCTGCAAGCGCCCGAGGAAGGCGCTCGCCGAGCCGCCGTCCAGCGCTGCGGCCGCCATCGTGGCGCCCTCGCGCGCATCTCGCGCGCTGCCCAGCACCTCGAGCACGAGCGAGGCGCCCATCAACAATGCGTCGCGGTGCGCACCGCGATCCTCGCCTGAAAACACGCGTACGAGTTCCGCTGCGTTGTGTGCCGCATCGCCGCCGCTGAGCGCCTCGGCCGGGCAACGCTTTACGCCGTAGTCCTCGGGCTTGCGCACGCTCTCGGCAACCTTGCCGGGCACGACGTCCAACAGCATGAACTCGCCGACCGGCGTCGCCTCGTCCCAGCCCGGTGCGCCGTGCACGACGAACGCCCGCTCGATCGGCATGCCGGACAGGGCGTCGGCCATCAGCCGCGCCGCCGCCGGACTCCAGGCACCGATGAGCTGGTACGGCGGCGCGGCCGGATTCGTCAGCGGTCCGAGCATGTTGAAAACGGTCCGCACGGACAGTGCGCCGCGTACCGGTACGACTGCCTTCATCGCCGGGTGATAAGCGGGTGCAAACAGGAACGTGAAGTTCGTCGCTGCGAGGCAGGCGAGCGCCGCTGCCTCGTGCAGTGGCAACGACATACCGAGCTGCTCGAGCATGTCCGCGCTGCCCGAGCGCGACGAAATGGAGCGGTTGCCGTGCTTGACGACCCGGGCACCGCAGGCCGCCGCCAGCAGCCCCGTCCCCGTGGACAGGTTCAGGCTGCCGGAGCCGTCGCCGCCGGTACCGACCGTATCGACGGTCGGCGACCCTTCCGGTATCGCCGGGTGCACCGCGAGTTCGCGCATGGCACCGGCGAAACCGCGGATCTCTTCCGCCGTCTCCCCTTTTGCCCTGAGCCCGGCCAGCAGTGCCCCCGCGAGCGCCTCGGGCAGATCGCCTTGCGCCAGCCTGTGCATCAGCTGCGCCGCCTCCGACTCGGACAAGGACTGGCCGTCGAGGAGCCGGTCGAGCATGCGGCTGAATTCCTTGCTCATCGGGGCCGCATCCTGAGGAAGTTCTCTAAAAGCTGTCCGCCTTCCGGCGTCAGCACGCTCTCGGGATGGAATTGCACACCTTCCAGCGGCAGCGTCCTGTGCCGGACTCCCATGACCTCGCCGATGTCGGTCTTCGCCGCCAGTTCCAGCACGTCCGGCAGGGTTTCCTCGCGCGCACACAGGGAATGATAGCGGCCGACCTCGAACGGCTGCGGCAGGCCCTCGTAGATCGTCCGGCCGTCGTGCTCCGCCATCGACGTCTTGCCGTGCATCAAGCGGTCGGCACGCACGATGGCACCACCGAAGTGTTGTACGAGGCACTGGTGGCCGAGGCAGACGCCGAGCAGCGGCGTACGTTCCGCGAACGCGGCGATCATCGCGAGCGAAACCCCGGCGTCGTCGGGCCGCCCGGGACCCGGCGAAATCACCAGGTGCGTCGGCGCCAGCGCCAGGGCTTCGTCGACGCCGATGGCATCGTTTCGATACACCAGGACTTCGGCGCCGAGTGCCGCGAACGCCTGCACCAGGTTGTAAGTGAAGGAGTCGTAGTTGTCGATCAGCAGCATGCGCGCGTCGTTCGGGTTCACGGGGCCGGCCATCACAGTCCCTCGCCGGCGATCTCGAGCGCGCGGCGCAGTATCGCGCTCTTGGCCAGCACCTCGCGGTATTCACTGGCCGGCACGGAATCCGCCACGATACCCGCGCCCGCCTGGAAACTGTACTCGTCACCCGAGAACACCAGCGTGCGTATCGTGATCGCCTGGTCCATGTCGCCGGAGAGACCGAAGTAGCCGGCGGTACCCGCATACAGGCCGCGGCCGACGTCCTCCATCTCCTCGATGATCTCCATGGCGCGGACCTTCGGCGCCCCGACGAGGGTGCCGGCCGGGAAACTGGCCGCAAACAGGTCGAACTGGTCGAAGCCTCCGTCCAGCGTCCCCTGCACGCCACTGACGATGTGCATTACGTGGCTGTAACGTTCGATGGCGCGATACGGATCGACGTGCACCGAGCCGGCGCGCGCGACGCGGCCCAGATCGTTGCGTGCCAGGTCGACGAGCATAACGTGTTCGGCCGCCTCCTTGGGGTCGGCGAGCAGCGCCGTCTCGTTCGCCGCATCTTCCGCTGCCGTTGCACCGCGCGGCAGCGTGCCCGCGATCGGCCGCAGCGAGGCCGTATCGCCGTTCAGGCGGACCAGCGCCTCCGGCGACGAACCCACGACCTTGAGCTGGCCGAAATCGAAGAAGAACATGTAGGGCGACGGATTCAGCAGGCGGAGCGCACGATACACTTCGAACGGCGAGACGTCGCTCCGGCCGCGGAACAATACCGAGATGACAATCTGGTAGATGTCGCCCGCGGCGATGTGCTCCTTGCACGCATCGACGCGCTCACAGAATTCCGACTCGCTGAAGCTCGGCGCCGCCTTGTCCGTCTTCACCTTCACGTTGCCGTTCGGGATCGCACCGCGCAGGCGCCGGACCACCTCGTCGCGCAGCTCGCGGCGCTCCGCCTCCGGGCCGTCGTGCAGCAGCGCCACGCGCCGGGTCAGGTGATCGAACACGAGCAGCGACGCCGGCGCGACGAAGGCGGCATCGGGAATTCCATTCTGTGCTGCCGTCATCCGCGGCAATCTCTCGAACAGGCGCACGACGTCGTACCCCGATACGCCAACCAGTCCGCCCGCGAACGGCAGCCCCGCGACTTCCGGGCCCGGCCGTGGCGCCTTCGCCAGCGCCTCGCGCAGTGCGTCCAGATAGCCTTCCCGCCCGGCCGGCCGCGCCCGCTTTTCGCCGCCGATCGACAGCGCATCCGCGTCCATGCGCACCTCGAGGCAATCGCCGAAACCCAGGAACGAGTACCGCGCCAATCGCTCGCCGCCCTCGACGCTCTCCAGCAGGAACCGCGGCTTCAACGCCGCCAGCTTGAGGTAGGCCGAGACCGGCGTATCCAGGTCCGCCGCAATGTCGAAGGGTGCTTCCATATCCTCTAAAAGATCCGGCACACACAGTTCCACAAACGGAAAAGCCCACCCCCACTGCTGTGGAGATGGGCTTTTGGTGTCCTTCGCTCAGCTAACAGTCAGCCAGCCGCCCTCTCCCTGCGGTCAGGCCACCACCACTTGTTGCCGAGACGAATATTCATGGCGATCGAGTATCCCCGGCACCCCCTCCGAGGTCAACGGTTACGCCTGAAACCCACCGCCCGGCAAGCCAATCGCACGCGAAAGTGGGCGGCGCATCTCTTCCACTCATGGCTCGCTTCGCTGCGCTTTACTTCGTTCCAGAGATACCCCACCCACTTTCGCTCCTCGAGATCGGGGGTACATACGACCGAACCGCGAAGAGGTGTCGCGCCCCGGCAGGTGTTTGCCGGAAGTAAAGCGCAGCGAGCCATGACGGCAAACACCTGCCGGGGCGCGGCACCATGTGACCAACCACTACGACAAGTGATACATCACCGTCAGCGCGATCGAAAAGCCGACCCACATGATGATCGACAGCGGGATGCCGACACGCAGGAAGTCGGAGAACTTGTAGCCGCCGGCGGAGAGCACGAGCAGGTTGGTCTGGTAGCCGAAAGGCGTCGCGAAGCTCATGTTGGCACCGAACATCACGGCGAGGATGAACGGCTCGGGACTCACACCGAGCCGCTGCGCGATACTGACGGCGATCGGCATGCCGATCGCGGCGGCGGCATTGTTCGACACCACATTGGTGATCATCGTCATCAGCAGGAGGAACGCGCTCAGGATCATCGGCGTCGGCAGGCCGGAAGCGACGCCGACGAACGAATAGGCGATGTAGTCGGCCATGCCGGTACCCATCAGCGCCTTGCCGAGCGCGAGCGCCGTGACGATGGTCATGATCACGGGTACCGACAGGGCGTTCGTCGCGTCGCGCCAGGTGAGGCAGCCCGTGACGATCATGAGCGCGAGCCCGATGAGCGCGCTCACCGAGATCGGCAGGATGCCGAACGCGGCGGCAGCGATGACCAGGCCCATGATCCCCAGCGCCCGCTTGGCGTTGTGCGTGTGCGGCAGATCGGTCGTGCCGTCCAGGACGAGCATGGTGCCGCTGTCCTTGAGCTTCGCAATCGCCTCCCTGCTGCCCTGTACGAGCAATACGTCGCCCGCACGGAGTCGGATCATGTTCAGGTCACCGGTGACTTGCGAGCTGGGCGCGCGGGCGCGGTGCAGCGCCAGCGGCATCAGGCCGTAACTGCTACTGAAGCGTGCCGCGGCGAGATTGCGCAAATGCAGCGGCGAACCACGGGTCACGACGACCTCGGCGAGTTGCTGGCCCTCTGCCTTCAGCGGCGTACTGTCGTCCACCGGGTGCTCGAGGTCCGTCATGCTGAACAGCGTCGCGCCGAGGAGCTGCTCGTAGTGCTTGAGGTTATCGGGCGAATCCTTCACGAACAGGCGATCGCCCGGCTGCAGCACCACCGACGGCAGCTTGGCGAGGAACAGCGACTCGCTGCGCTGGATCTTGTCGACCCGCAGGTTGCCGCCCGCCTTGGCGAGGACCTCCGACAGGGTCGAGCCATCGGCAAAACCGCCCTGCTTGATGTGCATTTGCGCACTGAAGATGCGTGGCGATATGTCGGCCATCGGCGGGGTGCGTTCCGGCAGGACTCGCGGGCCCGCGATCCACAGGAACAGGATGCCTGCGCCGCCGACGACGACCACGGGCAGCACCCACTCGAACATCGAAAACTGGTGCAGGCCGAGGTCGTGCGCGATGCCAACGACGAGCAGGTTGGTCGAGGTACCGATTGTCGTCGCCATGCCGCCGACGATCGTGGCAAGCCCCATCGGCAACATGACGCCCGAGACCGGGAATTTCGAACGCATCGACGCGGTGACGAGTATGGGCATCAGCAACACGACGATCGGCGTGTTGTTCATGAACGCGCTGAGCAGTGCGCCGGCAACGAGTGTCGTGAGAAGCGCCAGCGCGGGGCGGCTGGACCAGGCGCGGCCGACGACGTTTGCCAGGGGCTGCAATGCGCCCGTCGTCTCGAGGCCCTTGCCGACCATCATCAGCGCACAGATCGCGACGAGCGCCTCGTTGCCGAAGCTCGCGAAGAAATCGATCGGTCTGAGCAGGACCGTGCCGTCGCGCTCGTACGGCACCAGGTAGAAGCCGGCGACGAGCGCGATCAGGATGAACAGCGCCGAAGTCTCGAGCGGGATCCGGTCGCGCGTAAAGAGGAACAACGCGACGACGGTCAGGATCAGTACCGCGATTCCATGAGCGTCGGGAGTCATCGCTTCCAACGTGTCCCCTCAAGGCAGGATGGCGGACAAACGGAGGCACACCTCGTGCAGCCGGCGTACGGCAGGGTCACGGTATCCTAGATCATGGCCGTTCCGCAATTGAGTGCGCGGTATCCCGTTGTCCCAGGACGGCCCAGGCACGCTGATGGAACGTCTTGAATTCATTGATGTTCCAACCCGTGAGCCGGGGAGGTTCGGGAAACGCGCAGGCGTCCGCGAACCGCAACAGCGGCAAAAGATCCGCATACCTGAGGTCGGCGGGCGCCCGCGACGGAAAGATCGACCACGGCGACATCACCACCAGGTTCCGGTGGCGCGTCGCGCAGGCCTCGGCGGCGTCCCGCCAGCGCCGTGACCAGCCGTCCCTGAGATCGCCGCCGGGCAGCGCGGCGGACGGATCGCCGCGCGCGAGCGCGGGCACGGCGCCACAAGCGGCGGCGACGGCGGCGGACCGCTCGCGCAAGACACGCCGCACGTAGCGCAGGATGTCTCCGAGCATGGCAAGACAGGCGAAACGCGTCGGGTCGAACCCCCGCCGCACGGCGATATCGCCGATCCCGTCGATGCAAATGCCGAGCCGGCGGTTCAACCAGGCATCGTGACGCATGCATGCCGTAGGCCAGATGATCCTGTCGTGAAGCAGATCACCGAGTTCGACACAACGGCAAAGCGCCCGCTCGAGGACCGCCTCCGCGATCCTGCCGCGCTCGTTGGCGAAGCGGGACAGGTCCAGGCGGAGTACCGTCCATGCCGATCCCGCCGGCGCCTGGATGGCCCCCGACGCCGTTACGGCGGCAGCGCGTTCCGGCGCCAGCAACGGACAGTGCGAAAGAACCGGGGAAGCATAGGCCACTCGCAGCGCGGCCTCGGAGCGCAATTGCCAGAGCTGAATCCAGAACCGGGCAGCGGGATTGCGCGCCGTTCCGCACCTGCCGGGGCGCAGTTGCTCGTGCCCCGCCACCAGGTACAGCGGGCCCGTGCCGAGGGACTCGCGCCGCGTGGACCACACGAGCCGGGGCGGCAGGGCGGCACCGTCCACGCAAATGGCGATCGCGCCGTGACGCGCGCCCGCCTTCCGGCGCAGCGTGCCGAGCAGTTGGCAGAATCGGCGGAATCGCTCTTCGTCCAGACCCCGGCCTTCCTCGTGCGCCAGTACCACGGTCAGCGGCATCCCGCTCTGCAGCAGATCGAGCGCCAGGCCCGAAAATCGCGCGGCGGCAGCGGCGCTTGCCGTGACCGAGCCTGCGTCCGCGGCCAGGGAAGCTCCTCCCGCCACGCGCCCCTGTGAATCGACGGGCAGCCGGAGCTCGACACCGGCAAGCGAGAGCTCCCTGACGAGCTGCCGCGACCGCCCGGCATCCGCGGCCCCCTGCCAGTAATCGCTGTCAACGGCCATGGCTACCATTGTTGTCAGCGGCGGCCGCTGCGCCCCGGTCTTAACTGGGCAGCATGATGAGATTTTGCGATTGGACTACAATGTCCCCTTTTTCCACCGCGAAGAGGCTTGGATGCCATCTTTTGACGTAGTCAGCGATTTCGATGCACATGAAGCGAGCAATGGCGTCGACCAGGCAAATCGGGAAGTCGCGACGCGTTTCGATTTCAAGGGCACGGGTTCGAAGTTCGAGCTCGACGGCGAAGTCATCCGGCTGACGACACAGTCGGACTTCCAGCTCAGGCAGATGCTGGACATATTGCGGCAGAAACTCGCGAAGCGCGGTATCGACATCGCCTGTCTGCAGGAGCTCCCTCCCGAGATCAGCGGCAGCGAAGCCCGCCAGCAAGTCGTCCTGCGCAAGGGTATCGACTCCGATCTGGCACGGAAACTCGTCAAGCTGGTCAAAGCCAGCAAGCTGAAGGTGCAGACAGCCATCCAGGGTGACAAGCTGCGCATCACCGGCAAGAAGCGCGACGACCTGCAATCGGTCATCGCCCTGCTCAGAGACACGGATGTCGACCTGCCCCTTCAATACGAGAACTTCCGCGACTAATGAATATCGTCCGACGAGAGACCCTATGAACACTGCCGCCAACAAGATCTTGCGCCGCCAGGACATCATGTTCGAAGGCAAGGACCAGGCCCTGCGGGACGACGTCCGTACGCTCGGCGCCATGGTCGGCGCGCTGATCCGTGAACAGGGCGGCGATGAACTCTTCGAGTTCGTCGAGCACGCACGGCAGCGATCTATCCGCCGGCGCGAAGAGAACGAGAAGCCGGGGGAAGAACTCGCGAAACTGGTCGAAAATCTCGATCCCGCTACTGCCCTGCAGGTGATCCGCAGCTTCTCGACATACTTCCAGATGGTCAACACCGCGGAGAAGGTGCACCGCATCCGCCGTCGCCGCGAGTACCTGCTCGACGTCGGTCTGTACCAGCCGGGTGGATTCGAGGACACGCTGGTCAAACTGAAAGCGGCAGGCGTCGACGTCGATGCGCTGCAGAAACTCATCGATTCGCTGCACGTCGAGCCCGTGTTCACGGCGCATCCGACAGAGCCGACGCGGCGGACGATGCTGCGCAAGGAACAGCAGATCGTTAAGCACCTCGTCGAGCTCCTGAATCCTACAATGACGCCGCAGGAACGGCAGGTCGCCCTCGAGAACATAAGACTGCTGATCACGACCGGCTGGCAGACCGACGAGCACCCGAGCGAGCAGATGACCGTCGCCGACGAACTCGAGCACGTGCTGTTCTTCGTAACGGACGTCCTGTATCGGGCCGCGCCACCGTTCTACGAAGACATCGAGACAGCGATCGACCGTATCTACGGAGAAGAAGCACAGGAACTCCACGTGCCGGTCATCGTGCGTTTCGCGTCCTGGGTCGGCGGCGACATGGATGGCAATCCCAACGTCAATGCGAAGACGATACGCGCGACGCTGGCGCGCCAGCGCTCCCTGATACTGGATCTCTACTACAACGAGTGCGCATCGCTGTCGGCCAAACTCAGCCAGTCCACGGGGCGCATCTCCGTGAGCGAAGAACTCAAGGCGAAGATCGAGGAGTACCACGGCGTCTTCCCGAACGCCTGGCATGCCGTTCCGGCACGACACCGTGACATGCCCTACCGGCTGTTCCTGCGGCTGGTGCAGCAACGCCTGCAGTCCACATACGACGACGACGTATTCCCCTATGAGCACGTCTCCGAGTTTCGTGCCGACATACAACTCATCGCCGACTCGCTCGCAGACAACAAGGGCCGGCATGCCGGCTTGTTCGCGGTACGGCGGCTGCTGCGCCGTATCGACACCTTCGGATTCCATCTCGTTACGCTGGATATCCGCCAGGACGCCGAAGTCCATCGTCAGGTCATCGGCGAGTGCCTCGGCGAGGAGGAGTGGGAGACCTGGCCGGCGGAGAAGCGTACCGCCCGCCTCGTCGACGCGATCCGCACCCGCGAGAGCCTGCCCGGCACCATCAGCACCGTTGCCCGCAAGACCATCGCCGTATTCCAGGCAATCGCTTTCTGCCGCCGCAAATACGGGTCCAAGGCCATCGGGCCGTTCATCGTCAGCATGACCCAGGGCGCCGACGACATACTTTCGGTGCTGCTGCTGGCCCAGTGGGGCGAGCTCCACGAGAAGGGCGGCGAGGTCCCGATGGACATCGCGCCGCTTCTCGAGACAGTGGACGACCTGCACAGGGGACCGGAGATCCTCAACGCGCTCCTCTCCGCCGAACTGTACCGCGAACACCTGGACCGCCGGCATAACCGCCAGATGGTGATGATCGGCTACTCCGACAGCAACAAGGACGGCGGCCTGGCGTCCGCGCGTTGGGCGCTGCAGAACGCGCAAGTGACGCTGGTAAACGCGGTCGAATCGCACGGCGTCGAACTCACGCTGTTCCACGGCCGCGGCGGCACGATCAGCCGCGGCGGCAGCAAGACCCACACGGCGGTGCTCGGCGCTCCGCCCGGTACCGTGAACGGCTATCTGCGCGTGACCGAACAGGGCGAGATCATCAACGAGAAGTACGGCCTGCGGGCTATCGCATTGCGGACACTCGAGCAGGTCACCGGCTCCGTCGCGCTCGCGACGGCGATGCCCCACCACCGGGGCAACGACAAACCGGAATGGCACGACATGATGGACGTCATCGCCAGCGAGAGCCGCCGTGCCTATCGCAAGCTGATCTACGAAACTGCCGATTTCTACGAATATTTCCGGCTTGCGACCCCGATCGACCTGATCGAACGGATGCGAATCGGCTCGCGACCCGCGTCACGCCGATCCAGGACCGGTATCGGCAACCTGCGCGCGATCCCCTGGGTATTCTCGTGGACGCAATCGCGGTGCATGTTGCCGGGCTGGTACGGCCTGGGCACGGGTCTGGCGCGGGCGACCGAGAAGTTCGGCGACAAGGACTTCCGCGAGATGTTCTCCGAGTGGTATTTCATGCGCGCGCTCACCGCCGATGCGGAGATGGTGCTCGCGAAGGCCGACCTCGGGATCACCAAGCTGTACTCCGAGCTCGCGGGACCCCTGCACGAGAAGTTCTTCCCGATCATCGAACGGGAATACGAGCTGACCCGCGACCTGATTCTCAAGTACTCGGATCACGACACGTTGCTCGAGGGCGATGCCACGCTGCAACGTGCGATCATGCTGCGCAACCCGTACGTGGACCCGATGAGTCTGATGCAGGTCGATCTCCTCGAGCGCTGGCGCAAATCGAACCACGACGACCCGAAACTGTTCGACGCGCTGCTCGCGAGCGTCAATGGCATCGCGCAGGGCCTGCAGAACACCGGCTAGGCCCATACCGTGAAAAGTCGGGTGCCAAGATTGAGGCTTGCGATGCTATTGCTGGCCCTTGCGCCGCTCCTCGCGTGGGCAGCCGCCAATCCCTACGCTCGCGTCGACACGGATGCCGATGGAGATCCCCGGGCGCTGCAGCTCGCGATCACCCGTTTCGTCCCCGCCGCAGATCGCTCCGGCGCGACGGTCGACCTGATCGCCGCCATCCATATCGCCGATGCCGCCTACTACGCCGAGCTCAACCGCCGCTTCGCGGACTACGACTCGCTGCTTTATGAACTCGTCGCGCCGATCGAGGGACGGGTTCCCGAAACTCTGGCGCGGCGCAAGGGCATCCTCTCCGGCACGCAGGTCGGGATGACCAAACTCCTCGGGCTGACGTTCCAGCTCGACGAGATCGACTACGATCGCGCCAACTTCGTGCACGCCGACCTCACGCCGGACGAACTGAAAAAGAGCATGGCGGAGCGCAACGAGTCCCTCTACGTGTATTTCTGGCGCATCTTCTACGCCTCGATCGACCAGTATGCACAGGATCCGCTCGGTCTGAGGGACATCGAGAGCCTGTCGTCGGCAATCGGGGGCCACAACGACTGGCCGCTGAAAACGATGCTGGCCTACGAGATGACCGACATGGACGCCATGCGGAGCCTGCTCGGCGCCGACGCCGACTCGGCGATCATCGGCGCCCGCAACCAGCGTGCCGTCGACGTGCTGACCGAGCGTCTCGCCGCGGGTGACCGCCGCATCGGCATCTTCTACGGCGTCGCCCACATGCCCGACCTCGAAGCCAAGCTCACGGCCCTCGGCTACGTCCGCGACGGCACCACTTGGATCGACGCCTGGCGGCTCGCCTCGGCAGCCGGGCACTAGTGTCCTGTCCCGCAAATAGCTGCACGATTTCGCTGCGTTATTTTGCGGCTGAAGCCGTTCCGGCGCATCATTTTTCATACCGGGGTCAATCGAGATCCCCAGGAGCCGCTTCAACCGCGATCCTCAATCTGTGACGAAGGTGGTAAAAGCTTCGAGGGGTTTGCGGTCGATGTCGGGGACCGTCGCGCCGTCGGCAGGGTAGCCCGCGACGAGCAGCAGGAACGGCCGTTCGCTCTTCGGGCGGCCGAGGATGTCGTTCAGGAACTTCATCGGGCTGGGGGTGTGGGTCAGCGTCGCGAGGCCAGCACGATGCAGCGCCGTGATCAGGATGCCGGTCGCGAGCCCCGTCGATTCCACGGGGTAGTAGTGCTTTACCTTGCGGCCGTCGGCGAGGCGCCCGTACTTCTGCAGGAATACCGCGATGAGCCAGGGCGCCGTTTCGAGGAAGGGCTTGTTGGAATCCGTGCCGAGCGGCTCGAGCGCCGCGAGCCACTGTGGCGACGCGCGGTGCGCATAGAACTCCCGCTCTTCGGCCTCGGCGGCGGCGCGGATCTTGCGTTTCGTAGCCGCGCCGCTCACTGCGACGAAGTGCCAGGGCTGCAGATTAGCGCCGCTCGGCGCCGTGCCGGCGGCGGCCAGCGCCGTCTCGATGATATCGCGCGGCACGGGACGGTCGGCGAAGTCGCGCACGCTGCGACGACGGCCGACGTCGGCATAGAATTCGGACAGCCGCACGCGCATCTCTTCGACCGGGTACTCCTGATAGCCGGCGAGCGGGATCCGGGGCCGGACGTCCGGCGATTTGCCTTTGCGCAATCGATCGTTCATCGTCGCGTCCAAAGTGACAGACGCGGGTAGAAAGCGCAATGAAAGCCGTGTTCCTCGACTATGCAACGATGGGTCCCGGGCTCGACGTCGGACCCCTGTCGCGGTTCTTCACGGAATTCGAATGCTTCGACGTGACGGCACGTGACGAAGTCGCCGAACGGATTCACGACGTGGAGTTCGTGTTTGCCAACAAGTCGCTGCTGAGAGCGGATATCCTCGATGCGGCCACGCGCCTGCGCATGATCGGGTTGACGGCCACCGGCACCGACAATGTCGACCTTGACGCGGCACGAAGGCATGGCGTGGCGGTCTGCAACATACGCTCGTACTGCACGAGTTCCGTCGTCGAGCACGTCTTCGGCGTGCTCTTGATGCTGACGCACAGCCTCGCTCGCTACGACGCGTCCGTGCGTGCCGGCGAGTGGCAACGTGCGCAGGACTTCTGCCTGCTCAGCCATCCGATCCGCGAATTGTCCGCAATGACCCTCGGCATCGTGGGTCACGGCGAACTCGGCCGCGGCGTCGCCGCTGTCGCGCAGGCATTCGGCATGCGCGTGCTCATCGCGGCGCGGCCGGGCGTCACGCCGAAGGGCACCGCAAGGGTGCCGTTCGACGAAGTGCTCGCAGAAGCGGACGTGCTCTCCCTGCATTGCCCGCTGACCGATGAGACGCGCAAGCTCCTCGACGCGGAAGCCATCGCGGGCATGAAGTCCGGCGCCTTCCTGATCAATACGGCCCGCGGCGGCCTCGTCGACTCGGCCGCGCTCGCGGCGGCGCTCGAGAGCGGCCACCTCGCCGGCGCCGCCGTCGACGTGCTGTCGAAGGAACCGCCCGTGGACGGCGACCCGTTGCTGGACTATCGCGGCGGCAACCTGATCATCACGCCGCACATCGCCTGGGCGGGGAACGAGTCACGCCAGAACGCGATCGCCGAACTCGCCGCGAACGTCGAGGCATTCCTCGCCGGCCGGGAGCGTAATCGGGTCGTGTGACCCGTCAATCGGCCGTGCGCAGCACGGCGACCGGCGCCGCGTTGACGGCGCTGCGTGCGGCCAGATAGCCGCTCGCGCAGACCACCGCGACGCCGGCCACGAGGCCGGCCACCCACAGTAACGGGTCGAATGCATAGGGCAGGTCGAACAGCCGGACGGCCAGCAGGGCCGCGAGGATCGATGCACCGGCGGCAGCCAGCACGCCGGCCGCCAGCCCCAGCGCCGCGAACTCGGCCATGACGCCGGCGAACACCGTACGTTTTTGCGCGCCGAGCGCGCGCAACATGGCGCACTCGAATCGCCGCTCGTCGATCGTGGATTGCACCGCGGCGAACAGGACGGCCACACCGGCGGCGAGTGTGAACAGGAACACGGCCTGCACGGCCAGGCTCGCCTTGTCGATGATGTCCCGTACCTGCGCCAGGACCGCGTCGAGGTCGATTACCGAGATACTCGGATGCTCGCGCACGAGTTTGACGAGGACCGGTCTCTGGTCGTCCTCGATGTGCACACTCGCGATGTAGGTCGCCGGCAGGCCGTCGAGCGCACCCGGCGACAGCACGAGGAAGAAGTTCGGCTGGAACGAGTCCCAATTGATCCGGCGGATACTCGCGATGGTCATCGTGACTTCGCGACCGGCGACCTGGTAGGTCAGCCGGTCTCCGATCCCGAGCCCCGAGTCGTGCGCGACGTCCTCCTCGATCGACGCGAGCGGCGGCCCGTCGTAGTCGGGCGGCCACCATTCGCCGGCGACGATCTCGTTGCTGTCGGAAAGTCTCGCCGCCCAGGACAGATTCGCTTCCCGTTTCGCGAACCAGTCACCGCCCGGCGTCGGGTACTCGCGGTCGTTCACCGCCACCCCGTTGATCAACGTCATGCGCGCCCGCACGAGCGGCACGAAATCGGGCACCGGGATCCCGGCATCCCGGTAGATCGCGGCGACGGACTCGATCTCGCCGGGCTGTATGTTGATCATGAAGTGATTCGGCGCATCGGAAGCGATGGTCTCGCGCCAGCCTGCCAGCAGATCGGTGCGGACGATCGTCAGCAGCAGCAACACCGTGAGGCCTAGCCCGAAAGCCACTACCTGGACCGCGCTCGCGCGCCCGCGACGGGCCACGTTAGCAAGGCCGTAGCGCCAGGCGACGCCCACCCTGGAGCGGCTGCGGCCCATCAGGGCCACGAGGCCACGGCCGGCCAGGTACAGCGCGCCCGCGATCGCGACCAGCCCGCCCAGCAATATCACGAGCATGCGCAGGTCCGCGACGGCCCGATACAGCAGCGCCACGACCGCGGCGATCGCGAGACCGGCGACCAGCAGGCGCGACGGCCGCGGCGGCATCGCATCGTGTCGCAGTACCCGCAGCGGCGGCGTATTGCGCAGGCGAATCAGCGAGGGCAGCGCGAATCCCGCCAGCAGCGCGATGGCGCTGCCGGCCGCCAGCAGCACCGGCATCGTTCCGGGGCCGGGAAGATCGGCCGCCAGCAGGTCGGCGAGTATCACTGCGAGCAGCGCCTGTGCCGCAAAGCCGACGGCGCTTCCGATGATTACGCCGAACACGCCCAGCAGCAGGAGCTGGATCAGCGAGACCGAGATCACGAATCGCTGGGTCGCGCCCAGGCTCTTCATCAGTGCGACCGTGTCCATGCGCCGCTGCGCGAATCGCCGCGCCGACATCGCGACGGCGACCGCGCTGAGCAGTACGCTGATCACCGCCGTCAGCGACAGGAAGCGCTGCGCCCGATCGGCGGCGTTGAAAACCCGTTCGCTGCTCTGTTCACGATTCGAAGTCGTTACCGACTCCGGCAGGTCGTCGGCGATCGCCTTGTCGAAGGCATCGAGTTCCGATTCGTCGCCGGCCACCAGCAAGGCATAGCCGACGCGGCTGCCTTCGCCGACGAGCCCGGTCCCCGGGATGTCGTCGACGTTCATCAGCAAGGACGGGGCCAACGACGCGAAGCCTATCGACTGGTCCGGCCGGTAGGTCAGGACGGCGCCGATGCGCAACTTCGCTGCGCCGACGTCGAGTACGTCGCCGACGTCCGCCCCGATGCGTGCCAAGAGCGCGGCGTCGGCCCAGACCTCGCCGCGCGGCGGGATGCCGGCGGCGGGTCGTTCGTTGCCGAACAGCTTGTCCGCGATGCGCACCCTGCCGCGCAATGGATACCCGCGGCTCACTGCCCGGATCGCCGCCAGGGCGCTGGTATCGCCCGCGAAGACCACGCTGGGGAAGGACTCCGTCTCCGCGGTCTCGAGGCCGTAGCGCCCTGCGAGATCCCGCCAGCGGGCCGGGATAGGGTCCGGCGATCGCAGCCTCAGGTCCGCCGCCAGGACCTCGCGCGCCTGCCGCTCCACGGCCTTGCCGATTCGGTCGGCGATGAAGCCGACTGCCGTCAGCGCCGCGACCGCCAGCGCCACCGCCGCCAGCAGCACGAGCACTTCGCCGGAACGCAGCTCGCGGCCGAAACTGCGCAGCGCGAAACCCGCGACATTCACCGCCGGGCCACCCCGTCCGAGACCAGCCGCCCGGCGTCCAGTGCCAGGACCCGGTTGCATCGACCGGCCAGCGCGCTGTCGTGCGTGACCAACACCAGCGTCGTCGTCGAATCCGCATTCAGCCCCAGCATGAGATCCATGACCCGGCCGCCCGTCCCGGCGTCCAGGTTGCCGGTCGGTTCGTCGGCGAACAGCACGGCCGGTTCGGTCGCGAACGCGCGGGCGATCGCGACGCGCTGCTTCTCGCCGCCGGAAAGCTGCGCGGGATAGTGCCGCCATCGGCTCTCGAGGCCCACCCTGCCGATCACCTCGAATGCAGCATCGCGCGCGTTGCGGTGGCCGGCGAGCTCGAGCGGCAGCATGACATTCTCGAGCGCGTTGAGCGACGGCACGAGGTGGAACGACTGGAACACGAAGCCGACATTGTCGGCACGCACACGAGCCCGGCCGTCCTCGTCCAGTTCCGAGAGGTTGGTACCGTTCAGGACGACGTGCCCGCTCGTCGGCAGGTCCAGCCCCGCGAGCAGTGCAAGCAGGGTAGACTTGCCGGCGCCGGAAGGTCCGACGACCGCGACCGACTCGCCGGCCGCCATCGTGAAACTGACCGCCGACAAAATGGTCAGTGAACCCTCGGGACTGCTAACCTGTTTGCTGATGTCGAATGCCGCCAGTACGGCCGAGTTGCCAACCGATCGATCCGTCATGCGTATTGTGTCCGCCCTTCTCGTCCTGTTGCTCGCCCTCAATGCGCACGGCGCCGAAGCACCCACCATCCTGATTTTCGGGGACAGCCTGAGCGCAGGCTACGGTATCGACGTTGACCAGTCCTGGGCCACTTTGTTGCAGTCACGCCTCGAAACCCAAGGTTACGAACAACGCGTCGTGAACGCCAGCGTCAGCGGCGAGACGACCGAGGGCGGCGTCGCGGCAATCGAGGCCGCACTCGATTCCTTCCGGCCCGTGCTCGTCATCCTCGAGCTGGGCGGCAACGACGGCCTGCGCGGCATCCCGCCGGCACGGATGGAGGAGAACCTGAAGAAGATCGTCCGCGCATCGCAGGCATCCGGAGCCGCGGTCGTCATGCTGGGCATCCGGATCCCGTCGAATTACGGCCCCCGTTATCGAGACGAATTCGAGAACGCGTTCCGTGACGTCGCAACGACCTGCAGGATACGCTGGATCGAGTTCTTCATGGAGGGCATCGCCGAACATCCGGAGCTGATGCAGGCCGACGGCATACACCCGAATGCTGCGGCGCAGCCTCGACTTCTGGATAATGCATGGCCGACTATCCGTGCTGCACTGGATGACCTGGGCTAAGTAGTCATGAACAAAGTCTGGCTGAAATCCTATCCGGAAGGCATCCCGGCGATTTTGCCGCCCGCGCCTTTCCGTTCGCTCCGCGACCTGTTCGAACAGGCGTTCGACGCCTGGCCGGAACGGCCCGCCTACACGAACATGGGCACCACGCTGAGCTACCGGGAGCTCGACGAACTGTCCATGCAATTCGCCTGTTACCTGCAACAGACACTCGGCATGACGCGCGGCGAACGCGTCGCGATCATGCTGCCGAACATCCTGCAATACCCCGTCGCGATGTGTGGCTTGTTTCGCGCGGGCCTGGTCGCCGTCAATGTCAATCCGCTGTACACGGCGCGCGAACTTCAGCACCAGCTCGAAGACTGCGGTGCCCGCTGCATCGTGATCCTCGAGAATTTCGCGAATAAGCTCGAGCGCATCATAGACAAGACCAACGTCGAGCACGTTATCGTGACGGGCGTCGGGGACCTGCTCGACTTCCCGCGCGGCCTCGTCACCAACCTGTTCCTGCGCTATTTGAAGCGGGCGGTGCCGAATTACACGCTGCCCGGCGCGGCGCACTTCATCGCGGCGCTACGGGCAGGCCGTAGCGAGGGATTGAAGCACGTCGAGATCGGCTTCGCCGACATCGCCTTCCTCCAGTATACGGGCGGGACGACCGGCATTTCGAAGGGCGCGATGCTCAGCCACCGCAACATGGTGCGCAACGTGCAGCAGACGATCCTGTGGCAGGACAAGGCCTACGAAGATCTCGACTACATCGTCGCCATCACGGCGCTGCCGCTCTATCACATCTTCTGCCTCGAGGGGAATTGCCTGACCGTGATGGCCCAGGGAGGGCAGAACGTGCTGATCACCGACCCGCGTGACATGAAGGCTTTCGTCGGTGAACTTGCACGTTACCCGTTCAATATGCTGACCGGCGTCAACACGCTGTTCGCCGGGCTCCTGAAAGCACCGGGGCTCCCGAAAGTCGACTTCAGCAATCTCCGCGTCTGCATCGGCGGCGGGATGGCGGTACAACCGGCCGTCGCGAAGGAATGGAACGCCGTCACGGGCACTACGATCCTGCAGGGCTACGGGCTCACCGAGACGTCGCCCGTCGCGATCTGCAATCCGATCGGCAGCGAATTCACGGGATCGATCGGTCTGCCGGTCCCTGGAACCGACGTGATGATCTGCGACGACGGCGGCAATCCCCTGCCGCTCGGCGAGGTGGGCGAGATCAGCATCCGCGGGCCCCAGGTCATGGAGGGCTACTGGAAGCGGCCCCAGGAGACCGCCGACGTGATGCTCCCCGGCGGCTGGCTCAAGACCGGCGACATCGGACGCATGGATGAGGACGGTTACGTCTTCATCGAAGACCGCAAGAAGGACATGATCCTCGTATCCGGCTTCAACGTGTATCCCAACGAGGTGGAGAATGTCGTCGTCGAGATGGATGGCGTCACCGAGGCGGCCGCCATCGGCGTACCGGACGAACATTCGGGCGAGGTCGTCAAGTTGTTCGTCGTCCGCAGCGATCCATCGATCACCGAGAAGGACATCCTCGATTATTGCCACGAGAACCTCACCGGCTACAAGCGCCCGAAATACGTCGAGTTCCGCGACGAGCTGCCCAAGACTAACGTCGGCAAGATCCTGCGCCGGGCGCTGCGCGACGAATGAGTGCTGAACTATCGCGGCTGAAGCCGCTCCTACGGATGCTAAACCACCACGTCCGCTAAATCGGAGTTCGTAGGAGCGGCTTCAGCCGCGATCGACAAGTCCGCTCTACCGTCGAGTCTGACGTTACAGGTGGTATTTCGGGCTGAGTTCGCGGACGGAGTCGACGAGCACGGTGACCTTGTCCGGGTCGATGTCGGGGGTGATGCCGTGGCCCAGGTTGAACACGTGGCCGGGCCCCGTGCCGTAGCTCTCGAGCACGGCGGCGACGCCGTCGCGGATCGTGTCGTCGGATTCGCGCAGGATGGCCGGGTCGAGGTTGCCCTGCAACGCCACCTTGTCCTGCACGTATTCGCGCGCCTTGGCGAGATCGGTCGTCCAGTCGACGCCGAGCGCATCGCAGCCGGTATCGGCCATCTCGGCCAGCAGCGGGCCGGCACCCTTTGTGAACAGGATGACGGGTACCCGGCGATCCTCGTGCTCACGGATCAGGCCATCGACGATCTTCTGCATGCTGGCGAGCGAGAAGCGCCGATAATCGTCGGCGGCGAGCGCGGCTCCCCAGGTATCGAAAATCATGACGACCTGCACGCCGGCTTCGATCTGGCCGTTGAGATACTGCGTCGTCACCTCGGCGACCGTGTCGAGCATCGTCAGCAAGGCATCCGGGTCGTCTTGCGCGAGCGCCCGGATGTTCTCGAAGTCGCGGCTCGAACGGCCTTCCACCATGTAGGTGCCGACGGTCCAGGGGCTGCCGGCAAAACCGATCAGCGGCACGCTGCCGGCGAGTTCGGCGCGGATCGTCCGCACCGCGTCGAAGACATAGCCGAGACTCGTCTCGACGTCCGGAACGGCCAGCTTGCGGATCGCGGCCTTCGAGCGGACCGGTCGCTCGAACTGCGGGCCTTCTCCCGTCACGAAATAGAGGCCGAGACCCATCGCGTCGGGCACCGTCAGGATATCGGAGAACAGGATCGCGGCATCGAAGCCGTAGCGTGCCAGAGGTTGCATCGTCACCTCGCACGCGAGCTCCGGGCTCCGGCACAAGCTCATGAAATCGCCGGCTTTTTCCCGCGTGGCCCGGTATTCCGGCAGGTAGCGTCCGGCCTGCCGCATGATCCAGATCGGCGTGCGTTCGACTTTCTCGCGCATGAGCGCGCGCAGTAGCAGGTCGTTATCCAGTTTCGCCATCAGTTCCCTATGGTCTCTGCGATCGTCGCCTGGATCGCCTCCGCTGCCACCCGCGGGTCGGCCGCATCGCGGATCGGCCGGCCCACGACGATATAGTCGGCGCCGCCGCGGAACGCCTTCTCGACGGTGACGACGCGTTTCTGATCGCCCTCGGGCTTGTTGTCGACCGGGCGGATACCCGGCGTCACGACGAGCAGCTTCGGGCCGATCTCCGCGCGCAGCGCAGGCAGCTCACGCCCGGATGCGATAACGCCGTCGCAGCCTGCCTGCAGCGCGCGCCGCGCGCGGGACAGGACCAGCGCCTCCACGTCGCAATCGAAGCCGAGGTCGTCCAGATCGCCGCGGTCGAGGCTCGTGAGCACGGTCACGGCAAGTACCCTGAGGGTCGAGCCCTTGTTCTCGGCCGCGGCCTCCATGATCGATTGATTGCCGTGCACGGTGACGAAGCTCGCGCCGCGATCCTTGAGCTGGCGCACCGCCGAGCCGACGGTCGCCGGGATGTCGAAGAACTTGAGGTCACAGAAGACTTTCTTGTCCCGCGCCAGCAGCCAGTCGAGCAACTCGAAATAGCCGCCGCTCATCATCAGCTCGAGACCGATCTTGTAAAAACTGACGGCATCCCCGAGTCTGCCTGCCAGCGAACGCGCCGCATCGCAATCCGGAACGTCCATTGCGAATATCAGTCGGTCTCGTGCCGGTATCGATCGATCGGTCAACTGCACTCCTCTAAATCCTGCCGGCCGGTTCATCCCCGCAAGGGGAATGCCGGCTGCGGCGCGGGCGCATTCTAACAGCCTGTCAGGCGTTCGTGTTCGGCAAACGCGAAGCGGTCGGTCATGCCGGCGATGTAGTCCGCCACGACCCGCGCACGCGCCGGCTCGGCCGCGGCCGCCCGGGCGGCGAATTCCGCCGGCATCCTCGATCCATCCGACAGGTAGGCTTCGAACAGGTCCCGCAGGATGCGCTGGGCTCGCCGGGCGTCCTCCAGCTTCTTCTCGTGCCGGTAGAGGTGCCGGTTGAGGAAGCGCTTCAGCGCCTGGTGCTCTGCCGCGACGGGCCCGGACATCGCGACTAGCGGGCCGCCCGCCTTGCGCACGTCGTCGATCGACTGCACCTTCGTCTCGGCCAGGTTGCGTTGTGTGTTGTCGATCAGATCGCCGACCACGGTGCCGATCATGCGGCGGATGATCTCGTAGATCAGGCGCCGGTCCTCCAGTTCCGGATAGCTGCGGCGCACCGCGTCGTATTGCCTCCCGAACAACGGCTGTTTCCTGAGCTGTTGCAGCTCGAGGAGCCCGGCACGCAGGCCGTCGTCGACATCGTGGTTGTTGTAGGCGATCGCATCCGCGACGTCCGCAATCTGCGCCTCGAGGCCGGGCTGCTCGCGTTTCAGGAATCGCTCGCCGATGTCGCCGAGACGCCGCGCATTGGCTTTCGAGCAATGTTTCAGAATGCCCTCGCGGGTTTCGAACATCAGGTTCAGTCCGGGGAAATCGGCGTAGCGTTCCTCGAGTTCGTCGACGACACGCAGCGATTGCAGGTTGTGCTCGAAGCCGCCGTAGTCGCGCATGCAGTCGTTGAGCTCGTCCTGGCCGGCGTGGCCGAAGGGCGTATGCCCGAGGTCGTGAGCAAGGCAGATGGCCTCGGTCAGGGCTTCGTTCAGCCCCAGTGCGACCGCGACGCTCCTGCCGATCTGGGCCACCTCCAGCGAGTGCGTCAGCCGTGTGCGGTACATGTCGCCCTCGTGATTGACGAAGACCTGGGTCTTGTACATCAGGCGCCTGAACGCCGTCGAATGGATGATGCGGTCGCGATCCCTCTGGAATTCGCCGCGATGGCGCGCTTTGGGCTCGTCGTAGCGCCTGCCCCGGCTCTGCGACTCGTCGGCGGCGTAGGGAGCGAGTGCCGGACCCATCAATCGGCGGCCTCGAGCACACGCTCGAGTCGGGACTTGTCGTAGTCCGCGGTGAGGTAGGCCTCGCCTATTGCGCGCAGCAGGATGAAGCGCAGCTTGCCGCCCCTGGCCTTCTTGTCCAGGCCCATGGCCTCGCGCAGTGCGGCGGCGCCCGCATCCGGCGGAGCGGTCGGCAATCCGGCCGCCGAAATCAGCGCGCCGAGCCGCGCGATGTCGGCTGGTGACAGACCGCTGAGCTGCGCCGCCATGACCATGCCCGCGGCTACCGCCTCGCCGTGCAACCACTCGCCGTAGCCCTAGGCAGCGCTCGATCGCATGGCCGAACGTATGTCCGAAATTCAGGAGCGCGCGTCTGCCCGTCTCGCGCTCGTCCTGTGCGACGACCTGTGCCTTGATCTCGCAGCATCTGCGGATCGCGTGCGCGAGCGCATCGGGATCCCGCTGTCTGAGCGCCCCGACATTGTCCTCGAGCCAGCCGAAGAAGGCGGCGTCGGCAATCGCTGCATGCTTGATGACTTCGGCAAGCCCGGCGCTCAGTTCGCGGTCCGGCAGCGTCCCGAGCGTATCCGTGTCGATCAGCACGATGCGCGGTTGATGGAACGCACCGATGAGGTTCTTGCCGCCGCTGTGATTCACGCCCGTCTTGCCGCCCACCGAGGAATCGACCTGCGCCAGCAGCGTCGTCGGCACCTGTATCAACGCCACACCGCGCATGTAGCAGGCCGCCGCGAACCCGGCGATGTCGCCGATCACGCCGCCGCCGAGCGCGATCACCGTCGTATCCCGGCTCGCCCGCGCCGCGACCAGGCTGTCGAGCACACCCGAGACCGTCTCCAGCGTCTTCCAGGCCTCGCCATCCGGCAGGCTGACCGCCTGCACGGAGCGGCCGCCGAGGTCCTCCCGCAATCGCTCCAGGTACAGCGGCGCTACCGTCTCGTTACTGACGACCAGACACTCGTCGCCGGCCAGGTGTCCGCCGAGGTCGTAACCGCCCCCGAGCAGCGCATTTCCGATCACGATCGGGTAGCTGCGCTCGCCGAGCTCGACGTCGATGCTGCAATTCACGGGCATCGCGCTAGGTTACCGCAAGCGCTGCCCATCCGGCGAGTTAGTCACACGGGGCCGCGGCCGGCAGGTGTTTGCCGTCATGGCTCGCTGCGCTGCGCTTTACCCTTCCGGCAAACCCCTGCCGGCCCGCGCACCTCATCAGGGTTCGGGGGTACATGCCACCGAAGACCAAATAGGTGCGGCGTGCCCGGCGTCTCTCGAACGAAGTAAAGCGCAGCGCAGCGAGCCATGAGTGGAGAGAGATGCCGGGCACGCCGTCCCGTGTGACCAACCCTTACAGGCGCTCGAGGATCTCGTTGGCGACGGCGCGGACCTTGCGGCCGTCCGTCGATACGATGAGGTCGGCGACCTCGCGGTACATCGCGTCCCGCGTCGCCATAAGGTCTTCCAGGATCTGGCGCTTGTCGCCGTTCTCGAGCAGCGGACGGGTCCGGCCCTTGCGGGTCCGGGCAAGTTGCTGGTCGACGGTCGTGTGCAGGTAGATGACGAAGCCGCGGGACCCGAGGTGGCTGCGATTGTCCGGATCGACTATCGCGCCGCCGCCGGTAGCGAGGACGATACCTTCCATCTTCGTCAGATCGTCGATGACCTTCGACTCGCGTTTGCGGAAGCCTTCCTCGCCTTCCTTTTCGAAGATGAAGGGAATATCGACCCCGGTGCGGGATTCGATCTCTTCGTCGCTGTCGAGGAACGCGAGATGCAACATGCGGGCGAGCTGCCGGCCGACCGCGGACTTGCCCGCACCCATCGGCCCGACGAGAAACAGGTTCTGCGGATGTCTCATCTCGTAACGGTATCAAAAGAAAGCCAACCCGAGGGTTGGCTTTCGTCGAGATTTTGTCGTGCTTTCTTAATAGACCTTCGAACCTTCCTCGAGAATTCTCGGCGTCACGAAGATCAGCAGCTCCGCCTTGTTGTCGACACGCTGCTTGCTCCTGAACAGGTTGCCGACGACGGGGACATCACCCAGCAACGGGACTTTCTTGATCGTCTCGCGGCGCTCCGTCTCGTAGATTCCACCAAGTACGACGGTCTGGCCGTCGGCCACCAGCACCTGTGTCTGGACGTTGCGCGTGTCAATACTCGGCACCGTGCCGCCAAGACCGCCTGTAGAGATGATTTCGCCGACGTTGTCCTTGTGGACCTGAAGATCCATGATGATGTTGTTGTCCGGCGTGATCTGCGGCGTGACCGTCAGGCTCAGCACGGCCTTCTTGAACTGCACCGTCGTGGCGCCGGAGGACGCCGACTGCTGATAAGGAATCTCGACGCCCTGCTCGATGCTGGCCTCCTTCTGGTTGGCCGTGATCACGCGCGGTGTCGAGACGATTTCGCCACGTCCCTCGGCCTCCAGGGCCGTGAGTTCGAGGTCGACCAGGATGTCGCTCTTCAGGAGCGCCAGCGAGAATCGCCCGGCAGCATCTGCGATCGGCAGGTTCACGTTGTAGCGGTCGGTCAGGTCCGGGAACGTGATCGGCGTGTTGCCGGTCGGGTCATTGGCCGAATCCAGTATCGAGGCCAGGTAGTTGTTGGCGCCGGCACCGGTTCCGCTCGTGACCACCAGGTCGCGAGGCCCGATGTTGTTGCTCGTTATGCCGAGCCGCACACCGAGGTCGCGGCTGAAGTCGTCGTTGACGACGACGATGCGCGTCTCGATCAGAACCTGCTTGATCGGGATATCCAGCGTCGTCACCATGCGGCGGATGTCCTGCAGCCGCTCGGCGGTATCCTGGACCAGCAGCGTGTTCGTGCGCTCGTCGACCGCGATGCTGCCGCGCTCGGACAGCATGGCATTCCCGCTCTTGGTGGCACCGCCACCGGTACCGCTGATCAGCTTGGCGAGGTCGGACGCCTTGGCGTAATTGACCTGCAGGAATTCCGAGTACATCGGTTCGAGCTCGGATATCGCCTGTTTCGCCTCCAGATCGGCCGTCTCCCGCGCGGCGATCTCTTCGGCAGGGGCGACGATGATCACGTTGCCGTTCTGCCGCATGTCGAGACCCTTCGTCGTCATGACGATATCGAGGGCCTGATCCCAGGGGACGTTACGCAGACGCAGAGTCACGTTGCCCTGTACGGTGTCGGAGACGACGATGTTCTTGCCGGAGGTCTCGGCAAGCAACTGGAGTACGGCCCGCGTCTCGATATCCTGGAAGTTCAGCGTGAGGCGTTGACCTTCGTATTCCTTGGTCTCGGAGTACAGGCTCGAGCCTTCCTTCGTCTTCTCCGCCACCGGATTCACTTCGATCGTGAACTCGTTGTCGGACTGGTAGGCGAGCTGATCGTACTTGCCTTCCGCGGAAATCACGATCCGCGTATCGGAATTGGTCCGCAAGGCGTCTACGGTCGTAACCGGCGTGGCGAAATCGGTCACGTCGAGGCGGCGCATCAGCTCCGCCGGCAGTGACGTGCCCTTGAAGACTGCAACGACGCGGCCGCCTTCCTGGCGGATATCGACAGGTGTCGACGGATCCGTAAGGTCGATCACGACCCGGCCGCCGCCATCACGCGTACGCCGAAAATCGATGCTCGAGATGGACCGGCCGCTGGCGCTTGCAGAGCTCGACGGAGTCGAGGGGGCCGAACTCGCAAACTCGGTGTTCGTCGGGCTGTAATTCTGACCGTCGCCCAGCGTGACCGTCACGACATTGCCGCTGGCTTTCGCCTCGTAGGCCACCATCTGGTCGAGGTTGAGGACCACGCGCGTACGTCCGTTGGCCTCCGCCGTCAGGATCGTGTCCAGCGGGCCGAGATTGACGTCACGGCGTCGCGCGGTCAGCCCCAGCGACGTATCCGGGAGGTCCAGGGCGATCCGGGCCGGATTGTCGATCGTGAACGCGAGTGGCTCGGGGGCGGTTCCGCTCATGACCAGCTTAAGCTGGATGCGCTGACCCGGCAGACTCTGTACCTGAATGTCCTGTAGCCGGTTGCCTTCCTGCGCGCTCGCAATGGACCCCACCAGCATCAGCAAGGCGATCTGTGCCATCGCGACGAGCTTGCGCACCGATCGGTGTCCGGCCGTCTGTTTAATATTGAGCATCATTCCAATTACTCCCAGTTCCATTCAGGCATCAGTCCGAGAGACTTATCGCTGCGTCTCTTTCTATGTAGCCGCCGATCCCGTCAGAAATAATTTCGACAAGTTGAATTTCGGATTCACTGATTTTTGTGATTCGACCGTCGTTTTGGCCCATGTAGTTTCCTGGAACGACGCGATGTATCAATCCGTCCGATGTCTGCACGAGGCCGTACGTCGTGCCGCCCATGGCCAGGGTTCCGACCATATGCAGCGTGTCGAGCGGGAAGCTCTCGAGGAATTCACGGCTTCGATCGGTGTCGGGACGGATGCCGTTGCCCGCACCGCCGGCGGCCTGCGGCGTGTCCGGTACGAATGGCGAGCGGATGCCGTCCCGGTCCGCCGTGTACGTGAACGACTCGTACGGCGTGATCTCCGGCAACGGTTCGATGCGACCGCCGGGGCGCGCCTTCACCTGGTTGATGTACTGGTCGAGGTCGTCCATGTCGCTTCCGCAGGCGGAGAGTCCTGCCGCTGCCAGCAACATGATCAGAACGTATCGGACTGTGAGAGAAGCATTCATTTCTGTTGCGCCTCCTCGTCCAGATAACGATAGGTCTGCGCAGTGACTTCGATACTCAACTGATCGTAATTCTCCGAATTCTTGTCTGCCTTCTCCGGAGTGATAGTGATGTTGTGCAGCGTGACGATGCGCGGCAAAGCTGCGACGCCGCTGACGAAATTCGCGATCTCGTGGAAGCCCCCCGTCAGGCGGATCTTGATCGGCTTCTCTGCATAGAAGTCCTTCGGGATCTCCGGCTGCGGCTGGAACAAGCGTTCCTGCAGACCCGAAGCCAGGCCGGTCTGGGAGATATCGACGATCAGGCTGGGGATCTCGGTCTCGCCCGGGAGCTGACGGAGCATCGTGCCGAAGGACTGCTCGATCTGCGCGAGCTGTGCCTTGTAGGCATCGTAGTTCGCCGCCTTCTTCTGTTTGTTCTCGAACACCTGCTTGAGATTCTGTTCCTCGGCCTCAGCCCGAGCCAGCAGCGGTGCCTTGTCCTTGACGATGAAGAACCACACCCCGACACCGATGACGAGGACGAAAACGATCGCGATGACGGCGGCACGGAAAGCCAGCGGCCAGCGGCCGACGTCATTGACGTCGAGACTCTTGAGCTCGTCTACGAGGTTCATGACGTCTCCTCCGCGTCATCCGAGCCCTTGTGTACCTGTTTCATGTACACGACGAACTCCGCCTGCCTCGACGCGCCCGACTGCTTCGTCTCGACATGATCGACTTCAGGGTCCGTCAGCCACTCGGACGCGTCAATCTGCCGCATAAATGCCGACACCCGCGTGCTCGACTGTGCGACGCCGCGCACCTCGACGCGTGACCCGGTCTGCTTGATCCCCGTCAAATACACGCCTTCGGGGAGACGCCGCGCGATCTCGTCGAACAGATGCACGATTTCCGGCCGGCTCTTCTGAAGTTGCTCGATGATCTCCATGCGCGCCAGCAACCGTTCCTTCTGTCGCTCGAGACCGTCGATCTCCTCGATGCTCTTCTGCAGAACGGCGATCTCGTCGGTCAGGCGTTTATTGCGTGCCTGCTGATCGTCGATCATTTGGTTGTACGCGAAGATCGTCAGCAGCACCACGCAGACGCCCGCGACCACGCCGCCGGCCAGCGCGATACCGAAGTCTCGCTGGCGTTTCTTGCGCTCGGCCTCGCGCCAGGGAAGTAGGTTGATACGTGGCATCAGTCAAAGCTCCTGAGTGCGAGCCCGCAGGCGGTCAGAAGGGCCGTCGCATCCTTGTGTACACCCTGCGACTTGGCTTTCGACGAAATTTTCATCTGCCCCAGCGGATCGCCGATCTCGGTCGGGATTCCGACGCGGCTCGAAATGACGTCGGCTATGCCTGGAATATTGGCGCAACCGCCGCATACGAGGATCATGTCGGGCTGCTCGCGGCCGCCGCCGGAGGCCAGGTAGAACTGCAAGGAGCGGCTGACCTGCTGCGTCATGTCGTCGATGAACGGTTCGAGGACCTCCGGCTGGTAGTTGCTCGGCAAGCCACCCTGCTTCTTGGCGCGGCCGGCGTCCTCCATCGAGAGGCCGTAAGTGCGCATGATCTCCTCGGTCAGTTGCTGGCCGCCGAAGTTGAAGTCGCGCGTATAGATGACGCGCAGATCCTGGAGGACGCTGAACGTCGTGCTGCTCGCGCCGATGTCGACCACTGCGACGGACTGACCCATGCCACCGTCGGGAATCTGGTGACTCAGCAGCTGACAGGCATTCTCGAGCGCGAAGGCTTCGACGTCGACGACCTGTGCCAGCAGACCCGCCGCCGCCACCGCTGCCTGCCGCTGTTCGACGTTGTCGGTTCGCGTGGCAACGAGCAGGACGTCCATCAGCTCGGGGTCCTTCTCGTTGGGGCCGACGATCTCGTAGTCGAAGCTGACCTCTTCCATCGGGAACGGGATGTACTGGTCCGCCTGGATCTCGACCTGGCCTTCGAGGTCTCTCTCGGAAAGACTCGAGGGCATCTGGATGACTTTCGTGATGGCCGCATCGCCACTGATCGCGACGGCAACATCCGTTGCCTTTGCGCCAGCCCGTTTGACGGCACGCCTGATCGCCTCACCGACGGCCTTGGCATCGACTATCGCCTTTTCACTGACCGAGCTCGGTGGTGTGGGCTCCGCTGCGTAGGACTCAACGCGATACCGCTTTCCACTCTGCGAAAGCTCAATGAGCTTGACCGAGGAAGTCGTGATATCGAGGCCCAACAGCGGCTGGGATTTTTTACCGAAGAGCACGTATTTTTCCTTCTAGGTCGGTAAGTTGCGAGCCAATTGTAGTCTGGGTCTTAGAAAATCGATTTAACTATATATCAACAAAATGTTAAATAAAACGTGACTTTGTTCACGATCCAGCGATCCGTATGGTAAGCCCCCGCCCGACCTTATTCCGTGAACTGGTTGGCGCCCTCGCGCGCCTCCCCGGTGCGGCGCCGTCCCGTCTCGTTGCGGGTTGCGGCGCACCCTCTTATTATCGTCCGCTCGCTGCTTGGGATCACGGGCCGAATGCCCGTAAATCGCCATATTCCCTGCACCTGGCCGACAGTATGACACCCGTTAATGAAGGGAGCGAATGACCCCGCGCGGCAAGGCGTTCCGCGCGCTGTGACGACTCATGCCGAATCCTGACCGAAGACGAAAAAACCCGGCCTCCAGGGCACACCGCGGCTGGCTCCGGTGGCTGATCCTGGCCCTGGGTCTCGCCGCCGCCGCCGGGATCGGCGGCGTGGCCGCGGTCATCGGGGCCTATTACTATGTCGAGCCCGGCCTGCCGGCAGCCCGCACGATCCGCGATATCCCGCTGCAGATACCGCTTCGGATCTTCACCCGCGACGGTCGGCTGATCTCCGAGATCGGCGAGCGTCGCCGCATCCTCGTTACCTTCGACGAGGTTCCGAAATACGTCGTTAATGCCTTCGTCGCGGCCGAGGACCAGCGCTTCTGGGTACACCCCGGTATCGACTACCGCGGCATCCTCCGGGCCCTGTTCGAGCTGGTCACGACCGGCAGCATCGAGAGCGGCGGCAGTACCCTGACGCAGCAGCTCGCGCGCAGTTATTTCCTCAACCTGGAGCAGACGGCGGCGCGCAAGTTCAGGGAAGCCTCGCTCGCCGTGCGCATCGAGAAGGAATTCACCAAGCAACAGATCATGGCGCTGTTCCTCAACAAGATGTTCTTCGGCCAGCGTGCGTACGGCGTCGCGGCGGCGGCCCGGGTTTATTTCAACAAGGACCTGGCCGATATCAACATAGCCGAGGCGGCGACCCTGGCAGGCGTCCTCCCGGCCCCTTCCAGCTACAACCCCGTGCGCAGCGCGGCGAACGCGAAGATGCGGCGCAGCTACGTGCTCGGCCGCATGCTGAGGCTGCACTATATCGACCGGGCACAGTATGACGAAGCCATGAGCTTCCCCATGGAGTCGCGCCTGCACGGTGCGGCCGTCGAGCTCAACGCGCCGTACGTCGCCGAGATGGTCCGCAGGGAGATGCTGAAGCGCTACGGTGCGGACACGTACACCGCGGGCTACGAGGTCGTGACCACGCTCGATTCCAGACTGCAGAAAGCCGCGAACTACGCGATGCGCGACGGTCTGCTGCAGTTCACACGCCGCCGCGGCTATCACGGGCCGCTCGGCAAAGTGCAACTGACGCCCGAGATCCTCGCTCAGCCCTTCGACGAATGGCCCGTCGAGATCCGCCAGACGCTCGAACAGTACGCGCCGAATTTCCTCTCGGTCGGTCTGGTGACGGAGCTCGATACCGAAAACAACAGCGCGACGTTCGTGACGCGCGACGGAACCCGCGGTACGCTGCCCTGGTCCGGCATGAGCTGGGCGAAACCGTTCATCGATCCCGTGACGACCGGGCCGGCGCCGGAGACGGTCGGCGACGTCCTCGCCGTGGGCGACGTTATCCTGGTCATGCCCACTACGGCGGGCTCCTGGGCACTGGCCCAGATCCCCCAGGCGCAATCCGCCGTCGTCTCCCTCGATCCCGACGACGGCGCGATCACTGCGTTGGTCGGAGGGTTCGACTTCGCGACCAGCAAGTTCAATCGCGTGACGCAAGCACACCGCCAGCCCGGCTCGTCCTTCAAACCCTTCATTTATTCCGCCGCCCTCGAACAGGGCAATACCGCGGCCACGGTCATCCTCGATGCACCGATCGTGATCAATTCTTCGGAACTCGAGGCCGTGTGGCGGCCGTTGAATTACAGCGGCCGCTTCCATGGACCTACGCGGCTGCGGGACGCGATCGTCGAATCGTTGAACCTCGTCTCGGTGCGGCTGTTGTTGTTCCACACGGGTATCGGCAACGCGGTGAAGCACATCGCCAGGTTCGGGTTCAGCGACGCCGCATTGCCACACAACGGCTCGCTCGCCCTGGGTGGCGGCGTAGCCTCACCGCTCGACATGGCTCAGGGCATCTCGACTTTCGCCAACGGCGGTTATGCCATCAAGCCGTACGTCATCGACGCGATCTTCGGCCCGGAAGGCCAGGCGCTGTACAGGGCCGACCCGGACGTCGTCTGTGAGCCCTGCGAGACCGATCCCGACAAGAAGCCGGCGGACGACAAGCCGGCCAAGCCTTTCCCGCTCGACCAGATGGCCGACGTCGCCGAGCAATATCGTCCCGACGCCAGGACCGACCCGGAGCTGTTTGCCGACGTCAAGGCCGCGCCGCGCGTCATCTCCGCCCAAAACGCCTACATCATCCAGGACCTGATGCGGGACGTCATCCGCCGCGGCACCGGCCGCAGGGCCATGCAGCTGGGTCGCAAGGACCTGTCAGGCAAGACCGGCACATCGAACGATTTCCGTGACACCTGGTTCGTCGGCTACAACCGCGATCTCGTGGCCGTCACCTGGGTCGGCTACGACGACTTCACGTCGCTCGGGTCGGGCGAGCAGGGCTCGCGGACCGCGCTGCCGGTCTGGATCGACTTCATGCGCATCGCACTGCGCGGCGTACCGGAACACCAGATGCCGATGCCTCCCGGAATCGTCAGCGTGCTCATCGATCGCGACTCGGGGTGCCCGGCTCACGCCGGCCAGAAAAACACCGTCTTCGAGATCTTCCGCGAAGGCCACGTACCCAAGTGTGACGCGAGCGAGGGGCTCCCGGACATCTTCAATGACGCCGGGAGCACCGACTCGTCCGACGACGACGAAAAGCAGCCCGAGTCGTTGTTCTGATCCCGTGCCCAGACGCAAGACAAACGGTGACGATCGCGCCCGGCGCATGCTCGCTCAGGAAGCGGCCCGCATCATCGTCGATCACGGGATACGCGACTATCGGGTTGCGAAGGTCAAGGCCGCCGAACGGCTCGGCCTCCACACGCGCGGCGCACTGCCCGGCAACGCCGAGATCGAACGCGCCGTCGGCGAACATCTCGAACTCTTCGGCCGCGAGTCGCACGGCAACTTCCTGCGCGTGATGCGGCAGGCGGCGTTGTCCACCATGGAGCTCCTGTCGCCGTTCACGCCGCGGCTCGTCGGCCCCGTGCTGAACGGCACGGCCGATGCGCACTCGGCGATCAACCTGCACGTATTCGCGGACAGCGCCGAGGCCGTCGCCTGTGCGCTGGCCGACTCGGGCCTCGCATACCGCTCGTTCGAACGCCGCCTGCAGCGGCGGCGCGGCCAGACGGAAACGTTTGCCGGCTTCCAGTTCATGCGCGAGGATGCGCCGATCGAAGCCACCGTGTTCCCCGTCGACGGTATCCGCCAGGCGCCGATCTCTCCCATCGACGGCCGCCCGATGCGCCGCGCCGATGCCAGGGCCGTCCGCGCCCTCCTCGACGGTTCGTAACGGCCGACTGGTTACACAGGCCGCCACGCGTAAGGATCGCGGCTGAAGCCGCTCCTACGGATACGAACGGGCCAGGGTGGCTGGAACGGAATCCGTAGGAGCGGCTTCAGCCGCGATCGAGCCTGTGCGAGAGGTCGTGGCCGGTCGCGCTTCGTGAGCCAGCCTTACCGTTTGTCGATCGGGATGTAGTCGCGCTTGGTGGAGCCGGTATAGAGCTGGCGGGGGCGGGCGATCTTCATCGAAGGGGCTGCGATCATCTCGCGCCAGTGCGCGGTCCAGCCGACGCAGCGCCCGATAGCGAACATCACCGTGAACATCGAGGTCGGGATGCCCAACGCCCGATAGATGATGCCGGAATAGAAGTCGACGTTGGGGTACAGCTTCTTCTCGATGAAGTACTCGTCCTCGAGGGCGATTTTCTCGAGTTCCAGCGCCAGGTCGAACAGCGGCGTGTCGGCGCGTCCGAGCCGGGCGAGCACCTTATGCGCCATCTCGCGGATGATCGTCGCGCGCGGATCGAAGTTCTTGTAGACGCGGTGACCGAAGCCCATCAACCGGAACGGATCGTTCCGGTCCTTGGCACGGGCCACGAATTTCGGGATGCGGCTGGCATCGCCGATCTGTTCGAGCATCTTGAGAACCGCTTCGTTGGCACCGCCGTGCGCCGGACCCCACAGCGCGGAGATACCCGCGGCGATCGCAGAGTAGGGATTGGCGCCGGAACTGCCGGCCATGCGCACCGTCGAGGTGGAGCAGTTTTGCTCGTGGTCGGCGTGCAGGATGAAGAGCAGATCGAGTGCCTCGGCCGCGATCGGATCGATCTCGTACGGCTCCGCCGGCACGGCGAACAGCATGTGCAGGAGGTTCTCGCAATACTGCAGATCGTTGCGCGGGTAGATGAAGGGCTGCCCGGTGTTGAGCTTGAACGCCGCCGCCGCGATGGTCGGCAGCTTGGCAAGGATCCGGTGGGCGAAGATGTCGCGGTGCTCGGCATCCGCCGAGTTCATGGTGTCGTGGTAGTAGGCCGACATGGAGCCGACGACGGCCGACAGCATCGCCATCGGGTGCGCGTCGTACCGGAATCCCTTGAAGAACTGCAGCATGCCCTCGTTGAGCATCGTGTGCGTACGGATCGTGTGGTCGAACTTGTCGAGCTCGTCCGCGGTCGGCAGCTCCCCGTTCAGGAGCAGGTAACAGACTTCGATGAAAGTGGAATGCTCGGCGAGCTGCTCGACCGGGTAGCCCCGGTACATCAGGACGCCCTTCTCGCCATCGATGTAGGTGATCGACGAGCTGCAGCTGCCGGTCGCAACGAAGCCGGGGTCGTACGTGAAAGCGCCCTGTTCCTTGTACAGCGCGGCGATGTCTATGCCGTCAGGTCCGAGCGTGCCTTTGCATATCGGCAGCTCCGATTCCGTGCCGGCGGGGCCTACCAGGCGAAATGTTTCCTTGGTCATCGTCCGTCCTCGAGCTATTCCAGGGTCCACTCTGCCGCAAGAGCATAGCAGAGCACCGCCGGAGCCGGCGGTCTCGGATATCACTTAGAGGCGGGCTGCGGACCGCAGTTCGGGCGAGCCTCGAGCTCCTAGCTCATGCCGTACTTGCGGCGGAACTTGTCTACGCGTCCGCCAGTATCGACGATTTTCTGCTTGCCCGTGTAGAACGGATGGCAGGAAGAGCAGACCTCGATCGTCAGGTCCTCGCCGAGCGTCGAACGGGTCGTGAATTCGTTGCCGCAACTACAGGTCACCTTGATTTCGCTGTAGCTGGGGTGGATGTCGGCTTTCATGTCATGCTCTCCGCGGCACGTGAGAGTGCGAAAAGGCGGCGTAATATATAGGGAAGTGCAGGGACTCGCAAGCACGCCTCCCGCGAGTCCTGCTTTATCCACAGAAGCTGTGGATAAGTCTGTGGAAGAAAATTGAGTGTGTGGGCTAAGGTGCGGATTTTCAAGCACCCTTGTCAATATGACTATTTTGTGTCCAGTTTAATAAAATAAGTAAAAACAACCAGTTAAGGGGCATTCAAAATACTCAGAATGAATTTGAGGCCCTCTCGCCCTGAAAAACCAAGCCTCCGCGACCCGCTGTGCATAATGCGCCTGCGTCGTCCGGCAGGAAGTCGGCGACGAGGTCGTCGAGAAATCGCTGTCCTAGCGTCGTCGCGTGCCAGCGTCCGTCCGTCGAGCGTCCGATCAGCCCTCTGTTGACCTCGGCCGCGAGCCGGTCTTCGAGTTCCCTGGCGGGCAGGCCAGTGTGCGCACAAAACAGCGCCGTGTCGAAGCCCTCCGTGAGTCTCAGCCCGTTCAGGACGAACTCGAACAGGAGCTCCTCGGCCGAGACCGGGCGCAGGTCGGCGGCAGGCGCGCCCCGTTCGATGCTCTCCATGTACGCAAGCGGGTGAGCCGGCTTCGCGTAGCGCCACACACGCCCTGCCGTTGAGATCTTGCCGTGCGCGCCGGCGCCGACGGCCAGATAGTCCCCGAAAGTCCAGTAATTGAGATTGTGACGGCAGCGCCGGCCGTCGCGAGCATAGGCCGAAACCTCGTAGCGCTCGAAGCCGAGCCCGGCCAGCCGTGCACGACCGCGTTCCTCGATCGCCGCCAGCGTGTCCTCGTCGGGAATTCCGGCCGGCGGCCGGGCGTGGAACACGGTATTCGGCTCCAGCGTCAGCTGATACCAGGAGATGTGCGTCGGCTCCAGCGCGGCGGCCGCATCGATGTCGGCGACTGCAGCGGCGACGTCCTGGCCGGGCAGGTCGTACATCAGGTCGAGATTGATGTCTGCGAAGCCCGCGCGTCTCGCCGCGGCGACGGTCCGGGCGATGTCCGCGACCGAGTGGATGCGGCCGAGCGCCTGGAGTTTATCGGCGGCAAAGCTCTGTGCGCCTATGGATAGCCTGTTCACGCCGGCGGCGAGAAGTGCCGCGGGATCGCCGCATTCGACCGTGCCGGGATTTGCCTCGAGCGTTACCTCGACGTCCTCGTCGACGCCGAAGCGGTCGCGGATCGCGGCGATCAGCCTCCCGATCTGGGCCGGCGGGATGAGGCTCGGGGTGCCGCCGCCGAAGAAGACGCTGACGGGTGTCCTCCCGGCTGCCCGGGCCGCCTCTGCGTCGAGGTCGACGAGCAGGGCATCGACATAGCGTTGCGCCGGGATACTTCGCGGCGCCGTGTACGAATTGAAATCGCAGTACGGACACTTGCGCACGCACCACGGCAAGTGCACGTAGAGCGACAGTGGCGCGGTGATCGTAGCCAAGGCTCAGCGCAACCCGTGCATCAGCCGGGCCAGCTCGCGAAAGGCCTGGCCCCGATGGCTGCGGCGGTCTTTCTCTTCGGGCGGGAGTTCGGCCGAACTGCACCCCAGTTCGGGAACGAAGAACACCGGATCGTAGCCGAACCCGCCGACGCCCGCGCGCTGCCGCAGGATGGAGCCGGACCAGATGCCCTCGGCGAGCAGCGGCTCCGCGGCATCCGGCATGACGAGACAGGCGACGCAATGGAACGCGGCGCCGCGTTCCCCGTCGGCCACGTCCGCGAGCTCGGCGAGCAGTTTGTCGATGTTGTCGTCGTCCGACGCCCCGGGGCCGGCGTAGCGCGCCGAAAAGACTCCGGGCCTGCCCCCGAGCGCATCGACCGCAAGGCCCGAATCGTCGCCGATGGCCGCCAGCCCGGTCGCCGCCGCCGCATGGCTCGCCTTCTCGAGCGCGTTCTCGGTAAAGCTCGTACCCGTCTCCTCGACGTCGCCGATGCCGAATTCCGACTGCGGCGCAATGGCGATATCGAAATCGGCCAGAATCCGCTCTATCTCGCGGAGCTTGCCGGGATTCCCGCTGGCCACGACGATCTTGTGGGGTAGGCTGCCCAAGCGGCGCGCTCAGCGCGACAGCGCGGCATCCTGCGCCGTGATGATCTGCGCGATACCGCGGCGCGCGAGGTCCAGCATCGCCGCGAGCTCGTCCGGGCTGAATGCGTGCCCCTCCGCGGTGCCCTGCAGCTCGATGAAATGGCCCGCCTCGTTCATCACGACGTTCATGTCGGTCTCGGCCTCCGAGTCCTCGGCATAGTCGAGATCCAGCACTGGCATACCGCCGTAGATGCCCACCGACACGGCGGCGACCTGGCCGTACAGCGGATTCTTGCGCAGCTTGCGCGCTGCCGTCAGGCGCTCCATCGCCAGCGCGAGGGCGACGTAGGCACCACTGATCGAGGCCGTGCGGGTGCCGCCGTCCGCCTGGATGACGTCGCAGTCGAGCGTCACGGTCCGTTCGCCGAGCGCCGCGAGATCCGTGACCGCCCGTAACGAGCGGCCGATGAGGCGCTGTATTTCGAGCGTCCTTCCGCCCTGCCGTCCGCGAGCCGCCTCGCGGCTCGTGCGCGTGTGCGTGGCCCGCGGCAGCATCCCGTATTCACCGGTTACCCAGCCGCCGCCGGCACCACGCAGCCAGGGCGGTACCCGATCCTCGACGCTGGCCGTGCACAGCACCCGGGTGTCGCCGAACTCCGCGAGCACGCTGCCCTCGGCGTGCTGCGTGAAATCCGGCGTGAATCTGACGGACCGGATCTGGTCCGGGTCGCGGCCGCTCGGGCGTTGCGTATTCGTCTCGTTCATGGTCCGGATCAGGTTCCCAGCCAGCGCAGCGCCGTGCCCGTCGTGTTGTCGCCATACGGTGAGTTGGCTTCCAGCGCCTGCATGCTCAGCTCCTTCAGGTTCTCGCTGAGATTGTTCTGCCCCGGCCGGCCGATCGTCGCCATGTCTTCGTCGGTCAGCCCCGACCACAGCCCGTCCGAGCAGGCAAGCAGCACGTCACCGGGCCTCAGTTCGCGCTTGCGCGTAATGCTCATGTCCGGCACCGGCGCATCACCGCCCAGGCAGCATTCGACGAAGTTGCGCATCGGATGGTCCAGCGCCTCTTCCTCGGTGATCGCCCCTTCCTGTATCAGCACTTCGACGTGGCTGTGGTCGCGCGATCGCGCCAGCACACGGCCCTCGCGGACCTGGTAGATCCGGCTGTCCCCGATGTGCGCCCAGAACGACCCGCCCTCCTGCACCAGGCACACGGCACAGGTCGCCCGCGGTCGGAAATCGACGGCAAGCGCCCTGCCGAGGGCGACCACTTCGTCGTGGGCATGCGCCAGTGCCGTGTACAGGAACCCTTGCGGATCGAATATCGGCAGTGACGAATGCGTGAACATCTCCTGCACGATGGTAAGTCCGGTCTCCGCCGCCTTCGCGCCGTCCGAATGGCCGCCCATGCCGTCGAAGACCAGCATCAGGGCCGCCTCCTCGGCGACGACGATGGCGGCCCGGTCCTGGTTGTCGGACCGGTCACCGAGTGCCGAAACCTTCGCGTATTCGATCTGCATGTCTGTTGCGGCGCTCAGGCTCTTCCATAACAATGCCCGGATGTTACACAGTATGACAGGCTTCGCGCGACAGTCGTCCGAGACCGGCGTCGGCACGTTGACCTGGGAACTGCGCGCAGTCAATCACCGCTATCTCGACGTCCAGTTCCGGCTCCCCGAGGAACTGCGCGCCTGCGAACAGGGCTTCAAGCAGCAGGTCGCCGAACGCCTCGGCCGCGGCAAGATCGAATGCACCCTGAAGCTCAAGCGTACGTTCGACGCCGACACCGATCTGAGCGTCAATCTCGACCTGGTTCGCGTGATCCGCAAACGCGTGACGGAATTGTCCACGGAGCTCAGGGACACGCTGCCGCTGAATCCGTTCGAGATACTGCGCTGGCCGGGCGTACTCTGTGAAACCGAGATCGACGTGGAGCCGCTGGCCGCCGAGGCCGGCAAGCTGCTGGCTGCCGCGCTGGACGAACTGGCCGCCATGCGGGCGAGCGAGGGCGAACGGATCGCCGGGATGCTGGAAGCCCGCTGCGCAGAAGTGGCGGCGCTCGTCGGATCCATTCGCGAACGCCTTCCCGCCGTCCTGGAGGCGGCCCATGCCAGGCAGCGCGAGCGTATCGAGCGACTCGACGTCGCCGCCGACCCCGCGCGTCTCGAAGTCGAAGTGGCGCTGATCTCGCAGAAGCTCGATGTCGACGAGGAACTCGACCGGCTGGACAGCCATCTGACAGAGATCGGGCAGGCGCTTGCCGCCGACGATCCCGTCGGGCGCCGGCTGGATTTCCTGATGCAGGAACTGAACCGGGAAGCCAACACGCTCGGCTCGAAGTCGGCCGATGCAGACACGACCCGCGCCGTCGTCGACCTCAAAGTGTTGATCGAGCAGATGCGCGAACAGATACAGAACGTCGAGTAAGGTTTCGTGTCCGCCCGCCCGGCCAGCCTGTTCGTCATCGCGGCACCTTCGGGCGCCGGCAAGACGAGCCTCGTCCACGCACTCGTGGGCAGGCATCCCGACCTGCGCTTTTCCATCTCCTATACGACTCGCAGGCAACGGCCGAACGAGAAAGAGGGCGTGGACTATTTTTTCGTGAGCCGGGAAAGGTTCGAGGCGCTCAAGCGCCGGGGCGAAATGCTCGAGTCGGCGACCGTCTTCGACAACCTGTACGGGACCGGCCGATCCCAGGTCGAGGAGTATCTGCGCAGCGGGCAGAACGTGGTGCTGGAGATCGACTGGCAGGGCGCGCGCCAGGTCCGCGAAGCGATGCCGGACTGCGTCACGATCTTCATCATGCCGCCGTCGCTCGGCGAACTGGAACGGCGGCTCCGGGAGCGGCGCACCGACAGCGGCGAGGTCATCGAGCGGCGCCTGCGGGATGCCGTCAGCGACATGTCCCACTGGGACGAATTCGACCACGTCATCATCAACGACGAGTTCGAAGCCGCGGTCGCGGCGCTCGATGCGGTGATCGGCGGTCACGGCTGGCCGACGTCGACCGACAACCCGGCCCTGCGCGAGTCCGTCGCCGCAATCGGGCGTCCATAACTTTTTGGAATAAGCTCTGGATGCGCCGCTGCGCCGGGCGCTATGCTGCGCCACTCCTTAAGGCACGGACGACGTCAATGGCCCGCATAACCGTCGAGGACTGCCTCGACAATATCGACAACATCTTCGAGATGGTGCTCGTCGCCGCCAAGCGCGCGCGCCGCATCGCCCACGGCGCTGAGCCGCTGGTCGAACTCGAGAACGACAAGCCGACGGTGCTCGCTTTGCGCGAGATCGCCGACGGACACGTCACGCCGGCCATCCTCGACGAGATCGAACAGCCGCCGGCCGACGATTTCATGCAGAGCGAGTCGCCCGACGACATCCTGCCGGTGCGGGGAATCTCGATCGGCGACTGACCGCCCGGCCGGGGCGGTGCCCGGCGCGCGCCCTGCCTCAGATGCGCGGAACCCGCGTATGATCGGGGCATGGACTATGCCGCAACACTGTTGTCCAGGTTGCCCGGTGCATCGCGCCGCGACCACGGCCTGAAGCACCTGATCGACACGCTCGAGGCGTATCTGCCCGAAGACCAGATCGAGACGATCATGCGCGCCTACGAGATGGGGGCGGCGGCGCACAGGGGCCAGAAGCGGAAGTCCGGCGAACCCTATATCTCGCATCCGGTCGCGGTCGCGCAGGAACTCGCCGACATGCGGCTCGACGCGCAGGCGATCTGCGCCGCCATCCTGCACGACGTCGTCGAGGACACGAGCGTTTCGCTCGCCGACATCGAGCGCGACTTCGGTCAGGAAGTCGCGGCGCTGGTCGACGGCGTCAGCAAGCTGGACCAGATCCAGTTCCGGTCGCGGGCCGAGGCCCAGGCCGAGAGCTTCCGCAAGATGATGCTGGCGATGATCGAGGACATCCGCGTCATCCTCGTCAAGCTCGCCGACCGTATGCACAACATGCAGACCCTGGACGCGATGCCGCCCGACGCGCGCGCACGTATCGCGCGCGAGACCCTCGACATCTATGCGCCGATCGCCAACCGGCTCGGCATCAATCGCATGAAGGTCGAACTCGAGGATCTCGGATTCAAGTACCTGTATCCGTTCCGCTACCGGGTCCTCGAGAAGGCACTGCGCCGCAGCGACGGCAACCAGCGCCAGATCGTCAAGCGGATTTCCGAAGAGTTTGGCGAGGCGCTTGCCGAGGAGGAAATCCATTCCGAGGTGATCGGCCGCGAGAAACACCTGTACAGCATCTACAAGAAGATGGCCGAGAAGAAGCGCCTGCTCAGCGATGTCGTCGACGTCTACGGCTTCCGTATCATCGTCGACGACGTCAACGACTGCTACAAGGTGCTCGGTATCGTGCACGGCCTGTACAAGCCGATGCCGGGACGCTTCAAGGACTACATCGCGATACCCCGCATCAACGGCTACCAGTCGCTGCACACGACCCTGTTCGGTCCCAAGGGTCAGCCGCTGGAAGTCCAGATTCGTACCCGGGACATGGATCGCGTGGCGGAGTCGGGCGTCGCCTCGCACTGGCAGTACAAGGCCGAGGAGAAATCCGACGCGACGCCGCAGCGCCGTGCCCGCGAATGGCTCGCGAAACTCGCGGAACTGCAGCAGTCCGGTACGTCGGAAGAATTTCTCGAGAGCGTCAAGGTCGACCTCTTCCCCGACAAGATCTACGTGTTCACCCCGAAGGGCGACATCATGCCGTTGCCGAAGGGGGCCACGACCGTCGATTTCGCGTACGCGGTGCACACCGACATCGGCGATCGTTGCGTCGCGGCCAAGGTCGACCGCAGCCTCGTACCCTTGCGCACCGTACTGCAGAACAGCCAGACCGTCGAGATCGTCACGAGCAAGGGCGCGCGCCCGAACCCGAACTGGCTCAGTTTCGTGCGCACCGCCAAGGCCCGCACCGCGATCCGCAATCACATGAAGACGATGCGCTCCACCGAGGCGATCGATCTCGGCAGGCGCCTCCTCGACCGCACCCTGAAAGACCTCGACTCGTCGCTGCGCAAGGTCGGCAAGCTGCGCATGAAGGCCGCGCTCGCGGAGTTCGGCCTCAACAACGAAACCGAACTGTTCGAACAGCTCGGGCTCGGCGAGCGGCTTGCGCCACTGACGGCCCGTTTCCTGCTCGGCGTCAACGACGAGGGCGTGTCGGAGCCGAGCACGGCCAGTCTTACGATCGCGGGCACGGAAGGCATGGTGGTGAGCTACGCCAGATGCTGCTATCCGATCCCCGGCGACGACGTGATGGGCTATCTGAGTGCCGGACGCGGCGTCGTCATACACCGGAACACCTGCGGCAACCTGATCAATTTCCGGAAACAACCGGACAAGTGGATCACCGTCAGCTGGGAGAAGACGGTCGACCGCGAGTTTTCGAGCCAGATCCACGTCGACACGCAGAACAAACCGGGCGTCCTCGCCCAGGTTGCCGCGACAATCGCAGACTGCGGCTCGAACATCGAACAGGTTTCGGTGCTCGGCCGTCACGAGGACTGCTCCGTACTGTCTTTCCTGCTACAGGTGCACGACCGCAATCACCTCGCGAGGATCATGCGCAACGTTCGCAAGATGCCCAACGTCATCCGCGTGGCCCGGGACTGCGCCTGACCACCGGAGAAATCTCGATGAGCAAACGAGCCGTAAACACCGACGACGCACCGGCCGCGATCGGCACCTACTCGCAGGCGGTCCTGTCCGGCAATTTCGCCTTCCTGTCCGGACAGATCCCGCTCGATCCCGCCACGATGAGCATCGTCGACGGCGATTTCGAGGCGCGGGCGCGGCAGGTCTTCGACAACCTGCGCGCAGTGGCCAGGGCCGCGGGAGGCGACCTCGACGGCATCGTCAAGTTGACCGTCTACCTGACCGACCTCGGCGACTTCGCCGCCGTCAACCGGGTCATGGAAGACTATTTCTCGGCGCCGTATCCGGCGCGGGCCGCCGTGGGCGTCGCCGCCCTGCCCAAGGGCGCGGACGTCGAGGCGGAAGCGATCCTCGCCCTGTAGGCTCGCCGCCCGTAGCGCGACCGAGTCCGGGTGAGCAGGACAACGCCGAATCTCGCCTCCCCGCTGACCGAACTGCGCGGCGTCGGCCCGGCGCTCGCCGCCGCCCTCGCGCGGCTTCGACTGCAACACGTCGAGGACCTGCTGTTCCTGCTCCCCAATCGCTACGAGGATCGCACGCAACGCGTGCGCATCGGGGCGCTCGAACCCGGCACGCGCGCACTCGTCTCCGGCGAAATCCTGCTCGCCGAGGTGGCGTTCCGCGGCCGGCGCAACCTGCTCGTGCGCATCGCTGACGGCAGCGGTCAGCTGACGTTGCGCTTCTTCCACTTTTCCCGGCAACAGCAGGCGCAGTTCAAGGCCGGCATGCACATTACGGCGTACGGCGAAGCGCGCAAGGGCGGCACGGGGCTGGAGATGATCCATCCCGAGTATCGGCTCCTGCGCGCCGACCGGGACGTGGCGGTCGAAGACACGCTGACGCCGATCTATCCCACGACCGAAGGCGTGCAGCAGGGCCGGCTCCGCAACCTGACGGAGCAGGCGCTCGCCGTGATGCGCGATTCCCCGCCGGAGGACCTGTTGCCTGCCGCCTTGCGGACGAGCCTCGCGCTCCCGGAACTGGCCGAGGCGATCCGCTACCTGCACCGGCCGCCGGCCGACGCCGATGTCGCCCTCATGTTGCAGGGCCGGCATCCCTGCCAGCGCCGGCTCGCGTTCGAGGAATTGCTCGCACACTACCTGAGCCTGCGCAGCCTGCGCGAGCTCGCGCGGACCGAGAATGCGATCGCGCTGCCCGGCGGCGGCGAAGTCGAGCGCTTCATCGCCACGCTGCCGTTCGAGCTGACCGGCGCGCAGAAGCGGGTGAGCGAAGAGATACTGGCGGATCTCGCGAAGCCGCATCCGATGATGCGCCTGATCCAGGGTGACGTCGGCTCGGGGAAGACGGTCGTCGCGGCCATCGCCTGCCTGCAGGCCGTGGCCAGTGGCGTGCAGGCGGCGATCATGGCGCCGACCGAACTGCTCGCCGAACAGCACTGGCGCAACTTCAATGACTGGTTTGCGCCGCTCGGAATCGAACCCGCCTGGCTTACCGGCAGCCAGCGCTCGGCCGCGAGGCGCGCGGCGCTGGAAGCGATCGCAGACGGCCGGGCGCGCGTCGCCGTCGGCACGCATGCGCTGTTCCAGGAAGGCGTCGAATTCTCGCGGCTCGCACTCGTCATCATCGACGAACAGCACCGCTTCGGTGTCCATCAGCGCGTCGCGCTGCGCGAGAAAGGCGTCGGCGACCACGGCTACCCGCATCAGCTCGTAATGACGGCGACCCCGATCCCGCGCACGCTCGCGATGGCCGCTTACGCCGATCTCGACACCTCCGTGATCGACGAACTACCCCCCGGACGCCACCCCGTTTCGACGATCGCCGTACCCGAGACGCGCCGGGACGAGGTCATCGCGCGTGTCAGATCCGCCTGCCGCGTCGGCCAACAGGCGTACTGGGTATGCCCGCTGATCGAAGAATCCGAGGTGCTCGACTTCGAGGCGGCGCAAGCGAGCTATGAGATGCTGACGCGCGAACTGCCCGACGTCCGCGTCGGTCTCGTGCACGGCCGCATGCGCGCGGCCGAGAAGGAACGCGGTATGCGGGCATTCAAGGAAGGGCTGATCCAGTTGCTGGTCGCGACGACCGTGATCGAAGTCGGCGTCGACGTCCCGAATGCCAGCCTGATGATCGTGGAGAACGCGGAACGCATGGGCCTTTCCCAACTCCACCAGCTGCGCGGGCGCGTCGGCAGGGGTTCCGCCCGGAGTCATTGCGTACTGCTGTACAAGCCGCCGCTGGGGGAACTGGCGCGGAACAGGCTGGCCGTGCTGCGCGACAGCAACGATGGTTTCGTCGTGGCGCAGCGTGACCTCGAACTGCGCGGACCCGGCGAGTTGCTCGGTACCCGGCAGACCGGGTTGCCCGACTACCGCATCGCGAATCTGGTTCGAGACGCGGATCTGCTGCCCAAGGTGCAGCGTGCCGCGGAGGAAATCACGCGCCGGGGCCCGGACGTTGCCCGGGCGATCGTACACCGATGGCTGGGCGATGCCGGCCGCTACGGCAAGGTTTGACTGCTCCCGGTTGCGTGTCACCATAGCCGCGATGAACAAGGCCGCCGCACCCAGACTGAAACAGAGCGTCCTCACGCAACTGCGCAACTACGGCAAGCTGATGCGCATCGACAAACCGATCGGCTACTGGCTGCTGCTCTGGCCGACGCTCTGGGCATTGTGGATCGCCGGCGACGGACACCCCGACCAGGGGCTCTTCGTCGTCTTCGTCCTCGGCGTCCTCGTCATGCGCTCGGCAGGCTGCGTGTTCAACGATTTCGTCGACCGCAAGATTGACCCGTACGTCGAGCGCACGCGCTTGCGCCCCATCGCATCGGGCGCCGTCGCGCCGTTCGAGGCCCTCGTTCTGTTCGTCGCGCTGTCCCTGATCGCGATAGGTCTGGCCACGATGCTCAACCATCCGGCGCGGATGCTCGCGATCGTGGCGGGTGTGCTCACGCTTTCCTATCCGTTCGTCAAGCGCTTCGTTTCCATACCGCAATTCGTACTCGGCGCGGCGTTCGGCTGGGCCGTGCCGATGGCATTTGCAGCTCAGACCGGCGCGACGTCCCGCCTCGCGTGGCTGATGTTCGGCACTACCCTGGTCTGGGCGATGATCTACGACACCTTCTACGCGATGGTGGACCGCGAGGACGATCGCAAGATCGGCGTCAAGTCCACTGCCCTGCTATTCGGCGAAGTCGACCTTTTCGTCATCGCCGGCCTGCAGATCCTGATGCTCGGCGCGCTCGTCCTGATCGGCAAGCGGGCGGACCTCGGCTTCTGGTATTACGCGTCCGTCGCCGGCGCCGGCGCGATGATGGCCTACCACCAGTGGCTCGCGCGCGACCGCAAACCCGAAGGCTGCTTCGCCGCATTCCGTCACAACCACAACATCGGCCTGCTGATCTTCATCGGCATCATCCTCAACTACTCCTTCACGTCGTAGGAGCCCGCCCCGGCGGGCGACCGTGGCGTCGTCGCCCGCCGGGGCGGGCTCCTACAATGTCCGGGACGCGGTTGCGATCGCGAGTACACTGACCCGCGCGGCACCCGCATCCAGCAAAACGCGCGCGAGCCGCGCGCAGGTCTCACCGGTCGTAATCACGTCGTCGACGATGAGGACGTGGCGGCAGTCGACGCTGCCACGCACCGCGAATGCGCCATGCAGGTTGCGGCGGCGTTCGAGTGCGTGCAGACCGGACTGATACGGCGTCGATCGCACACGCGACAGGTTCGACAGGATCGGCAGTCCGTTACTGCGGCAGAGCGCCTTGCAGAGTTCTGCCGCCTGGTTGAATCCGCGCAGCGCCTGGCGCCGCCAATGCAAGGGCACGGGTGCGAGTGCATCGATGTCCGCCGGCAGATCCCCCATCGCCCCGGCAAGGATCGACGCAAGCGCGGGACCGTATTCGAGCCGGCGCCGAAACTTGAACTGCTTGATCGCCGCGTCGGCCGGAAACGCGTAATGCAGCGGCGCGCGAGCTGCCGAATACGGCGGCGGGCGTTGCTGGCATTCGCCGCAATGGACGCCGACCGGCAATGCGGCAGCGAGCGGACGTGCGCACCGGCCGCAGCCTTGCCTCACCCACGGCAGGTCGGCACGGCACGGCGGACAGATCGACGTTGCCGAGTCGATGCCGCAGAAGACACAGCTGGTCGGCATCACGGCTTCGTCGAAACAGCGGACCGCCGCGCCGACGCCTGCCATGAACGTATGCCACCACATCAGCGCAGACTGACATCCCGGCCGTGCAGGATCAGCCACTCAATCGGCCGGTTACCCGCACAAAGCGTGTTAACTTAGTCCGACCTCTCCCGGACCCCCGCGATGACCGCCAGCGACGAAATCCCGACGCCGAAACCCACGGACGTGCGGCGCCGCTTCGAGCGCGCGGCGGCGACGTTCGACGACGCAGATTTCGTGCACTCGGTGACCCGTGAGGGATTGCTGGCGCGCCTCGAACCGGTCGTCGTCACGGCAAATACGGTGGTCGATCTCGGTTGCGCGACCGGAGCCGCGACCCGTGGCCCTTGCGCGGCGCTTCCGCCGCGCACATGTCGTCTCGGTCGACATCTCGCAGGCCATGCTCGCCCGTGCGCGCCGCAGACGGCCCTGGTTCGCGAGACACTCGCTGGTACAGGCCGATGCAGCCGCCTTGCCCTTCGCCGATCACAGCGTGGACGTCGTATTCTCGAATCTCATGCTGCCGTGGGCGGCGGATACCGCTGCGGTCTTCGATGAAGTGGCACGCGTCCTTCGCGCACAAGGTCTGTTCGCCTTCGCGACGCTGGGACCGGACAGCCTCGACGAGTTGCGCAGCGCCTGGCGCCTCGTCGACGCCGGCGCACACGTGTTGCGCTTCCCGGACATGCATGACGTCGGCGACGCCGCGGTTCGCGCGGGACTCCGCGACCCGGTGCTGGACGTGGACCGCCTGTCGGTGAGCTACGAAGAGCCGCGCCAGCTGCTGCGTGACCTCACCGCCAGCGGCGCACGGAACAGCCTGCGACAGCGCACTCGCTCGCTCGTCGCGCCGTCGCGGTTCCGGGAAATGCTTACAGGCCTGGAATCCTCGCGGCGCGAAGGCCTCCTGGTTTTCGAACTCGAACTCGTCTACGGCCACTGCTGGGGTCCGGGACAGCGCGCCGCGCCCGGCGAGGTGCGGGTCGACGCGAACCGGATCGGCAAGCGTCGGTCCTGAGCTCGCGCCTGCCGCGCCCCGAGTCCGGAATGCCGCAGCGACGCGCGCATAAGCCTTTGTTGACACAGGATTATTTCGGAAAGTGCGATACGACTCAGGATTGCAAGCCCGGCCTGCATTCAGTACACTGCGCAAGCTTTTTTGCCGGCGGGTCGGACCCGCGGCATCTGCACCTACCACCTGACGACCCGAGAGCGGAGTGGTCCTGCTGGGACCTCCGGATAGACGCAATGGCACGAAAATCACTACTGAGCTTGCTCGGCCTGGTCTGGGCAAGTACGGCTTCGGCTGACTGGGTATTCAACATGCCCGAGGGCATCACGAAGCTGAGCAAGGAGACCTACGATCTCCACATGATGGTCTTCTGGGTCTGCGTCGCCATCGGCATCGTCGTGTTCGGGATCATGATCATTTCGCTGATCCGGCACCGCAAATCGAGAGGCGCGACGGCTGCGTCGTTTACGCACAGCACCGCGGCCGAGATCCTCTGGACCGCGATCCCCTGCGTCATCCTGCTGTTCATGGCGGTACCGGCCGCCGAGACGCTGATCAGGCTCGACGATGCACGCGATCCGCAGCTTTCGATCGTCGTTACCGGTTATCAGTGGCGCTGGCATTACCAGTACCAGGACGAGGGCGTCGGCTTCTATTCGAGCCTCGCGCCCGCGAGCGCAGAGGCCCGCATGAAAGGCTCGGGCATCGATCCGTTCAGCGTCGACCACTACCTGCTCGACGTCGATCACCCCCTGGTGGTGCCGAAGGGCCGCAAGATTCGCGTTCTGATCACGTCGAACGACGTCATCCATTCCTGGTGGGTACCGCAGCTTGCGATCAAGAAGGACGCGATACCCGGACGCATCAACGAAGTCTGGTTCCGCGCTGCGGAGACCGGCACCTTCCGCGGGCAGTGTGCCGAACTCTGCGGCCGGGGCCATGCCTACATGCCGATCGTCGTGAAGGTGCTCGAGCCGGAGCAATTCGATGCCTGGCTCGCAGACCAGAAGGCGCAGACGGCACAGACCGCGGCAGCGCAGTGACAGGATGCGCGCCGGCGACGGCGCGCCGATGGAGACAAAGAGTATGACGACCGCCGTAGCGGATGCACACGAGATCCACGAACACCACGGCCCCGCCAGGGGCATCGCTCGCTGGCTGTTCACGACCAATCACAAGGACATCGGCACGATGTACCTCGTGTTCAGCCTCATCATGTTTTTTATCGGCGGAACCATGGCGCTGGTCATCCGCAGCGAGCTGTTCCAGCCCGGCCTCCAGTTCGTACGTCCGGAATTCTTCAACCAAATGACGACGATGCACGCGCTCATCATGGTATTCGGCGTCGTGATGCCCGCGTTCGTCGGACTCGCCAACTGGATGATCCCGCTGATGATCGGTGCGCCGGACATGGCGCTGCCGCGCATGAACAACTGGTCGTTCTGGATCCTGCCGGTCGCGTTCGGCATGTTGCTGTCGACCCTGCTGATGCCCGGCGGCGCGCCGGCCGCGGGGTGGACCATGTATCCGCCGCTGGTCCTGCAGACCGGCGATGCCTTCCCGTTCATGGTCTTCTCCATCCACCTGATGGGGATCTCTTCCATCATGGGCGCGATCAACATCATCGTGACGATCCTGAACCTGCGTACGCCGCAGATGTGGCTCCTGCGGATGCCGATGTTCGTGTGGACCTGGCTGATCACGGCTTACCTGTTGCTCGCCGTCATGCCGGTGCTCGCCGGGGCGGTCACGATGCTGCTGACCGATCAGTTCTTCGGCACGAGTTTCTTCCTGTCCGCCGGCGGCGGCGACCCCGTGATGTACCAGCACATCTTCTGGTTCTTCGGGCACCCCGAGGTGTACATCATGATCCTGCCGGCGTTCGGCGTCGTCTCCGAGATCATCCCGACCTTCTCGCGCAAGCCACTGTTCGGCCACGATTCGATGGTATACGCGGCATCCTGTATCGCGTTCCTCTCGTTCATCGTTTGGGCGCACCACATGTTCGTAGTCGGTATGCCGCTGTCCGGCGAGCTGTTCTTCATGTTCGCGACGATGCTGATCGCCGTGCCGACAGGCGTGAAGATCTTCAACTGGGTGGCGACGATGTGGCGCGGCTCGATGACCTTCGAGACGCCGATGCTGTTCTCTATCGCCTTCGTGTTCCTGTTCACGATCGGCGGATTCTCGGGCCTGATGCTCGCGATCGTGCCGGCGGACGTCCAGTACCACGATACCTACTTCGTGGTGGCGCATTTCCACTACGTGCTCGTGCCGGGGTCGGTATTCGCTATCTTCGCGGCCGTGTACTACTGGCTGCCGAAGTGGACCGGCCACATGTACAACGAGTCGGCGGGCAAGCTGCATTTCTGGCTGTCGACGATCTTCGTCAACATGACCTTCTTCCCGATGCACTTCCTCGGCCTCGCCGGCATGCCGCGGCGCATCCCCGACTATTCGACGCAGTTCGCGGATTTCAACGCGATCGCCAGTATCGGTGCGATCGGCTTCGGTCTGTCGCAGCTCGTGTTCCTGTACGTCGTGCTGACGGCGAAGAAGGGCGTGCCGGCGACGGACGAGGTCTGGGAACATCCGAAGGGACTCGAATGGACGGTGCCTTCGCCGGCGCCTTATCACACCTTCGAGACGCCGCCGCGGCTGTCCGAGGAGCAGACCTTCCAGTGACCGACAGGCGAGACGAAACCCGGAGCGGCATACGGCGGACGACTCTCATCCTGGTGGGCGTCGCGCTCTTTTTCTATCTCGGCTTCATCCTTCTCGGCGTCCTCCGGTCCTGAAACATGCAGAACGGGCATCCTGAAAAAAAGGAATCCAATGCGGCGCTGATGGTGAAACTTCTCGTCTTCGTTTCCGCCATGTTCGCGTTCGGCTTCCTGGTCCTGCCGCCGTTGTACAACGTATTCTGCGACCTGACGGGCTTCGACAGCAGGGGGAATACCGCCGCCGCCGCCGCCGTCGAGGCGCCGGACCTTTCGCGTACGATCCGCGTCGAGTTCATCACGACCGTCAACGACTACGGACGGTGGACCTTCACCCCGGACGTCGACAGCATGGAGGTCCATCCGGGCAAGCTCTATTTCGCGACGTTTACCGAGCAGAATCTCTCGGATTCCGGCAAGGTCAGCCAGGCGATCGCCAGTATCGTGCCGACCGAGGCCGTCGACGCGTTCAAGAAGATCGAATGCTTCTGCTTCACGACCCAGCCTTTCGCCGCGAACGAGAAGCGTTCGATGCCCGTAGAGTTCATCGTCGACCCGGATCTTCCCGATTACGTCGACACAATCACTCTGTCGTATACCCTGTTTGACACCGAGATCCCCTATGACGCACGCAAACAATAACTACTACGTTCCGCATGGAAGCCACTGGCCCATCGTCGGATCGGTAGGCCTGTTGTGCCTGATGGTCGGTGTTTCCAACTGGCTCAACGGCGCGGACGTCGGCTTCGACATCATGCTGGTCGGTGTCGCGATCATCGCGACCATGATGATCGGCTGGTTCGGCACCGTCATCAGCGAAAGCCAGGGCGGGCTCTACAACGAACAGGTGGACAAGTCGTTCCGGATGGGCATGTTCTGGTTCATCTTCTCGGAAGTGATGTTCTTCGCCGCATTCTTCGGCGCCCTGTTCTATGCCCGCAACATGTCCGTGCCCTGGCTCGGCGGCGCCAGCAACAATTTCTTCACGAACCTGCTGCTGTGGCCGAACTACGAGAGCACCTGGCCAACCAACGGCCCCGGCGATGTCGGCGGCAGTTTCGAAGCCATGGAGCCCTTCGGCCTGCCGCTGATCAACACGGCGATCCTGCTCACGAGTTCCGTCACGGTGACGATCGCACATCATTCCCTCATCGCGGGGAAACGCGGCACCCTCACGGTGTTCCTGGCCGCGACCTTCCTGCTCGGCTTCACGTTCGTATACCTGCAGGCTCACGAGTACATCCACGCCTACGAGCACATGAACCTGAAGCTGACGACCGGCATCTACGGCTCGACGTTCTTCATGTTGACCGGCTTCCACGGCATGCACGTCACGATCGGCGCGATCATGCTGACGATCATCTGGCTACGCGTCGTCAAGGGTCACTTCACACCCGACAAACACTTCGCGTTCGAAGCCGTAGCCTGGTACTGGCATTTTGTCGATGTCGTCTGGATCGCGCTGTACGTCTTCGTCTACTGGATGTAGTTTCACACGGGACTGCGCCCGGCAAGTGTTTTCCGGGATGGCTCGCTGCGCTGCGCTTTACTCCCGTCAAACCCTTGCCGGCACGCAGTACCTCTTCCGGGTTCGGGGGTGCGTACCACCGAACTCCGGAGGCGTCGGCGGGCGCGGTGTCTCTGGAACGAAGTAAAGCGCAGCGTAGCGAGCCATGAGGAAAAGACTGCCGGAGCGCGGCACGCGTGTGACTCAACTCTAGGGATGGATGAAGCCGAGCGTGTACGAGATCACGAGGAACAGGATCAGCACGATCGACAGGCTGACGCGGATCTTGAGCGCCGTTAAGAGGCGCGGCGAGTGTGGCTTGTCTCTGTCCTTAACGAGGAAATACAGACCGGAGCCGAGGCTGACGAAGACGGCGGCGAGTAACAGCAGTACGATGAGCTTCATCGGGGATCCGGGGAATTGCGGCAGAACAGTATAACGTGGCCGATACGTTCAAAAGGAAGCTGCTGGGCTGGCTGCCGTATGCGCTCGGCGTGCTGCTCGTCGTGCAATTCGCCGGGCTCGGCGTGTGGCAGATCGAACGCGGGCTGGGCAAACTGGCACAGCGCCGCGAGTTCGCCGGGGAAAAGGGTTTCGCGGCCTGGTCGGACGGCATGCCGGTACGCTCGTTCCAGAAGCTCGAGGTCACGGGCCGGCTGGACACGGCACACCAGATCCTGCTCGAGAACATCATCATCGAGGACCGCCTCGGTTACTACGTGCTGACTCCGCTCGTCGTCTCGGATGGCGCGCCGGTACTGCTCGTCAATCGCGGCTGGATCGAGCGGACCGCGGGCGGCTTCGACCCCGCGAGCATCGCCGCGGAGCCCGGCCGGGTAACGCTTCACGGCCGCGCCGGCTCGCTGCCCCGGGCCGGGTACCGGATGGGCGACGCCTTCAAGCCGGCGGAGGCCTGGCCGCAGACCGCCGTGTATCCGACCCTCGACGAGGTCTCCGCGGCACTCGGCCGCGATGTGCAGCCATTCGTGCTGTTGCTTGACCCCGACGACCCGCACGGCTTTTTCCGTTACTGGGAACCCGCCGAGATGGGGCCCGGACGGCACTTTGCCTATGCGCTGCAATGGTTCGCGATGGGCGCCGTGCTCGCCTTTCTCCTCGTGCGGAATTTCCGCAAGCGGGGCCTGGAATCGTGACTGCCGATGCCAGGCTGCGGGGCCGGCTGCAGCTGCTGTTCATCGCCGTGGCATTCCTGGGGCCCTTGCTCGTGGCCGCATGGCTCTATTATGGCGGCACGCCGCTGCAACCGGAGGGCAGGACCAACCACGGGACCCTGCTGCAACCCGTGATCAACCTGCATGACGCGCTTCGCGACACGACGTTGTTCGAACGCGCCGGCAAGACATGGGTGTTGCTCTACGCCAACGACGGACCGTGTGAGCGCAGCTGCCGCGAAGCGCTTTACACGCTGCGCCAGTCGCGGCTCATGCTCGGCAAGGACATGAGCCGGCTCACCCGGGTCTTCTTGCACGGCGATACTCCGCCGGATACAGTGTTCCTCGCGCAAGAGCACGCGGGCCTTGTCGCGTTCGAGGACGCGGACCTTTACGAACTGCTCCTGAGAAAACGACCCGCAGACCTGCCGGAGGGGGGATACTTCCTGGTCGATCCGCTCGGCAACCTGGTGATGTACTTCCGGCCCGACATCGATCCTTCAGACATGGTTGACGATATCCAGCACCTGCTGCGCCTGTCCCAAATCGGTTGAGAGCGCCTTCTTGAACACCAACGTCGAAACCTATACCGATTGGCGGGATTATTACGAGCTGACGAAACCGCGCGTCGTCATGCTGATCGTCTTCACGGCCGTGGTCGGCATGTTCCTGGCCGTGCCCGGCTGGCCGGACCCGTTGCGCCTCATCTTCGGCACGCTCGGCATCGGCCTCGCGTCGTCGTCGGCAGCAGTGTTCAACCACGTCCTCGACCACCGGGTCGATATCCGGATGATGCGGACACGCGGTCGACCGTTGCCACAAGGCAGGCTGACGGAACAGTCGGCGCTGATCTTCGCATCGATTCTCGGCATCGCGTCGATGATCATCCTGTGGTCGCTCGTCAATCCGCTCACCGCCGTGCTGACGTTTCTTTCGCTCATCGGCTACGCCGTGATCTACACCGTCTTCCTGAAGCGAGCGACCCCGCAAAACATCGTGATCGGCGGCGCCGCCGGCGCGGCGCCGCCCGTACTCGGCTGGACCGCCATCACCGGCGATGTCCACAGCAACGCGCTGCTCCTTTTCCTGATCATCTTCGTTTGGACGCCGCCGCACTTCTGGGCGCTGGCAATCGCACGCAGGGAGGACTACGAGAAAGTGGGCATACCGATGCTGCCCGTGACGCACGGCGACGAGTACACGCGTCTCAACATCGTGCTGTACACGATCCTTCTCGTGCTGATCACGCTCCTGCCTTACCTGACCGGCATGAGCGGCCTCCTGTACCTTGCGACCGTGCTCGTGCTGGACGCGATCTTCCTGACCTACACGGTCCGCATGCGGCGCCATCCGGACGATATTGCATTGCCCATGCGAACGTTCCGGTTCTCGATCACCTACCTCGGCATACTGTTCGCCGCCCTGCTCGTCGATCACTACTTCCTGCTGCAACTGAGCCTCTAGGCTGAGCGGTCCTTTGCAAACTGAAGACTCGATCCTTGTGTCCGCCCGGTGCCCGGCTACACTCTGGGACCCATGCACCAGGGGGACGACAGCCAGATCTTCGAACGCTTGCTGCAACCGCATCTCGATCGGTTGTACCGGCTGGCGTGGCGGCTCGCCGGGGAGAAGGCGGCAGCCGAAGATTTGTTCCAGGAATTGCTCGTCAAGGTATTCGGCAAACTCGATCAACTCGTCGCGATCGAGGAGCCGGGCCCTTGGCTGGGGCGCGTGATGTACAACCTGTTCATCGATGAGCGGCGGCGCTTCGCTCGCCAGCGGCTGCATATGGTCGGGGAGGGTGCGCTCGCCGGCGACGGCCTCGCGGGTCTGCCCGGCCCGGACGATCCGGTCGCCGAGCGGGGCCTGGCGGAGCAGCGCGAGCGCCTCGGAGACGCGCTCGAGCGGCTCAGCGACGAGCACCGCGTCGTCGTCCTCCTGCATGACGCGGAAGGCTATAAACTTAATGAAATCCAAGACCTTACGGGAACACCCGTCGGAACGCTGAAATCCAGGCTGCATCGTGCACGGGCCAGACTGCGGGAACTCCTGGAAGCAAACGGAACCTTTTCCTGAGCCGGGACGTTTAAACGACATGCGGGACGAACAAGCATATGAAGGCCGCGGCGACGCGAAGGACCGCGAGATCCTCGCATTGCTGAAGGACTTGCCGGTGCCGCCGGCGGCCGCCGGATTCTACGATCGGGCGCTCGGCCGCGCCGTGCTCGAGGGCCGGCGCCGGCAGCGCAGGCGCTGGGTCTATTCCGGGTTCGGCGTGGCGGTCGCTGCGGGTCTGGCCGCCTGGGTCGCGATCGGCCTGCTCTGGACCGTGCCGAATCCGGGCACGCCGGACGCTCACATCCCGGGCGTCACGATCGCCCTCGAGCAGCCGCGCACCGTCAACCTCGTGTTCTCGTCGGCGACGCCGCTGCACGACGCGTCGCTGACGGTCACCCTGCCGGACGGCGTGGAACTCGCCGGCTTTCCCGGCCAGCGCGTGATCACCTGGGAGACCAGTCTGAAGGCCGGCAGGAACCTGCTGCCACTGACGCTGATCGCAGTGTCGCCGGCGGGAGGGGAATTGCTGGCCCGCCTGGAGCACGACCATCGCGACCGCAGCTTTCGTCTGCACGTAGCCGTGAGCGAGGATCCGCCCGGCGCCAGCTGATGCCAAGGAGTGAGGCGATGAAGCACTTCACCATGACACTGACGACGCTCGTGTTGTCGAGCCTGGCCCTGGCGCCTGCAATCGCCAGGGCAGGTGACCTCGACGACCTGGACGTGACGATGGAAGTGCTCGACGACATGTCGGGTGTCGACGATTCCATTCCGGAGATGTCGGGGCCGGGCGACGCCCACTCCGACGCCGATTTCGACGACGGGCAAAGCGAAGACGGCGACAGCGGGGACGACGACGCGGGTTCCGACGATGGCGCGAACGATGGAGTCGACGCCGGGGATGACTTCGGCCGGGACGAAGGCACTGTCGGCGGCGACGATTTCGAGCATGACGAGGATTTCGACCAGGAAGATCTCGAACAGGAAAATGATTTCGAAGACGAACAGGGCGAAGATCTCGATTTCGACGAATACGACGACCAGCCGGATAACGGCGGCGGCGGCGACGGCATGGACGACGAAGGATCGAGCGACGACAACTGAGGCTCCGAGCACGGGATCACCCGCCGAATCGCACTCCTGACACCCCATCCCCCCGATCGGTCCGATCCGGGGGGATTTTTATGCACCACGTCATAGTATTTGTGCCGAGAACGCCGGTACCCTTGCAATTCTACATAACGTCAATCGTCAGGAGCCTGGGCCATTTTCTCGACGCGCGGTACGTACCGCTTCGGACCGGCGGCCGGCGCGATAGCGCTGGTCGCTGCGCTGTGGTGCCTGCTGGCTTCTGGCCCGGCTGCGGCGATGACCGCCCAGGAGGCGTTCGCCGACGGCAACCGGCTGTTCCGTGACGACCTCTACTGGGCGGCGCTGCTGCGCTACAGGCAGGCCGGCGAGGCCGGTATGGATACGCCGCTCCTGCATTTCAACACGGGCGTCGCTCACTACCGTGCCCGCCAGTACGATCGTGCCCGCAGCGAACTCCTGCGCGCCGCGCAATCGCCCGGGCTGCGGGTGCTGTCGCAATACAACCTCGGGCTCACGACCTATGCCGCCGGTAACACCGACGAGGCGCTCGACTGGTTCCGTCAGGCCCGTGACCAGGAAGAGAACCCGGCGATCAGGAAGCTGGCGATCGAGGCGATCTCGAGGATCCTGTCGGCCAGGCAAGCGGCCGACCACCCGGATACCGTCGCGGCGTCGGAGTCTGCCGGACGCAAGCTGGGTGAATTCGCCCTCGCTGCACGCGTGGGATTCGGCACCGACGACAACGTCTACCGCACGCCCGACCAGGATTACATCGACTACTCCGACCCGAACCTGCCGCTGGTCACGCCCGACCCGACGTCCGGCGCCTTTATCCCGCTCGACCTCAGGGCCAGGTACCAGCTCAACACCTACGAGTACGAGTCATTCTTCGGCGAGTACCGGCTCGATGGGCGCTACTACCAGGACAAGAATCTCGACAACGCGAACGACTTCAGTCATGAGCTGCGCATCGGCAGCCAGTATTTCCGCGGCGACGACACGCGTTCCACGAGCGTCTACAGCGCCTTCTCCATCGCAAAGCACGACGAGATCTACTTCGACCCCGTCGACGGGGTTGCGTGGTCGGTGAACGGCGAACCCATCCGGGACCGCATGAACTACGTCCGCTACGGTCCGGAGCTGTCGATACGGCGTGCTTACGAGCGGCTGTCGATCGGTCTGCGAGTCAAGGGCCAGTTGTGGAACTATGCGGACACCAAGGTCGTGCCCCAGTACGATCACGAATTCTTCCTGCTCGGCGTCAATGCCCAGTACCGCTTTACGGAAAGAGCGCTGCTGCGGCTGGTTGTCGAGGATTACACGCGCCGCTACGCTGAGCGGCCGTCATTCGACCTCGACGGTCAGCAGCTCATCACGAACGACCCGGTCCGCTACGACTACCTTGACGTCGGCCTGCTAGCGCGGCAACGGATAACGCCCGACATGTGGGCAGGCCTGGGCTACACCCGGTCAACTCGCGGCGACGCCTTCCAGGGCTACAACGACTACACGCGCGACGAATTCCGATTCGAATATCACTGGTCACCGGGACAACGTTTCGCACTCGACCTGCAAGGCTACTATCGCAGCTACGACTTCCCGAACGCGTTCGCATTCAACAATCCGGTCGCCGGGCCGAAGACACTGGAGACGGCCGGCGGACTCCTGCGACTTGCCTACCGCATGACGCGACATCTGAGCCTGACCGCCGAGGCGGAGTATCGCGGCGCTTCGTCGACCGACATCAGGATCGGCTATGAGCGCAAGCGCTATTCGTTGGGCGTCACCTGGCAGCAATAGCTTTGCTAATATGGGGGGCTTTCCCGCCAGATCTTCACTCCCCGGATGGATGTCACCCCGATCCTCGAATCACTGAACGCCGCGCAGCGCGAAGCCGTCACCGCGCCGGCAGAACCGACACTCGTCATCGCCGGTGCGGGCAGCGGCAAGACCCGCGTGCTGGTGCACCGAGCCGCCTGGCTGATCGACGTAGAGGGCGTATCGCCACAGGGCCTGCTCGCCGTCACGTTCACGAACAAGGCGGCCGCGGAGATGCGTGGCCGCATCGAGTCGTTGCTCGGCATGCCGGTGAATCACCTCTGGATCGGGACCTTCCACGGCCTCGCCCATCGTCTGCTGCGGCGACACTGGCGTGAGGCGAGACTGCCGCAGAACTTCCAGATCATCGACTCCGACGACCAGCTCCGGCTGATCAAACGCCTGTTGCGCGGCCTCGAGATCGACGACAGCCGTTGGGTGCCCCGCGAGATCCAGTACTTCATCAATGCACAAAAGGACGAAGGACTGCGGCCGCAGCATCTGGTCGACGATCGCGACCCCGAGCGCCGGCAGATGATCAGCCTGTATGCGGCCTACGAAGAACTCTGCGAGCGTGGCGGCCTCGTGGACTTCGCGGAACTGTTACTGCGCGCACACGAGCTGTGGCGCGACAATGCGGACTTGCTTGCGCACTACCGGCGCCGATTCCGACATCTGCTCGTCGACGAATTCCAGGACACCAACGCGATCCAGTACGCCTGGCTGAGGCTGCTCGCCGGCAGCGAGGGCATTCCCTTCGTCGTCGGCGACGACGACCAGTCGATCTATCGCTGGCGGGGTGCGCGGGTCGAACACATCCAGCGCTTCCAGCAGGATTTTCCCGGCACCCGGGTGGTGAAGCTCGAACAGAACTACCGCTCCACGGCGACGATACTGAACGCCGCCAACGCGGTGATCGCGAATAACGATTCGCGCATGGGCAAGAACCTGTGGACGGCCGGGGCCGAAGGCGAACTCATTCGCGTATACGCCGCGTACAACGAGCGCGACGAGGCGGACTTCGTCACTGCTACGCTGCGCGACTGGATCGAGCAGGGCAACCTGCGCGCCGATGCCGCGGTGCTGTACCGGTCGAACGCCCAGTCCCGGGCGCTCGAGGAAGCGTTGGTCAACGCCGGGATCCCGTATCGCGTCTACGGAGGCCTTCGCTTCTTCGAGCGCGCCGAGATCAAGGACGCGCTCGCTTACCTGCGGCTCATTGCGCATCGGGACGACGACACGTCTTTCGAGCGCGTCGTCAACCGGCCGACCCGCGGTATCGGCGCACGCACCGTCGAGGCGATGCGCAATTACGCACGTGCGAACGGCTGCTCCCTGTGGCGCGCCGCGGCCGCGACAGCGAGCGACGAGCTGAACGGCCGTGCCGCGAATGCGGTGCTCCGTTTCATGCAGCTGATCGAGGGCCTCGCGCGCGACACGGCCGGCCTCGACCTCGAAGCCAAGGTCGATCACGTCATCCACGCCAGCGGCCTCGTCGATTTCTTCCGCAAGGACAAGGGAGAGAAGAGCGAGACCCGGATCGAGAACCTGCTCGAGCTGGTGAGTGCTGCGAAGAGCTTCGAGCCGGATCCGGCCGAGGAGATACCGGCACTCGACGCCTTCCTCGCGCACGCCGCACTGGAGGCGGGGGAAGGCCAGGCGGATGCGTGGGAAGACTGCGTGCAGCTCATGACGATGCATTCCGCCAAGGGTCTCGAGTTCCCGCTCGTCTTTCTCTCGGGCATGGAGGACGGCTTGTTCCCCCACCAGCGGTCGATCGCCGACCCGCACGGCCTCGAAGAGGAACGTCGCCTCTGCTACGTCGGCATCACGCGCGCGAAGCAGAAACTTTATGTCACCTACGCCGAACAGCGCCGGCTGCACGGCATGGACAACTTCTCGCAACCTTCCCGCTTCATCGCCGAGATACCGGACGAGTACATCGAGGAAGTCCGTCCGCGCGTGCAGGTGTCGCGCCCGATGCACGTTCCGGGCCGGCGAAGCACGATGGCGGCGTCCGGCGCCGAGCCGGGCATGCGACTTGGCCAGCGTGTCCGGCATGGCAAGTTCGGGGACGGCGTGATCCTGAACTGCGAGGGCCAGGGAGCGCACGCGCGGGTCGAGGTTGTATTCGAAACTGCAGGAACCAAGTGGCTGGTACTGAGCTATGCAAATCTGGAGGCGGTCCCCTGAGCGGTGCGTCGCCCGGGGTGATGAGACCGTTTCCGGATCTGATGTAGACTAGCGCAACCGACGCAGCGCTCACCGCAGCCCGAGATCCGAAAACAACAATGAGAATCTTAATACTCGGCGCAGGTCAGGTCGGTTCTTCGGCCGCATATCACCTGTCTCGCGAAGAATCCAACGAAGTTACCGTGGTCGACGTCCGGCCCGAAGTGCTCCGGGAACTGCAGGACCGGCTCGATATCCGTACCGTCGTCGGGCACGCCGCGTACCCGGACGTACTCGACCGCGCCGGCGCCGCCGATGCCGATATCGTCGTCGCACTTACCGATTCCGACGAGACCAACATGGTCGCCTGTCAGGTGGTCTATACGCTGTTCAACACGCCGACGAAGATCGCCCGCATCCGCGCTTCGGACTATATGAACGCCGACGAGTTGTTCACACCGGAGTCGATCCCCATCGACGTGCGCATCAGCCCCGAGCAACTCGTCTGCGAATACGTCGAACAACTGATCCTGTATCCCGGCGCCTCCCAGGTGCTCGACTTCGCCGAAGGCCGTGTCCGCCTCGTCGGCGCGCAGGCCGACCGGGACGGCCTGCTGGTCGGCCAGCGGATCGCCACCCTCAAGCAGCATATCCCGAACGCAGAAGGCCGCATCGCGGCCATATACCGCGAAGGCAAAGCCATGCTGCCGGAGGGCGACACGGTGATCCAGGAAGACGACGAGGTATTCTTCCTGGCCGACCGCAAGGACATCCGGGTATTCATGAGCGAGATGCGGCGCCTGGAAGATCCGGTCCGGCGCGTCGTCATCGCCGGCGGCGGCAACATCGGCCTGCGCCTCGCGCTCGCGCTGGAGCAGACGAACCAGGTCAAGCTCATCGAGCGCGACCCGGAACGCGCGCGCCGTATTTCCGAGCAACTCAACAAGGCCATCGTGCTCGTCGGTGACGCCGCGGACGAGGAGCTTCTGCTGGAGGAGAACATCGACAACGTCGACGTCTTCTGCGCACTGACCAACTCCGAGGAAGCCAATATCCTGAGTTCGATGCTCGCGAAGCGGCTCGGCGCACACAAGGTCATGGCGCTGATCAACCGTGCCTCCTACGTGGATCTCGTCGAGGCCGGCAGCATTGACATCGCGATCTCGCCCCAGCAGGTAACGATCGGCTCGCTGCTCGCGCACGTACGCCGCGGGGACGTCGTCAAAGTGCATTCGCTGCGGCGCGGCGCGGCCGAGGCCATCGAAGCCATCGCCCACGGCAATGAGAACGATTCGAAAGTGGTCGGTAGACGGATCGATGAGGTCTCGCTGCCGAAGGGCGCTGCAATCGTAACGCTCGTGCGCGGCAAGGAGGTCATCTTTGCGCATCACGATACCGTGATCGAGGCCGGAGACCACGTGATCCTGTTCCTCACCGACCGCCGCAAGATCGAGGATCTGGAGAAGCTGTTCCAGGTCGGCGTCTCTTTCGTCTGACAAGGCCGTGCAGCCGAACGTATTCGACCGGATCAGCAACGTCACGGGCAAGCTGACCTCCTGGCTGACCCTGTTGATGGTGCTGGTCACGGTCGTCATCGTCGTGATGCGGTACATCTTCGATGCGGGCTTCGTGTGGATGCAGGAATCGGTCACTTGGATGCACGCGGCGGTATTCATGCTCGGGGCGAGTTACACGCTCCTGCACGACGATCATGTCCGGGTGGACATCTTCTATCGCAAGATGTCGCCGCGCCGCCGTGGCTGGGTCGACCTGGCCGGCGTGCTCCTGTTCCTGTTGCCGCTGTGCGGCTACCTGGCCTGGGCCGCGATCGATTTCGCGGCCGTCTCCTGGTCTCTGCAGGAGACCTCGCGCGAACCCGGTGGATTGCCGTACCCGTTGATACCGATACTGAAATCGATCGTCGTCGTCATGCCGGTGCTCGTCGGCCTGCAGGGCGTGTCCCTCGCGCGGCAATCCATCCGCCGGATCCGGGAGGGCTGACGTGGAGTGGATGGCGCTGCTCCTGTTCTTCAGCGTCGTGCTGGTGCTGCTCGCCGGCTTCCCGGTCGCATTCAGCCTCGGCGGCACCGCGCTGCTGTTCGCCGTCGTCGGTGTCGTGACGGGCACTTTCCACGAGGCGCTGCTCTCCGGCCTGCCCAACCGGGTCTTCGGCATCATGAACAACGAGACACTGGTCGCCGTGCCCTTGTTCGTGTTCATGGGCGTGACGCTGGAGCGCGCTCGGATCGCCGAGGAGCTGCTCGACACGCTGAGCCTCCTGTTCGGGGCCTTGCGCGGAGGGCTCGGCATCTCCGTGACGCTGGTCGGCATGCTGCTGGCGGCGAGCACGGGTATCGTCGGCGCCACCGTCGTTACGATGGGCCTGCTTTCCCTGCCGACGATGCTGCGGCGCGGTTACTCCGCGGAGGTGTCGGCCGGAACGATCTGCGCCTCGGGGACGCTCGGGCAGATCATTCCGCCGTCGATCATTCTCGTGATGCTCGGCGACGTAATGACCTCGGCGTACCAGCAGGCGCAGGTCAACATGGGCGTCTTCTCTCCCAGGACCGTGTCCGTCGGCGATCTGTTTGCCGGAGCGCTGCTGCCCGGACTCCTGCTGGTCGTCATGTACGTCGTTTACATCATTACGCTCGCTTTCTTCCGGCCCAAGGTGATGCCCGCGCATGTGCGCGGAGCCGACGAGCGTGTGACTGTCCCGAGGCTCCTGCATGCCCTGCTGCCGCCGCTCACCCTGATCCTCGCCGTGCTCGGTTCGATATTGGCGGGACTCGCGACGCCCACGGAGGCGGCGGGCGTGGGTGGCATGGGAGCGCTGGTGCTGGCTCTGGCCCGCCGCCAGCTCGACCTCGCGCGGTTGCGGGAGATCATGCGCAGCACGCTGAAGATCAGCAGCATGGTATTCATGATCCTGATCGGAGCGTCGATGTTCTCGCTCGTGTTCCGCGGCTACGGCGGGGACGACGCCGTGCGCGACATCCTGCACTCCCTGCCCGGCGGCGTGATCGGAGCCGTCACGGTGGTGATGCTGGTGATGTTCCTGCTCGGCTTCGTACTCGACTTCATCGAGATCACGTTTGTCGTCGTGCCCATCGTCGGGCCGGTGTTGCTCGCGATGGGCCTCGACCCGGTCTGGCTGGGCATCATGATCGCGATCAACCTGCAGACTTCGTTTCTCACGCCGCCGTTCGGCTTCGCGCTGTTCTATCTGCGCGGCGTCGCGCCGGCCAGTGTCACGACGGCGCAGATCTATCGCGGCGTGATCCCGTTCGTCGCGATCCAGCTGCTGGCGCTGCTGGTGCTCGCACTCGTCCCCGAACTTGCAACCTGGTTACCGCAACAGATCTACTCGAACTAGAGCTTGCGCGTCTCCAGGTACGCCTGCTCGCTGATGCGCTGGTAACTGGCCGATTTCTCGAGGTAGTCGTAGTAGGAAGCCTGGATCTTCGCGGCCATCGGGTTGTTGGCGGACATCTCGTCCACCAGGTCTTTCGTGATCGACTTGAACAACGTGAGTACATCGTCCGGGAATCGCCGGAGCTCGACGTCCGGGTCTTCGGCGAGTTGCGCGAGCGCCATCGCGTTACCGTGTGTGTACTCGGCGACCATGTCCGTCACGATCGCCTCGCAGGTGTTCTCCACGATGCCCTTGAGGTCGTCCGGCAGACTCGCCCAGGCGTCGGCATTGACGATGCACTCGAGGCCCGGCCCCGGTTCCTGCCAGCCCGGGTAATAGTAATATTTGGCCGCCTTGTGCAGGCCGAAAGCGATGTCGTTGTACGGGCCGACCCACTCGCAGGCATCGATCGCGCCGGTCTGCAGGGACGTGAAGATCTCGGAGCCCGGCATCGTCACCGGCGTGCCGCCGGCGCGGCGGATGACCTCGCCCCCCAATCCCGGTATGCGCATCTTGAGGCCCTTGATGTCCGCAACCGAGTTGATCTCCTTGTTGAACCAGCCGCCCATCTGCACGCCCGTGTTGCCGCAGGGTATCGGGACCAGCTTGAACGGCGCGTAGAGCTCACGCCACAGCTCGAGTCCGCCGCCGTAGTACAACCAGCCGTTCAGTTCGACGTAATTCAGGCCGAAGGGGATCGACGTGAAATACTGCGCCGCCGGCACCTTGCCCTTGTGATAGTAGGACGCATCGTGGCCCATCTCGACCGTGCCGCGGCTCACGGCATCGAATACCTCGAAGGCCGGCACCAGTTCGCCGCCGCCATACACCTTGATCTTCAGGCGCCCGTCCGACGCCTTCCCGATACGTTCGGCCAGGTGATCCACGGCGATACCCATGCCCGGGTACTTCGGCGGCCAGGAGGTGACACAGGACCACTCGAAGGTCTCCGCGTCTTGCGCGGCACCGTTGCTCCGGTCCTCCGTCTCGCGGCTGCAGGCGGCAGCGCCCGCCGCGGCGAGGCTGGTGACGAACTGTCTTCTCTTCATGCCCGGTCCCGATTCGGCCTGTCCGGCGTCAAGTGTATGAGCAAGCCCGATCGAAGCCAATGCGCGGAGATGCATGGCCGTGTTTCCCACATATTTTGGCGTTATCCGGACTAATTGGCGACAATATCCCCCCAGACGAGAATCGAACATCATGTGGGGATATGCACCCGACAATGTGGCAATACGTGACATCGGGGTGGGTAGCCGATAGCAAGACGGGCCCCGTTCTCGCGAGCGGGGCCCGTACCTTCCCTGGTCCGGCCGGGAGGCCGGCGCCCCGGGTCCGCCGTCCCTGCGATACCCACGGGCGGGCTCCGCGCAGGCGACAAGCCTCGCAACGCCCGCCCGCCCGCCGGTCCGGGCAGGTTGGCACGGCCCGTCCGCGGCGCTGGCCTTGAGTTACTGGTTGATGCGTTAATAAAGTCCGCACCGGGATCGAATATACGGATACGGGCGAAATATGATCGGACTCCTGCAACGCGTCGACGGCGCGAGCGTCGCTATCGGCGGCGAGACGGTGGCGGACATCGGGCGCGGCCTGCTGGTGCTCGTCGCCGTGCGCCGGGAAGACACCCGGCGCGACGCCGAGCGGCTGGCAGAGCGGATCCTGGGCTACCGGGTGTTCCCCGACGAGAAAGGTCGCATGAACCTGAGCCTGCTGGATATCGGCGGTGAATTGCTGCTGGTCCCGCAGTTCACGCTGGCTGCCGATACGAAGAAGGGGACGCGTGCCAGCTTCACGCGAGCCGCTGCGCCGAACGTCGGGGAAGCGCTCTTCGAGGACCTGGTCGCGGCGTGCCGCGCTCGGCTCGGTAAAGTGGGGACAGGGCGCTTCGGTGCGGACATGCGGGTCAGCCTGACCAACGACGGCCCGGTAACGTTCTGGCTCGAAACCGGCACCCGTGTGTGACATCGACACGGTTTTCTTTCGCTGGCAGAGTTATCATGAACGACCGGCCCCGGAAGGGGTCAACAGCACACACACACGAAGTGGGGCCTCGCCCCGGGAGTTTGCAGGATGTTTTCCAACATCGGCCCAGTACAGCTGCTGATCGTGCTCGTCATCGTGCTGGCGATCTTCGGCACCAAACGCCTGCGCACGCTGGGTTCGGACCTCGGCAGCGCCGTGAAGGGTTTCCGTTCGGCGATGAGTGAAGCCGAAAAAGAAGACACCGCCGAGAAGATCTCGAAGTCGTCCGAGAAGGACGCGGATTTCGATAACACGCCGGCCGAAGAGAGCCACAACAAGCACAAGATAAGTCGTTCAGACATGTCCGGGGTCGGCTTTTCGGAACTCTTGCTCCTGTTCGTCATCGGGCTGATCGTCCTGGGGCCCGAGCGGCTGCCGCGCGTCGCCAATCAGCTGGGCACCTGGCTCGGCCAGGCACGCCGCATGACCCGCGTGATGAAGCGACAGCTCGAGGAAGAACTCGACCTCGACGGACACCAGACGCGGATCCAACCCCCGGCCATCTCGCACACGCCGCGCGACGACGATTCCTTTTCACCCCTGCACGAGACAACGAAGTCCGCCACCCCTGAACCTGCCGAAGAAACTCCTGCGGCGCCTGGTGCCGACAGCGGCGAAGAATCCGCTTCCGGAGACAACAAAAACAGCGCGTGAGCGAGAAGCCCGAAAACGAGGAGGAAATGCTCGCCGAGGGCACCCTGCTGTCGCATCTCGTCGAGTTGCGGAGCCGCCTGCTCAAGTCCGTCACGGCAATCGTCATCGTCCTCGTTCCGCTCGTGCCGTTCTCGCAACGCGTATTCGAAATCATCTCCAAGCCGCTCAGGGCGGTGATCCCGAGCGGTCAGTTGCTCGCGACCAAACCGTTGTCGCCGATCTTCACGCCGTTCAAGGCGGTGTGCCTGGTCGCGATCTTCCTGGCGATGCCGTACGTGCTCTACCAGGTCTGGGCCTTCGTCGCACCGGGGCTGTACCGAAAGGAGAAACGCTTCGCGCTGCCGTTGCTGGCCACGAGCATCTTCCTGTTCTACGCGGGCGTCGCTTTCGCCTACTTCGTCGTATTCCCGCTCATCTTCGGCTTCGCGGTGACTTTCCCGTCGGACACCATAAACGTCATGCCGGATATCTCGGAGTACCTCGATCTTGCGATTACTCTCGTGCTCGCCTTCGGTTGCACATTCGAGGTCCCGATCGCTACCGTGCTTCTCGTGATGACCGGAATTACCACGGTCGAGAAACTGAGCAAGGCGCGCCCCTATGTCTTCCTGATGGCGTTCGTCATCGGCATGTTCCTGACGCCGCCGGACGTGTTCAGTCAGACCCTGCTAGCGATCCCCGTCTATCTCCTCTACGAGGCTGGCATCGTCATGTCACGCTTCTTCGTGAAAAAGCAGGCGGAAGGTGCCGCGGCCACGACCGAGAATCCGTGATGCTTCGCTGATGCATGATTCAGCAGCTCGTCGGGCGGGCCGGTCGATGGAAAGTTACGCATGAAATGTTGTTAGAATAAATAGTCCGACCTGAACGCTTTGCGCGGCGTGAGCCGGAAGCCGGGGGAACAATGAGAACGAGCTATGACTGACGGCGCCGCCGCCACGTCGAGTGCGGGCGAACGAGAAGTATTCGGGCATCCTCGCGGCCTGTACACGCTTTTTTTCACCGAGATGTGGGAACGCCTGAGCTATTACGGCATGCGGGCGCTGCTGGTCCTGTTCATGACCGATCAGGTGATGGATGGGGGCGGTCTCGGACTCGACGACAAGTCCGCCACGGCGATCTACGGTGTCTACACGGCACTCGTTTACCTCTCCTCTTTGCCCGGGGGCTGGATCGCCGACCGGCTGCTCGGCGCACAACGCGCCATATTCATCGGCGGCATCATCATCATGTGCGGCCACTTCGTACTCGCCATCCCGTCGACTCAGGCCTTCTTCATCGGGCTCCTGCTGGTAGTGTCGGGTACGGGCCTTCTGAAACCGAACGTCAGTGCCGTGGTCGGCGACCTGTATCCGCCACACGACGCACGCCGCGACGGCGGCTTCAGTATCTTCTATATGGGCATCAACGTGGGCGCTTTGCTCGGGCCGCTCGTCTGCGGGACGCTGGGGCAGAGCCCCAGCTTCGGCTGGCACTGGGGCTTCGCAGCCGCCGGTGTGGGAATGATGTGCGGGCTGATCCAGTATCGGCTGACCCGACGGTACCTGGGCAACGCGGGCCTGCACCCGACGGAATCAGGCGACGCCGCGGTCGACGCACGCAAGCGGCGCCTGGGATGGATAGTGGTCGGCGCCGGTGTGGCGGCAATCATACTGGTCACCGTGCTCGGCATCACGGGACTCGTGGACTTGCATCCCGTCGAAGTCTCCGAACAATCCACGAAATTCATTGTCGGCGTCTTTGTCGTGTTCTTTGCCTACGTCCTCCTGTTCGGCGGGCTCACGAGCGACGAGAAGAAACGAACCATCGCACTGATCATTCTGTTGCTCGGTTGCGCGATGTTCTGGGCCGGCTTCGAACAGGCGGGCAGCTCGCTGAACCTGTTTGCCGACCGATACACACAGCTCGACTTCAGCTGGCTGACCATCCGCTCGACCTGGTTCCAGTCGGTCAACTCCTTTTTCATCATCGTCTTTGCGCCCGTGTTCGCGTGGCTCTGGGTCGCGCTGGCCAAACGAAACCTCAACCCGTCGACGCCGGCGAAGTTCGGCATCGGTCTCCTGTTGCTGGCCTGCGGATTCCTGGTCATGGTCGGGGCATCGGAGATCGTCGTCTCCGGCGACCTGGCGGCGCCGACCTGGCTGATCATGACCTACCTTCTGCACACCTTCGGCGAGCTGGCCTTGTCTCCGGTCGGTCTGTCGGTAACGACAAAGCTCGCACCGCGTCGCTACGTCGGCCAGATGATGGGGATGTGGTTCCTCGCGACTTCCCTCGGCAACCTGATCGCCGGCCAGATCGCCGGGGAATTCGATGCGGAAGATATCGTCGCCTTCCCGCAACAGTACATGAATATCGTGTTGACCGCGGGCGGTGCAGGACTGGTTATGCTGATCTGCGCCAGGCCGATCAAGAAGCTGATGCGCGGCGTGGACTAGCACCGGCGCGCCCGCCGCAGCCGTTTGCAAAGGTAAGGAAACACCATGAGAAATCTTCTGATCGCCGTTTTTGCCGTCATGCTGATCGTGGCCTGCGGCCGACCCGAACCCGCTGCCGACGAGAGCGCTGCGGCGCCGGCGGAATCGGCCGAGGAATTCGTCGCGCGCGTCAACAGCGAGCTCGAGGGCCTGGGCCGTGAACTGGGCGCTGCCGGCTGGGTGCGGGCGACCTACATCACGTCCGATACCGCCGTGCTGGCATCGCTCGCAAACGAACGCTATGCAAAATGGCACAGCGAGACCGTCGCGGAAGCCGCGCGCTACGAGGGCCAGGACCTCCCGCCCGCGACGCGGCGCGCGCTTCAGCTGCTGAAGCTCGGCATTTCACTTCCCGCGCCCGAAGACCCGGCCAGGCGCCGCGAACTCAGCGAGATCGCGACCGACATGACGGGCAAATACGGCGCGGGCAAGTACTGCCGCGACGACGGCACGTGTCTCGAACTGCCGGACCTCGAAGACATCATGTTCCACAGCCGGGATTATGACGAGCTCCTCGATGCCTGGCGCGGCTGGCGCACGATCTCACCGCCGATGCGGGACGAGTATTCCCGCTACGTGGAACTGGCCAACGAGGGTGCCAGGGAACTCGGCTATGCCGATCTCGGCGAGATGTGGCGCGCCAAGTACGACATGAGTCCGACCGACTTCGAGGCCGAAACGGAACGGCTCTGGCAGCAGGTCAAACCCCTGTACGAGCAGCTCCATTGTTATGTGCGGGCGAGACTCGGACAGGTGTACGGCGAGGACCGGGTGCCTCAGAACGGGCCGATCCCGGCGCACCTGCTCGGCAACATGTGGGCCCAGGAGTGGGGGTATCTCTACGACATCATGGAGCCCTACCCGGGGGTCGCCGATTTCGACGTCGACAAGACCCTGCAGGCGAAGAACTACTCCCCGCAGCAGATGGTGCGCTCGGCAGAGGGCTTCTATGTCTCGCTCGGCATGCCGCGCCTGCCCGACACGTTCTGGGAGCGTTCCATGTTCGTGAAACCGGCGGACCGCGAGGTAGTCTGCCATGCCAGCGCCTGGGGACTGGACGGCGGCAAGGACCTGCGCATCAAGATGTGTATCAAGCCGAACTACGAAGACCTGAAAACGATCTACCACGAACTCGGACACAACTTCTATCAGCGCGCGTACAGCGATCAGCCGCCGCTTTTCCAGGGCGGCGCACACGGCGGCTTCCACGAGGCGATCGGCGACACGATCACGCTGTCGATGACGCCCCAATACCTCGCCGAGGTGGGACTGATCGGCTCCGCCGAGGAATCGCCGAAGGCGGTCCTCAACCGTCAGATGCAGATGGCGCTCGACAAGATCGCGTTCCTGCCGTTCGCGAAGATGATCGACGAGTGGCGCTGGGCCGTGTTCTCCGGCAAAGTCGCCCCTGCCGACTACAACAAGGCCTGGTGGGAATTGCGCACGCGCTACCAGGGCATCGCGGCACCGGTCGAAAGGACGGAAGCCGATTTCGACCCCGGTGCGAAATACCACATCCCGGCGAATGTCTCGTACACGCGTTACTTCCTCGCCCGCATCCTGCAGTTCCAGTTCCAGCGTTCGCTGTGCCGGATCGCCGGGCACGGAGGCGACCTGCAGTCCTGTTCCATCTACGACAGCGAGGAGGCCGGCCGCAGGTTCTACGAGATGCTCCAGGCAGGGCAGAGCGTACCGTGGCAGGATACGCTGGAGAAGCTGACCGGTACGCGTCAGATGGACGCCACCGCGATCATCGACTACTTCCAGCCGCTGATGGCCTGGCTCGAGAAGCAGAACGCCGGCCGCAGCTGCGGGTGGTAACGGAAACGAACCGAACGAGCGACCGGTAGCGGTCATGCAGGACTTCGAGAAACTCGGTGCTTTCTATCTCGGCAGACAGGCCGGTGCCGGCCCTGCCGACGGCGAGCTGGTCCTCTACGACGCGAAAGACCTGACCACCCACGCCGTCATCATCGGCATGACGGGTTCCGGCAAGACCGGGCTCGGGATTTCCATCCTCGAGGAAGCCGGGCTCGACCGCGTGCCGGTGATCGCCATCGACCCGAAAGGCGATATCGGTAACCTGCTGCTCACCTTTCCGGAGCTCCGGCCCGGGGATTTCCGGCCGTGGATCAATCTCCAGGCCGCCGCCGACAAGGGCCAGACGCCGGACGAGTATGCCAGCGCACAGGCAGCGCTTTGGAAAACCGGCCTCGGCGAATGGGGCCAATCCGGCGAGCGCATCGGGCGCCTGCGCGACAGCGCCGAGCTCGCCATCTACACGCCGGGGAGCGGTGCCGGCCTGCCCGTGTCGGTACTGAAGTCGTTCGCGGCACCGGGCCGGGCGCTGCTGGACGATGCCGACCTGTACCGCGAACGCATACAGGCGACCGCGACGGGCATCCTGACGCTGCTGGGCGTCGACGCCGATCCGCTCGTCAGCCGGGAGCACATCCTGTTGTCGACCCTGCTCGACCACGCCTGGCAGGGCGGCAGGGATCTCGATGTCGCGGGTCTGATCGCCGAGATTCAGGACCCGCCGGTCACGCAGGTCGGCGTCATGGCCGTCGACGCCTTCTTCCCCGCGAAGGACCGCTTCGCGTTGGCGATGCGCCTGAACGGCCTGCTCGCAGCGCCGGGATTCGACGTCTGGATGCAGGGAGATGCCCTGGACGTAAAACGACTCCTGCACACGAGTGCCGGCAAGCCGCGGATATCGGTCATGTCGATCGCACATCTCGACGATACGCAGCGCATGTTCTTCGTATCGATGTTACTCAACGAGTTGATCGCATGGATGCGCGCACAACAGGGGACCTCGACGCTCCGCGCTATCCTGTACATGGACGAGATCTTCGGCTACATGCCGCCGGTAGCCAACCCGCCCTCCAAGAACCTGTTGCTGACGCTGCTGAAACAGGCCCGGGCCTATGGCCTGGGGCTTGTACTGGCGACTCAGAACCCCGTCGACCTGGACTACAAGGGACTCTCGAACACCGGCACCTGGTTCATCGGCCGACTGCAGACCGAGCGCGACAAGGCCCGCGTGCTCGAGGGACTCGAGGGTGCCGGGCAGTCCGACTTCGATCGCCAGGCGATGGAACGCACGATCGCCGGCCTCGGCAAACGGCGCTTCCTGCTGCACAACGTGCACGAGGACGGGCCCGTCGTCTTCGACACGCGTTGGGCCATGTCCTATCTCGCGGGTCCGTTGACGCGCGACAACATTCGCACACTGATGTCGGCACATAAAGACGCGGCTCCGGAAACCGCGGGTCCTGCGCCCGGACCGATCACCGCCGCCTCCCGACCGGCGCCGGCCTTGCCTCCGTCGATCGGGCAGGTGTTCGTGCCCGGCGACGGCGAGGGACTCGTCTACCGACCGCGGCTCGCTGCGGCTGCGGAGCTCGCATTCTCGGACAGCCGATACGGAATCGACGAGCGGCGTAGCTGCCTGTATACCGTGGAGTTCGACGATGGCCCCGTGCCGGTCGACTGGGACCGGGCCGAGGCGACCTCATTCGGCGTCGGCGAGCTCCGGGATGAGGGTGTCGCGGCCGCCGGCTACGCGGAGTGTCCGGCCTGCGCGAGTGACCCGGCCAGTTACACGGCCTGGAATCGCGATTTCAAGCGCTGGGCGCGACACCACGAAACGGTCACGCTGTATCGCAGCAAACGCTTCCATCTCACGTCGGAGCCGTCCGAGTCCGAGGGCGAATTCCGGGCCCGCCTCCAGCACGCCGCCAACGAAAAGCGGGACGGGGAGATCGACAAGCTCCGCAAGCACTATGCCGGCAAGCTGGCGACCCTGGACAACCGCCTGCAGAGTGCGGAGCGCGCCGTCGATCGCGAGAAGGAGCAGGCCACGAAGAAACGACTCGACACGGCGGTTTCCTTCGGCACCGCGATACTCGGCGCGGTGCTCGGCAGGAAGCGCCTCTCGAGTACGTCGGCACGCGGTCTCGGTACCGCGATGAGAAGCGCGAGCGGTGCCCGCAAGGAAGCGGCGGACGTGGAACGCGCGGAGCAGAACGCACAACAAATCCGCGCCGACATCGCGGCGCTCGACGCCGAACTCGAGAAGGAGGTCGCGGCGCTCGGTGCGGGTTTCGACGCGCAATCCGAGCCGCTGAAAGAAGTCGTCGTGCGGGCGAAGGTTGCGGACATCTCCGTGCCCCTCTTTGCACTTGCGTGGATGCCCTATCTCACCGACGCCGACGGCCGACTGCGGCCTGCCTGGCATTAATCTCCCACGCAGGCGCCGGCGTAGGCCTTGTCCACCCCGGCGTTTTCGAGCTGGCACTCGTTATCGTAGGTGACGCCGTCGAGCCCGCACACCGGTGCATAGACGCGCGGACAATTCTTGCCCAGTTCCTCGCACATGCCGGCGTACTCGATGCGCACGCCCTTGCGTTCGGCCTGGCAGGCATTGCCGTAGGTAATGCCGTCCGAGCCGCAGACCGGTACGAACAGGCTGGGGCACGGACGCACGTTGCAAATACCTTCCGTGAACTTCGTGAATCCGGCCTTCTCGGCGTTGCACGCGTTGTCATAGGTGACGCCGTCCTCGGCACACACGGGCGCGAAGACCTTGGGGCAGTTGTCGACGTCGCAGATGCCCTTGCTCTGCACCGGTACGCGCTCGGCATCCGCGTCGCAGCGGTTCAGATAGCTGCGGCCGTTCACCCCGCAGACCGGATCCTGGATGCTCGGACAGCCATTCGCGGTGCAGGCACCGAGACCTGCCACCTCCACGCCGGCCAGGCCCGCGAAGCACTCGTTGATGTAGGTCGTGCCGTCGGCGCCGCACACCGGATCGAACTTGTCGCTGCAGCCGGTGTTGCCCGTCGGGCATATGCCCCGCCTGGCAATCTCGACTCCGGCGGCTTTAGCCACGCAGTCGTTGCTGTACGTCTGGCCGTCGGCGCCGCAGACCGGGTCGTACTGCATGGTGCAAGCCACTCCTTCCGCGGGAGGCTTGCCTTCAACGGCGGAAGATTCATCGGCGAAGGCAACGCAGGTCGGCAGCAGTGCCGCCAGCATCGCGATCGTGTAGCGGGTGCCGGCCATGACGAATTGGACCCGGCCGGCCACCGCAGTTCCCTCGTGCCGACCGAAACGCTGCATCTTGCGTCGTTGCGGGATCGTCCTACGGCGCATCGGTCCCGCGGGCCTGCGCGACGATCGAGCTGACCGGCACGAGCTCGTAACCCTCCTCGGCGAGGGCCGGCAATCGCGTCTCCAGCATGTCCAGTGTCTCCGGGTAAGGGTGGCCGATCCCAATCGCCCGGCCACGTTCCCGCGCCAGCGCTTTGAGACGTTCGAATTCGTGCTCGAGTGCCGGTGAGGAGCGATCGTCGTCGAGGAAGACGTCACGCCGCGCCGCATTCACACCCGCCTCCCCGGCGACCCGGAGCGCAACGCTTTCGGGTGTCGTATAACTGTCGATGAAAAACATGCAGTGATGCTGGCGGATCGCTTCCATCAGCCATTCCATGTGTCCCGGATGCCGGGTGAGCAGGCTGCCGCGATGCGTGCTCACGCCGATGGCGAACGGCACCGACCTGATCGCCCTGTCGAAGACCCGATCGAAGTCGGTATGGTCCATCTCGAGCATGATCACATCCGGCTCGACCGGGCCGTCGAAGTTGGCGGCCTCGAACGGCATGTGCAGGAGTATCTCCTTGCCGTGATCGTGCGCGGTCACGGCCAGCACCCGGCCGCGGGGAGTATCGGGCAGGATCGCGTAGGCTACCGGTCCGGGCAGTTCGATAGCCCGGCGTCCCGCGTCGAGGGCGTATCCCAAGTCGTCTATGATGATCGCGATCCGGGCGGGCGCCGCCGCCACGGCCGCGTGGCCGGCGAGCGTGAGCAGCGCCGCAAGCAAGACTTTGTGGCCGATCATGGTGCCTTGCTTTGCATGACCTTGTTGTGCTGCAAGCGCTCGAGGGCCGTGCCGAGCTGCACGTCATTCCGGCTATCGACCGTGCCGTTCAGGCTCAGGTCCGGAAAACCCGGCGTGTCGTCGATGTAAACGTCCGGAGTGATTCCCTTGCCGTTGATCGAATCTCCGGACGGCGTGAAGTATCGTGATGTCGTCAGCTTGATCGCCCGGCCCCTGGACAAGGGAACGACGGTCTGCACGAGGCCTTTCCCGAATGTCGTCGTTCCCACGACCAGGGCTCGGCCATGATCCTGCAATGCGCCCGCCACAATCTCCGAGGCCGAGGCAGACCCTTCGTTGACGAGCAGTATCAGTGGCGCTCCGTCCAGCACGTCGCCTCGATGCGCCGAACGACGGAATCTCGATTCGGTCGTGCGGCCTTCGGCGGTCACGATGACACCCGTGTCCAGAAACAGGTCCGACACGTCGACCGCCGCGTCGAGAACACCGCCGGGGTTGTTGCGCAGGTCCAGCACGAGCCCGTCGAGCATGCCGCCTGCGTCCTCCTGGAGATCGTCGATCGCGCGAGCCAGCTCCCGTGCCGTCGTATCCGAGAACTGATTGACCCGGGCGTAGCCGTAGGTCGGCGTCAACATCTGCCGGTAAACGCTGGCGACCCGCACGATCTCGCGCCGTATCTGGTAGACGATGTTTTCGCCATCCCGAGACACCGTCAGCGTGACCTGCGAACCGGCGCGACCCCGCATGTGCTCGATCGTCTTCCTGAGATCGCCCGGCTTTATCGTCACGCCGTCGATGGCGACGATTTCGTCGCCGCTCTGCACTCCCGCCCTGGCCGCCGGCGAGCCCGCCATCGGTGTAATCACGCAGACCCTGCCGTCGACCTCGCCGACCTCGATGCCTATCCCGGTATAGCTGCCGGCCGTGCTTATGCGGATATCGCGATACTCGTCCGCGTCGAGATACTCGGAGTGCGGGTCGAGATCGCCGACCATGCCACGTATCGCGTTGTCGATGAGTACGGCGTCGTCGACGGGTTCGATATAGTCCCGCTTGACCCGTTGCATCACCTCTGCAAACAGGCGCGCCTCATCGGCGGCCCGGTCCTCGGACCCGGAGCGTGCCTTCGTCATCATGGCACCGCCGAAGGACAGGCCGAGGCCCATGACGGTGCCGATTACGACGACCAGAATTGCTCTGGTTTTCAATGACATACGCGTCTCCCCGCGGCCCGCGCGAACCCCGGCCGACACGGACCGTTCGACGATAGCACAGCCCCACGACCTCGCCTATACGCGGGGTCACGCCGTCATTGGCTGGGCCGTCGCGTGACCCAGAGATTCGGGTCGACCGGCCGCTTGCCGTGCCGGATCTCGAAGTAAAGCCCCGGCCGGGCCTGGCCACCGCTGTCGCCGACCGTTGCGATTACGTCGCCGGGCGCGACCCAGTCGCCGGCATTCTTCAGTATCGTCTCGTTGTACCCGTACAGCGTCATGTAACCCTCACCGTGATTGACGATGACGAGCAACCCCATTCCTGCAAGCCAGTCCGCGAACTCGACGCGGCCATGATAGACGGCGCGTACCTCGCTGCCGCGAGGCGCGGCGAGTACAACGCCGTTCCATTTGAGCTCACCCCCGGCGCGGGGTTGCCCGAATTCGTGTACCGGTCGACCCGCGACCGGCCAGGTAAGGCGGCCCTTATGCGCGGTGAAGGGATCCTCCGAGCTGATGGGATAGTCCGACAGGATGCTGGTGAGTTCCTCGATGAGGCGGGTAAGATCTTTCTCCTGCGCCGCCAGGCGTGCGACCTCCTGTCCCTCGCTGGCGATCTTGTCCTGCAGCTGTGCGAGCAGTTGCTTGCGCTGTTGCTGCGCCTTGCCGAGATTGCCGAGCTCCGCGTAACGTTTCTGTGCGATGTCGGCGATTCGCGCTTCTTCGGCAGCTGCATCGCTGCGCAGCTTCGCGAGTTCAGCGATCGCGTCGGTCACAGCCTTGATGTTCGATGCGCGATAGTCGTTGAGGTATCCGTAATATGTGAGTACCCGGCCCAGCGTCGCGGGATCGCGCTGGTTGAGCAATAGCTTGACGCGCTCCTCGCCGCCGCTCATGTATGCGGCACGCACCTGTTCCCCGAGTTCGTCCGTCTCCCGGTTGAGCTCCGTGCGCCGTTTCTCGATCTGGCCGTCGAGTTCCGCCTTGCGGCGGGCGCTGTAATCGCGTTGCTTCTCCAGCTCCTTAAGATGGATGCGCTTCTCGGATATCGCCACCTCCGCTTCCTGGAGTTCGCCGGTCAGGCGGTCGCGGGCCTGCGCGCTCTGGTCCATGCTCTTCTTCAGGTCCGAGATACGCTCGCGCACCTGCTCCAGCTCACGCTCCTTCACTTTGGCCAGCTCGCCGTCATTGTCACCGGCGGACGCCGGACCGTGCGCGGCAAGGAGCAAAATCAGCAGGAGCAGCAGGCGCTTCATGAATCGGCAGTTTGGTATAATGCGCCCTTTGCCACAAGCCGGGTGCGCGCAAATCGCCCCGCACTATTCCAATGGACAGACTCGTCGAATTCTCCGGCAATCACGCGTTGCTCGTCCTCGCCTTCCTGGTCAGCTTTTTTCTGCTCCTGGCCACCGAGCTGCGTCGCAAGGCCAGCGGGATGACGAACATCGACCCGCTCGCCGCTGTGTCCCTGATCAATTCGGAGGCCGTCATCGTCGACCTCCGCAATCCCGAGGCATACTCGCGCGGCCATATCGTCAATGCACGAAACATCCCGTTCGACGAATTCGACGTAGACCGGGACAAGGTGAGCAAACTCAAGGGAAAGTCCGTGATCGCCGTGTGCGATACGGGCATCAGCTCCACGAAGGCCGTCGGGCTATTGCGCAAGTCGGGCTTCGAAAACGTGTTCGGATTGAAGGGCGGCATGTCGGCATGGAGCGCCGCGGGCCTGCCCGTCGTGACTGGCAAGAAGACGAAGAGCAAAGGCTGACGCCCGTAAATTCAAGTACGCCGGGGCCCGCCCCGGTGTATGCCATGCAAACAGGAAATCGAAATGACCGAAGAAGCAACTGCCGATACGGCGAAGCAAGTAACGATCGCAAAGATTTACCTCAAGGATTTCTCCTTCGAGTCCCCGCAATCGCCCGCGGTGTTCCGGTCTGCGGACTGGAGCCCGAAGACCAACCTGAACCTGCGCAGCCGCCACAATGAAGTCGAAGGCGATCTTCACGAGATCGTGTTGACGATCACCATCGAAGCCAAGGAAGAAGAGAAGACGCTCTTCCTCGTCGAGTTGCATCAGGCGGGCCTGTTCGAGATCACGGGCTACGACCAGGAGGAGATCGGTGCGATCGTCGGCAGTTTCTGTCCGAGCGTGCTGTTCCCGTATGCGCGCGAGTCGATCGCAAACGCGGTGCAGAAGGGCGGATTCCCGGAATTCGTCCTGCAACCGATCAATTTCGATGCCCTGTACCTCCAGTCCCGCCAGCAACAGGCGCAAGGCAACCGCCGAGTCCGGAAGTGAACTGATCGGCGCGGCCACTGCCAGTACCCGGCACGCTGATGGCGGCAACATCACCTGGGCAGAGCAATGGCGCGGTCGCCGTCATAGGCGCGGGTTCCTGGGGCACGGCGCTGGCCGTGCAATTCGCCCGCCGCGGCCGCGAGGTGCGAATCTGGGGTCGGGACCCGGAGCAACTCCTTGCGATGGACGCGAAGCGCTGCAACGAACGCTACCTGCCGGACGTGCCGTTCCCCGAATCCCTGACCGCGTATCCCGACCTTGCGGATTGCCTCCGTGGCGTTCGCGACATCGTCGTCGCCGTGCCCAGTCACGGCTTTCGGGAGACCTTGATGCGGATCGTGCCGCTCATACCGGCCGTTGCCCGCGTGTGCTGGGCGACCAAGGGCTTCGAGTTGCACACCGGCAAGCTCCCTCATCAGGTCGCCGCCGAGGTGCTCGGGAAGGACCGGGCGATGGCGGTGCTGTCGGGGCCGACTTTCGCCGAGGAGGTCGGCGCGTCGCTGCCGACGGCGATGACGATCGCCGCCAACGATGCCGAGTTTGCGGGCAACCTCGCCGTGGCACTGTCGGCCGACAACTTCCGTGCCTACACCTCGGATGACATGATCGGCGTCGAGGTCGGCGGCGCGGTCAAGAACGTGCTGGCGATCGGTGCGGGCATGTCCGACGGGCTCGGTTTCGGCGCTAATTCACGCATCGCCCTGATCACGAGGGGGCTGGTGGAGATGACGCGGCTGGGGGTCGCCCTGGGCGCTCGCAAGGAGACGTTCATGGGGCTCGCCGGCATGGGAGACCTCGTGCTCACCTGTACCGACAATCTGTCCCGCAACCGCCGCGCCGGACTCGCGATCGCGCGCGGCCGGACCGTGGCCGAGGCGCAGGCCGAGATCCAGCAGGTGGTCGAAGGGGTAAAGGCGGCCGAGGCAGTCAACGAGGTCGCCGAGAAGCTCGGCATCGAGATGCCCATCTGCCACCAGATCTACCGGATTCTGTATGAAGGCGCGCCGCCCCGCGCTGCCGTTGCGACACTGATGACGCGCGAACTCAAGTCCGAATAGCTCTGACCGTGCGCCGCATGCAAACCGTCATGGCGGCGGCTACAATTGCAAACAATAACAATTCCGATTAACGGAATACCCCAGGGAGGCCTCTATGGACAGGCGACAATTCTGTCGTTCGACACTGGCGGCGAGCGTCGCCGCTGCGATCCCCATGTTGCCCGGCTGCGAGAAAAAGGCGCCGGTGGCGACCGGAGCCAGGACCAGCATTCGCGGTATCTCGCTGGACGGCAATGAAATCGAAATCGAGAGGGCCGCGCTGAAAGAACTCGGCGAGAGCATGACCGGCCCGGTCATCCTGGCGGGAGACCCGCAATACGACACCGCCCGGAAAATCTGGAACGGGATGCATGACAAGCATCCGGCACTGATCGCGCGCTGCCTGAGCGCCGAGGACGTCAGCCAGGCCGTGACGTTCGCGCGCGAACGGGAGCTGTTGGTCGCGGTGCGCGGCGGCGGCCACAGCTGGCCCGGCAAGTCGGTGTGCGACGACGGCCTGATGATCGACCTGTCGCAGATGCACACGGTGACCGCCGACCGCGATGCCATGCGCGCGCATGCTCAGGGCGGCGCCTTGCTCAACGCGCTCGACACGGCCTCGCTGGAGAAGGGGCTGGTAACCACGGCGGGCGTGGTCTCACACACCGGCGTAGGCGGCTTCACGCTGGGCGGTGGCTTCGGGCGGCTGAACCGGAAGTACGGGCTCGCCGTCGACAACCTGAGGAGCGCTACGATCGTCACGGCCGATGGCAAGATCCGCCACGTCAGCGCCGAGGAAGAACCAGACCTGTTCTGGGGCATACGCGGCGGCGGCGGCAATTTCGGCGTCGTGACCGATTTCGAGTACGAGCTGCATCCGTTCGACCGCAACGTGCTATCCGGCAACATCATCTGGCCGATCGATCAGGCGCGAGACGTGCTCGAGTTCTATGCCGAATGGTCCGCGGGTCTGTCGGACGAGCTGTATGCCGGCCCGGCCGTCGTCACGACGCCGGAGGGCCAGCGTGCGTTGCTCATCAGTGCCGTGTACAACGGCGATCCGGCGGCCGGCGAGAAAGAACTCGATCCGATACGCAAACTGGGCAAGCCGATCGACGACGGCATTAAGGTACAGGACTACATGGTCATGCAGACGGGGGAAGATGCTCTCGTCCATCACGGCATCCGCTCTTATGCGAAGAACGGCACGGTCAAGGAGTGGTCCCAGGGACTGGTCGATGCGATCCTCGAAATCGACGATCCGCGAGTGTTCGTCGACAATCACGTCATGGGCGGTGCCGTCAAACGAGTTGGCGAGCTGGACACAGCCTTCCCGCATCGCAACGCGGAAATCATGATCCTCATAATCGGTATCTGGGAAGACCCGGCCGAGGACGATGACCAGATCGCGGCACAGCGCGCCGCCTACGACACGCTCCAGCCGTACATGGGCGGCTACTACTCGAACATCGACTTCGACCAGGCCGGGGTGCCGGCCAACTACGGACCGGCCTATGCCCGCCTGCAGGAGATCAAGGGGCAATACGATCCGATGAACCTGTTCCGCCTGAACAGCAACGTCGATCCGAAGGTCTGAGGGCAGGATTGTCGAACACCGAAGCAACCGCCCGCTTGACGGCGGACGGTTGTCTCTTGCGCGACACTCGCGTTGCAACGACGTAGAATGCCGCAGCCGATGAGCACCCCGCCCGCCAATCCACTTCAGGTCGACTTCTGCGGCCTGTCTTTCGCGTCGCCGATCGTGCTCCTGTCCGGCTGTGTCGGCTTCGGCGAGGAATACACGCGCGTGGAAGGCTTCTCGAACCGCGACGTCGGCGCGATCGTGCTCAAGGGCACGACCGGCGAGCGCGCGCCTCGGCAATGCGCCGCACCGCATCTGCGAGACGCCGATGGGCATGCTGAACTCCATCGGCCTGCAGAACCCGGGCGTCGCGCGCGTCGTCGACGAAATCCTGCCCGGCCTGGATTTCGGCGAGACGCGATTCATCGCGAACGTCTGCGGCTCGACGGTCGACGAATACGCCGATGGTGACCGAGCGCTTCGACGACTCGCCGATCGACGCCATCGAGATCAACATCTCCTGCCCGAACATCAAGGACGGCGGCGTGCAGTTCGGCAACGACCCCGATATGTCCGCGCAAGTCGTGGCCGCATGCCGCAGGAAGACGAACAAGCCGCTCGATCACCAAGCTGTCGCCGAACCAGACGGACATCGCGGATAACGCGCGCCGCTGCATCGAGGCCGGCTCGACGCGCTCGCCGTCATCAACACGATCACGGGTATGGCGATCGACATCGAAAAGCGGCAACCCCGTCATCGGTAACGTCCAGCGGCGGCCTCTCCGGCCCCGCGATCAAGCCGATCGCACTGTACAAGACGTACCAGGTCCATGCCGTCGCAAAACCGCACGGCGTCCCGATCATCGGCCAGGGCGGCATCGCCTCGGCGCACGACGCGATCGAATTCCTGCTCGCCGGCGCGACAGCCGTCGGCGTCGGCACGGCACTGTTCTACGACCCGCTCGTCTGCACGAAGATCAACGCCGGCATCGCCGATTACCTGGACCGCCACGGCCTTTCGTCCGTCTCCGAACTCACCGGCGCCCTGCACGTGTAGTCGATCGGCTCGGCTGTCGCGGCTGAAGCCGCTCCTACGGCTGTCGGTCCAACTGCGGGGGTAGAGCGGCATCCGTAGGAGCGGCTTCAGCCGCGATCCATACGCGCTGCCCGCGGTCGCTTTCGGCCGACTAGTCCAGGTGCAGGGACTTCATCTTGCGGGTCAGGGTGTTGCGGCCCCAGCCGAGCAGCTTCGCGGCTTCCTGGCGATGCCCGTTCGTCTGGCTCATGGCGATGCGGATCAGCGTGCGCTCGAATTCGGGCAGCGCCGAATCGAGCAACGGGCTGACACGCGGCGTGCTGAGTTGTTTCTCCGCCCAGGCCGCGAGGCTGCGCGTCCATTCCTGGGCAGCTCTCGGCGCGGTCTCGGTACCGCCTATGTCCTGCGGGATGTCCCGGGTCGTGATGACGGTGCCGGGCGCCGTTACGGTGAGCCGCCGGGCCGCGTTGACGAGCTGGCGGACGTTGCCGGGCCAGTCGTAAGCCTGCAGTAGTTCGAGCGCTTCGGGGTCGACCGACTTCCCCGCCGTCTCCAGCTCGCGCGCGGATTCGGCGAGATAGTGATTGAACAGTAACGGGATGTCGCCGCGGCGTTCGCGGAGCGGAGGCGTGTTGATGCGGATGACGTTGAGTCGATGGTACAGGTCCTCGCGGAACCGCGATTCCTTCACGGCGCGGGCGAGTTCCTGGTTCGTCGCCGCGATGACGCGCACGTCGACCTTTATCGATCGCTGTCCGCCCACGCGGTAGAACTCGCTCTCGGCGAGGACGCGCAACAACCGGGTCTGCAGGGCAGGGGACATGTCGCCGATCTCGTCCAGGAACAACGTGCCGCCGTCGGCTTGTTCGAAGCGGCCGATGCGCCGCGCCTCCGCGCCGGTGAACGCACCCTTCTCGTGGCCGAAGAGTTCGGACTCGAGCAGCTCGGACGCGATGGCGGACGTATTGAGGGCGACGAAAGGCTTCGACGCCCGCGGGCTGTGTTCGTGCAGGGCCCGTGCAACGAGTTCCTTGCCGGTACCGGATTCTCCGGTGATCAGCACGGTCATGCTCGAACCGGCGAGTCGTCCGATCGAACGGAACACTTCCTGCATCGCCGGTGCCTGGCCGATGAGTGAGGGTATTTCGTCGCCCGGGCTGCGGCTCGCGCGCCGGACATGCCCGTTCTGGCGAGCGGCCTTCCTGACCAGGTCGATCGCCTCGTCGATGTCGAAGGGCTTTGGCAGGTATTCGAAGGCGCCGCCCTTGTATGCGGCCACGGCGTTGTCGAGATCCGAGTGTGCGGTTATGACGATGATCGGCAGAGCGGGGCAGGTCGTGCGCAGGCGTTCAAGCAGCGTAATGCCGCTCATGCCGGGCATCCGGACGTCGGTGATGAGGACGTCCGGCACGGCGCGGTCGATGGCCTCGAGGAGGTGCTCGGCCCGTTCGAAGCTGCGCGCACTCATGTCGGCCTGGCGCAGGGCCTTCTCGAGCACCCAGCGCACGGACTGGTCGTCATCGACGACCCATACGTCGAGATTTCGGTCCTCGGTCATGTCGGCTCCTGCCTCAGCGGTATGCGGACGAAAAACACCGTCTTGCCGGGGCGGCTGTCGAATTCGATCAGGCCGCCGTGGCGACTGACCAGCTCCTGCGCCGCCGGCAGCCCGAGCCCGGTGCCGTCGGGACGGCTGGTGACGAGCGGGTAGAACACCGAATCCTGCATGTCCCTCGGAATCCCCGGACCGTCGTCCTCGATCTCGATCGACGCGATCACCCGGTGACGCGTGTCGCCGATGGTGAAGTTCGTCACTGCACGGCTCCTCAGGGTAATCGTGCCCTGACCGTCGAGGGCGGTCGCCGCGTTGCGCACGAGGTTGAGGAAAGCCTGCACCATCTGGTCGCGATCCAGGCCGATCAGCGGCAGGCCGGGATCGTAGTCGCGCCGGAACGCGAGCTTCTTATGATCCTCCGCCTCGATGATGCGCACGACATACTCCAGCAACTCGTGGACGTTGATCGGCTGCTTGTTCGGCGGCCCCCCGGGACCGAGCAGCGTGTCGACGAGTGCCGCCAGTCGGTCCGTCTCGCTGATGATGACGTCGGTATACTCGGTCAGGTCGGTCTCGCCGAATTGCCTCGAGAGCAGCTGTGCCGCGCCGCGAATCCCGCCGAGCGGATTCTTGATCTCGTGAGCGAGCTGCCGAACCATGTGCCGGCCTGCGCCGTGCTGAATCAAAAGGGCATTCTCGCGGCTGATCTTCGACCGGCGGGTGACGTCGGTCATCTCCACGAGCAGGGCAGCCTCACCCGTTTCGAGCGGCGAGACCCGGCAGTCGACGATTCGCTCCTCGGCATGCACCTCGTTGGGTCCGAGGCGCATCTCGTTGGCATAGTGATCGCCGGTCGTCATCACGCGGCCGAGTATGTCGCGCAGCTCCGGGTCGTCGTCTACCAGCCGCAGTAACGACTCGCCCCTGGCGCGACGCGCGGAGATGCCCAGCAGATTTTCCGCTGCCGGGTTCATGCCGACGATCAGCAGATTGTGCATTGAGCAGGACGACGGCCGAGCTGAGGCTGTCGAGGATGCGTCGGGATTCCCGGTCGAGGAGGCCGTCGCCGCCGGAAAGCGGCGAGCGATTGCCGGCGCCTAGCGGCGGCGTGTTACCACCGAATTCTGCTGCACGTAGAACCGGTTCGGTTGACTGCGGATCATCAGCTTGCCCGTGCTGTCGATCACTTCCGCCTGGATGTTGTGCACCCCACGATACACTTCGTCGATCTGGAAGCTCGTACCGTCTTCCATCTGCGGCTTGCCATCGAAATAGACGCGAACCTGGTCGCCCTCCCGGAGACCCGGACTCAGCGCCAGCGAAACGTTCAGCTCGCCCTCGATATTCCATAGGGTCTGTTCCGGGCCGGGCGAGGTGATCGAGAGGCTGTCGTACTTGAATGGCTGTTGGGCAGCAGGGTTCTGGCCTGCTGCCGCAGACGGGGCCGTTGGCGGAGCCTTGTAGATCTGGGCACCCGTCTTCTTGTTGTATTCGGACAGATCCACGATCTCGGCACCTTCGCGAGGAATGTCCGAATAATGCGTAATACCGTCTTCGTCCACCCACTTGTAGGCATCGGCCAGCGCGGAAACGCTGACCAGCAGCGCCAGGATAGCGAAAATCGAACGGGTTTCCATAAAGTTAGCATAGCAACTTAAGCCGGTTTGAAGCTAGTAGCCGGGCGGCAAAAATGCCGCCCGGGTCACACTTTTGGGCCGCGGTCAGAGGCTGTAGTACATGTCGAACTCGACCGGATGGGTCGTCATCCGCACCCGGGTCACGTTCTCCATCTTGAGGTCGATGTAGGCGTCGATCAGGTCGTCCGAGAACACGTCGCCCGCCTTCAGGAAGGCGCGGTCCTCATCCAGCGCCTTGAGCGCCTCCTCCAGCGAGAAGGCGACCAACTTCAGGTCCTTCTCTTCCTCGGGCTCCAGGTCGTAGAGATCCTTGTCCATCGGGTCGCCCGGATCGATCTTGTTCAGGATGCCGTCGACGCCGGCCATCATCATCGCGGAGAATGCCAGGTACGGATTGGCCATCGAATCCGGGAAGCGGACCTCGATGCGACGCGCCTTCGGATTCGACACCCAGGGGATGCGGATCGACGCCGACCGGTTGCGGGCCGAGTAGGCGAGGATCGTGGGTGCCTCGAAACCCGGCACGAGCCGCTTGTAGCTGTTGGTAGCCGGATTCGTCAACGCATTCAGCGCGCGCGCGTGCTTGATGATGCCGCCGATGTAGTAGAGCGCCTCCTGGGACAGACCGCCGTACAGGTCGCCGGCGAACAGGTTCTTGTCCCCCTTGGCGAGCGACTGGTGGACGTGCATGCCGTTGCCGTTGTCGTTGACGAGCGGCTTGGGCATGAAGGTCGCGGTCTTGCCGTAGACGTTGCGCGACGTTCTGCACGACGTACTTCATGATCATGACCTCGTCCGCCTTGCGGATCAGCGTACCGAACCTGACACCGATCTCGCCCTGGCCCGCCGTGGCAACCTCGTGATGGTGCACCTCGGTCACCAGGCCCATCTCCTCCATCGCGAGGCACATCGCCGAGCGGATGTCGTGCAGCGAATCGACCGGCGGCACCGGGAAATAGCCGCCCTTGACGGTCGGCCGGTGGCCGATGTTGCCCTCCTCGATGCTGCGGTCCGAGTTCCAGGCACCCTCGTCGGAGTCCACCTTGTAGAACGCAGCCCTGCATGGCGTCGTCCCAGGACACGTCGATCGAAGACGAAGAATTCGTTCTCGGGACCGAAGTACGCGGTGTCCGCGATTCCGGTCGACTTGAGATAGGCTTCGGCCCTCTGGGCGAGCGAGCGCGGATCGCGGTCGTAGCCCTGCATCGTCGACGGCTCGATGACGTTGCAGCGCAGGTTGACCGTGGGTCTCTTCGGAGAAGACGTCGAGGACCGCGGAAGCCGGGTCCGGCATCAGGATCATGTCGGATTCGTTGATGCCCTTCCAGCCGGCGATCGACGAGCCGTCGAACATCTTGCCGTCCTCGAACAAGTCTTCGTCGACCGTATGGGCGGGCACGGTTACGTGTTGCTCTTTGCCTTTCGTGTCCGTGAAACGGAAATCGACGAACTTCGCCTCACTTTCTTTGATGAGGCTGAGTACCTCTTTGGGCTTCATGAATCTTTTCCTCCAAAGTCCATTGCGCAATAAACGCCCGGCGTGTCCGGGCCCGGTTGTTACTCAATTGCAGGAAGCGTGCCAAAATGGTGCGTGCCCCAAACCCTTGTATTTATTGGATTCGCCGCGTCTGGTCGGCCGACGATCGCACCAGTATAGTGCATTGCGCCGACTTAGCGCACCACATTAGTGCACATCTTGCCGTCGGCGTTCGGTTGTGCGTCCCCAAACCCAACAGGCGCCTCAGCAGAAAGGGGTCAGGTCAATTCATGGCAACGAATAATGCCGACACCGTTCTGGACGGCGCTTCGGGCTCGCGCGCCCCACCGTCCCTTGTCGCCAAGTCAGCCGCCGAAGTCCGATATAATCCGCGGGTTTCGGCCCGGCAGAACAGCAATGAGCAAGGACAATCCGCCCGCGGCGCCCAGCTTCCAGGACCTGATCCTCGCGCTGGAGCGGTACTGGGCCGGACGCGGCTGCGTCGTCATGCAGCCCTACGACAAGGAGATGGGGGCCGGCACCTTCCATCCCGCGACCTTCCTGCGGGCGATCGGCCCGGAACCCTGGAGCGCCGCCTACGTTCAGCCGTCGCGGCGGCCGACCGACGGCCGTTATGGCGATAATCCGTTTCGGCTGCAGCACTACTACCAGTACCAGGTGGTCATCAAACCGTCGCCGGAGAATTTCCAGGACCTGTATCTGGATTCCCTGCGTCGCGATCGGTATCGACCCCGAGATCCACGACATCCGCTTCGTCGAGGACAACTGGGAATCGCCGACGCTCGGGGCCTGGGGCCTGGGCTGGGAGGTCTGGCTGAACGGCATGGAAGTTACGCAGTTCACCTATTTCCAGCAGGTCGGCGGACTGGAGTGCCGGCCGGTGACCGGCGAACTCACCTACGGGCTGGAACGTCTGGCGATGTACCTGCAGGACGTCGGCAGTATTTTCGACATCACGTGGACCGACGGGCCGCTGGGCCGGATCAGTTACGGCGACGTTTACCATCAGAACGAAGTCGAGCAGTCGCGCTACAACTTCGAGGTCGCCGATGTCGATTCCCTGTTCCACGAATTCGATCACGCGGAGCACGAGAACCAGCGGCTGATCGAGTCGAGGCTCGCGCTGCCGGCATACGAGCAGATGCTGGCCGCATCGCACGTCTTCAACCTGCTCGATGCACGGCAGGCGATCTCCGTCAGCGAGCGCCAGCGCTACATCCTGCGCGTGCGCGCGATGGCCCGCGCGGTGGCGGAAGCTTACCTGGCTTCGCGCGAGGCGCTCGGGTTCCCGATGCTCGCTGCCGATGACCCACGGCGGGCGGCGCTATGACGGCCGCGCCCGACTTCCTGGTCGAGATCGGTACCGAGGAGCTGCCGCCCAAGGCACTGCGGGAGCTGATGCTCGCGTTCGGCACCGAGCTGACCGCGGCGATCGACGGCGCGCGCCTCGCGCACGGCGCGGTACACAGCTACGCGAGCCCTCGCCGGCTGGCCGTGCTGGTCGAAAACCTGGCCGAGCAGCAGGAGGACCGGCGATCGACGCAGAAGGGCCCGCCGGTTTCGGTCGCGTTCGATGCCGATGGCAACCCGACGGCGGCAGGGCTGGCCTTCGCCGAGCGCTGCGGGGTGGCAGCGGCCGACCTCGGGCGGGAGAAGACCGACCGTGGCGAGTGGGTGAGCTGCGAGCTCGTCGAGACCGGCCAGGGCGCCGCCGACCTGGTGCCGGGCCTCATCGAAAATGCGCTCGCGGCCCTGCCGGTGCCGCGCCGCATGCGCTGGGGCGCCGGCGATGTCGAATTCGTGCGCCCGATCCACTGGATCGTGCTGTTGCACGGCAAGAAGGCCTTGCCGGCGACGGTGCTGGGCATCCCGGCAGGCAGGACGTCCCGGGGTCACCGCTTCCACTGCAAGCGACCGCTGGACATCCGGCAACCCGGCGACTACCTCGCCACGCTCACGAGCGGACATGTGCTCGCCGATTTCGCGCAGCGCCGCGACGTCGTGCAACGTAGCGTGGAAGCCGAGGCGGCGCACGCGGGCGGCCATGTCGTGGACGGCGAGCGCCTGTACGACGAGGTCACGGCGCTCGTCGAGTGGCCCGTCGCGATGACCGGCGAATTCGACGCCGCTTACCTGCGTCTGCCGCGAGAGGTGGTCGTCTCGACACTGACCGGTCATCAGCGCTACTTCCCGATCGCGGACGACGACGGGCTACTCATGCCGCGCTTCGTCGTGGTCGCGAATCTCGAGAGCAAGGACCCGGAGCAGGTACGCGACGGCAACGAGCGCGTCATACGGCCCCGCCTGGCCGACGCCGCGTTCTTCTGGGACGTCGACCGCCGCACGCCGCTTGCGGATCGTTTCGACGCACTGCGGGACGTGGTCTATCAGCAGGGACTCGGCAGCCTGTCCGCCAAGAGCGAGCGCACCGCGCGGCTCGCGGCGGCCATGGCCGGGTCCCTCGGCGAGTCGCCCGGAACGCTCGAGCGCGCGGCTCGCCTCGCGAAGTGCGACCTCGTCACCGGCATGGTGGGTGAATTCCCCGAATTGCAGGGCACGATGGGCGGCTACTACGCGGCGGCCGACGGTGAACCGGCGGACGTGGCCGCGGCCATCGGCGAACACTACCTGCCCCGGTTCGCCGGCGACGGGCTTCCGGAGACGATGCCCGGCCGCATCCTGGCGGTCGCCGACAGGCTCGATACACTCGCCGGCATCTTCTGCATCGGCAAGCGGCCGACCGGGAACCGCGACCCGTACGGCCTGCGCCGGGCCGCGCTGGGGATCATCCGGATCCTGGTCGAGTGCGGCATGGACCTCGACCTCGCGGCGCTGGTGCGCGAGGCAGTGGCGCTGCAGCCGGTCGACGGCAATGGCAACGAGGATGCCGCCGACGTGCTCCTGGCGTTCATCGGCGAACGCCTGCGGCGCTACTTCCTCGACCGGGACGCCGGCCTCGCCACCGAGACATTCGATGCCGTGCTCGCTCGGCAGCCCGTATCGCTGGTGGACTTCGAGCGGCGCCTCGGTGCCGTGCAGGCCTTCATCGCGCTCGATTCCGCCGCGAGTCTCGCCGCCGCCAACAAGCGCATCGCGAATATCCTGAGACAGGCCGATTCAGCTTCGCCAGGCGGCGACGGCGCTCGGCGCGCCGTGCGCGAGAAACTGCTCAGCGATCCCGCCGAGCTGCAGCTGTTCACGGCGCTCGGCGACGCGCGGCAAAACGTCGCGCCGCTGCTCGAGAACCGTGACTACACGATGGCCCTGACGGCGCTCGCCGAGTTACGCGAGCCCGTCGACCGTTTCTTCGACGACGTCATGGTCATGACCGACGACGACGCGACCCGCAACAACCGTCTCGCGCTGCTCGGCGAGCTGAGATCGCTGTTCCTCGACGTCGCGGACATCTCCCGGCTCGCGATCTGATGCTGACGATCCGGTCGCTCATTTTCTCGATCCTGATGTACGGTTCGGCGGCCCTCCTGTCGGCAATGGAACTCGTGTTTTTCTGGGCTCCGTTCCGCGTGAAGTGGGCCATCGCCGTGGCGTGGGCGCGCGTCTGCCTGTGGTCCGGCAGGGTGTGCTGCGGACTCGACGTGAAGACCGAAGGCACCGAGAACATTCCCGCGGAGCCGAGTGTGTTCCTGATCAAGCACACGACGGCCATGGAAACCTACTGGCAGATCGCGGCGCTGCCGCCGCAGGCGTGGGTGCTCAAGAAGGAATTATTGCGGCTGCCGATCTTCGGCTGGGCCATCGGCTATGTCATGAAGTCGATCGCGATCGACCGCAGTGCGCACGGCTCCGCCGTCAAACAGGTCATCGCGCAGGGCAAGCAGCGCCTGGCCCGCGGACTCTCCGTCTGCATCTTCCCCGAGGGCACACGCATGCCGCCCGGCCAGACCCGGCGCTACGGCGTCAGCGGCGCCGCGCTGGCAAGGGAGGCGGGCTGCAAGATCGTGCCGGTCGCACACAACGCGGGCGATTTCTGGCCGAAGCGAGGCCTGCGAAAGTATCCGGGGCGCATCCGCTTCCTGATCGGCCCGCCGATAGATCCCGGCGGCAGGGACCCGCGGGAGACCAACCTCGTGGCACAGGAATGGATCGAGGGGAAGATGCGCGAGATCAGCGCGCTTTATCGCGGCACCCCGCGCCAGGAATGATGGCCCTCTGCGGGCGACCCGCCCGCATCAGCGAGCCGAGAGGTAACGCAGGTTCTCGACTGCGAAGGACCGCGGTTCGCGGCCGATCAACGCGCGCAGCTCCGCCGGGGGCGCCGTATTGCCCTCGGCGAGCATCGTCAACTGGTCGCGTGTCACCGGGAAGAACGGCAGGCGGTCGAACAGCGTCGCGGCGACCTTCATGACGCCGATCGGCATGGGCAGGATCCACTTCCTGCGGCCGGCCGCCGCCGCGACCCGGCGCAACATCTCTTCCCAGCTCAGCGTCTCCGGGCCGCCGAGGACGAAGGTCTTGCCGATCGTCTGCGGCTCCGCGAGCGCGGCGACGAACGCATCCGCCACGTCTTGCACGTGCGCGGGCGACATGAGCACGGCGCCCGCAAGACCGGTATGCAACGCGACCGCGGGCAGTGGCGGTTTGACCAGGTCACGGCAGAGCTGGGTCGCGATCTCCATCGCGCCCCGCGGATCGCCGAAGATGACCGAGGGCCGGAAGATCGTGACCGCGAAACCCTGCCCGGCGAGGTGCTGTTCGGCGCGCCACTTGGTCTGCTGGTAGGCGGTGCCGTCACCCCTGACGCCGTTGGCGCTCATCAGCAGGAACCGCTCGATGCCGGCGGCCTTCGCCGCGGCGGCAACGGCGACGACACCACCGTAATGCGCCGCCTCGAAAGTGGCGCCCGACCCCGGCGCCTCGCGCAACAGGCCGACGTTGTAGATCACGGCGCCGCAGCCCTCGACGACCTTGCGTACCGCCGCCGCATCGTCGAGGTCGCCCCCGGTGACCTGGCACTGCGCGGCGCGTTGCAGTCTGCCCTCGCTGCCGTCCCGCACCAGCACCGACGGCCGGTATCCTGCGCCGACCAGCGCATCGACGAGGTAGCCACCGACAAACCCCGTGGCGCCGAATACTGCGATATCCATACCTGACTATTTAGCCTAAAAACCGGGGCGCTGACGAGCCCCCGTCGGGAAAAGCCAGAACTTATCTCGAAATACTTCGTGGTCGCGAAGTATTTCGAGATAGGTTTTAGAATGCGACGCTTATCAGGGCCCCGGAGATAATCGCATGGCCGATGCCGACCTCGGTGCCGCGTTTCGCGAAGAGATAGCCAGGCTCGTCGATCAGCTCGGCGCGGCAATCTCCGCCGTGCTGCTCGGTACCGACGATCGGCCGGCCCTGCAAAAGGATCCCGCCGCGGCGCTTGCCGTATTGCGGCGCCCGCTGCCGGAGACCGGCTGCGGCGCCCAGGCAGCCATCGAAGAGTTGCTGCGGCTCTGTGAGCTGGCCGGGGCGAACACCGCCGGGCCGCGCTGTTACCACTTCGTCATCGGTGGCGACACGCCGGCCGCGCTCGGGGCCGACCTGCTCGCGACGGCGTTCGATGCGGTGACCTACACCTGGATCCTGTCCCCGGTCGGCGTCGAGATGGAGCGCCAGGCGCTGGACTGGCTGAAAGAGCTGCTCGGTCTGCCGGCGGCGTGGTCCGGCGTAATGGTCACCGGCGCGACGATGGCGAATTTCGTGTGCCTGGCGGCCGCACGGCAATGGTGGGGCGAGCAACTCGGCGTCGACCCCTCCGAGAGCGGCCTCGCGGGGCTGCCGCAGATGCCCGTGCTGACGTCGGGATTCGTGCATGCCAGCACGCTGAAAGTCCTCGCGCTGCAGGGGGTCGGGCGGGGAAACGTGCGGCAGTATCGGCCGGGACGACTTCGGCAGGCTGGATCTTGCGGCGTTTCGCGCCGGCCTGCAGGAACTCGACGGGCGGCCCGCGCTCGTGGTCGTCAATGCGGGCGAAGTCAATGCCGGGGAATTCGATCCGCTCGCGGAGATGGTCGATTGCGCGCGCGAACACAATTGCTGGGTCCACGTGGACGGCGCATTCGGCCTGTTCGCGGCCGTCTCGCCCCGGACGGAGCACTTCGTCGCGGGCCTGGAGCGAGCCGATTCCGCCACGGTCGACGGCCACAAGTGGCTGAACGTCCCTTACGATTCGGGCTACGCCTTCGTGCGCGACTACGGCCTGATGGCGCGCGCATTCCGTTACTCGGCAGATTATCTGGCGGACGAGAACGACGCGCGGCCCACGTACGGCGCCATCGGTCCGGAGAGTTCGCGGCGCGCCCGCAGCTTCGCGGTGTGGGCGACGCTACAGGCCTACGGCCGCAGCGGACATCGCCGCATCGTCGAGCACTGCCTGGACATCGCTCAGCACTTTGCACAGGTCGTCAGGGACACCGCGGAACTCGAACTCATGAACGATCCCGGGCTCAATATCGTCGCGTTCCGCTACAACCCCGGCGGGCTGTCGGAAACGGAGCTCGACGCACTCAATCAACGCCTCGGCGAAGCGGTGATCGACGACGGCCGATTCCTGGTCGGCACTTCCAGGATCGGCCCGCGCACGATTTTCCGACCGGCTTTTTCCAACTGGCGGACCCGCAACGAAGATGTCGAGGCCCTCGCCGCAGTGGTGGTCGAACTCGGCAAGCGCCTCACCGGAGCCTGACGCGGGTTCCCGCCGCGATCAGTTCCGGCTGCCGGGGGCTGCACCGAGATTGCGGAGTTCGGCGACTTCCTCTTCTTTCAGCTTGTAGATATTGCCGATGCGGCAACCGCGGATCGTGTCGTATCGGGCTTCGATGCGCGTGCTGTCCCAGCGCGTGTCGGGCACGACGTGATTGGTGTTCAGGTCCCAGCAGCGGCTCGCGAACTCGACGAGATACTCGCCACGGCGGTTATGGTAGAGGAGGTAGTAGTCGTTCAGACTCTCCCAGCCGTCGGAAGTGTCGCTGCTGATGTAGGGCGCCTGTTCCAGGTGCCTTGCCGCAACGAAATCGGCGACCGCTTCCCTGTCCAGCACCGTACGGCTGGCACACGCCGCCAGAACGGACAGCCCGACCACTGGCAAAAGCCTGTTCATCGTTTTGACCTCCCGGAGGCCGTCAGACAAAGCGCTCTCGCTCATACAGCGTCCTGACGAACATAGTAGCCTTCGGATAGTCTTCAAGCCATCGGTCGATGTCGGCACGCATGCCCGCGGGCATCCCCTCCCGCGGCAGGCGGCCGTCCTCGCCCTGGCCGCCGGCGTACCCGCCGGGCTGGAGCCACAGACCGCCGAAGGCCGCGAAGGTGATGTCCGTATAGTTGATGGTGTCGCCGCCGAGGATGGAACGGCGGCCATCGGCCAGCCGGGCCTCGATCTCGCCGAGCAATTCCTCGATGCCGGACAGGGCTTTCGCCCCCCGCTCCGGGCTGATCGCAAAGGCGCGGCGGGTCAGTACCGCGAGCAGCGGATACAACAGCCGGACCGTGAGCCGCTGCCAGACGGGCACGCGCCGACTGTCGACTCCCCAGACGTGGAGCGTCAGGTCGCGCCTCGGCAGCAGGTGATTGTTGACCCAGACCTGCAGGTTGACGCCGTAGCGATCGAGCCTGCGCTCGAGCTGGAGGCGCTCGGGCGTCGGGGCCAGGAACGCGGCGCCTTCGCCGAGCGGCGCGGCGTAGATTCCCCAGAGGTAACGCAGGATCTCCGGGGAGTTTCCGATTACCGATTCGACCACGCCGGTGCGGGCCCGGAGTCGGGGTACGGTGCGCCCGGCGAAGAAGGCGCCGAGCGCCGCCGCGCTCTGATGCTCGACATAGTCGACGCCGAGCCGATCCATGCACCAGCGCACCTTCTCCACGAAATGGCTGGCCGGCACCGTCTCGAGCACCAGCGGCGGCGCGTTCGGCGCCCGCGACAGGCTGCTGAGCACGATCAGCCAGCGCCAGAGCAACATCCCGGCGACGAGCAGCGTCGTGGTCAGAACATCGAGGCCCGACACGGCGACTAACAGGGGCAGGACCGTGAGGAACGTGGCGTGGATCAGGCGGCGGCGGTTCATCCCGACATTGTAACGGGAGCCCGCACGCCGCGAGACGTGCCGGTAGACTGGACGAAGAATGCACCCCGCAGCGAAGACAGACTGGCCGGGACTGCTGGCCTGGCCGGCGGCGTGGCCGCGTCTGTCGGCTTTGGCCGCACTCGTCGCGGTCGTCGTGGCGGCGTCTTTCCGGGACCCGGCGATCGACGGTTCGATGATCGATCGCATGTCCGGTGACAACCCGCAGGCAGCGATCGCCAGGGAAATCCGTGCGGCCTCCGGCGACCGCGTCCTCGTCGCGATCACGGCCGAGCCGGCGACCGAGACGATCGGCGAGGCGTTTGCCGATATCGGCGCACTGCGCAGCCGACTCGCGGCGCTCGGCGACGCCGTCACCGTGAGCTCGATCGACTCGGCCCGCGACCAGCTGTTCCTCTATGGGTTGACGGCGCAGGACCCCGTGGCCCGGCTCCTTGCCGACCTGCGCGACACCCCCCGCTCGGCCGGGCTCATCGACTCGCAGGCGCGACGCTTCCTGATCGTGGTCGAGAGTCCCCGCACACTGGAGCGGCGAGTCCTGCATCAGGTCCGGGCGCAGGGCGACGGCCATCATTGGCGCATCCTCGCCGGCGCAGATCTCGAGGACGACATCGCCCACGCCGTGTCGCATGACCTGCGGCTGCTCATCCCGACGATCGTCGTCACGATGCTCGCCGCGCTGTACATGGCGTTCAGGCGCTGGCGCGCGCTCATCCTCCCGGTGTTCGCAAGCTTCGCTGCGATAGCCGCCACGCTCGCAGCGTTCTCGGTCGCCGGCGTCGCAATCAACCTGATCACGCTGCTCGCCCTGCCGATCGTCCTGATCGTGGGCCTTGCGAACAGCTGCCATTTCATCGCCAAGGCTCGCGAGTTGCACCACGAAAATCCGGATATCGGTGCCGCCGTCCGTACGACGCTGCGCCGGGTCGGGCCCGCGTTCTTCTTCTCGTGCCTGACGACGGCCATCGCGCTCGCGTCGCTGGGCCTGAACGAGATTCCGCCGATCGCCGACCTGGGCCTGGTGTCGGCGTCTGCGCTGTCGGCGCTGTTCGTGCTGCTGTTGCTCGCGGCACCGTGGTCTTTGCGGCATTACCTGTCGGGTGCGCCCGGGCCGTTGCACGGTGTCGGAATGTTCGCCGCCGGGTCGCGCTGGCTGGCCGCGCGCCGCAAACCGGTCGGCGCGGTGCTGCTGGCCGCGATGCTTCTCGGCCTCGCAACCGTTCCCGGGCTCCCGGTGCGGTCGGACCCGCGCGCGTTCCTCCCGGATCATGCGACGTTCTCACGCGCGCTGCGTGCCTTCGAGCGGGACTTCTACGTGTTCTCGCCGTTGAGTGTCCTGGTCTCTGTCGATGCGCCGGGGCAGGATGCCCTGTTTGCACTGCGGCAAGCCGGTCGCGTGCGGGACGCGCTCGCCGGCAGCCACGGCGTGCGGCAGGTCAGCATGGAGCCGGCCGCCGGCAGGCAAAATGCTTACATCGTTTCTGCGCTCATGATCGACGACAGGCGGCTCGACGACGCCGCGGCGCTGATCGGACAACTCCGCGGCAGCCTGCCGCGGGGGGTCGACGTCGTCTACAGCAATGCCGGGCTGGTCTACGAAGCGATCGACCGCGAGGCGATGCGGTCGCTGTTGGCGTCGCTCGCCTGGTCGGCCGCGCTGATCTTCGGCGCTATCGTGGTGTTGTTCCGTTCCTGGCGTGCGCTGCTCAGCACGCTGCTGGCGAACACGGTGCCGCTGGCGGTCGTCTGCGGGGTCGTCTGGCTGATCGGGAATCCGCTCAACCTGGTGACGGTCTTCGTATTCCTGATTGCCCTGGGGGTTATCGTCGACGATGCGATCCACATCCTGTTCGTAGGCGCGGCTGGCGACCGGCTGGCCGGCAGTAGCATCGAGTTCAGCGTCATCCTCAGCACGCTGATGCTGTGCCTCGGGCTCGGCCTGTGCCAGTTCAGCGCTTTCCCGACGACGCGGCAGTTCGCCGCATACTGCGCGCTCGCGCTGGCGACTGCCGTCGTCAGCAACCTGACGGTATTGCCGCTGGTGTTGCGCTGGCGCCTGTCGCCACCCGGATGACGCAGGTTCAGATGTCGAGGTTCGCGACGGTGAGCGCGTTCCTCTCGATAAACTCGCGGCGCGGTTCCACCTGGTCCCCCATCAAGGTCGTAAAGATTTCGTCGGCCTTGACGGCGTCTTCGATCTTCACCTGCATGAGCCGGCGCGACTCCGGATTGACCGTGGTCTCCCAGAGTTGGTCCGGATTCATCTCGCCGAGGCCTTTATAGCGCTGAATCGATTGTCCGCGGCGTGCCTCGTCCATCAGCCAGTCGACCGCCGCCGCGAACGAACCGACGGCCTGGCGACGATCTCCCCGTTGAATGAACGCGCCCTCGGCAACAAGATCGGCCAGCTTCTCCGCCAGTACCATGATGTGCGAGTACTCGTTGGTGCCGAAAAACTCACGCGGCAGGTAACGCGTCGTGCCGATGCCGTGCTGGAATTTCGTGATCGCGATACGCACGCCCTCGCCGTCTTCGTTGCCGCGTTCCAGCACGGCGCTGTAGGAGCCGCCATTGCCGTTCGACGCCCGGTCGCTGCCCCGCTGCGGCAGGACTGCCACGAGCTTCTGCGTCCAGTCCTCGAGCCGTCCGAGGTCTTCGGTCATCGCCGGCGTCACCTTCGGCAGGCGGGCGACGGCGCGGAGTACCGCTTCGTCGTAGCGGGAGGCAAGCCGCAGGATGATCTTCTCGACGGCGATGTGTTCCCTGGCCAGCGTCTCGAGGGCGACTCCGGTGAGCGGCGGCGCCTCGGCGTTGACATACAGCGCTGCGCTGTCGACGGCGGCATTGAGCAGGTAGGTACTGAGTTCCGCATCGTCCTTGACGTACACCTCCTGTTTGCCGCGCTTGATCTTGTACAGCGGCGGCTGGGCGATGTAGACGTGTCCGCGCTCGATCAGTTCGGGCATCTGCCGATAGAAAAACGTGAGCAGCAGCGTGCGAATGTGCGAGCCGTCGACATCCGCGTCGGTCATGATGATGATGCGGTGATAGCGCAGCTTGTCGGGATCGAAATCGTCGCGGCCGATTCCGCAGCCCAGCGCGGTGATCAGCGTGCCCACCTCGACGGACGACAGCATCTTGTCGAAGCGCGCCTTTTCGACGTTGAGGATCTTGCCCTTGAGCGGAAGTATCGCCTGCGTCCGGCGATCGCGGCCCTGCTTGGCCGAGCCGCCGGCCGAATCGCCCTCGACCAGGAACAGCTCCGACTTTGCGGGGTCCTTCTCCTGGCAGTCGGCCAGTTTGCCGGGCAGTCCGCTGACGTCCAGGGCGCCCTTGCGCCGCGTCATCTCACGCGCCTTGCGTGCGGCTTCGCGCGCCCGCGCGGCGTCGACGATCTTGGAGGCGATCATCTTGGCGTCCTGCGGGTGTTCGAGCAGGAATTCCTCGAGACGCGACGACATCGCCTGTTCGACGACGGCCTTAATTTCAGATGAAACTAACTTGTCCTTGGTCTGGGACGAGAACTTCGGGTCGGGAACCTTCACCGACAGGACCGCGGTCAGGCCCTCGCGGGCATCGTCGCCCGACGGCGTATAGCGCTCTTTGCGTCCGCTCAGCTCGTTGTCGATATAGGCATTCAGCGTGCGCGTCAGTGCACTGCGGAATCCGGCCAGATGCGTTCCGCCGTCTCGCTGCGGGATGTTGTTCGTGTAGCAGAACATGTTTTCCTGGTAACCGTCGTTCCACTGCAGCGCCGCTTCGACACCGACATCGTCCTTCATCGTCGAGAAGTGGATCACCGTCTCGTGGATCGGGGTCTTGTTCCGGTTCAGGTGTTTGACGAAGGCCTGAATACCGCCCTGGTACTCGAAGGTGTCCTTGCGCTCGTCGCGCTCGTCGACCAGGTGGATGCGCACCCCCGAATTCAGGAACGACAGCTCCCGCAGGCGGCGGGCCAGGATGTCGTAGTTGAATTCGATATTGGTGAACGTGGCACTGCTCGGCTTGAAGCGGATCGTGGTCCCGGTGCGGTCGGTCTGCCCGACCTCGGTCAGCGGCCGCTGCGGCTCGCCGTGCACGTACTCCTGCTGGTAGCTGCGGCCGTCGCGATGGATGGTGAGGACGAGTTGCTCGGACAGGGCGTTCACCACGGACACGCCGACGCCGTGCAGCCCCCCGGAAACCTTGTAGGAGTTGGCGTCGAATTTGCCGCCGGCGTGCAGCACGGTCATGATCACCTCGGCGGCCGAGCGGCCTTCCTCCGGGTGCAGATCGACCGGGATACCGCGGCCATCGTCGGCGATCGTCACGGATTCGTCCGCGTGGATCGTTACCGTGATCGCATCGCAAAAGCCGGCGAGCGCCTCGTCGATGGAGTTGTCGACGACCTCGAAAACCATGTGGTGCAGACCGGTGCCGTCATCGGTATCGCCGATGTACATCCCCGGCCGCTTGCGTACGGCCTCGAGGCCCTTTAAGACCTTGATATTACTGGAAGTATAGTCAGATTTGCCGGCCATTCGTCAGCCCCGGGTGAAAACCGATCCATTCTATCAAAATTGGCCTGCAAAAGCAGCCTCAAAGCGTTCTTTTTTAAGGGATTATGCGTTGTTTTGGTTTGCCGTTCCGGCGTCGGCACCGGCGGACGCCAGGATGCCGCGTTCCACGTGAAACACGGCGGGCGGCTGGTCGAAAATTCGGGTATCCGGCTCGATGCTGGTCGCGATGACCTGGCACTGCAGCGCGCTCACGCAGCCCATCAGCCGAGTCAGCGATGCGCCATCCAGCTCGGCTGCGGGGTCGTCCAGCAACAACAACAGAGGCCGGCCCAGCCTGGCCTGCACGGTCTCGGTCGCCGCCAGCACCATCGCACACGCCAGCAGCTTTTGCTGGCCCCGCGACACGAGCCGCTTCGCCTGCCGATCGTCATAAAGGAGCCTGAGGTCCGCTCGTTGCGGCCCCGCCTGCGTGCTGCCCTGCTGTTGATCCCGGGCGAGCCCCGCCTCGAGCTGCTCGAGCAGCTCGCGATCGGCGCCCCACCCCGCCCGGTACACATACCCCAGCCCGCTGCCCGAGTAGCGTGTCGCCGGTTCGTTGCAGCGCCGGCAACACGGCCTCGAGCGCGGCACGCCTGGCCGCGTCCACCGCCAGTGCCGCCGCGGCGAACTCGGCATTCCAGGTACCGATCGCGGCTTGCGCGGCCCCCTCGCGCAGCGCCGCATTGCGCTGTTTCAGTATGCGCCGAAACCGGCGCCACCGTTCCAGGTAGCCCGGTTCCACGTGGAACGCCAGCCAATCCAGATAGCGCCGCCGCCTGTCCGGCGAGCCCGCGACCAGTTCATGGACATCGGGATCGACAACCTGCACGGGCAGAATGCTCGCGAGGCCGGCCGCTCCGACAGGCTCCCCGTTTACGCGGGTCTCCAGGCCCTGACTCCCGTTCCGGACCCCGACGCGCGAGCGGCTGGCCGCCTTCCCGAATCTGGCCGCGCAGCAGGAACTCTTCCTCACCATGCCGGATCAATTCCCGGGTTCCCGCGCCGCGGAACGACCTGCCGCGGCCCGAGATAGGCAATCGCCTCGAGGAGGCTCGTTTTCCCCGATGCGTTCTGTCCATGGATCAGGTTGTATCCAGGTTCCGGCTCGAAGTCGATTTCCGCGAGGCACCGGAAATTCCGCGCCGAAAACCACTCCACGGGCATGCCGGCCGCCCCCCGCCGTACTAGAGGCGCATCGGCATCACGACGAACTTGCTGTCCTCTTTGCCCGGCGACCGGATCAGGCAGCTCGAATTACTGTCCAGCACCGACAGACTGATCTCTTCGCCGTCTATCGCTCCCAGCGCATCCAGCAGGTAATTCACGTTGAAGCCGATCTCGATGTCTTCGCCGCCGTATTGGACTTCGAGTTCCTCCTCAGCTTCTTCCTGCTCCGGGTTGTGCGCCTGGATCGTGATACCTCCCGGCCGGATCACCAGCCGGATCCCCCGGTACTTCTCGTTCGACAGGATCGCCGTCCGCTGCAGTGCAGCCCGCAGTAGCCGTCCGGTCCGCCGTGAGCTCATTCGTCGTGTCTTTCGGAATGACCCGCCCGTATTCGGGAAACCGCCCGTCGATCAACTTCGACGTGAAACGGATGCCCTCGACCTGTATCCGTACGTGATTCGGCCCCAGTTCGACCGTCACCGGCCCCTCATCGCCCAGCAGTCGTCTGCAACTCCAGCACACCCTTGCGAGGCACGATCACCTGCTGCTCCGCACCGCTCTTCCTCGCCGAGCTCCGCTTCGCACAGCGCCAGCCGGTGCCCGTCGGTCGCCACCGCCCGAAGCTGCTTGTCCGCCGTCTCCAGCAGCATGCCGTTCAGGTAATAGCGCACGTCCTGCTGGGCCATGGAGAAATGCGTCTTCTCGATCAGGCGCGCCAGGACACCCGAGTCCACCTCGATCTTCTGCGTCGCCTTGATGTCTTCCACCGTGGGAAATTCCGCCGCCGGCAACGTCGCCAGGCGTGAACTTGCTGCGCCCCGACTTGACGACCGCCTTCTCCCCCGATACCGCAAGATCCACCGTCGACCCTTCCGGCAGCGCACGGCAGATATCCAGCAGCTTGCGTCCCGATACCGTGATCTCCCCGCCGGTCTCCACCGCGACGTCGGCACGCGCCACCAGCTCGACCTCCAGATCCGTTGCCGTCACCAACAGCTCGGCACCCCTGGCGACCAGCAGCACGTTCGACAATATCGGCATCGTCTGCCGCCGCTCCACGACACCGATCACCGCTTGCAACGGTTTCAACAACACGTCACGTGTTGCACTCAACTTCATGGCTTTCACCTGTTAATAAAAATTGGACAGTTAGCTTTTGTTACTATTATTAGCTCACCCCGCTCCTGTGGATAAGATAATAATCCCTTCAAATACAATCAGTTACAATAAAATCCCTGCAGGGAAACGCGTGCGTTAGTCGCGGGCCCCCTGTGAGTAGCTTGTGGATAAATCTCCGTCGCCAGCTATGCACCGGTTATCCACATCATCCCGTCAGTGTTCTCAACAGGTTGAGATAATCCTCGTCGACTCGCTTGTCCGTCTCCCGCAGCGCCTTGATGCGCCGGCAGCCGTGCAGCACCGTCGTGTGGTCCCGGCCGCCGAAGGCATCCCCGATTTCCGGCAGGCTGTGATTGCGTCAGTTCCTTCGCCAGCGCCATCGCGATCTGCCGCGGCCGCGCAATCGATCGGCTGCGCCGCTTGGACAACAGATCCGCCGACCCGGATCTTGAAATACTCGGCCACGGTTTTCTGAATGTTTTCGATCGATACCAGCCGGTCCTGCAATGCCAGCAGGTCCCTCAGCGCCTCCTTCGCGAACTCCAGGTCGATCGGCCGCCGCGTGAACCGCGCGTTCGCGACCACGCGCCGCAGGGCACCCTCCAGCTCGCGGACGTTGGAGCGGATCCGCTTGGCAATGAAAAACGCCACTTCCTCGGGCAGCTCGACCCCCTCGGCCGCCGCCTTGCTCATCAGGATCGCCACGCGACGTTTCCAGCTCCGGCGGCTCGATCGCCACTGTCAGGCCCCAGCCGAACCGGGACTTCAGCCGCTCCTCGAGCCCGAGACTTCCTTGGGATAGCGGTCACAGGTCAGCACGATCTGGCGCTGGCCCTCCAGTAATGCATTGAAGGTGTGGAAGAACTCCTCCTGCGAGCGGTCCTTGCGGCGAAAAACTGGATGTCGTCGATCAGCAAGGCGTCCAGCGAGCGGTAGCGCTGCTTGAATTCCGAGATCGTGTTGTGCTGCAGGCCGCGGACCATGTCGCCCACGAACCGCTCCGAATGCACGTAGGCCACGCGTGCCGCCGGCTTCTTCTCCAGCATCGCATTCCCGATCGCGTGCATCAGGTGCGTCTTGCCGAGGCCCACGCCGCCGTAGATGAACAGCGGATTGTAAGATGCCCCGGGATTCTCGCCGACCTGGAAAGCCGCCGCCCGCGCCAGCTGATTGCTCTTGCCCTCGACGAATTTCGCAAAGGTAAACGACCGGTTCAGGCGTGATTCGATGGCCGGCAGCTGGCTGCCGGCCGGCATGGAGCGATGCTGTACCGGATCTGCGGGCCGGCCCCCGTTCCGCGAACCGACCTCGACGACGACCTCGGCTCGCGTGCCGCAGTCATCGACGATCTCGACGATCCGTTCCATGTAATGCTGCCGCAGCCAGTCGACGACGAAGCGGTTGGGTGCGAGCAGACGCAAAGTGTTGCCGTCCTCGATGGCCTGCAGCGGTCGGATCCAGGTGTTGAACTGTTGTTCAGGGAGCTCCGCCTGCAAGTCGCGGATGCAGCGGTTCCATAGCGTCATCTCGGCAGGCACGAATTTCCCGGCACGGCGTATTGGAGTTGTTGTAATGGTGAAGACGGGGCAGTCTATACCCTCTACCAGCGCGCTGCCAGAGAGTGCCGGGACGCACGAAATTGGCGCTCTATTGACACTGTCTGACCATCTGCGTACCCTTGCCGCCCTTTCCGGACGCAGGCCCTTGAATGGCATGCGGAAAACCCAGGTGCCAGGCAAATGAAACGCACGTACCAGCCGAGCAAAATAAAACGCGCACGCAATCACGGTTTCCGCGCCCGGATGTCGACCAAGGCCGGACGCCTGGTCCTGAAGCGGCGCCGTGCCAAGGGCCGCGCAAGACTGACACCGTAGTCGTCGTCCCGACGACAGGCTGGCGGACCACTGTTCCGGCTCGGCAGAGACAGGCGCCTGCTCGATGCGGCAGCGTTCGACCGGGTATTCAAGAAAGGAACCCGCAGCCGAGATAAATGGTTTACGGTACTGTGCCTCGGCAATGATCGGGAGACGGGCAGACTCGGGCTCGCGATCGCCAAGAAGCACTGTCGCAGGGCCACGGCGCGAAACAGGATCAAGCGTATCGTTCGCGAATCGTTTCGGTCGAACCAGGCGGCACTGGCGGGACTCGACGTCGTCGTGCTCAGCCAGGCCGCGACCGGCGAGGCAGCGAATCCGCAGCTGTTCGACAGCCTCGAGCGTCACTGGCGCCGATGCCGTCATGCCGGGCCCGGGGACAAGGGGCAGGACTAGAACCTGAGATGGACAATCAACGACTTCTCATATGGGCGTTCTTCGGCCTGATGTTGTGGCTGACGTTTCAGGCCTGGCAACAGGACTACGGCCCGAAGCCGGCGCCAGCCGCGCCGGCCGCCGAGACATCGGAACCCGCCGCGACCGCGACTCCCGAGGAACTGCCGCCCGCCGATCTTCCCGAGCTCTCGGTGCCATCTTCGGCTGCGAACGCGCCGGCGGCGACGGAGCCGGAATCCGGAACCGCGCCGGCCGCTCCGCGAATCCACGTCACGACGGACGTGCTCGACGTGGAGATCAGCCTGACGGGCGGCACGATCGTCCGTGCGGCGCTGCCCAGGTATCCGGTTGCGAAGGACCAGCCCGACGTACCGGTCGTGCTGCTCGACCCCGGCACCGAAAACTTCGGCCAGATCCGCACCGGACTGCGTCCGGCGCCGGGCCACGATGCGACGTTCACCGCGAGCCGCACGAGTTTCGCCATGGGCGACGACGACGTCCTCGTCGTGCCGCTCACGTGGACAGACGGGCAGGGCCTCAGCGTCGAGAAACTTTTCCGCTTCAAGCGCGGCAGCTACGCCATCGAGGTCGAACAGACGGTCCACAACGGCACCGCGACCGCATGGCGCGGCGATCAGTACTCGCAGCTCATCCGGCGCTTCCATAACACCAAGCGGTCGATGTTCAACATTGCGACGTACTCCTTCGACGGCCCGAAGATCTACGACGGCGATGCGGCGGAGAAGCTGAAGCACGACGACCTGCTCAAGGACGGCCCCTACGATTTCAAGACGGATCACGGCTGGATCGCGGCGATCCAGCATCATTTCCTGTCCGCGGTCGTTCCGAACGAGGGTAAGGAGCACGCGTTCCGCGTGCAGGAAGCACACGATCGCATGACCGCCAGCGTCGTCGGACTCAAGCGCAGCATCGAACCCGGCGCCAGCGACACGTTCACCGAGACGTTGTTCATCGGGCCGAAGCTCCAGAAGCAGCTGTCCGCGGTCGACCCCAAGCTCCCGCTCACGGTCGACTACGGCCCGTTGACCATCCTGTCGCATCCGCTTGTTCCTGTTGCTGAGCATGGTGCACACGCTGGTCCACAATTGGGGCGTCGCCATCATCCTTGTCACCGCGCTGATCAAGCTCGCGTTCTACAAGCTGACCCAGGCCAGCGGGCGGTCGATGGCCAAGATGCGCAACCTGCAGCCGCGCCTGAAAGCATTGCAGGAACGGTACAAGGACGACAAGCAGGCGCTCAGCCAGGCGATGATGGAGCTCTACAAGCGCGAGAAGGTCAATCCCGCGGCCGGCTGTCTGCCGATCCTGATCCAGATGCCGTTCTTCCTGGCGTTCTACTGGGTGCTGGTGGAGAGCGTCGAGATGCGGCAGGCGCCGTTCGCGTTCTGGATCACCGACCTCTCGTCCCGCGATCCCTATTTCATCCTGCCGTTGATCATGGGCGCGGCGATGTTCTTCCAGCAGCGCCTGAACCCGCAGGTCGGCGACCCGGTGCAGATGAAAGTCATGCAGGTCATGCCGCTGATCTTCACCGTGTTCTTCGCCTTCTTCCCCTCGGGCCTGGTGCTCTACTGGGTGACGAATACCTTGTTGTCCATCGCTCAGCAGTGGAGGATCAACAAGGTCGTCACCGAGGAAGGCAAGCGGCACCCGGGCGGGAAGAAGAAGGCGAGCGACTGACGGGCTGGCCGGGCAACCCGGCAGCGACCGAGCCGCCAGCATGGACACCATCGTCGCGATCGCCACACCGCCGGGGATCGGCGGAATCGGCATCGTGCGTCTCTCGGGAGACGATGCACCCGCGATAGCGAGGGCGATGCTGGGCAGTGTGCCCGAACCGCGCCGGGCCACCCGGGTTCGTTTCCGCGACGGTACGGGTAGGGAGCTGGATACCGGCCTCGCTTTGTTCTTCGCGGCACCGGCGTCGTTCACCGGCGAGCACGTCCTCGAGCTGCATGCACACGGCGGCCCCTGCGTGCTCGCCTCGCTGGTCGAGGCGGCGGTAGCGCTGGGCGCCCGGCGCGCCGAGCCGGGTGAATTCACCCGGCGGGCTTTCCTCAACGACAAGCTGGACCTCGCTCAGGCGGAAGCCGTCGCGGACCTCATCGCGAGCGGCAGCGCGCAGGCGGCCCGTGCCGCGTTACGTTCCCTCAGCGGCCGGTTCTCGCGGGAGATCGATGCGCTTGCCGACAGGCTCGTCCGCCTGCGCATGCACGTGGAAGCCGCGATCGACTTCCCCGAGGAAGAGATCGACTTCCTCGCCGACAGCGCACTCGCCGCCGGCCTCGATGAGTGCGCTGCGGCATTCGCCGATCTCGGCGCACGCGTGCACGCCGGCCGCATACTGCGGGACGGACTGCGGATCGTCATCGCGGGCGCGCCCAACGCGGGCAAATCGAGCCTGCTCAATCGCCTGTCCGGAGAAGAGAGCGCCATCGTTACCGAAGTCGCCGGGACGACGCGCGACGTGCTGCGCGAACGCATCGACGTCGACGGCCTCGTCGTGGAACTGGTCGATACCGCCGGTCTGCGCGAGGACCCGGACCGCATCGAGGCCGAAGGAATCCGCCGCGCACGCGAGGCACTTGCGAGCGCCGATGCGGTGCTCTGGATCCAGGACGCGAGCGTCCGAGGCGCGGCACCCGATGCGGGCCTGCCCGCGGGCGTGCCGGTGACGCACGTGCACAACAAGATCGACGTCACCGGCGATGCGCCCGGCGCACGGGACGACGGCCTGTGGATCTCCGCGCTGACCGGCGCGGGCGTGGACGCCCTGCGCCGGCACCTCGCCGGGCTCGCGGGCGCGGGCGACCTCGGCGAGGGCGCATTCACCGCCCGGCGCCGGCACGTCGAGGCCCTCGCACGCGCCAGCGCACATTTCGACAACGGCCGGCGCGCGCTTGCCGACAATCGCGCCGGCGAGCTGCTCGCCGAGGAATTGCGCCTCGCCCAGGAGGCGCTCGGCGAGATCACCGGGGCGGTGTCCTCCGACGAGCTCCTCGGCCGGATCTTTTCGGAATTCTGTATCGGCAAATAGCGACCGCCAGATTGCAAACCGTCCCAGGTGAGTGCGACACGAGGCGCTGCGCAACGACGTATCGCGCCAGCCGAGACGGTTTGCTAGCCGAGCAGGCTCTCGCGGCGATACAGCCGCGCACAGACATACGTCAGCGCGGCCCCGATCGCCAGCGTGCTCGATACCGAGATTGCGACGTCGAGCAGCTTGAGCGGCTCGTTCTTGATCATGTGCACCAGCAGCAGGTGCTGGCTGAGGCTGGGGATGAACATGAATTCGAGTCTCGGCCGGATCGTCAGGATGCTGACGATCAGTATGGGCAGCGTCGGCGCGACCAGCACCATGGACAGCCAGGTCTGCGCTTCCTTGTAGCTCTTCGTGAACGAGGCCACCAGCGTCATCAGTGCCGCGCCGAGCAGGATGAACGGCGCCAGGATCCCGAATGCGGCCAGGACGACCGGCGGGCCGAAGTTCGGCGTCATGCCGAGCTGCTCGAGCGGCATGAATTTCAATGCGACGAAGAACGCGGTCAGGCTGAGCAGCAACGACAGGGCCATGAACGTGCAGGTCGCGGCGATCTTGCCGAGCATCAGCTGCTCGCGCGTGACGGGCAGTGCCAGCAACGGTTCGAGGGAGCCGCGCTCGCGCTCGCCGGCCGTCGAGTCGATCGCCAGGTACATGCCGCCCATCAGCGTGCCGAAGATGAAGAAGTAACTCATCATGCCCAGCAACACGGCCGAGCGCCCGCTGGGCGTCGACACGTCGACGTCGTCGACGTTGATCGGTTTCATGACGAGGGGGCTGATGCCGCGGGCGACGAGGCGGAGCGCCGCGAGTTCCCGGCTGTAGTCCTGCAGCGCATTGCGCGCGCGCCGCGCGTCCCGGTCGGCCACGGTATTGGCCTCGTCGGCGAATACTTCGACGCGTGCGGGCTGCGCGGCGCGGAGCTGCTCGCCGAAGTCCTCCGGGATGTAGAGGACGACGTTGTGCTTGCCGGCCTTCACGGCCGCGACGGCCGCATCGCGGTCCGCCGGACCGTCGACCACGACGATGTTGCGGCTGCTGAGGTAACGGACGAGCTCCGGCGCCCGCTCGGCGCCGATGACGGGCAGGTCCATCGACTGGTCCGCCGTCGCCAGCGAACGCCCGACCGAGAGGTTGATGACGAATGCGAAAAGCGCGGGACCGAACAGCGGCCCCATGATCAGCGCCGAGACGAGTGCCCGGCGCTCGCGGAAGTTGTCGAGCACCTCCTTGGCGAAGACCCTGATGAGCGTCTGCATCAGTCCGGCTCCACGCGCCCGATGGCGGCGACGAACGCATCCTCGAGATCCGCGCAGCCGGTACGCTCGCGGATGCCGTCGGCCGAGTCGTCGATGGCCACCTTGCCGTTGGCGATGATGACGATGTCGTCGCAGAGTGCGGCGACCTCCTGCATGACATGGCTGGAGAAGAGCACGCAGTGGCCCGCTTGCTTGAGTTTCAGGATCAGCTCGCGCAGCGAGCGGGTGGCCATGACGTCCAGGCCGGTGCTCGGCTCGTCGAGGATGACATTCTGCGGGTCGTGTACCAGCGCCCGCGCGAGAGCGACCTTGGTGCGCTGGCCGTGCGAGAAACCCTTCGAGCGGCGGTCCGCGAAGTCGTCGATCTCCAGCAGGTCGATGATGTGCGAGACGCGGTCGTCGAGGTCGGAACCCGAGAGACCGCAGAGACGCCCGTAGTAGGCGACGTTCTCGCGCGCGGTGAGATGCGGATACAGGCCCGCGCCGTGCGGTAGCGCGCCGATGCGCTGCCTCGCACCGAGACTGTCGTCGACGACGTCGATGCCGTCGATGCGGGCGGAGCCGCCGTCCGGCCTGAGGACGGTGTACAGGATACGCAGGGTCGTCGACTTGCCGGCACCGTTCGGGCCCAGCAGGCCCGTGATCTTGCCGTCGGGCGCCGTGAAGCTGACGCCGCGCACGGCGCGTACGTCGCCGAAGGACTTGTGGATGTCTTCGACGACGATCACGGCTTCGGTCCCGCGAAATCCAGGAAGAACGGCATCGCGAAGCTGTCGTCGAGGCAATCGGCGACGCCGTCAGCGAGCTTTCCCGCGTCGACGAAACTGCCGATGATACGCGGCGTGCAGCCGACCATGCCGAGGCCGTGGCCCTGGTTCCTGGCGGTCAGCAGCCAGGAATTCGTGAGCCGCGAGGCGGCAAGTTCGGCGTACCGCGGGGGCGTGATCGGGTCCGCGTCGCCGGACAGCAGCAACACGGGTTTGTCGGTCGCGAGCGGCTGCAACAGGTCGTCGTCGAGCACGCCTCGCGGCCAGATGGAACATATCGTCTTCAACGCGTCGAACTGATCCGGCCCCAGATAGCTAGCGTCGATGGCGGCCTGATCGACCGTATCGGGATCGATGAACGGGATATCCTCGGTGCAGACCACGGCGTTGTGCATGCCGATGGAGAGTTCGTCCGACAGCGCCGAGCTGATCATCTGGAATTCGGCTGCGAGCGGGGCGATATTGCCGTTGGCCGCCTCGTGCACGAGCAGTGGTATCAACGCGATCGAGCGGGCGTCGTACAGCAGCAGGCGGATCGCCGCCGCCAGCTGCGGCTGTCCGAAGTGGACCGTCTCGGGTTCGCCGGTCAGCGGATCGGCGATGTCGACGTCGAGCGGCCCGGCGGCGAGCATCTCCGCCAGGCGCCCAAAGCCGCCTCGCAAATCGGGGAAATTCGCGCTGCAGTCGGCGTCCTTGCCGCAACGGTCGAAGACGCTGTCCAGCGCGCGCTGCGACTCGGTGGCGATGTCCGGCCCGAGCGGGACCTGCGGCGGCACGACGCCGTCGATGATCACCGCGCGGGTCGAGCCCGGGTAGTGCCGCGCGAAGTGTTGCGCGACGCGCGTGCCGTAGGACGACCCGTACAGATCGAGCGTCGTGTAGCCAAGCGCGGCGCGCAAGGCCTCGAGGTCCGTGATCGCGACGCTGGTCGTGAAGTAGCGTGGATCGTAAGGCAGCGCCGCCAGGCAATCCCGCGTCGCCTTCAGGGTGTCGTCCCGGTTGTAGGCTCCCGCGACGACGTCCTCGTCGACGTCGCAGGTCATCGGGGCCGAGTCGCCGGTGCCGCGCTGATCGACGAGCAGGATGTCGCGCTTTTGCCGGACGCGCTCGAAGGCGGCCGCCCAGGCCGCATAGAACTTGATGGACGAACCGCCGGGTCCGCCCGCGATCGGCACGAAGGCGTCCGGGGCGGGCTCCAGCGACAACGCCGGCACGACGGCCACGGCGAGTTCGATCGTCTCCGAATCCGGGTTGGCGGGATCGAGCGGCCGGGGGAATTGTCCGCAGCGTGCGGCGATGCCGGGGGTACCCGGCCCGGCGTTGATGCGGCAGTCGGCGAGTTCGATACCCGCCTGTGCGAGCGTGGAAGACACGACGGCGAGCAGTAACAGGGAGAACGCGGGTGTACGGTGCATGCGGGGCAACGGGTGTCCTGAATTAGGGTCCTGTCCGGGCAAGAGCCTGGTCATGTTGGCGGGCATGGCCGGGCAAGTAAAGCCGGACGTGACCCGCACGCCGGCGGGCTAACTCACCTCGAAATGCCAACGGTTACGCGCGGCCGCAGCCGTGGCGCCGCGTCCGACTGGCGGCGAATCAAGCGGTAGTCAAGCACCCGGTGTTCGGGCGGAAGTGTTTCGCCGCGCTGCCGGGCGCGGATGTTTTCCATCAGCAAGTCGGTGGCCGTGCGCGTCAGTTCCGCAGTGGGCACGTGGATCGTCGTCAGCTGCGGCCACATCTCTGTCGCGAGCGGCGTGTCGTCGAATCCGCAGATCGTCAGGTCGGCGGGAACGTCGAGGTCGCGCCGCTGCGCCACCGCCACCGCCGCGGCCGCCATGTCGTCGTTGCTCGCGAAGATCGCCGTGGGGCGGTCGTCGAGACCGAGTAGCTGTTCTGCGGCGTCCAGGCCCGAGCGGTAGGTGAACAGGCCCTGTGCGATCCATTCGTCGTTTGCGGCGATGCCGGTCTCGGCCAGTGCGTCCCGATATCCGCGCAACCGGTGATCACTGGAGGCGTGCTTCGGATCGCCGACGATAAACCCGATCTTGCGGTGCCCCAGCGAGACGATGTGCTGCGTCATCTCGCGGGTGGCGGCATAGCCGTCGATGCACACCGCCGATACGCTGGCGCGTATCGGGCTCGACGTGACGACAACGACGGGAACGTCGCTGTTCTCGAGGTGATCCAGCACCAGTTCCGAATCGCCGATCGGCGGCGCGATCAACAGGCCGTCGGCGCCTTCCGAGACGATACGGTCGATCTCCGCTCTGGCCTTGCGGATGTTCTCGCACTTTTCGATGATGAACTGCGCGTGATGCTTGCGCGCCTGGTCCAGCCCTCCGAACAGGAACTCGGCGATGTACGCGTGCGGCTTCGCATACAGCATGGCCAGGTGAATCAGCCCGGCGCTCGCGAGGTGCCGGGCCGCCACGTTGGGCGCGTAGCCCAGCTCGCGAATCGCAGCATCGACGCGGCTGCGCGTCTCGTCACGCACGCCGGGTGACTGGTTGATCACGCGCGATACGGTCATCGACGACACGCCGGCGCGTTTCGCCACATCGTCCAGCGTCGGCGATCGCTGGCGCCCGCGGCGCGGTTTGCGTTTCGGCCTCTCGGACACGCTGTTCTTCTTTGCCGCCGCAACGGCGCCTTTTGGTTACAGCTCGGTGCTATCGCCTTGTACCAGTAATTGTCGCGATAACCTCTGCCATTTGGTCATCTGGAATGATCTTAACCTATTGATTTAGCTAAGCTCAAAAAGAATGCGATCACAATGGCGCCAGAACGACGAAAGGTCGGACCGGCGCAGTGGCGAGACGGGGGACCAGTGAGTAGAATTCGCCGCCCATCTCGTGGACCATTACGCCATGCAACAGAGGTTCGACGTCATCGTCGTCGGCGGCGGTCATGCCGGCACCGAGGCAGCGCTGGCCGCGGCCCGCGCCGGCGCCGGCACCCTGCTGGTGACGCAGAAGCGGTCCGGGCTCGGCCAGATGAGTTGCAACCCGTCCATCGGCGGGATCGGCAAGGGCCACCTCGTGCGGGAGATCGATGCGCTCGGCGGCGCCATGGCCGTCGCGATCGATCGTGCCGGCATCCAGTTCCGGACACTCAATGCAAGCAAGGGACCGGCGGTGCGTGCCACCCGCGCGCAGGCCGACCGCGAGCTGTACAAGCGTGCGATCGGCTGGCTGCTCGAACACCAGCGGGGGCTGACCATCGTGGAAGCCTCGGTCGCGGATCTCATCGTCGCGGGCGAGTGCGTCGCCGGCGTGGTGACGGAAAACGGACGGCGCCTTTTGGCCCGCAACGTCGTCCTGACCGTCGGCACTTTCCTCGGCGGCCGGATACTCATCGGCCGCGACGAGACACCGGGCGGGAGGGCCGGGGATGCGCCGTCCAACCGGCTCGCATGCCGTCTGCGTGAGCTGCCCTTCGGCGTGGCACGCCTGAAGACGGGCACGCCGCCCCGGCTCGACGGCCGCACGCTCGACTACGCGGCGATGGAGGCGCAGCCGGGAGATACGCCGACGCCGGTGTTCTCGTACCTGGGCCGCCGTGCCGACCATCCCCGGCAGGTCGCTTGCCACGTGACCAGGACCTCCGAGGCGACCCACGACATCATCCGTGGCTCGCTCGGCGAATCGCCGATGTACGCGGGCGTCATCGAGGGGATCGGGCCCCGTTACTGTCCCTCCGTCGAGGACAAGGTCGTGCGCTTCGCGCAGCGCGCCTCGCACCAGGTCTTCGTCGAGCCCGAAGGCCTGACGACGGACATCGTCTATCCGAACGGCATTTCGACAAGCCTGCCGGCCGACGTACAGGAACGCTTCGTGCGCACGATTGCAGGTTTCGAGAATGCGCGCATCACCCAGCCGGGCTATGCGATCGAATACGATTTCTTCGATCCGCGGGCGCTTTGGCCCACACTGGAGACGCGGGTGCTCGGGGGACTCTTTTTCGCGGGTCAGATCAACGGTACCACCGGCTACGAAGAGGCCGCGGCACAGGGCTTGCTTGCGGGCGTCAATGCGGCGCGGCGTGCGCAGGACCGGGACGGCTGGTTTCCGAAACGGCACGAGGCCTATCTCGGCGTGCTCGTCGACGACCTGATCACGCGCGGTGTGAGCGAGCCGTATCGCATGTTTACGAGCCGTGCCGAATATCGCCTGACGCTGCGCGAGGACAACGCCGACGCCCGGCTGACCCCGGTCGGGCGTGCACTCGGCCTGGTCGATGATGTGCGCTGGGCGAGTTTCGAAGCGAAACTGACGGCGGTCGCCGCGGAGCAGCGGCGCCTCGAGGGTATCAGCATCCGCGCAGCCGGCAGCACCGCGGCCATGCTGCTGAAACGTCCGGAATATCGCTATACGGACCTCGCGGCCCTGGCGGAAGTCGGCGCCGCGGCGACGGGTCTCGGGCCGGAGCAGCAAGAGCAGGTCGAATTGCAGGTCGAGGTGCAGGCGAAGTATTCGGGTTATATAGAGCGCCAGGAGCGCGAGATCGCGCGGCACGCGCGAGCCGAATCGCTGCGGCTCCCCGAGGATATCGATTACGCTGCCGTACACGGTCTTTCGACCGAAGCGCGTCAGCGCCTCGTGGCGGCCCGGCCCGCGACGCTCGGCCAGGCCTCGAGGCTGGAAGGCATGACGCCGTCGGCCGTCTCACTGCTGCTCGTGCATCTGAAGAAAAGGCAACTCAGGGAATCCGCCTGATGAACCGCGAACGCCTGACACTCATCGCCCTCGTGGGAATCCTCCTGCTCTCGATCTTCGTGATCTGGTCGGTCGGGCCCGGCAGCCTCCGAGAGGGGACCCGCTCCGTCCTGACGCGGGGGCTGACCTCCGATCCGGAATCGCTGGATCCGCACAAGGCCCGCAGCGTGCAGGCGAACGAGGTGTTACGCGACCTCGACGAGGGACTGCTCTCCTACTCCACCGGCGGCGACCTCGTGCCCGGCGTCGCACAGTCCTGGCAGATGTCGCCGGACGGGTTGACGTATACGTTCACGCTGCGCGCGGATGCGCACTGGTCGAACGGCGACCCGGTCACGGCGGAACAGTTCGTGTACAGCCTGCGCCGCCTGGTGACGCCGGCCACCGGCGCGTTCTACGCGGAGTTGCTCGGCAACATCGAGAATGTGCCCGAAATCCTCGCGGGCGCGGCGCCGCCGGAAGATCTCGGCGTCGAGGCGCCGGATCCGCACACGCTCGTGGTCCGGCTGTCGCAGCCGACCCCGTACCTGCTCAACGTGATGGCACTACCGAGCACCTTCCCGGTGCACCCGGCGACGGTGCAGCAATTCGGTGACGCCTTCGCGCGGCCCGGCAACCTGGTCTCGAACGGCGCATACAAGCTCGACGCCTGGCAGCCGGGATCCATGCTCACGCTCTCGCGCAACGCGCACTACTGGAACGATGCGGCGACAGCGATCGACAAAGTCCAGTACCTCGTGCTGACGGACGAGAACACGCAGCTCAATCGATTCCGCGCCGGGGAACTGGACATCACCGACACGGTGCCGCCGAAGGACGCCGAGACGCTGCGCACCCAGTTCGGCGGCGAACTGCACATGGCGCCCTATCTCGGGGTTTACTACTACGGGTTCAATCTCACGGTTGCGCCGTTCAAGGACAACCCGGCCCTTCGCCAGGCCCTGTCGATGGCGATCGATCGCGATGCGCTCGTCGCGAACGTGACGCGACGCGGCGAACTGGCCGCATACAGCTGGGTGCCTCCGGGCGTCGCCCACTACCGTCCGCCGCAGTTCCCCTACGCCATGCTGGACCAGCAACAACGCGACGCGCGGGCCATGCAGCTGTACCGCGACGCGGGCTACGGCCCGGACAAGCCGCTGCACATCGAGCTGCGCTACGTCGCATCGGACACGGAGAAACTCGTCGCAGTTGCGATAAAGCAGATGTGGCATGACGTACTCGGCGTCGAGACCGACCTGGTCGGCGAGGAATTCAAGGTCCTGCTGGCCGAGACCCGGGCGAAGCAAGTAACCCAGGTGTTCCGGTCGAGCTGGATCGGCGACTACGACGACGCGCACACGTTCCTCAGCGTCATGGAGAGCGGCAACCCGGCAAACCTGACCGGCTACGACAACCCCGAATTCGATGCGCTGATGGACAAGGCCGCCATGCAGACCGACGCCGATCGCCGGGAATTGTATCTCGAGGAGGCGGAGCGGCGGATGCTCGAGGATCATCCGGTCATCCCGCTCTATTTCTACGTCAGCAAGCATCTCGTCGATGCGCGTGTCCGCGGCTGGCAAGACAACATGCTCGATTATCATTACAGTCAGCAGCTGAGCCTGGCGCCCTAGGAGTCTGTCCGGGTAATGCGCACTATTTCAGCGTGCCGTACAAGGCCGGTGGCAAGGCGCGTCCTGCCGGCAATGGCCCGGTCCTTGGCAAAGGACGCAACGTGGCCACGGGCCTTGTACGGCGCGCCCTCCGGGAACCGGTGGCCAGCGCCAGGCCGGCATTGCATCCCTTGCCAGTGTCGCGACATTGGCAGCGGAATGCGCCTTGCCCTGGCGCTGGCCACCGGTTCTGAAATCATGCGCATTACCCGGACAGGCTCCTAGGAACCGATCCCGGAGCGCCGGGCACCGACCCGGAAGAGGCCGTTGCTGCGATACGCCCTGCTCAGAGTGCTGGGTGCGATTCCGACGCTGCTGTTGGTCATCGTGCTCGCCTTCCTGATGGTGCATGCCGCGCCGGGCGGTCCGTTCCAGGACCCCCGCGGGTTGCCGCCCGAGACACTCAAAGCGCTGCAGGAAGCCTACGGGCTCGACCAACCGCTCCTCGTGCAGTTATGGCGCTACCTGTCACACGTCGTGCGCGGCGATTTCGGGCCGTCCTATCACTACGTCGGTTACTCGGTCGGCGAACTCATTCGCGGCACCTTGCCCGTGTCGTTGCTGCTCGGGACGCTGGCGATACTGCTGGCGGTACTGGCGGGTGTGGCCTGCGGCACACTGGCCGCACTGCGCCGCAATTCGGCGCTCGATCGTCTGCTGATGGGCATCGCGATGACCGGCATCTCGATCCCGGTCTTCGTGGTTGCGCCCGTGCTCGTGCTGGTGTTCGCCGTGAAGCTGCACTGGCTGCCGGCGGGCTGGACCGGCAGCGACGGCCTCGCCAGGCTGGTGCTGCCGGTGATCGCGCTCGCGCTGCCGCAGATCGCGTACATCGCCAGACTTACCCGGGCCGGCATGATCGAGGTGCTCGGGAGCGATTACATCCGGACCGCGCGCGCGCAGGGACTCGGCACCGCGGCCATCGTCCGCTACCACGCGTTCAGGCCCGCGCTGGTGCCGGTGCTGTCCTATCTCGGACCCGCCATCGCGGCCATCCTGACCGGCGCCGTGGTGATCGAGGAGGTTTTCGGCATCCCCGGTCTCGGCGAACTGTTCGTCCGCGCCGCCGGCAACCGCGATTACATGGTCGTGCTCGGCGTCGTCGTGCTCTATGCGGTGCTCGTCGTCGCGCTCAACCTGGCCGTCGACATCCTGTATGGCGTGATCGACCCGCGGGTGCGCAGACGATGAGTCGGCGCACAGGCTTGCGCGGGCGGCTGGCCGGCAACCGGACGGTCGTGTTCTGTCTTGCCGTGCTCGGCGTCGTCGCTGCCGTCGCCGTGTTCGGTCCCTGGCTCAGCCGGAACGACTACCTGAGCACGAACTTCGACCTCGTCCTCGACGGGCCCACCTGGGCCGGCGGGCATATCTTCGGTACCGACCAGCTAGGCCGCGACCTGTTCGTGCGAACGATGCTCGGTATCCGCGTGACGATCGCCGTGGCACTGGTCGCCAGCGCGGTCAGCCTCGTCATCGGTGTGCTGCTACGGGATGGTCGCCGGATATGCGCGCGGCTGGCTCGATGCGGTGATGATGCGCTTCGTCGACACGCTGTATGCGATGCCGTTCATCTTCCTGGTGATACTGCTGATGGTCGCGTTCGGCCGGAATTTCCTGCTGATCTTCGTCGCGATCGGTGCGATCAACTGGCTGGACATGGCGCGCATCGTGCGCGGCCAGACGCTGAGCCTGCGCGAGAGAGAATTTGTCGAAGCGGCGCGCGTGACCGGTGTTCCGGCGACGCGGATCATGCTGCGCCATATCGCGCCGAACCTCATCGGTGTCGTCATCGTCTACCTCACGCTGACGATACCCCAGGCGATCCTGGTCGAGTCGTTCCTCAGCTTCCTCGGCCTCGGCGTACAGGAGCCGCAGACTTCCCTCGGCGCCCTCGTCCATGACGGGGTCAACCAGATGGAAGGCGCACCGCACCTGCTGCTGATCCCCGCGGTGTTGCTCGCGGCGATCCTGCTGTTGTTCAACTTCCTGGGCGACGCCCTGCGCGACGTCTTCGACGCGAGGCAGGAGCCGTGAGCCTGCTGCTCGTCGAGCATCTGTCGATACGCTATGCCGGCGCACACAGGGTCCGCGATCTGAGCTTTTCGGTAGCGCCGGGGGAGGCGGTCGGACTCGTCGGCGAATCCGGCTCCGGAAAGACGCAGACGGCGCTCGCGCTCCTCGGCCTGCTGCCGGCGTCCGCGGTGGTCACCGGCAGCGTCAGGCTCGAGGGAAAGGAATTGCTCGGCGCCGGGGAAGGCGTGCTCGATGCCCTGCGTGCGCGCCGTGTCGCGATGGTGTTTCAGGACCCGATGCAGGCGCTGAATCCCTACCTTCGCGTCGGCCCGCAACTCCTTCATATCGTGCGTCGGCACCGGATCGGCGAGCCGGGAGACGCGGTCGAACGCGTACGGGACATGCTCGGGCGGGTCGGACTGCCGGACCCGGGACGGCAATATCGCGCTTACCCGCACGAGTTGTCCGGCGGCATGCGCCAGCGGGTCATGATCGCCGCCGCGCTGATCGCCGAGCCGGCGCTGCTTGTCGCCGACGAGCCGACGACGGCGCTCGATGTCACGGTACAGGCCCAGATCCTCGAACTGCTGGGAGGCGTCCGCGGCAACACGGCGCTGCTGCTCATCACGCACGACCTCGGCGTGATCGCGGGGCGCTGTGAGCGCATGCTGGTAATCCGATCCGGCGAACTCGTCGAGTCGGGTGCGACGCGGGACGTCTTCGTCGCACCGCGGAACGAATACACGGCACGATTGATCGCCGCGGCGCCGCGCCTGGATGACGCGGCCGCGCCGGCCACCGGGGCGCACGACGAGGTGTTGAGGGTCGTCGGAGCCAGGGTCCGGTACTCGTCGCGCCGCCGCGGCGGGCTCGAGGCGGTGCGCGGCGTGGATCTGTCGGTCGGCTCCGGCGAAGCTGTGGCCGTCGTCGGCGAATCGGGTTCGGGGAAGTCGAGCCTCGTGCGCGCCGTGCTCGGCCTCGTGCCGCTCGCGAGCGGGCGAGTGATTTTCTGCGGCGAAGAGATTGCGGGCGCCGTGCAAACCCGCGCCAGGAGATTGCGGCACGACCTGCAACTCGTATTCCAGGATCCGGTCGGTTCGCTGGATCCACAGATGCGTGTCGCCACGCTGGTCGGCGAGCCGCTCACCGTGCACGAGCCGGCAACGTCCGCCGGCGCACGCCGGGACGCGGTGGAACGCACGCTCGCGCGCGTCGGCCTCGGGGCGCACTACCTGGAACGATTTCCGCACCAGCTTTCCGGCGGCGAGGCGCAGCGCGTCGCGATTGCGCGCGCCCTGATCGTCGGCCCGCGCGTGCTGGTCTGCGACGAGGCCGTATCGGCGCTGGACGGCACGGTCCGGGCCCAGATCCTGTCGCTGCTGCGAGACGAACAGCGTGAGCACGGCCTGTCGATCGTCTTCATCACGCACGACCTCGCCGTCGTCCGCGGGTTCTGCCAGCGAGTACTCGTCATGTATCTCGGCGCGCTCGCCGAACTCGCCGACAATTCCGCATTGTTCGGCGCGCCGCGGCATCCCTATACGCGGGCACTGCTCGACGCCGTGCCGGTGCCCGACCCGGCGGCGCCCGGAGGCCGGGCCACGATCCGCGGTGAAGTCGCCTCCGCGCTCACGCCGCCGACGGGCTGCGCCTTCCATCCGCGCTGTCCGCACGCGCGCGAGGTCTGCCGGGCGGAGGTGCCGGCGCCCCGCCAGGTCGGTGACTCGCGGGTCGCCTGTCACCTGGCCGAAGAAATCTGACCGGGCCGGTCGCTATCGGGATTCCGGCAATGAAATCGGGATCGGCGCGTCGTTGACCGTCAGGACGCCTTTTCGGAACGCGGCGCGCAGTTCGTAGTAGTCGCCATTGCGGCGCAGGTAGCCGAGGCCGGCGAGGGCGTTGAGATCGGGTTCCTGCACGGCCGCACGCTCGAAGAGTTTCGCCGGTATGCGGAGCTCGGCACCGGCGTCGAGCGCGAGCAGAGCCGACGGCCAGGCGAACGAGCCGGCGTCCATGGGGTTCAGGTGCAGGTGCAGCGCACTGCCGAGCGTGCCGTCGGTGGTATCGACGTCGAAATGCTCTACGGCGAATTCGAACCCGGACGCGACGAAGCGCCGCAAGGCGGCATCGTCCTCGGGCGGCATCCCGCTCGTGGCGGCACGTTCGAGGTTGCGGATGACATCGTCGAGGACGGCGGCGTCGATGCCGTCAAACCGGATCGACAGGTGCAGGTCGCCCGGGGCGAAGCCTGCGAGCGGTACGGCCGCGACATCGAGCGTACTGTGTCCGCCGAGACGGCCGTCACTGCCGCGGGACGTCGAGCCGGAGTATTCGAGCTTGCCGACGTTCACGGTGTTGCCGTCGCGCGTGAACGACGCGGAGTCGACGCTGGCATGGAAGGCGCCCGATCTGCCACCGGGACAGAGCGTCAATGTCATGTCGACGTTGCCCCAGACCGTCGAAGTATCGTCGCCGGCGACGCTGCCTGCCGGCAGCACGTAGCTGGATTTCAGTTCGCCGCCCAGGCTGATCGTGCTGTAGACGGCGCCGGGCATGTCGGCCGTCCGGCCGTCGGGCCACTCGAGCTGCAGCGTCGAGACGGCGCTGCCGAGGCCGGGCAGCAGCGAGCCCTGTGCTCGGGACATCGATCCGAGGGGTATCAGGCCGTGATCGAGACGCGTATCGACGATCAGAGCGGGGATGCTCGTGCGGCCGTCTGCGCCGGTCGTGGCGTGCAACCACTTCGCAAGCAGGCCGTCGCGGAGCTCGATGCGATGCCGCCCCTCGGAGGAGAACCAGCCGCGGTCAAAGCCCTGCGGCGTCACGACGAGCTCGGCATCGTCCCGCGGTGTGACGTCGAGGTCTTGCTCCAGCGAACGCTCGGCGAGCCGCCCGATGATGCCCGGCGAGACGAGTATCACCAGCGCGAGGGCAATCAGGAGCGCGACGATGCTTTTCTTCAAGACATTGCGTGAGCGGGTTGCCAGCGGCCGATGCTAGCACGCGTGCGGGCTGGCATTCGTCCGCGCGAGTCTCTACCATAGCGGCCTCGACAGCCCCCGCGATCCCGGCCCCGTACTGCAAGACCTTGAAACTTATCGTGATTAACCGTTCGACAACGCTAGTTGCGGCAGCCATCGTGTGTATTGCGGGCATCGCTGCCGCGCCTGACGCAGGCGCCGAAGGCAACGCGGAACGCGGCAAGCCGCTGGCCTATACCTGCTTCGGCTGTCACGGCATCGAGGGCTATCGCAACGCCTATCCGTCCTACCGCGTGCCGAAACTCGGCGGCCAGAAGGCGGCCTACATCGCGGTGGCGCTGAAGGATTACCGCGACGGCAACCGCTCGCACCCGACGATGCACGCGCAGGCGTCCAGCTTCACCGACCAGCAGATCGAGGACATCGCGGCCTACATGGCCACGCTGGGCGCCACCACGGTCGAGAACGGCGGTACCCAGGGCGCGAGCCTGGACGCCGCAAAGACCTGCGCCGCCTGCCACGGACAGAACGGCATCGCGGTGTCCCCGAACTGGCCGACCCTGGCCGGCCAGTACGAGGATTATCTCGTTACCGCGCTCCACAGGTACCGCGACGGTGAGCGTACGAATGCGGTGATGCAGCCGATTGCCGCGCAGCTGTCCGATGCGGATATCACGCAGCTGGCTCGATACTTTTCGGGCCTCGAGGGCCTCGAGACCCCGCACCCCAATTGAGCCCCGGGCCAGAGATGCCCGCACGCTCCGCAATGACGACGGCCCTTGACCACGGTGTCTGTGCGATCGATACCGAATACGGTGCACCGTTGAAGGACGCGAGCCACCTGATCGTCGAAGGAGGTCGGGCGGCGTTCGTCGACACGGGCGTCAACAGCAGCGTGCCGCTCCTGCTCGATGCGCTCGCGCAATACGAAGTCGATCCCGCGGACGTCGACTTCGTGTTCCTCACCCACGTGCACCTGGATCACGCCGGTGGCGCGGGCACGCTGATGCAGCACCTGCCGAATGCGCGTTGCGTCCTGCACCCGCGAGGCGCGCCGCACATGGCCGACCCCACCCGGCTCGTCGCCGGCACCGAAGCGGTGTACGGCGTCGAACGGACGCAGCGGATGTACGGCACCATCCGGCCGATCGACGAGGCGAGGATCGAGATCGCCGGGGACGGGCAGCGTTTCGAACTGGCCGGCCGGCCGCTGACCGCGCTCCACACCGAAGGTCACGCGCGGCACCATTACGTACTCCACGATCCAGCTTCGAAGGGTGTATTCACCGGCGACAGCTTCGGCGTCTCCTACCGCGAGCTCGACACGGCGAGCGGCGAGATCGTGTTTCCGACGACGACGCCGGTGCAATTCGATCCGGGCGAGGCGCACAGGGCCGTGGATCGCATACTGGCTTGCGAGCCCGAATGGCTGTACCTGACGCATTACAGCCGCGTCGGCGATCCGGCCCGCCTCGCGCTGCAGATGCACGACGGGCTGGATGCCTACGTGGCGCTCGCACTCGAACACCGCGACGACGAGGAGCGTACCGTGGCGATAGAAGCCGGGATGTTGGATTACTATGAGGAGCGCTTGCGGGACCACGGCTTCGACGGCGGGCGCGAGCTTATCGCTTCGGTACTGGCGACGGATATCGTATTGAACACTCAGGGGCTGGAAGTCTGGCTCGAGAGGAATGGCTGATGGACACGTTTCGCGCATACCGGATAGACGAGAAGGACGGCAAGGTCGTCGCGGGCTTCAGGGAGATGACGATCGACGACCTCACGGACGGCGATGTCGTCATCAAGGTCTCTCACTCGACGATCAACTTCAAGGACGCGCTCGCGGCAACAGGTGCCGGCCGGATACTCCGGCGCTACCCGCTGAACGGCGGCATCGACCTCGCGGGCGAGATCGTGAGTTCGAACGACGCCGGGTTGCCGACGGGAACTCCCGTACTCGTCAACGGTTGCGGCCTCAGCGAGACTGTCGATGGCGGCTATGCGGAGTATGCGCGGGTCGCGAGTTCGAGCGTCGTACCCATCCCCGCGGGTCTCGACGCGGCCGCCGCGATGCGCATCGGCACGGCCGGCTACACGGCGGCGCTCGCGATACATCGCATGGAACAGAACGGACAACAGCCGGGCCAGGGGCCGGTCGTCGTCACCGGCGCCACGGGCGGTGTCGGCAGCATCGCGATCGACATGCTGAGCGGACGCGGCTACGAAGTCGTCGCCGTGACGGGCAAGGCCGACGCCAATGCCTATCTCGAGAGCATCGGGGCGCGGCGGATCCTCGCACGCGGCGATATCGACGTCGGCAAGCGGCCGCTCGAAAGAGCCGAATGGGCCGGTGCGATCGACAGCCTCGGCGGCGAGCTGCTGACCTGGCTGACGCGCACGACGGCCTATGGCGGCAACATCGCGAGCGTCGGCCTCGCCGCCAGCCCGGCGCTCGAGACGACGGTCATCCCGTTCATCCTGCGCGCCGTGTGTCTGCTCGGGATCAATTCGGTGGAGACGCCGCGCGACCTGCGGCTGGCGGTATGGTCGCGGATCGCAGGGGACCTCAAACCGCGCCACCTCGAAACGATCGGCCAGCGCACGATCGCCTTCGACGAACTCCCGGGCGCGTTCCAGGCCTATCTCGACGGCGCGGTTACCGGCCGCACCGTCGTCGAGATCGGCTCGTGAGCGCAGGCGCCAGCCTGCGCGAGGCACTCGCGGCGGAGCGGCCGCTGCAGATCGTCGGTACGATCAATGCCTACACGGCGCTGCTCGCGCAGCGCGCCGGGTTCCGGGCGATCTATCTGTCCGGCGCCGGCGTCGCGAACGCCTCTTTCGGGCTGCCGGACCTGGGGCTGACGACCCTGAACGACGTCTGCGAGGACGTGCGGCGGATCGCTTCGGCGACCGATGTGCCGCTGCTGGTGGATGCCGATACGGGATTCGGCGGTGCGTTCATGATCGCCCGCACGATCCGCGACCTGACACGGGCCGGCGCGGCGGCGTGTCATATCGAGGACCAGGTTGCGGCCAAGCGTTGCGGCCACCGGCCCGGCAAGGCCCTCGTCGAGACCCGGGAGATGTGCGACCGCGTCAGGGCCGCGGTGGATGGGCGCGAAGATGATGCATTCATGATCATGGCCAGGACCGATGCGCACGCGGTCGAGGGGCAGCAGGCCGCGATCGATCGCGCCGGCGCCTACGCCGCCGCCGGTGCCGACGCGATCTTCGCGGAGGCGCTGACGACGCTCGAGGAGTACCGGGAGTTCACGCGCGCGCTGGAGGTGCCCGTGCTCGCGAACATCACGGAATTCGGCAAGACGCCGCTCTTTTCGACGGCAGAGCTCGATGAGGCCGGTGTGCGGATGGCCTTGTATCCGCTGTCCGCCTTTCGCGCCATGTCGGCGGCGGCGCAAAAGGTCTACGACACGCTGCGTGCCGAGGGTACGCAGCGCGCGCTGCTCGAGTCGATGCAGACGCGCGCGGAACTCTATGATGTGCTCGGCTACCAAGCGTATGAAAACCGTCTCGATGCGTTGTTCGCGGCCGACGGCCGCGACGCGAAATCGCGGGACGAAGGAGGGAATTGAGATGGCAGGGAATCGGAAAACCGGAGGCCTCGCCGGCGTCACCGCCGGCAAGACCGCGCTGTGCACCGTGGGCAAGGAAGGCGCGGGCCTCACGTATCGTGGCTACGACATCGAGGACCTCGCCGCCGGGGCCTCCTTCGAAGAAGTCGCGTATCTGCTTTTGCGCGGCGAACTTCCGGACCGCGCCGAGCTGGATGCGTACGTCGCGAAGATCCGCAAACTGCGCGGCCTGCCGGAAGCGCTGAGAGCCGTGCTGGAGATGATCCCCGCGGATGCACACCCGATGGACGTACTGAGGACGGGCGTCTCGTTCCTGGGCAATGTCGAGCCGGAGCGAGACGCATCCCGGCAGATGGACGTCGCCGATCGCCTGCTCGCCTGCCTGCCCTCGATGATGGTGTACTGGCATCGCTATCATGCGGACGGTGTGCGCATCGACACCGGGACCGACGACGCCGGCATCGCCGGCCACATCCTGCACATGCTGCACGACGGGCCGCCGTCGGAGCTGCATCGAGAATCGCTCGACACGACCCTGATCCTTTACGCCGAGCACGAATTCAACGCGTCCACGTTTACCGCCCGCGTCATCACCGCGACGCTGTCCGACATGCATTCCGCCGTCACCGGCGCGATCGGTGCGCTGCGCGGGCCGCTGCACGGCGGTGCGAACGAGGCGGCCATGGAGTTGATCTCGAAGTTCGACACGCCCGAAGAAGCGGCTGCCGGCGTGCGCCGGATGCTTGCTGCCAAGGAACTCATCATGGGCTTCGGCCATCGCGTATACACGACTTCGGACCCACGCAACGCGATCAACAAACGCATGTCGAAGCGGCTCGCGGCCGAGGCCGGCGATATGACGCTGTTCGCGGTGTCCGAGGCGATCGAGAAAGTCATGTGGGACGAGAAGAAGTTGTTTGCGAATGCCGACTTTTTCGCGGCGAGCGTCTACCATTTCCTCGGCATCCCCACTTACCTGTTCACGCCGATCTTCGTCTGTTCGCGCGTCACCGGCTGGGCGGCACACATCATGGAACAGCGCGCCGACAACAAACTGATCCGGCCCGCCGCCGACTACGTCGGGCCGTCGCTCAGGAAATGGAAGGCGATCGACGATCGTGATCAGCGTCATTGTCGGAGGCCGAGGCGACGAAGCAATCCATCTTGGATTGCTTCGCTGCGCTCGCAATGACGGCACTGAGAATAGAGGCAATCAAGACATCCGTTCCGCCGAACGCCCGGCCTTCGACCGCGAGCTCGACGATATCGCCGCCTACGTCTGCGAGACGGCCATCGACAGTGCGCTGGCCTTCGAAACGGCGCATTACTGCCTGCTGGATACGCTCGCATGCGGTTTCCAGGCGCTCGATTACCCGGCGTGCACGAAACTGCTCGGGCCCGTAGTGACCGGCGCCACGCTCGCCGGCGGGGCCCGCGTGCCGGGGACCTCATTCGAACTGGATCCGGTCAAGGCGGCGTTCGACATCGGCACGATGAACCGCTGGCTCGACTTCAACGACACCTGGCTCGCCGCGGAGTGGGGCCATCCCTCCGACAACCTCGGCGGCATCCTGGCGGTCGCGGATTACCTGAGCCGCACGGGACGCGCCACCGGCGAGGCGCCGCTCGTCATGCGCGATGTGCTCGAGGCGATGATCCGGGCGCACGAGATCCAGGGCGTGCTCGCGCTGGAAAACGCCTTCAACCGCGTCGGACTCGATCACGTGCTGCTGGTCCGCGTTGCCTCCGCCGCCGTGGTCACGCGCATGCTCGGCGGCGGGCGCGACGAGGTCGGCAACGTCCTGTCGCATGCCTTCATCGACGGCGGCGCCCTGCGCACCTACCGTCATGCGCCGAACACCGGTTCGCGCAAGAGCTGGGCGGCCGGCGACGCGACGAGCCGCGGTGTGCGGCTGGCGCTGATCGCGATGGCCGGGGAGATGGGTTATCCCTCCGCGCTGACCGCGAAGACCTGGGGTTTCTACGACGTGTTGTTCGGAGGCCGCGCCTTTGCGTTCCAGCGCGGCTACGGCAGTTACGTCATGGAAAACGTGCTGTTCAAGATCTCTTACCCGGCGGAGTTCCACGCGCAGACGGCGGTCGAGGCGGCGATGACGCTGCACGACTCCGTCGCGCCCCGGCTCGATACCGTCGAGCGCATCGTTATCGAGACACAGGAAGCCGGCAGCCGGATCATCGACAAGACGGGCCGGCTCGCCAATCCGGCGGATCGGGATCACTGCATCCAGTACATGGTCGCCGTGCCGCTGATCTTCGGCCGGTTGACCGCGGCGGACTACGAGGACGACGTCGCCGCCGATCCGCGCATCGACGCGCTGCGCGCGAAGATGCAGGTGCGCGAGAATGCGGAGTTCACGAAGGACTACTTCGATCCGGACAAGCGCTACATCGGCAACGCTGTCCAGGTGTTCTTCGCCGACGGCACGAGCACCGATCGCGTCGCGGTCGACTACCCGATCGGCCACCGGCGACGGCGCGAAGAAGGTATCCCGGTTCTCGAAAGGAAGTTCGTCGCGAGCGTTCGACCCAAGCTGACGGCGCGACAGTGGGAACGGCTCGAGGCGCTGGCGGCCGACCCTGACGAACTCGCCGCGACCGCCGTCGACGACTTCATGGCGCTGCTCGTGACGTAATGGCGGCGGGACAGCATCCGTAGGAGCGGCTTCAGCCGCGATCCGCGTGGCGACGATCGACGAGATTCGCAAGATTCTGCAAAGGCTCGGCCAGGAGTTCCCGGCCGGCGCAGAGGACAAGTTCGAGGCGCTGCTCGGCGAACTCGCGCGCTGGAATCGGCGAATCAACCTCACGGCAATCGACGAGCCGAAGCGGATGGTCGCGGCACACCTCGCCGACAGCCTCGCGGCAAGGCCCCTGCTGCGCGGCGTCCGCATACTCGACGTCGGCACCGGCGCCGGTTTCCCGGGCCTGCCGCTGGCGATCGCCGAGCCCGAGCGCGCGTTCGTGCTGCTGGACAGCAATGCCCGCAAGATCGCGTTCGTCCAGCACGCAGCCAGGTTGCTCGGGCTGGACAACGTCGAGGCCGTACAGGCGCGCGCAGAAAACTTTGCTCCCGCCAGCCCCTTTGATACCGTGATCGCGAGGGCGGTGGCCGCCCTGCCGCGGCTTCTCGATATCGCCGGACGCCTCGTGGGAGAGGGCGGGGTGTTGCTGGCGCTGAAAGGGCGTTATCCGGCCGGGGAACTCGATGGGGTCGGGCCAGCGTGGCGCTACGACGTGACGGAACTGGCGGTGCCGGGTTACGGCGCGGGTTCGCGGCACGCCGTACTGCTGGAGCATAGAATAATATGACGCGAATCATCGCGGTGGCGAACCAGAAGGGCGGTGTCGGCAAGACGACGACCGCCGTCAACCTGGCGGCTTCGCTCGCGGCGACGCAGCGCCGCGTGTTGCTGGTCGACATGGATCCGCAGGGCAACGCCACGATGGGCTGCGGCATCGACAAGATGGAGGTCGAGACGTCCGCCTGCGACGTGCTGCTGGGCGAGGCGACGCGCCGCCGATACGATCATCTCGGCGCCGGAGGCCGGCTTCGCGGTCCTGCCGGGCAACGCGGACCTGACCGTCGCGGAAGTCAGCCTGCTCGAGGAGATCGGCCGGGAAATGAAACTCGGCAAGGCGCTGGCGCCGGTCGCGGGAGTCTACGATTTCGTGCTCATCGACTGCCCGCCGTCGATCAACATGCTGACGATCAATGCGCTGACCGCGGCAGACGGTGTCCTGATCCCGATGCAGTGCGAGTACTACGCGCTCGAAGGCCTCTCGGCGCTGCTGAACACGATCGAGCAGATGCGCGAGTCGGTCAACCCGCGCCTCGAGATCTACGGCATCCTGCGGACGATGTTCGATCCGCGCATCAACCTTTCCAACGAAGTGTCGTCGCAGCTGATCGAGCATTTCGACGAAAAGGTGTTCCGCACCGTGATCCCGCGCAACGTCCGCCTGGCCGAAGCGCCGAGTTTCGGGAAGCCGGCATTGCTGCACGACCGCTACTCGCGCGGCGCGATCTCGTACCTGGCGCTCGCCGGGGAGATGCTGCGCCGCGAAGATGCGCGCGCCGACCGGCTGCGGGCAGTGTAAGGTACGCTTGACGTACGGGCGCACCGCAGTTGGACTAGCAACTGAGGAGCGGCTTTCGGCCGCGAATGGAACGACGAAATGGCAGCAAAGAAAAAACGACTGGGCCGCGGACTCGACGTCCTGCTGAGCAAGCCGGCGGCCGAGAGCGCCGCGAAGAGCGAGGACGGCCTGCGCGACAGTGCCCGTCGACCTGCTGCAACGCGGGCAGTACCAGCCGCGAATCGACATGCGCAAGGACACGCTCGAGGACCTCGCCGATTCCATCCGGGCGCAGGGCGTGGTGCAGCCGATCGTCGCGCGCCCGCTCCCGCCGTGGACGGCGTAAGCGCTACGAGATCATCGCCGGCGAGCGCCGCTGGCGCGCCGCGCAGATGGCCGGCCTGCGATACGATCCCGGCCGTCGTCAGGGACATCCCGGACGAGGCCGCGATCGCGATGGCGCTGATCGAGAACATCCAGCGCGAGAACCTGAACCCGCTCGAAGAGGCGCGCGCGCTGGCGCGGCTGATCGACGAATTCGGCCTGACGCACGCAGACGCGGCCGAGGCGGTCGGGCGTTCGCGGGCGGCGGTGAGCAATCTGCTTCGCCTGCGGGACTTGTCGGACCGCGTGAAGCCGTGCTCGAATCCCGGCAGCTGGAGATGGGCCACGCGCGGGCATTGCTCGGCATCGCCGATCCGGCGCAGCAGTTCGATGCGGCGCGGCAGGTCGTGAGAAGGGCCTGTCCGTCCGCGAGACCGAGCGCCTCGTCCGGCGCATGACGGCGAAAGCGTCCAAACCGCGCGAAACCCCCGGCCGCCAATGCCGACGTCCGGCGTCTCGAGATCGAGCTGGCCGAAACTGGGCGCGAAGGTGCAGCATCCAGCACAGCACAGGGCGGCGGCAAGCTCGTCATCGCGCTACAACAGCCTCGACGAACTCGACGGCATCCTGCGCCACATCCGCTAGTCGGCGGCCGCCCGCCGAAAAGCGAAAAATCCCGGGAAAAACAGGCATAAATCGTTGATTCCGGTCGCCGGATCGGTTGCCTTGCCCGGGGGCGGCCTCTATAATGCGCGGGCTTGATGCAGGCCCGCCTGACATCACCGAAAAACACGCGCCACCAGCCGCCGGTCAATCCGATGGACGTGGCGTTTTTAGTGCCGGAGGCCAACGAAATGGACGAGACCGCCGCAGGTCGCGGCTCATCCTCGGGCGTGATTCTCAGGGTGCTATTGGGACAATTCGGGGTCGGGGCGGTGCTGGCTGCCGTGTTTTGGGGACTCCATGGGTATGTCGCGGGCTATTCGGCGCTGCTCGGCGGCCTGGCCTCGGCGATCCCGAATGCCTTCCTGGCCTCGAGGCTGGTCGTGCCGCGCCGGGACCCGGGCGCACGCGGCCTGCTGCGGGCAGCCTGGGTCGGCGAACTCGGCAAACTGGTACTGACCGCGCTGATCTTCGGCGCCGTGTTCGTGCTGGTGCGGCCGCTCGCGCCGGCAGCACTTTTTGCAGGATTCATCGGGGCACAGCTCGTGGTCTTCGCGGGCCTCGCGCTGCGCCACGACTAACGAGAGACGGATTCAACCGGAAGACGCATGGCGAGTGAAGGTACAAGCGAAACGCTGACGTCCGGCGAATACATCGCGCATCACATGCACAACCTGCAGGTCTGCAAGGACGAGGCAGGACAGTGGGTGTGGAATCATTGCGCGGGCAACATGATGGCGATCAACGTCGATTCGATGTTCTGGTCGGTGTTGCTCGGCTTGCTCTTCGTGCTGCTGTTCCACGGTGTCGCGCGCAAGATTTCCGTCGACAGGCCCGGCCGCTTCCAGGCCGCCGTCGAGATCCTCGTCGACTTCGTCGACACCAGTGTCAGGGAAACCTTCCAGGGCAAGAGCCGCCTGATCGCGCCGCTGGCATTGACGATCTTCGTCTGGGTATTTTTGATGAACCTGATGGACCTCATACCCGTCGACTGGATCCCGCACGGCGCGAAGATGGTCGGCATTCCGTACATGCGGGTCGTGCCCACGGCCGACGTCAACGTCACCTTCGGTATGTCGATAGCAGTCTTCGTGCTGATCCTGGTCTACACGACCAAGTACAAGGGACCGCTGGGCATCGTCAAGGACCTCACGCTGCATCCGATCGAACCGTCCTTCAGATGGCCGGGGATACTGGGCGCCGTCCCGATCATGGCCTTCAATTTCATCCTGGAGTCCGTCGCGCTGCTCGCCAAGCCGGTGTCTCTGTCGTTGCGACTGTTCGGCAACATGTTTGCAGGGGAACTCATTTTTATCCTGATCGCGATGCTCGGCCTCTGGCAATTGCCACTGCATTTCTTGTGGGCGGGGTTTCACGTGATAATCGTTATTCTGCAGGCCTTCATTTTCATGATGCTGACTATCGTGTACCTGAGCCTCGCGTCGGAATCGCATTGACCCTGCATCCTTTCAACAAACTGGATCTGATCCATTCTGGGAGAATCTGATGGAAACTGTAATTGGCTTCACGGCGCTTGCCGTCGCAATCCTGATCGGTCTCGGCGCCCTGGGCGTCGGCATCGGCATGGGGCTGCTCGGCGGGCGTTTCCTCGAAGGCGCGGCGCGGCAGCCGGAACTCGCACCAATGCTGCAGACAAAGATGTTCATCGTCGTGGCGCTGCTCGACGCCGTCGCGATGATCGGCGTCGGCGTTGGATTGTTCTTCGCATTCAACAACCCCTTCATCGGCCAGCTACAAAACGCGCTCGGCGGCTGACGGACCGAGAACCGGGCGCCGGGAGCAACTCGTGAACATCAATCTGACCCTCATCGGCCAGACGATCGCGATGATCGTATTCGTCTGGGCCTGTATGAAATGGCTCTGGCCGCCGATCCTTGCGGCCATCGAGGAACGGCAGGAAAAGATCGCCGAAGGTCTCGCGGCGGCCGACAAGAGCGAGCAGGCGCTCGAGGCAGCCGAAGCGAAGGCCGAGGAGATCATCGCGGATGCGCGCCACCAGGCGACGGAGATCCTGGACCAGGCGCACGCGCGTGCGAACGAGATCGTCGCCGAAGGCAAGAACGCCGGCGTCAAGGAGCGCGAGCGCCAGCTCGCGGCGGCCAAGGCCGAGATCGAACAGGAGACGCATCATGCCCGCGAGGAATTGCGTGGACAGGTGTCCGCGATCGCGATCGCCGGCGCCGAGAAGATCCTGAAGCGCGAGATCGACCCGAAAACGCACGAGGACATCCTCGGCAAACTGGCCGGCGAACTGTAAGGAAGCATTGGGCCAATGACGGACAACGAGACGATCGCAAGACCCTACGCCCAGGCCGTGTTCGAACTCGCGCACGAGGCAGGCGAACTGGCGGCATGGTCCGAATCGCTGGCGGCGGCCGGCGCGCTGCTCGCGGACGGGCAGGTCGTGGCGTTCCTCGCCGACCCGCACCTCGGCGATGCAAAGCGTCTCGAGTTCCTGACGGGCCTGTTCAGGGAAGGCGGCGCGAAGCGGCTTTCGGGGAGCGACCGGCACGGGACGAACTTCCTGAAGTTGCTGATCGAGTACGACCGCCTCGCCGCGATGCCCGAGATCTCGGCGCACTTCGAGGCCCTGAAGGACGACATCGAGAATTCGGTCGACGTCGTCGTGACGTCGGCGAATCCGCTGGGGGCGAGTCAGCTCGAGGCCATGACGAAGGCGCTTCGCACGAGGCTGGGCCGCAACGTGAACATCGCCACGGAAATCAACGAAAACCTGATCGGCGGCGCCGTCATCAAGGCCGGCGACGTCGTCATCGACGGATCTCTGCGCGCGAGGCTCGACGGTCTCGCGACCGCACTGATCAAGTGAAGAGGAAACAGTAAATGGCACTCAAAGCGTCTGAAATCAGCCAGCTGATCAAGGAGCGTATCCAGAACTTCGAGGCGCAGGCCGAAGCCCGCGACGTGGGCACCGTGATCGCGGTGACCGACGGCATCGTGCGCATCCATGGCCTGGCGGATGCACGCTACGGTGAGATGCTGGAGTTCCCGGGCAACACCTTCGGCATGGCGCTCAACCTGGACCAGGACTCGGTGGGTGCGGTCGTGCTCGGCGACTACAAGCACATCTCGGAAGGCGCCACGGTCAAGACGACGGGACGCATCCTCGAGGTGCCGATCGGCCGTGAGCTGCTCGGCCGCGTCGTCGACGCGCTCGGCAACCCGATCGACGGCAAGGGGCCGATCGACGCGGAGGCGACGGCGCCGATCGAGAAGGTCGCCCCGGGCGTCATCGCGAGACAGTCGGTGTCGCAGCCGGTGCAGACCGGCCTCAAGTCCATCGATTCGATGGTGCCGATCGGCCGCGGCCAGCGCGAGTTGATCATCGGCGACCGCCAGACCGGCAAGACCGCGGTTGCGATCGACACCATCATCAACCAGCGCGGCACCGGCATCAAATGCATCTATGTCGCGATCGGCCAGAAGGCCTCGTCGATCGCGGGCGTCGTGCGCAAGCTCGAAGAAGAAGGCGCGATGGAGCACACCATCGTCGTCGCGGCGGCGGCCGCCGACAGCCCGGCGATGCAGTACATCGCGCCGTACGCCGGCTGCTCGATGGGCGAGTACTTCCTCGACCACGGCGAAGACGCGCTGATCATCTACGACGACCTGACCAAGCAGGCCTGGGCCTACCGCCAGGTGTCGTTGCTGCTGCGTCGCCCGCCGGGCCGCGAAGCTTATCCGGGCGACGTCTTCTACCTGCACTCGCGCCTGCTCGAGCGTGCCGCGCGCGTCAACGCGGCGCACGTCGAGGAGGTCTCCGGCGGCAAGATCAAGGGCAAGACCGGCTCGCTGACCGCGCTGCCGATCATCGAGACCCAGGCCGGCGACGTGTCGGCCTTCGTGCCGACCAACGTGATCTCGATCACCGATGGCCAGATCTTCCTCGAGACCGACCTGTTCAACGCGGGTATTCGCCCGGCGATAAACGCCGGCCTGTCGGTGTCGCGAGTGGGCGGCGCGGCGCAGACCAAGATCATCAAGAAGCTGGGCGGCGGCGTGCGCCTCGCGCTCGCGCAGTACCGCGAGCTGGCGGCCTTCGCGCAGTTCGCGTCCGACCTGGACGCCGCGACGCGCAGGCAGCTCGAGCGCGGCCAACGGGTCACCGAGTTGATGAAGCAGAAGCAGTACTCGCCGTTATCGGTCGCCGACATGGCACTGTCGCTCTTTGCCGTCAACGAAGGGTTCATCGACGACGTGCCGGTGGCGAAGGTCGTCGACTACGAGGCGGCGCTGCACGACTTCGGACACTCGAACTACAAGGACACACTCGGTTCGATCAATGCGACCGGCGACTACAACGACGAGATCGCCGCGTCACTCAAAACGATCTGCGAGGCTTTCGCGGAGAAAGGGGCGTATTAGAGATGCCCGGCGAAAAGGAAATTCGGTCCAAGATCGCTTCTGTCAGGAACATGCAGAAGATCACGAGCGCGATGGAGAAGGTCGCCGCCTCGAAGATCCGCAAGGCCCAGAAGCAGATGGAGGAGTCGAGACCGTACGCGGAACGGATCCGCCGCGTCATCGGGCACCTCGCGCATGCGAATCCGGACTACAAGCACCCGTTCCTGGTGGAGCGGGAGGCCAAGCGCGTCGGTTACATCGTCATCTCGACCGACCGCGGGCTCTGCGGCGGCCTGAACGCGAACCTGTTCAAGACGGTGATCGGCGATTTGATGAAACGCCGTGAGGAAGGGGTGGAGGTCGACCTGGCGCTGGTCGGCGCCAAGGCGGTGCAATTCTTCCGGCGCCTGGGCGGCAACGTCGTTGGCACGGCGACGCACCTCGGCGACCGGCCTAGCGTCAACGACCTGATCGGTGCGATCCGCATCATGCTCGATGCTTACGAGGAAGGCACGATCGACCGCCTGTATCTCGTGCACAACGTCTTCGTCAGCGCGATGAGTCAAAAACCTGTCGTTGCGACGGTGTTGCCAGTCAGCGCCATCGATCTGGGCGAGGAGAGACTCCCCGAACACTTCGACTACATCTACGAGCCGGATTCCCGCGAGCTGCTGGACGACGTGCTGACACGCTACATCGAATCGCAGGTCTACCGCGGTGCGGTCGAGAACCTCGCCTGCGAGATGGCGGCCAAGATGGTGGCGATGAAATCCGCGACGGACAATGCCGGCGAGATCATCGAGAAGCTGCAGCTCGCCTACAACAAGGCGCGCCAGGCAGCGATCACGCAGGAGATCTCCGAGATCGTGGGCGGCGCGGCCGCCGTTTCGGGTTGAACATAGAATTGAGCCATCGTGGAGCGGTCTTAGCCGCAAAAGCGATGACAGGAAGGACTCCCAACTGAGGTCAAAATTAATGAGCACCGGAACCACAGTGCAAATCATCGGCGCCGTCGTCGACGTCCGATTCCCGGCGGGACAGATCCCGAAAGTCTATGACGCGCTCGTCATCGACGACGTCGACCTGACGCTCGAGGTGCAGCAACAGCTCGGCGACGGCGTCGTGCGCACGATCGCGATGGGTTCGTCGGAGGGCCTCAAGCGCGGCATGTCGGTGACGGCCACCGGTCAGCCGATCTCCGTGCCGGTGGGCGAGAAGACCCTCGGCCGCATCATGGACGTGCTCGGCCGGCCGATCGACAACAAGGGCGACATCGGCGCCGAGACGACCATGCCGATCCATCGCGCCGCGCCGACCTACGAGGAGCAGGCGGCGACGACCGAGGTGCTCGAGACGGGCATCAAGGTCATCGACCTGATCATGCCGATCGCCAAGGGCGGCAAGGTCGGCCTGTTTGGCGGCGCGGGCGTCGGCAAGACCGTGACGCTGATGGAGCTGATCCGCAACATCGCGCACGAGCACTCCGGCTACTCGGTGTTCGCCGGCGTCGGCGAACGTACTCGCGAGGGCAACGATTTCTACCACGAGATGACCGAGTCCAAGGTCATCGACAAGGTCTCCCTGGTCTACGGCCAGATGAACGAGCCGCCGGGCAACCGCCTGCGCGTCGCGCTGACCGGCCTGACGATGGCCGAGGCGTTCCGCGACGAGGGCCGCGACGTGCTCATGTTCATCGACAACATCTATCGCTACACGCTGGCAGGTACCGAAGTGTCCGCATTGCTCGGCCGTATGCCGTCGGCCGTGGGGTATCAGCCGACGCTCGCGGAAGAAATGGGCGTCCTGCAGGAACGCATCGCGTCGACCAAGACCGGCTCGATCACGTCGTTCCAGGCCGTCTACGTGCCGGCCGACGACCTGACGGATCCGTCGCCGGCGACGACCTTCGCGCACCTCGATGCGACGCTCGTGCTGTCGCGGCAGATCGCCGAGCTGGGCATCTACCCGGCCGTCGATCCGCTCGACTCGACCTCGCGCATCCTCGATCCGAACATCATCGGCCAGGAGCACTACGACTGTGCCCGCAGCGTGCAGGCCGTGCTGCAGCGCTACAAGGAGCTGCAGGACATCATCGCGATCCTCGGCATGGACGAACTCAGCGAGGACGACAAGCAGACCGTCAACCGGGCCCGCAAGATCCAGCGCTTCCTTTCGCAGCCGTTCTTCGTCGCCGAGGTCTTTACCAACTCGCCCGGCAAGTACGTGACGCTTTCCGAGACGATCCGCGGTTTCAACGGGATCGTCGCCGGCGACTACGATCACATCCCCGAGCAGGCCTTCTACATGGTCGGCACGATCGAAGAAGCCGTCGAGAGCGCCAAGAAGTTCCAGTAATGGCGACCCTGAAAATCGACATCGTCTCCGCCGAGGGCGAGATCTATACGGGCGAGGCCCGCATGGTGTTCGCGCCGGCGAAGATGGGCGAAGTCGGCATCGCGCCGCGGCATGCGCCGCTGCTGACCGCCCTGAAACCGGGCGAGGTGCGGGTGGAGGATCTCGACGGTAACGAACATTTCTTCTACGTCACCGGCGGCATGCTCGAAGTGCAGCCGCACGCGGTGATGGTGCTGGCCGACACGGCGCTGAGGGGCGATCAGCTCGACGAAGCCGCCGCGCTCGCAGCGAAGGAAGCCGCGGAGAAGGCGCTCGAGGGCGCCGCGGAGGAGACCGACCTCGCGCGCGCGCAGGCCGAGCTCACCGAAGCCGAGGCACGCTACCGCGCCGCCCAGAAGCTCAAGGGCAAACGCTGAGGCGAGTGCCACACAGGCCATCGCGGCTGAAGCCGCTCCTACGGTCTCTCATCCGGCTCCCGTCGTTGAACACCATCCGTAGGAGCGGCCTTAGCCGCGATCTCCGGCGTCCCGTGTTACGGCCGCGACGGTAACGCAGAAAACTGTTGACACCGGACTCAATGGGTCTAAATTTCGCGCTCGACAACGACCCAAACGGGTGTTCGCGAAATGGCGACAGGTTCACGCCCCGCAGCCGCCGAGCAGGCGTCTGCATCCTCTCCCCGACGGGATAACACGAACGCGCCTGCGCCGAGCAGAACGCTCGGGCCGGTCTCCGACCTGGAACGGCACTTGCCCACCGAATGGTGGCGCACGCTGTTCAACTCGGTCTACCTGCGCACCGACGGCGACGTCGTCGAGAATCAGGAAAATACCGCCAAGGACATCGACCTCGTGCTCGCCGCGGTCCGGCCCGCCGAGGACGACCGCATCCTCGACCTCTGCTGCGGCCAGGGACGCCACAGCCTGGAGCTGGCGCGCCGCGGTTACGGCGACATCATCGGCATCGACCGCTCACGCTACCTCGTGCGGCTCGCCCGCAAGCGGGCCAGGAACGAAGGCCTGCCGGTGCGCTATTCCGAGGGCGACGCGCGCAAGATCCGCCTGCCAGAGAGCAGCCGCGACGCGGTTATCGTCATGGGCAACAGTTTCGGCTACTTCGAGCGCGAAGACGACGACGAGGCCGTGCTGCGCTCGATCCTGAGGGTTCTGAGGGGTGGTGGCACCCTGCTGCTCGACGTCGTAGACGGCGAGTGGATGGCGAAGAACTTCGAAGCGCGAAGCTGGGAATGGATCGACCAGGCACACTTCGTCGCGCGCGAACGCGCGCTGGCCGAGGACGGCCGACGCATCATCTCTCGCGAGGTCGTGACCAACGCGAATCGCGGCATCATCGCGGACCAGTTCTACGCCGAGCGCCTGTATACGCGTGACGAGATCGCCGGGTTGCTCGAGCGATCGGGATTCGTCGATATCCACTTTCACGGCACCGTCAGGAGCGACTCGACCCGCGGCCAGGACCTCGGGATGATGGCCCATCGCATGGTGCTGACGGCCAGGGCACCGGAGAAGGCCCATGTCGCGGCGGTTGCCGCGAAGACCCAGTCGGTCACGGTGCTGCTCGGCGACCCGCGCCTTCCCGACCCGGTGAAGCGCAACGGGACCTTCAACCCGGAAGACCTCGATACGATCAGCCGGCTCAAGGAAGCGCTGGAGGGCCTCGACGGATTCCGCTTCAGCTATATCGACCATCACAAGCAGCTGCTGCGCAAGCTCCTGGACGCGCCGCCGGCGTTCGTCTTCAACCTGTGTGACGAGGGTTATCGCAACGACGCCACGCTGGAACTGCACGTTCCCGCGCTGCTGGAGTTGCTCGAGATCCCGTACACGGGTTCCGGACCGGCCTGCCTCGCGCTGTGCTACGACAAGGCCCTCGTGCGTGCCTGTGCGATGTCCCTCGACATCCCGGTCCCGGAGGAAACCATGTTCGCGCCCGGCGACCAGGCCGGCCACCTGCCGGGCGACTTCCCGGCGCTCTTAAAGCCCAGTCTCGGCGACAGTTCGATCGGCATTACCCGGCACGCCGTGGTCCACAATGCCGGCGAACTCGTGGCCTATCTCGATTACCTGGCGGGGACCCTGCCGGGCGTGCCGGTGCTGATCCAGGAATTCCTGTCCGGCCGCGAGTTCAGCGTCGGCCTCGTCGGCAATCCCGGCAAGTTCGAGGCGTTGCCGATCCTGGAGGTGGATTACAGCAAGCTGCCGAAGAATCTGCCGAAGCTGCTGTCCTACGAGTCGAAGTGGCACCCGGAATCGGCGTACTGGACCGACATCAGTTACAAGGAGGCCGAGCTCGACGACGACACCAGCCGCGCGCTCGTGCAGAACTCGGAGCGCCTGTTCCAGGCGCTCGGCTGCCGTGACTACGCGCGTTTCGACTTCCGCATGGATTCGAAGGGCGTCGCCAAGCTGCTCGAGGTCAACCCGAACCCGGGCTGGTGCTGGGACGGCAAGTTCAACCTCATGGCAAGCATGGGCGGCATCGGCTATCCGGAGCTGCTCAGGAAGATCGTCGATGCGGCGCGGGAGCGTTACCCGAATCTTGCCGCCTGAGCCGGCCGGCGGCCTCAGGGCGCCGGCTGCCCGTCATAGCTCCACCATCCCACGAGCCGGGTCTGCGGCCGGTGATGACCGAGATGGTCGCGCCGCCAGGCGTCGAAGCCGTCGAGGTCGACTTCCGCCGGAACCTGCCAGGACGGATCGCCGAAGTAGTACACCGTGTATTCGTCGAGGAACCCCGCATCACGGACCATGAGCAGCGTATCGAGATAGGCATCCTCCGGCCGCGGTGTTTCCCGGCGCTTCTCCTCCCAGGTATCGAGCAACTGCAGGCGCGCCGAGAACTCACAGCCGTACGACGTTGCCCGTGCCGGATCGTCGCCGCCGATGCCGAGCTGGCAGGCACTGCGGACGAGGCTGTACGTCACCCAGCTCTGCAGGACGGGATCGTCGTCGGTCAGCGCCCGCGGCGCAAGATGGAAGCTGTCACCGTCCGTAACGCCGTCGCGGACGTAGACGGCCGGTTCGCAGCCGGCGACGGCGAGCAGTACGGTCACGGCGAGGATCGGTCTCATGCAGGCAAAGGATACGCCAGGCGGCGAGAAACCGGTCGCCATCCGGTTGCGGTATCATCGGCGGCCTTGCCCTGCGGGGCAGCGCAAGCATCGAAACGAGGATTGTCCGGATTGGCTCTCAGTATCGTCATACTCGCCGCAGGCCAGGGCACGCGGATGCGCTCCGCTCTGCCGAAGGTGCTGCACGACCTTGCCGGCAGGCCGCTGCTCGCGCACGTGCTGCAGACGGCGAAGGCGCTGGCGGACGATGTCCGTGTCGTCTACGGTCATGGCGGCGACGCCGTGCCGGCGGCGTTCCCCGGCGAGCCCCTGCACTGGGTCCTGCAGGCCGAGCAGCTCGGCACCGGGCATGCCGTGCAGCAGGCCGTGCCGGACGTCCCCGCGGACAATCGGGTGCTGATCCTGTATGGGGACGTGCCGCTCCTGACGCGGACGACACTGACGCGACTGCTCGAGTCGGCGCCCGGCGACGAACTCGCGATCCTGACCGTCGACATGGACGATCCGGCCGGTTACGGTCGTGTCCTGAGAGACGGCGAGACCGTGCGGGGGATCGTCGAGCACAAGGACGCGAGCGGACCGGAACTTGCCATAACAGAGACCAACACCGGAGTCATGGCGTGCCCGGCCGGACGGCTGAAGGGCTGGCTGGCGGCCCTCGGCAACGACAACTCCCAGGGCGAGTATTATCTGACCGACGTCGTCGCGATGGCGGTTGCCGACGGCGTCCGCGTGCACGGGGTCAGGGCAGAAAGCGCAACGGAGGTGATGGGTATCAACGACAAGAAGCAACTCGCCGAGGCCGAGCGGGCGTTGCAGGCCCGGCTCGTCGACGAACTGATGGCGCAAGGTGTGGGTTTCGCCGACCCTGCGAGAGTCGATATCCGCGGCACGCTCAGCTGCGGCAGCGATGTCTTCATCGACGTCAACGCCGTGTTCGAGGGCGAGGTCTCGCTCGGCGACGGCAGCCGCATCGAGTCCAACAACCTGATCCGCGACAGCCGCCTCGGGCCGCACACGCTCGTGCATAGCAACTGCCACATCGAGGGCGCCACGACCGGCACGGGCTGCGAGATCGGTCCGTTCGCTCGCCTCCGGCCCGGCGCCGAGCTCGCCGACGGCGTCAAGGTCGGCAATTTCGTAGAGGTCAAGAAGAGCCGGATCGGCGACGGCAGCAAGGTGAATCACCTGACCTACATCGGCGATGCCGAAATCGGGACGGGCGTCAACGTCGGCGCCGGCACGATCACCTGTAATTACGATGGCGCGAACAAATACCGGACCACGATCGGCAACGATGCCTTCATCGGTTCCGGCGTCAACCTGGTGGCGCCGGTCGAAGTCGGTGCCGGCTCGACGATCGGTGCCGGCTCGACGATCACGAAATCGGCGCCGGCGCACGAGCTGACGCTGGAGCGGTCCAAGCAGATCACGATCGAAGGCTGGAAGCGGCCCACCAGGAACAAGTGAGTTCGCGAGTCGCGAGCGGCAAACAGACGGAGCAAAGCGGTCCATGTGTGGAATCGTCGGCGCGGTAGCCGAAAGAAATGTCGTCCCGATCCTGATGGAGGGTCTGCGCAGGCTCGAATATCGGGGTTATGACTCCGCGGGCATCGCGGTGCTCGAGAACGGCGGCGTGACGCGCCTGCGCCGCGCCGGCAAGGTGCAGGAGCTCGCAGACGCACTCGAGGAACAGCCGGCGCAAGGCGTGCAGGGTATCTCGCACACGCGCTGGGCGACCCACGGCGTGCCCAACGAGACCAACGCACACCCGCACATGTCCGGCGGCAATATCGCCATCGTCCACAACGGCATCATCGAGAACTTCGAGGAACTGCGCGAGGATCTCAAGGCGAAGGGCTACGCGTTCGAATCGGAAACCGACACGGAAGTGATCGCACACCGCATCGCGTGGCACCTGGAGTCCACAAAGGAGCTGCCGGCGGCCGTCAGGGCGACGGTGGCGGAACTCGAAGGTGCATATGCACTCGTCGTCATGAGTCTCGCCGATCCCGGCAAGCTCATGCTGGCGCGCGCCGGCTGCCCGGTCGTGATCGGCGTCGGCATCGGCGAGAACTTCGTCGCCTCGGACATCGCGGCGTTGTTGCCGGTGACGCGCCGCTTCAAGTTCCTGGACGAGGGCGACGTCGCGCTCGTCGAGCGCACGAAGATCACGATCTGGGACGCCGCAGGCAAGGAAGTCGAGCGGACGACGACCGAGAGCGAGCTCACTGCCGACGCCGCCGAACGCGGCGAGTTCCGGCATTACATGCTCAAGGAAATCCACGAACAGGGTCAGGCCGTCGCGCGCACGCTCGAGCAACGCATCGCGAACGGCCGCGTGCTCGATGCCGCGTTCGGCCCGAAGGCGAACGTGGCGCTGGATGCGGCTCGCGGCGTTCACATCGTCGCCTGCGGCACGAGTTTTCACGCGGGGCTGGTCGCCCGCTACTGGATCGAGCAGCTGTGCCGCCTGCCGTGCACGGTGGAAATCGCGAGCGAATACCGGTATCGCTCGCCGGTCGTTCCCGAGCGCACGCTGTTCGTCACGATCAGCCAGTCGGGGGAGACGGCGGATACGCTGGCCGCGCTGCGTGCCGCGAAGCAGCTGGGTTATGTGTCCACGCTCACGATCTGCAACGTTCCCGAGAGTTCGATGGTCCGCGAATCCGAGCTCGTCATGATGACCAACGCCGGGCCGGAGATCGGCGTCGCATCGACCAAGGCCTTCACCACCCAGCTTGCCGCGCTCGCGCTGCTGACGATCGCGCTGGCGCGCCGTAACGGCCTCGAGGACCGCCAGGAGAAGGCGCTCGTCGCGCAGCTCGCCGATCTGCCGGGCCTCATCGAGGAGGTGCTTGCCCTCGATCCGTCCATCGAGGCGCTCGCGGAACACTTCGTCGACAAGCACCATGCGCTGTTCCTGGGACGCGGCGTGCAGAACCCGATCGCGATGGAGGGGGCACTCAAACTCAAGGAGATTTCCTACATCCATGCCGAGGCGTATGCGGCCGGCGAGCTCAAGCACGGCCCGTTGGCGCTCGTCGACGAGGACATGCCCGTCGTGACCGTGGCACCGGACGACGAACTGCTCGAGAAGCTCAAGAGCAACCTGCAGGAAGTCCGCGCGCGCGGCGGAGAGCTGTATGTGTTCGCCGATCCGCGCGTGCAATTCGGCGACCGGGTCGGCATCCACACGATGCGCATGCCCGCGCTGATCCAGGACTTCCAGGCGCCGATCCTGTACACGATCCCGTTGCAGCTGCTGGCCTATCACGTGGCCGTCCTGAAGGGCACCGACGTCGATCAGCCGCGCAATCTTGCCAAGTCCGTGACCGTCGAGTAGGCGGGTCTGCTCTGGCGGAGAGCGCGATGGCGAAACACGAAAAACACCGCAAGCACGGCAAGCTGCCCGGGAAGGAGTACCGCAAGGCCCTGAAAGCGCTGCAGGAGGATCTCTGTGCCCTGCAACGCTGGGTGCGGGAGACGGGCGCGCGCATCGTCGTCGTGTTCGAGGGCCGCGACACGGCCGGCAAGGGCGGCATCATCAAGCGCATCGTCGAGCGCGTCAGCCCGCGCGTGTTCAAGGTCGTGGCGCTGCCCGCCCCGAACGACCGCGAGAAGACACAGTTCTACTATCAGCGCTTCGTGGAGCATCTGCCTGCCGCGGGAGAGGTCGTGCTGTTCGACCGAAGCTGGTACAACCGCGCCGGCGTGGAGCACATCATGGGCTTCTGCACCGAGCCGGAGTACGAAGAATTCCTCCGCACCTGTCCCGCTTACGAGCGTGCATTGGTCGAGAGCGGCATCCTGCTCATCAAGTACTGGCTGGACGTAGGTCCCGAGCAACAGGAGCAGCGCTTCCGGAGTCGCATCGAGGACCCGACCAAGCACTGGAAGCTCTCGGCGCTCGACCTCGAGGCGATGCGCCATTTCTACGACTATTCGCGCGCCTACGATCGCATGTTCGCCATGACCCACACGGAGTTCGCACCCTGGTACATCGTCGACTCTGACGACCAGAAACGCGCGCGGCTCAACTGCATCGCACACCTGCTCGACACGATACCGTGGCAGCGGATGCCGTGGCAGCCGCCGGAGCTGCCCGCGCGCCAGCAGCCTGGCGGCTACAGGCCGCCGAACCTCGCCGTACCCGTCGTGCCGAAGCGATGGTAGGCAAGGCGCTGCCGATGATCGACGCCCGCCGCGCGATCAACGGGATTGCTGTTGCTGATGGCAGGCCTGTCCGTCTCGGCCTGCCGCTGCCGGCGCGGACATCTATCGGTGCACCGACCGAAGACGGCGGCGTCGTGTTCAGGCAGACGCCATGCGCCGCCGCACCACCTGACATCCGAGGCGACCGCAGAGACCGGCAAGCCCGCGCCCCAATGCGATTATGCGAACCGATTCGCGTTCGAGACCGGCCGATTGATGCGTGCGGGCCTGAGGTTGGACGAGCTTTTCAATCGCTACGGGGGCGTCGACGCGCTGTCGAGACCGGCGACTGGGCGTCATCAACTACGTCTACTCGTTGCGGACGGACGACGACGTCAGCGTCGACCGGATCGCCAGCCTCGCGGAGGCGAAATGCCGCGCCAGGGCCTTCGGCGAGGTCGCTTGTGCCACCCTGCCCACGGCATTCACCGACAACATCGGCGGCTGCGGCGGCGATGCGGGATCGACGGCGCCGGCATCGACTACCGGCACGGCGTCGTCACCGGCCCCGGCCCTGGAGAATGCGCGCGAGAAGGCCGCCGAAGCGCTCGGGGAAGAAGCCGTGACGGAATGCAAGCAGGCCTATCGCGACCAGATCGACGCGATCGACGCCGAGATGCGTCGTGGCTACAGTGCGGAGGAAGGCGAGCGCTACAAGGAGCGGTTGCTCAGCCTGACCGAACGCATGCGCCAGTGCGAGCGCTAGCAGGCCGCAAAGACCTCATCGTACGGGAAGTCGCAACCGAGCCGTTCAAGTTGCGCGCGAAAGTGCGCATCGATCTGCCGGCGCTGCGTCTTCGACAGCAGTTCCGCCGCGCCTCCCCGCCGGCCGCTACGGACCATCGAGCCCCCGCGCACAGCCCACGGCACCGTTTGCACGGGGTCGAAGCGTGACTGGTTGCGCTTCATGTAATCGAAACTGCAGCGCTTCATGACTCGTACAAATTCCTCGTCTGTCAGTCGCACGCCGACGAATTCCGCGACGCGACGCACGGCACCCGCCAGGTCGCCCTTGATGTCCTCGAAGGTCAAAAACAGGACGTTGGGCGCCTCGCGTCGCGCCCAGTAGCTCGCGAGATGCGTCGCCCAGTCGCCGAACACGAAATCCTCGGAGGTATAGAAGTCGATCCAGTTGGCGACGGTCGGCGCCAGCGGCCCCCAGACGTTGGCCCGGAAGAAGAAGTAGGCCGATACGCAGACGTCCTTCGGGTCTCTCACCACCGCGACATACCGTGACGCCGGGTTATGTGGCACGGAGGAATACGGGAGATGGGTCTTGATGACACGCAGGTCCGTCGGCGAACACTCGACAGGCGATGGATCTTGCAGCGGAATAATGTACGGCTGCTGACGTGTAATCCCGTCGGGCCACGGGATCGCGTGGAGGACATTGTCGAACTCGGCTTCGCCCCGATGCGTGACCTGGATCGCGAGCTGCAGCATCCAGGTGGTGCCGCTCTTGATGTAGGAGCAGACGAAAACATCGTGCGCCGTGGCCCGGTAATCCCCGAACCCGCCCATCGAGCGCCAGGCCCGGCGTGCCATCGCGTGAGGCCACTTGCCCGCCAGCCCCAACGCCCGCGTCAGCGGCACGCCGATGCCGTACAGCGGCAGGTAGGAGAGGTAACGCTTCCACGCCGGAAAGGCAGGGAGTGAATTCGGCTCGAACCCGCTGGCTTTCATCGACTGATCTTATCGAAAGTCAAAGAAAAGGGGCGACCCTCGCGGGCCGCCCCTCGTTCGATTCGAAGGTGGATGCTCAGAGCGGTACGACGTTCTCCGCTTGCGGGCCTTTCTGGCCCTGCGTGATGGTGAATTCGACCTTCTGGCCTTCGGCCAGCGTCTTGAAGCCGTCGCCGACGATCGCGCTGTAATGCACGAAGACGTCAGGTCCGCCTTCCTGGGCGATGAAGCCGAAACCCTTGGATTCGTTAAACCACTTAACGTTGCCTGTGGTCTTGGACATGGTGTTCTCCTGATGGATCATTAGTAAAGAAAGCCTCCGGAGAGGCTGTGTGGCCGGAAGGTTTGCGTCTACTTATGAACGACAGGACGAGCTTCAAGAATGGAACTTCGTGTGGCAGGCATAAATATTTGGCGTACTTTCGAACCAAGCGCAGTATATAACGGCCGGAGCGTGAAACAAGCCCGGAATTCCCGTACCCGAACAAAAATTCATGCCCCAGGGCGGGGTGGCGGTGCAAGCAAATGACCCCCGAAACGGCGAAAATCGACATCCGGCAGGCCGAACCCGGCGACCTGAGCAGGCTGGTCGAGATCTACAATCACTACGTCCTCGAGACGCACATTACGTTCGACACCGAGCCCTTCGCGGTCGGTGCCCGGACCCAGTGGTTCACGCGGTTCGGTGACAGCGGGCCGTACCGGCTGTTCGTTGCCGAGCGAGACGGGGCGGTCGTCGGCTACGCGTACAGCCTGCCCTTCAAGGACAGGCCGGCTTACAAGACCTCGGTCGAGACCAGTGTCTATCTCGATCCGGCCGAGACCGGAAACGGCTTCGGCCGGGCGTTGTACGCGCATCTGCTCGACACCCTCACCGCCGAACCATCGCTGCACCGGGCCTACGGGGGTGTGGCCATGCCGAACCCGCAGTCGGTGCGCCTTCACGAGGCGCTTGGTTTTGTGCACGTCGCCTCTTACCATGAGGTGGGCTTCAAGTTTGGCGAGTACTGGGACGTGTACTGGTACGAGAGGGACCTGTCGTGAACACGACGGCGATCAGACAACTTTCGCGCGACGAACTCGAGCAGGGTCTCGCAGACATACTCGCCTCGCCACAGGACAACGGCCGGCTCGAGCTCATCGTCCGGCGTCCCGGGACGGACCGGCGCGAGACACTCGAGTCGGCCCGCCTGGATACCGACAGGGGCTTGATCGGCGACACCTGGTTTGAGCGCGGGAGCCGCGACAGGCCGGACGGTTCCGCCGACCCGGAGATGCAGCTCACCGTCATGAACGCCCGCGTCGTCGCGCTCGTCGCCGATGCGCCGGACCGGCGCGAGCTCGCCGGCGACCAGTTATATCTCGACATGGATCTGGGGCGTGACAATCTGCCTCCGGGTACACGAGTCTCCATCGGCAGCGCCGTCATCGAGGTGACCGAACCGCCCCACACCGGATGCCGCAAGTTCGCCGACCGTTTCGGCCGCGAGGCGATGGTGTTCGTCAACTCGGGCCTCGGCAGGCAACGCAACTTTCGGGGCATCAATGCCCGCGTCGTGGTCTCGGGCGATGTGCGGGTCGGCGACACCGCCCGTAAATTGCCCTGAGGCCGTGCCATGAGATCCCCGGAGCGCAGGCCGGTAGCGCAGGTCGGTTCCGCCCGGAGGCCGGGATGAACGAGCGCCGGATCCCGAACGTGCTGCGTCTGACGAAACGGCACACGCCGGCAGCGAGGACGTCGGCCTCTGCGGAGGATGGCGCGAGACTGCTGGCCGCGCAGTCTCCGTGGTATGCGCTGGCGGCCGGGCTCGCGGCGGTGGCCGCCTTCAGCGCGCTCTGGGCGATTGCCTCGGTTTTGACCGGCCGCATCTTTCCCTGGTCGACATTGCTGCTCGGCCTGCTCGTCGGATGGGTGGTGCGCCGTACCGGCCGGGGCGTCGATTGGCGTTTCCCGGTGCTGGCTGCGGCGCTGGCGGGGGCCGGCGCCATCGCGGCGAACATCGTCGTCGCCGCGGCGTTCACGGCCGGCGAATACGGGACGGACGCCGTCAGGGTGCTGGGCGCCGTGACGATGATGACCTGGCCGGTGTACTTCTCCGAGGCGCTCTCGTCCGCCGACTTCGCCTATGCTTTCATCGCTTCGGCAGTCGCGGCGTACTATGCGAACCGGCCGCTGAGTCGCGCCGAATTTCTCGCGCTCAAAAGATTTGAACAGGAAGAGCGGGCAACCGGCAGGCGCGGGACCGGCTCAGACGGGCATTAGGAGGCCCTTCTCGACCTCCACGACCTTGCCTCGCAGGGCCCCGAGCTGGCGCCGCACCAGCTTCTCCAGGTCATTGACCGCATTCGAGATACCGAGGAAAAACGGCGGCTGTCGCCGCAGCTGAGACCAGTCGTTCGATTCGATCATCCGCACGAGGTGCGACATGTTCGTGCGTATCGCGTCGATGTACGGGTTCTGGCCGTCGTAGAGCGGCTCGATGTATCGATACGCGCGATTGAACGTGCGGTGCAGCCTGTCCCGCGTGACCTGCTGGTAAAAGACCGGCGTCTTCCGGAGCAAATCGAGTCCCGAACGGTAGCGCACGCGAAATTCCCCGGGACGAGCGTTCTCGACGGCGACACCGCCGACCACGAACTCCTTGTACAGCCGGTCCCTGCATTTCTCCAGATAACAGCGGTCGGCCATCTGTGCGATCAGGTCGGCGGTGCCGATCAGGTGACCGCAGATGATGTCGCGCGGGTCGTCGAGCTCGATCTTGTCGAGTTCGAGCTCGTAGCCGGTGAAGTGGACGATCATGCTGCTCACGCCGACGTCGCGCGACAGCCCCAGCTCGGGCAGGTAGCGGCGCAGGAAATCCGCGCTGCGGGAGACGTGGTAAAGCGTGAATTCCGCGCCGTTGGTGAACTCGTTGTCGCGTTCTATGTGGCGTATGTAGCCGGCATCGTGGAACAGGGACGTGATGATCGCCATGCGTGCGCGATCCGGGCCGAGGCGCTCCGACGATTGGACACTGCGCTCGTAACCCGCCACCAGGCGCGCTAGAGCGAGCGTCATATCGAGCGTGTGTTGCACGTCGTGATAAGTCGTGTCGCAGCCGCGATAGCCCGGATAGCGCCCCGTGAACAGTCGCTCGAAGTCGTAGAACGCGAGCCAGAGCTTGTCGAACGCGGCGCCCGGAAAGGTGTCGTTGTAGAGCACCTGCACCGCATTGCGGACTTTCGCGGGGTTACTCACCTGCACCGTATTGGTGACGTCGTAGTCGTTGCGGCGATCCTGCGACACGAAGACTCTCTTTTTCTTGTTCTTGTCCGCCAAAACCGGGCTGGGTACGCCTTGTCGGATATCGGTCAAAAGCGTCGCCCCCGGGCGGGATCAATGGGGTTCATCATACACTGCCGCCCGCCGGCGTGAATCCGGAGGGGCGGCCATATGTAAAATCATTGCGGATCAGACGTCGAACTCCGCAATCACGGGCGCATGGTCCGAGGGGCGCTCCCAGCTTCGCGGTTCCTTGTCGACATAACTCGCCGTGCAGCGCCCCGCCAGCGCGGGGCTGGCCAGGATGAGGTCGATCCGCAGGCCGGCATTGCGCCTGAAGCCCGCGGCGCGGTAATCCCACCAGCTGAACGTCTTATCCGGCTGTTCGAACTGGCGAAACGTGTCTGTCAGGCCGAGCTCGAGGAGCGCCCGCAACGCCGCTCGCTCGCGTTTGCTGCAGAGTATCTCGTCGCCCCAGCCGACCGGGTCGTAGACGTCCTCGTCGGCCGGCGCGATGTTGAAATCGCCGAGCACCACGAGCTTGTCGTGTGCCGCGAGTTCCGCTTCGAGGAACTCGCGGAGCGTGGCGAGCCAGCGAAGCTTGTAGTCGTATTTGTCGGAACCGACCGCCTGGCCGTTCGGGACGTACAGATTGATGACGCGCACGCCGCCGATGGTCGTTGCGAGCACGCGACGCTGCGGGTCGTCGAGCCCGGGCAACTCGGTCACGGGTTCGTCAATCCCCGTCCTGCTCACGGTTGCGACGCCATTGTAGGTCTTCTGGCCGTTTGCCAACGAACGATAGCCGGCCTCGTCCAGCACGGCCGCCGGGAATGCGTCGGTCTGCTGCTTGATCTCCTGCAGAACCAGTACGTCCGGGTCGGCGGCCGCCAGCCATTCGAGTACGTGAGGCAGGCGCACCTTCATCGAGTTGACGTTCCAGCTGGCGATCTTCATGTTTCTAAAGGATGCCGCTTTGCCTCAGAAGCGCGTCAATCGCAGGCCTGCGGCCGCGAAACGCGACGTAGGCCTCCATGACGTCACGGCTGCCCCCGATCTCGAGAATCTCGGTGCGGAATCGCGAGGCCGTCGCGCGATTGAAGACGCCGGCCTCCCGGAATGCGCCGAAGGCGTCGGCCGCGAGCACTTCGGCCCATTTGTAGCTGTAGTAGCCGGCGGCGTAGCCACCTGCAAAAACGTGAGAGAAGCTGTGCGGGATTCTGTTGTATTCCGGGGTTTCGATCAACGCGACTTCGTCACGGACCTCGGCGAGGACGTCGAGCACGCTGCGCCCGTCCGAGGGTTCGTATTCGGCGTGCAGACGGAAATCGAACATCGCGAACTCGAGTTGGCGCAACATCGCGAGCGCGGAACCGGCATGGCGGCTCGCTTCGAGGCGCGAGAACAACTCGGCCGGAAGGGACGCGCCGCTTTCGACGTGAGCCGAGCAGCGCGCAAGCACGTCGTAGTCCCAGGCGAAATTCTCCATGAACTGGCTCGGCAGCTCGACCGCGTCCCAGGGCACGCCGTTGATGCCGGCGATGCTGGGGAAATCGATGCGTGTCAAAAGGTGGTGCAACATGTGCCCGAACTCGTGGAACAGGGTTACGACATCGGTGTGCGTAATAAGCGAACGGCGCCCGGTGTCCGGATCGGGCGGCGGGAAATTGCACACGAGATAACCGACCGGCAGGGTCGTCTTGCCGTTGAGGTTCTTGCGTACGATGCACTCGTCGATCCAGGCACCGCTGCGCTTGCCGGGACGGGCGAAGAGGTCCGTATAGAATCCGCCGATAGGCGCGCCGTTCTCGTTGCTCAGCGAGAAATAACGGACGTCGTCGTGCCATTTCGAAACGTCCTCCTGCGCACACACGTGCACTCCATAAAGTCGCTCGGCGACCGCGAACAACCCATCGACGACCGTCTCGACCGGGAAGTACTCGCGCAGCTCTTCGTTCGAGATCGAATACTTCTCCTGTTTGAGTTTCTCGAGCCAGTAGGCGGTATCCCAGGGGGACAACCTGTAGCCAGCAAGCCGGGAGAGTTCGCCGAGTTGCTCGCTTGCGGCTTCGCGGGAGCGGGTGGCGAGTTCGCGCAGGAAACTCAGCACCTCGTCCGTGGAACCCGCCATCTTGGTCGCGAGAGAGTATTCCGCATAGTTGTCGAAGCCGACGAGGCGGGCTGCCTCGAAGCGCAGCGCGAGTATCCTGTCGATATTGGCCGAATTGTCCCAGGCGGGATTCTCGCCCCGATCGGATGCACGCGTGACCCATGCACGATACAGCGTCTCGCGGAGCTCGCGTGACTCGGCATGCCGCATCACGGCATCGAACGTCGGGTAATCCAGAGTCAGGAGATACCCCTGCCGATCCCGCCTGTGCGCCTCGACCGAAGCGCGCTCGAGCGCACCCTGTGGCAGGCCCGCAAGCCGTGACTCGTTCTCGAGGTGTAGCGACCACGCATCGGCAGCGTCCTGTACGTTGTGTTCGAACGCCGCCTGGATGCTGGCCAGTTCCTGCATGATGTCCTTGAATCGCGCCTTGTCCGCCTCGGGCAGGTCGACGCCCGCGAGGCGAAAATCCCGCAAGGCATGTCTGACGACGCTCTTGCGTGCGTCGTCGTCGCCGTTGCCGAGCCCGGATTCGACGGCGGCATAGGCGCGCTGCAGGCGGACATTGTGTGAGAGCTCGGTGGCGTATTCCGTCAGCAGCGGCAGAGCCTCGTTGTAGGCGTCGCGCCATTCACGACTGCCGAGCACGGCTTGCAGATGGCTCACCGGCGACCAGACGCGCGAGAGTTCGTGCTCCATCGCCTCGAGGGGTGCGATGAAAGATGAGAAGTCCGGATCGTCGGCGCTGTCAAGCAGTTCGTCGAGCTTTTGACGATGAGCTGCGATAAGCTCGCTCACCGCGGGCACGACGTGCTCCGGCAATATCTCGCCGAATCGCGGCAGCGACGAAGTGTCCAGGAGCGGGTTGGGCATTGCCGTGAGTGATATCCGTCTCAGCCGTCGGATGTTAGCACAGCCCGGCAAGACCCGCCGAAGGCCAAATCTCAAGGAAGTCCGGGTATACACCTTCGCATCACAGGAGCGCTGCTTGCCAGCGCGACGGCAAAGACGGGAAGATATCCACATGACCCGACATTTCGACCTCATCGTCATAGGCGGCGGCAGCGGCGGCATCGCCCACGCGCGCCGCGCCGCGGAATTCGGCGCACGGACGGCGCTGGTCGAATACGGACCGCTGGGCGGCACCTGCGTCAACGTGGGCTGCGTGCCGAAGAAGATCATGTGGTACGCCGCCGACCTCGCCGAGGCCTGCACCCATGCCGCGGACTACGGCTTCGACGCGGCCGTGCGTGGCCACGACTTCAAGTCACTGAAATCACGGCGCGACGCGTACGTCAGGCGGCTGAACGGAATCTACGAAGCCAATCTCGACAAGAGCGGCGTAACTTACATCCAGGGCAGCGCGAGCTTCGCCGGTCCTTCCGAGGTCGCGGTTGGCGACGCCCTGTATCGAGGCGAGCGGATCGTGATCGCGACCGGCGGCCGGCCCGGCGTGCCGAACATCCCGGGCGCGGAACTGGGGATCACGTCCGACGGCTTCTTCGAACTCGAGGAGCGGCCGCAGCGCGTGCTGGTCGCCGGTAGCGGGTACATCGCAGTCGAGCTCGCGGGCATCTTCAACGCTCTCGGCAGCGACGTGCGCATGGTCGTGCGCAAGGATGCGATCATCCGGGAGTTCGACCCGATGCTGGGTGAAGCGCTCATGACAGCCATGCGCGAGGACGGCATCGCCATCGAGACCCGGTCGGTACCCGCAGCGCTCGCGCGGAGCGCCGACGGACTGGTGCTGGAGACTTTCGACGGCAGCCGCTTCGGACCGGTGGACTGTGTTTTGTGGGCGATCGGGCGGGACCCGAACACGGCAGGGCTCGGGCTCGAGAAGGCCGGCGTCATATCCGACGACGACGGCTTCGTGCGCACCGACGAGTGGCAGCGGACCAACGTAGAGCACATTTTTGCGCTCGGCGACGTCACCGGCCGCGCCGCGCTGACGCCGGTCGCGATCGCCGCGGGCAGGCGGCTCGCGGACCGGCTGTACGGCGGCATGCAGGGCCGTCATCTCGACTACGAGTGGATCCCGACGGTGATTTTCAGTCATCCGCCCGTGGGCACCGTCGGGCTCACCGAGGAAGCGGCGCGCAAACGCTACGACGGTGCCATCCGCGTATACACGTCGAGATTCACGCCGCTGTATTACGCGCTGGGCGAGGTGAAGCGACCCTCCGCGATGAAGCTGATCACGGCAGGGGCAGACGAGCGTGTCGTCGGCTGTCACATCATCGGCGACGGTGCGGACGAGATGCTGCAGGGTTTCGCGGTCGCCATCCGCATGGGCGCCACGAAGGCGGACCTCGACGACACGGTCGCGATCCACCCGACCAGCGCCGAAGAACTCGTGACTATGCGCTGATGTGCATCTGTTTCAGCACGGGGGCCGTATCCGGCCGCACGCCCCGCCAGATCAGGAACGACTCGGCGGCCTGTTCCACGAGCATCCCCCAGCCCATCACGGAATGCGATGCACCGCGCTTGCGGGCCCAGATGCTGAACGGCGTCGGGTTGAGCCCGTAGGAGAGGTCGTAGCAGAAGGTCCTGTCCGAGACCGCGGCTTGCGGATAGGGCGGTGCCTCGCCGCGCAGTCCCGCCGAAGTTGCGTTGATGATCAGGTCGTAGGGCTCCGAGACCGGTACCCGGTCGAACTGGCAGGCGCTGACCGGCCCCATGTTCCCGAACTGCAACGCGAGCGCTTCGGCCTTGTCCAGGGTCCGGTTGGCGATCCACAGGGACTGGGGCCGCGCTTCCAGCAGCGGGCCCACGATGCCCCGGGTCGCGCCGCCCGCGCCGAGGATCAGGATATTGCTGCCCGCGAGCCGGAGTCCCAGGTTGCCAGTGAGGTCCCGCAGGAGGCCGATGCCGTCGGTGTTGTCGCCGAACACGCCTTCATCACGGAATGCGAGGGTGTTGACGGCGCCGGCCGTGTCGGCGCGTTCGCTGATTTCGTCGACGAAATGCAGGACCGCCTGCTTGTGTGGCACGGTGATGTTGAGACCCTTGCCGCCCGTGCGTCTGAACTGGCCGATGGCCGTATCCAGCTTGTCGGGCGCCACCTGCAGCAGTTCGTATTGCATGTCCTGCTCCGTCTGCAGCGCGAACAAGCGGTGGATGACCGGCGAACGGCTGTGCGACACCGGGTAGCCCATGACGCCGTAGCGGTCTACCGTCATCGGCTGAGCCAGGCCGCGGCCGCCGGCGCGAAGTAGGTGAGTATGGCGCTCGCGCCGGCCCGCTTGATGCACAGGAGTGCCTCGAGCACGGCGGCGCGTTCGTCGAGCGCGCCCGTATCCGCCGCGGCTTTGAGCATCGTGTACTCGCCGCTCACCTGGTATGCGAAGGTCGGCACGCCGAAGGACTCCCGGACGCGCCGGACGATGTCGAGATAGGGCAGCGCGGGTTTGACCATGACGATGTCGGCGCCTTCCTCGATGTCGAGCGCCACCTCGAGCAGTGCCTCGTCGGTGTTGGCGGGTGCCATCTGGTAAGTGGACTTGTCGCCGCCTCCGAGATTCGCGGCCGAGCCGACGGCGTCGCGGAACGGTCCGTAAAAACAGGACGCATACTTGGCCGCGTAGGCGAGGATCAACGTGTTGTGATGCCGCGCGGCCTCGAGCGCCGAGCGGATCGCGCCGATACGCCCGTCCATCATGTCCGATGGCGCGACCACGTCGGCACCGGCATCGGCATGCGAGACGGCCTGTCTGACGAGCATATTCACGGTCTCGTCGTTGAGTACGTAGCCGGCGTCGTCGATGATGCCGTCCTGCCCGTGCGTCGTGTAGGGGTCGAGGGCGACGTCGGTAATGACGGCAAGCTCCGGGAACTCCCCCTTGATCGCGCGCACCGTCGACTGCACGAGACCGTCCGGGTTCGCGCACTCGGCGCCGTCAGGACTCTTCCTGTCGGCACCGATCACCGGGAACAGCGCGACGGCCGGTATCCCGAGGTCCGCAGCCCGCCCGAGATCCGGGAGCAGGAGGTCGATACTCTTGCGTTGCACCCCCGGCATGGAGGTCACGGTTTCCGCGCGCCCCTTGCCCTCGAGCACGAACACCGGCCAGACGAGGTCCGTCGGGCCGAGGCCGGTTTCGGCGACCAGCGCGCGCAGGGCGGCCGTCCTGCGGCTGCGGCGCAGGCGGGTCCGCGGGTAACGGCCGGAGGATACGACACTCATACCAGAGCCTTATCGCTTCTAATAATTTTCGATTTTCCCCGTATTTAGGTAGGGTTTCCACGCCTGAGGCAGAGTTTGTCACCGATTCGGTAATAAATCATCGACGGCGTGGGTCATCTGGTATGCACAACAGCAGGGCCGCGGCAGCGCGGCATCAGAGGTTCGAGAAGATCGTGGGTGGGTGCTACCAGGACATCTACCGGTATGCCGTATGGCTCAGCCGGGACAGGACCATCGCCGAGGACGTCGTTCAGGAGGCGTTGCTGCGGGCGTGGAAATCCCTGGATGCTTTGCGCGACGATGGGGCAGCGACCCAGTGGCTGCTGACCATCGTCAGGAGAGAGAACGCACGCCACTTCGAGCGCAAGAGACCCGAGACGATCGACATCGACAACCTGACGCCCGCCCAGTCCGCCCTGCTGGCCGAACGTCCGGACGAGGAACTCCACGGCATGCGCCGCGCCATCTACGAACTCGACGACGACTACCGCGAGCCCCTCGTCCTGCAGGTACTGATGGGTTACAGCACCAACGAGATTGCCGAGCATATGGGCCTGAAGCAGGGCGCCGTGCTCACGCGGCTGCATCGCGCGCGGGCAAGGCTCCGGGAACGGATGGCGACGCCATGAATTGCGAAGAGTACAGAGCAGCGGTTTGTGCCGAGCCCTCTTTTACCGGAGGTGCCGAACACCTCGAGGGCTGCGCCGCATGTCGACAGTTCCGGGACGAGATGCGAGTGCTGGACGAGACGATCGGCCGGGCCCTGGCGGTCGAAGTGCCGGAGCTCAAGCTGCCGGCTGCCGATCCCTCGGTCGTCGCGTTCTCGCCGCCACGGCGCAGCGGGCGCCGCTTCCCGATTCCCGCCTGGTTCGCGATCGCGGCGACCGTTGCCATTGCCGCATTGCTGACGCTGCATTTCATGAGTCCTGCCGCCGATCCGCAATCGCTGGCCGACGAGGTCCTTGCGCACCTCGACGGCGAGCCGAACGCCCTGCTTCCGACCGACGTACCCGTGCCCGCGGGCCGCGTGTCCGCGGTCGTTCCTCCGAACATCGCGGTGCTGAATGGCAACGCCGGATTGATCACGTATGCGCGGACCTGCGTCATCGACGGGCATCTCGTCCCGCATCTCGTGATCCAGGGCAAGAAGGGGGCGATCACGATCATCCTCATGCCCGAAGAAAAGGTGGCGAACGCGATACCGGTCGAGGGGAAAACGGTCGAAGGCGTGATCCTGCCGGTCGGCGACGGCAGCATCGCGATCATCGGGGAACGCGGGGAGCGCCTGGATGACGTGCAGCAGAAGATTTTGAAATCGGTGACGTGGAAAACTTGAGGTGCACGTCGCCGGAACTGGAGCCCAGCCTGGGCGAAACAACCCTCGTAGGAGAGAGATGATGTCTGACAAGAAAGCTGTAAAGCCTGTAGCGTTAGCCGTGGGGGCTGCTCTGGCCGGGTCGTTCGCACTCGCGTCGAGTGTCGCCAATGCCGATGAGGCAGCGGTGACCCCGTTTGCGATATCGACGTTGAGCATGGGTTACATGCTCGGTACCGGAGAAGGTTCCTGTGGGGGCGACAAGGCCAAGAACGCCGAAGGCAGCTGCGGCGGCGACAAGGACGCGGAAGCGCACTGTGGCGGTGACAAGGATGCGGAAGCGCACTGCGGTGGCGACAAGGACGACATGGACAAGGGCAAGGATGCGGAAGGCAAGTGCGGAGAAGGCACTTGTGGCGATTCGAAGGACGACAGCGACGACGACGGGGACGACATGTAACAGGTCGGCCTTTCGATCTGAAACGCAGGAAGCCCGCGCCTTGCGCGGGCTTCTTTTTTGGAACCTGTCTCAAAATACTTCGTGGCCGCGTCGCAGACCCGGAAAGACCGATACACGACGCCGATCCACAGTGGTAGATTTCCCGGAGATCGAGTGGAGACCCAGGTCATGCCCGCGACGTTGAAGCGCTGCAAATGGGCGGAAGGTATGCGCCCCGGATACGTCGAATACCACGACACGGAATGGGGCGTGCCGGTATTCGATGATCACGTCCAGTTCGAATTCCTGATCCTCGAGGGTGCACAAGCCGGCCTGAGTTGGTCCACGATACTCGCGAAGCGGGAAAACTACCGGAAGGCGTTCGCGAGTTTCGATCCGGTGAAGGTGGCCCGGTTTACGGCACGCCGCATCGAGAGACTGCTCGAGAATCCCGGGATCGTCCGCAACCGGCTTAAGGTGAAGGCCGCGGTCACGAACGCAAAGGCTTTCCTCGCGGTGCAGGAGGAATTCGGCAGCTTCAGTGACTACATCTGGGGATTCGTCGACGGCAAGCCCATCCAGCACCGGCTGCGCAGAGACGGTGACACGCCCGCAACTTCGCCCGAGTCGGACGCGCTGGCGGCGGATCTCAAGAAGCGGGGATTCAAGTTCGTCGGCAGCACGATCGTCTACGCGCACATGCAGGCGACCGGACTGGTGAACGATCACCTGACGAGCTGTTTTCGCCACGAACCCTGCGCCGACATGGCCAGGAAACTGCGCTGATCCGGCCCCGCGGAAACTTGCAATTGCGAGGGGGCGGGTGGATCATCGGCCACCCGATATCGAGACAATAACATCAGAACAACGAAGAGGGGTCCCGCCATGCCTGAATTCCTGGACGACAGGCCGCCTATGTCATTCTGGTTCATCGGTGGCGCCGCACTGATCTGGAACCTGTTCGGTTTTTTCGTCTACCTGATGCAGGTCAGCGCAACGCCCGAACAGCTGGCGCAGGCTTATACACCGGAGCAGGTCGCGTTCATGCAGTCCGTACCCAAATGGGCGACGTCGGCTTTCGCGCTCGCGGTGACCACGGGCGTGCTCGCCTGTCTGAGCCTGTTGTTCCGCAAGGCCTGGGCCGTGCCGCTGTTCGTGATCTCGCTGATCGCGGTTATAGTCCAGAACGTGAACAGTTTTCTGCTGAACGATGTGATCGCGGTCTTCGGCACGACTCCCGCGATCATCCAGGCGGCGGTCCTTATCATCGGCATCGCGCTCGTCCTGTACTCGCGTTACGCAAAAGGCAGGCGCTGGCTGAGATAGGGTGGGCCAGAGGCTCCCTAGTTGCCGATCCGTATCACCGTGATGGCGGATATGCCCTGCGGCGTGTCGTGCGAGATGCCGCCGAGGTAAATCGTATCCGACAACAGACCCTGCCAGTTCACGGCGATGTCTTCGGTGCTGCCGGCGTTGACGAATGCCGGCCCTGAAGCGGTCATGTTGCCCTGGTCGTCGTCGAGGCCGAAAGACCAACTGAACAGGGAATAGTTCGCACCGGGCCCGCCCGCGACCTGATCGGTTTCGTAGCCGTGGATCAGCACCGCGTAGCGTCCGCCGGCCGGCAGCAGCAGGTCGACCTCCTCTTCCGACGTCGGCCCGCCGCTCTCGCCGACTTTCGAGCAATTGACGTTGTCGGCGCAATAATAGACATACATGTCGAGATCGTCGTTGCCGTCGGTGTAGTAGTCGAACAGCGCGAACCGCAGGTAGGCTTCGCCCGCGGGGACGTCGATGAGATGGGCAGTCACGCCGTTCGCCGTCCGGAAGGAATAGGTCTTCGTCGGGTCGTTGTCGACGAAGCCGTTGATGACGAGCGGCAGCCGCAGGCCATGGACGCCCGGTGAGTAACTGCCGGTGTAGCCGAATTCGACCGGGAACGTCAGGGAGCCGCTTGCCCCGAAAGCCGTGACCTGAGCCGGGGCGTTGACCGAGACCGGCCGCACCGCGAGCGGGCTGTACACCGAATGCCCGTTGTTCTTCCAGGTGAGCGATCCGAAGCGCCACAGGTCGAGCGGACCGGATTGGTAGGCCAGGCTTACGTCGTAGCTCGCCGATTCGCCCGGCGGCACAGTGAGACTGGTGGGCACGACATCGACGCGTATCCCGACGGGCGGCACGACATCGACGGTGTAGGTCTCGGTAGTGTCTCCGGGGTTCGTCACTCGCCGCGTGACGGTCCGCATATCGACGAGCCGCCCGACGGCGACGGACGGCTCGTTGAGGTCCGCAGCTTCGAAGGACATGCCGGCGGCAGCGAGCTCGTCGCAGCGGTCCGCGGAGACGCCCGGCGAGTCGGTCCCGCACGCGAACGCGTCATACTCGTCGCCGGTGACCTCGTAAACCAACCCGGGATCCGTCGCGTCGTTCGGCACGATGTGTCCCGCACCGAAGTCGAACGGCGTCGCGTTCGCGTCACTGTCCGAAGCGGTGACCGATTGGCGGGCCGTCGTCATCAGCGCGGACTTGAGCGCCGAGGGGCTCCAGCCGGGATGCGCCTGCAGCAACAACGCGGCGACGCCGGCGACATGGGGTGTGGACATCGACGTTCCGGAGAGATATGCAAAGTACTCGCCGTGAGTGGAATTGGCCGCATATGGCGTGAAGCCGGCGAGCACGTTCACGCCGGGCGCCGTGACGTCGGGTTTCAGGATGTCGCCGACGGGTCCCGGACCGCGGGCCGAGAACGATGCCATCTTGTTGCCGTCCTGGCTTTCCTCGAGCAGCAGACCCGAATCGAGGAGCACGGTGACGGTACTGCCGGCATCGATCTCGGCGAGGATAAGGTCGCCATCCGCCTGACCGATCATGACGGCCGGGATATCGGAAAGGCCGGTCGAGCCGTTCATAACGATCGGGTCGCCGGCGATGTTGTAGACGACGACGGCAACAGCACCCGCGTCCGCCGCATGCGCGATCTTGACGTCGAAATCGCAGCCCCCGCGCTGTACCAGCGCGACTTTGTCGGCGACCTCGGTGCCGTTGGCGATGGCCTGACAGGCATCGGTGGTCGTCCCGGTGCCTCCGCCATCGAGTGTCTCGTCCGCATCGTCGACCAGCACCAGGTCCGCGTCGATCGGACCACGCTCGGCGAGTGTCGGTGTGAAGTTGGCTTCCTTGATCGCGTAGTGGCCGGCGACGACGGGCGGCGACTTGATCTCGAGTGCCTCGAGCTCGGTGTGGCCGTCGTGAGTGGATGCGGCCGCCGTGATCACCCACGGGCCGCCGGCGGGCGAGCCGACCGTGCCCAGGTTGGGTCCTTCGTTGCCCGCGGCGACGACGGTGAACACGCCGGCTTTTGCGGCCGCCATCAGGGCGACGTCGTCCGGCGCCGTGATCTCGGACATCGAACTGCCGACGGAGTAGTTGATGATATCGACACCGTCTGCCACCGCGGCGTCGATCGCATTCGCGAGATCCGACGTATTGCAGCTTGCGCGCTCATCGCCCGGCCGCAACCAGCAGGCCTTGTAGACGGCGATGCGGGCGCGGGGAGCGACGCCTTCGATGCGGCCGATGTAGGAGCCGAAAATCGATGCCCTGACACGGTTGCCGGCGGCGGTCGTTGCGGTATGGGTACCGTGGCCATCCACGTCCAGCGCAGACATCACTTCGTGCTCGTCGAGCGGACCCGTGTCCTCGGCGCCGGCCGAGAAATAGCGTGCGCCGATGAGCTTGTTGTTGCAGTCGCTCGCGGCGAATCGATCGCCCGGCACGCACGCACCGTTCCAGTTCTGCGGCGGATCGAACAGGAGAACGTCCTGCATTACGTCGAAGCGATGGCAAAGCCAGCGGCCGAGCAACGAGTTCTCGGCCCAGCCGCCCTGGCACCAGCGCGGGCGGTCGGCCTTGCGCGTGTCGGACAAGGCCGGATGATCCGGCGCGATGCCGCTGTCGATCACGCCGATGATAATGCCTTCGCCGTCGAGCCCGGCCTCGCCGCGCAACCCGGCGTCGCGATCGAACAGCCCGAGGAAATCGAGGGTGTCATTCCGCGCGAGCGGGCGGATCTCGTCCTCCCAGACGTGCAACACGCCACGCATACTGGCGAGCTTGTGTGCCTCTGCGGGTTGCATGCTGGCCGCGAAGCCGTTCAAACCGTAGTGGTAGCGATAGACGAGTTGCGCACCCGGCACGCGCTGCAGGACACCGTCCTGTTCCGCCGTGAGTCTCGCCGCATAACTCTCGACGGCCGGATTCGTCTTGTCGAAGCGCGCTCTGGGTGCGGCTGCGACGCCGCGGGCGGACTTGCTCACCTGAGCGGCCTGGTATTCGGCCGCGGACGGTGCCGCGAGCTGTACGATGTAGACCTTGCGTACGGCCGGGTCTTCCGTGCCCGCGAGGTGGATGCCGCCGAGGCTTCCCGCATCGCGCAGCGAGGTTTCGTACTGCGCCACCGCGCCTGCCGGAAGCAGCGCGAACAGGCACAGCCACGCAAGCGTCCGCTTCATCCTTTAGGCTCGTCGCTGGGGTCGTCGTCGTCCGACGGGCTGATACCCAATCCGAGGGCGATCCGGTTCACCAGGTTGAAATAAGCGACGACCAGGGTGAGATCGAGGATGTCGCGGTCCGAGAGTCCGACCGCACGCAGTTCGCCGAGGTCGGTTTCCGTCATCGCCGACGGTGCCGAGGTCAGCTTCTCGGCATGGCGCACGATGTTGCTGAGCCGCGGTTCCAGCGTCTCGAGTCCGTCCGCGCTGCTGAGCAGCTCCAGGGTCTCGTCGTCCTCGAGGAAGTGGCTGAGGCTCTCGCGGTGCTGGCGCACGCAGTAGCCGCATTCGTTCGACGCCGAGACGACGATGCCGACCGCCTCGCGCTCGAGGCGGCTGAGCCCGGACTTGCCGAACATCAGGGTCTTATAGAGGTCCAGATGGTTGCCCAGTGCCTCGGGATTCAGGCTCTGAGCCTTCAGAATCCCGGAGACCCCGCTGCGCCCCCTTTGCGATGCGGCCGACTTCGTGTCGAGTCGTCCACCGGCATCGCCGACATCGATTTCATTGATCCAGGACATCGTTCCCCGCCGAAAACGAAGATTTCGACGTTACCATCCGGGCCGGCAAAAGAGAACGTCCGGGGTTCCCGGCCTCCCGGGTGAGAGCCGCCAGGCTCCCTCGCGCGCCGGGTTCAGTCGTCCTCCGCGCACCTGAAGATCTGTGCCGGGTCCGAAAAACTCTTGAATTCCAATGTGTTACCCGAAGGGTCCTGCAGGAACAGCGTCGCTTGTTCGCCGATATTGCCGCGGAATCGCACGTGCGGTTGGATGAGAAAGCGGCAACCGGCGTCACGCAGCCTCCCGGCCATCGCCTGCCACTCGTCCATCTCGAGTATGACGCCGAAGTGCCGCGCCGGGACGGCATCGCCGTCGACCGGATTGGTGTCGGCACCGCCACCCGGTTCGTCGACGAGATGCAGAGTGACCTGGTGACCGAAAAAATTCAGATCCGTCCAGCGCGCTGCGGTGCGCCCCCTCGTGCAGCCGAGCAGACCGCAATAGAATGCCTCCGCGCTGACGAGATCCGCCACCGGGATGGCGAGGTGGAACGGACGCAGCTTGCCGCCGCCGGGCTCAATCACGAGCGGGGACCTCGTCGGCACCCAGCCAGTCGCGAGGCTTGAGGAAGTCGGTATAGAGGCGCGACTCCGGCGAGCCTTCCTCCGGCCGCCAGTCGTACTGCCAGCGGACGCGCGGCGGCAGGGACATGAGGATCGACTCCGCCCGGCCGCCGGATTGCAGGCCGAACAGCGTGCCCCGGTCGTAAACCAGGTTGAATTCGACGTAACGGCCGCGGCGATAGAGCTGGAATTCGCGTTGCCGTTCGCCATACGGATGATTGCGGCGCTTCTTCACGATCGGCCGGTAAGCCGGCAGGAAGCTGTCGCCGACCGCCTGCAGGAACTCGAAGCAGCCCGCGAAATCCGGTTCGTTGACGTCGTCGAAGAACAACCCGCCGACACCGCGCGGCTCCTGACGATGTTTCAGGTAGAAATACTCGTCGCACCATTTCTTGTAGCGCGGATAGAGCTCGGCGCCGAACGGCGCGCAGGCGGCTTGCGCCGTGCGATGCCAGTGGACGACGTCCTCGTGAAACGGATAGAACGGCGTCAGGTCGTATCCGCCGCCGAACCACCATACAGGCGCACCTTTGCCTTGCGCGTTGAAGAATCGGAAATTGGCGTGCGAAGTCGGCACGTAAGGATTCGCGGGATGGATGACGAGTGACACGCCGACGGCCTGGAACCCCCTGCCCGCGAGGTCCGGGCGGTTCCTGGTCGCCGACGCCGGCATCGTGTCGCCGAACACGTGCGAGAAGCCCACGCCGGCCTGTTCGAACACGCCGCCGCCGGCGAGCACGCATGTCAGGCCGCCGCCCCCGCCGGGCCTGTCCCAGGAATCGCTTCGGAACCGTGCCCGGCCGTCGAGCTGCTCGAGTTCGGCGACGATGCGGATCTGCAGCGCCTGCAGATACTCCTTAACTTCATCGAGTTTGTTCATGGTCTGCGCGCGCGCAACACCTCACCGGTCGAGAGTTCGCGAATCTCCGACGGCCCGCTCGCGGGACCGCAGTCCCCGGCCACGACGTAGTCTACACAAGCGCCGAACTGGCGGCGAAGCACGAAGCGGTTGCGGGCGACGGGCCGGCCGGCGATGTTGGCGCTCGTCGAGACAAGCGGACTGTCGACGGCCAGGCACAGTCGTCTCGCGACCGGATTCGTCGTCAGGCGCACCGCGAGACCGGTGTGACGGCCGCGCACCCAATCGGGAACGCCGGCCGAGGCCGGGACGATCCAGGTCGTCGGCGTCTGCGGATCCGGATCCGGCAGCCCGGCCGCGCCGCCGTCGATCCAGGCTTCCAGCTGCCTGCGCTCTGCCGCGATCAGAATCAGTCCTTTGGCGACGTCACGTTGCTTGATGGACAGGAGGCGTGCGACCGCGAGCAGATCATCGGGCATGCAGCCGAGTCCGAACACACCTTCGGTGGGATAGGCGATGACACCGCCGCCGAGCAGCACGTCTGCCGCCCGGACGATCGGGATTTTCATTGCTTCTTCTTCGTCCGCTTCGAGGTCGTCTTCCTGGTGGAGGATTTCTTCGAGGTCTTCTTGCCGGAGGACTTCTTCGCGGCCTTCTTCTTGCCGCGGCGGCCACGCACCGGCGCCGCGGCCAGCAGTTCCCTGCATTCGTCCAGCGTGAGCGAGGCCGGCTCGCGGTCCTTGGGCACGCGCGCATTCTTCTTCTTGTCGGTGATGTACGGACCGTAGCGCCCGTTCAGAACCTGGATGCCCTCGTCCTCGAAGTCCTGGATGATGCGCTCGGCGTCCGCGCGCTTCTTCTCCTCGATGAGTTCGAGCGCGCGCGGCAGGTCGATCGTGTAAGGGCTGTCGTCGCCCCGGATCGACACGTACTTGTCGCCGTAGCGAACGTACGGTCCGAAGCGGCCGATGCTCGCCGAGACCGGAAGACCGTCGCTGGTGTGGCCGAGGTCGCGGGGCAACTTGAAGAGCTCGAGTGCCTCCTCGAGCGCAATGTCGTTCATCTTCTGCCCGGGCAGAAGTCCGGCGAAACGCGGCTTCTCCTCGTCGTCCTTGGTGCCGATCTGCACGAACGGCCCGAAACGCCCCATGCGCACCGTGACCGGTTTGCCGCTCTTGGGGTCCGTGCCGAGTTCGCGGGCCTGCGCGACCTGTTCGCGCGTCACGGAACTCTCTTTCTGTTCGCAGAGTTCCTTGAAAGGTCCCCAGAAGTCGTCGAGCAGCGGGACCCACTCCTTCTCGCCGAGCGACACGGCGTCGAGCGCATCCTCAAGTCGCGCGGTAAAGTCGTAGTCGACGTATTGCGTGAAGTGATCCGTCAGGAAGCCGTTGACGATGCGTCCGATGTCCGTGGGTATGAAGCGCTTGCCGTCCATCTCGACGTATTCGCGGTTCTTCAGCGTCGCGATAATATTCGCGTAGGTCGACGGCCGGCCGATGCCGTATTCCTCCAGGGACTTGACCAGGCTCGCCTCGGTATAGCGCGGCGGCGGCTCCGTGAAGTGTTGCTCCGGGCGCAGCGCATCGAGGCGTACGACGTCTCCCTCGGCGATCTCGGGTAACAGCCTGTCACTGTCCGGATCGGCGGCGAGATCGTCGGCGTCTTCCTTGTAGACGGCGATGAATCCGGGCTCGACGAGAACCGAACCGTTGGCACGGAACCGGTGCCCGAGTTCCTCGGCGCCCGCGGCGAAGTCGATCGCGACCGTATCGAACACCGCGGGAATCATCTGGCAGGCCATCGTGCGCTGCCAGATCAGGGAGTACAGGCGGAACTGGTCTTCGTCGAGAGCATCCTTGATCGAATCCGGCGTGCGTGCGGCCGAGGTCGGACGGATCGCCTCATGTGCCTCCTGCGCATTCTTCGACTTGGTCTTGTATTCGGGCGGCGTCTCCGGGACGTGATCGCTACCGTAGCGTTCAGCGACGACGTTGCGAATCTCTTCGACCGCGATCGACGCCAGCGTGACCGAATCGGTACGCATGTAGGAGATGAGTCCGACATTGCCTTCGCCGGGGATTTCGATGCCTTCGTACAGGCGCTGTGCCACCCGCATGGTCCACTGCGTATTGAAACCCAGCTTCCTCGAAGCTTCCTGCTGCAATGTCGACGTCGTAAACGGCGCGGCCGGATTGCGGCGCCGCTGGCGCTTGGTGACGGAGAGCGTCTTCAGCTCGCCGTCCGCGTCGGCCAGCAATGTGGATTCCACTTCGCGGGCACGCCGCTCGTCACCGATGCTGAACTGCTCCATCTTCTCGCCGGCGAAGCCCACGAGCCGCGCCACGAACGGTTGCTCCTCCTTGCTGAGATCGGCCTCGACGGACCAGTACTCCCGGGCCTTGAAAGCCTCGATCTCCAACTCTCGCTCCACGATCATACGGAGCGCGGGACTCTGCACTCGTCCCGCCGACAGGCCGCGCTGCACCTTTTTCCACAACAGCGGTGACAGATTGAAGCCGACCAGATAGTCGAGAGCGCGACGTGCCTGCTGGGCCCCGACGAGATCGGACGAAATGTCGCGCGGGTGTTCGATCGCCTCGCGCACCGCCGCCTTGGTGATCTCGTGGAAGACGATGCGATGGACGGGCTTGCCGTTCAGCGCCTTCTTCTCATTGAGCAGTTCGACCAGATGCCAGGAGATCGCTTCGCCCTCCCGATCGGGGTCTGTCGCCAGGTAGAGCGCGTCGGCATTCTTGAGTGCCTTGACGATGGCGTTGACGTGTTTTTCGTTGCGCTCGATGACCTGGTACTTCATCGAGAAGTCATTGTCCGGATCGACCGCGCCGACCTTCGGCACCAGGTCGCGGACGTGACCATAGGAGGCCATGACGTCGAAGTCCTTCCCGAGGTACTTGCTGATCGTCTTGGCCTTCGCCGGCGATTCGACAATGACTAGGTTTTTCGGCATGGATTTGTTGAGTGTGGAAATGTGCAGCTACTGACAGCTGCGGCGCCTGAATTACATGCTCACCGACGCCGTGTCAAGGAAATCGCTGCGGACCCTGTCGGCCCCGTAACGCTGAATTGTGCCGCAGGAGCGCTGCTCGCCCCCTTTTCAGGGGATAACGCAACGCAATGGCTAATGCACGGCCCCGGTGCTTTCCTCGAAAACGAGGTCTTCCATGCGCGCGTAAGCCAGCTCCTGGCCTGGCTGGCTGAAGAGAACCATCAACACGACCCACTTGATCTGTTCGACGTCGATATCCGCCGACTCCAGCGCGAGGAGTCTATCGATCAGGATCTCCCGCTGCGGCGGCGAAAGGATGCCGACCTGTTCGAGGTAAGTCACGTAACCGCGACAGGAGGAATCGAGTCGCTCCTGTTCGAAGTCGCTGTAAATACGAGTACCGTTTTCCGTCTGTGCGTGACCGGCCAGGTGCTCCTCGTGGTCCGTCAGACCGTCGAGCCAGTCAAGTGCCCGATCGATCTCGAGGTCGCCGAAGCCGGCGCGCGCGAGTTCGTCGCGAAGTTCGTTTTGGTCGGGCTCGGGCTCTTCGTCAGTGTCGACGTATGTTTCGAACAGGTACATCAATACGTCGAGTACGTTTTCTTTCATTCCTGGAGCAGCTCCCTTCCGTCGTGCATACCCGTGTTCGTCAGCGCAGCAGCGAATATCGTCCACCGGGCAGTGATTCGACTTCGCCCTCCAGCTCCAGGATCAGAAGCATGGAGGAAACCTGCTCGATCGTCAAACCGGAATTTCGGGCCAGTTCGTCCGCCGTGACGGGGTCGTGGCCGAGCGATTCGCGCAGCAGACGGTAGTCGTCATCGGGCACCTCGCGCGGGATTTCCCGAGACCTTGATTCCACGGCGTTTTGGATCACGTGGCCGGCGACGGGGCCGAGCTCGGAGACGATGTCGTCGGCGGTCTCGACGAGTTTCGCGCCCTCACGGATCAACAGGTGACAGCCGCGTGCGAGCGGATTATGGATAGAACCCGGCAGAGCGAATACCTCGCGGCCCTGCTCGGCCGCGTGGCGGGCGGTGATCAGGGAACCGCTCTGCCGCGCCGCCTCGACAACCAGGGTCCCGAGACTGATCCCGCTGATCAGTCGGTTGCGTTGCGGGAACAGGGACTTATGCGGCGGAGTGCCGAGCGGCACCTCGCTGACCAGCGCACCATGGTGAGCGATCTCCCGCGCCAGGTCGCGGTTCGCCGCGGGGTAGATGCGATCGATACCGTGGCCCAGGAATGCGATCGTAGCTGCGCCCGCATCGAGAGCGCCGCGGTGCGCCGCTGCATCCACGCCCCGCGCCAGCCCACTGACGATGCAGAAGCCGCGCGAGCCCAGGTGCCGGGCAAACTCGAAGGCGTTGCGCGCACCGCCCTGCGTCGGATTGCGGCTACCCACGATCGCCAGTGCCGGCAGCTGGAGCACGTCCGCGTCGCCGTCGACCCACAAGCTGTCGGGCGGTCCGGGGATCTGCGATAACAGCTCCGGGAACCCGTCGTCGCCGCGATGGAGTACGCGGTGACCCGGTGCGCGCAACCATTCCCGTTCGGCGGCTGATTGCCCGGAATCGCGCATCGGAAACCTCCGTAGCCTGCGAAATCCGAATGGTAAAGAAAAACGGCGCCGTGAGGCGCCGTTTCTAACTACCGTGTAACGCAAGAATCAGACCGGATTGCGCACGTGGTCTTCTACGTGGATGGGCTGAGTCGCCTCCATCACGAGCCCGTAGGAGATGCGATCGTAAACCTTGAACACCATGACGGTACCTGCTTCCTCGTCCGGAAGCTTGACCGAGCCCCCTTCGACTCGATCGTGGACTTTCGGACCGTCCTGGAAAACGGTCAGCACATCGCCCACCGCCAAGCCGTGGCTGGCGCCGCGATTCATCACGATGACCTGGTACTGGCCGATCTGAGTCACGCCGCCGGCGACCAGGATGATGCGTCCGTCGATGCTGGTCGACGGCGCTTTCGGGAAGAAGTTCAGGGGCACGTCGACGGACGTCGGTACCAGGCGGTCGCCCTGCTTCGCTTCCTGCTTCGATGAGGTCAACGCGAAGCTTGCCGGATCGCCGCTGCTGCGCAACTCGCCCTCCCCGATCAATATGCCGTGATAGCCGAGGAAGTCGTTGTTGTCGGGGTCGACCAGCTTGCCTCCGGGTTTGACGAGGTTGTACCGCTCGCCGGTTTCGGCGGCATCCGTGTTGCGCACGTACAGGGTGTTGCCCGCGGACGCGATGAGATGTTCTCCCTTCACGGCGACGACATACGGCAGTTTTTCGACCTCGTCGCGCTCGAGCACGACACCCGAACTCAGGAACGCCGCGATAGCATCGTACGGGACGCTGGTGATGGCTTCGGTCAGGGGTGTCGCCCTGGCCTTGGGCGACAAGCGCACCGTGGAAGCAACGACGGGCGTCACCCGCGGCTGGCCGTCGATGTAGACGAGTCCGAGAACGTCACCCGGATAGATAAGGTGCGGATTCTCGATCTGGGGATTGACGTACCAGATTTCGGGCCAATACCAGGGATCCTTGAGAAACGTCGCCGCGATGTCCCACAGCGTGTCGCCTTTCTTGACCGTATAGGTATCGGGAGCGCCTGCCGCGAGCGGGGTCGTGTCCTCGGAAAACGCGTTCATCGACCCCAGTACCAGTGACGCGAGGAGCGCGGCGGCTGTCATCCGGAGACTGTTATTCAGGATTCTCTTGCTGAGGGACATGTTCCTCGGGCTCCATACAAGCTGTTGAGACGCGTGGGTTTTTAGCGTTGCTATAATATGTCGTTCCGCTGCGCAGGAGGCTGCCAATTACGTCACATTTCCGGCCCACGCCGGGTCGATGATGAGGCGGCACAGCCTCCGATTGTCGGCGATCATATTCAATGAAGTCAAACATTTAGGCTATTCTCGTAGGATATTACGCGAATAGCGGGGGCAGGGACCCCGAACGAATTATGGCAAAACTCAGGATTTTGGAGTTTCCGGATCCCCGGCTCCGGACACAGGCACAGCCCGTCGAGGCCGTCGATGACGCGCTGCGCGCGCTCATCGACGACATGTTCGAGACCATGTATGAGGCACCGGGTATCGGCCTGGCGGCGACGCAGGTCGACGTGCACCGGCGGCTGCTGGTCGCCGATGTCTCGGGAGACCGCAGCGCGCCGTACGCGCTGATCAATCCGGTGATCCTGGAAAAGGACGGCGTCACCGTGACCGAAGAGGGTTGCCTGTCGGTGCCCGGATACTACGACGAGGTCGAACGCGCAAATCACATCCGCGTCCGCTACATCGGACGCGACGGAACCGAGCTCGAGATGGAGGCGGAAGGCCTGCTCGCGGTCTGTATCCAGCACGAGATCGATCATCTCGACGGTCGATTGTTCGTCGACTACCTCTCCGAGGCGAAGCGCCAGCGCATTCGCAAGCGGCTCGACAAGGAACGGCGCCAGCGCAGTGCGCAGGCGGTGACGCTGTAGAAGCGGCTTCAGCCGCGATCATCGCGATGTTCACACCGGTTCGCGGCTGAAGCCGCTCCTACAGGACGCACACGCATGCGGCACCCCAGGATTGTTTTCGCCGGTACGCCGGATTTCGCTGCAGCGTCGCTCGCGGCACTCATCGATTCGGGCCACGCACCGGTGGCGGTATTGACCCGGCCGGACCGGCCGGCCGGCCGCGGACGGCGAGTCAGCCCGAGTCCGGTGAAGAGGCTGGCGCTCGAGCGCGACATCGACGTATTGCAGCCGGAGGGTCTGCGCGATTCCGCGATACTCGCGGAGCTGGGTGCGCTCGCGCCGGACCTGATCGTCGTCGCCGCCTACGGTCTGATTCTGCCGCAGGCGGTACTCGACGTCCCGACCGCGGGTTGTCTCAACGTGCATGCATCCCTGTTGCCGCGCTGGCGCGGCGCCGCGCCGATCCAGGCGGCGATCCTGGCGGGAGACCGGCAGACCGGCGTCAGCCTGATGGCGATGACGGCCGGTCTGGACTGCGGTCCGGTCTATGCGACGGCGACGATCGACATCGAAGCGGGTCAGACGGCGGGACAGCTGACGGAGGCGCTCGCGGGCCTGGGCGCACGGCTGCTCGCGGACCGCCTCGACGCCATCGTCGCCGGCCGGCTGGCGCCCGTCGCCCAGGACGAAAGCCGGGCGACGTATGCACCGCGGATAGAAAAGGAAGACGCGCGGCTCGACTGGACGCTGCCGGCCGAACAGCTGGCGCGGCGCGTGCGCGCTTACAACCCGGCGCCGGGGGCCTGGTTCCTCGTGGACGGCGAGCGCATCAAGTGCCAACTGGCCGAATCGCGCGAGGACGTCGAGGCTCCGCCGGGCACCGTGGTGGCGGCCGGCGGCGACGGCATCGTCGTGAGCTGCGGCGAGGGCGCACTGGCACTGACGTCGCTGCAGCGGCCGGGCAGGCGCCCCGTCACGGCCGCCGAATTCAGCGCGCAGCTCGATCTCGGCGGCCGCCGCCTGTGAGCGATGCGCACAACGGCGCGCGGCTGCGGGCGGCTGCGGCGACGGTAGTCGATGCCGTCGTGCGTCATGGCGCGTCGCTCGACGCCGCGCTCGGCCGGGAGGAAGCCCGCATCTCCGAGACGGACCGCCCTCAGCTGCGCCTGTTCTGTTTCGGAACGCTGCGGCGTTACTGGCATCTCAGCGCCTGGCTCGCCTTGCTGCTCGAACGGCCGCTCAGGGCACGCGACAGCAGGATCCGGGCCCTCCTCGCGGTAGGCCTCTATCAACTCAGCGAGACCCGGGTTCCCGATCATGCCGTCGTTAAGGAAACTGTCGAGGCCGCCCGTCAACTCCGGCGGCCGGCACACGCCGCGCTCGTCAACGCCGTGCTGCGGCGGTTCCTGCGCGAGCGGATCGCCGCGACGCACCCGTCCGGCGACGAGGCCGAATACGATCATCCGCAGTGGCTGCTGGACACTCTGGCTGCCGACTGGCCCGGGGACTGGCAGGCGATCGCGTCCGCGAACAACGAGCGTGCCCCGATGTGGCTGCGCGTGAATTCCCGGCACGGGACCGCACAGGACTACCTCGAGCGCCTGCAACGCGAAGGCATGGACGGGACGCCGTTGCCGGCGGCACTGCAGGCGCTACGGATGAGCGAGGCGGTGGCGGTGGGGACATTGCCCGGATTCGGCGAAGGTCACGTGTCCGTGCAGGATGCTGCGGCGCAGCTGGCCGCGCCCTGGCTGCTCGACGGCGTCGCCGGGCGCGTGCTCGATGCCTGCGCGGCGCCCGGCGGCAAGAGCGGGCACCTGCTCGAGCTGGCGGGCGACCGGATTGCGCTGACCTGCCTGGATTCGGACGGCGCCAGGCTCGCCGATGTCGAGGCGAATCTCGCCCGACTCGGGCTGGATGCAACGCTCGTCGAGGGCGATGCATCGGAACCGCGGGCATGGTGGGACGGTGAACTCTACGCCGCCATCCTGGTCGATGCTCCGTGCTCGGCGACCGGCGTGATCCGGCGCCATCCGGACATCAAGCTGTTGCGGCGGCCGACGGACATCGGCGCGTTCGCCGAGGCGCAGTCCCGGATGCTGGATGCGCTGTGGCCGTTGCTGGCGCCCGGCGGGCGCATGCTTTACGTCACCTGTTCGGTTCTGGCGTCTGAAAATGACAACGTCGTCCGGCGCTTCCTCAACGCGCAGCCCGAGGCCCGGGAGGAACAAGCGTTGCACAAGAGCAACATCCGCGATGTAATGCGGCCGAAGGCGCCCGGAGTCCAGATCCTGCCCGGTTCGTACGGCATGGACGGGTTCTACTATGCCGCCCTCCGTAAGGTCTCCTGAAACGATGCCCCACTCGCTCACCAAGCTACGCAACGCGGTCTGGCCCGCCCTGTTGCTGATCGTGGCAGCCATGAGCGTCGCGACAAGCACCGCGGCCCAGGACAACGTCGAGCGGGAAGGCTACTTCGAGGTGCGCTCGGCCTCGACACGGATCGTGAACGGGGTCCACACGCTCGATGCGCGCCTGCAGCTCGTCCTCTCCAGCGAGGCACTCAAGGCGCTCTCGAGCGGCGTCGCGCTGACGATCGAGTTGCAGATCGAACTGATCCGTGAGCGGCACCTCTGGTTCGATGCGACGGCGGCGGAACTCGCGGTGCGCTATGAGCTCGAATATCGGCCGCTCTCCCAGCGGTACATCGTCCGCAATCTGAATAGCGGCGATCAGGATTCCTTCGCGACGCTGTATTCGGCGCTCAACAATCTGGGCCGCATCGAGGGCCTGCCGGTCATCGACGATGCCCTGCTGGAGCCGGACAGGACCTATCGCATCCGGCTCCGCGCGATGCTCAACACGCAGCAGTACCCCGCGCCGCTGCGATTGTTGTTTTTCTGGCGGGACGAGTGGCAACTGCAGAGCGATTGGTACGAATGGGTGCTCCGGCGCTGAAGCGCACCGCGTATACCGTGTTCGCCGGCATCGGCGTCGGCCTTGCGCTCGTGGCGCTCTTCCTGCTGAGCCGCACCGCCCAGAATTCCGCCGCCTTCGACCGGCTGCACAACGTTATTCTCACGATCAATATCGCGGGAGTCTTCGTGCTGTTCGTGTTCCTGGTCGGCAATCTCGTGCGGCTTTTGCGGGAATACCGGACCCACGTGCCCGGCGCGAAACTGAAAGCTCGGATCGTGGGGATGTTCGTCGGGCTCGCGGTCGTTCCCCTGTTGGTCGTGTTCTATTTTGCGACGCAATTCATCAACCGGGGCATCGATACGTGGTTCGACGTGCAAGTCGAGGAAGGTCTGGAGAACGCGCTCACGCTGAGTCGTGCGGCGCTCGAGATGCAGATGCGCCAGCATCTCTATGCGACTCAGCAGATTGCGCAAAGATTGCGCGACGTCTCGGACAGGCAGCTCATCTTCGAGCTCGGCATCATGCGCCGCGAGAGTGGTGCCAGTGAGATCACCATCTACGGCACCAACAACCAGATCCTGGCCACCAGCTCCGACAGCAACGTCGGGACGTTGCCAAAGCCGCTGAAGGACGAGGTCCTCCTGCACCTGCAGCAGAATCGTCCCTATGTCATGCTCGATCCCGAAGATTACGAGATACGCACGGCCGTCGTATTCACATCGCGGTATCGTGCGGAACCGATAGGCGTTTTGCAGGCGCATTTCCCGGTCACGGAACGTCTCGCGAAGATGGCGGACAGCGTCGACAATTCGTACCGCGAATATCAGCAATTGCTGTACCTCCGGGGACCCCTGAAGAGCACGTTCACCTTCACGCTGGCCGTCGTACTGATGCTCAGCCTGCTCGCCGCGATCTACGGTGCATTCGTCCTGTCGCGCCGGCTCGTCGCTCCGATACAGGACCTCGTCGCCGGCACGCGTGCGGTTGCGAAGGGCGATTTCGACACCCGCCTGCCGACGCCGGCGCGCGACGAAATCGGTTTCCTGATCAGCTCCTTCAATGACATGACGCAGCGGCTTGCGGCGGCGCGCCACGAGGCGAGCCGCTCCCAGGCACTGGTCGAGGCGGAACGCACGAATCTCGAAGTCATCCTCGCGCGCCTCTCGACGGGTGTGCTCGCGCTCGAGAAGGACCTCACGATACGCACGGCGAACCAGGCGTCCGGCGCCATCCTCGGGGTCGATCTGGAACATCGCAGCGGCGAGCCGCTGCCCGCGGTGGCCAGGGGACGGCCCCTGTTGGAGCAATTCGTCGACGTGGCGCAGGTACACCTGAACGCCGGCGAGACGGAATGGCGCGAGCAGATCGTCCTGCGGGGCGAAGTCGGCCGTCGCGTCCTGACCTGCGCCTGTACGGCGTTGCCGGGTGACGAGAGTCATTCGGCCGGTTACATCATCGTGTTCGACGACATCACGGCGCTGCTGCAGGCGCAGCGCGATGCGGCATGGGGAGAAGTGGCAAGGCGCCTGGCGCACGAGATCAAGAATCCGCTCACGCCGATACAACTTTCGGCCGAACGGCTGCGCCGCAAGTACCTTGACTCGATGCCGCGGGAAGAGGCGCTGGTACTCGATCGTGCAACGCATACGATCGTGCAGCAGGTCGAAGCCATGAAGGAGATGGTGAATGCATTCAGCGACTATGCGCGTGCGCCCGACATGGAGATCGGACGCTTCGACATGGACAAACTGGTGCACGAAGTCGTGGATCTCTACAGGGCGCAGGAGAGCGGCGTGAAAATCGTCCTGACTTCGGATTCGACGATGCCGCCGATCGAGGCGGATATCGGGCGCGTGCGGCAGATACTGCACAACCTGTTGCGCAACGCGACGGAAGCACTCGAGAACACGGACGACGGTCGTATCGACGTGCACGTGAGCGTCGCGGAATTCGACGGCGTACAGGTGGTGCAGATCAAGGTGGAAGACAACGGCCCCGGCTTCCCCGCCGGATCCGAGAGTCAGGTCTTCGATCCGTACGTTACGACGAAGCCGAAAGGCACGGGACTGGGGCTCGCGATCGTGAAGAAGCTGGTGGAAGAACACGTCGGATCGATCCGGGCCTACAACCGCAACGAAGGGGGAGCGGTAGTGAGCATTCGTTTGCCACTTGATGAAGCGGCGCGTGAGGCGATGATCGGAAAGTCGCCGGGTCGCGTGGAAGCGAGGAGGGAAGGAACATGAGTACCGCTCATGTGCTGGTGATCGATGACGAGGCCGACATCCGGGCCTTGATCAAGGAGATCCTGTCGGACGAGGGCTACGGCGTGACCGTGGCGGCCGATGCGGAAGAAGCGCGGCGGGCTCGTGCCGCGGACACGTTCGACCTGATGTTGCTGGATATCTGGATGCCCGATACGGACGGCATCACGCTGCTGCGCGAGTGGTCCGAGAGCGGTGACCTGGCCTGCCCCGTCGTGATCATGTCGGGGCACGGTACGGTAGACACGGCCGTCGAGGCGACCCGGCTCGGCGCATTCGATTTCGTCGAGAAGCCGTTGTCGCTGGCGAAGCTGCTGCGCACGGTCGAGTCGGCCCTCGAATCCTCGAACCGTCAACCCTCTGCCGGTCGGAGCGTGATGCCGACCCTGCTGGCACCGGTTGGCCGCAGCAAGCTCATGCAGGCACTCAGGGAGCGTGCCCAGCAGTATGCGCGGCTGGACGGGTCCGTGCTGATCAGCGGCGAGCCGGGCTCGGGGCGCAGCGCGTTCGCGCGGTATCTGCATGCGCTGAGCGCGCGCGCGGACGAGCCCCTGGTCAACATAACCGCCGCATCGCTGACGGACAGCAACCTCGAGGAGCAGCTGCTGGGGAGCGAGCAGCAGGGCGAGATACACGCAGGAGCGTTCGAGCGCGCCGCCGGCGGCACGCTGGTCATCGACGAACTGACCGACCTGGATGCGGCGGCGCAGAAGATCGTGCTGGCGATACTCGAGGACGGGAAATGGTATCGCGTCGGCGGCACCGAACCCGTTACGTTGAAGGCACGCGTGATCGCCACGGTCGCCACCGATTATGCGGCGAAAGTCGATGCAGGCGCGCTGCGTCGCGATCTTGTCTCCCACCTCGGCGTACTGAAGCTGGAGGTGCCGCCGCTCAGGGAGTATTCGGAAGACGTACCGGAATTGCTCGCCTACTACGTCGACAAGCTCGTCGACTCCGAGGGACTGCCGTTCCGGCGATTCAGCGTCGCGGCGCAGAATCGCCTGCGCAACTATCCCTGGCCCGACAACGTCAGGGAACTGAAGAACCTGACGCGCCGGTTGTTGGTCACCGACTCGGGCGAAGATGTCTCGCTGCACGACGTCGAGCACGAGCTGAGTGCGGGCGTATCCGCGGGCGAACCGCTGGTCAAGCAGGATCTCCTGTCACTGCCGCTGCGCGAGGCGCGCGAACAGTTCGAACGCGCCTACCTGCAGCAGCAGCTCGTACTCTGTGAAGGCAAGGTCGGACAACTGGCGAAACGGGTCGGCATGGAACGCACGCACCTGTACCGCAAGCTCCGCTCGCTCGGCGTCGACTTCAAGTCCATCACGGCCGACGACTGACGGGCCGGTCACAAGCGACGGGGGAAGCGACATCTCTTCCACTCATGGCTCGCTGCGCTGCGCTTTACTTCGTTGCAGAGATACCGCTTCCCCCGTCGCGTACGGCTAATCACGGTCGGCTGGCAGCAGGCGGCCATCGGGCATGAAGATGAGACCGGAGTTGCCGAAGTCGGCGATGCTTAAGGCCGCGCATGACTTTCTGGGCGACGCGGTCGGGGTCGATGCTCGGTCCAGCCGGGCGGACCTGGCGAGTGGAGACGATCTCGCCTTCGAGGAAACGACCCTGGTCGTCGAGCGTGACGATGAGGATCGGTGCAAAACCGTAGATGCCGTTGACGCTGATCCCGTAGTAGGTAGCGAAGTTGCCGAGGCTGTAAGCGATCAGCCGGCCGCGGTAACGCTCGAGGGCGCGCACGACGTGCGGCCCGTGGCCGATCACGAGGTCGGCACCGGCATCGACCATCGACCGGGCGAAGCGGACGACGTCGCCGCGCGGTTCCCCGTAGTACTCTTCTTCGCCGAATGGCAGGCGAGTCAGGTCCCAGCCCTCCGCGCCGCCGTGGAACGAAACGACGACGATATCATGCGTCGCGGCGAACGCGGCCACGGTGTCCGCGGCGAGATCGTAGTCGAGCAGCAGGTTGGATGCCTGTGTCACCGAGTAGGCCAGCACGGCAATCCTCGTCCCTCTGACCGTCACGCGCGCGAAGTCTCCCTCGCGACCGGAATGCAGGATGCCGACCGAATCCAGCGCCCGCATCGTCTCGGTGCGGCCTTCCTCGCCGAAATCGCGTGCGTGGTTGTTGGCGAGGCTGAGAACGTCGAATCCCGCGTCGCGATAGAGCCGGGCATACCGTGTCGGCGAGCGGAACAGGAAGCAGGCAGCAGGGTTCGAACACTGCTTGGCCGGCTCGCTGTCATCCGCGAGTACGCCTTCGAGATTGCCGAACGCGAGATCCGCCGCGGACAGTGTCGGCGTGACGTCCGCGAGGAAGGAGGCGCCGTCGTCGTCCGGCAGTATGTCTTTCGGATAGTCCGTGCCGAGCATCATGTCGCCGACCGCGGCGATGCGGATCCCTGCGCCTGCCCCGGCACGCGGCGCCGCTGCCGACTCGGCGGCCGGCGCCTGCATCGTCCTGGGTGCCGGCCCGGCACAGGCGGTGAGCAGCAGCGCGGCAACGAGCGGGAGTCGACGGCGAAGTTCAGTCGCCGAGCCGGATTCGCAGGACATCGATGTGGGCTGCGTGCAGGCGGCTGCGCAGCATGTTGAGTTTGTCGAGATCCTCGATCGGGCCGATACGCACCCGGTGGTAGGTCCTGTCGTCGATCGTCACTCGCTGGATCGTGGACTCGATGCCGTGCAGTGCCAGCTCCGCCCTGCGGCGGTCGGCGTCGGCGTAGGTCGAGAACGACCCGGCCTGCAGCACGTAGATGCCCGGTTCGACGATCGCCTGCGGGCTGACGTCAGCCGCGACGTCGCGTTCCTGTTCCGGAATAACGACCTCGAAGTTCGGCAGCATGTCATAGAAACTGAAACGCTTCTCGGTCGGCGCTGCCTTCTCGTCCGGCGCTTTCGCGGCTGCGGGCTCGGCGTTGTCGTCGATTGCGGACTTGAGCCTTGCCGGTTCGGCGCGGGATTCCCTGGCCACGGCCGGGACAGGACGCCGGTCCTTCACGTAGATCGCGACTGCGACCGACAGGCCCAGGGCCAGGCCGAACACCATCCACAGCCAGCCGGGATACGCCTCCTGCTTCGAGCGGCTCGAACGACGTCGCCGGTGCCGGGTCATCACATCGTCTCCGGCGCCGAGACGCCCAGGATGGCGAGCCCGTTGGCGATGACGATCCGGGCCGCGGTAATCAGGGTCAGCCTGGCATCGCGCAGGCCGGCATCGTCGACGATGAAGGCGTGCGCGTTGTAGTAGGTGTGGAAGTCGTTCGCCAGATCCCGAAGGTAATGCACGAGGTGTTGCGGGGCCCGGTTCGTTGCGGCGAGTTCGATGATCTCCGGGCAGCGCGTCAGCGCGGCGATCAGCGCGGACTCCTGCGGTTCGGTCAGCAATGCCAGGCCCGCACGACCCGCGGCTTCGTCCCAGACCAGTGAACGCTCGGCGAGCTGCCGGAATACGCTGACGATGCGCGCGTGCGCGTACTGTATGTAATACACGGGATTGTCGCTGGACTCGGATTTGGCGACGTCGAGATCGAAATCGAGATGTGCCTCGTGCGAACGCGACACGTAGAAGAAACGCGCGGCGTCGTTGCCGACCTCTTCGCGTAGCTGCCGCAGTGTGTCGAACTTGCCGGAGCGCGTGGACATCTGCACCCGCTTGCCCGCCCGGTAGAGGGCGACGAACTGGACGAGATCGACCTCCAGGTCGTCCGCGTCGTAGCCCATGGCGGCGAGCCCGGCCCGCACGCGTGCCTGGTAGCCGTGATGATCCGCGCCGAGGATGTCGATCAGAAGGTCGAAACCGCGTTCGCGCTTGTCGAAATGGTAGGCGATGTCGGAGGCAAAATACGTCGTCGCACCGTTCTTGCGAACGACGACGCGATCTTTCTCGTCGCCGAAATCCATCGCGCGGAACCAGGTGGCACCGTCTTTGCGATACAGCATGCCGCGCTCCTCCAGCACCGCGAGTGCCGCGTCGATACGTCCGCTGCTTGTCAGGCTCTGTTCGGAGTACCAGCGATCGAAGCTGACGCCGAACTCGGCGAGGTCCTCCTCGATGTCCGCGCGTATCGATTCGAGAGCCTGTTGCCGGATTCGGCCGAAGACATCGTCCCCGAGCAATTCGCCGGCGCGGCGGATCAGTGCGCCGATCTCGGCCTCGGGATCGTCCTGCGGGATGCCGGCCGTGACCGACGCCGCGTCCGACACGGGTACCCCGGCGGTGTCGATCGACTGCGCGATGTCGCGTATGTAATCTCCGCGATAGCCGGCCTCCGGGAACCCGATCGCCGTGCCCCGGACCTCGAGCCAGCGTAACCACACGCTGACGCCGAGGATGTCCATCTGGCGGCCGGCATCGTTGACGTAATACTCCCGGGATACCGGGTATCCGGCAGCGTCCAGCAGGTTGCCGAGCGTGGCGCCGAACGCCGCATGCCGGCCATGGCCGACGTGCAGCGGCCCGGTCGGATTGGCGGACACGAATTCGAGCAGGATACGCGGCGCCGTCTTCTGTGCCTGGCGGCCGTAATCGGCGCCTCCATCCAGGATCGCGGCGATCTCCCGGTGCAGGACAGCCGGGCTCAGTCGGAAGTTGATGAAGCCCGGTCCGGCGACGTCGATGCCGTCGACGTCATCGCTGGCGCCGATGCGTGCGACGATCCTCTCGGCGAGTTCGCGCGGCGGTTTGCGCGCCGGCTTCGCGAGCTGCATCGCAACGTTGCTCGCGAAATCGCCGTGACTCGGGTCGCGCGTGCGTTCGATGCAGCCGTCGACCGAAAGATCGCAGGCGGCGTCGGCCAGCTCGGGCATGTCGGCCAGCGCATTCCTGATGAGATTCGCGACGATGGATTTCATGCGGGAGGGAAAAGGCCGGATTCGGGAGGCGGCAATTCTACAGGGATTGACGGTGCTTGTGACCTCGTGCGCCGATTCAGAACAGCTCGATGGGATCGACGTCGATCGACCATCGCGCCCTGCGCCCGATCGCCTCGTTCTCGAGCATGGGACGCAGCACCGACAGCGCCTTGTGCAGTGCGCGGCGATCCGTGCTCTGCACCAGCAATTGGGCCCGATAGCGGCCGGCCTTGCGCGCCATCGGCGCATCGACGGGCCCGAGTATGCGCACGTTGCCGGCCGCCGCGGCTTCGCCGCGCTGCCTCGCGGCTTCGAGTAACGCGTGCGCGTCGCGGCGCCGGGGCGCCGCCGCCCTCAGCAGCGCGAGCCGGGAGAACGGCGGCCAGCCGGCGGCCTCGCGCTCGCTGAGCGCCTCGGCCGCTGCCCTTGCGTAGCCGCCCTCGATGAGGCTCGACCAGAACGGGTCGCGCGGGAAGGCGGTCTGCATCAGCACCGTCCCGGGCCGGGACTCGCGGCCGGCGCGGCCGGCCACCTGCACGATCGATTGCGCCAGTCGCTCGCCGGCCCGGAAGTCGGCACTGAACAAGCCCTGATCGGCGTTGATCACGCCGACCAGCGTCAGTTTCGGAAAATGGTGCCCCTTCGACAGCATCTGCGTGCCGACGAGGATTTCGGCCGCTCCGCTGCTCGGCGAGCGCCAGCGCCTCGTCGATCGCACCGCGACCCTGCGTGCTGTCGCTGTCGATGCGGGCGACGGTACGGCCGGGGAAGCGTGCCGCGAGCGCCTGCTCCAGTCGTTGCGTTCCCTCGCCGAGTGGCACGACCTCGGCGCCGCAGGCCTCGCAGGCCGTATCCAGGCGGCGTACCGCGCCGCAGTGATGGCAGCGCAACTGGCCGGCGCCGGCATGCACCGTCATGCGCGAGTCGCAACGGCGGCATTCGGCGACGTGGCCGCAGTTGCGGCAGATCAGCGTCGGCGCGAAGCCGCGTCGGTTCAGGAACATCAGCACCTGACCGTGGGCCTCAAGGTGCTCGCGGATCGCATCGACCAGCGGTTCGCTCAGGCCGTCCGCCGGCGCGAAGCGCGTGAGGTCGACGAGATGCATCGACGGCGGTTCGGCGCCGCCGGCACGCCGCGGCAGCTCCAGCCGGCTGAAGCGGCCCTGGCGGCAGTGCGCCAGGGCCTCCAGCGTCGGCGTGGCGGACCCGAGCACGATGGGTATGTCCCGATGCCTTGCGCGGGCGATGGCGAGGTCCCGGGCGGAGTAGCGCAGGCCCTCCTGCTGCTTGAACGAAGGGTCGTGTTCCTCGTCGACGACGATCACGGCCAGGCCCGGCAACGGTGTGAATACCGCCGAACGGGTGCCGACCACCAGCGGTGCCGCGCCACTGCGGGCGTCCCGCCAGGCCCGGAGGCGGTCGGCATCGCCGAGCCCGGAGTGCAGGACGGCAGGCTCGATGCCGAGCCGGTCGCGGAACCTCGCCACGAGCTGAGGTGTCAGGCCGATCTCGGGCGCGAGCACCAGTGCCTGTTTGCCCCGGGCGATCACGTCGCGAAGGAGCTGCAGATAGATCTCGGTCTTGCCGCTGCCGGTGACGCCGTCGAGCAGGAACGTGCCGTAGCCCGACGCGCTGCGGATCGCCTCGAGTGCATGCCGCTGGTCGCTGTTGAGTTCCGGGCCCGGCGAGGCCGGAGCGGCGTCCGTGCCGGAGGTTCGGTCGCCGCGTGTGGTGTAGCGCAAAACCAGGCCCTTCTCGATGAGGGGCTTCGCGATGCGGCGCCAGTTCGGCAGCAGCTCGCTGAGCGTCGCTGCGTCGATGCCGTTGCCGCCCGCATCCTGCAGGAGTTCGACCAGGCCGGCCTGCCGGGGAGCGCGCCGGGCAAGCGCGCCGACGTCCGTACCTTCACCGTCCGGAGCGATGGTCAGGGCCTCGATCTCCGGATACAGGGGTTTGCCCTGCCGCAGCAGTGCCGGCAATGCCGTCGCGACGACCTCGCCGATCGGGTGGTGATAGTAATCGCTGGTGAAGCGCAGCAGCCGCAAGTCGTCGGTCCGCAGCAACGGTTCGGAATCGAGCGTCGCGATCGAACGCCGGATTTTGCCTGCCGGCAGTTCGCTGTGCCTCGCGTGTGCCAGGACCAGGCCGGTCTGCCGGCGGCGGCCGAAGGGCACGAGCACGCGGCAGCCGGGCTGCGGGACCTCGTTGTCCCGGGCCGGCAGGTAGTCGAATGCGCGCGACAACGGTACGTTGACCGCGACTTTGAGTATCGGGCTGTCGCTCACCGGAACCTGTCTCGAAATTTGCCGCCGCCTGGCGACGGCACGCCCATTCGCCGGCCGGGGCCCCGTTTCCCGCGTCAACCGCCGCCGCCGCCGGGCGTTATTAGAGAGTGTGACACGGTTTCGACCGCCACATGGAGCCAGGGATGCGCAAGCGGACGAGATTGGGCGGCAGGCAGCGGCGGAGACCGGCGTGAGCGCCTGCGCCGCGACATTTGCGGTATCGTTGCCCCGCGAGGAACCCACGGGAGAGACCGCGCTGGAACGAGAACGGCAACTGAACCAGTTCCTGGCCGGGGTCGAAAGGCGCGCCTTGCGGATCGCGGAGATCGGCGTGCGCGACCGTGACGAGGCGCTGGATCTGGTGCAGGAGGCGATGATCAAACTCGCACGGGCCTACGCGGCACGGCCGGCTGAGGAATGGGCGCCGCTCTTTTACCGCATCCTGCATAACGGCGTGCGGGATTGGCATCGCCGCCAGAAGGTTCGCAGGCGTGTCATGGCCTGGTTCGGGCGCAGCGCCGACGGGGACGGTGACTACGATCCGATAGCGGCTGCCGCAGACCCGGCAGGCAGGACCCCTCACGACGAGCTGGAAACGGGTGAGGCGATGCGTCGGCTGGAGACCGCGATCGGCGAACTGCCGGGGAGACAGCGCGAGGCCTTCATGCTCCGGACGTTCGAGGGACTGGACGTCGCCGGGACGGCCCTGGCGATGGGCTGCGGCGAGGGCAGCGTAAAGACACATTATTCCCGCGCGGTGCACACCCTGCGGGAGCAATTGGGAGAATACTGGGAATGAACGAGTCACCGGAGAACGAACGGTTTACCGAGCGGGCGCAGCGATTGTTCGACGACAGCGTCGATCGCCTGGATGCCGCGACCTTGTCGAGGCTGAACCGGAGCCGCCGGCGGGCGCTGGCCGAACTGGGCGCCGCCGGGGCGGCTCGCGGACACTGGATGCGCTGGGTGCCCGCGACAGGCGTCGCGGCGGCAGCACTGGCCACCGTGATGATGATGAACGCAAGACCGCCTGACGTGGTGCAGGAACCGGTGTCGGCGACGGATTTCGAGATGCTGCTCGACGACGACGACGAGCTGGAGATGCTCGAGGACCTCGAGTTCTACAGCTGGCTCGATCTCGCCGGACCTTCGGCAGGGGACGATGTCGGCTGAGAGGGTATTGCTGGCCGGCGTGGTGCTGCTTTGCTGCGCCGCGGCCATGGCGGACGACCTTCCGGACGAGGCATTCCTGGACTATCTCGGCTCCTGGGACGGATCGGACGAGGAGTGGCAGATGTTCGACGAGACGGATGCACAAGCCACGGACGAGCAGGCGGAGAGTGAGGGCGATCCCGCACCGCAAGGTGAAGAATCGACGGAGACCGAAGATGAAGATTAGAGCTATCGTGACCCTTGCGGCGTTGTTGCTGGCCGGATTCGCGACGGCTGACGACAACGGCGTCGCCTGGAACAGCCTGGCGCCGGAGCAACAGAAGGTCCTGGCCCGTTTCCAGGGTGACTGGAACACGTTGACGCCGGAGCGCCAGGAGCGCCTCGCGCTCGGTGCCGATCGGTGGGTGCACATGGATGCCGAGCAGCGCAGCGCGGCCCAGCAACGGTTCCGCCAGTGGCGCAAGCTGTCCGACGATCGCCGCGAATTGATTCGTGAGCGCTACGAGCTCTACAAGAGCCTCTCGCCCGAAGAGCAGAAGCGGATCCGTGAGAACTTTCAGCAGTTCCGGGAGCTCAGGCAGGAACGTCGGGAGATGTTGCGTGAGCGCTTCCGGGACATGACGCCGGAGCAGCGCCAGCGTCTCAGGGACCGCCTGTCGGACCGGCGGGCACGGCCGACCGGCCGCGACTGAGGCCTCGCCGCAGCCGTTCTCCGCTCACAGCCCCCGGTCGACGCGGGGCTTCTCGATCTCCGCGGAGGTAATGACGACTTTCCGCAACAGTCCGCCGAGCGCTTCGCGTTCGTCCGGGCGCAGGCCTCTCAGGCTTTCGTTGGCCGCCTCCAGGCGCAGCTGTATCGACTCGTCTATGATCTTCCTGCCCTGCGGCGTCAGCTTCACGATCACGCTGCGGCGGTCGTACGGGTCGTCCTTGCGGTCCACGAAGCCGCGTTCCTCGAGCTTGTCGATGCGGTTGGTCATGGCACCGGTGCTGAGCCCGGTCGCATGCGCCAGGGCAGTGGCGGGCAGCGCGAACGGTCTGCCCTGGCGGCGCAGCGCCGACAGGACGTCGTACTCCCAGAGCTCCAGCTGCAACGGATCCAGGGCGCGGGTCGCCTGGCGCAGGAACGGTTTGTACAGGGCCATCACGCGGACGACTACGCTGAGTCGCGAGGTGTCGAGGTCCGGCCGCTCGGCGGACCACTGTTCCAGGATCTCGTCGACGGCGTCTCTTTCGGGCATATTGCTCATGTGGATTATTCTATATCAAATTACTTGACATCAAAAGGAAATTGCGGATACTCGACCGTGAGATGGTCCTGTTTGAGCCACTGTAAGCAATGCACACCCCGCCCGGACCCCGACAGCCCACCGCGAGCCGGCCGGCACAGCCGGAGTCTCGTCCCGTAACGAATTCGATTTCGCCGAAATTCGACAGGGCGGACCAGCGCAAGCAGCGGCTCAACCAGGACCATCTCGCAACGGCAGGGACAGGAGTCCCGAATCTGCCGAAATTTTCACGGACATTCCGTTAACTACAGGAGCATCCTGAAATGGGTACGTTCAGCGACGATTTTGAAGAGTTCGAATTCTTCGACAACCCGAGGGTTCAGAGGATTATGCGCGAACAGAATCGTCAAATTCGGAAGAGCCGCGCTCACGGCCATCACGGCCCGGGCGACGACTACGACGACGACTTCGATGACTACGATGACTTTGACGATTATGACGACTACGATGAGGAAGAGTTCGATCGTCAGCAGCACATGGAGTGAAGTCGACCCACAGACAACAAATCAATTAGCGGCTCCCCAGGGAGCCGCTTCTTTTTCGGAGCCAGTCCCTGGCCGGTATCTCGATGTAGCGGGTCAGGATGCTTGCGAACGCGTTCGCGAAAAACGTTACGAGAACGATTACGACGAGGACTTCCCACAGGTGGACGGGCATGAGGTCTTCCTTGTGTATCGTGCGATAGCCGATGACCGCCGCCGGGATGAGAAAGATCGGATGGAACAGGTAGATCGAATAGATATTGCTCGAAATCGTGTGCCAGACGCGTAGTTCCGCAAACCGGTAGAACGGCCCGAGCAACCGCGATTTTCCATACCACAATGCCAGGGCGAACAGGCCTACGCCGATCGCGAACAGGAATCGGTGTATCGTCCAGAACCATAACCAGAATTCGTCGCCCATGCGTGTGTACAACACGCTGCTTGCATCCTGGATTGGCAGGAAACCGCTGGCGATCATCAGCGCCGCCGCCACCGCGACGACGGCACGGGTCCGCAGCCGGTTCGCGAACAGCGTGAGCAACAGCCGATCCCGATGCAGTACCAGGTAAGCCATCAGGAAACCCAGCAGGAAGGGATTGGCCCGGTAGTAGAGGTGATAGTACAGGTCGCCCAGCGTATCTGGCGTATCCGCGCCCGTTAGCATGAGGTAGATCGGCGTGCGATAGCTCTCCGGATTCGCCGTGAGCGCGTGATACCGGGCGACCAGACACAGCACCATCGCCAGCAGTGTCAGCATCACCGGAATCCTGCTGCGCAGCATGCCGAGGACGAAGAACGGCAGGATCACGAAGAACTGCATCAGGACCTCGAGCGACCAGCCCACGGGGATAATCGTGGTGGCGCCGAACAGCTTGCTGACGAAAAATGTGTTGAGAACGAACTCCCGAGCGGTGAATTCCGTGATGAAACAGTAAAGCGCGAGTGCGAGCGCATACATCGGAAGAATTCTCGACACGCGGCGCATATAGAACCGCCGGAGGTCGATGTGCCCGTGATGGATGATTTCCCGCAGCAGCAGGTAGGAGAGCAGGAAGCTCGAGAACAGGAAGATCAGCTCGGAGCCGAGTGCCTGCCAGAGGATGTTGAATGGCTGCGGGATCGCAGCGACGTATTCCGGAAGATCCGCCGGCGCAAGGAGCGAGGCCGTACCCACGGTCACGTGAAAGCAGATGACCAGGATGATGCCGATCGCGCGTATGCAGTCGATGATCGATCGATGGGCGACGGTATCGAGGAGCATAGTCAATCCGGTCGGATAGTGGGCGTGCCGCGGCGATTCTACATCGCCGGCGGCGCTGTGCACGCAGGACCAATGTTGCTAAAGTACGCTCCCTGCAAGTACGGAACCACCCCGAGCCATACCCTGGAAGCCCCTGTGGAGGACCCTGCATGAGAATCGGCGTGCCGAGAGAATTACACGCGGGCGAAAAGCGCGTCGCCACGACACCCGAAGTCGCCGCTCAGCTGATCGAGCTGGGGTTCGAGGTGGCCGTGGAAAAGGACGCCGGCGCCCGGGCCAGTTACTCCGACGAAGCCTATGCCGCTGCCGGCTGCGAGATGGTCGGGGGGGCGAAGGATCTCTGGGCCGGCTCGGACATCATCCTCAAGGTGCGCGCGCCGGAAGCCGGTGAACTCGCCATGCTCCGGGCCGACCAGACCCTGATCGCATTCCTCGCGCCTGGCCAGAACCCCGATCTCCTCGAGAGACTCTCTGCCTCGGGAGCGACGGCGCTGTCCATGGACAGTGTGCCCCGCATCTCGCGGGCGCAGAAGCTCGATGCGCTGAGCTCGATGGCGAATATCGCGGGCTACCGTGCGGTCGTCGAGGCGGCGCAGCACTTCGGCCGATTCTTCACGGGTCAGATAACGGCTGCCGGCAGAATCCCGCCGGCCAAGGTGCTCGTGATCGGCGCAGGCGTCGCCGGGTTGTCTGCGATCGGCGCGGCGAAGAGCATGGGCGCGATCGTACGAGCCTTCGATACCCGGCCCGAGGTGGCCGAACAGGTCGAGAGCATGGACGCCGAATTCCTGATGCTGGACTTCGAGGGCGAGGACGGCACCGGCGAAGGCGGCTACGCGAAGGTCATGAGCGATGAGTTCATCAAGGCGGAGATGGCGCTGTTCGCGGAACAGGCCCGGGACGTCGACATCATCATTACGACGGCCCTGATCCCGGGCAAGCCGGCTCCGCGGCTCATTACGGCGGACATGGTGCGCTCGATGAAGGACGGCAGCGTCATTGTCGATCTCGCCGCAGAGACCGGCGGCAACTGCGAGCTCACCGAAGCAGACAAGGTCATCGAGCGCGACGGAGTGACGATCATCGGCTACACGGATCTGCCGAGCCGGCTCGCCGCACAATCCAGCCAGCTGTACGCGACGAACCTGAAACACCTGCTCACGGAGCTGTGCCCGGAAAAGAACGGCGAGATCGTCGTCGACATGGAAGACGAAGTCATCCGCGGCGCCACCATCTGTATCGGGGGCGAGACGACCTGGCCGCCGCCGCCGCCGAAGATCTCCGCGGCACCGGCCAAGGCCAAGGCTGCTCCTGCACCCGCGCCTCTGCCTGAGCCGAAGAAACCATCGGTGTTCGGACCCGTCGCAGCCGTCGTACTGGCCGGTCTCGCTTTACTCGGCCTGGGCGCGGTGGCCCCCCCCGCTTTCATGGCACATTTCACTGTGTTCGTGCTCGCGTGCTTCGTCGGATACATGGTGATCTGGAACGTGACACCGGCGCTGCACACACCTTTGATGAGTGTCACCAACGCGATCTCGAGCATCATCGTGATCGGGGCGTTGTTGCAGATCAGCTCTCCTGTCGGCGTCATCATGTGGATCGCCGGGTTCACTGTAATGCTGACCAGCGTCAACATCGCGGGCGGATTCGCCGTGACGCGCCGCATGCTCGAAATGTTCAGGAAGTGAGGCGCCGATGATCAGTTCCGGAATTGTAACCGTCTCGTACATCGCTGCGACGGTCTTGTTTATCCTCGCCCTCGGCGGATTGTCGAACCAGGAGACGGCGCGGCGCGGCAACTGGTACGGCATAACGGGCATGGCGATCGCCCTCGTCGCAACCGTGCTCGGCGTGGTCACGAGGCACTACACGATCCTGCTTGTCGCGTTGTTGATAGGCGGCAGCGTCGGCATCGTGCTCGCGCGCCGCGTGCAGATGACGCAGATGCCCGAACTCGTCGCCATACTCCACAGCCTCGTGGGCCTCGCCGCGGTGGCCGTCGGCTTCGCCAACTTCATGGATCCGGCGAGTCACTTCACGGGCGTCGACCTCACGATCCACGATATCGAGACGTATCTCGGCGTCCTGATCGGCGCGGTTACGTTCTCCGGCTCGATCATCGCGTTTCTGAAACTCAGCGCGCGCATCAGCGGCAGCCCGCTGACCCTGCCCGGCAGGCACTGGCTGAATCTGGCGCTCCTCGTTGCCGCGATCTGGTTCGGCATCCAGTTCGTACAGCAGTCCGGCGACGGCGGCGGGCTCATCCCGCTCATCGCGATGACCGTCATCGCGCTGTTATTCGGCGTGCACATGGTGATGGCCATCGGCGGCGCGGACATGCCGGTCGTCGTGTCGATGCTGAACAGCTACTCGGGTTGGGCGGCCGCGGCGACGGGCTTCATGCTCAGCAACGATCTCCTGATCGTCACCGGTGCACTGGTCGGCTCGAGCGGCGCGATACTCAGTTACATCATGTGTCGCGCGATGAACCGGCGGTTCCTTGCGGTGATCGCGGGTGGATTCGGCACCGGCGGCGGCGCGGCGGCCGGCGGCGACGTCGAGGGTGAGGTCATCCCCATCGAGGCCCAGGAGGCGGCGGCGTTGCTGGCCAACGCGAAGGAAGTGATGATCGTGCCGGGCTACGGCATGGCGGTGGCGCAAGCGCAGCACGTCGTCTACGAGATCACGAAAGTGTTGCGTGAGAAGGGCGTGAACGTCCGCTTCGGCATCCACCCGGTGGCCGGACGAATGCCCGGCCACATGAACGTGCTCCTTGCCGAAGCCAAGGTCCCTTACGACATCGTCTACGAGATGGACGAGATAAACGACGACTTCCCGGACGTCGATGTCTCCGTGGTCATCGGCGCGAACGACATCGTGAATCCTTCGGCCCAGGAAGTGCCCGACAGTCCGATCGCCGGGATGCCGGTCCTCGAGGTCTGGAAAGGCAAGATTACGATCGTCCTGAAGCGCAGCATGGCGACCGGCTATGCCGGCGTCCAGAACCCGCTGTTCTTCAAAGACAACACGCGCATGCTGTTCGGAGATGCCAAGGACAGCCTCGACGCTGTCCTAAAAGCGCTCTAAACTAGCGCCACCCGGAGGAAAACGGAGTATCCAGAGGTAGATCTATGCTGGCAGGTATCGCTTCCGACATCTCGCAACAGGTGCTGCGAACGGATGTGGCCGGCATGCCGATCGAATGGATCGACTACCGTGAAGCGGTGCGCCTGTACCACGCCGAGCAGGTTGCCTACGATTGCGGCACGCTGCTCTATACGGTGTTCGGCGGCTTCAGCGCCTTCGACGGACAGCGCAGCCGCATCGCCGTCAATTCGATTATTGCGACGCACGGCACGAGTCAGGGCCTTGCGCACAATCGCGACAAATACGTGCCGCCACTCAACAACCGCACGTTGTTCAAGCGCGACGCCAACATCTGCCTCTACTGTGCGATGCGCTACCCGACGCGGGACCTGACTCGAGATCACATCACGCCGTTGTCGAAAGGCGGCACCGATTCGTGGACCAACGTCGCGACGGCCTGTCGCCGCTGCAACAACTACAAGGGCGGCCGCACGCCGGAGCAGGCCGGCATGCAGCTCGTCGCGATACCGTTCACTCCGACTTACGCCGAATACATCTATCTCAAGGGCCGCCGCGTACTCGCAGACCAGATGCAGTATCTGCTCGCGCACATCCCGCGCTCGAGCCCGCTGCACGCACGCCTGACGGGCCATCTCGCCGACGGCGGCGAGATCGTCGAAGTCCACTTCCACGGGTAACAATGACACGCGGAACGGCGGGCGCGGCAGGCGAGTCACACAGTGCCGCGCTCCGGCAGCGGTTTGCCGGGATGGCTCGCTTCGCTGCGCTTTACTCCCGGCAAACCGCAGCCCTCGCGCGGCACCCTTTCGGGCTTCGGGGGTGCGTACCTCCGGTCTCCGCCATCCCGTGTGACATGCTTACCGGCTATACTCCGGGGTCATGCAATATCTGATCGACGCCAGCGTCTATGTCTTCCGCGCATATTATTCGATACCGGACGACATGGTCGACGGCGACGGAAATCCGATCAACGCGTTCTACGGTTTCTGCCGATTCCTCGGCGATTTTCTCGAACAGGTCAATCCGGAACACGTCGCCGTGTTGTTCGACGAGAGCCTCACGACGTCGTTCCGTACCGAGATCTACCCGGAGTACAAGGCCAACCGGGACCCGGCGCCGCCGGAGCTGAAGCGCCAGTTCCAACAGTGTCGAAGGCTGACGAGCGCGCTCGGCGTGATGGCGCGGGGGAGTCCACGGTACGAGGCGGACGACCTGATCGGAACGCTCGTCGTGTACGGCAGGAACGTGCAACGGCCGTCGACGATCGTGAGTCGGGACAAGGACCTCGCGCAGCTGCTGACGCGGGACGACGTCTTCTGGGACTTCGCAGGCAGAGGCAAGGTGGGCTACGAACAGGTCCCCGACGTCTTCGGCGTATGGCCGGAACAGATCGCGGATTTCCTGGCACTCGCCGGCGACGCCGTCGACAACATCAAAGGTGTGCCCGGAATCGGCAAGAAGACCGCGACACTGCTGCTGCAGCAATTCGGGAGTCTCGAAGGGATTTACGAGAATCTCGACAGGGTGCACGAGATCAACGTACGCGGAGCGAAGACTCTCGGCGCGAAGCTGAGACGCATCGCGAATTGGCATTGCTCGCCAGGCGACTGACCGGCATCGCCTGTGACGCGCCGATGGACGACGTCGAGTCCGGGATGAAGCGGGCGGCCCCCCGGCTCGGCGAGATCAACGCCATCTACGATGAAACCGGTGTCGGCACGGCCCTGCGCCGCCAGGCGGAACGCATCGCGGACCTGAGCCGCTATTGACTGCGACTTTCGAGAAGACCGCACCCGAGTCGGCCCTGGCGATGTTCGAGGCCGAAGTCGAGGGGCTCGCGGAATTGCGCGCGGCGGACGAGATCCGCGTGCCGGACGTCATCGAATGCGGCACGCGTGACGGCCGGAGTTACCTGGTCCTGGAGCGGCTCGCCCTGGAACCGGCCACCGACGCCACCGCAAGAAGCCTGGGACGACAGCTGGCGAACCTGCACCGGCACACGAAGCGTCGCTTCGGTTGGCACCGTGACAACACGATCGGACAGACGCCGCAGAGGAACGGCTGGAGCGACGACTGGGTACGATTCTTCCGCGAAGAGCGGCTCGGCTTCCAGGTCGAACTGGCTCTGCACAACGGCCATGACCTGAGCCGTGACGGTGCCCGTCTCGGTGCACGCCTGCCCGAGCTCTTCGAGGGCTATCGCCCGCAGCCGTCACTCCTGCACGGCGACCTGTGGGGCGGAAATTGGGGCAGCGTGAATGGCGAACCCGTGGTCTTCGACCCGGCGGTCTACTACGGCGACCGCGAGTCCGATATCGCGATGACGCGCCTGTTCGGCGGATTCGGGCGCGGTTTCTACGAGGCCTACGAGGCGAGCTGGCCGCTGGCGCCCGGGCACGAACGCCGCCTGCTCCTGTACCAGCTCTACCACGTGCTGAATCACCTGAACCTGTTCGGTACGTCCTATCTTGCGCGCGCCAAGTCTCTCTTGGACGCCTTGTTGCGGTCGTGAAGCGATCGCGGCTGAAGCCGCTCCTGCGGATGTTATTTCAACCAGCGTGGTCAATTCGCATCGGTAGGAGCGGCTTCAGCCGCGATTGACGGCCTGCGGGGCCGGCGCCCGCTGCCCGGCGAGGCGGACCTAGGTGGGGAACTCGGCGGGATCGACGTCTTCGTCGACGACGATCGACTCGCCGAGGAAGTCCTCCTCGAATGCGTAGAGTTTCGTCCCCTCCGGCGCCGTGAGTGCGACGAAAGCGCCTTCGTAGCCGGGGTACTTCTTGTGAGGCAGATCGTGCCTGGTAACAAACGCCATCAGTGCATTTTTGTCCGGGCACTTGAAGCACAGCGAAGCCTGTTCCAGAGCGATGCTCTCCGAGAGTCCTACGGGGGCACCGCCGACGTCGAATCGCATGTGGGTCGTCGGTTCCTCGCGGATGCGCAACACGGTGGGGGCGACGGACCCCCAGAACCGCGCCGAATGGACCGCATCGCGGACCGGCAACGACAGCTCGAACCACGTACCGAGCAGGGAGTCGTTGCCGTATTCGTCGGTATTCGAGAACGTTCGTGCTTCGAGCATCGTGATACGGTTACCGTCGCGGTCGGAGAGTCCGAGTTCATTGAAGACGTCTTCGTCGAGGTGCATCACCGTGAAGTCGAACCCATGGTCGCTCATCGCACGCGCGTGCTTGCCGAGATCCTGTTGCACAAAACTGATCGAAGGGGAATCGAATTCGCGATCATGCAGGCCGATGCACAGCACCCCGTCGCTGAGCACGGCGTATTTGTGAGTCCAGGTATCGCCGATCGTTTGCTCGGAGAAGCCGAGCATTTTGTAATAGCCGAGCGAGTCGAGGATCTCGGGGGCAAGCACCGAAAATTCGAGGAAACGCCCCAGGCCGCTCATTGCTGTGCCCCCATCGCCAGTGCGCGGCGGCGAGATTCGTCACGCGCTTCGGCCGATTCGCGGGCGTCTGCCTGCCGGGAGGTCTCCGGCCAGCCGCCCGCATGGGACTCGATGAGCTGCGCGATGAACGCGGCGTGGTCGTGCCGGGCATTCAGCGCCGGGATGTAGCGCAGCGAGCCGCCGCCGGAGTCGGCGAACAGCTCGGCGTTCTGCATCGCGATTTCCTCGAGCGTCTCGAGGCAGTCGGCCGCGAAACCGGGGCAGACGACGTCGAGCTGCGCCAGGCCCTGTTTGCCGAGTGCGGCCACGGTTTCGTCAGTGTAGGGGCGCAGCCATTCAGCCCGTCCCAGGCGCGACTGGAAGGTGATCTGCCAGTCGCCGGTACCGAGGCCGAGTGCATCGGCGATCAGGCGCGCGGTCTTCTGGCACTGGCAATGGTAGGGATCGCCCAGCAGCGTCGTCTGCCGCGGTACGCCGTGGAACGAGAACAGCAGGCGCTCGCCCCGGCCGTGCTCCGCCCAGAATTCCCGGATGTTGGCGGCCTGCGCGGCGATGTAGCCCGGCGCATCATGGTAGTGGTTCACGAACCGAAACTCGGGCACCCAGCGCCGGCGGCCGAGCGCGCCGGTGACGGCGTCGAAGACCGATGCCGTCGTCGTGCAGGAATACTGGGGGTAGAGCGGCAGGCACAGGATGCGGCGCGCGCCGAGGCCGTGCAGGTCGTCGAGTGCCGATTCGATCGAGGGCGATCCGTAGCTCATGCCGAGCCGCGCATTGACTTCGCCGGGGATGCCGGCGTCGAGCAGCCGACCCACGGCGTCCGTGAGGTGCTGCGAGTGCAGGAGTAGCGGCGAGCCCTCGTCCGTCCAGATTTTCGCGTAGGCTCGCGCGGAACGGGCGGGCCGGAAACGGAGGATGTAACCGTGCAGGATGATCCACCACAGGACGCGCGGCAGTTCCACGACGCGGGGGTCCCAGAGGAACCGGGCGAGATAACGCCGCACCGCCGTCGGCGTTGGTGCATCCGGCGTGCCCAGATTGACGAGAAGGACGCCGAGAGATTCGGGACGTCCGTGTGTATACGGCGGCAAGGATGCGAATGTCGTCATGCGCGCGATCGGCGACAATTAGTGGCCGTAACAGTAAACGAAAGCCGGTCTGCGTGCCAGCGACACGAGTTATAATTCATTGTCTTGATTGATATTTGTCGAACAGTCCTGCCATGAAAATACCACTGTTACGGAAGGCTGCCGGTCCGGATCGCAAGACCCTGATCCGCGATGTCGCCATGTTCCAGGTCAAGCTGCTCGTCGACGGCTTCCGCGACCTCGTCCTGCTGCCGGCTTCGCTGATCGCCGGGCTGATCAGCTTTTTCCACGCGGACGGCGAGAACGTCGGGCCCGAGTTCTACCGCGTGATCGCCGCAGGCAAGCAGAGCGAGGACTGGATCGACCTGTTCGGCGCCGTGGATCACGCGCCGCCGGACATCGCCGAGGAAGTACACCTCGGCGATGCGAACCTCGACGATATCGTCTCGAAAATCGAGGGCTATGTGGTCGAGGAATACCGGCGCGGCGGCGTCACCGCGCAGGCGAAATCGCGGATCAGCCAGGTGCTTGAGAAGGTGCGCAGCTCGAAAGCCTGATCCGCCGCGCGTCAGGCGGCTTCCAGGATGGCCGTCACGCCCATGCCGCCGGCCGTGCAGACAGAGATCAGTCCACGGCCGGAGCCCTTCTCCGCGAGCAGCTTGGCCATCGTGGCGACGATGCGCGCGCCGGTCGCTGCGAACGGGTGGCCGATCGCGATGCTTCCGCCCTTGACGTTGAGTCGGGTCAGATCGATCGGCCCAAGCGGTTCGTTCCTGCCAAGCCGGTCGCGGCAGAATTTCTCGGACTGCCAGGCCTTGAGCGTGGCGATGGTCTGCGACGCGAATGCCTCGTGGATCTCGTAGAAGTCGAAATCCTGCAGCCGCAGGTTCGCCTCCCTGAGCATCTCCGAGACCGCATACACGGGCGCCATCAGCAGGCCTTCGTCGTTCACGAAATTAACGGCTGCGACCTTGGCGTGGGTCAGATAGGCCGCGATCGGCAGGTTCTTGGTTCGGGCCCAGTCTTCGGATGCCAGCAACACGGCAGCGGCACCGTCCGTCAGCGGCGTGCTGTTGCCGGCGGTCATCGTGCCTTCGGCGCTCTTGTCGAAGACGGGCTTGAGTTTGGCGAGCTTCTCGAACGTCGAGTCGCGGCGGATGTTGTTGTCTTCCTCGCAGTCCATGAACGGGACGACCAGATCCTCGTACCAGCCCGCATCCCAGGCGGCCGCAGCCTTCATGTGACTCGCGAGCGCGAGCTGGTCCTGGTGCTCGCGCGAGATATCCCACTTCTGGGCCGTGATCTCCATGCTCTCCCCCATCGACAGGCCGGTGCGCGGTTCCGTGACGCCGGGGAATTCGGGTTTGAAGTGCCAGGGCCGCAACCGGAACCACGGCAGGATCCGCTGCGGAAAAGTGCGTGCCCGGTGCAGTTGCAGGATGATCCGGCGATACGAGTCGGGGTAGACGATCGGGGAGTCGCTGATCGAATCGGTGCCGCCGCCGATGCCCGAATCGATCTGCCCGAGCGCGATCTTGTTCCCGATCATGATGCAGGCCTCGATGCTCGTGCCGCAGGCGCGCTGCACGTCTACGCCCGGCGTGCGAGCCGACAGGCCGCATTCGAGCGCCGATTCGCGGGCGAGGTTCCAGTCGCGGGAATGCTTGATGACGGCCCCCAGCGCGACGTCGCCGAGTGTCTGGCCCTTCAGGTCGTACTTGGTGACCAGTCCGGAGAGGGCGGCCGACATCATGTCCATGTTGGAACAGTGGCGGTAGATCGAATGGGCGCGGCAGAACGGGATTCGCGTTCCACCGACGACCGCCACCCGGTTTGATCGACCATCATGCAGCATGCCTTCCTCCGAAACCTGATGTCCTCCGGCCGGGGCAACTGTACACCATTGCGCCGTTCAGGCTGAACCACGGGCCTTTGGGCGAGGGTATTCCCTTATCGGCTGCGATACATTAGCCGGATGTGGAAGACGGGAAACTGGAGAGCGGAGACGCCGGCGCTGCTGCGCGTGGCCGGCCCGCTCATCGTGAACAATCTCGCGGTAATGGGCATGCAGTTCGCGGACGCCGTCATGGCCGGACGCCTCGGTGCGGCATCGCTGGCGGCCGTCGCGGTCGGCGGCAGCGTCTGGTTCCTGACTTTCACACTCTGCCTCGGCGTACTGATGGCGATATCGCCGATCGCCGCGCGGCACTTCGGTGCCGGAGATACCCGGCTGATCGGCCGCTACACACGGCACGGTATCTACATCGGTGCCGCCTTCGGATTGCTGCTCATCGTGCTGGCGCAATACTGGGTTGCGCCGGCGCTCGGCGCCATCGGCATCGATCCCGAATTCCGCGACATGACCGTCGGTTACGTCCTGGCGATCGTCCCAGGCGCACCGGCGATCTTCGCGTTCCTCGCGCTGCGCTTCACTACCGAAGGGATCGGACACACGAAGCCCATCATGTATACGTCGATCTGCGCGCTGGGCTGCAACGTCTTTTTGAACTACGTGTTGATGTACGGCCATTTCGGTGCCCCGGCACTCGGCGTGATCGGTTGCGGTCTCGCGAGCGCGATCTCGATGTGGATCGTCCTGGCCATGTTGCTCGCCTACATGGCGGTCAGTCCGCGCTATCGCCGCCTGCATCTGTTCTCGCGCTTCACGACGCTGCGTCTGGACGTGTTCCGGGAGATCGTCGGGCTGGGCTTGCCGATCGCGATCACGATCACCGCCGAGGCCGGCCTTTTCAATGCGGTTTCGATCCTGATGGGTACGCGCGGCGCGGCGATCGCCGCCGCGCATCAGATCGCGATCAACTTCTCCGCGACGATGTTCATGATCCCGCTGGCTTTGAATTCCGCGACGACGATCCGGGTCGGCCACGCCCTGGGCGCCGGCGAGACCGGCAATGCCCGCTTCATCGGCGGGCTCGGTATCCTGATCTGCGGACTGTTCATGAGTTGCTCGGCGGCGTTTCTGCTGGTGTTCCGCGATGCGGTCGTCAGCATCTATACGAACGATGCGTCGGTCTCCGCGATCGCGATCGGCATGTTGCTGATCGCCGCGATCTTCCAGGTCGCGGACGGTGTGCAGATCGGTGCGGCAGGCGCGCTCAGGGGTTTCAAGGACACCCGCATACCCATGGCCATCAACATCTTCGCCTACTGGGTGATCGCGTTCCCGCTCGCCTATCTCGCGGCAGTGACTTACAAGGCCCCGCCGAATTACGTCTGGACCGGTTTCGTCATAGGCCTGAGCACCGCGGCGCTGCTGCTCACATGGCGCTACGCACGCGTGTCGCGGGCAGCGGCCGTCTAGGACCTCTCTCGAAAACCGGGAACCCAACGCGACGACGGGGTTTTTGAGACAGGTTCTAGCCTCCCTGTCCGAAATCCGGGCTGTCGCCCGCGAGGTACTGATCCTCTTCCTGCGTGTTCTGCCGGCCGAGCAGGTGGTTACGATGCGGGAAGCGGCCGAACTGCTCGACGATGTCGTGATGCAGTTCGGCGAACTGCGCGATGGTTTCGAAAGTCTCGCGATAGGTCGGTGACACGGCTTCGGCGAGACGCTTGTAGATCTCGATCGACTTCGCCTGGATCTTGCGGGACTCGGCGTGCTGCAGCGGCATGTAGAAGAACACGCGCTGGATCGGACTCAGGCCTTTGTCTTTTTTTGCCATGGCGCCTTCGACACACAACTTGAGTGCCGCCTTGTCCATCGCAAAGGCATCCGCCGTGTTGCGGTAGATGTTGCGCCGGAACTGATCGAGCAAAAGGATGAGCGCCAACCGTCCCCGCGGCTGGTGCGCCCAGTGGTCGAGTTCCCCGGCACTCGCCTGCTCGACGTCGGCCGCGAATTCCTTCTTGATCTCGTGATCGAAGACCGCATCTTCGCCGAACCAGATATCCATGCGGTGGTCCACCTGGGGTGCGGACAGTTCCTGTTCCTTGAACCAGAACGACAGGATCGCGTCGATGCGAACGATATCCTCGTCGGTGATCGTTGGTTCGTTGGTTTCGCTGAGCAGTTTGACTGACATAACGGGGTTCCCGGGTTCTGCCGGGACCGCGTCGTGACCCTGCTCGCGCGACGGTGCCCCGTACAGTGCGACGATAATGCGAACCAGGTCACGATTTGGGCGCGAGGCGCCGTTTGCGGCTCCGATTCTGGGTAGACTTTAGCAGATGACAGCCGTGCCCATAGGGTTTGTGTGCCGGCGTGCCGCGCTGGAGCGAACTCGGCGAGGTGCCACGATGAGATGGCTTCAGGACGTCCTCGCGCGAGCGGGATGCGCTGCCGCGCTCGCCACCGTGCTCGGCTCCTGCGCAACCGGTCCCGTCGTCGAGTCGCCGGGCGTCAGCCTGCGCAACGTCGAGGTGACCTCGCTGAACTTCTCGCGGCAGAGCTTCCTGCTCGGGTTCGACGTGACCAATCCGAACCCGTTCCCGCTGCCGGTGACGCGCGTACGCTATGGCGTCGAACTGGACGGACAGCAGTTTGCCGGCGGCGAGTCGGCGGGCCGTTTCACCATCCCGGCGCTCGGGGACGGCACGTTTGCGATCAGCGTCGAACTCAACCTGTTGAAGACGGCGCCGCGGATTCTGGAAATCGCCCGTTCCGGCGGTGGTCGCGACATCCCCTATGCGATCGAGGGCGACTTCGGCGTCGACATCCCGCTCGTGCAGTCCCTGCCGTTCAGGAAGACGGGCGAAATACGGCTCACGGCGCACGGCCGCTGAGCGGCCCGAACGCATGGTTTCGCGCGTAACCATAGCGACCGGACGGCGATCCGGCGCGAAAAACCCCCGAAAAACCGCGAAAACAGTCACATCCGGCCGGCTTGTTGCACTGCAGTAGCGGCTCCGACGGGTCGTATCTTATACTGAATTGCTCGGGCAGCTCCGCCGGTTTTCTGCTTGCAGCCCAACCCGGCGCTCCCGGCGCCACCTCAATGTGAAGTGCGATCGGGGCGCGCCAGACGCGCGATCCCCAGGGCGTCTATGACTGAACCAGGTGCACAAGGTCTGTACGACCCGGCATTCGAGCGCGACAGCTGCGGCTTCGGTCTCATTGCGAGTCTCGACGATCTGCCGAGCCACCGCGTGGTCGCCACGGCGATCGCAGCGCTCACCCGCCTGACCCACCGCGGTGCCGTCGCCGCGGACGGCAAGACGGGCGACGGTTGCGGGCTCCTGATCAAATTCCCGAAATCCTTTTTCCGGACCATCGGCGACGACTGCGGCTTCGACCTCGCCGAGCGCTTCGCAGCGGGCACGGTTTTCCTGAGCCGCGAGTCCGCGGACGCAAGCGCAGCGCGCGCGACTATCGAAGCGGCCATCGGGGACTTCGGGCTCGAAGTCGCCGGCTGGCGGGAGGTGCCCACCGATCCGTCGGTCTGCGGCGCACAGGCCTTGCGGACCTTGCCGCGCATCGAGCAGGTATTCGTCAACGCGCCGGCCGGCATGCCGAGCGGACGCTTCAACCGGCGTCTTTTCCTGGCGAGACGGCGCGCCGAGAAACGCCTGGACGAGACCCGGACCTACGTCGCGAGCCTGTCGTCGGCGACCGTCAGTTACAAGGGCATGGTCATGCCGGGTGTGCTCGCCGACTTCTACCCGGACCTCAGGGATCCGCGGCTGGAGTCGTCGGTCTGCGTTTTCCATCAGCGCTTTTCCACGAATACGCTGCCGCAATGGCGGCTCGCGCAGCCGTTCCGCTTCCTGGCGCACAACGGCGAAATCAACACGATCCAGGGCAACCGCAACTGGGCGCAGGCGCGTGCGAAGAACTTCCGCTCGGACAAGCTCGACGACATCTCGGACCTCGATCCGATCGTCTCGCTTGTCGGGCTCGGATTCCTCGAGCCTCGACAACATGCTCGAAGTGTTGCGCGCAGGCGGCATGGACGTGCTACAGGGCATGCGCTTGCTGATGCCGCCGGCCTGGCAGGCCGCCGAGGACTTCGATCCGGACGTCAGGGCCTTCTACGAATTCTTCGATTGCCAGCTCGAGCCCTGGGACGGACCGGCCGGCATCGTGCTGACCGACGGGCGTTACGCGGTGTGTTGCCTGGACCGTAACGGCTTGCGTCCCGCACGCTACGTCATCACCCGGGACCGGCACATCACGATCGCGTCCGAGGTCGGCGTGCACGACTACGACGAGAAGGACGTCGTCAAGAAGGGCCGCCTCGGGCCGGGCGAGATGCTGGCCGTCGACCTCGTCAACGGCGTGCTGCTCGAGGACGACGACGTCCACGACATTCTGAAGACCCGCGCCCCGTACAAGAAGTGGCTGAAGCAGGGCGTGCGTTACCTGGAGTCGGAACTGATCGATACGCGTACCGCCGCAGAACCGATGGATCCGGCAACGCTCGCGACGTACCAGAAAATGTTCAACCTGAGCCGCGAAGAACTCAACGACGTCGTCGCGGTGCTGGCGCGGGCCGAACAGGAGGCGGTGGGATCGATGGGCGACGACACGCCCATGGCCGTGCTCTCGCAGAAGGTCCGCTCGCCGTTCGACTATTTCCGGCAGCAATTTGCGCAGGTGACGAACCCGCCCATCGACAGCCTGCGCGAGCGCATCGTTATGTCGCTGCAGACGAACATCGGACGCGAGTCGAACCTGTTCGACATCGGGCCGGAACACGCCGAGCACGTCATCATGAACTCGCCGGTGCTGTCACAGATGAAGCTGCGTCAGCTCCTGTCGAAAGACATGTACGAGGACAGCCACCGTTTCATCGACCTCAACATCGACGAAACCCTTTCGCTGCCCGAGGCGCTCGACGCCATCTGCAGCGAGGCCGAAGAGGCCGTCCGCGGCGGCAAGTTGATCCTGCTGCTCTCCGACCGCTACCTGGTGCCGGGCAAGTTGCCGGTGCACGCGTTGCTCGCGACCGGCGCCGTACACCATCACCTGGTCCGGCTCGGCCTGCGTTGCGCGGCGAACATCATCGTCGAGACCGGCGTGGCTCGCGATCCGCACCATTTCGCCTGCCTTATCGGCTACGGAGCGACGGCCGTCTACCCATACCTCGTGTACCAGTCGCTGCACGACATCGGCCGGCGCGGCAATGCCGACCGGCAACAGCAACTCGGCCGCAGCTACCGCCGCGGCATACGTAAGGGACTGTTCAAGATCATGTCGAAGATGGGGATCTCGTCCATCTCGAGTTACCGCGGCGCACAGTTGTTCGAGGTCGTCGGCCTGAATTCGGAAGTCGTCGACCGGTGCTTCGCCGGTACGACGTCGCGAATCCAGGGTGCCGATTTCGAGGACCTGCGCGAGGACCAGATCCTGCTGGCGCAGGCGGCCTGGGAGCCGCGTACGCCGGTGACCCAGGGCGGCCTGCTGAAGTACGTGCACGGCGGCGAATATCACTGCTTCAACCCGGACGTCGTCGCGACACTGCAGTCGGCCGTGCGTACCGGCGATTTCGCACGCTACGAGGAATACGCAAGACTCGTCAACGACCGCCCCGTCGCGACGTTGCGCGACCTGATGACCGTCAGGCCGGCCGGCGATCCGGTGCCGCTCGACGAGGTTGAGCCGGTGGAGGACATCCTGCGGCGCTTCGACAGTGCGGGCATGTCACTGGGGGCGTTGTCGCCGGAGGCGCACGAGGCGCTGGCGATCGCGATGAATCGCATCGGCGCACGTTCCAACTCCGGCGAGGGCGGCGAGGATCCGGCGCGTTACGGCACGGAGCGCACCTCGAAGATCAAGCAGGTCGCGTCCGGACGATTCGGCGTTACCGCCGAGTATCTGATCAATGCCGAAGTGATACAGATCAAGATCGCCCAGGGCGCGAAGCCCGGCGAAGGTGGCCAGCTCCCCGGCCACAAGGTCAACGACATGATCGCGCGGCTGCGCTATGCCAAACCCGGTGTCGGGCTGATCTCGCCGCCGCCGCATCACGACATCTACTCGATCGAGGACCTGGCGCAGCTCATCTTCGATCTGAAGCAGGTCAATCCGCAAGCGCTGGTCTCGGTCAAGCTCGTGGCCGAACCGGGCGTCGGCACGATCGCGGCCGGCGTCGTCAAGGCCTATGCGGACCTGATCACGATCTCCGGCTACGACGGCGGCACCGGCGCGAGCCCACTGAGTTCGGTCAAGTACGCGGGCAGCCCGTGGGAGCTCGGCCTGTCCGAGGCGCATCAGGTCCTGCGCAGGAACGACTTGCGCCACAAGGTGCGCCTGCAGACGGACGGCGGCCTGAAGACCGGCGTCGACGTCATCAAGGCGGCGATGCTCGGCGCCGAGAGCTTCGGTTTCGGCACGGCGCCGATGGTGGCGCTGGGCTGCAAGTACCTGCAGAGTCTGCCACCTCAACAATTGCGCGACCGGGGTTGCGACGCAGAACAACGTCCTGCGCAGCGAGTTCTTCGTCGGACTCCCGGAGATGGTCGTCAACTTCTTCCGGTTCGTGGCCGAGGAGACGCGCCGGCTGATGGCCGGGATCGGCGTCCGCTCCCTCGCAGAGATCATCGGCCGCGTCGACCTGCTGGAAGCGCAGGCGGGCTGCACGAAGCGCCAGGCGAAGCTCGACCTCGCCGCCATCCTGTCGGACGCGGGCCTGGCGAAGGACACCCCGCAATACTGCATCGAATCCCGCAACGAGCCTTTCGACAGCGGCCCGCTCGCCGAAGAGATGCTTGCCGCGGCGCTGCCGGCGATCGAAGCGAGTTCCGGCGGCCGGTTCGGTTTCGAGATCCGCAATTTCAACCGCAGCATCGGTGCGCGCCTGGCCGGGGAGATCGCTCGCCGGCACGGCAACCACGGCATGCGTGACGCGCCGATCGACATCCTCCTGCGCGGCACCGCCGGGCAGAGTTTCGGCGCCTGGAACGTCTCGGGCCTGAACCTGACCCTGATCGGAGATGCGAACGATTACGTCGGCAAGGGCATGGCCGGTGGCCGCATCGTCATCCGCCCGCCCGAGGACGCGGGCTTCAGCTCGCGGGATTCCGCGATCGTCGGCAACACCTGCCTGTACGGCGCCACCGGCGGTCAATTGTTCGCGGCCGGCACGGCGGGCCAGCGTTTCGCGGTCCGGAACTCGGGTGCCACCGCCGTGATCGAGGGCAGCGGCGACCACTGTTGCGAGTACATGACCGATGGCGTCATCGTCGTGCTCGGCCGCACCGGCGTGAACTTCGGTGCCGGCATGACCGGCGGCTTCGCTTACGTACTCGACATCGATCGCGACTTCGTCGATCGATACAACCACGAACTCATCGACATCCATCGCATTTCGGCGGAGAGCATGGAGGCACACCTGCATCACCTTCGCTCGCTCGTCAGGCTCCACGTCGACGCCACCGACAGCGAATGGGGTCAGGCGATCCTCGACGACTACCGGACCTACCTGCCGAAATTCTGGCTGGTCAAGCCGAAGGCTGCGGAGCTGGGATCGCTGATCGAGTCGCTCAGGCAGGCGGCATAATGAGCGCCGACGACCGTGCTGCGGCCCGCGGCAGCGGGCGACGGACCTGACGATGGCCAAACATCCGCTGCAATTCCTGGAGATCCCGCGCCGCGATCCCGACAAGGAGGCCGCCGAGACCCGGATCCTGCATTTCGGCGAGATCTACGGACAGTATGACGGCGCCAGCGCGGGTGCGCAGGCGGGCCGCTGTCTGTCCTGCGGCAACCCGTATTGCGAGTGGAAGTGCCCGGTGCACAACTACATCCCGAATTGGCTCGATCTCGTGGAGCAGGGCAAGCTGTTCGAAGCGGCCGAGCTCTCGCACCAGACGAATTCGCTGCCGGAGATCTGCGGCCGCATCTGCCCGCAGGACCGGCTCTGCGAGGGCGCCTGCACGCTGAACGACGGCATCGGCGCAGTCTCGATCGGCAACGTCGAGAAATACATTACCGACGAGGCCGTGAAACTCGGCTGGCGCCCGGACATGTCGCAGGTCATCGACACCGGCAAGACCGTCGCGATCGTCGGCGCCGGTCCGGCCGGCCTCGCGGCCGCCGACGTGCTGGCTCGCAACGGGATCCACGCGGTCGTCTACGACGCGTATCCCGAGATCGGCGGCCTGCTGACCTACGGGATCCCGCCGTTCAAGCTCGAGAAGCACGTCGTCACGACGCGTCGCCGACTGCTCGAAGGCATGGGAATCGAATTCGTGCTCGGCACGCGCATCGGCGAGCACAGGAGTTTCGATTCGCTGCTCGACGAACACGACGCGGTGTTCCTCGGCATGGGTGCGTACACTTCCGTGCGCGGCGGCTTCCCGGGCGAAGATCTCGCCGGCGTCCATGAGGCGCTGCCCTATCTCGTCGCCAACGTATACCGCGAACTCGGCACCGACGATCCATCCGTGCCGTACGTGGATCTCGCCGGCAGGGACGTCGTCGTCCTGGGCGGCGGCGATACGGGCATGGACTGCAACCGCACTGCGATCCGCCAGGGCGCGGCCAGTGTGCGCTGCGTGTACCGGCGCGACGAGCGCAACATGCCCGGTTCACGGCGCGAAGTCCGGAACAGCAAGGAAGAAGGCGTGGAGTTCCTGTTCAACTGGCAACCGCTCGAGATACTGGGCGATTCGGGCGTGACGGGCGTACGGGTCATCAGGACGCAGCTCGGCGACCCGGACCGCGACGGACGCCGGCGTCCGGAGCCCGTGCCCGGCACCGAAGAGACCCTGGCCGCCGACGCGGTGGTGATCGCCTTCGGTTTCCGGCCGAATCCGCCGGCCTGGTTCGAGGAGTTCTCGATCGACACGCTGCCGAGCGGGCGCGTGCGCGTCGCCTCGCTCGGCGATTTTCCGTTCCAGACGACAAACCCGCGGGTCTTCGCCGGCGGCGACATGGTGCGCGGTTCGGACCTCGTCGTCACCGCCGTCTTCGAGGGGCGCGAAGCCGCCCGCGGCATCGCCCGCTACCTCGGCGTTTTGTAGGTCGTCAATCGCGGCTGAAGCCGCTCCTACGAATCCTGTTTTTCCGCGGTGGATGGATAGCGCCCGCAGGAGCGGCTTCAGCCGCGATCCGGGTATTCGCCGTCCCGTGTGGCCCTATTCGTGCGCGATGGGCTTGTCGGTGAACAAGTAGTCGCGGAGTTGCTTGTCGAATTTCGGGTCCTTGCGGCGGATCCACTCGAGCACCATCGCCGCGTGCTCCTTCTCCTCGTCGCGGTTGTGCGCGAGGATCGCGCGCAGCTCCGCGTCCTTGCAGGCCTCGACGCGCTGGTGATACCAGTCCACGGCCTCGAGCTCCTCCATCAGGGACGTGATCGCCCGGTGCATGTCGCGTGTCTCGGCCGTCAGTTCGTCGACTGGTTCGTGATATCCCTCATTCGCCATTGTTGTCTCCCGGTAAGCTGACTACGACGGCCACGCCGCCCTCGATATTCGACGCATCGATTCTACCCCGATGGCCCTCTGCGATGAGCCGCGCTACGTACAATCCGAGACCGAGATGACGGCTGTCGCCGCCGGGCCGCATCGAGACCATCGAATCGAAGAGCTGCGATCGCATGCGGCCGGGCAGTGACGGACCGGGATTCTCCACGGCGAGCACGAGGCGGCCGTCGTTCCGGTCCAGCCGGACCGTGACCGTGTCGCCTGCGGCACTGAAATCGACGGCATTGTCGACGAGCTTGTCGAGCATCTGGATCAGCAGTTCGGGCGAGCCGCGCATCGGCGCCGTGTCGAGGTCCGAAGCCAGGACGAAGCGACGGTCCGGATACACGTCCCGGTACGCCGCGACCGCGGCAGCGAGGGCGTCCGCGAGATCGAAGCGTTCGGGTTCGACGTTCTGCATCAACTCCTCGACGCGACTGGCCTCGCTCATTGCGGTCAGGATCCGTCTGAGCCGGTCGGCGCCGTCGCGGGCGCGGGCGGCGTAGCTCGCCGAGGCTTCATTCAGGGGCTCGTGTTCGAGGTTCTCGAGAGAAGACGTGACGATGGCGAGCGGTGTGCGCAACTCGTGGGAGAGCTTGGACGCGAGCGAGCGCAGGTAGTCGTTGTAGTCGCCGAGTCGCTGCAGTACGGACGAGAAACTGCGCGACAGATCGCCGACCTCGTCGCGCGAACCCGCGCTCGGCAGGCGTACGCGCAGCTGGTCGCCGTCCAGCGCCCGCTCGGCCGCGACGCTCAACCGCCGGATTCGCCGGGACAACCAGGTCGCATAGCCGAGCAAGGTGACGGCCACGAGAATCGTCGCGATCAAGGTCACGTTGATCAGCCGGCTGAGTCCCTCGTTCGTGAGACTCAGGATGGCGTCCGTACCCTGCTGGAGGATCACGGCCCCGACCACGTCCTGCCGGACGCGGATGGGTTGCGCGACCGCGACGACGGCCGTGCCGCTCTCGCCGCTGCGGAACCAACCGGCGGACTCGGAACCGTTGAGTGCCGCCACGATGTAGCCTTGCTGTTCGAGGCCGCTGGCGTCGGGTTCGGCGAGCGAAGCTTCCTCGCCGGACTCGACGAGAGCGTCGTAGATTATCCGCGGCCAGGCGGAGCGGATACCGGAACCGCCCGTGTCCGGCGGCGTCAGCTTGCCGCTTTGCGCGATGCGCCAGCCCGCCGCGTCGGTGACGATCAGGCGCATGCCCGGTTGCACCAGGTTCGCGGCGATGCCGGTGAGCTCGGGAGAGCTGCGGACGAATGCGCCCGGTGTGGCGCCGGTGAAACTGCTGCTGCGCACCGGCGCCTGCGAGTCATCCGCGGTATTGAAGACGACGATGCCGAGATGAGTGCCGAGCAATGTGGCGGGGATGCGTGCCTCCACCTGGTAACCGCCGGGTACGTCCTGCCAATGTGCATGGATGGTGGGCTCGGGTGTCGATCCGTTCGCCGTTTCGACATGCGTGATGATCGGGCCGGGCGCTTCGGCCGCGAACGTGAAGCGGTTTTCGAGGTACGGCGGGTTGCTGCTGACGAGCTGAATGCCGTCGGAAAAGCGCCGGCCGTTCCCGATGTCGTCTCCGGACGGGGGTGCCTCCGGCTGCGCGTACACGATGTGCCGGTCGGTTACCTCGACGTAGAGGTAGACGGCCTGATCGAAAATGCCCAGCGCGAAACGCACCGGTCCGTCGACGCCGCGCATCGTATGCAGCGCAGCGCGGTCGATGGTCCAGTCGTCGATGTAGCCGTCGATCTCCGGACGCGCCTCGAGCAGGTGACCATAGATCTGGTCGGACACGCGTCGGCCTGACGATGACACGGCCGGAAACTCTTCCGGATACTTGGCGAGGGAGTCCGCGATGGCGCGGGCGGTGCCGGCCAGCATCTGCTGCTGGCCCGTCCGCAACGCCGATTCCGTCTCGTGTATGAATCGGTACCCCGCCCAGGGCAGGACCAGTGTCAGCAGGCTGACGAGGAGCAGCTGACGCTTGAGTGTCATGGACACTAGTCCGCGAGCCAGCGATAGCCCATTCCGTAGACGGTTTCGATGGCCTCGAAGTCGGGATCGATCGCGACGAATTTGCGGCGGATGCGCTTCACGTGGGAAGTGATCGTGTTGTCGTCGAGCACGGCCTGCGCCGCGTCCATCAGTTGCTGACGATTCTTGACGTGGCCCGGATAGCGCGCCATCGCGTGCACGAGCCAGAATTCGGTGAGGGTCAATCCTACCGGTCGATCCCGCCACAGGATCCTCATCCGGTCGGTGTCGATCTCGAGCTCGCCGCGGCGGATCCGGTGCTCCTTCGACTGCGGTTGCTTGAGCGCATCGAGCCGCCGGAACAGCGCGGCGACGCGCGCCATCAGGTGCGGCAGGCTGATGTCTTTCGTCAGGTAATCGTCCGCGCCGAGCCTCAGGCCGCTCACGGCATCGAACTCGCTGTCACGCGCGGTCAGGAAAATAATCGGCAGTTCCGCCGCACGCGACCGCAATTCCCGGCACAGTTCGAAGCCGCCCTCGACGTCATCGCGCAGATTTACGTCGATGACGACGAGATCGGGCAAGCGGACATCGAATGCCTGCAGCGCGGGCCTGCGCGCAGCGTACGCGTCGACGTCGTATCCCTCGCGCCGGAAGGCCGCCGCGTAGTTGTCGCGGATGGCGTCTTCATCTTCAACGATTGCGATACGTCTTGCCACTCGGGCCTCCCAGTGTCCCGGAAGGGGCACTAAGTCAACGCCACAATTTGCCACATTCGGCCGGTGTATTGCCATGTCGCCGGCCCCGCCACGACGCATTGCCTTGCTGCAATCCAGGACAGTGAGCAAAGGAGCGTCACGATGCGAATGCACGAACAACGGTCCCTGTGGATGAACCCCGGCTGCCTCGCGCTGATCTTCCTGCTCTGTCGAGCCGCCACGGCCGCCGCCGGACCGACGCCGGCCGACGTGCAGGCCGGCAGCCTGCTGATGCGGATGGCGGACGGCTACGTGACCGCCACGCTGCTCGACACGGACGTCAATATGCAGGTGAACGGCCTCGTTGCGCGCGTATCCGTCATGCAGGAATTCGAGAACGACGGCGACGACTGGATCGAAGGAATCTACGTGTTCCCGCTTCCGGATGGCGCCGCCGTCGATCACATGCGCTTGTATGTCGGGGCCCGGCTCATCGAGGGTGAGATCCGCGAGAAGGCGCAAGCCCGGAAGGAATACGAGCGCGCGAAGCAGGACGGCAGGAAGACGAGTCTCGTCGAGCAGCAGCGAGCCAACCTGTTCACGACTTCGGTCGCGAACGTCGCGCCGCGGGAGACGGTCGTCGTCGAGATCGAATATCTCGAAGACGTCCGGTACGACGACGGCCTGTTCAGCCTGCGCTTCCCGATGACCCTGACGCCGCGTTACGTGCCCGGGCAGCCGCTGCCCGAGCGAGTGGGCAACGGATGGTCGCCCGATACGACGGGGGTGCCCGACGCTTCGACGATCACGCCGCCGATGGTTGCGACCGCGCGAGATCACCGCGTATCCATCAGCGCCACCATCAATGCCGGCATGGCGCTCGATCTCATCGCCAGCCGCTACCATCCGGTCAATGTGTCCGACGCCGGCAGCCGGTATGTCGTGACACTCTCGCAGGCACGGGTGCCGATGGATCACGACTTCGAACTGTTGTGGCGCCCCATCCCCTCGGCGACGCCCAGGGCTCTCGCATTCGCGGAAATGGTCGGAAGCAGCCCCTACTACCTTCTCATGGTCGTGCCGCCGACCGCCGGCGACGCCAGCGAAGGGCCGATGCCACGCGAGATGATCTTCCTGATCGACACGTCCGGATCGATGCACGGCGTCTCGATGCAGCAGGCGAAACAGGCGCTGGGTCGCGCGCTCGACTCCCTGCGATCCGGCGATCGGTTCAACGTCATCGAGTTCAACTCGCGCCCGAATGCACTGTTCGCGTCGAGCGTCGATGCGAGCCCGGCGAACGTCGGCCACGCACAGGACTTCGTCGCGAGACTCGACGCCAACGGCGGCACCGAGATGTATCCGGCGCTGGAACTCGCACTCGAAGCGCCGGTGAACGAGGGCTGGCTGCGCCAGATTGTCTTCATCACGGACGGCGCCGTCGGCAACGAAGAAGCCCTGTTCGGGCTGATCGGCAAGCGACTCGGCAGCGCCCGGCTGTTCACGGTCGGCATCGGCTCGGCTCCTAACAGCTGGTTCATGCGCAAGGCGGCGGAGGCGGGACGCGGCAGCTTCACGGTCATCGGCGCGCTGAACGAGGTCGGCGAGAAAATGGGCAGGCTGTTCCGGAAACTCGAACATCCCCAGGTCACGGGCATCCGGGTCCAATGGCCCGGCGGCAACGTCGTCGAGAGCTACCCGAAAGTCGTCCCGGACCTGTACCTGGGCGAACCGGTCACGATCAGGGTCAGGGCGGAGACGCCGTTCGCACCCGGGCAGACCGTGCGGATCGCCGGCGATTCGATCTCCGGATCGTGGAGCCGCGATCTTCCGCTCGCGGTGAAGAACGACAGTCCGGGCGTCGCCGCGCTCTGGGCGCGGGCGAGGATCGCATCGCTGCTGGATCTCGAGCGGCGGGGTGCGGATCCGGACGAGACCCGCAATGCGGTCGTCGAGACCGCACTGACGCATCACCTCGTCAGCAGATACACGAGCCTCGTCGCGGTCGACAAGACGCCGGCACGCGGCGCAGGCGACGGTCTGACGAGTGAACAGGTCGCCGGCCTGATGCCCTACGGGCAGAACGGTTCCGCGATCTTCGGCTTCCCGCAGACCGGCACGGGCGCGCCGGGTATGAGGCGGACGGGAACACTGTCTGCTGCTCGGCGCGCTCCTCCTGCTCGCCTGGCCCGCGATGCGAAGGACGGTGTGCCATGCGGCCGCACATTAACGGATTCCGGGGCTGGATCGTGGCATGCCTTCTGTGTCTCGGCTTCTGGCAGCTCGGCCAGGGTGCATACATCCCCGCCAAGGCCTGGCTGGCGCAGGAGTTGATGCTGCGCGCCTGGGAACGGGCAAGACATGGCTCGGAAAAGCCCGCGCCCTGGCCCTGGGCCGACACCTGGCCGATCGCGAGATTGTCCGCGAAGTCTGGAGCCGTGGAGCTGATCGTTTTGGCCGGCGCATCGGGCCGGACCCTCGCTTTCGGCCCCGGCCACCTGAGTGCGAGCTCGTTACCGGGCGAGCCTGGCAACACCGTTATCGCCGGACACAGGGATACCTATTTCAGCTTCCTCCGCGACCTCGGACCGGGTGATTCAATCGTGCTCGAGACGGCGGGCGGGCAACGGCACCTTTACAAGGTCATTGGCGTGGACGTCGTGGACTCGCGGCGCGGCAGCCTGATGCTCGATACCGGGGTCCCGATGCTGAGTCTCGTGACCTGCTATCCGTTCGAGGCTCGCGAGGCGGGCGGACCGCTGCGCTATGTCGTTACTGCGAAGATGTTGTTCTGAATCTGGCGGCGACCTGCAGCAGCGCGGCGACGCTTATCGCGTCGGTGATCTCGCCGGCATCCACCATCGCGATCGCCTCGGCGAGCGGCAGACGCCGGATTTCGAGGTCCTCGGTCTCCTCGAAGTCGGGCTCGCCCTCCGTCAAATCCTCGGCGAGGTAGACGTAGCCGACCTCGTCGGTGATCGAATTGCTGGGGTGTAGCGTCATGATCCGGGTCCAGCGCTGTGCCGACAGCCCGGTTTCCTCTTTCAGTTCGCGCTTAGCTGCCTCCAGCGGCGGTTCGTCTTGTGGCGCGCCGCCCATCGGCAGTTCCCAGAACCACGCGCCGAACGTGTAGCGCTGCTGGCCGACGAGCCACACGTCCAGTTCCGGACTCAACGGGACTATCGCCACGGCCCTGTTCTTGAAGTGCACGTACCCGTAGTGGTTCTCGCCGCCGCCGGGATTGACGACGTGATCCTCGCGGACTTCCATCCAGTCGTTCTCGAAGACCGTCTTCGAAGAAAGTCGTTTCCAGCCCATCACGATCCGCTCTCGTTTGCGCGTGGCGATGATAACCTATGTGCTCCCCTCTCCTGCGGGCGGCAATGCAAACACCGAGACGCAAACTCACCGAAGGGCCGGTGGGCCGGCACCTCGTGGACATGACCGCGCCGGTCCTGCTCGGCATCATGACCATGATGGGACAGGCCCTCGTGGACGCCTGGTTCCTCGGCCGCGTCGGCGACCGGGCCCTGGCAGCACAGGCCTTCAGCTATCCCATCATCCTGATCGCGACTTCGGTCGCGATCGGGCTGGGCGCGGGCACTTCGTCGGTCGTTGCCCGCGCGATCGGCAAGGGCGACCATCGGCGTGCGAAACGGCTGGCGACCGACAGCCTGCTTTTGTCGTTCCTGATCACGGCCGTTGTCTCGGCAATCGGCGTACTGACCATCCGGCCGCTGTTCCGCCTGCTCGGCGTGCCGGAAGACATGATCCCGCTGATCCGGAGCTTCATGATCATCCTGTACGCAGGAGTGCCCTTTATCGTCGTCGGAATGGTCGGCCTGGCGAGCATGCGCGCCACCGGCGATACGCGCCTGCCCTCCAAGCTGATGATCATCGGATCGGTCCTGAACGTCGCGCTGGATCCGGTATTCATCTTCGGCCTCGGGCCGCTCCCTGCGCTGGGTCTCAACGGGGCGGCGCTGGCTGCACTCGTGGCCAGGAGCACGATCCTGGTCGGCGCCTTGATGCTGCTGCGCGGCAGGCTGGACATGGTGAGCTTCAAGCGGCCGGAGCCGGGGGAACTCCGGCGGTCCTGGAAGGACATCCTGCACGTCGGTCTGCCGGCGGCCGGCACCAACGCCATCGTGCCGCTGGGTACCATGCTGATCACGGCGATGATCGCGCGCTACGGACCCGATGCCGTAGCCGGCTTCGGCGTCGCGAGTCGCATCGAGTCAATGATGCTCGTCATCTACTATGCGATGTCGGCCATCATCGGACCGTTCGTCGGCCAGAACTTCTCTGCCGGGGAAGAGGAGCGCATCCTGCGTGCGCTCAAGCTGTGCACCCTGTTCTGTCTCGCGAGCGGACTCACGATCGCCGTCGTGCTCGCTGCTGCGTCCGGTTTCCTGCCAGTCCTGTTCAGCGACGACCCCGACGTCACGAACGTCACGCGCACGTTCCTTCTCATCGCACCGGTCGGATACGGAACCTACGGCATGGTCATGGTGATGAACGCGACATTCAACGGCCTCGGCCGGCCGTTGCCTGCCGTGGCGATCAGTGTCGGTCGCATGCTTGTGCTGTACGTGCCGCTGGCGGCCGTCGGGATGGTTTTCTTCGCGGCGCCCGGGATGTTCGTCGCGTACGCCGTCGCGAACATCGTCGCGGGATTCGTGGCATACGCCTGGGCCGTGAGGACCGTACGGGTCAGCGCGGCAGCGCAACCGATGGTCTAGTCGGGACTCGAACCGTTATGCTCCTGCACGTCGGTCGGCTTCGACGATTTGCGACTGCGATAGTGCAGGCGCATCGAGAAGACCCACATGCTGAACAGGCAGCAAGCAACCCCCACGCAGAAATAGAAGTAACTCCACGAGAAGGAGAACCCCAGATACAGGCCCGAGGACATGAACACGAGGCCGATCACCAGCCATGCATGCGGCGTGCGTTCATACACTGGCGTTGGTATCCACATGTCGCGATCCTCGTTCTATAGTCTATTGATAGCCGCGCCAGCGTGACATTTCCCGGGCCACCGGGCCGGGACGGCAGTCACAAGTCCGCTCCAGGGTCGCGGGGATAGCGCGAAACCGTGAACCTTGTCACATGCGCCGGAGCAGGTGCCGGTAGCCGATGTGCATGCCGATCCCGCGGCTGGCCATGAACAGCATGAAGGCGAGCCACAACCCGTGGTTGCCGAATCCCCTCAGCAGATACCAGGCCGGCAGGAACACGATCACGGTCGAGACCAGCATGATGTTCCGCATCTCTCGCGCACGAGTCGCGCCGACGTAAACGCCGTCGTAAAGGAACGGCCAGACGGAGACGAGCGGAGAAACCACCAGCCACGGCAGGAAGCGCATGGCCGACTCCCGGACCTCCGGCAGGTCGGTCAGGAGGCGCACGAGCGATCGCCCGCCGATCGCATAGGCGGTGGCGAGCAGTACCGCGAAAATCAGCGACCACTTCAGGCAGAGGCGAACCGATTGTTCCAGAGCGGTCCGCTGGCGTTCGCCGACGGCTTTGCCGACCATCGCTTCGGCGGCGTGAGCGATGCCGTCGAGCGCGAACGAAGTCAGGTTCTGGAGATTCATGAGCACCGCGTTGGCGGCGAGGATCAGGCTGCCGAGCCGCGCCCCCTGCGCGGTGACGAACGCGAACGTGAACATCAGCGCGACGGTCCGGACGAAGAGGTTCGTGTTGATCGAGAAGAATGCGGCATAGGCCCTGAGCCTCACCAGCCGCGGCAACGGCCACTGTCCCTCGTGCGTCATGAGCGCGCGCGCGGCGAAGGCAAGACCGGTGACCAGGCCGGCGTATTCGGCGATCACCGAGGCGAGAGCCACGCCCTCGACTCTCATGCCCAGGACGACGACGAACAGGAGGTCGAGCGCGATGTTGACGGTATTGATGGTCAGGAACAGCAGCAGCGGTACGCGCGCGTTCTGCAAACCCAGGAACCATCCGATCAGTACGAAGTTCGCGAGCGTACCGGGTGCGCTCCAGATGCGGACCCAAAAATAGGTCAGCGCGAACTCCCGGACCTCCGCTTTCGCGCCGATGAGATCCACCGCCAGCAGCCCGATCGGTTTCTGCAATGCGATCAGGACCAGCGCGATCGTGGTAGCCACGACCAGGCCCTGGCCCAGGGACACGCGCAACCCGTCGTTGTCACCGGCACCGAAACGCTGCGCCGCCATGCCGGTGGTGCCCATGCGCAGGAAATTCATGCCCGTGTAGAGGAAGCCGAAGATCGACGCGCCGATCGCGACGGCGCCGAGATAGGCGGGGCTGTCGAGGTGTCCCGTCACGCCCGTGTCGACCATGCCGAGCAACGGCACGGACAGGTTGGAGAGGATCATCGGCGCCGCGATGCGCCAGACCTGGCGGTCGCCGGGCAGGCCGTCGCCGCTCAAGTGTCGCTCATCCGAATGCGTTGACGCCGGTAAGCTCCTTGCCGACGACGAGCTGATGCACCGTCTCCGTGCCCTCGTAGGTAATCACGCTCTCGAGGTTGAGCATGTGCCGGATTGGTACGTACTCTGCGCTGATGCCGCTGCCGCCGAGCATGTCGCGCGCATCGCGTGCCACCTCCAGCGCGGCGCGGCAATTGTTCCACTTGGCCAGCGACACCTGGGTGGGGTCCAGGCGGCCCCGATCCTTGAGGCGGCCGAGCTGCAGTGACAGCAGCTGCGCGGCCGTGATCTTGCGGGCCATGTCCGCGAGCCGGAGCTGGATCGCCTGGGTGTGCGAGAGCGGGCGGCCGAACAGGATTCGTTCGTCGACGTAGCCGAGCGCCTCGGTGAGACAGGCTTGCGCCGCGCCGATCACGCCCCAGGTGATGCCATAGCGCGCCTGGGTGAGGCAGCTCAGCGGACCTTTAAGGCCGACCACGCCCGGCAGGACGTTGGCCTCCGGCACGCGCACGTTGTCGAGAAACAGCGCCGCGGTGACGGACGCCCGCAGCGAAAACTTGTTCTCGATCTCCTGTGCGGTGAATCCCGGCATGCCCTTCTCGACGATAAATCCCCTGACGCCTTCGTCGGTCGTCGCCCAGACCACGGCCGCGTCCGCGATCGTGCCGTTCGTGATCCACATCTTGGATCCGCTAACGATCCAGTCGCTGCCGTCGCGTTTCGCGCGTGTCTTCATGTTGCCGGGATCCGAGCCGCCGTGGGCTTCGGTCAACCCGAAACAACCGATCGCTTCGCCTTTCGCCATCGCCGGCAGCCAGCGGTCCTTCTGTTCCTCGGAACCGTAGGCATGGATCGGAAACATGACCAGGCTGCTCTGCACGGAGACGAAACTGCGCAGGCCGCTGTCTCCGCGTTCGAGTTCCTGGCAGATCAGCCCGTAGCAGATGCTGTTGAGGCCCGCACAGTCGTATCCCTCGATCGAGCTGCCGAGCAGGCCCAGTTCGGCGACCGCGGGAACCAGTTCGCGCGGGAAGCGATGTTGCTCGAAGGCCGGGCGCATGAGCGGGATCGCCTCCGTGTCGACGAATCGCGCGACTGCTTCGCGCACCATGCGCTCGTCGTCGGTGAGTTCGGAGCCGATGTCGAAAAGATCCAGCGGGTCGAGGTTTCCGTGTCGGTTGCTCAAAGCGGTATCCCAATGCGTCGATAGAGTACGGACAACATCCAGGCGGGAGCGATCATCATTAATTGCAGGTCGCGCAACACCGGGACGACGACACCATGCCGGAGATGCCCGAGCCAGAGCGCGATGATACCGGCAGCGAGCAGGCCGAGCGACATCCCGACCGGGTCAAGGCCGGATCGCGCGAGCCACATCTGCACCGCGGCCAGGCCCACGACGAACGGCAACATGCCGATGGCGAGCGAGATCGAGATGATGAAGTAGTAGACGACTGCCGCCATGAGAAACGCCGTGCCCCAGTTGAAGAGTGGAGAGATGTCGAGGAAAGCATCCGGCACGGGCAACGACCACAGCAGGCCGACCGTGCCGAGCACGACCAGCGGAACGCCCATCCAGTAGATGGCCGGGTTCGTCAGGTCGTCGTGCATCTCCTCGTAGAGGTCCAGCCAGCTGTCGATCTCGGTCATGGTCTTCCAGGTGCCGCCGGGCGCAACATTCTACCGCGACGTGAGGGGTCTCTGGGCCCGGTTAAGCAAGCATTCAGTCAGGCGGGTGCCAAATAGACCCCGGAATACGGTAAGCTCTCATTGCTTGCTCTGGGCAATGGAAGGGAGATAAAGGACGATGAATATCAAGATGTTACGAATTGCAATATTGACCGGTGCAGTGCTGGTAGCGGCCTGCCAGACGCTCGACCCGTATACGGGCGAGCCGAAGACGAGCAGGGCCACGAAGGGCGCGCTGATCGGTGCCGCCGCGGGCGCGGTCGTCGGCCTGGTTTCGGGCGACGACGCCGTGGAGCGCCGCCAACATGCCATGATCCTCGCGGGCGTAGGCGCCCTGGCCGGTGGCGCCATCGGCAATTACCAGGACAAGCAGGAAGCCGAACTGCGCGCCGAGCTGCAGGGATCCGGCGTCAGCGTCACGCGCACCGGTCCCAATGGCGAGAACATCACGCTGAACATGCCGGGCAACGTCACCTTCGCCACCGACAGTTCGGACCTGAATCCTGCCTTCTTCGACGTACTGAACTCCGTGGGCAAGGTCCTGAAGCAATTCGACAAGACCGTCGTAGAGGTGGCCGGCCATACCGACAGCACGGGGTCGGAGCAATACAATCAAGCCCTCTCCGAGCGCCGGGCAGCGACCGTGGCGCAGTATCTCGAGGCGAAGGGCGTCGCGACACAGCGGATTCTGACGGTCGGCATGGGCGAGACGCGTCCCGTTGCCGACAACGGTACGCCGGAAGGACGTCAGGCCAATCGCCGCGTCGAGATTACGATGGTGCCGCTCACGGGGTAGTCTGAAAATCGCATCACGCTACGAGAATAACGATACAGGGCGTTGGATAGAGGACACCGGATTCGTCAAGCGGCTGATCTCGGATGACAACGAGGGCTCGCGCCATCAGCGATTCATCCTGCAGCTGGCGAACCGGCAGACGGTTCTGTTGGCGCACAACATCGATCTCGCGGAACGGATCCCGGTCAGCCTCGGCGACCGGGTGCGATTCCGGGGTATGTTCGAGTGGAACGACCTCGGCGGACTCGTGCACTGGACGCACCACGATCCCCTGGGTGTCGAGGACGGCGGCTGGGTCCGCTATCGAAGGAAGGTGTACGCGTAGGAACGTTGCGAATCGCGGCTGAAGCCGCTCCTACGGCCGCTATTTAAGCACCGTAGTCAATTCGCATCCGTAGGAGCGGCTTCAGCCGCGATTCCTTGGGAGGCGACCGCCTCAGACGTCCCGTATGGCGGTCTACGCCGTCATCGCGAGGCGAAGCTTCTTCATCGCGTTGGCTTCGATCTGACGGATGCGTTCGGCCGACACGCCGTACTGGTCCGCGAGTTCGTGCAGTGTCTGCTTCCTGTCGCTGAGCCAGCGGCTCTCGACGATGTCGCGGCTGCGTTCGTCGAGCGTCGTCAATGCCGCGGCCATGCGCTCGGAGGCATCGTCCGTCCAGTCGGCATTCTCGATGAGCGTGGCCGGGTCGGCTTCCGGGCTGGGCAGGTAGGCGGCCGGCGTGAACGTGTGGTCGTCATCGGCGTCCGGCGCCGGATCGAAGATGGCATCCCGCGCGCTCAGGCGCCGCTCCATCTCGGTGACTTCCCGCGGACTGACGCCGAGGTCTCTGGCGACGGCCTCGGTCTCGTCGTGCGACAGCCAGGCGAGACTCTTCTTGGCCTTGCGGAGGTTGAAGAACAGCTTGCGCTGCGCCTTGGTCGTGGCGACCTTGACGATGCGCCAGTTCCTGAGCACGAATTCGTGTATCTCGGCGCGTATCCAGTGCACTGCGAACGACACGAGCCGCACGCCGTATTCGGGATCGAAGCGTTTGACGGCCTTCATCAGGCCGACGTTGCCTTCCTGGATCAGGTCGCCCAGCGGCAATCCATAACCGGTGTAACCCTTCGCGATGTGCACGACGAAGCGCAGGTGCGCCAAGACGAGTTCGCGCGCCGCATCGAGATCACCGTCGTCCCGGAAGCGCATGGCGAGTGCCTGCTCGTCTTCCTTGCTGAGCACCGGGATGGATCCGACGGCCTGGATGTAGGCGTCGAGGCTACCTACCGGTCCGGCAAGGATCAGGTCGTTGTTCAGCTTCGCTACGGCAGTCGTCATTCTCGGGCCTCCTTCGGCGGGGCAATTTTAGCACTCGGGAGTTTAGAGTGCTAACCCGGTCGCAGGGTTCCGGTGGCCCGAAAATATTTCCGGCTTAAATTTCAATTAGTTATATATTAATGCGCTTACGACATTATGTCATATCGTCCTAGCGAGGCTCGATGCGACGCAGGTGCCGGGCCACCGCGAACCAGGACCCGACCAGGCCCAGCAGGACGCCGATCCCCATGATCGCGAGGCTCTCCTCGAGGCTCAGGCCGAGCACGGAGGCCGTGCTCTGGTACAGGCTGGCGAGGCGGGCCGCCGGCTGCGCCAGCAAATACAGGCCGTACTGGACGAGGCCCAGCGCCAGCAGCCCGCCGCTAAGCCCGTACCAGAAGCCGCTCCAGAGGAACGGTCTGCGCACGAAGCCATTGCTGGCGCCGATCAGCTTCGTGACCTCGATCTCCTCACGCCGGTTCTGGATGTCGAGGCGAATCGTGTTGCCGATGATCACGACGATCGCGAGTCCGAGCAGCGACGCGCCGATCACGATCGCGCGCCGGACGATGTCCAGGATCGCATGGAACCGCCGCACCCACTCCGTGTCCGCCTGCACGAATTCGGCTTCGGGCAGATTGCCGAGTTCCTCCTGCAGCAGGATGATCGATTGAGTCGTGTTCGCGGCGGCCGGACGAATCACGAGCGTATGCGGCAACGGATTCTCGGTGAGCGCGTCGAGCGCATCGCCGAACCCGGACTGCTTCTTGAAATCCGCCAGTGCTTCGTCGGCCGTGATGAGCCGGACCGATTCGACGTCGGCACGTTCGCCGATGATCTTCGCCAGCCCCTTTGCCTCGCTCTCGCTGACGCCGCGCTTGAGATAGATCGAGAAATCGAGCGCATTGGCCCAGCCGGAGCTCACCGCGACGGCACTGTGCACGACGAGGTTCAGTGCCGCGGGGATCGCGAGCGTCACCGCGATGACGAGGATGATCATGAGGCTGGCAAACGGCTGCCGCAGCAGCCGGACGAGGGAACCGAACGCCGTTGCCCCATGGCGGGAGAACCACGTGGACACCGGTCCCGAGGAACGGATCGGAGCGACCGCGTCGGCATGCCGTGTCAGGGCCAAGTCTCGTCCTCCTGCATGCCTTCGACGAGGCGGCCCTCCTCGAGAGCGATACGCCGGCAGCCCATCCGGTCGATGAGCGAAATGTCGTGGCTCGCGATCAGCAGGGTCACGCCGACTTCGTTGAAGCGGCGGAAGATGCGCATGACCTCGACCGACAGATCCGGATCGAGGTTGCCCGTGGGTTCGTCGGCGATCAGCAGTTTCGGCCGCGTGACGATGGCCCGCGCGATGCCGACGCGTTGCTGCTCGCCCGCCGACAGCGTCTCGGGGTTCTGCTTTTCCTTGTGCAGGAGACCGACCTGGTCGAGTGCCGCACGCACCCGTCGCGACGCCTCGCGGCGGCCGACGCCGGCGATGACGAGCGGCAGCGCCACGTTGTCGGCCACGGGTCGGTCATACAACAAGCGATGATCCTGGAACACCATCCCGATGTGGCGCCGATACGCCGGAATCCTGCGCCGCTTCACGCGCCGCGTGTTCTGTCCGTCGACGATGACTTGCCCCCTCGTCGGCCGTTCGATCAGTGCGATCAGGCGCAACAAGGTGCTCTTGCCGGCGCCCGAGTGACCGGTGACGAACACCATCTCGCCCTTGTCCACCGCGAAACTCAACCCGGAAATCGCCTCCTGCCCGCCGGGGAAACGCTTCGTGACGTCTTCCAGGCGGATCATTGCGACTCCCCTGCCGTCAGCAAGGCATCGACGAATTCGCCCGCGGCAAAGGGCTGCAGATCCTCCGCGGTCTCCCCGATGCCGATAAACCGGATCGGGATACGCAGTTCGTCGGCGATGGCCACGAGCACACCGCCCTTCGCCGTGCCGTCGAGCTTCGTGACCGCGATACCGGTCAGCCCGAGCGCCTCGTGGAACCGGTGTGCCTGCACGAGCGCGTTCTGTCCCTGGCTCGCGTCGAGTACCAGCATGATCTCCTGCGGCGCAGCCTCGTCGCGGCGGGAAAGCACGCGCTTGATCTTCGTGAGTTCGTCCATCAGGCCCTTCTGGTTCTGCAGCCGTCCGGCCGTGTCGGCGAGCAACACGTCGATGCCGCGTGCGCGAGCGGCCTCGAAGGCATCGAACACGACGGCCGCCGGATCCGCCCCCGACTGTTGTGCGACCACCGGTACGCCGTTGCGCTCGCCCCAGGCTGCGAGTTGCTCGACGGCGGCGGCGCGGAACGTGTCGCCTGCCGCGAGCATGACAGAGAGGCCGTCGGCGCGGAATCGTCGCGCGAGTTTGCCGATCGTGGTCGTCTTGCCGGCACCGTTGACGCCGACCATCAGCACGACGAAAGGCCCGTCCTGCGGTGCGATGTCGAGGGGCCGGGCGACCGGCTCGAGGATCGCCAGCAGCGCGTCATGAAGTCCCGCTCGCAGCGCCGCGACATCCTTCGATGCCTTGCGGGACAGGCTGTCCCTGACGCCGTCGATGATGCGGCCCGCCGTGCCGATTCCGACGTCGGCGGAGACCAGCAGGGCCTCGAGGTCCTCGAGCACGTCGTCGTCGATACGGCCGCCGGGGGCAAGCGTGGCCAGGTCGTAACCGAGCCACCCTTTGCCGCGATTGAGGCGGGCCCGCAGCCGCTTGAAGAATCCCTGTCGTGGCGTGCTGCTTTCGGTGTCTTTCAACATCAGTATTCGAAGTCACCCGCGAGCGGCGAATCACCTACACTAGCCCGTTGTTGCGAGGCGTCCAGGCCGGAGCAGGAATCGATGACCAGGCGAAGCGCAGGCAAGTCCCGGACCGGAAGGCTGCGTATTGTAGCGGGAAAATGGCGCAGCCGTCTGTTGGACATCGCGGATGTGCCCGGACTCCGGCCCACGCCGGAGCGGGTCCGCGAGACGCTGTTCAACTGGCTGAGTCCGATCATCCAGGGCGCGCGTTGCCTGGACCTGTTCGCCGGGACCGGCGCGCTCGGCCTCGAAGCGCTTTCGCGCGGCGCCGCCGCGGCCGTGTTCGTCGAGAACTCGCCGAAGGCCGCGACTATGCTGGAGGCGAATGTCGCGCGACTCGGCGCCTCGGGTGCGAGCGTGTGCCGTATGGATGCCTTCGAGTACCTCAGGCGACCGGCCGAAAGCGGCTTCGACATCGTGTTCCTCGACCCGCCTTTCGCGGCAGACAAGCTCGACGAATTGTGTAGACTGATCGACGCGGCGTCGATCCTGGCAGGGGATGCCCGGATTTACGTCGAGGAGGACCGTAACAGGCCCGAACTGGTCCTTCCAACGGGATGGCAGATGACCAAGAGCAGGACGGCGGGCAACGTACGCTATTCGCTCGTCGGTCCGGGGACCTGATCCAGGGGGTAGTTCGATGACCGTATCGGCAATGTATCCGGGGACTTTCGATCCGATCACGCTCGGCCACGAAGACCTCGTGCGTCGCGCCTTGAGCCTGTTCGATCGCGTCGTCTTGGCCATCGCGGAGACGCCGGGCATCAAGAAGCCGATGTTCACGACCGATGAGCGGGTCGCGATGGCGGCGTCCGCGCTGGCCGATGTCGACGGCGTCGAGGTCGTCGGCTACTCCGGTCTGACCGTCGATTTCGCGCGGGAGAACGGACTGTCGGCCATCATCCGGGGACTGCGGGCCGTATCGGATTTCGAATACGAGTTCCAACTGGCCACGATGAACCGGCATCTGAACGACCAGGTCGAGACCGTGTTCCTGACGCCTACCGAGGGATACACGTTCATTTCCTCGAGCCTGGTGCGCGAGATCGCGGAACTCGGCGGCGACATCTCGGACTTCGTATCGCCGAAGGTCCGGCTCGCGCTGCTCGAACGCTGCGGCCGAGCCTGAGGCCGTCGATCGCGGCTGAAGCCGCTCCTACGGATACCGGTCGACTGTTGCTGCAAATCAGCATCCGCAGGAGCGGCTTCAGCCGCGATTGTGACAGCCAATGAGGCACCGCAGCCGGTTGGCATCCGTAGGAGCGGCTTCAGCCGCGACTCAGCGCTGGCAGGACTTGCAGTAATACGTCGCACGCTGCCCGAGCACGATCAGCGAGATGGGTGCGGCACACTTCCGGCAGGGTTCGCCGGCGCGGTCGTACACGGTGAGTTCCTGCCGGAAATAGCCGGCCTCGCCATTGCCGCCGAGGAAGTCACGCAGCGTGGTGCCGCCGGCCCGGATGGCCTTCTCGAGGACCTCGCGCACGGCCGCGGCCAGATCGACGTAACGTGCGAGCGAGATGCGGCCCGCCGCGCGGCGCGGGTGGATGCCGGCGAGGTGCAGCGCCTCGTTCGCATAGATGTTGCCGACCCCGACGACGACGGCGGAATCCATGATGAACGGCTTGACCGCGACCCGGCGTCCGCGACCGCGCTCGCGGAGATAGCTGCCGTCGAAATCGGGCCCGAGCGGCTCGGGCCCGAGGCGTTCGAGCAGCCAGTGCCGGGAGGGGTCGTCCGTCCAGTGCAGGGAACCGAATCGGCGCGGGTCGCGGAATCGCAGCGACTTGCCGGACCCGAGCTCGAAGTCGAAGTGTTCGTGAACGCCGGCAGGCGTGTCGCGATCGACGACGTAGACGCTGCCGGACATGCCGAGATGGACGATCGCGGTGCCGCCGGTCGTGCGCAGCAACAAGTATTTCGCGCGCCGGTCCACGGACGTCACCGTCGCGCCGTCGAGATGTGCCTCGACATCGGGGCTCACTGGCCAGCGCAGGCGGCGATCGCGGATGACGACGTGATCGATGCGCTCGTTGACGAGATACGGCGCGATACCGCGGCGGCTCGTCTCGACTTCTGGCAGTTCCGGCATGCAGGGATTGTAATCGTTATCGCGGCTGAAGCCGCTCCTACAGATTCTTGTCCGGCACCGGGGCTGTTGCGCGTCCGTATCGCGGCTGAAGCCGCTCCTACGGTTGCTCATCAGGCACCGCGCTCCGATTAGCATCCGTAGGAGCGGCTTCAGCCGCGATTGCTGCGGAAATGAAAAAGCCCGCACGCGGCGGGCTTTTTCCGGAAACGTGTTCGAGCCTACTTGATCTTCGACTCTTTGTAGATCACGTGCTTGCGGACCGTGGGATCGTACTTCCGGGTCTCCAGCTTCTCGGGGTGCAGCTTCTTGTTCTTGGTGGCCGTGTAGTAGTGGCCCGTGCCCGCACTCGACACCAGCTTGATCTTCTCGCGATTGCTCTTGGCCATGCGTCAGTCCTCCGGGTCAGACGTGCTGTCCCTGGGAGCGCAGATCGGCGACGACTTTCTCGATGCCGTGCTTGTCGATGATGCGCATGCCCTTGTGCGACACGCGCAGGCGCACCCAGCGGTGCTCGGACTCGAGCCAGAAGCGCTTGCTCACGAGGTTCGGCAGGAACCGGCGACGGGTCCTGCGGTTCGCATGGGAGACGTTGTTGCCGCTCTGCGGCCGCTTCCCGGTTACCTGGCAGACTCTGGACATTGAGCTCAAGTCCTTGATTTCACGAAAATTCGCCCGCGATGCACGGGCAAAGAGCAGAGCTTTATACCAGCCGCGGGCATGCAGTTCAAGGGGCCGTGGCGGTGATCGCGGCTGAAGCCGCTCCTACAGGAGGCCGCGGCTGGCCATCGAGGTCGAGCAGCCGTCGCCGATGATCAGGTGGTCCAGCAGGCGGATGTCGACCAGCTCGAGGGCGGACTTCAGCCGCCGGGTGATCCGCTCGTCGGCCTGGCTCGGCTCGGCCACTCCCGACGGGTGGTTGTGAGCGAGGATCACGGCGGCGGCGTTGCTGGCGAGCGCCTCCTTGACGACCTCGCGGGGATACACGCTGGTGCCGTCTATCGTGCCGCGGAACATCTCGTCGAAGCGCAGCACGCGATGGCGGTTGTCGAGATACAGGCAACAGAACAGCTCGTGGCCGAGGTGGCGCATGCGCGCCATCAGGAACGACTCGGTATCGGCGGGACTCTCGATGGTGCGGCCCGCCGGCATCGATTGCTCGTAGTAGCGGCGCGCGAGTTCCGGCAGCACGAGGACGCGGCAGGCGAGCGCGCGGCCCACGCCCGGCACGCAGCGCAGCGTCTTCGCGTCGGCATGGAACAGCGCCCGCAGGCTGCCGAAGCGCAGCAGCAGATCCCGGGCCAGGCCGCGACCCCCCGTGATGCCGCCGGTCAGCAGAGCGGCGAGCAGCTCGGCGTCGCTGGCGGCCTGTCCCTGTCGGCTCGATCGGGTCATGGCTACCGATTGTGCGCGAGGCACTTGCCGCGGCAAGTGCCGAAACCGGACCGGGTGTCGGGATTCGGTGGAAATCGGCGGGAGCTTGGCGCTAAGCTCGTCGACATGAACGTCCTGCTGGGGATCACCGGAAGCATCGCCGCGTACAAGACGCCGGAACTCGTGCGGCGCCTGCGCGAGCGCGGCGCGGACGTGCAGGTCGTGATGACTGCATCGAGCGAGGAGTTCGTCACGCCGACGGCGCTGCAGGCCGTCTCCGGCCGGCCGATCCGCTCGAATCTCTGGGACAAGGAGGCCGAGGCGGCGATGAGCCACATCGAGCTCGCGCGCTGGGCCGACGTGGTGCTGATCGCTCCCGCGACGGCGGAGATCCTGGCACGCCTCGCGAGCGGCGCGGCCTCGGACCTGCTGACCACCGTGTGCCTCGCGACCGAGGCGCCGCTGGCCGTCGCACCGGCGATGAACCGGGTCATGTGGGCGAATGCCGCCGTGCAGGCAAACCGCGCGACGCTCGAGGCTCGCGGCGTGCGCATCCTCGGCCCGGGCAGCGGCGACCAGGCCTGCGGCGAGAACGGCGAGGGCCGCATGATCGAGCCCGAGGAGATCGCCGCCATCGTCTGCGGCACGGGCCCGACCGTGGCCGAGGGCGTCCTGGCCGGCAGACGGGTCCTGGTGACGGCCGGGCCCACCCGCGAACCCATCGATCCAGTCCGCTACATCAGCAACCGCAGTTCCGGGAAGATGGGCTATGCGATCGCCGCGGCGGCCGCGGCCGAGGGCGCGGCGGTGTGCCTCGTGAGCGGGCCGGTCGCGCTCGCGGACCCGGCGGGCATCGAGGTGATCCGCGTGACGACCGCCGACGAGATGTATGCGGCGACACACGAGCATCTCGCCGGTGTCGACATCTTCATCGCGGCGGCGGCGGTCTCGGACTACCGGCCGGCCGAGGCGGCGCAGAGCAAGATCAAGAAGGACAACGAGACGATGCGCATCGACCTGGTCAGGACCCGCGACATCCTGGCGTCGGTCGCGGCGCTCGACGGCGCGCCGTTCACCGTCGGCTTCGCCGCCGAGACGGAGAATGTCCGCAAGTACGCGCTGGCGAAACTCGACAAGAAGAAGCTGGACCTGATCGTGGCGAATCGCGTCGGCGACGACTGCGGCTTCGATCGCGACGAGAACACGATCGAAGTCTACTGGCGCGGCGGCGAGCGCGCGTTTCCGACCGCGCCGAAGGCAGAACTCGCGCGGGCCGTCGTGCGCCTCGTCGCAGAACGTTTCGAGCAGGATCGCGGGGCTGCGGCCCGGCCCGGATTGTCCGTCGTCTCGACGAGAGAATGAGCGCAGGCCAGCGAACCCGATGCGATCGATAGAACTGAAAATTCTCGATCCCCGCCTCGGGGACCAGATCCCGCTGCCGCACTATGCGACGAGCGGTTCCGCCGGACTGGACATGCGCGCCTGTATCGACGAACCGCTGGTCGTGGCGCCGGGCGAGACCGTGCTGGTGCCCACCGGGCTCGCGATCCATATCGGGGATGCGTCGCTGGCGGCCGTGCTGCTACCGCGCTCCGGGCTCGGCCACAAGCACGGACTCGTACTCGGCAACCTGACCGGCCTCATCGATTCCGACTACCAGGGGCAGGTCTATATCTCCTGCTGGAATCGGGGATCAGCGAGTTACGAGGTGCAACCCGGCGAGCGTATTGCGCAGATGGTGTTCGTGAGTGTCGAACAGGTGCGTTTCAGCGTCGTCGAGGAGTTCGAGGACAGCGCGCGCGGCGCCGGGGGGTTCGGTCACTCGGGCACGGCCTGACCGTTCGACGCCGTCAGGCCTTTCAACACCATGAAGCGATTGATGTCGCCCTCGAATTGCTTGCGGATGTCCGCTTCCTCGGATCGATACTTCGCGAGATTGTCTTCGTGGCGGGTGATCGCAGCCTCGGTCTCCTTGATCTCGTCGACCAGGCCCTGATCGACAACTTCGGCATCCGGGTCCGTGCTGTATGGCTTGTAACGGGACGCGACGCCTTTCAGTTGATCGAGGCGGCGGCGCAGGTTCTTCAGATACAGCTCCGTGACCCGTGCCTGCGCCTGGAACAGCTCCAGGCGGCGGTCACGATGCATCTCGATTTCGTCTACGCTGTTGTAGGTGGCCAGCAGCGCCTGGTCCGCACGGTGCTGCAATTCCTTCTGCTGCTCGAGCTCTGCCTGGCGTCGTTCCTGCGCGATCTGTTCAGGCGTCTTCTTGCCCTGCAGCTCGTCGATGCTGATGCCCTGTTCGTTGAGCACCTGCTTGGGGGCGTCGGCATATTCCGGCGGCACACTGTCGCCGTAGTGCCGGACGCCGTCTTCGTCGATCCAGCTGTAGGTCTTCGTGTGCTGCGGACCGGCAGCGGCGGCCGCAGTTGCGAGTAAACATAATGAGGCGGCGGCGAGTAGACGCATAACGGAACTATGCCATGGCTTGCAAGGCCAGAAATTGGACTGGTTCGCGAAATTGCAGCTTAGTCCCATGACCCGGTCAAGTAAACCGGCCGCCGGCGACACATTGTTTCGCGGCGTCAGGAGATGACACCGTACTCGCGGCGGTAGGCCAGCACGGCGGGGAGGTGCTCCTCGTACTCACTTGATTCTTCTAGAGTATCGATGAGGTCTTCGAGTCGGATGATGCTGATCACCGCGATGCCGAGCGACTGTTTGAGTTCCTGCACGGCCGACAGAGCACCCTGACCGCGCTCCTGCCGGTCCAGCGAAATCGCCAGGCCGACGACTTCCGCACCGGCCGCCGTGATGATCTGACAGGCTTCGCGCACGGCCGTCCCGGCCGTGATGACGTCGTCGACGATCAGCACGCGACCCTCCAGCGGCGAACCGACGACGTCGCCGCCTTCCCCGTGCGCCTTCGCTTCCTTGCGGTTGTAGGCGTAGGGCACGTCGATGTCCTGGTGTTCCGCCAGCGCTGCGGCGGTGAGTGCCGCGAGCGGGATGCCCTTGTACGCCGGTCCGAACACCATGTCGAAGCGAAGTCCGGAGTCCGCAATTGCCGCGGCGTAGTAACGGCCGACGCGGGCGGCTGCATAACCCGTGTTGAACAGTCCGGCGTTGAAGAAGTACGGGCTCACGCGACCCGATTTCAGGCGGAATTCTCCGAAGCGCAGTACGCCGAGTTCCAGGGCCAGCTCGATGAATTCCTTCTTGTAGGCCTGCATGCTGCGGTCTTTCGGTATGATGGCCAGCTTTCGGTGCGCGTCGGAGTATGACACAGGCGCATCGGCCGGGAGAACTGCATTGTTCCGTGTGATCAGTCTCAACGCGAATGGCATCCGCGCCGCTGCGAGGAAGGGATTTTTCGACTGGATGCGGCGACAGGATGCCGACGTCGTCTGCATCCAGGAGACCAAGGCGCAGGTCCACCAGCTCGAAGATGCGGTGTTCACGCCGGCAGGCTTCCACTGCTATTACGAAGACGCCAGCAAGAAGGGTTACAGCGGCGTCGCCGTGTACACGAGACACGAGCCGGATCGGGTCGTGCGCGGCTACGGGGATCCCGAATTCGACGCCGAGGGACGCTACCTGGAAGTGCGCATCGGCGGACTGTGTGTCGTGTCCCTGTACCTGCCGTCCGGGAGCTCCAGCGAGGAACGGCAGGAGGCGAAATACCGCTGCATGGCGACCTTCACCGAGCACCTGAAGAAACTGCGGAGGCGGCGCTCGGAATACATCGTCTGCGGCGACTGGAATATCGCGCACAGGGAGATCGACCTGAAGAACTGGAAGTCGAACCGGAAGAACTCGGGTTTCCTGCCACAAGAGCGGGCGTGGATGGACGAGGTGTTCGGGCGGCATCGGTATGTCGATGCATTCCGGGTCGTGGAGCCCGGCGAGGACCAGTACACGTGGTGGTCGAACCGCGGCCGCGCCTGGGAGAAAAACGTCGGCTGGCGCATCGACTACCAGGTCGTCACGCCCGGGCTGAAGAACAGGATCCTCTCCGCCGACATCTACAAGGACGAGCGCTTCTCGGACCATGCGCCGCTGATCATGAATTACGATTGGGATCCGGGCGGCACAGCGGGGTCCTGAAAGCGGATGCAGCGGGAATCCTTAAGCGAGGCCATCCTCAACCGGCGCATGCTGATCTGCGTGTTTACCGGATTTACCTCCGGACTGCCGCTCTACGTCCTCATCCAGCTCGTCCCGGCCTGGCTGAAAGTCGAGGGAGTCGGCATCGCCGAGATCGGGTTCTTCACGCTCGTCGGATTCCCCTACACCTGGAAATTCCTGTGGTCGCCGGCGATGGACCGGTACACGCTGCCGTTCCTCGGCCGGCGCAGGGGCTGGATGCTCGTCACCCAGATTGCGCTGCTGGTCTCCATTGCCGCAATGGGCCTCGTCAGACCCTCGCTGTCGATCTGGACCGTCGCCGGCCTCGCGGCGGCCGTCGCATTCTTCAGCGCCAGCCAGGACATCGTGCTGGATGCCTATCGGCGCGAACTCCTGCCGGACGCGGAACTCGGGCTCGGTAATGCCATCCACATCCAGGCATACCGTCTCGCCGGGCTCGTGCCGGGTTCGCTGGGGTTGATCCTCGCGGATCACCTGCCCTGGGAGACGGTGTTCGTTGTCGTGGCGCTGTTCATGGGCGTCGGCCTGGTCCTGACATTCGCCATCGGCGAGGCGATCGCCGACCCGCATCCGCCGAGGACGTTGCGCGAGGCGGTCGTCGAGCCGTTCCGCGAATTTGTCGACCGGAAGGGAGTCGCTGCGGCCGCGCTGATCCTGGCATTCATGGTCCTGTACAAGTTCGGCGACAACATGGCCACTGCATTGCAGACACCGTTCTTCCTCGACGTCGGCTTCAGCATGACGGAGGTCGGTTCGATCGCGAAGATCGCGGGGCTCGTCGCCGTCATCGTCGGCGGCCTCGCGGGCGGCGTCGCGATGATCAAGCTCGGCATCAATCGCGCGCTGTGGCTGTTCGGTGTCGTCCAGGTCGTCAGTATCCTCGGCTTCGCGCTGTTGGCCGCAGTCGGTACGAATCCGTGGCTGCTGGGTTTCGCGGTGGCTTTCGAATACCTGGGCGTCGGGCTCGGAGCGGCCGCGCTCACGGGGTTCATAGCACGCACGACGAACCCGGCCTTCGCGGCGACCCAGTTCGCTCTGTTCACGGCGCTCGCGGCGGCGCCGCGCACGCTGGCGAACGCCACGACCGGACTCATCGTGGCGCGGCTCGGCTGGACGAACTTCTTCCTGCTCTGCACCGTGCTGGCCGTTCCGGGCATGTTGCTGCTCCTGAAAGTCGCGCCGTGGAACGCCGATGACTGAACTGGTGGAAGTCGAAGTCGGGCGCCTGGACGAACTCGAGGACCCCGGCTGCCGCGAGTTCGAGATCGGTAGCGGTGACTGGCCGTTCCGCGGCTTCGTGGTGCGGCAAGGCGACGCCGTCCATGCCTACGAAAATTTCTGCATGCACGTAGGGCATCCGCTCAACTGGATGCCGAACGGCTTCTTCAATCGCGACAGGACGGCTCTGCAATGCGCATCGCACGGCGCGATCTACGAAATGGACACGGGGCTGTGTGTCGCCGGTCCCTGCATCGGCAAGTCGCTGCGCAGGGTCGACGTCGAGGTGCGCGACGGCGTGATCTACGTCACCGGCCCGACGAGCATGTAATCGGATCACACGGGACGGCGTTGGGGAGTAGTAGGAGCCCGCCCCAGCGGGCGACTATGTCTGATTTCGCCCGCTGGGGCGGGCTCCTACAAGCGGGTTCTGCAGGCGGGCCCCTAAAGCTCCCCGCCGTCGAGGAAGCCCAGCGGGTCGTGGAAGCCTCTCGGCATGGCATCCGGCGCCTGCTCTTCGTCGTCGTCCGGGTCCATATCGAGCAGAGCCGCTGGCGTCGTCGGGCGCGGCGACCTGGATCAGCAACAGGTCGGACCAGCCATCGGCGTCCAACTCGTCGATCGTGCCGTCGAAGAGCTGGATCTCGACGGTGTTCTGGTCTTCGTCGATGGCCACGACCTCGAACAGCGTGCCGTCCGGGCGGCGGAACCATTGACCGATCGAAGGAACTGTCATCGCCATGTCCGTAAGACCCCGCACACGATGGAAAGGTCCATAAGCTAACTTTAGATCAAAGTTTGCTGCGCGCAAGGAACCGCCGGTCAGCCGCACTTCGTGAATATCCAGTCCACGATCCGGTGACCCCGCGTGACGCCGCGACGCTCGAACTTGGTCGCGGGCCGGTCGAGCGGTGCGTCTCCGGCGTGCTCGCGGCGTTCGGTGAGCGCGAATCGGTCGGAGGCCGCGAGCACTGCCTCGATGTGCTCCGCGTAGTCGGCCCAGTCGGTGGCGATCCGCAGGGTACCGCCGGCCTCGAGCGCGGCCGCGCACAGGTCGACGAACGCCGGCTGGACGATGCGGCGCTTGTGATGCCGCTTCTTCGGCCAGGGGTCGGGGAAGTACAGGTTGATGCGACGCAGCGAGGCCGCCGGGATGCCGGTCTCCAGCACGTCGAGCGCGTCCGCGGCGACGACGCGGAGGTTGGAGAGTCCGGCCGCCCTGGCCGCGAGCAGGCAATGACCGATGCCCGGGTCGTGTACCTCGATGCCCAGGAAGTCCAGCTCGGGGTGGTCCCGCGCCTCGCTGACCAGGGATTCGCCGTTGCCGAAGCCGATTTCGAGGACACGAGGCGTCCGCCGGCCGAACGCCGCGTCGAGGTCGAGGCGGCCCGCTCCGGCGTCGAGTCCATACTCCGGCCAGAGTTCGCCGAGCGCACGCTGCTGGGACGGCGTCAACCGGCCCGAACGCCTGACGAAACTTCGGATCGGCCGGCGCCGTCTTTCCGCTTCGCCGTCCCCCTCGTTCATCGATCAGCGCAGCAGTTCGACGGGGCTGGCATTGCCGGGCCGGCGACCGTGGACCGACGCGTAGAAGGAGCGGAAGAGTCGCAGGTCGGACTGCCGGTCGCCGGTCAGCGTGATCATCGGTCCGAGTCCGAGCCGCCTGCCGCGGTAGTCGAGGAAGCCGCACAGGACCGGCACCGCGGCCCCGTCGGCGATCCGGTAAAAGCCCGATTTCCAGCCGGCGGTCTTGCTGCGCGTCCCCTCGGGTGCCAGGCCGAAGAAGAAGCGCTCGTTGGTATCGAACGCCGCGATCGCCTCGTTGACGGCCGAACCGGCGTTCCTGCGGTCGAGCGGAACGGCGCCGAATGCGCGCAGCAGACTGCCGAGCGGGAACCAGAACATCGTGTTCTTGACGAACCACCGGGCATCGAGGCCGGTGGCGGTTTTGAAGACCAGCGCCCAGAAACCATCCCAGTACGATGTGTGCGGCGCGGCGATGATCACGGCCTTGTTGACCGGCGGCACGGCACCGATGACCGTCCAGCCGCCGAGCGCCAGCAGCCACCGTGCGATACGCGGCAGGATCATGGCGGCGGCGCGCCGTCCCGCGCGGAGCGGGCGAGCAGGGTGGCAAGCTGTTTCAGGAGACCCGGCAGCTCGCGCAGGAGTTCGCGCAATGCCGGCAGCGTTTCGCGCAGGTCCTCGAACATCGCACGCGGCCCGAGCTGGTCGCGCATCCAGCGTTTGAGCGCGGGATGCGCCGTCTTCCACAGATCCAGTTGCGGATAGAGTTCCCGTCCGAGGCCCTCGATGTTGAAGAGAGTCTTTTGCAGCAGGATCAGCTGCGGCTGGATCTCGACATCGAATTGCTGCACCACTCGAAACAGGCGTATCAGGACCTGCGCGAACGAGATTTCGGCGAGCGGCTTGTTGAAGATCGGTTCGCATACGGTACGCACGGCGGTCTCGAGCTGGTCGATGCGCGTCCCTTCCGGCACCCAGCCCGACTCGATGTGCAGTTTGGCGATGCGGTGATAGTCGCGGTCGAAGAACGCAAGGAAATTCTGCGCGAGGTAACGCTGATCCTCGGGGTTCAGTGTGCCGACGATGCCGAAATCGACCGCCGCATATTTCGGCCGGTCCGGATCCGTGACGATGACGAAGATGTTGCCCGGGTGCATGTCGGCATGGAAGAAGTTGTGCCGGAACACCTGGGTGAAGAAGATGTCGACGCCGTTCTCGGCGAGACGTTTGATGTTGGTGCCGGCTGCGCGGAGCGCATCCATGTCGCTGATGGGGATGCCGTAGATGCGCTCCTGGACCAGCACCTCGGGGCGGCAGTAGTCCCAGTAGACCTCCGGCACATAGAGCATGTCCGAGCCCGCGAAGTTGCGCTTGAGCTGGGCGGCGTTGGCGGCTTCGCGCATCAGGTCGAGTTCGTCGATGATCGTGCGCTCGTACTCGGCGACGACCTCGAGCGGTTTCAGGCGCCTGCCGTGCTGCCAGTAACGCGCCGCGAGGCCGGCGATCATGCGCAGCACGTCGAGGTCGCGTTCGATCTTCTCCCTGACGCCGGGCCGCAGGATCTTGACGATGACCTCCTGGCCGCCGTTCAGCTGCGCCGTGTGCACCTGCGCGATCGATGCCGCCGCGAACGGTTCGGAGTCGAAACGCGCGAATACCTCGTCCAGCGGTTTGCCGAAGAGCCTGCGTGATGATCGCGGCGGCCTCCTCGGCCGGGAATGGCGGCACCGTGTCCTGCAGCTTGGCGAGTTCGTCGGCGATGTCTCTCGGCAGCAGGTCTCTGCGCGTCGAGATCGCCTGGCCGAACTTCACGAAGATCGGACCGAGTTCCTCCAGCGCGAGCCGGAGCGCGTTCGCCGAGCGGTGCAGACGCGTCGCGCCGTCGCGGCAACAGGTAAAAGAAGAATCTGAGCGGGCGGAACAGATGCGTCTCACGGATGACTTCGTCGAGTCCATGACGCACGAGCACACGCTGGATGCCGATGATCCGCGTCAGCGTGCGGCGCCGGCTCATGTTCAGCGATCGCCCGAGGATCGTTCGAGTTTCGCGGCCGCCCGCTCGACGCCGTCGCGCAGCGTCGATCCAGCTCACTGGCGAAGCGTTCGAACTCGTAACGGCTGGGCACGTCGCGGCTCTCTTCCTGGAGATATTCGCGCAGGTTGTCCGTCATGGTCCTGCGCGCCTCGTTCGCCCACGCCCTGACACCTCGCGCGGCTTCGCCGAGCCGGTACGCTGCGGCCTCGCCGACGATCCTGGACAATTCGTCCTCGATGTCCGGCCGCGCGTGGTAGAGCAGCGCCTGGAACGCCCTCGCCGCGCTCGCGTCTCCGGTCAGCTGCAGCGTGCCGTCGCGGATCGCGCGGTCGCCGCTCTCGCCGCTCATGCGGGCGAGGGCGAGCAGGGAGCCGGATGACGATGACGTCCGGATTCCCGATCACCGTCGGATGCCAGTGCGATGACGCCCGAATCGATCCTGAAGTAGAGCGCCAGGGCAGAATCCCTGACCCGTACGGCCACGACCTTGCCGTCGAGCTTGCGGCACAAGTCGCGCGCCGGCGATGGACTCGTCGATATTGCGATTGAGAAGGCTTGCAATCGGCCGGAGCACGGCGTCGAGGATGTCCATCCGCGGCGGCCTAAATGTGGTAGCCGGTGTGCAGTGCGACGATCCCGCCCGCGAGGTTGCGGTAGCGGCATCGCTCGAAACCCGCGTCACGCATCATGCCGAGCAGCGTCTCCTGGTCGGGGTGCATGCGGATCGATTCGGCGAGATAGCGGTAGCTGTCCTCGTCGCGTGCCACGAACTTGCCGATGAGCGGCAACACGTTGAACGAATACAGGTCGTAGGCGGGCCGCAGCGGGGCGACCGGTTTCGAGAATTCCAGGACCAGCAGCCATCCCGCCCGGGGCGAGAACGCGATGCATCGAACGGAGTGCCGCTTCCTTGTCGGTGACGTTGCGCAGTCCGAACGCGATCGACACGCGATCGAAGCTGGCGTCGGCGAACGGCAGGTTCTCGGCATCCGCCTGGCGATCGCCAGGTTGCCGGCCACGCCCGCATCCACCAGTCGTTGCCGGCCGCGCTCGAGCATCGCGGCGTTGATGTCCGCGAGCACGACCAGACCTTCGGAACCGACCCGCCGGGCAAACTGCCCAGTGAGATCGCCGGTACCTCCGGCCAGGTCCAGCACGCGCTGGCCCGGGCGGACCGCCGCGGCCTCGACGGTGTAGCGCTTCCAGAGTCGGTGCAGGCCCGCCGACATCAGGTCATTCATGATGTCGTAGCGGTCGGCGACGGAATCGAAGACATCCCGGACGAGTCCCGCCTTCTCGTCGACCGGCACGGATCGGTAGCCGAAGTGCGTCGAGTCGGCGGATGTATCCTGTTTACTCATGGTGGCGCGTTACGAGGGCTTTTTACGAGCATACCCCGCTGCTGCTAGACGGTCGAGGTAGCGCTGCCAATTTGCCTCCATGTTGCGGCCGAGTTCGTGCAGATAGGTCCAGGAATACAGGCCCGAGTCGTGGCCGTCGTCGAACACCAGCCGCACCGCGTAGCGGCCGACCGGATCGACCGATGTGATCGACACGTTCTCCTTGCCGGTCTGCAGGGTCTCCTGGCCGGGGCCGTGCCCTTTCACTTCCGCGCTCGGCGAGTAAACGCGCAAGTATTCGAACGGGAAGCTGAACTCGCTGCCGTCGTCGAAGCTCACGACGAGCAGCCTGGAGGCCTTGCGGAGCCTGATCTCAACAGGAGTCACTGCCATCGTCTCTTTCCTTCTGAGCCGGGATGTCGCACCTCCGAGCACGCCGAAGGCCGCGGGCGGGGCGCTTGTCGAGGGAAGTAAAGCGCAGCGCAGCGAGCCATGACTGAGGCAAGTGCGCCGTCCGCGGCCTTCCCCGTGTTTAGAGAATATACCGGCTCAGGTCCTCGTCCTTCGAGAGTTCGGCCAGGTGCTCGTCGACGTAGGCCGCGTCGATCAGCACGTGGCTGCCGCTCTTGTCCGACGCCTCGAAGGAGACGGTCTCGAGCAGGCGTTCCATCACCGTGTGCAGGCGGCGCGCACCGATATTCTCGGTGTTCTCGTTGACCTGGTAGGCGACTTCGGCGATGCGGCGCACGCCGTCGTCGGTGAATTCGACGTCGACTTCCTCGGTCGCGAGCAGTGCCTGGTACTGAGCCGTCAGCGACGCGTCCGGTTCGGTCAGGATGCGTACGAAGTCCTCGGTGGTCAGCGACTTGAGCTCGACACGTATCGGGAATCGCCCCTGCAGTTCCGGGATCAGGTCGGACGGCTTTGCGACGTGAAAGGCTCCGGAGGCGATGAACAGGATGTGATCCGTCTTCACCATCCCGTACTTCGTCGTGATCGTGGAGCCCTCGACGAGCGGCAGCAGGTCGCGCTGCACGCCTTCGCGCGACACGTCGGCGCCCGACCGTCTCGGAGCGCCGCGCGACCTTGTCGAGTTCGTCGAGGAACACGATGCCGTGCTCCTCCACGGCCTCCAGCGCGCGGGCCTTGAGCTCCTCCTCGTCGAGCATATTCGCGGCTTCCTCATCGGTGAGTTGACGGAGCGCGTCTTTCACCTTCAGCTTGCGCCGCGTTCGGCGGTTACCGCCGAGATTCTGGAACATCCCCTGCAGCTGGCTCGTCATCTCCTCCATGCCCGGCGGTGCCATGATCTCGATGCCGACGGGTATCGCCTGCAGATCGACCTCGATCTCGCGGTCGTCCAGGTCGCCCTCGCGCAGCATCTTGCGGAATTTCTGGCGCGTGTCGGCGCCCTGTGCCGGCGGTGCTTCGGCGTCGAAACCGATACCCTGCGAAGCCCGTGGCAGCAATGTGTCGAGTACCCGCTCCTCGGCCGCGTCCTCGGCGCGATGTCTCACCTTCGACATCTCCTCTTCGCGCGTCATCTTGACGGCGATATCGACCAGGTCGCGGATGATGCTGTCCACCTCGCGGCCGACGTAGCCGACCTCGGTGAACTTCGTCGCCTCGACCTTGACGAACGGTGCCCTGGCGAGCCGCGCGAGACGGCGCGAGATCTCGGTCTTGCCGACGCCGGTCGGACCGATCATCAGGATGTTCTTCGGGGTGATCTCGCCGCGCAGCGGTTCGTCGACCTGCACGCGGCGCCAGCGGTTGCGCAGTGCGATGGCGACCGCGCGCTTGGCCTCGTCCTGGCCGACGATGTGCTTGTCCAGTTCCTGGACGATCTCTCTGGGGGTCATCTGTGACATGGCTCGCTACCGGGGGCTATTCCGCGGGCAGTTCCTCGATCAGGATGTTCCGGTTCGTGTACACGCAGATCTCCCCCGCGATGCCGAGGGCCTGTTCGACGATTTCGCGGGCGCCGAGTTCCGTATTACGCAGCAGCGCCAGCGCGGCGGCCTGCGCGTAGGGGCCGCCGGACCCGATCGCCATCAGGTCGTGTTCGGGCTCGATGACGTCGCCGTTGCCCGAGATAATCAACGAGCTCTCCGCATCTGCGACACACAGCAGCGCCTCGAGCCGCCGCAAGCGACGGTCCGTGCGCCAATCTTTCGCGAGCTCGATCGCGGCACGGGTCAGGTTGCCGTATTGCTCGAGCTTGCTCTCGAACAGTTCGAACAACGTGAAGGCATCGGCGGTGCCGCCGGCGAATCCGGCGATGACGCGACCGCCGGCGAGGCGCCGGACCTTGCGTGCGTTGCCCTTCATGATGGTCGCGCCCATGCTCACCTGTCCGTCGCCGCCGATCGCGACCTTGCCGTCGCGCCGTACCGCCACGATGGTGGTGCCCCGGAATTGGTTCATAAAGTCTTTTGCCTGTGCGAAAGGATATCCGTAGGAGCGGCTTCAGCCGCGATCGGCATCGGCCCGATTCGCGAATTCAATTCTTCTTGCGCGCCCGGGGATGTGTCTGATCGTATATCTGGGCCAGATGCTGGAAATCAAGATGCGTGTAGACCTGGGTGGTCGAGATGTTCGCATGCCCCAGAAGTTCCTGGACGCCCCGGAGGTCGTGGCTCGACTCGAGCAGGTGCGTCGCGAAGGAGTGCCGGAACAGATGCGGGAACACCCGGGTGTCGATGCCCTGCCGGCGTGCCCAGTAGGCGACACGGTCCTGTACGGAGCGGTGGCGGAGGCGTGTACCGCGCCGGCTCACGAACAGCGCCGGTTCGTCGGCCGGCGCCAGCTCCCGACGGCTCCTGTACCAGGCCGACAGCGCGGTCCGTGCATGGCGGCCCACGGGTACGATACGTTCCTTGCTTCCCTTGCCGGTGACGCGCACGGTGGCGTCGCTCATGTCGATGTCGGCGCAGTCGAGTCCGACGAGTTCGGACAGGCGCAGGCCGGAGGAGTACAGCAATTCCAGCATCGCGCGGTCGCGATCGACGAGCGCCCCGTCGCCCGGCAGGTCGAGCAGCCGGGCCATCCGGTCGGCATCGAGATTGTCCGGCAGGCGCTTGCGGGCCTTCGGGGCGGACACGGCGACGACCGGATTGGAGCGCACGTGCTTCTCGCGCATGAGGTAGCGGAAGAACGTCCGGCCCGCGGAGAGTCGACGCTGGATGCTGCGAGCCGACAGGCCCCTGCGGAAGTTCGTCGCCGCGAAGCTGCGAATGTGTTCGCTGTCGAGTTCGCGCCAGCGGGCGACGCCGACGCCCTCACACCACGCGTCGAGAGCTTCGAGATCGCGCCGGTAATTCTTGCAGGTCTCGCCGGACAGCCGGCGCTCCAGCTCGAGATGGCGGATGAATCGGCCGATCCACGCCTTCTCCGCAGCGTCCACGGGACGGGTTCCGGGCTAGTACCGTTTCAGCGCGCCGGCCACGAGATCGCCGACGCGGGACAGGTAATCGATGCTCATCCCGGGATGGAAGCGATCCGTGTCGTTGCTGCCGATCGCGAGGAAGCCGAGCGCGGACTTGTTGCCGAGCGGGATCAACGCCAGCGATCCGACCTCGTCCGCATCGCCGTGGAAAAGGAATGTCCGCTGCGAATCGCGTGCCTGACCGCAGCGCGGCCGGTTACCCTTCAGGAAAGTCTCGAACGGCTGCAGTGCCCCGTCGTCCCGTTCGATGACGCGGAAGAACCGGCCGGGCGTGATATCCGCGAACAACGCCGGATCCCCGAACAGCACGAACACGGCGTGATCGGCGCCGAAACTGCTGCGCATGGCCTCCTCGACGGCAGCGACGGTCGAGGGGAGGTCGCGTGCCCCGAGCAGTTCCAGGGTCATCCGGTGGATCTTCTCCGACAGCGCGTCATTCGACCTCGCGACCTCGATGAGGTCCTTCAGCTGGCGCTGCAACTTGAGTTCCTTCTGCCTGAGCATAGAGACCTGGCGTTCGACGAGTGACACGGCACCGCCGGTGCCGTGCGGGATGTGCAGCGAATTCAACAACGCAGCGTGACGCTCGAAGAAATCGGGATTGGCTTCGAGGAAGTCGCTGACCGCCCGTTCGGAAATCTCGTCTTCGATGAGTTCCGGTTTGCGTTGTGTGCTCATAGTTCGATCATTCCCTCACTGATCAACTCGGCATTGCCGGTCAGCCACACCGGCTCCGAACCGCCCCGCCAGCTTACCACGAGTCGCCCGCCGGGCAGGTGTACCGTCACGGTGTCGTCGAGTTCACCGGCGCGCCGTCCGGCGACCGCGGCGGCACAGGCGCCCGTGCCGCAGGCGAGGGTTTCTCCGACGCCGCGCTCGTAGACGCGGAGATCGATGCCGGCGCGGTCGCGGACGTGCATGAAGCCGACGTTGACACCCGCCGGGAAGCGGGCGTGGCGGCCGAGCGCCCGGCCGAGGCGCTCGACGTCCGCGCGCCCGACGTCGTCGACCTCGAGGACGCAGTGCGGATTGCCCATCGACAGGACGGAAGCGACGAGGGAATCGTCGCCGACGCCGATCTCGTAACGATCGCTCTGTTGGCCCGCATCGAACGGGATCCGCGCCGGTTCGAAAACGGGTGCACCCATGTTGACCGCGACGGTTCCGTCGTCGAGGACGTGTGTCTCGATCGGCCCGGCGCTGCTGCCGAGCACCAGGTCCCGCTTGCCGCCCGCTTGTGCCGCCAGCATGGCCGCGACACAACGCACCCCGTTCCCGCATTGCTCCACCTCGCCGCCGTCGGCGTTGAACACGCGGTAGCTGGCATCCATCGAGGCGTCGCGGGCCGGCCCGACCCACATGAGCTGGTCGAATCCCGGGCCCGTGGCGGCATCACCGAGCCGTCTCAGCGTGTCGGGATCGGGTGGCGGCATGTCATCCCCGCGTCGATCCACGACGACGATCCGGTTGCCCGCACCGTGCATCTTGAGAAAAGGGACCTGCATGCGGCGGAGTGTATCAGCGGCCGGATCCCGGCCGAAAAGACGCCGTGCAGGTTCCGCAGCCGGGAATGGACTTTTCATGGCTGCCTCTGTAGTTTTACATAAACACCAAAAATCGCCGTGCGCCCCGCTCGAGGCGGGCGACCGGCAGCATGCTCGAGGAGAATCCATGCGGCACATAATGGTATTGAATGCCAAGGGAGGCTGCGGAAAAAGTACGCTGGCGACCAACATCGCATCCTATTTCGCCAACGAGGGCGCCAGCGTCGCCCTCGCCGACTACGACCCGCAGCGATCCAGCCTGGACTGGGTCGCGCGCCGCCCGGCGGACCGGCCCGAGATCGTCGGTGTCGCTGCCTACGAGGACGGCCTGAAGCGCGTGCCCCGCAGCTCCGATATCGTGGTCAGCGATGCGCCGGCCCGCTCGCATGGCACCGAGCTGACCGACCTCGTCCGGCACGCCGAAACCATCGTCGTGCCCGTCCTGCCTTCGACGATCGACATGCAGGCGACGACCTCGTTCCTCCAGGAATTACGGAGCGTGGGCAAGGTGGACCGCAAGGAAGTGCGCATCGGCGCGATAGCGAATCGCGTGCGGGACTACACGCTGATCTTCGACGAACTCGACGAGTACCTGACGAAGGCCCGCGTGCCCTATATCGCCGCCCTGCGCGAGGCCCAGAACTACGTCCGGGCCTACACCCGCGGCCTCGGTATCTTCGAACTGCCCGAGTACCTGGCCTGGCCGGACTGGGACGAGTGGGACCCGCTGGTCAGCTGGCTGAAGAGCAGGCGCAGCCAACCCTGATCTCATTGCCGTGGGGGGAGAAGGATCGCGGCTGAAGCCGCTCCTACGGATTCTATTCCGGCACGAGGGGTCGATTCGCGTCCGTAGGAGCGGCTTCAGCCACGATTCTTAACGGCGGTCGGAGCGCAACCGCGGCAGGGTCAGCGACGGGCCGTCGGCGACCATGCCGAGGCCGTCGCGGAAGGCCTCGGCGGCCGCATCCGTCTCGCCGAGACGGTTCAAAAGCCGGCCGTATTCCTGGTAGGCCTCGGGGCTCGGCCTCAGGCTGATCACGGTCTCGAGGTAGCTGCGCGCCTTGCCCCAGAGCTCGTTGCGCAGGCACAGGCGCGCCGCGGCGAGCAGCAGGTCGGGATCGTCGCCGTGCACTTTCAGCCAGCCCTCCGCCCGCTTGAGCTGGGCCGTGATGTCGGGGCCTTCGACCAGCCCGTACAGGCGCGCGAGCGGGCCGCGCCACTCGGACTTGAGGGCCGCGGCGAGATCCTTCTCTGCCTTGACGTTTTCGCCGGTGCGCATGAGCGCGCTGTAGTACGCGTCGAGGAGCGTGAGGTTCTTGCGCAGGTGCTTGTCGAGGCTCTTGAATTCGCGTGCCACGGCCTCGCCGTCCGCGGCGTGCCTGAAGTTCTCCGCGTGCACCCGGATCGACCATTCCTCCAGCGTCTCGCGCTTGATCCGGCCCTGTTTTTCGAGACGAGGCAGGAGTTTGGCGAGCTGGTCCCAGTCCCGCAGCCGGTAATAGAGCCGGCCGAGCAAGGCCAGGGCATGACTGTGATCGGGCGAGTTCTCCTCGATCCTGCGTAGCGTCGCGAGCGCCTGTTCGTACTGTTCCCGATCGAGCTGCAGTTCCGCCTGCGTCAGCAACACGGCATTCGCCGCCTCCGGGGTCTGTTCGTAGGCGAGTTTCAGCCACTCGTCGCGCCGTTCGTCCCGGCCCTGGAGGTGTGCGGCACGAGCGGCCAGCAGGTAATTGAACAGCGGGGCATCGCTGCTGCCCGCCGCCCGCGCGAGCAGCTTCTCGCCGCGCGCAAAGTTGCCTTCGGCGACCTCGATCATCCCCTGCGTGAGTTTCTGGCCCGCCCTTCCGGCGCGGAACCGGCCGGCGGCCTCGCCGAGCCGCCGCGGTGCCTGCAGGATGCGCCGGATCAGCCAGATCGCGGCAAGCAGCAACAACAGCAAGAGCAGCAGGACCGGCACCGAGGTCTCGATCGTATAGCCCCGGAATTGCATCGCGACGTAGCCGGGATCGTCGAGCAGGAAATGCGCGCCGAGGGCACTCGCGATGAGCACGGCGGCGACGACCGCGGCGAACTTCATTGCGCGGGCTCGGAGGCGGCCCGGTGTTGTCTCAGCAGGCGCAGCGACTCGGAGATGTCCGGTGGCGCCGACACCTTCACGCCGTCACGGATCTCCGCGATGGTATCGATGGCGCTCGCCACCTGCGTGTTGCCGGACTCGAAATATTCGCCCAGCCACGTGGTCGCGTCGTCGAGACTCTGCCGGAACACGGCCTGCTCGCCGCGCAGGAGCGCGAGACGGGCGACCTCCAGCTTGAGTTCCAGATTCGTGCGCAGGAAGTATTCGGCGTCCGGGCTCAAGAGCGGTATCGCTCCCTCACCGGGTTTGGACACCTTGACCAGCCCCGAGGCGGCCCGCTTGACGGACGTCCAGGCCCGCGCGAATGCCCCGGCGTCCGGTTCCGGTTCGGCGCCGCCACCCGTCTTGTCGGCACGCACCGCCTTCAGCGGCAGCGTTTCGACGACGCGGGACAGGCTCGCGAGCGTCAGTGTCACGCCTTCGACGTCGGGCTTCTCCATCGCGTCGAGCGCGGCCAGTTCGTCCGCGATGGCCTGGCGCACATCGATCATGGCCGGGTCGCCGAGCTGGGCGAGGCGGTCGTCGGCGGTCTTCAGTGCGAGCGCAGCGAGGTCCGGGTCGGAGGCGAGCTGCAATTCGGCATTGGCGATTCTCAGGTAGTGCTCGGCTTCGGCGACGAGCCAGCTCGTGCGTGCGCCGGCGGATGCTCCCTGCAAGGCCGACACGTCGCTCTCCAGATTGCCGAGCCGAGGCAACAGCGAGTCCAGCGTCTGTTTCCTGTCCGCGAATTGTTGCTCCAGGGATGCCAGCTTCTCGCTCATGCGGGCGTCGTCGTCGGTGAGTCTCGCGATCGTCGATCGGAGGTTCTCGACCGACTCGCCGGAGGCGGCGAGCCGGCTGTCGAGGTCGGCGATGGACTCGACGCTGTGTGCGGCCGCACGCCGTTGCCGCCAGTCGTCGATCGCGAAGTAGGCCGCCGCGGCGACGGCGACGAACGAGAGCAGGAGCGCGAGCCAGGCAACGGTGTTCCGTGAGCGAGGGGGCCGGGCGACAGCAGGCTGCTCCGGCGTCGCGTCCTTGCCGGCTTCGGTTTCGGCCTCCTCGCTCGAGGGTTTCTGCTCTTCGTCGTTGCCGTTCATCGGGACTTATCGGGTACGTGGCGGGCTATCGCACTGACCATGTCGGCGGGTCCGGGTCCGTGTGCCAGCGCCACCGGCATGTCGGGATACAGCGCCAGCGCTTCTTTTAACACACGTGACGCCGGAGTCACCAGTGGCGTCAGTGCGAGGCGCGCCTTGCACCAGTTGTTCAGCAGCGCGACGAGATTCGTCAGCGATTCGACGCTCATCACGGTTACGACATCGATGTCGCCGGCGCGCCAGCTCGCCTCGAGCTCGGCGACGATGGCCGGCGGATAATCGGGTGCGCTGCGGTCGTAGACCGCAAGGTAGTCGACGTGCGCGCCGCGTGCGGTCAGCGTCTCGGCGATGAGTTCGCGGCCCTGCCGGCCGCGCAGGATCCGGACCACGGCGCCGTCGACGTCACGGAGCGCCGGTTCGGCGAGCAGATGCTCGCTGTCGAATCCGCTCGCCGGCCGGATGTCGACGCGGCGACCCGCGGCCTCGATCGCCGCCGCAGTCGCGGGCCCGATGGCCGCGATCTTCGCGGTGCCGGCATATTCGAGCCCGTAGTCGACGGCATTGGCGCTCACGAATATCGCGATATCGGGTTCCCGTAGCCGGTCCCGCTGCCGGGACACTTCCGCGGGATCGAGTGGCCGGATCCGGATCGTCGGGAACAAGACGACCGATCCGCCTTCGGCTTCGATCGCGTTGACGAGATCGCCCGCGCGCTCCGGGGGGCGCGTGACGAGCACGCCGACCTCGGCGAGAGAGCCCTCAGCCATCGGCCGCCTCCAGCGCGGCGAGGATATCGCCGGCGCCACGCGCGAGAAGCTGGCGGGCGAGCCGTTCGCCGAGGCGCTCGGCGTCGCCGGTATCGTCAGCGGGCCCGGCGAGGTCGGCGCGGATCGACTCGCTGCCGTCCGGCATCGCGACCAGCGCGGCGATCGACATCTCCTCGCCGCGGATCAGGGCGAGCGCCGCGATGGGAGACTGGCAGCTGGCCTCGAGTGTTCTTGCGACCGCGCGCTCCGCGGCCGTGGTCCGGGCCGCGGCCTCGTCGTGGAGACGGCCGAGCACGGCCCGCAGACGATCGTCGGATGCGAGGCACTCGATGCCGATGACGCCCTGGGCCACCGCGGGCAACATCTCGTCCGGCGAGAATTGCTGGCTGATCCGTGCCTGCAGGCCGAGCCGCTCGAGGCCGGCCGCGGCGAGCACGATCGCATCGAAGTCGCCGGCATCGAGTTTCGCGAGCCGGGTGTTGACGTTGCCGCGCAGCGGTCCGATCGATACGTCCGGGCGCAGCAGCCGGATCTGCGCCTGGCGCCGGAGGCTGGACGTGCCGATGTGTGCGCCTTCGGCGAGCGCGCCGAGTGTCATGCCGTCGCCCGCCACGAGCGCGTCGGCGCAGTTCGCCCGCGCGAGCGTGGCCGCGATGCAGAAGCCGTCCGGCATCTCGGCCGGCACGTCCTTCATCGAGTGGACGGCGATGTCCGCGTCGCCGGCGCGCATCGCGAGTTCGAGTTCCTTGATAAAAAGACCCTTGCCCCCGATCTTCTGCAGGCTGCGGTCGAGTACCTCGTCGCCGCGCGTCGTGAGCGGCACGAGTTCCACGGCGCCGACGTCGTCGAATCGGCGCAGCGCCGCCGCGACGTGCTCGGCCTGCCAGAGTGCCAGTGCACTCCTGCGTGTCGCGATGCGGATGTTCACGCCGTCCTGCCGTGTTTCAGCCGCCGGCGCACGTCCGGGAGGTGGCGGCGACTGACGACGAGTTCGTCGCCGGCCTGGCCATCGGCTGCCGCGTCGCGGAGCACGACGCGTGTCTGCCCGCCGGGCCGTTTCTCCAGCCGTTCGATGGCGTCGATGCGCACGAGCGCGCCGCGATGGATACGCACGAACTCGCCGGCAAATTCGTCCTCCAGCGATTTCAGGGAGTCGTCGATCAGGTCCTCGCCGGTTTCATGATGGACGCAGACGTATTTGAGGTCCGCACTGAAATAGCGGATTTCGGTGAGCGGGATCAGCCGCAACTCGCCGTGCGCAAGCGCGCAGACGTGGTGCCGCCCACTCGGCGCTCCGGACACCGACTCGAGTTCCGTCAGGGCGCGCCGCGTCAGCCGTTCCGCGTGCGCGAGTGCACCCTCGAGCCGCTCGCGCCGCACCGGCTTCAGGACGTAGCCGATGGCTCGCGCATCGAATGCCTCGATGGCGTATTCGTTGTACGCGGTCGTGAAGACGACGGCCGGGGGCTCGTCCAGCGCATTCAGATGATGCGCCGTCTCGATCCCGCCGAGACCCGGCATGCGGATGTCGAGCAGGACGACGTCGGGTGCGAGTTCCGATACCAGCGACAGCGCCTGTTCGCCGGTTGCCGCCTCGCCGACGACCTCGTGCTTGCCCGACTCGTCGACGAGCTGCCGCAGGCGGTCACGCGCCGGCTTCTCGTCATCGACGATCAGCACCTTCACGCCGGCCTCTCGTCACGCGGGAAGCGCAGTCGGACGCAGTAGCTCGACCCCTCGGTTTCCACGTCGACCGTCCCGCGGTTGCCGTACGCCAGTTCGAAGCGCTGGCGGATGTTGGCGAGTGCCATCTTGTTGCCGGGCGTCGAACGGCCCCCGCCGTCGGCGACGGGATTGGACATCGTGATCTCGATCGTGTCGCCGTCGCGCCGGCCCGCGACGATGACGTCGCCGCCCTCGGGCAACAGCTCGATGCCGTGATAGATCGCGTTCTCCAGCAGGGGCTGGATCGTAAGGCTCGGGATCAGGGCGCGCATCGGCAGATCCTTGACGTCCCAGCGCACGCGCAGCCGATTGCCGAGGCGCAGCTTCTCGATGCGCTGGTAGATCGCCGCCACCTCGAGTTCCTGCTTCAGCGTGCTGCGATCGCCGGACGCGCCGAGGTTGGCACGCAGCAGGTCGGACAGGTCCTCGACGGCCTCTTCCGCCTGTTTCGGGTCGCTGCGCGTCAGGGAGGCGATCGTATTCATGCTGTTGAACAGGAAGTGCGGGCGGATGAGGGCCTGCAGGGCGCTGATGCGTGCCTGGGCCTCGAGCACGATGCTTCGACGCCACTCGCTGGCAACGTACAGGTAGCGCATCGCCAGCCCGATCAGGATCGAGCTGATGGCGAAGGTCCGGGCGAGGAACCGCGCATGCGTGTCGGTTACGGTGATGAAATCGGGGAACCACCACGACAGGTGATAGGAGAGCTCCGCGAGTACGAGACACAGGAGTTCGATGACGATGAAACTCACGACGAACGCGTGCGTCTTGCCGGCGCTCTCGAGCTGGCCACGGAACAGGCACATCACGGCGGATGACAGCAACGCGAGCCAGAGTATGAACAGCGAGTTCTTCGCGAGCCGGACGAGGAACGGGCCGGGCGAGTCGTGGGCGGCCAGCGTCAGCAGTATCGCCACGAGTTCGGCGATCAGCACCACGATGAAGACCGTAGCGGCGGCGCAGAAATCGGGGAGATACGCCTGCGTTGCCCTGTTCTCGGACTCCGCTGTCGAACTCAAGCCGCGTGCTCCATGACAATGGTGCACCGATTGTACCTGCTGGGCTCCGCCATCCCCATCGGGGATGCGCCGTCACTGTTACCAGGAGCGTTCCAGGCGGGCTTTAGCAAGCTCTTGAAAGAGTTTCAGGCGAGTGCGAGACGAGGCGCGAAGCGGCGAAAAAGCGCAGTGTATATGCGAATACATGAGCATTTTGAGCCGGTTCGCAACGAAGTATCGCGCCGGCTGAAACTCTTTCAAGAGCTTGCTAGCTGCCGCAGTACTTCTCGACCTGTTCCTGGACCTTCTGCCGGGCGGCCATCGTCTCGGATTCATCGAGATACTTGCGCTCGCCGTTCGCGTCTTCCGTATACAGGCGCTGGGAACGCAGGAACGACTCGAGCCGGTCGCGGTACTTCTGGCATTTCTCGGCGCGCTTGGCCGGATCGGCGTCGGGGTCTTCCGCCTTGGCCGACTCGGCCGCCGCGTCCGCTGCGGCTTTGGCCCTGTCGGCACGGGCCTCCCGGGCCGCATCGAGACGCGCCTGCACGGCCGCGTTGTCGGTGTTCCTGGACAGGATATCCACGTGCTCCACGTCCTCGGCACCCGCCGGCAGGCGATCCTCGTAATGCACGTTGCCCTGCTCGTCGGTCCACTTGTAAATCTCGCCCGCCATGCTCGCGCCGGCCGCGATCAGGGCCGTCGTAGAGGCTGCGAGAATCCACCGGTCGAGTCTCATTTCCTGGGCAATCCTGCAGGACGTGGGGTCGCCGGGAATTAAACCACGCACGGGCCAACATTGTTGTGACATCAGTCACAGGCACCTCTGAGGAACCGGTCCGGCAGGCCGTCCCGGACCCCAAAAAAGCGGGCCCGAAGGCCCGCTAAGTGCTTGCTTGATGGGGGATTAACCAAGCATGAGCAAAATCGGCAGGGGCCGCGGACCCGCCCGCGCGGCGGGACCGCGGGTTGCGCCGCGCGGCGTCACTCCGCGGGTTTGAACTCGGGGTAGGCCTCGAGTCCGCACTCGCTGAGATCCACGCCTTCGTATTCTTCTTCTTCGGAGACCCGGATGCCCATGATCTTCTTGATCACGAACCAGACGACGAGGCTCGTCACGAACACCCAGACGAAGATGGATACCAAGCCGATCAACTGCCATTTCAGCGAAGCCTCGGGATTGGTGAACGCCACCGCGATCAGGCCCCACATGCCGCAGACGCCGTGAACCGAGATGGCGCCGACCGGATCGTCGATACGGGCCTTGTCGAGCAGCACGATCGAGGCGACGACGAGCAGGCCGCCGATCGCGCCGACGATCGTCGCGACCAGGGGCTCCGGCGCCAGCGGCTCGGCCGTGATGGCGACGAGGCCGGCCAGCGCGCCGTTCAGCGCCATCGTCAGGTCCGCCTTGCCGAACCAGATGCGCGCCAGCACCAGCGCCGCGACCAGTCCGCCGGCCGCCGCCATGTTGGTGTTGACGAACACGAGGGATACGGCATTGGCCTCGCCGACGTTGGAGACGATCAGCTCCGAGCCGCCGTTGAATCCGAACCAGCCCAGCCACAGGATCATCGTGCCGAGCGCGGCCAGCGGCAGGTTGCAGCCGGGTATCGGGTTGATCTGCTTGCCGGGACCGTACTTGCCCTTGCGGGCTCCGAGCAACAGCACGCCGGCCAGCGCCGCCGCCCCGCCGCACAGGTGCACGATGCCGGAACCCGCGAAGTCGAGGAAGCCGACCGTGCCGTCTCCGACGTTGAGCCAGCCGCCGCCCCACTTCCAGAATCCCTGCACGGGATAGATGAAGCCGGTCAGGACCGCGGCGAACAGCAGGAACGCCCATAGCTTCATGCGCTCGGCGACGGCGCCCGAGACCACCGACATCGCGGTGGCGCAGAACACGACCTGGAAGAAGAAGTCCGACAGGTTGGAATGGTTCGGCGCCGCTCCCGAGATGACGGCGGCGGCATCGTTGTCGGCGCTGGTGAGCAGGCCGCTGGCGACGTTGGCGAGACTCTGGAACGTGCCGCCTTCGAAGGCGCCCGGGTACATTATCGCGTAACCGCAGAGCATGTACATGATGCTGGCGATCGCGTAGAGGGCGACGTTCTTCAGGAGAATCTCGGCCGTATTCTTGGCACGGACGAGGCCGGATTCCAGCATCGTGAAGCCGGCGGCCATCCACATGACCAGCGCGCCCGTGACGAGGAAATAGAAGGTATCGAGGGCATAGGACAGCTCGGTGACCTTCCCGGAAAGTGCAGTGATTTCATCCACGATTGAATTCCTCCGATGCTTCGTGGGTATCAGACGGCTTCGCTGCCGGTCTCGCCGGTGCGAATGCGGATGGCTTCGGTCAGTTCGGAGACGAAAATCTTGCCGTCGCCTATCTTGCCGGTGCGGGCGGTATTGGCGATGGCCTCGACGACCTGGTCGGCGACCGAATCGTCGACGGCCAGTTCGATCTTTGCCTTGGGCAGGAAATCGACCACGTATTCGGCGCCGCGATAGAGTTCGGTATGGCCCCGCTGGCGGCCGAAGCCCTTGACTTCAGTAACCGTGATGCCCTGGATGCCGATGTCGGCGACGGCCTGGCGGACGTCATCGAGCTTGAACGGCTTGATGATCGCAGTGATCATTTTCATGTCGTTGTATCCCCTGAGACAGGAATCCAGGGCGGCGGCGCGCCGCCCCGTTTCGTTGATTTACTTGAGGTCGAAGGTCTTGCCGATCGTGAACACGATGTTCTGATCGTCCTGGCCGCCGAGCAGGTCGGAGTCGGAGAAGATCAGCGCGATGCCGAGATCGATGTCGGAGACCGTCGTGCCGTAGCCGAGTTCGAGGTAGTTGCCTTCGAAATCCTGGCCGAAGCCGGCGACCTTGCCGTACAGGCCGTTGTCCGCCGTATACGTCACCGCGTAGTAGGCGTAATCCTGCGTCGGGCCGGAGAAGTTGGCGTACTGGCCGAGGGCGACGTCGACCGACAGGGGCCCATAGCCGCCGCCCAGGTTGATTTCCTGGTACGTGTCGTCGAAGTCACCCGTGTAGAAATAGCCGGTGTAGCCGATGCTGTAGCTGAAGTCGCCGGCATCGCCGCCGTAGCCGAAGTAGCCGTCGACCTCGAGGCCGTCGCCGACGTCCGCGGCCCAGGTGCCGACATAGAACCCGCCGGACGTGAAGTCGAGGCCGCCGCTCGCCGACGAATTCTTCTGCGGGATGCCGCGGAAGATGTACTCGCTCGCGTAGCCGATATTCGCCGTCACGTCGGCCTGTGCGAAGCCGCCGGCCGTCAGCAGCGTCAGGATCAAACCGGTCTTGAATAACGATTTCATTTTGATTGCTCCCTCTAGTGCCTGAGTTAGATCGTCGTGCCCTGTCCCTGAGCAGCTTTCGTGCCAAGATGAGAAATGTTTTTGACAACAATCACTTGAAGAAAGCCGACAACGCGTCGCTGCACAGTTGGGGCGCACGCAGACGCGGCCGTGCACCAAATTGGTGAGCGGCACCGAGAATCCCGCCGGCATGTGCCGATATCCGGCTGGAGTTTTGTCGGGGGCTGCGGTATCTAAGGGCCTATGAGTGACGAATCCATACGGGACCTGGCGAGGAAGCTCGTCGAGTCGCTGCCGGACGGCCTGCGTGCGGCGCGCCGGGACGTCGAGGAGAACTTCCGCTCGATCCTGGCCAGCGGACTCGGCCGACTCGACCTCGTCACACGCGAGGAGTTCGAGGTGCAACGGGCCGTGCTCGCAAGAACGCGGGAGAAGCTCGAGGCGCTGGAGAAGCGTCTCGCGGACATGGACCAAGGGAAGCAGTAAGAGCGCCGAGGATCGCGGCTGAAGCCGCTCCTACGGATGCTATGGAGTGCGCTTGTTTCGCGGTATCCGCGGTGGATCGCGGCTGGAACCGCTCCTGCCCATGCTATGCCGCTGTCCTGGTTTGCCGGATTCCGTAGGAGCGGCTTCAGCCGCGATTAGATGAACAAAGGCCAGGGAGGGCCACTGCGGTGAGTCTCGCCGTCCTGAAAAGCCGTGCCCAGTTCGGCGCCGACGCGCCGCCGGTGTCCATCGAGGTTTTTCTTGGCGGCGGACTGCCGACCTTCGCGATCGTCGGCATGCCCGAGAAGGCGGTGCGCGAGAGCAAAGACCGCGTGCGCGGCGCGATCCTGAGCTCGAATTTCGACTTCCCGCTGTCGCGCATCATCGTCAGCCTGGCGCCGGCCGACATGCCCAAGGCCGGCGGCCGCTACGACCTCGCGATCGCGCTCGGCATACTGGCCGCCAGCGGACAGATCCCGGCCGAGCCGCTCGCGGACACGGAGATCTACGGCGAACTCGCGCTCGACGGCGCGATACGCGGCGTGCCGGGCGTGCTGCCCGCGGCACTGCGGGCCGCGAGTGCCGGCCACCGGATGCTCGTGCCCGCGGCCAATCGCACCGAGGCGGCGCTGGCCGACGGCGAGGCACGCGTCGCAGCCACGATCCTCGAAGTGACGGCACACGTGAACGGCACCTGCCGGCTCAGCCCCATCGAACGCGAGCGGCCCGGGATTTCCGCCGTCGCCGAGCCCGATCTCGCCGAGGTTCGCGGCCAGGATCATGCGAAGCGCGCGCTCGAGATCGCGGCGGCCGGCGGGCACAACGCCCTTTTCATCGGCCCGCCAGGCACCGGCAAGAGCATGCTGGCGCGGCGGCTGCCGGGGCTGCTGCCCGTCATGTCGGAGGCCGAGGCGCTCGAGACCGCGGCCGTCGATTCGGTGCTGGGCGTGTCGCTGGACCTCACGCGCTGGCGCCGCAGACCGTTCCGGGCACCCCATCACACGGCCTCCGCCGCGGCGATCGTCGGCGGCGGCTCGCTGCCGCAGCCCGGCGAACTGTCTCGCGCTCACAACGGCGTCCTGTTCCTCGACGAGCTGCCCGAGTTCAACCGCAACGTGCTGGAGGTGCTGCGGGAGCCGCTCGAGACCGGCACGATTGCGATTTCCCGCGCGCTGCGCCAGGCCGAGTTCCCGGCCGACGTCCAGCTCGTCTGCGCGATGAATCCCTGCCCCTGCGGCTACCTCGGCGACGAGAGCGGTCAGTGCAACTGCAGCGCGGACCGGGTCACGCACTACCGCGGCAAGATCTCGGGGCCCTTGCTCGACCGCATCGACCTGCAGGTCGAAGTCGGACGCCCGAGCACGGCCGCGATGCGGCCGAACGCGGCGCCGGGCGAGACGAGTGCCGAGGTGGCGGGGCGCGTACGCCGGGCGCGGGATATCCAGCTGGCACGCGCCGGTCGCTGCAATGCGCGCCTGGACGGCAAGGCGATCGAGACGTATTGCCCGCTGGGCGAGGAGTGCCTGGCGCTGCTGGAGGCCGCCGTCGACAAGTTTCGGCTGTCGGCGCGCGCCTACCAGCGCGTCCTGCGCGTGGCACGCACGATCGCGGACCTGGCCGGCAGCGAACCGATCTGCGTCCCCCACATCGCCGAAGCGCTGTCGCTGCGGCAGCTCGACAAGCGCCGGCCCGCGTGACGGGATCGCGGCTGAAGCCGCTCCTACGAATTCTGTTGGAGAACTCGGTGTATTCGCGTCCGTACGAGCGGCTTCAGCCGCGATTCGTCATTACTTGGCCTTGGAGGCCATGTAGTCGACCGCGGCCTTGATCTCTTCGTCGGAAAGGTCCACGCGGCCGCCCTTGGCCGGCATCGTGCCGTGGTCGCCGGTGAAGCCGTGCAGGGCATGGTCGTGCAATGTGTCCATGCCCTTCGCGATGCGCGGTGCCCAGTCGTCGTGATTGCCGAACACGGGCGCACCGCCGATGCCCGCGCCGTGGCAGGCGATGCAGGCGGCATTGTAGACCTGCGCTCCGGACATCTTCGTCGACACGGGCTTGGCCTCGGCGGCCGGCTGGACCTTGGGCTCGGGCGCCTGTTGCTCCTCGCCCGGCATATACACCTGGCTGAGCGGGCGGATACGAGACTCCACCTGTTTCTGGTATTCGTCGGTATCGCGCACGTACACATCCTGCGTCAGTGCCGACATCTTCATGGCGAGTACCAGGATCGCGAGCGCGAACGCCGCGAGGACGCCGATGACGAGGGTGTACATATCGAAAAATTTCTGGTCCCGACTCAAGGTACTGCTCCGGAGCTGATGTGGATTCCGGCCGGCCATCCGGCGCGGGCGATGGCGTAGTTTACATGCTGGACGGGGATGTCAAGAAATCCGCCCGGGCCCGGATGCCGTACCGGCCGACGGTCAGCCCTCTGCTTCCTGATGCTGCTGGATCTCTTCCTCGTAGACCTGCGACGCCGTGTGCGCCGTCGCGAGCGCGTCGGTGAAGAGGATGCGCTGGTCGGCGGCGGGTGCCCGGCTGCGGACGGACCGGAACACGATCACGGTCGCCAGCAGTACGTGTATGAGCGTGGTGAACACATACAGGCCCGTCGGGCCGGTGGCGGTCATCAGCAACGAGGCCGTGAACGGTCCGACGATCGCGCCGACGCCGTAGACCAGGAGCAGGCCGCTCGAGACCGTCACGTATTCCGTCGGGTCGGCATGATCGTTGGCGTGGGCAACCGAGATGGCGTACATCGGCAGCGCGGCGGCGCCCCAGCAGGCGCCGAGCAGGTTGAGCCGGGTCGCGGAGAGGCCGTCGGCCAGCAACACGATCAGCGCGCCCAGTGCGGCGGCCAGCAGCGTCATACCGCCCATGATCGCGCGACGGTCGATGCGGTCGGAAAGGAGTCCGAGCGGCCACTGTGCCAGCGCGCCGCCGATGACGACGGAGGTCATGAACAGGGCCGCGAGCGAGGCGTTGTGTGACAGGTCGACGACGAAGATCGGCGCCAGCGACCAGAACGAGCCGTTCGCGAGGCCGGTGGCGAGGCAGCCCAGCGCGCCGGCCGGCGATATCCGGAACAGCCGCGGCAGGTCGATGGAAACGGCCTGCGGCGGTTCCGGGGAGGGCGAGGTCGACAGTCCGACCGGCACGGCGGCGATCGAGACCAGGACCGACGCGATCGCAAAGAGCTCGAGGCCGGACGGATCGTACAGCGTGGTGATCATCTGGCCGACGGCGAGCACGGTCAGCGTGATCATCGCGTAGGTGGAGAAGATGACGCCGCGCGTCTTGTTCGTCGACCGCTCGTTGAGCCAGCTCTCGATGACGATGTACAGGATGGCGAGACAGAAGCCGGTCATCAGCCTCAGCAGGCTCCATACCCAGGGTTCGATGACGAGGCCGTGAACGAGCGGGGCCGCCGACGCGATGGCGGTCATCGCGAGGAACACGCGTACGTGGCCGACGCGGCCGACGAGTTCGCCGCCCTTCAGGCAGCCGAGCGTGAAGCCCAGGAAGTAGGCGGCGCCGAAGGTGCCGACGGACACCGTCGAGAAATTCTCGAGCGACGCCCGCACGGGCAGGAGCGTGCCCTGCAGGCCCTGTCCGGTCAGCAGGATCGAGACGGAGAGCAGCAGGGCGGCGACGGATGCCAGGGCTTGTTTCAATGTTGCGCCTCGGGCGTCGCGGGCGCGGAGCCTTGGGGTTGCGAGCATAAAATGTTGCGGGGTAGCGGATACGGGGCGCCTATAATACGCGGCATCGGGCGTCGCTACTCGCGCAAATTTTGCTTACCGCCGCGGCCGGGCGCGGGGTTTCACGGAGTTGAGTCATGGCTGGCGAACAACGCCGACCCTGGGATGACATCAGTGAGTTGCTGCACGGTGGCGCCGCGGCCGCTGACGTCGAGGCTTTCCTCGATTCCATGGAATCGGGGACCCTGGTGCATGCCCTGTTCCGGCTGGATCCGGACGATCAGCGCGCGCTACTCGCCGTAGTCTCCCCCGACCGCGCGGCCGCCCTGATCGAGGAACTGCCGGACGCTCACGCGGCGGACCTGATCGAGGAGATGGCGGCAACCGACGCGGCGCCCATCGTCGAGGAACTGGCGAGCGACCATCGCGCGGACGTACTCGCAGAACTCGATGACGAGGACGCGGCCGAGATTATCGAACTGCTCGGCGAAGAAGACGCCAACGAGGTGCGTGAACTGATCTCGTATCCGCAGGACTTGGCCGGCGGACTGATGATCAAGGAATTCGCGTCCTATCCCATGGCGGCTACGGTGCGCGAAGTCGTCGACGACCTCAGTATCCCGGAACGCGAGGAGCTGTTGCTGACGATCCCGTACATCTACGTGGTGATTCGAAAACACCGGCTGCGTGGCGTCATCCGTCTTCGCGACCTGGTGTCCGCGAGTCCCGGCACCCCGGTCGGCGAACTGGCGAGCCGGTCGGCGACCGTCGCGCCCGACGCGAGTCTCGCAGGACCTCGAGGACTTCTTCGACGACAACGACGTCGCCGCCGTGCCGGTCGTCGACGAGCGCGGCTACCTGCTCGGCATCGTACGGCGCCGGGCCGTGCTCGAGGCGTTGACGGAGAAATCCGAGGCGGACAGCCTGAAGGCGGCCGGAATCATCGGCGGCGACGAATTGCGCAGCATGCCCATGTTGCTGCGGTCCAGGCGGCGGCTGGGCTGGCTGAGCCTGAACATCGGGCTGAACATCATCTCGGCCAGCGTCATCGCGATGTACCAGGACACGCTGACGGCCGTCATCGCGCTGGCGGTGTTTCTGCCGATCGTGTCGGACATGAGTGGCTGTTCGGGCAATCAGGCGGTCGCCGTCAGCATGCGCGAGCTGACGCTCGGCGCGGCCGTGCCGCGCGACGTGTTCCGCGTCTGGCGCAAGGAGGCCGTCGTGGGTTTGCTGAACGGATTGGTACTTGGCGCGATGCTGGGGGTTGTCGCCTGGGCATGGAAGGGAAATCCGGTGCTTGGGCTCGTCGTCGGCGCCGCACTTGCGGCGAACACGATCATCGCGGTCTCGATCGGCGGCACCGTGCCGCTGATCCTGCGTCACCTGAAGCTCGATCCGGCCGTCGCGTCCGGGCCCCTGCTCACGACCGTCACGGACGTGTGCGGATTCTTTCTGCTGCTCAGCATCGCGAGCGTCGTGCTCCCGGCGCTCGCCTGATGCGCCGCGTGATGACGCTCGGCTGGCGGGAATGGGTGAGCCTGCCCGAGCTCGGCCTCACCGCCATCAAGGCCAAGATCGACACGGGGGCGAGGACGTCGGCGCTGCATGCGTTCGAGCTGCGCCGTTTCGAGGAGAAGGGCGTGGCGCGCATCGAGTTCAAGATGCACCCGCGGCAGCGTGACTTTGACACGGTGGTCGTCTGTACGGCCGACGTCGTCGACGAGCGCGTCGTGCGCGACTCCGGCGGGCACCGCGAGACGCGCTGCGTGATCGAGACGCCGGTCACGATCGGCGGTGCGACCTGGCCGATCGAGGTGACACTGACCTCGCGCGACGACATGCTGTTCCGCATGTTGCTCGGCCGCAGCGCAATCACGGGTCGCGCCGCCGTCGACCCTTCCGGGTCGTATCTGACGGGGCGACGGCCGCGGCGCGGAGGCGCCGGAACATGACGGCGAACGAGGCGATCACGATCGGCGACGTCGAGGTCCGGCCGGGGCAGCGGCGGGTCGTCGAGCTCCCGATCGCCGATCTCTACACCGGTACGTCCCTGTCGATGCCGGTGCACGTCATCTGCGGCCGGCGCGCGGGGCCGGTGCTGTTCGTGTCGGCGGCGATCCACGGCGACGAGCTGAATGGCGTCGAGATCGTCCGGCGTCTGTTGAAGCGCAAGGCGTTGAAATCGCTGCGCGGGTCGCTGCTCGCGGTGCCCGTCGTCAACGTACACGGCTTCCTGCTTCAGTCCCGCTATCTGCCGGACCGCCGCGATCTGAATCGTTCCTTCCCCGGCAGTGCGAAGGGCTCGGTCGCGGCGCGAATGGCGAACGTGCTCGTCAGGCAAGTCGTGTCGAAGGCGGACTATGGGCTCGACCTGCATACCGGAGCGATCAACCGCGCCAACCTGCCGCAGATACGTGCGGACCTCGATGACGAGAGGACGCGCGAACTCGCAACCGCTTTCGGCGTGCCGGTCGTCGTCGACGCCGAGGCCCGGGACGGTTCGCTGCGTGCCTGCGCGCAGGAACTCGGATTGCCGACGCTGACTTACGAGGCCGGCGAAGCGCTGCGCTTCGACGAGGTCTGCATCGGCGCCGGGTTGCGCGGTATCGTGCGCGTGATGCGCAAAATCGGCATGTTGCCGGACGTCAGGACGCCGAGCCGGGTCCGACCGGTCGTCGCGAACGCGACGAGCTGGGTGCGGGCGCCGGCCAGCGGCATCGTGAGTCGCGACGTCGACCTGGGCAGCCGGGTCGTCGCCGGCCAGCGGCTGGCGACGATCGGCGATCCACTCGGCGATCACGAAGACCCGGTAATCGCACCGTTCGATGGTATCGTGATCGGGCGAAACAGCCTGCCGCTCGCCCACGAGGGCGACGCGCTCTTCAACGTCGCGGGCTTCGACAGCGTGGCACGGGCGGAAGACAGGCTCGAGGAATTCGCTGCGGAGTATGGATCCTGATGAGAATTGCCGTCCTGTCGACCAACCGGAACCTGTACTCGACGAGGCGTCTCGTCGAAGCGGGCATAGAGCGCGGCCACGAGATGCTCGTCATCGACCATCGCCGCTGTTACATGAACATCATGAGCAGCGCGCCCGAGATCCACTACAAGGGCGGCGCGGTCGAGCCCATCGACGCGATCATCCCGCGGATCGGCGCGTCGGTCTCGTTCTACGGCACGGCCGTCGTGCGCCAGTTCGAGATGATGGGCGTGTATTCGCTCAATGAATCGGTCGCGATCACTCGCTCGCGCGACAAGTTGCGCGCCCTGCAGCTCCTGTCCCGCAAGGGCATCGGGATGCCGGTCACGGGTTTCGCGAACTCGCCCGACGACACCGACGACCTGCTGTCGGTCGTCGGCGGCGCGCCGGTCGTGATCAAGCTGCTGGAAGGCACGCAGGGGGTCGGCGTCGTCCTCGCCGAGACCAAGAAGGCGGCCGCGAGCGTGATCGAGGCATTCCGGGGCCTGAAAGCCCACTTCATGGTGCAGGAGTTCATCCAGGAGGCGGACGGCGCGGACCTGCGCTGCCTCGTCGTGGGCGACAAGGTGGTCGCTTCGATGAAGCGCCAGGGCAAGGAGGGCGAGTTCCGCTCCAACCTGCACCGTGGCGGCAAGGCGACGCTGGTCAAGATCACGCCGGAGGAGCGCTCGACCGCGGTGCGCTCGGCCAGGGTGATGGGCCTGAACGTCGCCGGCGTCGATCTGCTCAGGTCCGAACGCGGGCCGCTGGTCATGGAGGTCAACTCCAGCCCGGGCCTCGAGGGAATCGAGACCGCCACGCGCAGGGACGTCGCCGGCCTGATCGTCGAGTTTATCGAGAAGAATGCGCGGTCGGGGCGCACCCGCACGCGCGGCCGCGGTTAACTCGCGTCCTTCAGGCGCTTCGCGCCGACCATGCTGAGCACCATCTTCTCGTAATAGGGCTCGGTCTTGGCCGTGCGCACCTTGTGCAGGAAGTACTTCTCGTACGCGATCTTGGCGACGTGCACCCACCTGCCCTTCGATGCCCAGTTCGTGTTGCGCGGCGGGATCTGCGGCAGCGCGACGAACGCAACGCCCGTGTCGCCGAAGTCGGCGAGGCAGACGGCGGACCAGCTGCCGCGCGCCGACGGCTCGCGGCCCTCGATCGCGTCGCGGATGTTGCGGGTCGCGGCCGTGACCATCGACTCGATCATGTAGCCGGTCTTCGGCGCGCCGGTCGGGACCGGCGTCGGGCCGACCGGCGGGATCGCGACGCACACGCCGACCGAATAGACGTTGTGATAGGCCGGGTTGCGCTGGTACTCGTCGATCAGTATGAAGCCGCGGGGATTCGTCAGGCCTTCGATGCCCATGACCGCGTCGACGCCCTTGAACGCGGGCAGGATCATCGAGTGTTTGAATGCGATCTCGTGCTGCTTCTTCTCCTTGCCGTCCTCGTCGAACTCGGTGCAATGCACCTTGCCGTCGCTGACCTCGGTAATCTTCGCGTTGCAGATAAAGCGGATGTGCCGATCGCGGAGTTCGGATTCCATCAGGCCCTTGGTATCGCCGACGCCGTCGAGTCCCAGGTGGCCGACGTAGGGTTCCGGCGTGACGAAGGTCATCGGCACACGGTCGCGAATCTTGCGCTTCTTGAGCTCGGTGTCGAGGATGAACGCGTACTCGTAGGCGGGGCCGAAGCAGGAGGCAGCCGGAGCCGCGCCGACGACGACCGGACCGGGCTCGGCTACGAGTTTCTCGAAGTCCGCGAAGGCCGTCTCCGCGTGGCCGGTCTTGCAGACCGACTGGGTGTGGCCCTCGGGTCCGAGGCCGGGTACTTCGTCGAACGCGAGTTGCGGGCCCGTGGCGATGACCAGGTAGTCGTACGCCACCTCGCCGCCGCCGTTGAGCTCCAGCTTGTTGTCGGCCGGCTGCACTTTCTTCACGCCCTCGCCGATGAACTCGATGCCGAACTTCTGCATGACCTTCGGCAACTCGACCACGACCTGGTCCGGCTTGCGCCAGCCGACCGCGACCCAGGGGTTGGAGGGAGTGAATTCGAAGCGGTCGGAGTCGCCGATCAGCGTGATCGCATGGGCGTTGCCGAATTCTTTCTTCAGTTCATAGGCTTGAGAGATGCCGCCGATTCCGGCGCCCATCACAACGATCCTGGCCATGGCTTGCTCCTCACTGGTTCCGACACGGTTTCCGGAGGATAGTATATTATTTAGCACTAATATAGTAAATACTAATTTATAGATTTCTAAATTAGTGACCGTTATACTGGCTCCTTCGGGCCGGGATGCCCGCGGAGAACCAGATGGTCAGGAAGCACGGTGCAGCAGTCCGCAAGCCGCCCGTCGGATCGCCGACGGAGCAGCTGCGCGAACACGCGCCGGATGCCGCCAGCCTGATGAAGGCGCTGGGCAACGAGAGCCGGCTGTTGATCCTGTGCGCACTCGCCGAGGGCGAGCGCTCGGTCGGCGAGTTGAACGCGCAGATTCCACTCAGCCAGTCCGCGCTGTCGCAGCAACTGGGCCGGCTGCGTCGCAACGGCCTCGTCACGACGCGCCGCGAGTCGCAGACGATCTATTACGCGCTGGCGCACGGCCCGGTCGACAAGGTGATCCACCTGCTCCACGATATCTATTGTTCGCCGGCCAGCGGCAAAGGTTAGCAAGCGATGGACTCGAAGTTCGGATTCGGCAAGGCCGTCGACGTCAGTTTCGATGAAGCGATCGACAAGGTGACGGCGATATTGCAGACGGAAGGCTTCGGCGTGCTGTCGGACATCGACGTGGCCGCGAAGCTCAAGGAAAAGCTCGGCGCGGAAATGCCTCCCTACCGTATCCTCGGCGCCTGCAATCCACCGCTGGCACACCAGGCAGTGGAAGCGGTCCCGGACATCGGTTTGCTGCTGCCCTGTAACGTACTGGTCCGCGAAGACGATGCCGGCACCGTGCACGTGAGTTTCATGGACCCGGAAGCGGTGTTGTCGCTGGTCGACGACCCGGGGGTGGTTCCGCTGGCAAAGGAAGTCAAGACGCGTCTCGAACGCGTGCTCGCGGCGCTCTGATTTTCAGCCCGCCGCCTTCGCGGCGTCGTCCTTCAGCCGCATGACGAGGCCGCGGCTCACGTACAACAGGTCGCCGATTTTCAGCACGAGCGCGTCCTCGAACTTGTCCAGGCGACCGTCCGCATACGCGATGCGCCACAACATCGCGACGATGCGCGCCTTCTCCTCCTCGTCGAGGTGCTCATGCAGCAGTTGCGTGAACTCGTGCACCGACACGAGGTCGTCGACCTTCTCGTTTGCCGCGTTGCAGAGCGTTGCCGCGTCTTCGGGTGCGAGCCCGAAGTGTGACTGGACGAGTTGCAGGACGCTGTCGAATTCGCTCTCGTCGAACAAGTGATCGGCGCGCGCGACGTTGACCATGAGTACGGCCGTGGCCATCCGCAACGCCTGTTGCCGGGTCGCTTCGTCGGAATCGGCGTGGCCCGATGCGGACAACGCTTCGGCCACCTGCGTGAAAAGTCGTCGGATCATCGTGGTCCCTGTCGTACTCTCTGTCGGCTCCTGCCATGCACCAAACTCGGGTATCTCGTGTTTATTATGCGCGGCACGGAACGAATGTCGACTGCCCCGCCCCAGCCGCGAATGGAACCGGCCTGGCCGGAATCGCACCCACGGGAGCGGTTTCAGCCCCGAACACCGGTTATAATCGCCGGGATTCGCTGAATTGAGGGCAACCCACTATGGAAATCTCGAGACTACGAGGGGCCGTGGTTCGATTCGCATCGGTGACGCTGATCGGCATGGGCTTCGTGCAGGCAGCGCCTGCGGCAATGATCAACACCGGTTACCTGATCGACTCCCAGGCGCGCGCGGCGAGCCTGGCACGGGTCGAAGTGCTGCTGGCCAGGGACGACGTCAAGCAGCAGCTGGTGAAACTCGGCGTCGATCCGGCGATGGTCGCCGAGCGCGTGAAAGGCTTGAGTAATCAGGAATTGCTCCAGCTCGAACAGTCGATGGACGACCAGAAGGCCGGCGGCGACATCCTCGGACTCGTCGGCGCCGTGTTCGTGGTCCTGATCATCCTCGAACTCGTCGGTGTCATCGACATCTTCAAGAAGACCTGAGCCGCGGCGCACGGCAAGCGTGCGGTGGCACTTTTCAATGAGCCGGCTCCTGCCGGCTCTTTTATTGCTGACTGGCTGCGCGTCGTTTCCGGAGGCGGTCCGCAATCTGCCGGACGGCGCCGGCCCCGTCGAACTCGAGGCGACGCCTTTTATCCCGCAGGAACGCTACCAGTGCGGGCCCGCGGCGCTGACCACGGTGCTGCTTGCGAGCGGCGCCGACGTCGTGCTCGATGACATCGTCGACCGCGTGTATATCCCGGAGCGCAAGGGCAGCCTGCAGTTCGAACTGCTGGCCGCGGCGCGGAGCGAAGGACGATTGCCTTACGTCATCGATGGCACGCTGTCGGCGATCCGGGCGGAACTCGAGGCGGGGCGGCCGGTGCTCGTGATGCAGAACCTCAGCATCGCGCTGATGCCGCGCTGGCACTACGCCGTCGTCGTGGGCATCGATCCTGAACGTGGCCAGGTCGTCTTGCGCTCGGGGACGGAACGCCGCCATGTGACCTCCGTCAGGACATTCCTGTATACGTGGCGGCGAAGCGACTACTGGGGCTTCGTCGCCCTGCCGCCGGACGCGGTACCGGTCAACGCGGAGAAGACGCGCTACTTCGACGCCATTGCGGCGCTGGAGCAGGCGGGCCAGCTCGATTCGGCCGCGACCGCATGGCGCACGGCGCTATCGACCTGGCCGGGCGATACCGTCGCGACCTTCGGCCTCGGCAACGTCTATCTCGCCGGCGGCAAGTATGCCGAAGCGGAGCGGCTCTACCGGGAGCTGCTCGCTCGCGACGAAGGGATGGTAGTCGCCCGCAACAACCTGGCGCTGGCGCTCGCCGATCAGGGCGAATTCGACGCCGCCCTCGAGGAAATCGGGAAGGCGCTCGACCAGGCCGGGGGCAGTGACCTCGCGGACGAACTCAAAGACACGCAACGGACGATCCGCGACATGCGTGGCGGCGACTGAGGCGGCTGCGTTAGAATGCCGGACCGCCGATTTGGCCGGATCAGCCTCCGGATCGGCCGGATCGGCCCCCGGATTGGCCGATCGGCCTCCGGATTTGGCCGGATCAGCCTCCGTAGGAGCGGCTTTAGCCGCGATAAACACAGAAAGCGCCCGTAGCTCAGCTGGATAGAGTACTGCCCTCCGAAGGCAGGGGTCACAGGTTCGAATCCTGTCGGGCGCGCCATTTTCCCCTGGGTGTTTTCCGGTCACATGGTTTACACCTTGTTCCGGACACATGGTTAACACTTTGTCCGGCATGAACGGATTGGGGCCGGGTTCGACCCGGCCCCGTTCATTATCGAAGTAGCCCAGATCGTAGTCCAGGAAGCTGACCAGCCTGATCTGGTCGTCGACCTCGCGAACGCCCACGGTTTGGCCGGCGAAAGCGGTGGAGAGGTTGATTTTGCGCAGGCCGATGCAGATACGTCCGCAGCGGGTGACGCGGGCCTGGCCGACCGCCCGCGGACTCCCCGCCACTCGCCACAGGCTACATCGTGCGGCGGTGGTGCGCAAGATCCTGTATCTGCGCCAGAACTATCACTTCGGCGCGGGCCGTATCGTCGCCTACCTGCAACGCTTTCACCAGGTAAAGATCGCCCGCTCGACCGTGCATCGAATCCTCGTCAAGAATGGCATGGAGCGGCTACCGGCCAACCAGAAGCACCAGCCGCACCGCAAACGTTGGAAGCGCTACGAGAAGACCCAGCCTGGCCGCCGTCTGCAGATGGACGTGAAGTTCCTCGAGCGCATCCCGGGGACAGTCAAACGGCTCTACCAGTTCACTGCCATTGACGACTGTACCCGCATCCGGATATTGAAAATCTACGATGCCTGCAACCAGCGCACGGCAATCCGGTTCCTGAACGCGGTTCGAAAGCGGCTCCCATTCCGAACCCTCGTCCTGCAGACCGAAAACGGTGCCGAGTTCCAGTCGCAGTTTCACTGGCACGCCGAATCGCTGGATATCCGGCACGTCTACATCCGCCCCCGATCTCCGCCCCTGAACGGCAAAGTCGAACGCTCACACCGTATCGATGAGCAGGAGTTCTACCAGCTGCTCGATCGAAACGGCATCTCGGACGACGTCCACCTGTTCAACGACAAACTGCGTGAATGGGAGGACTACTACAATTATCATCGCCCTCACGGGGCGCTGCAGGGCCGGACCCCGTATGAACGACTGATCGAAAAATCTCGAGCTGACGTGTCACAGGGGTCTTGAGACCCTACACGTAGCCTATCTCGGCGAGGAGGGGACATGATCCTAACCCGCGTCATCGAGCATGTGAAGAAGCAGCACTGGACGGCGGTGTTTCTCGACTTCGTCATTGTCGTCTTGGGCGTCTTCATCGGCCTGCAGGTGCAGGACTGGAACAGCGCGCGCGGACTGAAAGCCGGACTCGAAGAATCGCTGTTGCGGGTTCGCGACGAATCATCGCTCAATATCGAAGTGATTGACCATCTTGTGGCCAGCATCGATGGGGACCTGGATGGTTACCCGCAGGCGGAGGCGGCGATCGACGCCTGCGACCCGTCGCCGGGCGCAAAGGTCCTCGTCGGCGATCTGCTTGGCCGGATGACCGACGACTTCAGCCCAACCTTCGTGGCGGTTTCGATGGACGAGCTTGCGCGCCGAAACGAATATCTGAGCCGGCTTACACCGTCTTTCCGTTCAGCGTTAGACCAATACCGTAGCCGCGTTCGAGAAGAGGAAGCACAATTACGGACTAATTTCCGAACGATGTGGGACTATCATGTCGTTTTTCACCCCAGTGTGGACGCCAATTGGGCGTCAGACAACGGACTGCCTTCGGGCGCCCTGATTCACGACATGGAAGATATCTGCAGGGACCGGACGTTTCGGAATCGGTTTTACGGCACGGTCGGTTTCATCCTGACCATCAAAGAGCGCCTTCTCAAACTGCGCGGGGACATCGACGATTTCCAGCAAGCGCTAAACAAGGAGCTGGACGCCACGCCATGATCCTATCCCGCGTCATCGAGCATATGAAGAAGCAGCACTGGACCGCGATCGCCATCGACTTCTTCATCGTCGTGTTCGGCGTCTTCATCGGCATCCAGCTCGGCAATTGGAATGAGGCGCGCGTCGAACGCGCAAAGGAGTACGGCTACCTCGTGCGCCTGCATGAGGACATGCAGCAAAGCATCGCCACCTTGGAGCGCACGATCGGTTTGCTTGAACGAGAATCCGCCGCGCAAACGGTACTTCTCGACGCGCTTGCGCATTGCGCCGTTCCCTCTGGCGCTCGGGACGACGTCGACTTCGCCATAACGACCTTGGGCTATATCAATGCGCCGATATTTTCGAGCAGGACATACGACGAGCTCACCTCAAGCGGCTCCCTCGACCTGATCGAAAACGAGAATATCAAGCGCGCGCTTGCCGATGTCGTCCGAAACGTCGGGCATTTGAATCAGACAGTCGAGAACGTCTATCGTTTGACCGAACATCATCGATTCACCGTGGAAGAACATGTTCTTTATGCCGACATAAGGCCCTATGACAATTACGGCTCCACGGCCTCTGTGCAATACGACATTGCGGAACTGTGCGCGGACCGAAAGGTGGCGTCGGCCGTTTCCGCTATCCAGCTGCAAACCGTCGATCGTCTCAACGCCTATCATGCGCTTGCGAAGCTGTATCGGACGCTGCCGCCGCTGATTGAGGAGGAGAGCGCCAGACGATGGGGGCGCGCGCTCAGCGTCGCAGATAGTGCGCCGCCATGATCCTCTCGCGCATCATCGAGCAAAGGTGTTGACCAGCCACATGGTTTACACCTTGTGCAAACTCCGATGAAGTCTATGAAGTTTTCGCACCGCACTCGAGCGGCTACCGGATTATGGCCATCAACGGTGTCGTCCGGCGGATGCCCGAAGTACCTTCCATGCGCGGGGGAGAAACCAGTTCAATACCGGGTGCGCCCGCCATCAGTGCCGCCAGACCTTCCTCGAGTTCAATACGCGCCAGCATTTCTCCAAGGCAGCGATGGGCTCCGCCGCCGAACACCGGATGCGGATGTTTGTGGTCGGGCCTGTGCAGTCGAAACTCTTCCGGCTGTTGAAAATGACGCTCGTCGCGCATGGCCGACAGGGTGGAGAGGCTGATGTGCTGCTCTGGCTCAACTGTCACACCGTCCAACTCAATCGCACCCTTCGAATAACGCGGCATTGAGCCCACGGGTGGTTCAAGGCGCAGCCCTTCATTGACGGCTGCCGGGATCAGATCCTGGTTTTCCAACACTTCTTGCCACAGTGAAGGATCCTGCAGAAGGCGCCCAACGAGCATGTTGAACGCCGCTCGCGTGGTATCGCTACCGGCCAGGATGACACCCATGACCTGGTGCACCAGCACTTCCGGCTCCAGGGCACGTGCGGAGGAATCCGTGGCGAGCATCGACAACAGGTCATCGCGCGGATTCTTGCGGCGCTCCGCCAATGTATCCGTCGTAAATTCATAAAGAGCCCTGGCCGCGGCCTCGATCTCATCGTGACGATCAATCGCATAGGGAATGGTCAGGCAGCAGCTGAAAGCATAGACCTGGCGTGCGAACCAGCGACTCTGATCGGTGGGGAAACCGAGTACTGCGGCAATCATTTCGGCCGGCAACCGCGAAGCGCAGAGGTCGAGGAAGTCGAAGGTCTCGCCTCGCGGCAGGTCCGCAACAATCCTGTCCGCGGTAGCTCGTATCTGCTCGCGTTTGCGGCGCATGACCGGGTGCGCGAAAGTTTTCGCGAAGGCGCCGCGCAGCTTCCGGTGTTCGTCACCATTGCGCAATAGCATGAAGTCGGTCAGGAAATTGGTCACATAGCCCGGGGGGGTTCCGGCCAATGCGGCCAGACGGTCGCCGGGGAGTTGTACCAGGCGGGGATTCCTGGTGAGTTTCAGTACGTCGTCGGCACGCAGCGCGACGACACGCTCCGGCGACGTGCGCAATACCGGCGAGACGCGCCGGCAGGCGTCGATGTCCTGCGGGCAGGCGCGTGCAAATTCTTCCGGAGTAACGACAGGTATGCTGCCGCCCTGATCGCTGCGTATATCCATGTAAACTTGTCCTCTGCGCTGACAGCGCTGGTTTCGTGAAATTCGCTTGCCGTTGGCTGTACAGGTACCGGGTGCCGGTGAATCGCCAGGGCTGTAAAGCGTCGGAGGCGCATTCTGCCCAAGACCGGCCCATGTCGCATGGGCAAGATTGCCCAGGGATCTCTGATCAGACCGTCATTGCGAGGAGCGAAGCGGCAATCTACAGTTCGTTGATTTCAAACACTGGATTGCTTCGCTTCGCTCGCATTGACGGACCATTCTCGAATCAATCAGAGTTTCCCCAGTTAGTGAAAGAGGCCTTGTTCGCCGGCAACCACGGCCCTTGCAGTGGCCGCTTTCAGGTTGAGCGGACCCGGCTGCCAATGCGAGACGTGTTGGCGGCAAGTGCTTGTCGGCTCGACGTTGCCGCGGTGGTAGACTGTTTGCCCACGCAATGGAAATCGTTGTTGTTGCGCAATAGCGAATCTCGCTCCGAATCCAGAGATTCCGCTGTCCATGACCAACCGCGCTTTCCCGAGCTAGATTGCCCCCATCAGCAACGCGTCCGGTCGTCCACTCATGCCACAGATCGAACTAAGCCTGAAGGACCTGAGCGATTTGATCGGCCTGGTATACGAGTCCGCCTTTGAGCCCAGGCAGTGGCATTCCCTGATGGTTCGTTTGTCGCACATGGTGCCGGGCACCGCCGGCGTAGTGGTGCCGTTTGAAGGGAACCATATTCTGCCATGGCAAAGTCGAACGGATACCGCCCCGGAATTGCCCGCCGCATACGCTTGGGAACTGAATTCCTCAAACGGCATCAATGCTCTCGAAGAGCTGCTCGATCCGGCAAATTACGGCTATGTCGCCCGCGGGGCCAGGCACATCGACCAGAACAGTTGGCGCAAATCGGAGTTCTATCGCGACTACATGGCGCCCCACGGTTTTGATCAGGTGATTGTTGTTGGCCTGGGCTCGCACGGTCGTCGCGGCGCCTACCTGGCGTTCTTTACCCCGCCGGGAGACGCGGCGCACGACCGGTTGTTTGAGTACCTGAAACTGCTCTCGCCTCATGCCATGCGCGCGCAACAACTGGCGCGGGCACTGGCGATTGCCAAACGCAGGACCGAAGTGATGGGCGGCTTTCTCGACGCCATCTCACTGCCGATGCTGGTCACAGACGGACGCGGAGTTTTCCTGTTCGCCAATGGTGCAGGGCGGCGAATGCTGGAACGGGGCTACAGTTTCAGTGTCGGCAAGAACGGGTTGGTATCCCTGCCGGACGATCCCGGCGGCTCGCGCCGGTTTCTGGAAAACATTGCTGAAGTGGACAAGACCGCTGCGGCCAAGGGTCTGCGGGTATCGGGCGAGGATAGCGACCTGTTACTGTGCATCACCCCGTTTCAGCCGTCGATGGGCGACGTCGGTATCGTTGACCGCCACATCCTGAGCGATGCACGCCTGTTCGCAGTGTTCATCGGACAAGCGGCCACCGAAAGCATCAGCCTGGTTCTCTTGCGCGATACCTTTGAGCTCACGTTGAGGGAAGCTGAAGTGTGCCGTGATCTGTTGTCCGGACGCAGCGCCGCGGAAATTGCCGAAGCCTCCGGACGGGCGCTAAAAACCGTTCGCAACCAGATGCAGACAATCTACGAAAAGCTTGGAGTGACATCGAATGTACAACTCATAGAAACCCTCTCCGTATTTCGAACGGTCGGGGAAATATTTGAGGGGGAAAGTAGTGCTGCGGCAGAAGTTTCAAGCTCACCCCAAGCATTGAACCGCCGCCAAGTCAGGTTTCCCTCGAATTGAGGAACACCACCGTCCAGTGCTGGGCTTTCACAGGCTCGACGACGCGCCGGAGGATCATCAGGGGTCGTCTCGCGATTCAGGCGATCCGGGGACACCCAATGCGGTCGCAAGCGCCTTTTCCAGGCCTTCGAGTGCGGTGATCGATTCTTCGTATCGTTGAGCGAAAAAATTCAGTCTCGCTACGTTGTCGAAATATTCCGCCAGAAATGCTTTGTCGCTGCGCATCTTTTCAAGGTCGCATTCATTCCACCATATGTAACCGTCCCCGGCGCTCCGCGCCCATTGCGCCCGGGCGTCGCCCCTATCGATCCGCATGCGGACCGTCGACACCGCATCCGGATGGCGTGGGGACAGCCGATATAGCTCATTGATCGCTTCAGCGTACTGGCGCCGGGAGCGATCCCGCACCACTGCAAAGCGACGCAAACTCGCCTTTACGCTTTCATTCGAAATCAAATCGAATTGACCGGTCGCGATAGCCTCTTCCAATATTGGCAATTCGTCCGTCGGCGCGGGCAACCAGTGAGATATCGCAATGAAATGACATTCGAGGTCGCTCAGGGCTCGGCCGGGCGTTTTGTCGAAGAGCAACGGGTGAATCGCAGTCATCGCTTCGACGCGCGGCAATTGATGCGCGTATTCCGACTTCTGGGTTTCCAGAAGCGCGTGGGCTTCATCGTCCAAACGCCTCAAAAGTAGCCGTTCCGCAGCCCGGTCGGCGCGCGCGGTATTCCAGTCTTGAACTTGCAAGCCGATAAAGACGCCCATGACGACGATGACGAAGTCGAGGGCGACCGCCGTCCAGTTCTGGTGTTTCACGTGCTCGATGACGCGCGAGAGGATCATGAGCGATGCATCTTCTCGTCAAAGGTTTCGTAGTGCGGCCGGCAGGACTCGCCCGCGTCGTAAGGGTTTTCAAAACGTTTCAGCAGGCACTGCGAAGATCTCTGCAAGACCGAGTTGTCGCTCATCCATTCGCGCAACAGCGCCATGTTCTGCGCATATTCGGGTTTGAGGCGATCGCGCGCATCATAGAAGTGGCCGGGATCATTCAGGTAGGGGAGGATCCGGCTTTCCACGAATGCGTCATAGCGTATGTATTTCACGCTCATGCCCTGCTGTTCCGCATAGAAATACCCTAGTTCGAATAGCAGCTCTGGCGGAATAAGCTCGGCCAGATCGGATTGTATCGCCGCTTGCCAAACCGATAGGGGAGGCGATTCAGAGCCGCTGATGCGTAAGAAGAATGGTGCCGGCTTTTCTCCGCGAGCGCGCGCCTTGTCGAACGCTGCAAAGCCTTTGGCACATCGGCTCGCAAACTCCTCCTGGACCTGATTGAAATCGTTCAAGTCAGTGCGGAAAGCGTTGATCAGGGCGTTCGTTCTTTGCCGATCAAGACGCGCTTCATTCAGGTTGTTGACCTGGATGCCGATGAAGACGCCCAGGACGACGATGACGAAGTCGAGGAACGACCGCCGTCCAGTGCTGGGCTTTCACATGCTCGATGACGCGCGAGAGGATCATTTTTCTTCCTCCATCGCCTTCTCTACGGCATCAATGGCGTCTCTTTGGCTCGCCATATTCGTGTAGATAATTGTTTGCACGACGATGAGTTCGTTCAGGCGCCGGCGATATTCCTTGTCCTGCGCCATGGCCGCGATGTCATAGCTGAGCGCGGTTTGAATGCCGACATTGCCCGGTTCAATCGGCGAGAGTGTAGAGTGATCATAAAGCGCGATCAGAGTGCCAGTGAGGGTCGCGCGTGCCTGCTCGAGATTGAAGAGGCTATTGTCGATGCGTTCGTTGTATATCGCCAGCGCCGTACGGAGCGCGTCATCCCTGATCAGGTACAGCCTTCCGCTTGACAGTAGCTCGTTATACGTCGCCGACTTCCGCGTGAAGCTCGGGTACGCCACCCCCCAGGCGATTGCGCGCTTGATGGCATTATCCTCACTGCTCAGCGCCTTGCCGCGTTTGATGGCGGTCCGAAGCGTATTGAGCGCCAGAATGGTTTTTTCCTGCCATTCAAGGGCGCCGGTAAGCTGCTCATCGAGAAGCTTGAAGTCACTGTGCAGGCGAAGATCAATCTGGTGCTGCTGGGCGCGTTCCTGGCGTTCCTGGTTCCAGTTGTTGACCTGCAAACCGATGAAGACGCCCACTACGACAATGACGAAGTCCAGCACCACCGCCGTCCAGTGCTGCTGTTTCATGTGGTCTATTAAGCGGTGGAGGAGCATTTCTTTTTAGTTTGCCGCCCGATAAGCCGTAGCGGGTTAAATCCCCGATATCGCGGACGCTGCCGAAAAGGCCGTTAGTGGCCGTGGAGGAGCGTCCCCCGAAAATGAAAGATGTACTCGACGGAGTTTAAGCGCAAAGCGGCTGCGCTGGCGAATCAGCCGGGTGCAACCAGGGCCCGGATCGACGGCGAACCGGATGTCGATCCAAATGCGATTTCGAGCTGTCATAGCTATCGGCGACCTCGCCTCACCCGACCAGTTCCTGCACGATATCCCGCTCTAACCCATCCATGTTGCGCGGCCAGATATTGGCCAACAGGACAATTGTGGCGTCATGGTCGAGCAGCCGGACCAGGCGGGCGCCCGTGCCGGCGATAGCACCCTGGCGCTCGGCCATCCGGATGATCTTGTCGTCGAGATGGCGATTGAACAGCCAGATGCCCATCCCGTAATTGGAGAGTTTGGGGGTTAACAGCTGCTTGAGCGCCGCAGCCCCGAGCAGCCGGCCGCCAAAGAGCGCACGGGAAAAGGCTAGCAGGTCGTAGGGCGAGGAATACATCGCTCCCGCCGCGCCGTAATTCTCGATGTAGAAGAAGGCTTCGTTTGACAGCGCATCGGTCTGGCGATCGCGTGTGTAGGGTGTTGCCAGGCGGGGGATGATGGTCGCCGAATCCGCCATGCCAGTGTCGGCCAGTTTCAGCGGCCGCAGGATCTGCTCCTGCAGGATTCCGTCGTAGGGTTTCTTCTGGACGGCCTCGAGGATCTTCCCCAGGAGATAGTAGTCGGCATTGTTGTAATTCCATTTGCTGCCTGGCGGAAAAGCGAGCGGCCCACCGCAAAACCGTTCCAGGAGTTCCTTCTCGGACCAGGGTTTGCTGTAAGCCTCACCATTGTTGCGGCCAAAATCTTTCAGGCCGGAAGTCGCTGTGAGCAACTGGTAGAGGGTGACCTTATCCCGGGCCTCGCCGACATAGCCGGGCAGGTGCACGCCGATCGTGTCGGTCAGCGACAGGCGCCCTTGTTCGACCAGCTGCATCACCAGCACCGAAGTAAAGAGCTTGGTGATGGAGGCAATTCGGTAGCGCGTGTCCCTGCCATTGGGGATGTCGAACGGAATATTGGCCTGGCGGAAGCCCCGCTCGAATACCACGTTGCCGTTCTTTTCCACCAGCACGGCGCCGCCGAATCCCTGCCGCTGCGCGCTCGCGAGTATGTTTTCCTGCATCCGAGCTGTGCCTTGCGCCAAAGCCGGTGTCCTCCCGGCAACTAAAGCGGCCATGCCGCCGGCCATCAAAAATTCGCGCCGATCCATCGATTGCCCCTGTCATGTGTTCGCCAACAGAATGCCGCAACGAGGCCGAATGGATGCAAGGGTTGAAAAAATTTGCAGGCACGGATGGACGATGCAGAATGGAAATATCCGAAAGCGGCGCATCCAAACTGCCCCTATCGTGCATTCCAGGTCTGTCAAGCTGCTAAGGAGGCGCAAATGGAACCGGTCGTCGCACTATTTTGGCTGATGGTGGGCGTGATCGCAGTCACCTCGATCTTCTTCCGCTACCTGCGGGATAGGAGCAGACACGCGCTGTTTCAGACCCTGCTCGAAAAAGGTCAGACGATCCCTCCCAATCTCTTTTGCGAAACGTCGGCCCCCTGGGATCATCGCGGCTTTACCGTGGTGGGCATCCTGTTAATCGCACTGGGTCTGGCGACCGCGCTGTTCGGTTGGTCCATCAGCCTCGGCCTCCTGCATGGGGTCGAGACCGAGAAGGACAATCTTGTCCTCTTTCTCAGCCTGTTTCCCTTGATCCTGGGCGGAGCCTCGATGGTGGCCGGACGCTATTTGCGTTCGCATGGCTGAAAAGGACTTGCTGGCGCAGCGGGCCGTGGGGGGCGATGCCGCGGCTTTCGATGCGCTTGTGCGCCTGCACCAGGGGGCCATCCGCGGTTTCCTGCGCCGCCTGACCGGGAACGATCACGCCCTGGCCGACGATCTGGCGCAGGAGACTTTCCTCACTGCCTATCGCAAGATTCAGCAATTCGTGGAGGGCTCGTTCGTCAGCTGGCTCTATGCCATCGCGTGGTCCCGCTTCCTGATGCAGGCGCGGCGGCGCAAACTCGAGCCCTTGCGCCAGGACAATCTTCCATCACAGGAGCTTTTCGAACGGGGCAGCCTGGCCAGAATCGATCTCGAAAAGGCCCTGGGCCACGTGGCGCCGGCCGAGCGCGCCGCCATCACCCTCTGCCTGGGGCTGGGATATGCGCATGGCGAAGCCGCCGCGATCCTGGGCTTGCCGGTCGGTACGCTGAAGTCTCATATTGCGCGGGGACGGAACAAGATCAAAGCGCTGCTGAAGGAATCTGACTATGGACCTTGACGAGTTTCTCGCCCGGGCGCCCGCACCGGTGCACGAGGATGGCTTTTCAAATCGGGTCGCCCTGCGGCTTTATCGGGAAAGAATGCGCCGCCGCAACGTGTTGTGGAGCGTGGGTATCGCCACGCTGCTGACCGGCCTGGTGCTGCTGCCGCTGGAACCGGCACTACGCGATGTCGCGTTGCGGTTGACCGCGCTGGCCGTCTCCCCGCTCGTTCCCTATGTGGGCGGTGCCGTGATGCTCCTGCTGCTCGCATTCCGGCCGCGGCGGCTGCGGTTTTGACGACAGCGCGGAGCCCCATGCGGGACTGCCGGTGCATCCCGATCCCCGTTAGCGTTTACTCCGCGACCGGGAATTCGAATACGGAGATCGACAGCGGCGGGACATCGATCCGGTCGCGGCGCACCTTCCCGGGACTATCGACCGTGACCTGCGGCGCCTGGCCGGCCCGATTCTCCGCTGCCAGCGAGGGGCCCGTCAGTACCCACAACTTGCCGGATTCGGCGAGCTCGACGCCGTTCAGTGTCAGGGCGAGATCCTGTTTGTCACGGGTCGCGTTGACGACGCCGATCCTCAGCGTCTTCCCGTCGGGCGCGAGGGCGGCGATCACGTCCAGAGGGTAGGTCGGGCTGCCGCCGACCGTCAGCAGATGCTTCGCGCCCTGCGGGTATTGCGGCGCGGGCACGGGCGCATTGCCTGCCACGGCGACCGGCACCGATCCGCCGGGGAAGTGCTGCCGGTAGAACTCGAACACCAGCCCCGTGCTGTTGAGCGCCGACGTGCTGGGCGTGATGTCCATAGTCGATGCGCCGGTGGTGAAGCACGCCCCGGTCAGGAAGCCGGTGTAGCGGAGCATCTCCTGCAGGGTCATGCCATAGGCAAGTGCGCTCTTCAGGTTGGGCGGCCCGCCGAAATAGGCATATTCGTCGATCCAGAGAAAGATCCCGTCCGTGTCGATCCACGGAAAGCGCTCACGATAGAGGTCCCATTGCAGTGCCTTGGCGCGGACGTGCATTTGCGGCGCACGGGTCCATTCCTGCAGTTCGACGTCGGGCGGGGCGTCGGGACGCTCCTCGGCACGCTGGTACCAGTGCTCGGTCACGCCCGAGAAATCCCCCTTCGCCTGGTCGAACAGGCCGAAAGTCCAGTCCCTCTCATTGCCGAAGCGGGACTTGATGTCCTCGATCGTATTGACCCCGGGCTCGCCGGGGGCAGCGCGCTGGTCGGGCATTGCGCCGGACCCGATCAGCACGATCGAAGGATCGGCGCGCCGCATCCGGTCGGCGAACTCGCGATGTTTGAGCATGAAATACTCGCGTGTCGTCGCTCCGATCTGCCAGGCGCCGTAGGGCTCGTTGCCGATGTTCCAGTATTTGATGCCGTAGGGATCGGCGTGGCCGTTGGCGGCGCGCCGGCTGCCCCACCAGGTATCGGTGGAGCCGTTGAGGTATTCGACGAGCTCGGCCGCGGAATTGGCATCGCCGAGCCCCGCATTGACCGTGACGTACGGTTCGACGCCGATGATCCGGGTCAGTTCGATCCATTCGTCCATCCCGATGTCGTTCGACTGGATCGCGTTCCATGCATGGTCGAACATCGGGCGGCGGTGATCGCGGTCGCCCAATGCCTCATGCCAGTCCCAGTTGGACAGGAAATTGCCGCCCGGCAACCGCCACATCCCCGAATCGAGGCTGCGCGCAATCGCCGTGGTATCGGCCCGCCAGCCATCGATATTGTCGGCGGGCATCAGCGTGGGAGCATCGATACGGAAAAAGCCGCTGCCCGTGCCGGTGATCACGAAGCGCGCCTTGTCCGTGTCTGCAAGGCCCGTGAAGCCGAACGGGACTTTGTGCCATTCAGCCTGCGGCGCGGGCAGGGGGATCAGCTGGCGTTGGTCGGGCCGGTCCCCCCATGCGAGTTCGACCTGCACTTTCGCGCCGGCATCGCCGTTTATCCAGACGGAGCCCACATAGCGCCGGCCCCTGGCGATTGCGATGCCGTCCTGGACGATACCGCGCGCCCCGGTGCCGACAGCGACTCGGACGCTCTGGTCCCCACCGATCGAGCTCGTCCGGTCCATCGCGACCGCGCCCGCATCGCCGAGCGGCCGCCACTTGCGATAGTTGAAGAATGGCGGTCCGCCGGGCCGTGGGGGCGGATCGGGATCGACGCTCGCCGGCAGGACGTCGGCCTGGAATTTGCGGTCGTCGAGCATTTCCGCCCACAAGGTTCGGCCGACAAGATTGCCGATCGGTTCGATGAACATGCCATAGATGTAAGGTGAGACCGGGGCGGATTGCTGACTGGCATCGATCGTCACCTCGACCGGCTCCGACGAGGCCGGTCGTGAGAGCGTCAGCGCGATAAACACCGCGAGCGAGTTGAGCGCCAGATTGCGAATGGTCATGCGGATTCTCCCCATTTGCGCGGCAGGGTTTCGAGACCCCTGTGACACGACGGCTCGAGATTTCTCGATCAGTCGCACATAATCGGGTCCGATATCGAATACGCTATATACACAGGATGGTCAATCAGAACTCAATCTTGCTGAGTGAGATTTGTGTGACTGATCGCTGCGAAGCAGTGCAAAGTGCTGCAGATGCGATGGGCGTCAATCCTGTCGCGCACACCAGAAAAAGCGAACCTTTTTGTTTCCAAGGACCGACCAGGGAAGAATGAACCCCGGGTTGGAATTGTCGTAAAGCGCGAATCTCGCAACAGGCGAAGTCCTAGTTCCAGCGCCGCAGCGTCTGCGCGCCGGCAACCAGCGCAAGTAACGTGGCGCCGATGATCCAGAACATGAATTCGAGCGATTTCATTCAGACTTCTGGCGCGTCATCCAGGGACAAAAAAAGCGTATCGTGAACGCGTGAGCGTGTCTGTGCGGTAGCAGACACAGTGCGTCGGTTCCTGCATCCTGGATGAGGAGACCTTCTGTTGCGCCGAACACGCTGCACCTCCCGCGTCATAAAAAGGTTTCGGCAAAGTACGCTGGCGCACAGACGCGCGCCGAATCGATGTGCACAATCCTCTTTGAAGAACCGTTCCCACTTGGAGAACTGCAATGCCTGTATCTTCCCGAATAAACCGAAAGTATCGACTGCATGTTGCAGCGGGTCTGGCCGGAGCCATGTTGCTCTTTGCTGGCTGCGCAACCGCGCCGATGGCCCCCACTGCCTCGCTCAACGAAGCAAAACTCGCGATTCAAGCCGCCGAGCAGGCTGACGCCAGCCACTATGCCGGCGCCGAGTTGGATGAAGCGCGGCAGAAACTCGTCATGGCCGATAAAGCCGTTGTGGCGGAAGACATGATCCTGGCCGAGCGATTCGCGCAGGAGTCGACTGTGACGGCCCAACTGGCTGCGGCGAGGACAAATGCGTCCAAAGCAAAAGCAGTCAATACGGAAATGAGCCGGGGCACCGAAGCCCTGATCGAAGAAATGCAACGCGCCGGAGACCAGCAATGAACACATCAAACACAAATCACGCCCGTGTCGCCAGAAGGTTGGCCGTCGCGGCGGCAGTTTCTCTCGCGGTCACAAGCTGTGCAACAGCACCACAAAGCCCGGAGGGCGCTGCCGACGTGCGCAGCAAGTTGAGCGTACTGCAGTCCGATCCAAGACTGGCCGACAAAGCACCGGTCGAGATCCGAGAGGCCGAGGCCGCCGTTCTGCTTGCAGAACAACCGGTTGGCAAGGATGTTCCGCTGAGTGAGCACCGGATTTACATGGCCGATCACAAGGTGGAAATTGCGATGGCCAAGGCATCAACGCGCTACGCTGAAGACCAGCGCGCGAACCTCAGCCAGAAGCGTGACGAGATGCGCCTGGATGCCCGCACACTCGAGGCAGATGAGGCACATCGCCAGGCCGCCGCAGCGAAAAGCGAGGCAGCAACAGCGCAACGCAAGTCCGAAGATGCACGCGCTCTGGCGGTTGTCGCGGCGGCTGACGCGGCCAGCAATGCGGACGAGCTGCAGCGGCAGATCGATGTTCTGCAGGCCGAAGCAACCGATCGCGGGCTGGTACTGACCCTCGGCAATGTCGTATTCGCAACCGGCCGATCCGATCTGAAACCGAGTGGAACCGCGAGCCTCGACAAGCTGGTCGCGTTCCTCAACCAATATCCCGACCGTACCGTCGTTATAGAAGGCCACACGGATGACGTGGGCAGTGTCGAAATGAACCAGACCCTGTCACAGCATCGTGCTGACTCGGTGAAATCCTATCTCGTAAGTCAGGGTATCCAGTCCGGGCGGCTGCAAGCATCAGGGATAGGCGAGACCCGGCCGATCGCGGATAACCTGTCCGAGAGTGGTCGGCAACAGAATCGTCGCGTCGAAATCATCATCAAGAACCCGCCGTCGGCAGTACCGGCGGCCTCAGCAAACTGATCAAGAAAGGCTCATGGTGCAAACAGTGAAAAGCAAACAACTTGTAATCGGCGGCATAATCGGCGCCATAGCGGTCACCGCATTTGGCGCCACAGCCGGATACCGAATGCTGAATTCGGGAGACTACGCCGAGGTGCTGGCTGTATCGCCCGTAACCAAAACGGTGTCCGTGCCGCGAGAGGTATGCGGCGACCAGCTCGTGTCCGTACAGCACCCAACCAAGGATCCCAATCAGATTGCCGGAACCGTGACGGGTGCAGTAATCGGCGGCCTGGTCGGGAGCCAGATCGGCGGCGGTGACGGCAAGAAGGTCGCGACCGTCGGCGGCGCCATCGCAGGCGGCTACTCCGGTAAGAAGGTACAGGAAGGCATGCAGGAGCGGAATGTCGATCAGGTCAACCAGCGTGTTTGCGAGACGAAGCAGGACAGCCGGCAAGAGCAGGTTGGCTACGATGTAACGTACCGGCTCGATGGACAGGACAAGACAGTTCGCATGGATCACGATCCGGGTGGGCGAATCCGAATCGAAAATGGCCAACCCGTAATCGAGTAGCACGCGGAACCAGAGAATTAAGCAGGGCGGTCTGCAACCCTGCTTCCAGGCAGTCCAAATTGCGCCGGATCGCATATCGCGATCCGGCAACTACAGATCTCAATCATGGAGCGACTCAGCATGTACAAATTTTCCAGAACATTCCTTTCATCCGCGATAGCAACAATAGTCGCGTTCGGTTCGATCACTCCCGCAAGCGCCGCAACATCAGAGGACCTGGACAAGGACTCCCTGCAGGCGCTGCAGACGCTCTACCAGACGCACCAAGTGGCCGAGGATCTTTCGCAAACCGCCAAGGCCGTACTGGTGTTTCCGAATGTCGTGAAAGCAGGTCTCGTCTTTGGCGGCAGTTATGGCGAAGGCGAATTGATGGAAGGCAAGGCAATCGTCGACTACTACAACACAGTTGGTGGATCCTGGGGTCTCCAGGCCGGTGCACAGTCGTACGGATACGCCATCTTTCTGATGACAGACGAAGCGGTGAGCTACCTCAAGGATTCGAAAGGATGGGAAATCGGTGTCGGTCCGACGGTAGTCCTGGTCGACGAGGGCGCGGCAAAAAACCTGTCGACGTCTTCACTCCAGGGTGATGCCTATGCCTTCATCTTCAATCAGCAGGGCTTGATGGCTGGAATCAGCATCGAAGGCACGAAGGTTACCAAGATCAATCGGTAGTCAAACCAGCACAAATTTGCTCAGCCAATAGCGGGCATTCCATCCGAAGAGCACACGATTAACGGGGCCGATCCGGCCCCTTTCCGATTTGTACACGATACTCGGGACCGATCAAGATGCAGGAGCCGGGTTGTTGCCGCCTGGGAAGCCCGATCGATCTGATGACGATCAGATTGATGGTGACGACGCAAGCGAGCGTTCGAAGCAGGATCAGGATAAAGTACTCCCGCACGAACTCAGATAGCGCAAGTTCGTCAGATCCGACCCATCAAAAACAAAACGAGCAACACAACGAGTATAAGGCCGACGATGCCGCTGGGAGTGTAACCCCATCCTCTACTGTGAGGCCAGGTTGGAATTACACCTAAAAGGATAAGCACGAGGACGATTAGCAGAATCATTCCGAGGCTCATTTTCAACTCCTTTCAGTCTTTGTCGAGCGTTAAGCTAGTCCGGGCCCATTGTCGAGTCTGTACGGTGTCGCACATAAGCTCGTTTGTTGCAGAACATTGAACGATCTGAGAACCGCATAAGATCAGTGAAGCACTGCGCATCTTTGGGGTAGATCGCCAGGCCATCGCTCACCGTGAGCAGGATGGAATAACGGTCAAAGGCGTAAGGCGGAGCCAGGCCAGCTCGGATCTTTTGTAGCGCCTTGACGGCGTCCTCCCGATGATCAATTTCAGTTAGGAGGACGACGAATTCGTCTCCTCCGTAACGGCACGCGGTATCGGTCTGGCGTATGGAGCTTGACAGCCGCGTGGCCACCTCCTTCAGCAACTCGTCTCCGGCGCCGTGTCCGAGTTTGTCATTAACGCGCTTGAAATCATTCACATCGAGAAACAGCATCGCCAAAATCTGGCGATGCCGATTAGCAAGGGCAGCTGCCTGGATAAATCGGTCAAGCAGCAATCGGCGATTGGGTAATCCGGTAAGCTCATCGTAATATGCAAACTGATGTGCTTTCGCCAGCGCCGATTCGAGCGAAGACACCTTGTCAGTGAGCAAGGTACAAAGTCGAAGCAGATCATCGTTTTGTTGCGAGTCTGCCGCGGGCGGGCTGCGACCAGTGTCCGGCGCGTGCGACGACTCTCCGCTGTCAGCATTTCGCTTCAGGTGTGTCGGATGATGGCTAGTATTGCGCCCGGCGTCTGTGTTTGCCAAGTCGCGCAGTGCTACGGACATTAATGCCGCCCCAATTGCCGTTAGAGAAAGAACGCAGGATAGAGTCAGGCAGATGGTTTGTCTGTGCGGGAGCGTACAGTCCACCGGGGTCGGCAGCGAGCCAAGTGAAATTTCTTCTGACGTATCCGTGCGGCAGCGTACAGACTCCGTCTGCCTGTCGCGCGCAGACTATCTGCAGTTCAGAGAGTGAGGTAATGAGTCATGAATATCTTGATTTGGCTAGTTGTTGGCGGGCTGATCGGTTGGGCGGCAAGCGTGTTTATGGGCACGGATGGCCGACAAGGATTGATTCTCAATGTAGTTGTGGGAATCGTCGGCGCTGCTCTGGGCGGATGGCTGTTTGGCGGTGTTTTCGGTACTTCCACTATCAACCAGGGCAACTTGAGCCTGAGCGGGGTGATGGTGTCGTTGGTGGGCGCGATCATCCTTTTGGCCGCCGTGAAGTTCTTTCGCGGCGCTGCTTTCCGGTGACCTGAAGTGTCGGCAATACGCGGCGAATTGTGTCCGCGATGAAGTCATAGATTTGAAATTACCGAACCGCAGCAAAGCGGGTAGCCCAACAGAGGATGAAGCAGATGGACAAGACGAGAACTTTGGCGGTCGTGCTTGCAGTGGCCGGTATTTTGGCGCTCGCCTATGGCGGATTCAGCTATACGGAAGATACGCACGAAGCCAATATCGGCTCTATGCACATGTCGATTGACGAAACCCGGCATGTCAATATTCCTGTCTGGGCCGGCGTTGGCATGCTGCTGGTCGGCGGACTGGTCTTTGCTACCGGCCTCAAGCGGACCTAGTTTCGGCTGCATGAAAGCGCATTCGGCGAGTCATGAGCCGTATGTACGCTACCGCACTGAAAAACAGTCTCCCATCGTCAACAATCGAGGTTTCTGGCCCCTGCCTGCGTTCCTCCCCTTGGAGCGCGGGCTTGCCTGCCCTCGGGCTAATACGGCCGGGGGCTCTTTTCGGACAACCTGATTCTGGCTTGACCAAGGCATCGGCGGTATGACTGCTGCAAGTCGCGTGATTTTCATATGGAGGCTATCCCATGGGCAGACGAGGGTGGAATGGTTCCGGGTGTAGCAAGATGAGCCGGATTCTTTCGATGGTCTCGATTGTGTCGCTCGGGCTGTCGCTGGTCGTGTTGGCCGGATGTGAAACGACGACAGCCGGCGGTGCCGTCGGCGCCGACCGCTCCCAGCTATTGCTGATATCGTCGGAACAACTCGATCAGATGGCCGCAGAAAGCTATGCCAAGCTACGGTCCGATGCCTCCGCCGAGGGCGTGCTGAACGAAGATCGCGGCATGCTCGATCGCGTGCGCAAAATTGCCAGTCGCCTCGAAGCGCAAACCAAAGTCTTTCGCGCCGATGCGCCCGCCTGGAAATGGGAAGTCAATATCATTACCAGCGATGAACTCAACGCGTTCTGCATGCCCGGTGGCAAGATCATGGTGTACTCGGGGCTGATTACTCAGCTGGACCTGACCGACGCGGAACTTGCCAACGTACTGGGGCACGAAATCGCCCATGCGCTGCGCGAACACGTCCGTGAACAGATGTCGCAGGCGATCGTTGCCCAGGGCGCGATCGACGCTGGAGCAGCAGCGCTCGGGCTGGGAGATGCAACAAGCAATGCGGCGGGGGTGGGTTACCAGGCCTTGCTGGCGACCCGGTTCAGCCGAACGGACGAAAGCGAGGCCGATCGTATCGGCCTGGAACTCGCGGCGCGCGCAGGTTATGACCCGCGTGCGGGAATCACCTTGTGGCAGAAGATGACGAGTGCCAGTCAGGGTGGTAAGCCGCCGGAATTCCTCAGCTCCCATCCGGCGGATGCCAGCCGTGTCAAGCAGATCCGGAAATTGCTGCCAACCGTAATGCCATTATACGTTGCCGCAAACTGACCCTGGACTGCGATACCGCAAGGCCGAGTCGGTTATCCAAGCACGTTCTCGTACGCGTCTTTCGACGCCTGATAGCAGGCACAGGAAGCCTTTTCCAGCGCTGTACGGTTCAGAACGGTGATATTGCCGCGCGTGTACCTGACCAGCTTGCGTTTTTGCAGCGCTCCGGCGGCATTGGTGATGCCCACACGACGAACACCCAGCATTTGGGCGAGAAACTTGTGTGTGAGATGGAAATTGCCGAAGCCTGCCCGATCATGCGTCATGAGTAACCAGCGGGCGAGTCGGAGGTCGACTGAGTGGAAGTTGCTGCACGCAGCGGTCAGAGCGAGTTGCATATGGACTACATAGATGTATCGATGCAAGAGTTTGCGCAACGCGGGGGCGCGGTCGAGTTCACGACGAAACGATGCGGCGCTCATTCGCAGTGCGGAGCCCGAACCCTGTACCACTGCTTGATACATCGAGGAGTCCACGCCGAGCATCAGTGGTATGCCCAGCATACCCTCGTTGCCGATCAGTGCCAGTTCCAGGTCTTGCCGTGATTTGACAGGTAACAGCTTGGAAATGAAACAACCGAGCGGAAAGTAGACTTGGGTAATGCGATTCCGCGGTTCCCAGAGCACGTCACCTATGACGAGTTCGACCTCGTCACAAGCTGCGAGTAGCTGGCGTTGATTTTTGCGACTGAGCTTGGCAAGCAGGCGATTGCTTTGCATGAGTTACATTAGTCGAATTCTGCCCGGACGGTCTGTGCTGCAGCGAACATACAGCGACAGGCGGAGAGCCGCCTTCGACGGTCAAGAACCGAGGAATCATCGGTTCAGGTCGGAACCCGCAGGATTGAAGGAAGTGCATTGCCCGGTTGCATATCCACCAACAGCCGGTCGAATTCCTTCTTTACCACGGCATAGCACTCGCAGACGTGCTGTTCCAGGCTGCGCCGGTCCAGCACCTTGATGCGTCCACGGCTGTATTGAATGATGCCGGCATCCCGCAATTTCCCGGCCGCCTCCGTGACCCCCTCGCGCCGAACGCCGAGCATGTTGGCAATCAACTCCTGCGTCATGGTCAATTGATCGGAGGCCAGGCGGTCGAGGCTCATCAGCAACCACCGGCACAGCTGCTGATCGACGGAATGATGACGGTTGCACACGGCCGTCTGCGACATCTGAGTGATAAGCGCCTGGGTGTAGCGCAGCAACAGATGCATCATCGGCCCGGCGCGATGGAATTCCTGCTTCAGTAACTGTGACTGCAAGCGGTAGGCAAAACCCTCGGACTGCACGACGGCCCGGCTCGGCGTTGTCTCACCGCCCATGAACAGCGATATGCCGAGAACACCCTCATTGCCGACCACGGCGATCTCCGCCGAGGACCCATCCAGCATGACATACAGCAGCGACACGATCGAATTCGTGGGAAAATAGACATGTTTCAGTTGGCCACCTGACTCGTAGAGCACTTCACCCAGCGTCAATGTCACCAATTCCAGATGAGGGGCAAGGCGGTCAAACTCGCCTGGAGTAAGAGCCGCGAGCAGGCAGTTTTGCTTGGGATCGCTCGTTGTGGCGATGAAAAACCCCCGGTTCGGAGAGCTGGTTGCCGTCGACTCGATCAGCCTTATCGGGTCGCTCCACCTACCACTATACTCCAAATGCCGGCTCCAGTGTCCGCTAACGCACACAGTGTCGGGCTCGACATGCGCCGAAACGGTTTGGCAACAATTTCAATGCGCGTATGCGCTAGTGAAGTCGCTCGCAGTGCAAGAGAAGATGGTTCATGCGTAGCGCACGTGCAGCTAATTGTCTGCTGATCGAAAGTGCAATGGGTCCCTGAACGTCTGCAGTGCCCGATAATAATAGAGTGCACTCGGTCGTTTTCCCTTGAACTTCAGCCGTTTCAGGAACTCGATCTCCTCGCCGGAAACACCGACGCTGAGATTGGTGTCCTCGAGGAACTCAACGAAGCCCGGCTCATCCTCGCCGGGGTTGTCGGTGTCGGTCTCGACGAAGGAAAATCTCATCGGCTTCCCCGGAACGAGTCTTTCGTTCAGCCTGATTTCCATATCGAAGGTCGAGAGGTCGATGTCCCAGCCTGCAATCAGCGGATTCAGGAAGGAAATACAATCTGCGTTGGACACATTGAAGATATCGGTGTCGAGAAACTCCAGAATGATCACGCGCATCTGCGCGTAGCTCTTGTCGCTGAGCTGCGCGACTTCGTGCAGCCAGGCCTCGTTGTCCAATTCTCTCCTTGCGGCCCGACCGACGATGTCGAGGAGTTTCTGAGTAATCAGGCGCTCCAGTTCGCCGAAAGCCTGTCTCTCGAATACTGCGCGAATCTGCTGTCGACGGGCGGGTGCACATTTCTGCAAGATCAATTCCCGCGTCTCTTTCAGCAGCGCAGCTTGCGGCGCCTCATAGTCGCGCCGAATTTCGTCGAGGCGCTGCGCGCGCGCCAGTGTCGCCAGCTCGCCTTTGGTCAGGCGTAGAAAACGGCTCATCTTTTCGTAGATATCGGTCCGATCCGGGGCCGGCGGCAATTTCTTCCGGGTAAGCAATTGCGATATGTAGGATTCCGTCACTTCCGTGGCGGCGGCCAGGTCCTTCTGCTCCAGTCCCAGCTCCTTGAGTCGCGTCTTTATCAGAGAACAAACGTCCATTGGCGGTCCCTGTCGATTTACATAGATGGTTAACCAATGAGACAATTACAGATATCGCTTGACTAATCAAGTTAATTAACCGATTATGGTTAACGGATCAACAGGGCTTCAGAACTATTGAACCAATTAAGTTGTTTGAAATGCCCTGCTGGCCAACTACAAGGACGGAGAACGACATGTACGCACGTCAAGTAACAATGGAACTCAAGCAGGACAGCCGCATAGATTTCACGCACAAGATCGAGGCGGAAGTACTGCCCCTGCTTCGCAAACAGAAGGGATTCAAGGACGCAATCACTTTTGTTAACCCCGTCGGCAAGGACGCGTTTGCGGTGAGCCTGTGGGACAGCAAGGAAAGCGCCGAAGCCTACGGCCGCGCCTCGTACGCCGAGGTCACCAAGCTTTTGTCGAAGCTGGTTGACGGAACTCCGCGGGTGAAGACCTACGAGGTTGCCAATTCCACCTTCCACAAGATCGCCGCTGAGCTCAAAGCAGCGTAATGGCAACAGGTGTCATTCATGGCAGGCGAACACTGTTTCGCCTGCCGTTTTGTGAAGCCGGCTCTCTGACAACCCACCGCAGACAATCCAGTGCCAGGACAAGACGGTAACGGCCGCAGGCCAGGTTCGTTGAGCAGGTCTGCCAATCCGGGCTCCGAACTCGGCCACCTGCTCGGATACGCCTGGACGGTCCTGGCAATGTTCACCGGCATGGCGGCTCCCGTCATCGCGCAAGGCACCGAGGACGCGATACCGGCCAACGCGCACGCGAGGAGCTATACGAGCGGATGGGATTGCGACCGTGGTTATCACAAGCTCGATGGCGCTTGTGCTCCCGTGACGTTGCCGGAAAATGCCTACTTGACGGACTCGACCTTTGGCTCGGGTTGGGAGTGCCGCCGCGGCTTTCGACAGGATGGCGACACCTGCGTCGCTGTCGAGTTGCCGGCACACGCCTACCTTAGCGCGGCGTCCGGCGACAGATGGATATGCGACAGGGGCTATCGACAGATTGATGAAACTTGCGCGGCCATCGTCGTGCCGGTAAACGGCTATCTGACGCAGAGTTCCAGAACGCCCGGCTGGACCTGCGATCGGGGCTACCGGGCGAAGGACAACCGCTGCGCAGCTATCGTCGTGCCCGCGAATGCGTATTTGACCATCGCTTTCAGCGAATCCGGCTGGAACTGCGATCGCGGCTACCGAAAAGTGGACGATGCCTGCGTTGCGATCAACGTTCCTTCGAATGCTTACCTGTCCAACTCGTCATACGGACCCGGCTGGGAGTGCGACCGTGGATTCCGAATGGACGAGGCAAAATGCGCCGCCGTGGAGCTTCCGGAGAACGCGCATCTGACATTCTCGGGGAACGACTGGGAATGTGACCTGCCTTTCGCCAGGCAGAGGAACATGTGTGTATCAGGAGCCGGCAATGATTGAAAAGGCGTGCTCCGAGGGCAGGAATCTCAGCCGATCCTTCCTTGAATCACACCGCATCCCGGTGGGCCATGCTTCGCCGCGGGCGACATGCGCGACGAGGTTCGGATAATCTTCATAACTGTCTCCGAACGACCCTCTTCCGGATAGCCAATTTATCCCCCGGACCGTGCACCGCGGCAAAGAGCAGTCCCGCGATGTAGGTGAAATGGTCCACGAAGAAGCCGAATTCCATCTGGTTGCTATTCCAGTGCGAAGGGCCGTGGAAGGTAAACGCCAGGAACAGAATGTATGCGCTTGCAAGGAGCGCCGCTTCGGAAAAGAAGGCGCCCGTGAGGAAGGCGAGCGCCAGTGCAGTCTCGCAAAAGGCGGCGATCCAGGCCAGTGCCAGCGGCACCGGGAAGCCGGCCGACGCGATGTAGCCGGCGGTTGAATGCATGTCGACGAACTTGAAGCTTGCGGCCATTGCGAAGCTCGCGGCAAAGATCAGCCTCGCGACGAGGATTGCGGTCGTTCTACCCATCTCAATTCCCTCCGATTGAAAGACGCTCGCGCCCGTTGGCGCTTTCCCCGTAGTCGATGCGGCGATCCCGGAATCGACATCTGTCTGGAAGAACCGACCGATTCCCTCAGCGCCGCGACTCGGGTGAACATCGGACGGGCTTGAAAACGGTGTTGCTCCTCATGGTATAGAATCGCCCCGCCACGACCCACACGGAGAGTGTCTCCCATGAGCATGACTTGGGATCCCGGAGATTACCTGGCCTTCGGCACACACCGATTGCGGCCGGCCCTGGAACTGCTGCAGCGCATTCCCCTCACGGCGCCGGAGGAAGTGGTGGACCTGGGCTGCGGCCCGGGCAACATCACCGAGTACCTGCGCAAGCGCTGGCCGGGGGCTCGCCTCACCGGCGTGGACAACTCCCCGGACATGCTGGCCGAGGCCGCTGGAGCGTACCCGGACACCGCCTGGGTCACCGCCGACCTGCACGACTGGCAGCCAGAGCGACCCGTGGACGTGCTGTATTCCAACGCCGCCTTGCATTGGCTGGACCATCACGACCGGCTTTTCGCACGGCTGATGGGCCTCCTCAGGCCGGGCGGCGTGCTGGCCGTGCAGATGCCGCGCAACTTCGATGCCCCCTCCCACACCCTGATGTTCGAGACGGCCGTCGACGGCCCGTGGGCCGAGACGCTACGCGGCATCCAACGTCGCTCGCCGGTGGCCGACCCGGACTTTTATTACGACCTGCTGACGCCCCACGCCAGCGAACTCGACATCTGGGAGACGGAGTACCAGCAGGTGCTGAGCGGAGACAACCCCGTACCCGAATTCACCCGGAGCACCTGGCTGAAAACGCTGCTGGACGCGCTGCAAGAGCCCCTGCGGACGCAGTTCTGGGAGGCGTACCGGGCCCGCGTGCTGCGCGCGTATCCGCCAAAAGCCGACGGCCACACGCTGTTCCCCTTCAAACGGTTGTTCGTCGTGGCTACCGCGTAAGGAGAAAGGACAGATATCCTGCATACTGAAGATGATCGAAGCGGGAGGTTGGGCGGTGCGAATCCTCGAGAAAACACGCGGTTTCATGATTTTCAGGGACGACAAGATCGTCGTGGAGTTCGACAGCAACCCGGACGTGTCGTGGTATCTTCGCCGGAATCCGACACGCCGGGGATAATCCCGGTCTCCACAGACGTGAATCCGAATGACGAAGATCAATGAATTGTTCCGGGCGAGTTTGCCCGGCCTGCTGATCAGCGCCACGATTGCGCTCGCCGTGAGGTTCGTCAGCGACCGGCTGGGCGGCCCTACCATGTTGTATGCCCTGTTGTTCGGCATGGCATTCAATTTCCTGGGCGAAGACGAACGATTCGCGAGCGGCATTCGCTTTGCGAGCCGCAACATCCTTCGTTTCGGCGTGGCGCTGCTCGGTCTTCGGATCACGGTGACCGAAGTGATGGGCCTGGGCTGGTCCGTGCTCGTGGTGATCGTGGTGAGCGTTGCGGCGACAATCCTGCTGGGTAGCCTGGTCGGGCGGGCTTTCGGGTTGGGAAACAACCAGTCCGTTCTCTCCGCCGGCGCCGTGGCGATCTGCGGCGCATCGGCCGCACTCGCGATCTCGTCGGTGCTGCCGGCCCATGAGCATCACGAGCGCAACACGATATTGACCGTTGCAGGCGTCACGGCGCTGAGCACGATGGCGATGATCATATACCCGGTGTTCGTCACGTATCTTCACTACGATCACGCGACGGCGGGCGTCTTCCTGGGCGGGACCATTCACGACGTCGCGCAGGTCGTCGGCGCCGGCTACATCATTTCCGATCAGACCGGCGAGATATCGACGATCGTCAAACTCTTGCGCGTCGCCTGCCTCGTACCGGTCGTGATCACCGTCTCACTGGTGACGCATCGTCGGCGCAACCCCGAAACGGGCAATGCGCCGCTGTTGCCGTGGTTCCTCGTGGCCTTCGTCGTGCTCGTCATCGTCAACAGCACGGGTTGGGTGCCCGGGCCGGTCCACGACGCAATGACGCCGGTGTCGAGCTGGTGCCTGTTGACCGCTGTCGCGGCACTCGGGGTCAAGACGTCACTGAAGGCGCTGACCGAGGTCGGGCTTGCGCCAGTGGGAGTCATGGTGATCCAGACGCTTCTTCTTGCAACGTTTGTGATCACCGGCATCGCATTGAGCAGCTAGCGCCCGGCACAGGTTGCAGACGATTCCGACGCGACACCCCCGTCGAGAGCGCTGACTATATTGACGTATATACTTCCCCTCTCTTCCTTGTCCTGAGTGAGGCTGATATGAACACACGCCTGTCGTCCGCAGTCTTTACCATGGTGTTTTTCTGCTTGCCGGCTTTCGCATCTGACTTGCGTCCGGGCCAGGCCGCGTTTCGCGAGCTGTATCGCGAACTGATTGAAACCAACACCACGCTTTCGAGCGGCAGCTGCACGGAGGCCGCGAAGAAGATGGGTGCGCGCCTGACGGCGGCCGGCATGCCGGACGAAGACATCCGTCTGGTGGTAGCACCGGGCCATCCCAGGGAAGGCAGCCTCGTTGCCGTGTTGCAGGGCGGCGACCCGACCCTGAAACCGATGCTGTTGCTGGCGCACATCGACGTCGTCGAAGCCAAGCGTGAGGATTGGACGCGGGATCCCTTCAAGCTGATCGAGGAGGACGGATACTTCTATGCCCGCGGCGCCGTCGACGACAAGGCCATGGCCGCGATCTGGGTCGACACGCTGGTGCGCTTTCTACAGGACGGATATCAGCCCCCGCGCACGGTCAAACTGGCGCTCACTTGCGGCGAGGAGACCATCGGCGCCTTCAACGGAGCCGAAAACCTCGCGGCTGAGCACGCCGATCTCATCGCGGCCGGATTTGCATTGAATGAGGGTGCCTGGGGTGTACTGGACGAGAACGGCAAGCGCGTCATGCTCACCATGCAGGCAGGCGAAAAGCTACCCGAGGACTACAAACTCGAGGTGACCAACCCGGGCGGTCACAGCTCGAGGCCGGTGAAGAAGAACGCGATCTATCAACTCGCTGCTGCCCTGACGCGGGTCAGCAGGTATGAATTCCCGACCCACCTGAACGACACGACGAAGACCTTCTTCGAGCGAATGGGTGCCTTGAGGGGCGGTGAGATGGGTAAGGCGATGCAGGCGCTCGCAGCCAACCCTGACGATGCCGATGCGCTGGCCATCGTCAAGACGGACCCGAGCTACAACGCCGTGCTGCACACGACCTGCGTGGCGACGATGCTCGAGGCGGGCCATGCTACAAACGCGCTGCCGCAGCGCGCGACGGCCAACGTGAATTGCCGCATCTATCCGACCGATTCCGTCGAGGACGTTCGCAAGGCACTGGAACGGGTAGTCGTCGATCCGGAGGTGAAGGTCACTTCGACGCCCTTGCGCAGCCCTATCGCAGTCACGCCGCCGCTCACGCCGGCGATCTGGGGTCCGATCGAGGCTACTGCCGCGGAAATCTATCCGGGCCTGCCGGTTGTGCCGATTTTTCAGGCCGGTGGGACGGATGCGCCGTTTCTTGCCACGATCGGAATCCCCACCTACGGAATCGGCGCGTACTTCCTGGAACCCGATCTCGGGCATATCCATGGACTCAATGAACGCATTGGCGTGGATTCGCTTTACGATGCGCGCGACTTTCTCTACGCGCTGGTGAAGCGCCTGGCCACGGCGCCGGACCCGATACCCTGACCGCGAGAAGGGCGGCTCGCTGAACGACAGGGAGTTCTAACCTGAGCAATAAGGGTCCGGCGCCCTCAACAGTACCTCATTCGGCCGGTTCCCATAGCTCGATCGGATTACCTTCGGGATCGTGGATGCGGGCGAAGCGGCCCACCTCGGGACTGTCCCAGGCGGGATCTGTCTGTACGGCTATATCGGCCTGCCGCAGTTTCGACAATAGCTCGTCCAGGTCCGTGACGCGGAAGTTGATCATCCATTGTTTGCTGTCCGGCCAATAATCGGTGTCGCCGGCGAACGGCATGATCATCGTCGGACCGCCGGCCTGTTGCCAGGGCGTGTAGCCCTCGAGAACAACCCCGAGACTGACTCGATACCATTGACGCAACGCGTCGGGATCGTTGGCGCGGAAGAAAATGCCCCCAATGCCGGTTACGGCCATGACGTCCTCCTGGGCAATATTTTTCAGCGTACCATCTCGGTTGCGAAAGCCAAGAACAACGGGATCGCGTTCGAACTGACGCCCCACACGCGATAGACTACGGTGCTGGTATGTTCAATAAGATACTCGTTCCCCTCGATGGCTCGGAGCATTCGCGCCGGGCGCTTCGTATCGCACATCGGCTGGCCTCGGCGGACGATGCGACGCTCTATCTGCTCAACGTGCCAGAATGGCCTCTCGCGGAGGATCTGCTCGGAAGAGCGGTCGGCGCGAGGCCCATGGGCATGTCTCGAGAGAAGGTCGAGCAAACGGGCAGACAATTGCTGGAACACGTAGACGAAGCCGAGAAAGCGGGGCTCGGCATGATGGAGCAAACCAAGAAGAAGCTCGATATCTCGAGCGTGCACACGGAGAACATAGTGCGCATGGGTTCGCCGGCAGACGTCATCCTCGAGGAGGCCGAGCGCCTCGGCGTCGATGCGATCGTCATGGGTAGCCGGGGTCTCAGCGATGTCAAAGGGCTGCTCGTAGGCAGCGTGTCCCACAAAGTGCTTCATGCGGCGAAATGCACCGTCGTTACGGTCCACTGATCCGGTCCCATGGATCGCATCAAAACCTATCTGCACACGCACACCAATCCGCCGGTGTTCCTGGTCTCCGGCGGTGTCGTGCTCGTCGTCGTCGCACTCGCATCCCTGTATCCGAGGCAGTTCGGCGAGACGGCCAATGCGGTGCAGGACTTCATCACGACGCGGTTCGGCTGGTTCTACGTCCTGAGCACGTTCGGGTTCCTGGTGTTCACGGTGGTCATCGCGCTGAGCCGCTGGGGACGGCTGCGGCTCGGCGACGACGATGCGACGCCGGAGTACAGCACCTGGTCCTGGGTATCGATGATGTTCACGGCAGGCATGGGCATCGGCCTCGTCTACTACGGCGTCTCCGAGCCCATCATGCATTTCAAGAACCCGCCGCTCGCAACGAGCGGGAGCGCAGACGCGGCGATGCAGGCGATGAACTTCACGTTCTTCCACTGGGGGCTGCAGCCGTGGGCGATTTACGTCGTGCTCGGCCTCGCGATGGGCTATTTCACGTACCGGCGCGGCTTGCCGCTGAAGCCGGCGGCCGCTTTCTATCCCATTATCGGTGACGGTATCTACGGACCGATCGGCCATCTAATCGACATCCTGGCCGTATTCGGCACGTTGTTCGGCCTGGCGACGTCGATCGGCCTGGGCGCAAGCCAGATCGCGGCGGGCCTCACTGCCCTGTTCGGTATCCCGGACGACCTGACTTCGCGGCTGCTTGTGATCGCGGCCGTCGAGGCCGTCGCGATCACGAGCGTGATGCTCGGCGTAAATGCCGGCATCAGAAGGCTCTCGGTGATCAATATGTGGCTGGCCATGGCGCTGGCCGCCTTCGTGTTCCTCGTCGGGCCCACGCTGTATCTGCTCGGCGCGATGGTGACGGATACGGGCTACTATCTTCAGCATCTGGTCCAGACGAGCCTGAGCTTGTTCACGGACCCGAAAGGCGTCGCGTTCCAGAAGGCCTGGACGCTGTTCTATTGGGGCTGGTGGATATCGTGGTCGCCTTTCGTCGGCATGTTCATTGCCCGCATCTCGTACGGCTACACGATTCGCCAGTTTATATGGGGCACGTTGCTGATCCCGACAGGTGCTTCGATCGTCTGGTTCGTCATCTTCGGCCAGGCGGCACTGCACAAGGTCATGGGCGGTGCGGACACGGCCTTGCTGAATGCGGACGCGGCCCATGCGATCTTCGTGCTCCTGAACCAGTTGCCGATCGGCGCGATCGCGTCGACGATCATGTCGGTGCTCGCCATCGTCGTCGTGACGCTGTTCTTCGCGACGTCGTCGGATTCGGGCTCGCTGGTCGTGGATATGCTGACGAACGGCGGCGATCCGCATCCGATATGGCAGCAACGCCTGTTCTGGGCAGTTACGGAGGGGATCCTGGCGGCCGTGCTGCTGGTCGCGGGCACGGTCGGTGCAGGTGACGCGCTGAGCGCGCTGCAAACGGCTGCGATTACCACCGGTTTGCCCTTCTGCGCCGTCTTGCTCGTGATGTGCTACACGTTGTTCCTTGCATTGAAAGAAGAAGAACTCCCCGGCGTGTCCGGGCAAGTCCTGAAGCGGCTCGAGCGACTCGAGCGCCGAGAATGATCCCCGGTACCTCCCTCGCCCTTCAATCTTTCCCCGCGCGATCGCTTCTGCCTCAAAGCAGCCGTTCTCCCCATATCATCCTTGCTGGTCCGAAGTGTGGCCTGCATGAGAACCGTACCGGCGGGTGTCGCGCCAGAACATGAAGAAGGGAATGATATTGAAGAAAGCGAAGAACGAACTACCAACTCGTCTCGAAGCTGGCGGTGTCTGCTTTCAGGGCCAGGACTGGGGCGATATTAGCGTAGCTCGCGTCCGGTTCCCTTCTGGTGCGAATGCCACTCCGGTGCTCGAGGGATTGCCGAAAATTTCGCAGTCAGCCTAGGTGCCGGAAACCGGTTGTTGCTGCGTAATGCAGTGGATGCCGCCGCCGCCCAGGGCGATGTCCGAAATGTCGAGCTGTACCACTTCGCGGTCGGGGAACAGCGTTGCCACGAGATTGCGCGCATCCTGATCACGATCGATGCCGAATCCGGGCATGACGATGCCGCCGTTTGCGATATAGAAATTGATGTAGGAACTGGCAAATATTTCGCTGCGACGCTCCGCCTCGTATGCTTCCTCTATGGTCACAATGTCCAGGGTGTCGCCATTAGCATCGGTCGCGTTTCTGACGGCCTCGAGGTTGGCCTGCATATTGTCGTATCGCGGCGTCCCCTGAACGGGACAAATCTCGACCAGCACCTTGCCCGGCCGGACAAAGCAGGCGATCCCGTCGACGTGGCCGTCCGTTTCGATATCGTCCGGATCGCCTGGTAGCCAGATCAGCCTGGTCATGCCCAGCGCATCGCAAAGGGCCCTGGCGGCTTCGTCTTTCGTGAGTCCCGGGTTGCGATTGTCGTTCAGCACGCATTGTTCCGTCGTGAGCAGCGTCCCCCGACCGTCGACATTGATGCCGCCGCCTTCCATGAATATCGTCGATGAAAACGAGGGGATGCCGAGGTATTCGGCCAGACGATGACCCAAAGCGGCGTCCTTGCCCCAGGGTCGGTGTTTCCCACCCCAGGCATTGAAATGAAATACCGACGCCGCCAGTTCGCCGGCATCGTTCTTGACAAAGTTGGGCCCATTGTCCCGGGTCCAGGAGTCGTCAAGCTCGACCGCGAGAACCGTTATCCGGTCGCCGCACTGGCTGCGCGCGTTGTCGGCATCGTGTGGCGGCGCGAGCATCGTAACCGGTTCGAATTCGCTGATGGCATTGGCCACGTTTGCATACGCCCGTTGCGTCGCGCCGAGATTGTCATCCCAGAGTTCTCTGCGGGACGGCCAGGACATCCAGCAACGTTCGTGCAGTTCCCATTCTGCCGGCATGCGATAGCCGGCCGCTCTGGCCGTCGGGAACGCGTCGCCGTTCATGACTCAGCGACTTTGCCGTCCAGTTGCAGGATACCGCGGTAGAGATCCGGGCGGCGATCCCGGAATAGGCCCCAGGCAGTCCGTTCCGCTCGCATCATGTCGAGGTCGAGTTCGGCGGTGATGATGTCCCGGCCTTCACGATCGGATTCCACCACTTTCTTCCCGGTATGGTCGGTGATGAATGAGCTGCCATAGAAGGTCACCTCGCAGGATGCGCCTTTCTCGAGACCGATCCGGTTCGACGCGACTACCGGCACGCAATTCGCCGCGGCATGTCCCTGCATGACTCGCTGCCAGTGGCCGCAGGAGTCCATCTCGGGATACCCGGGCTCGGAGCCTATGGCAGTCGGATACAACAGAACCTCGGCGCCTTCGAGGACCATGCTGCGAGCTGCCTCGGGGAACCACTGGTCCCAGCAGATCGCGACGCCGATGCAGGCGTATTTCGTCTGCCACACACGAAAGCCCGTGTCGCCCGGACTGAAATAGAATTTCTCCTGGTAACCGGGCGAATCGGGTATATGCGATTTCCGGTAGGTACCGAGAAGCCTGCCATCGGCATCGATGATGCCGACGGAATTGAAAAAAGTCGTGTTGGCGCGCTCGAAAAAACTGATGGGCAAAACGACCGACAAATCCCTGGCCAGCGCCTGGAATCTCTCGATCAGCTTGTCACCTCGCGCATCGTGGGCCAGTTCGAAATAGGCGCCGTCCTGGTCCTTGCAGAAATAGAGAGTTTCAAACAGCTCCTGCAGCAGGATGATCTGGGCCCCTCTCGAAGCTGCATCGCGCACCTGCTGTTCTGCGAGTGCGATGTTCGCATTCCTGTCATCAATACAGGCCATTTGCGTTGCGGCGAAAGTCACTTTTCGCATCGTGTCTCCGGAGTGTGGCCTTAGCAATATTATGCGCGGTAGCATGCAGGCATTGTCAAAAATCTGCCGTGGGTGAGCTGCCAATCGAAGCCAACCGGATAATGCGCCTGTCCATTCTGGGCTCAATTGCCATTCTGCCCCTGCTGATCCTGCCTACGATGGTCGGTGCCTTGGTCGACCTCGCGGCATTCACCGAGTCACAAGCCGGCTGGGTAGCAGCGGTCGGAGCGATGGGCAGTGCCGCGGCGGCGATCGTGATCGGGCTTCGAATCCGGCACCTGGATCCGCGCACGATTGCCATCGCCGGCCTGATCACACTCACGCTGAGCGACGTGGCTTCGACTCTCGTCGGCAGAATACCGGTATGGTCATTTCTCGCGTTGCGCGCACTTTCCGGACTGGGCGGTTCCGCTGCATATGCCGCCGTGATGACGTCGATTGCGGCAATGCCGAAACCCGAACGCGGCTACGGCATCTTCATGGTTTTCCAGTTCGCCCTGAGTGCCCTGGGACTTTACGGATTGCCATTGATGCTGCCCGACATCGGGTTGGGCGGCATGTATCTGGGGCTGTCTGCCGCCGCGCTGTTTGCGCTGTTGCTGACACCCTCCGTGATCCGACGGGCGGCACAGGTGGAGGATCCGTCGATCGAGATTCACATGCTCCTGAGACCCGCCGCATTGCTCGCGATGCTGGGAATCGGCCTTTACGAGACCGCAAACAACATGCATTTCACCTACGCAGAGCGTATCGGCGTCAGCTTCTCGCTGTCCGGTCAACGTATCGGGGAAATCCTCGGCATTGCGACGGTGCTCGGAATACCTGCTGCTTTCGGGGTGGTCTGGTTGGGCGATCGCTACGGACGACTGGTTCCATTGACGGCTGCCGTGATCGTGTCGGCTGCCTCGCTTGTGCTGTTGCTCAACGGGTCCGGCACTCCGGTGTATGTTGCAGCGATGTGTGCGCTCAGCGTCGCATGGGCATTTGGACTGCCGTATTTTCAGGCCTTCGAGGCCCGCCTCGACCCCGGCGGCAGCGTGGTCGTTGTCGGAGGTTTCTTCACCGCGGCCGGGGGTGCTTTGGGTCCCGCGCTCGCGGCGACAGTCGTGGCGCCGGATGACTATGGCAGCGTCCTGGTGGTCGCCATTGCGATCTATTTCGTCGTCACGTGCCTGATGGTCGCGGCTTCACGCCTGGGGCGTGCATTGGAATCAAACGGCGACGCACGCGGTCTACAGAACGAGACCAGAATCTAAGGGGCAGTAGCCAATGCACCACAACCGATATCCATGCGGCCGGTCACTCGCTTTTTGGCTGTTTCTGATACCCGGGCTCTTTTTCAGCTTGAACTCTCCGGCCGAGAGCCCGTCCGGCGACGAAGCGTCGAGCATCCTGATCAGCCGGGAGAATATAGAAGTTCCCGGCTTCGGTGCGCTGTCGGAAAGGCCGCTGATCGACCGCTATACCAACGAAAGCGACTACCAAAGTGCGCGGCGCGACGAACGATTCGTCTTCGAAAAGCTCGTGTACCGAAGCGACGGCCTGGACGTCGTCGCGTTTCTCTACCGGCCCAAGGACGTCGGCAAACCGATGAAGACCATCGTCTTCAATCGCGGCAGCTACGTACGCAACGATGCGGCGCCCGAATACCTATCGACGTTTCATCGTCTCGCGCAGTCCGGGTTCGTCATCCTGGCGCCCATGTATCGCGGCAGCGAAGGCGCTCCGGGCCACGACGAGATGGGCGGCAAGGATCTCGACGACCTGATGCGTATCGCCGACCTCGCGAAGGAGCTTGCTTGCGTGGATGCGCAGCGGCTCTACCTGATGGGTGAATCGCGCGGCGGGATGATGGTCCTGCAGGCACTCCGTGACGGCTTTCCGACCCGCGCCGCGGCCGTTTACGGCGCGCCTACCGACTTCTTGAGTCTCCTCGAAGACTATCCGGACCGCTATGCGGACACCGCCGATCAGCTCTGGCCGGGCTGGAGAGAGAACAGGGACGAAGTCCTGGGACGGCGTTCCGCCGTGACGTGGGCTGACAAGATCGATACGCCACTGCTGATCATGCAGGGCGGCGATGACCAGAGCATCCCGGTCAGCCAGTCGCTGTCACTCGCCACGCGCCTGAACGAACTCGGCAAGCCGTTCGAACTGCACGTATTCGGCGGCGAGGGCCACACGATCTCGGGCAGGGCGACAGAGCGCGATAGGCTCGCCGCGCGCTGGTTCGACAGCCATGCCGGGGACTAGGTCGTCCCCCGATCCGCGGCTGCGCTATTTCTTCTGCAGCTGCCGCACCGCGGCGAGCGTCTTCTGCACATTCTCCGCCGGCGCCACGCCGCCGATCGTCTCGGCGATCTTGCCGTCCGGCGTCACGACGAACGTGACGCGCTCGGCGAAGCCGTGACCGATCTCGATGCCGCGCGTGTCTTTCGCGCCTTCGACCGGACCGTGGACGTCGAGCTTGTAGGATTTCGCGATCGCGCCTGTCGGATCGGAGGCGACCGCCAGCTTGCCGGCGCAATAGTCCGGATCCGCGGAGAAGTCGTTGAGCCGGTCGATGCTGTCGAGCGAGACGCCGATGACGCTCGCGCCGGCGGCCTTGAACTGGTCCATGTGCGTCGAAAATTCGTGCGCCTCGATATTGCAGCCGCCCGTGTAGGCCGACGGGTAGAAATAGACGACCACGGCCCCCTGTTTGAGTGCGTCCGCCAACGAAAAGTCGAAGGCCTTGCCGTCCAGGGACGCCTTCGCTTCGAAAGCCGGCGCGGCGTCGCCTGCCTCCAGGGCGGCATACGCCGGGAGCGAGAATGAGATGATGCCGAGCAGGCAGAACAGAGACCTTTTCATGTTTTCACCACCACGTTGAATTAGGAATTCGACTCGATACTCCTCACTTATGATACAGCGAAAGCGGATCGGTTCCCTTCCTGTTGACCGTCCTTGGACCCCCGGCAACAATTCAATTTCGCCAATCGGGTGCGCCAATGAATTCCAGAGGTTTGAAAAAGGGCCTGGCCCTGATGCTCGCTGCCGCGCTGCTGCCCATACCTGCCGACCCGCAATTGATCGCGGACTTTGAGGCGACGATCGACCACGTCCTCAATCGTCGCAATACGATGCCGTCCTGCTCGTGATGTGCTACACGCTGTTCATCGCATTGAGTGAGGAAAAACAATCGCTCGTGCACAGGCGGATCCGGGAACGCCTCGGGCGCCAGGAGTGATCCGATAGTGCGTGTACCGGTCGTCGGCAACCGGCGGAGCCGCGACGAGTGCCGGACGTGACACGCGGCTAGTTGAGCACCTGCAAAACGCGCTTCGTAGTAGCCGAGTTGGGACCGATCGTCACCGTTACCTTGGCGGAAGTCGCACCCAGCGGAATGGTGAAGCTCAGGGCCTGGTCGAAAATTACTTGCACGTTGGTTGCCGGTGCAGCGCCGATCGTGACAGTCGGGGTACCGGCATTGAAGCCGCAGCCGAACAGATTCACCGTCACGCCGGGCTCGCCACCGATCGGCGCAAAGGTCTGGACCTTGAGTCCGCCGGTACAGGTGGGCGGCGTGCTCGGGCAGTAGTCGTACGGCCCCTGCGCCGTCCCTTGCGAAGTCGTGACCGTCAACGGGACATCGGGCGTGGCGTTCGGGGCGGCGATGACCGCGCGCGTGGAGCCGCAGGTGAGCACCTGGCTGGCCGGCACCGATGTTCCGCCGATCGCCACATCTGTCGCGCCGATCTCGAATCCTTCGCCGAATAGGAAGACGCAACCCAGCAAATTCGGCGCCGGTGTCGGAGGCAAGGTGCAGTCTCCTGCGGCAACCAGGGCGCAACCGGCGGTCCAGTCGACGGGACACGCCGGCACGAACCCCAGGACGCCGAGATCGCAGGCATCGCCCTTGCCGTCGCCGTCGGCATCGGCCTGCGACGTATTCTCGACGATGGGGCAATTGTCGCAGGCGTCGCCCGTGCCGTCCTCGTCCACATCCGCCTGATCCGAGTTGGCATCGTTCGGGCAGTTGTCGTCGGCGTCCGTCACGCCGTCGAAATCCGCATCGGCTGGTGCCAGTGCCACTGACGTGCTCAGCGCGTTGTTCTGGTCGTTGTAGAACGCTTCACCATTTTCCGGATTCACACCGTTTTCTCCGGGGATAACCGGGATGTCGACGGCGACGAGGTAGGGAATATCGGCCTGGAGTCCGGTCGTGTCCCAGTTGAAGGTCACCGGCGTCGACGAGCCGTCGGCGGCAGCCGTGACCTGCCGGCTGCCCAGCGACGCTCCGGCGGCGGTCGCGCTGACATCGAATGTCTCGGTCGGTTCCTGGCCGAGGTTGGCGACCATTGCCGTCACCTGCGCTGTCGCGCCCGCCGGTGTCGGGCTCGGTGATACCGCCACCGAAACGACAGCGACGTCGTGATCGCCGTCGGGCGTCGGATGCCCGAACCAATCCGCGCTGCACTCGTTGATGTCCTCGAACAGTTCGATTTCCTGCACGACGCTGCTCTCTATCAGAGTTTGTGTGCAGGTGATGGTCCAGTCCTGCGACCCGGGCGAACTCACTGCAACATCGAACTCCCAAACCCCCGGCACCAGAAAGGGCCCGGAGGAAGGGAATTCGAATTCAACCGGCACCGGGCGGTCGGGGTCACTGATGGTCTGCTCCTGCGGTCCGACCTGCTCCAGGTTCGGGTAGTTCGGAGGCAGGTTCTCGGCTGACGGCGCAGTGACCTGGCCGCTGACCCTGACGGTTACCGGCCGTGTGACCGGGCGAAACACCCAGATGGTCATTTTGGCGTGGCTCCCGGTGATCAATGCGTTCTCCGGCACGCCGAGATCCGGAACGCACGACGACAGGCCCGCCATCGCGAACAGCGGCAGCAACAGGCGAGTGCCGGCCTTACCGAATCCGAACATCGCCTTTCAGCTCCAGATAGCCGTTATGCCGAGTGAGCGCGTGGTGATCCGCGTTGAGGATGACGTCCCGCGTACCTCTTGGCGACCACAAGTGCAGTACCACGGCATCGAGTGGGATCGGCGCTACCTGCAGAGATGCGCCCACGTTGACTACGAACGGCGCATTGATCGAAACGCCGGAAATGATCTCTACGCGCGGTAACATGAACATCGGCCCCGGAAATACCAGGAGCTCTTCCGGATTCGGGTTGATTACGGTATTGACCGTGGTCGAGACGCGCCCGTTGTATGGAAAACCGAGAATGTGCCCACTGATGTCCGCCTGGACGTTTGTCGCCGCCGCTGTCACGTCAAACACAATGGAGGTCACACTCGCGGTCGCCGTGCCGTCGAACGAGATGTGGATTACCGGCGGAATCAGGAACGGATTCGGTATCGAAATCGTAACCGTGATCGGCGTAGATCGGGTGAGCGGCAGAACTGCGCTGGCGTATTTGTTCAGAGCCGATTCGCAGACGATCAGCGTCGCCCTGCTCGGCTCGGGCACGGGAGGCGGCAAGCTGGAATTGCCGCAAACGGCGTCGGCTTGCTGCGTCGCGCCCAGCAGGCAGGCGGCGACGAACGCGACGCCCATTATTTTCCGGCAGCTGCCCGTATGGTCAGTAGTACTGAACATTGAGGGCAATCCGGATGCGCTTGGTAGGGAGGTAGCTAACTGACGCGAGACTCGCCTTGCTCGTGATGGTCTTCGTTCCTCCCGTGAGTTTGGCCGCGGAGAAAACCGGTGGATGCACCGGTATCGCCAGGCTCATGAGCCGGCCGACATCGACCTCTTCTTGTGCGCCGGTCGAACTCGAAGGAGCGACTTGAATCGGGACCTTGAATTGGGAAACGTTGAATCGGATCGCCTGTCCTCCACTGTCGTAAGTGACCGTGGCCGGCACGGTGCGATTTTCGCGGAACCACTTTTTATTGACGTGATATCGGACCGTGGCGCTGAACCGGAGACCGTCGGATTGGACCTCGAAGCTGGCGTCGGTGACCCACCACTGCCACGGAATGGCTTCCGCGCCCGGGCTGACGACGATGTGCCCGCTCTTCCCCCGACAGCGAACGAGCGGGATTCGCAGGAACCCGCCCAGGTCCGAGCCCGACACGACGGTGGGACAGTCGAGATAGCCGAGCGGTACACACTCGTCCAGCACACCGGGAATCTCGATGGTTTGCCGGTAGATTCCGGAATTCGACGGAGCGCCCAGTCTGTGCACGAGATCGTTCAGCATTTGCTCCGAGAACTCCAATTCGAAGTCCTGCGGCAGTGCGGTACCTGCCGCAAGTAGTCCGATGCCGATGAGGGCGGTTGCCAACCGCGCCCTCATTGCGCCTTTTCCTTTGCGGTGGCCGTGGTACCGGCATTTTCGAGTCCGGTGCCGAAGACGTCGGTGAAGATGAGGGGATCGAGGAGGCGCCGGTATTTCAGCACCAGTTCCCGGGTGCGCTCGAATGCGCTCGCATCGCCCCGTCCCCGGAACCGCATGACCGGACACTCGATCATGTGTCCCAGTTGTCCTTCGAACCATGCTTTCGTATCGGGCGGCAAATTCGGCGCGTCGCCGATTTCGCCGAGCAATTCGCTCGCGTGGATACCGGCGAGGATGGAGCGGGTATCCCCCACCAGCACCGCGAAGCGCTCGAAGGAGAATGGTTCGCCCCGTGCCAGTGCTGCCAGCACGGCGGGGGATTTCCGGGATTCCGAGATCGCGCCGAGCACGACGGCGAGGTCGCGGACTTCGCGGTCGGTCGGCGGTGGAATGTGGGCTCCAGGCTTGCCCGGGGAAAGCGTGGGCGGCTGCGGCCGTTGCTCTTCGGTGATGCCGAGTGCCGCGACGCGGGTTGCGACGCTCGAAATGACGAAACTACAGCTCAGCGCAGCGGGATCGGGAACGACCAACGGTCCGGCGGCAAGGGCCGATCGGCCGTGCCCGCCGGCCACCAGAAGCGGCAACACAACCCACACCGCAGTGAATTGGCGCATGCGGAACATCGCTCAATATCCCTACATGGTTGGGAAAAGCATAACACCTGTGGCCCCAAACGGGAACCTGCGCCGCAATTCCCCAGCGTCTCGAGCACATGTGCGCCGTTGCGATGTGTTGAACGTTATGCGGTTGGTATCCGGGCCCACCCGCCTGGCGTTTCGCCTGAGACGGCCGGACGAGGCGGGTTCGCGACTGCGAACGAGAGATCAGGCCCCCTTCTTCTTCTGCAGCTGCTGCACCGCGGCGAGCGTCTTCTGCACATTCTCCGCCGGCGCCACGCCGCCGATCGTCTCGGCGATCTTGCCGTCCGGCGTCACGACGAACGTGACGCGCTCGGCGAAGCCGTGACCGATCTCGATGCCGCGCGTGTCTTTCGCGCCTTCGACCGGACCGTGGACGTCGAGCTTGTAGGATTTCGCGATCGCGCCTGTCGGATCGGAGGCGACCGCCAGCTTGCCGGCGCAATAGTCCGGATCCGCGGAGAAGTCGTTGAGCCGGTCGATGCTGTCGAGCGAGACGCCGATGACGCTCGCGCCGGCGGCCTTGAACTGGTCCATGTGCGTCGAAAATTCGTGCGCCTCGATATTGCAGCCGCCCGTGTAGGCCGACGGGTAGAAATAGACGACCACGGCCCCCTGTTTGAGTGCGTCCGCCAACGAAAAGTCGAAGGCCTTGCCGTCCAGGGACGCCTTCGCTTCGAAAGCCGGCGCGGCGTCGCCTGCCTCCAGGGCGGCATACGCCGGGAGTGATATCGAAAGGATGCCGATGAGGCAGAAAAGGAGCTTGTTCATATTGGGGCCTCTGCGATTTGCAAGGGTGTGCGACTGGATGCTCTACACATTATAGGATACTGAAAAGCGGCGCCGGTTCCCTCGCCGGTTGACCGCTAACGGGCCGACGGCAACAATGCGCGCTCGTCATCCCGGAGTGCCGATGCGCCCGAAACGCACGATCCTGATCCCGATCCTGGTGCTGGCCGTTGCAATGACCGCGCTGCCTGTGCCGGCGGGGGCCGATTTCGAGCATTTCATCACCGCGGACGGCGCGCGGCTGATGGATGGCGACGAGGAATTCCGCTTCGTTTGCTTCAACGTACCGACCCTGCTGTACGTCGAGGACGAGATGGCATTCGGGCAGACCAATCCCTACGGCCTTCCCTCGGAGTTCGAGCTGCGCGACCTCTATGCCACGGTGTCGGAAATGGGGGGCCGCGTCGTACGGGCCTACACGATACCCGTGCGCAACCGCCGCTTCCCCGCCGATGCCGTGACCTACGTCGAGGCGCCGGGCGAATTCAACGAGAAAGCGTTTCGGGCGATGGACCTCGCACTCGCACTGGCGAACGAATACGGGATCCGCGTCATCGTGCCGCTGGTCAACAACTGGCAATGGATGGGCGGGCGGCCGAACTACGCCGAGTTCCGCGGCAAGGATGCGGACGCGTTCTGGACCGACCCGCAACTGATTGCCGACTTCGAGGCGACGATCGCCCACGTCCTCAATCGCCGCAATACGATCACGGGCGTGCTGTACAAGGACGACAAGACCATCCTCGGCTGGCAGACGGGAAACGAGCTCCAGAATCCGCCGGCCTGGGCGCTCGAGATCGGCAGGTACATCAAGAGCATCGACAGCAAGCACCTGCTGATCGACGGCTACCACGGTGACGTGCAGCAGTACGCGCTGGACGCTCCGGAGTTCGACGTCATCGACGTGCACCATTACGAGACGAGTCCGATCGAGATGCTGAACAATCTGCAGCGGACCGTGGGCCGGGTGAATGGGCGCAAGCCGGTGCTGCTCGGCGAGTTCGGATTCATCAGCACATCGGGCTTCGAGGCGGTGCTCGACTACGTCCTCGGCGAGCCCCGCATACCCGGCGCTCTTGTCTGGAGTCTGCGCCGGCACCACCGGAACGGCGGTTTCTACCAGCACTCCGAGCCCATCGGGCACGGGCTCTACCGGGCCTATCACTGGCCGGGTTTCGACGTCGGCGAGCCGTACGACGAGCGCAAGCTGCTGCACCTCGTACGCGACGAGGCATTCCGGATCCAGCGCAGGCAAGCGCCGCCCATCACGGTACCGGAGCCGCCGGCGTTGCTGCCTTTCCGGGACGCGCCGATGTTCAGCTGGCGCGGCTCGATGGGCGCCGCGTCCTACGCGATCGAGCGCGCCAGCACGCCCAACGGACCGTGGCTGACGATTGCCGCAGGCATCGAAGACGTTCAGACGCCGGGGTTTGCCCTGTTCAGCGACACAAGTGCGGAAGTCGGCGCCGCGTTCTGCTACCGGGTCCGTGCCGTGAATGCCGCGGGTGAATCGGCTCCGTCCAACGTGGTCGGACCGTTACGCATTGACCACCTCACGCGGGTCGATACGGCACGCAACCTCGGCGTGCTGCTCGACTCGAAAGCTGTCGAGGTACGCAGCGGCGACTACCGCTCCTACAAGGAGGCGTACTCGCGCCTGCACGGGGAGAAGGGCGCCTACGTCGTCTACACGGCACCCGGGCAGCTGCTCGGCCTGCGCGTGTATGCGTACGAGGCGGACGCAGAGCCGGCCATCTCGCTGTCCTGGTCAGGCGACGGCGCGTCATGGCAGCCGGTCGACGCCCGCATCACACACTACGCATCGGACGAAAAGAACTACGAGTATCTCGTGCCGGTGCGCTACGAGTTTGCCGTGACGCCGGTGCGTACGGGATACCTGCGCGCGGACTTCGACGACACGGCGGACATCGTCCGAGTCGAGATCGACTATCGTTGATCGCCTAGATCGCCGTCGAGTTCGGTGAGCCTGTCCGCATGCGCGCGTAACAGTCGCAGCGTGCTGGCGTCGCCGGAGAATACCGAGTTCAGGCCCTGCCGTTCCTGCGGCGGGTCGCCCGTATAGTCCGTGTCGCCTTCTTCCCAGCCGGCATCGGCGTGCTCGGCGCGGCCGTAGCCGCCCCAGCACCAGAAGTTCGTGCCGACCAGCGGGCCGCCCGCGCGCGCGCTGGACTCCACGCGATCGAAGACCAGACGGAAGAACCGGTCACGGTAGTCGGTCGATGCCTCGGGCGACACCGCACCCTGGTCGCGCTCGAAGCCGAACTCCTCGAGCACGAGCGGCATGCCGAGCTGCCGCGCGAACTCGATGTGGCGGTCGATATAGGCTTCGGCGCGCCGTTCCGTGGTTGCATAGGTGGCTTGCGGACGTTGCGCGTCGTACCAGCCCCAGTTCTTCGGCCACATGTGGAATGTCGCGTAGTCGATGCCGGTACCGTCGTGGGCCCTGAGGAAACACTCGTCGAGTTCGAGGCAGCCCATCGTGCCTTCGCTGCCCAGCGATACCAGCTGCTTCGGCGCATGTTCGTGTATCAGGGCCGCCGTGTGCCGGATCCACGCGTAATAGGCCGGCAGGTTGGCGCGGCTGACTTCGCCGTCGCCGGGGCGCGGTTCGTTCGCGAGCTGCCAGCTCATGATCGTCGGGTCGTCACGATACAGGCGGCCGGTCACGGTGTTGCGCCGTTCGAGCAGCGTCACGACGTAGCGGTCGTACAATGCGACGGCGTCCGCATTCGAGTAAAAGCGTGCGGAGAACAGGGCGAACGCGGGCCACGGCGCGGCCGGGTCGCCGAGGTTGACGTACTTCCCGCCGTTCACCCAGGACAGGTAGGTCACCATGCCGCCGGACCATTCCCAGAAGTTGTTGAGGAAGATCACGGCTTTCATGTGGCGTTTGGCCATCTCCGCCAGCGCATAGTCCAGGCCCTCGAGCAGGTATTCGTTCTCGACCTCGCCGCGGTAACTGATGGCGGGCCGGAGCGAGTTGCGCAGTGGCGAGCGTTCGGATGCGCCGAGGATCCGGATGTTGTCGACGCCGGTCGCGCCGAGCAGATCCAGTTCGCGCCCGAGCCTCGCCCGATCGCCGCCGTATTCCGACGGCGCGCCGAGGTAAGCTGCATACCACATGTTGGTGCCGACGAATCGATACGGTTTGCCGTCCAGCACGAACCCGGAGCGATCCGTCTGTACGAATGCGTCCTGCGCGCCGTCGCCGGCCGCCTGCCCCATCGAGGAGACGAGAAGCAGCGACGCGAGGAGCGCGCAACGGATCGCCGGTCTGGCGGGCACATCAGGTTTCATCGTGCCGCTCCTGCCAGGCCGCGACGATGAGTCCGGGGTAGCCGTTCATTGACAATTTGCGTATTCCCCAATCGTTGCCTATCCGGCACTCTACACACTTGGACCGGCGGGAACGAACGGCCCTTGAAATCGTCTCAGAATAGCGCCAAATCCGAATCTCGATCCGACCCGAGGAACCGGGCATGCTCAAGCGCGTAGGGCTTTTCGTCGCTACCAACCTCGCCGTGGTGCTGGTGCTCAGCATCGTGTTGCGCCTGCTCGGCGTGGACAGCCTGCTGCAGCAGCGCAACGCCGGCATCAACTACGAGGGCCTGCTGATCCTGTCGCTCGTGTTCGGCTTCGGCGGCGCCTTCATCTCGCTGGCGATGTCCAAGTGGATGGCCAAGCGCAGCACCGGCGCCCGGGTCATTACGCGTCCGGCCAACGATGCCGAGGCATGGCTGGTCAGCACGGTCGGGCGGCTCGCCCGCCAGGCCGGCGTCGAGCCGCCGGAGGTGGCGGTCTATGATTCGCCGGACATGAATGCCTTCGCGACGGGAGCCCGGCGCAACGCGGCTCTGGTCGCGGTCAGCACGGGCCTGTTGCGCGGCATGCAGAAGGACGAGATCGAGGCCGTGCTAGGTCACGAGCTGTCGCACGTCGCCAACGGCGACATGGTCACGCTGACGCTGATCCAGGGCGTGCTCAACACCTTTGTGATCTTCGTGTCACGCATCGTCGGCCACGTCGTGGACAAGGTCGTGCTCCGCAACGACAGAGGCTACGGTCTCGGCTACTTCGCCGCCGTGATCGTCGCGCAACTCGTACTCGGTATCCTCGCCAGCATTATCGTCATGTGGGTGTCGCGCATGCGCGAGTTCCGCGCCGACGCCGGCTCGGCCAGGATCAACGGGCGCGAGCCGATGATCCGTGCGCTCACCCGGCTCCAGCAGGGCGCGCCGGCACAGCTGCCGAAGACGCTGCAGGCCTTCGGCATCGCCGGTGGCGGCAAGCAGGGCTTCATGCGCCTGTTCATGAGCCATCCGCCGATCCCCGAGCGCATCGAGGCTTTGCGGCGGCTCTGACGCTCACCGGCGACCGCGCCGGCCGCAGGGCCGCAATCTCGACAATAATCCAGGCCGGTTCTCATCGCGACAGGCCGGCGCATCATCGATGGCGCCGGAATAACTCGACGCTCCAGGCCGTCTTCCTTGCGCAAGTTCACGACAAGGAGGAACGACCATGACTTGTAGCATCAGGAAAATGTCTGCCCGTCTCATCGCGGGCGCCCTGCTCGTCCTGCTCGGAACGGCGTCCTACGCCGCGGGAGTTCTGGACGCGGAAGCCGGCTTCGACGCGCGGACATCGACCGCGGCCGACGGATCTGCATCCGCGAGCACGGACGGTTCGTCGGCGAGCATCGAGGCACGCGGCGATGTATCGGCGAACGCCGACGCCGGCGTCCGGAGCAAGAGGACCGCTGTCGACGGCGAGCCCTCTGACGCCTCTGCCGGGTCCGGCGGGAGCGCAGACGCCGGGACCACCGGCCACGCGTCGGGCCAGCAGTCCGCGAACGCCGACGGCAAACCGTTGACGGCGAGTGCGCTGACGGCGGTGAACGGCAACGGCCGGGCCGCTGCGGACACCGGCAGCGATCTGCCGAGCAAGGCGCAGGACACCGCGGGCGAACTGCAGGCCAGGGCCGAAGATACCGGCGCCGAACTGCAGGACCAGGCGGAGAGCACCGCGACCGCCGCGCTCGACGCAGGCGAGTCGGTCGGCGAGGACGTGCAGCAATCCGTCGAATCGTCCGTCTCCGGCGAGGTCGCCGCCGACGTGAGCGCGGCAGTCCAGGATGACGTCCGCTCCACGATCCAGGAAGACATCGTCACCGACGTTACGCACTCGCTGCCGCTCCCCGGTAATGAGTGATTCTCTGGCGTGCGACTCGAGCCGGCGGCGCTGCCGCCGGCTCCTCTTCATGGAGGATCGAGCAATGAAAGGCAACAGCATAACGGCCGCGGTGACCGCAATCGCCGCACTCCTGGCCGCGACCGCCGGCAGCGCCGCGGAACCGGCAGCGAAGTTCGACTTCAATGCGACGGTGGGGGCCGATTACGACAGCAACGTCGGCATCGCCGAGCTCGACGAAAATGCCGGTGCCGCCGACAGTGTCGCCAAATTCGGCGCAGGCATCGCTGCCGCCTTCAAGGCGGGTGAACACGTCACCTTGCGGCTCGGCTGGGACTACGACACGTCGAGGCACCGGCAATTCAACAAATTCGACCTGGGTCTGCAGCACGCCGTCGCAGGCATCGACGTCACCGGCCATTACTTCGACGCCGGAATGACCGCCGAACGTTTCGACGGCCGGCTCGACGGTGAACCCTATCTGACCGTTACACGGTACTCGCCGAACGTCTCGAAGCTGATTGGCGGCCGCGTATTCCTGCGCGGTGCCTTCATCGCCTCCCGGAAGCGGTTCGACGACCTGCCCGGACGCGACGCGCGCGCGAAGGCGTACCGGTTCGACACTTATCTGCTCCTCGACGGGATGGATCGATACGTCGCGCTGGCCTGGCAGGCCGGTAACGAGGACGCGGCATCCAGGGAGCTGGACTACCGGGGACGCCAGGGCGCCGTTACCTACGGCTATCGCCTCGAGCCCTCCGGGGCGCTGCTGAAGGCGCAGATTCGATACGAGCGGCGTGACTACCTGTACGTCACCGAAGCCATCGGCGCGCCGCGCCGCGACCGGCGGCTGCGAGTCCTGTTGACGGCTTCCGTACCGGTCGGTGGGCATTACTCGTTCGATGCGACGATCGAGAGGGCGCAGAACGACTCGAACTTCGATCCGGCGGCGCTCGACAAATACGTCGGAGGACTCTCCCTGAAGGCGGAGTTCTGATTCCGGTCAGTGCGCTGCCGAGGCGACGGAGGGGGGTTCCGCGATCAGGCCGTAGCCGAACACGGGGTCGAATCCCTTTGCGCCGAGATCCCTGGCGTTGGCGACGAGCCAGGACATGACAGAGGCGGGTTCAATTGTGCCGGACCCCAGGGCACGTGCAACCACGACAGCGACATGCGGCGAAGCCATCGAAGTCCCGGACGCGAGTATCCAGCCGCCCGATTCGCTGTCTGCGACCCGCAAGTCGACGCCTGCCGCCGCACAGTCGACCTGATCACCGCGGTTTGCGTACCGGAATATGCGGTCGTCGCGATCGACCGCCGTCACGCCGATGACGCCGTCGTATGCCGCCGGAAAAAGCGGTGGGCCCGACGGACCGTTGTTGCCGACGGCGGCCACGACGATCAGGCCGCGTGCCAGAGTGGCGGCGATCGCCTTCTCGAGCAACGCATTGCCCGGCCCGGCGAGACTCATGTTGACGACGGGGAGCCGTTCCTCCGCCATCCACTCCAGCGCGGCCACGAGGCTTTCGGTGGTCGCGCCGGGTTCGTGATTCGGGACCTGGAAAAACACCGATGCCGAATAAATGGTAGCCGCGCCGCCAGCGCCGCCCGTCACCAGCGATGCGACGGCCGTGCCGTGCGTCCGGGGGCGGGTACCTTCGTTTGCGGCGAAATCCCGGGCGACGACCCGGCTCCCGGCGAGAGCCGGATGGTCCTCTTCGACGGCCGAATCCACCATGCCGACTCTCAGCTCCGTCGCGACTCCATCCCGCGGCGGGTCCGGCAACACGGAGGCGGGCCGCGGTGTCTCGCTTTCGTACCGATAGACGTGGTTGAAGTCGACGGCCGAGGCCGGGAAGGCGCTGCGGACGTTCTCGATGGCTTGCGGCAGCTCCACGCCGGTGGGTCGCCGGAGCGTTAGGAGCGTAAGCCCAAGCGCCGGCAGCTCACGGCGGGCGAGGAGCTGATCGTCGGGGATCGGCAGCCCTGCGACGTCGTCGGGTTCGGCGAGCACGACAATAACGTCTTGCTCGATCACGGCGCCGTCGGGGTCGGTGGACGGGATGAATTTGCGTAGCAGTCTGCCGGCCACAGAGCCGACGTCCCGCACGATCGGGGTGGCCGTGTCTGTGACCGAAGCTTTGGCGGCGTCCACCGTCTTCGCGGCCGACTCCGTTGTATCCTTTGTCTTTTCGGCCGTGCGTTCTACGGTCGAGCGAACGGGTTTTTCGAGCTTCGGAGGAGGCAAATGGGTCAGATTCCCGGGCACGGCGGGCAACGAGATCTGCGCGAACGCCGAATTGCCGCCGCCCGGTACCAGCATCAGCGCCGCTGCCACGAATACAGCGATTATGTAAACTGCCTTTTGTGAGTCTCTTCCCATGGCGTTGCTCAGCCCGGACGTCTTCTCCCAAGTATCGACGGCTCGGCCCTGCCGGCTATTCCGCATGGAATAAAAACATGCCTTCGCTCGTTACAACAAGCGCATGGACCGCAAATTGACACATCAACACCGGGACATCGTGGACGTCCTGCCGAATCTCAGGCGCTTTGCGCTGAGCCTGACCGGCAACGTCGCTGATGCGGATGACTTGTTGCAGTCGACGGTCGAACGCCTGTTGGACCGTGGCTTGCCGCAGGACGCGAAGGTATTGCCCTGGGGTCTCAGGGTCTGCAGAAACCTGTGGATCGACGAACTGCGTTCGCGCAAGGTGCGCCGCGAAGCCAGCGGGGACCCGGCCGTGGTCGGCACGCAGGTAGTGTCCGGAGAGGAGCAGGTGCTCGGCGAGATGACACTCGAGGAAGTGCAGAAGGCACTGTTCTCGATGTCGGAGGAGCAGCGCAGCGTGCTGGAACTCGTCGCGGTCGAGGGCTATTCGTACAAGGAAGCCGCCACGGTTCTCGAAGTGCCGATAGGAACGGTGATGAGCCGCCTCGCGCGGGCACGCGCGGCGTTGCTCGAGCGCAGCGGGCTGGTCGCAGCGGCCGGATAGATTGGAGAGGATGAGAAGCGATGGAAGCGAAGGACAATTCGGACGACAGATTGATCGGCGCCTGGCTCGACGGCGAACTCGAGGGTGACGAGGCAGACCGGTTCGCCGCACGGCTCGCGAACGAGCCCGGACTCGCACAACGCCTCGAGGCGATGCGTGCCGGCGACGAGGCGGTGCGGCGCGTGTTCCGGGCACTCGACACGACGCCGATGCCGAAGGCGGTGCTGGCACAGCTCGACAAACCGCGTCGTTCATCCGACAACGTCGTGCCGTTCGAAGCACGCGGCATGCGCCGGTTCCTGCAGGTTCCCGTGGCGCTGGCGGCGGGTATCGCACTGGCCGTCGGGCTCATCGTCGGGCGCGGGTTGACGCCGGCGTCGGAGAGCATCCCGGGTGCCGGGCAGATGTATGCGGACGCCATCGATGCCGGATCGCCGCTGTATCGCCTGCTGGACAGTGGCGTCAGCGGTGAGGCCGTGACGGTCGGCACCGATGCGACGGGTGAACCGGTGTTGTCGTTCGAGGACAAGCGCGGTGACTATTGCCGGCAATGGCGCATCGCCACACCCGAAGAATCGATACAGGGCGTGGCCTGCAGGCGTGACAGCCGCTGGCGGATGGCGACGGTCGCCTACGGCGCGCCCGGCGCGCCCGGCGGGGACTACGGCCAGGCGGGCTCGGCCGTCCCGGCGTCCGTGGCCGCGGCGGTCGACGGCCTGATGGGTGCCGCCGGTCCCCTCGATACAGACCAGGAAAAGCAATTGATTTCAATGGGTTGGAAGAAACCGGCAAATCCGGTGGAATAAAACCCCGGCTCGGCCGTCTGCGGCATGACAACGGCACTTATTCGTTTCGAGGAGGATGTCATGTCGATTACACGGATAGTAGTAATTACTGCAACGCTCGCCCTCGCCGCCTGCGCGTCTTCGCCGCGCTACGTGGCCGCGGACAGCGCCACTGACTACGGCTACTACAGCCGCAAGATCTCGGAGAACCGTTACCGGGTGAATTTCAACGGCAACCGGAGTACGTCGCTCGAGGACACGCGCGACTACGCTTTGCTGCGTGCCGCGCAACTCACACTGGAGCACGACTACGAGTGGTTCCGCATCGTCGATCGCGAGACGTCTACTACCGAGTCTCGCGAACCGCATTCCGAAATCGGCTACGAGCGCGCCTACTATGTGCAAGACAGCTGCGGTCTGCTGACATGCACCCGGAGCGTGCGGCCGGCAACCTTCACGCACATGGAGTTTGACGCGAGTCGGCCGGAGACGCGGCACAGCCAGTCGATCGAGATCCTCATGGGTAAGGGAACCCCGCCCGAAGACGGTGACTTCTACAATGCCAGGGACGTCGTCAAATCCATCTATGCGTCGGCCTGACGCCGCAACACACGGTCGGAACGGGGCCGCCTACGGGCGGCCCATTCTGTTCCGGAAGCTGTAATACAACAGCGGGATCACGACCAGCGTCAGCATCGTCGAGATCAATATGCCGAAGATCAGCGAGATCGCGAGGCCGTTGAAGATCGGGTCGTCGAGGATGAAGAACGCGCCCATCATCGCGGCCAGCGCCGTCAGCACGATCGGCTTCGCGCGCACGGCCGCCGCGCAGATGACGGCTTCTTCCAGCCCCTTGCCCTCGCGCTGCTGTTCCATGATGAAGTCGACGAGCAGGATCGAATTACGCACGATGATGCCCGCGAGGGCGATCATGCCGATCATCGAGGTGGCGGTGAAGTTCGCGCCCAGGAGTGCATGCCCCGGCATCACGCCGATGATCGTCAGCGGGATCGGGCGCCATGATGATCAGCGGCAGCAGGTAGGACCGGAACTGCGCGACGACCAGCAGGTAGATCAGGATCAACCCCACGGAATAGGCCAGCCCCATGTCGCGGAAAGTCTCGTAAGTGATCTGCCACTCGCCGTCCCATTTGAGCGAGAAATAGTACGTGTTATCCGGCTGGCTGATGTAGCGCTGCTCGACGGAATAGCCGGTATTGGTCGCGTTGGCGATTTCGTCGATCCGGCCGACGAGATCGAACATGCCGTACAGCGGACTGTCGAGTTTGCCGGCCATGTCGCCCATGACCATGACCACCGGCAACAGGTCCTTGTGGTAGACCGCGTCGTCCCAGCTCGTCTCCACGACGTGCGCGATCTCGGCGATCGGCACGCGGCGGCCGGTCTGGCTGCGGACTTCGAGTGCCAGCAGGGAATCGAGGTCGGCCTTCGATGCGACCGGCACCTCCACGCGGACCGGGATCGGGTAGCGTTCGCGCGCCTGGTGGACGTAGGTCACGTCCTCGCCGTCCAGCGCCATCTTCAGGATGGCCGTCACCCGCTGTTGCGGCACGCCGAGCAGCGCCGCGCGCTGGCGGTCGACGGCGATGACATAGCGTTTCGCGTCCGCCTCGACCGTGCTGTCGACATCGACGATATCGGGCGTGTCGCGATAGAGCTGCGTCAGCTTGCGGCCGAGACGTTTCTGTTCTTCGTAATCCGGCCCGTAGATCTCGGCGACGATCGGCGAGATCACCGGCGGGCCGGGCGGCACCTCGACGACCTTGACCGAAGCGCCGCTCTTTTTGGCGATGCCGGCCAGCTCGTCACGGACGCTGCGCGCGATCTCGTGGCTCGACCGGTCGCGGTGATGTTTGTCGATGAGATTGACCTGGATGTCGCCGACGTTGCCGCCGCTGCGCAGGTAGTACTGGCGCACCAGGCCGTTGAAATTGATCGGCGCAGCCGTGCCGGCATACACCTCGTAGTCGGTCACTTCGGGAACGGTCTCGATTCCCCGGGCCAGGTCGTCGAGCACGCCGGCGGTGGCCTCGACCGTCGTCCCCTCCGGCATATCGACGATGACCTGGAATTCGGACTTGTTGTCGAACGGCAGCATCTTCATGACGACGAGCTTCGCAACGACCAGCACCATCGCCAGCACGATGACGGCAACCAGGCCCCCGTAGAGCCAGGTCCGCGAGCGACGCCCGCTGTCGCCGCCGAGGAACGGCCGCATGACGCGGTCGAAGAAGCCGAGCACGCGAGGGTCGGCCGCCCCGGACGCGTGGTGTACCGGCGCATTCGCCAGCAAGCGGTTGCTCAGCCACGGCGTCAGCACCAGGGCGACTGCGAGCGAGATCAGCATGCCCGTGCTCGCATTGATCGGTATCGGGCTCATGTACGGTCCCATCAACCCCGTCACGAAAGCCATCGGCAGCAGCGCCGCGATCACCGTGAACGTCGCCAGTATCGTCGGTCCGCCGACCTCGTCCACGGCGCCCGGGATGACCTCGCCGATCGGCGCGTCGCGCAGGCTGCGATGCCGGTGGATGTTCTCGACGACGACGATCGCGTCATCGACGAGGATGCCGATGGCGAAGATCAGCGCGAACAGGGATACACGGTTGATGGTGAAGCCCCAGGCCCAGGATGCGAAGAGCGTGCCGAATAGCGTGACGATCACGGCGGTGCCGACGATGACGGCTTCGCGCCAGCTCAGCGCCAACCATGACAGGACGATGACCGAGAGCGTCGCGAAGGCCAGTTTCTGGATGAGCTTGGTCGCCTTGTCGTTGGCAGTCTGCCCGTAATTCCGCGTGACTGTCACGTGGACGCCTTCCGGGATGATCGTCGCTTCCAGTTGTTTGAAGCGCTCGATGACGGCATCCGCGATCCGCGTCGCGTTCTGCCCGGGTTTCTTCGCGATAGCCATCGTGACGGCGGGTGCGTGCGTGACCGGATCGAGCCCGATCGTGTTGCCCGCCGGGCCGCTCGCGAACCAGCTGTACTGTTCGGGCGTATCCGGTCCGTCGCGCACGTCGGCGATGTCGGCAAGGTAGACGGGATGGCCGTCGAACATGCCGACGACCAGGCCTGCGACGTCTTCTGCGCTGCTGAGGAAGGTGCCTGCCTGCACCGGGATCTCGACGTCGTCCGACACGAGATTCCCAGCCTGTGTCACGCTGTTGCTCGCGGTCAGGGCGAAGCGCAGATCCTCGAGCGTCATGCCGAATCCGGCGACGCGCTGCGGATCGAGTTCGACGTGCACGATATTCTGCGCCCCGCCGATCGTGTACACGTCGCGCGTACCGGCGACGCGCTTGATCTCGGCCTCGAGCGCATGTGCGACCTTGAGCAGATCGTAAGTGCCGCGCTGCGGATCCTGAGTCCAGAGCGTCGCCGTCACGATCGGCACGTCGTCGATGCCCTTGGGTTTCACCAGCGGCGGCAGGATGCCGGCGCCCGGCGGCTGCCAGTCCTGGTTCGAATAGATCGCATTGTAGAGCCGGACCAGGGCCTCGGTCCGCGGCTCGCCGACCTTGAACTGCACGGTGAGCACGCCCATGCCGGGACGCGACACCGAATAGACGTGCTTGACGCCGTCGATCTCGGCCAGCACCTGCTCCATCGGGATTGCCACGAGATTCTCGACCTCGATGGTGCTGGCACCCGGGAACGGCACGAACACGTTCGCGAGAGTGACGTCGATCTGCGGCTCTTCCTCACGCGGCGTGACGACCACGGCGAACAGGCCCATCAGCATCGCCGTGAGCGCGAGCAGCGGCGTCAGCGCGTTGTTCTGGAAGCGACGTGCGACGCCGCCCGAGAATCCGAGTTTCTCAGTCATCGCTGTTCTTCACGGCTGTGGTCTTGAGGTAGATGCCGGCGGTGACGGGATCGTCGGCGACGCGTTCGCCGTCCGTCAGTCCGGCGAGCACCTCGGTGCGGTCGCCGAACGTGCCGCCGACCCGGACCTGTCGCATGCGGACGCGTTCGTCGGCATCGACGACGTAGACTCCCGTGACTTCGCTGCGGCGTATCAGCGCCGCGGTGGGCACCAACAATCGGTGCGTGCGGCCGATCACGAATGCAACCTTGACGAACATGCCCGGGTACAGCTCGAACTGGCCGTCGGGTAAGTCCACGCGCACACGGAACGTGTTACTGGCGCTGTCGGCGAACGGGAAAATCGTCACGCCGACCGCTTCGACGCGGCCGTCCGCAGTCTGTACGTAGGCCTTGCGATGCTCGCGCACCTGGGCCGCGACTTCCTGCGGAACGTCGACGACGACGCGCAGCTTCTCCAGCGACAGCCCGCTCATCAGCGGCTGCCCCACCCTGACCGTCTCGCCGACTTCGACATGGCGCGCGGTGACGATGCCGGCATACGGTGCCCGGACCAGCGTGTACTCGAGTTGCTGTTCCGCTGCCGCGACGGCTGACTGTGCGGAGTCGACCCGTGCCTTGGCCGAGTCGCGCGCCGCCAGGCGCCTGGTCGTACTCGCGCTTGGACGAGGAGCCGGACTCGAACAATCCCGCTGCCCGCTTGAATTCCTCCTCGGCCTGCGCGTTGCGCGCCTTGGCTTCGTCGAGAGATGCCCGGGCCTGCTTCAGCGCGGCCTGCTGTTCGACATCGGTGAAGCGTACGATCGGCGCTCCGGGTTCGACGTAGTCGTCGACGTCGTAGAAGACCTCTGCGATGCGGCCGCCGGTCTGCGCCGATACCGTCGCCTTGTTCACGGCCTCGACCGTGCCGTCGAAGACCCGCTCGAGCGGGGTCTCGTCGACTCGCGCGGTCGCGGTCGCGAACGGCAATTCGGCTGTGGCGGGGCCGGCAATCGTGAGAGCGGCGACCAGGGCAACGGCGCCCAATCGGGTATGCAGGGACACGAGGTTCGAGGTCATGGTTCAGTCTTCCAGTGACTGCGGTTCGCAATACAGCGTCTGCAGCGTCTCGAGGATGGCGCGGGCTTCGACTCCCGCGAGTGAATAGAAATGGGCCTGGCCTTCACGGCGCCCGCTGACGAGGCCCTGCCGGCGCAGCAATGCCAGGTGCTGGGAAACCGTCGACTGCGGCGCCGACAGCAAGTGCGCCAGCTCGTTCACCGAGCGCTCCGTGCCGATCAGCTGACAGAGCAGCATCAGCCGTGTCTCGTTGCACATCGCGGAGAGCAGCGTACTGGCTCTGGACGCCTGTTCCTGCATCGCGTCGACGTCTATCGCCGCCGCAACGGTGTTCTTGTCGTGTTTCACAGCAGCCCCACGGCGCGCGCCAGGCGCAGTTTCGCGAGCGCGAGAGAGAAGTGAGCGTTGTCACGATTGTCGAGGCTCTGCTCGCGCAGGGATTCGGCGTCGAGGACCTCCGTGTTCGTGCTCGCGCCGGCCTTGTATCGGTTGCTGACGACACGCAGGTTCTCGGTCGCCTGGGTGACGGCACTCTCGGCCACCTCGCAACCGGTTCTCGGCCTCGATGCGGTCATTCCATGCGCGGCGCACCTCGAGCGCGATCATCGAATCGAGATCGGCGCGCCGGTGACCGAGCGCGGCCGCGTGGCTGTCCAGGGAGGCCGCATGCTTGCGGCTCCGGCCGCCGTCGAACAGGTTCCATTGCAGGGAAATCCCGGCCATCCAGAATCGGTCGTCGGTCAGGAACCGATTCTCGAGCATCATGTACCCGCCGGTCAGAGCGAGCTGCGGCCGCGCCTCCGCGCGGGCCGCGTCGGACTGGTCGTGCAGCGCACGCGCCTGCAGATCCAGCGCCGCGAGCTCCGGCCGGCGCTCGGCCGCCATCGCGATCAGATCCTCGAGGCTCCGGCCGGCGGGCAGGATCCTGTCGATATCGAGCGACGGGTCGAGCGTCACCTTTGCCGTCAGGGGACGGCCGAGCGTGCGGTTGTAGGCTGACCGCGCGTAGTCGAGTGCGTTGACGGCCTGCAGCCGGCGCTGTTGTGCATCGGCCAGCGAGACGCTCGCGGCGAGGAAGTCGTTCTGCGGGACCGCACCGAACTCGAGGCGTTTCTTCGTGTCCTGGGTGTGCGCTGCGAGCGTCTCGACGTTGGACTCGGCGACGTCGAGCGCGCGCTCGGCGCGCAACACGGCGACGTATTGCACGGCGACCCCGAGCTTGACGGCCTGTGTCACGGCGGCGAGGTTGCTCTCCGCAGCCTGGGCTCCGGATTCCGCGGCCGAGATACCGGCGCTGATCCCGCCGCCGGCATACAGCGGCAGCCGGATTTCGGCGCCTGCGCTGACGAAATCGTTGCCGTCGAAGATCGGCGGCGTGGTGAGGCCGCCGAGGTCGAAACCGGGCGCCTGGTCGAGCCGGGTGTAGGCGGTGTTCAGACCGAGCCGAGGCAGGCGGGCGGCCTTCGCCTGCCCGAGATCGTAGTTCGCCGCATCGCGTTCCGCCGCGGCCGCGGCGATCTGCTGATGGGCGGCCAGCGCGGCCTGCCACGCATCGTCGAGCGTTTCGGCGGACGTCGCGGCCGTGAACGCCAGCGAGGGGAGGGCGAGAAACAGGATCAGGCGCTGCATTTCGGGGTGGCTCCGGCGTGAAGAAACGAAACAGCGGGATTATATATCGTAATATTCGAATATTACAATATAAGTACTCCTACCGACGCGGCGATCCGGGATCGACGGACTCGGAGAGATGCTTGCCGCGTTCAATAATTGCGTTATCGCAATAATTGCGTTAGAGTTACGCCCTGTTCGTCGCCAAGCGACCTTTGAAGGAGATCGAAGATGAGACTGGCAATTCCGGTAATGACGGCCGCGGCACTCCTCGTGTTCGCTGCATGTGACAACCAGGGACCCGCCGAGAAGGCTGGCGAGAAAATCGACCAGGCGGTCGATACCGCGGGTGAGAAGGCCGAGGACATGGCCGACAAGACCCAGGACACCATGGAGGATATGGCGGACAAGACTCAGGACGCGATGGACGACATGGCCGACAAGGCCGATAACACGATGGAGGACGCCAAGGATGCCGTCGAGGACGCAACCGACGACTCCAACTGACATTTTCCGAAACTCACGGATCTGCCTGCTGTCGATGCTGGATAGGTCTTCCCGAAACGTCGTCTTCGTCTTCTGACCGGGCGCGCGGACCGCATTGCGGGAACGATTTCGAATCAGCACTTAAGGCTTACGATCACGGAGGTCAAGAAATGTCAGTCATACAGTCCGATTTACCGTACAAGGAGAATGCTCTCGAGCCGCACATCTCGAAGGAAACGCTCTACTATCACTACGAGAAGCACCATCGGGGCTACGTCGACAAGCTCAACGGGTTCATCAAGGACACACCTTACGATGCACTCGAACTCGAGCAGATCATCGGCAAGGCTCGCAAGGCCGGCGACATCAAGATTCTCAACAACGCGCTGCAAGCATGGAATCACGGCTTCCTCTGGCAGAGCATGGCGCCAAAAGGCGGCAACGAGCCCGAAGGACCGATCCGGCAGGCCATCGACAAGGCGTTCGGCGATCTCGAGCGCTTCAAGAAGGAATTCAGGGAAGCGGCTCTCGGCCAGTTCGGCAGCGGTTGGGCCTGGCTGGTGCAGAAAGGCGGCGACCTGAAGATCGTTGCCACGGGCAATGCCGAATCGCCCGTCGGCACCGAGATGACGCCGCTGTTGACGCTCGACGTCTGGGAGCACGCCTACTACCTGGATTACAAGAACGCGCGCAACGATTACGTCGATGCATTCCTGAACAACCTGATCAACTGGGAATTCGCCGCATCGAATCTCGCCGGCGCCAGCGACGCACAGGCCGCGTGAACACAGTTGCCTGCGAGCGACTCGAATCGGCGCTCATGCATAACCCGTAACACGTCGGAGGGTCATCCATTGCGGATGGCCCTCTCTCACACTGGTCCCACCGCCGGCGCGTAGTCTGACGCCGATGTCTTCCCTTACGCTGAATCCCGACGAGGCCGGCCGGACGGCCAGCCAGGTCTCGCAAACGCTGACGGCACTCGATCGTGCACTGCGCTTCGCGCGGGCGAAACTCAGCCCGGATATCACCGCGCAGCGCTTGCTCATCCTCATCGCCGTGTACTTCCACGAGGGACTCAGTCAGAAGGAACTGCTGAATCATCTCGAATCGACGTCGATCACGGCGCTGTCCCGCAATCTCGCGGACTTGTCCGCGATGACCACGAAGAAGGCCCCGGGGCCGGGACTGCTCGAACTCCGTATCGATCCATCGAACCTGCGCCTCCGGCGCGTGTTTCTCACGCGCAAAGGCAGGACCTTCGTGGGGCACTGGCTGGCGGAGACGGTCGGTGATGTCGTCGAAGAAGATTAAGAGCCCGGGGTCTCCCCTGGCAACCTAGAGTCCGAGCTCGTCCAGGACCTGCGTGGTTCGCTCGTAGCCCAGCTCGGCCATTTCCGAGGCCCGGTGGAATTCGAAAAAGCTGCAGGCGTTTCGTGGAATTTCGACGGTCTTGTCGAGTGCGTAAGCGGCGAGCTTGAGCCGTGCGATCGTACCTTGCATGACATCGATGGATTTCGTGAGAAGCTCCACGGCATCCGGTGAACCCGGTTCCGATTTCTCGCTTGCGACCAGATCGTTGATGAAACCGGCGATCTTCTCGCGATAACCGGCATTGGAAGATTCCTCGGCATCCCCGGCGCGCCGCTCGGGAGCCCGATATCGCTGGGAGAAACCGTTCAGATTGACGGCGATAGTCAGGTCGGTCGCATCGTTGAGAGTCGGTGCGACCGGGATCGGGTTGATCAGTCCTCCGTCGACGAGAGACCGGCCGTCGATCTCGACCGGGCTGAAGATACCCGGTACCGCAGTCGATGCACGGATCGCCCGAAACAGGGGGCCCTTGTTGAGCCAGATCTCGCGCTGATCATCGATAGACGTAGCGACGCAGGTGAAGCCCCGCGGAAGATCCTCGATCTTTCTTTCGCCGATCAACTCTCGCAAAACGTCGAAGACACGTTCGCCCTTGAAGAGGGAGGTTCGCGTAAACGAAAAATCGAGCAGCTTCACGACGTCGTTCTTATGCAGCTCTCGCGCCCATTCGGCGTACGTATCGAGATGCCCCGCCGCATAGACTCCGCCTATCACGGCGCCCATGGACGTACCTGCGATATTCCGGATTTCCAGACCGCGTTCCTCGATGGCTCGAATGACTCCGATGTGAGCGTGGCCCCTCGCGCCGCCGCTGCCGAGGACGAGCGATACCGTCAGATCGTGTGTCGAGTCGAGCATGCGAGAAAACGGGGCATGGGTTCGGATTTTGCGGGCCAGGCGCCATACTACGGCAAGGCAAAGTAATTCGGCCATGCCGATCGTGAAAACGGAGACAGACGCGCCATGAGCGGGATCCCCGCCGTCACACCGCGCAGGCAGCCCGGGAGGATCGCCAGGAGAACGGCTATCGCCACCGTCCTGATGGTGATCGTGGTCGGGCTTATCTATGCCGCGACGCCCGCGCTGGTCGCACGGCTCGGCCCGCGCCTGGCCACCCGCCTCGGGCTGGACTCGCTCACAGTCGAGATCGGGTACCCGGGATTACATGGCGTCGAACTGCGCCGGCTGGCGCTGGCAAACGATGCATTCGAGCTTGTCGCGAACGATGCGACCGTCAGCTATTCCTTTGCCGGCATCCGTAGCAGACGCCTCGACTCGGTGGAAATCGAGACACTCGAGGTCAGCCGGTCTCCGGCCGCGGCCGCGCCGGCGACCAGGCCGCCGGACGCCTGGCAGGTCCCGACCTTGCCCGTGGATCATCTGCACATCGAGCACCTTACCCTGAGATCCGCGGACATCGGCTTCCTCGGCCGCGGCCACGCCGAGATCGGCGCAGGAACGCTTTCGGTGGCCATCGACGGCCTGGAACCCGCGGCGGCCAGCCGCCTGTCGCTCACGGCATCGCTCGATCAGAGCGGCCGTTATCAGGCGAGCTTCGGCGAGCGCGGCGACACGACCGTCGAATTCCTGCGCATGCGGGGTCTCATCGGCAGCGACGCGATCCACGTCGACGCCGACGCAGACCTCAGTGGCTATCCTCTTGCACTGCTGGCCGACATGGCGGGTCTGCCGCGGGGGACCGGCAGCGTTGCCGCGGTCGTGCACACCGACATCCCCTGGCCCTTGCCGGAATCGCTCGACTGGCGGCGACTGAACATCGGCATTCCGACCTTTACGGTGCAGTGGCGCTCGAGCCGACCGGATCTCACAATCGACGAGGCATCGGGGAGCCTGGCTGTGACGGACGGGCGAGTCGACGGGTCCCTGACGGGCCGCATCGTGTATCAGGCGCCCGAAGGCCGCCTCGAACTGCGATTGCCCGCACAGCACCGCTACACCTTCGACGGCAGCACGCTGAAAGGCACCGGCGGCCCGATACTGCATTTCGACAGCGGCACGAACCGGCTCACGGCCACCCTGCATTCCTATTCGGCCGACGATGCGCCGGACCGCGCTCTGACGGTCGATGCCGACGTCAGCGCCAGCGTGGCCAATGTCGGCGTCGAAGGTCGCGCGGCGGGCGAGTTACGGTTGCCGGCGGCGCACCCCGCCGGCGGTAAGGGCCGCGTGACGTTTACGGGTACCGTCGCCGTCCCCGGACAACAGCGCGAGGCCGTGGTGAAGACGGACTTCGCATTCGCGGGGCGCGACTGGCACCTGAAAGGGCTCGTGAGTTCAGGGATTTTCAGGGACGTCCCGTTTTCCGCCGACCTCGACCTCGCGCACCGGTCGGGGAGCGCTCAGCGCCCGCCACCACATGAATCTGAACAAGCCGCTCGCCGCCAGCGTCTTCCCCGACTGGGCCAAAGCCTGGGATCTCGATGCAGGCGATCTGGATGCCGGGCTGCAATTGCGATGGCCCACGCCGGCCATGCCGCTCGCGGACGTCAGCCTGCGCCTGCGAGATGGCCGCGCGCACCTGGACGACAACACCGCGAGCGGGATCTCGGCGGATCTGCAGCTGACCTGGGACGGGGCCTCCCCGGAGCGCGGCTGGACGCTCCAGCCGACCACTCTGCATATCGAACGGATCGACGCGGGAATCCGGATCGACAGACTGACAGTCGGCCTGGCCTTTGCTGCCGATGCGCTGGATATCGATCACGCAGATGCAGAGCTCCTCGGCGGCCGGGCATACACCGGCCCGTTCACGTACACGGTCAGCTCCGGGACCGCCGCGTTTCCGTTACTGCTGGCGGACATCGATCTGGCGCAGGTCCTGGCACTCGAGGGCGACGACATTGTCGCCACGGGGACGCTGGACGGCACACTCCCGGTTACATTCAGCGGCCACGTGCCACGGGTCGACGGGGGGAGTTTCCGGGCGCAGCCGCCGGGCGGGAGCATCCACGTCAATCCGTCCTTCACCGGCCTGACCGGTCAACCGGGGCTCGATTTCGCGTTGCTTGCATTGCAGGATTTCACCTACACCGACCTGAACGGCGAGGTCGGCTACGCCGAGTCCGGCGATCTCAAGCTCGCGATACATCTCAAGGGCAACAACCCCGCCGTCGAGAAGGGTCGCCCCATCCAGTACAACCTGACCATCAACGAGAACATTCCCGTGCTGCTGGAGTCTTTGCGGATGTCCGATCGGGTCACCGAGCGCATTGGCCGGGATGTGGTAAATTGAGTGCTGCCGCCGGAACTTTCCGGCCCGAAAATCGACCGAGGTACCGGCCAACGTGCGTAGTCTTGCGGTATTGATGATCCCGATTCTGCTCGGTGCCTGCACTCCGACAGTGAAAATCGCCACCGACGAACCGATCACGATCAATCTGAACGTCAACATCAAACACGAGATCCTCGTCAAGGTCGACAGGGAGCTCGATAACCTGTTCGAAGAAAAGGACGATCTGTTTTGATGATTAACAAAGCCGTATTGAAGAGTTTCCTCGTGGTGACGCTGCTTGTCGCCGTCGGTGCATTGGCAGCCGACCTGGATCAGGCCAAGCGGGACGGCCTGGTCGGCGAGCGCGCCGATGGATTCCTGGGGCTCGTCGTGAGTTCCGCCCCCGCGGACGTCGTGGCACTCGTCAACGAGGTCAACGCGAAACGCAAGGCAGAGTACGAGCGCATCGCGAAAAGCAATGACCTGACGCTCGAACAGGTGCAGGCGCTGGCCGGCAAGAAGACGATCGAAAAGACCCGCAAGGGCGACTGGATATTCGTCGACGGCGGCTGGCAGAAAAAGTAGGCGGCGGCAGACCGCCCGGACGGGAGACACCGCAGTGAGCAGTAGCCTCAGTCAGCGACTGGAATCGCTTCCGGTCGTGCCGTTGGTGCAGGCCGAAGACCCTGAAGTGGCCGTCAAGACCTCGCGTGCGCTCGCCGCGGGCGGCCTCGACATCGTCGAAGTCGTGTTTCGCACGGATCGTGCGCTGGACTGCCTGAAGGCGGTGGCCGCGGAGGTGCCCCAGATGATCGCCGGCGCCGGCACCGTGTTGTCGGCCGCACAGGCGGAGGCTGCGCTCGACAACGGCGCGCAATTCATCGTCTCGCCCGGGCTCGACGACGGCGTGATCGCGGCCTCGCGCGAGCGGAAAGCACCCGTGTTCCCCGGGATCATGACGCCGACCGAGCTGCAGCGGGCGCAGAATCTCGGCCTTGCCGTCGTCAAATTCTTCCCGGCGTCGATCGCCGGCGGCGTGCCGGCGATCAGGGCGCTCGCCGGCGTGTTCCGGCACATGCGTTTCATGCCCACGGGCGGCATCTCGGCCGCCAATCTCGCGGAGTACCTCGCCGTGCCGGCCGTGCTCGCCTGTGGCGGGAGCTGGCTGACCCCGAAGGACGCCATCGCGGCCGGCGACTACGCTCGCGTGACGGCGCTAGCCGAGGAAGCCGTCGCCATCGCTACTGAAGCGCGAGGTGCGAAATGATGAGAGAATTCCTGAGCTTCGGTGAAATCATGCTGCGCCTGAAGTCTCCGGATCACGAGCGCCTGTTCCAGTCGCCGGCGCTCGAGGCGACCTTCGGCGGCGGCGAAGCCAACGTGGCGGTGTCGCTCGCGAACTTCGGCCTCGATGCCGGTTTCGTGTCGGTACTGCCGGCCAACGACATCGGCGAGGCTGCGCTGCGCGAACTGCGGCGCTTCGGCGTCGATACCTCGCACGTGCGTCGCGCTGGCACGCGCCTCGGTATCTATTTCCTCGAGACCGGCTCGAACCAGCGGCCCTCGAAGGTCGTCTACGACCGCGCTCATTCGGCGATCGCCGAGGCCGGGCCGGGCGATTTCGACTGGCCGGCCGTGTTCGCGGGCGCGAAGTGGTTCCACATCACCGGGATCACGCCGGCGCTCAGCCAGGGCGCCGCCGACCTGTCGATCGAGGCCTGCCGCGCCGCGAAGGCCGCGGGCCTGACCGTGTCCTGCGACTTCAATTACCGGGGCAAGCTCTGGAAGTACGGCAAGTCCGCGCCGGAGGTCATGACCGAGCTCGTCAAGCACGTCGACGTCGGCATCGCGAACGAGGAAGACTGCCAGAAGTCGCTGGGGATCGAAGTGGACGTCGAAGTCGAGAGCGGCGAGCTCGACACCAGGAAGTACGAGGCGCTGACGGCCAAAGTGCTCGATACCTTCCCCGACATGACGGCGATCGCCGTCACGCTGCGCGAATCGCAGAGCGCCGATCGCAACGGCTGGTCGGCCTGCCTCCGGGATCGCGACGGCTTCCGCCTGTCGCGTCGCTACGAGATCACCGACATCGTCGACCGAGTCGGCGGCGGCGACAGTTTCGCCTCCGGCCTGATCTACGGGCTCGACGCCTACGACGATCGCCAGCAATCGCTGGAATTCGCGGTGGCGGCGAGCTGTCTCAAGCACACGATCCAGGGCGACTTCAACCGGGTCAGCGTGGCCGAGGTCGAGCACCTGATGGGCGGCGACGCGTCGGGACGGGTGCAGCGCTGATCGAAACCAGGAGTTGACCGAGGATAATGTACAGGAAGGTCTACCAGGCCACGCATCCCGACATGATGGCTGGGGCGTCCAACGACGCACTCCGCGATCGTTATCTCGTCACCGGGCTGTTCGAGGCAGACACGATCAGTCTCAATTATTCCCACGCGGAACGCCTCGTCGTGGGAAGTGCGGCGCCCGTCGAGAAGGAATTGCGCCTGCCGAACCAGTCGGAACCGGTCGCTGGTGCACCATTCCTCGAGCGGCGTGAACTCGGCATCGTCAACGTGGGTGCGGGCGCCGGCAAGGTAACGGTAGACGGCGACGGCCACGACATGCAGCCGCGCGACGGGCTCTACGTGCCCATGGGCTGCAAAGACGTCGCATTCTGGAGCTGCGATCCCGGGCAGCCTGCCGAATATTACCTGGCTTCCACTCCGGCACACGCGCGCTTCGATCTCGTCAGGATTTCGATCGACGATGCCGTGCCGATGCAGATGGGGGCGCTCGAGACTTCGAACGAGCGCATCATCTACAAATACATCGTGCCGGAGACCTGTCGCTCTGCGCAACTGCTGCTCGGCCTCACTATCCTGGCGCCCGGGAGTGTCTGGAATACGATGCCGCCGCACCTGCACGACCGCCGCTCGGAGATCTATTTCTACTTCGAGCTCGACGAGGACCAGCGCGTGTTCCATTTCATGGGCGAGCCCGACTCGATGCGCCACATCGTCGTGACCGACAAGCAGGCGGTCATCTCGCCGCCGTGGTCGATCCACATGGGTTGCGGCAACAGCAACTACGCTTTCATCTGGGCGATGGGAGGCGAGAACCTGGATTACACGTGACATGAATGTCCTCGACATCTGTCAGCTGAAGTGAGCATGAGTGACGGGCCTTTCGACCTCGCAGGCAAGGTCGCGATCGTTACCGGCGCGAACACCGGCCTCGGCCAGGCGATGGCCGTCGCGCTCGCCGCCGCCGGTGCGGACATCGCGCTGGTCGGCCGGACTGCACCTGCGGAGACCGAGGCTCGCGTCGCGGATCTCGGTCGCAAGAGGGCCGTGATCATGGCCGATCTCTCGTCCGCCGGGGTCGTCACCGGCGTCATCGGCCAGACAGAGACAGCACTCGGCCCGGTCGATATCCTCGTCAACAACGCGGGCATCATCCGGCGCGCGAGCGCGCTGGAATTCGGCGAACAGGACTGGGACGACGTGCTCGCGACGAACCTCAAGGTGCCGTTCTTCCTGGCCCAGGCTGCAGCGAAATCGATGGTCGAGGGCGGGCGCGGCGGCAAGATCATCAACGTCGCTTCGCTGCTGTCGTTCCAGGGCGGCATCCGCGTCGCATCCTATACCGCGAGCAAGAGCGGTCTCGCCGGGCTCACGCGCCTGCTCGCGAACGAGTGGGCGGCACAGGGCATCAACGTCAACGCGATCGTGCCGGGCTATTTCGCCACCAACAACACGCAGGCGTTGCGCGAGGACGAGACGCGCAACCGCCAGATCCTCGAACGCATCCCGGCGGGGCGCTGGGGCGACCCCGAGGACCTCGGCGGCGCGGCCGTGTACCTCGCCTCGCGTGCGTCGGACTACGTGCACGGCGCGCTGATCCCGGTCGACGGCGGCTGGCTCGCGCGCTAGGGTTCCTTCAGATGACCATCCCCAAGCTGAGCCTGCATCCCGATCGATTGTTTCCGCCCGACCCGGACGAACGCGGAATCGCGAGACGCCTGTATGCCCACGTCGCGGAGCTGCCGATCATCAGTCCGCACGGACACACCGATCCGCGCTGGTTCGCCGGCAACGAACCGTTCACGAACGCCACCGAGCTGTTGCTCGTGCCGGACCATTATCTGTTCCGCATGCTGTTCAGCCAGGGTGTCGCCCTCGACGATCTCGGCATCCCGCAGGTCGACGGCACCGTGCGCGGACGCGATCCGCGGGCGGCGTGGCGCATTCTTGCAGACCATTACTATCTGTTCCGCGGCACGCCCTCGCGCATGTGGCTCGATTGGGTATTCCTCGAGGTCTTCGGCATGACCGAGCGGCTCACGCCGGATACCGCCGACGCCTACTACGACGCGATCGAGGCACAGCTCGCGCGCGACGAATTCCGGCCGCGCGCGCTCTTCGAGCGCTTCGGCATTGAAGTGCTCGCGACGACGGAGTCGCCGCTCGACTCGCTGGAACACCACGAGACGATCCGTGCGAGCGGCTGGTCGGGTCGGGTCATCACGGCCTATCGGCCGGACCCCGTCGTCGATCCCGAGTTCCCCGGTTTCGCCGACAACGTGGCGCAGCTCGGCGAGCTGACAGGAGAGGACACGGGCCGCTGGAGAGGCTACCTCGCCGCGCATCGAAAGCGCCGCGAATTCTTCGCCGCACATGGCGCGACTTCGACCGATCACGGCCACCCGAGCTGCCGCACCGCGGATCTCGGCGAGGCGGAGGCCGAACGACTGTTCGCGCGCGTCCTCGCCGGCGGCGCGTCGCGCGAGGATGCCGAGTTGTTCCGGGCGCAGATGCTGACCGAGATGGCGGCGATGAGCGTCGACGACGGCCTCGTGATGCAGATCCACCCGGGTTCGTTCCGCAGCCACAATCCGACGATCCTCGCCACGTTCGGTCGCGACAAGGGATTCGATATCCCGATGCGCACCGATTACGTGTCTGCGCTGAAGCCCCTGCTCGACCGCTTCGGCTCGATCCCCGGCTCGTCACTGATCGTCTTCACGCTCGACGAGACGAGCTACAGCCGCGAGCTGGCGCCGCTGGCCGGCGTGTATCCTGTGCTCAAGCTCGGGCCGGCGTGGTGGTTCCACGATTCGCCGGAAGGGATGCGCCGTTTCCGGCAGATGACCACCGAGACGGCCGGCTTCTACAATACCGTCGGTTTCAACGACGACACGCGCGCCTTCCTGTCGATCCCGGCACGGCACGACGTCGCGCGCCGCATCGACTGCGCTTACCTCGCCACGCTGGTCGCGGACCACCGCCTGCCCGAGGACGAGGCGGCGGAAGTCGCAGCGGCGCTGGCGTATGAACTTCCGAAGAAGGCCTACAAGTTGGACGGCGTCGCATCGTAGCGTGAGTCGTTTGGCACGAGGGGTTGGAGTGAACGCGAATCGCAGATCCTTTCTCGCCGGCACGCTCGCCACCGCGTTCGGCGCCGGTGCGCGTGCCGGGACGCCGGCTCCCGGGCCAAATCTCCCGGTAAATCAGGCACGCGAGCAGCCGACAGAGACGATCGACCTCTGGCCGGGCGATGCGCCGGGGATGCCTGACCAGGGTCCCGTCGAGACTGTGGAGGAACGGGATGCCGATCCCGTGCTCCCGAACCGCTCGGTGCGCGGCATCGCGCAGCCTCGCCTGGTGGTGTTCCGTCCACGCACATCGAACGGCGCGGCTGTGATGGTCATGCCGGGCGGTGGCTATGAATATATCGTGATCGACAAGGAGGGTTATGAGCTGGGCCGCTGGCTCAGCGCGCGCGGCTTTACCGTGTTCGTTTTGTTTTATCGTCTGCCGGGCGAAGGCTGGGCGCACCGTGCCGACGTACCCCTGTCAGACGCGCAGCGAGCCATGCGCCTGATCCGGCACAGGGCACCCGACCATGGCATCGACCCACAGCGTGTCGCAGCGATGGGTTTCTCCGCGGGGGGGCATCTATGTGCGGATCTGGCGACGCGTTTCGCGACGAAAGTCTATGAGGACGTCGATGCGGCGGATACCTTGTCGGCGCGACCATTCGCCGCCGCGCCGATCTATCCCGTGATTTCGATGAGTGCGCCCCTTGCGCACAGCGGCTCGCGTGACCTGCTGCTCGGTCCGAACGCCAAACCGGAATTCGAACGAGTCCATTCTCCACAGCTGAACATCTCGGGGGATGTGCCGCCGTGCTTTCTCGTACATGCCGAAGACGACGACGTGGTGCCGGTCGAGAACACGCTCGTGTTTCGCGCCGCCCTCGTCGCAAATGGCATATCGGTCGAAACACATTTGTTTGCCGAGGGTGGTCATGGCTTCGGCCTGCAAAAGGTCGTCGGCAAGCCGGCCGCCGTCTGGCCCGAGCTATTCTTCCACTGGGCGCTGGCAAAAGGACTGGCATAAGCACCAGGCTGCTGCGACATCTACCCGTGCTTCTACAGATTCTACGTAAATTTCCAATACCGGCAGCATGTCAGCGAAATTTCCGAATGTCTTGCGAACCATGAGTAGATCCATGATTGCGAACATTCCGAGTAGTCCTGAAACGATTTGGACCAATCCCAAGACCCAACGGATATTCTAGAATGCGGTGATTACCAACGTCTGCGGATCCATCTGATGAAGTACCTTCTGACACTGGTATTTTCGCTGATTGTTTCGGGTCAGACATTTGCACAAGCAAACGAGGCAAACGAGCTTCAAACCTTCATCAAGCATTACGAAGAAACCTGGCAGTCGCATGATGGCGAACGCCTGGGGGGCTATTTCGCTGATGATGCCGACATGATTGTCGGCATCCAGCCGAGAATTGTCGGGCGCGAAGCCATCGCAACATGGTGGAACCAATATTTTTCGCGAATAGATAGTGATCGTCGCCTTTCAATATCGATTGAGTCAATTCGGCTTCTGAGCCAGGACGTTGCACTGATCAACGTCACTACAACGACTGGTGGGACTCATTCGCAGACTCACGAGACTCTGCAACCCCGAAAGGCGCGCGGAACGTGGGTCGTGACTCGCGAGAACGGTGGGTGGAGGATATCTGCACTACGAGCGCATTCACCGGTTGGCGAACTTCGCGAAGCACCCGGAACGGACAAATAGGATCTGACCGTCCACTTTCGGCGCGAGCGGCGTTTCAGAAGTCAGTCGCTCGAAACTGAACCCTTGATACCTGGGCCAAGCCTCAGGTTTTCTTTCTGCGGGACATATCTATACCCGTACGTCGCCCGTTAGCCGGAACGCTTCTGCGACATCTACTCGTGTGTCTACGGATACTACGTATTGTGCGCTCCCGGGGTGCTCCCTTCTCATGTCAAGCGGGGGGAGAGGCATAAGAATAGTGTCTGCTCCTCGGTCTCGGATATCCGCGGCGATCGAAACCCAACTTTCTTTCGCGTTTCGATCGAACCACGGGAGGGGTGGGTATGAAGAGGCACGTGCTGCATCCGCTCTGGCTCGCGATCGGTGTGATCGCGGCCATCCTGATTGCGAGGCAGTTCATGGTACCGGACGACTTCGGTATCAACGGCAGCAGCTTCACTTACGGCTTCTACCGGCTCGGCGACATCCAGGACTGGAAGAACTTCCCCGTCAAGTACGAGGGCCGCGATTACTGTGCGGATTGTCACAAGGACAATTACCGATCGATCCGGCGTTCGCCACACAAGAACGTGCAATGCGAAGACTGCCACGGCCCGGCCCGCGGGCATCCCGGCGAGATCGCGAAGCTGCCGATCAACATGGACCGCAGCCTCTGCCTGCGCTGTCACGCGAACCTCGACTACGGCAACACGGCGAGGGCCGAGATGCCGTCCATCGTGGACCACCGGCATCATCGGCGGCAGCAATGCGCGGAGTGTCACAACCCCCACGACCCCAGGGAGAGATTCCGATGAGCTGCAGCCGTAGAGACTTCCTGAAAGAAGCCGTGGGCGGGACGCTGGCGTCGGTGTTGCCGATCGGTGCATACGTAATGCTCAGCAGCGAAGAGGCCAGGGCGGCGGTGGCGAACGCGAAGGTCCGGTGGGCGTTCCTGGTCGATGCGACCAAGTGCATCGGTTGCGGCATGTGCGTCAAGGCCTGCAAGAACGAGAACGAGATACCCTACGATGCGCCCGTTACGCGCACCTGGGTGGAGCGCTACGTCGTCACCAAGGACGGCGAAGTACACGTAGACTCGCCGATGGGCGGACGAGACGGTTTCACGGACCCGAAGGTCGGGGGCGAGGAAATCGATCCCGATGATATCGAGAAGGCGTATTTCCTGCCGAAGCTCTGCAATCAGTGCAGCAATCCGCCCTGCGTGCAGGTCTGCCCGGTCGGCGCGACGTTCCAGGCTGATGACGGCGTCGTGCTGATCGACAGAACCTGGTGCATCGGTTGCGGCTATTGCATCATGGCGTGTCCGTATGGCGTCCGCTTCTTCCATCCGGTCACCAAGACCGCGGACAAGTGCACCTTCTGCTACCACCGGATCACCAAGGGCCTGAAACCGGCCTGTGTGGATGCCTGTGCGTTCGACGCCCGCATGATCGCGAATCTGAAAGATCCGGACGACCCGGTGACGAAACGTATCCTGACCGAAAGGGTCGCGGTGCTGAAGGACGAATACGGTACGAAGCCGAACGTCTTTTACATCGGCCTCGACGCCAGTGTGAGGTGACGCCATGTCCGCAGACCTGATCGTTCATGGCGTAGAATGGACCGTAAAAGAACTCTACGTCTATCCGAACGAGTACATCTACTGGAGCATCCAGATCGTCATGTACCCGTACATGACTGGTCTCGTCGCCGGCGCGTTCGTGCTGTCGTCCCTGTACCACGTGTTCGGGCAGAAGGACCTCAAGGAACTCGCACAGTTCTCGCTCGTGTTCTCGTTCGCTTTGCTGCCGGTGGCGGGTCTCCCGCTGCTGTTACACCTGCAGCATCCGGAGAGGGCATTCGAACCGCTGATGACGCCACACTTCACTTCGGCGATTGCCGCCTTCGGCATCGTGTTCACGACATACGGGCTAATCGTGTTCAGCGAGATCTGGTTCGTTTATCGTAAATACTTCGTCGAGCAGCTCGGCGCACTTGCCGGACAGCCGGGATTGTGGAACCTGCTGCGGCGCATCGTGTACGGCGTACTGACCTTCGGTGCGCGCGACATCAGTGAGGAAGCGATAAGGGTCGACCACAAGGCGGCGAAGATCCTGGCCGGCATCGGGATCCCGGTCGCCTGTTTCCTGCACGGCTATGCCGGGTTCATCTTCGGTTCGGTCAAGGCCAATGCGTTGTGGATGTCGCCGCTGATGCCGGTAATCTTCATCGTGCTCCGCCGTCGTCTCCGGCATCGCGCTGTGCATGCTGACGTACGTCGTCATCATGGAATGGCGGGCGTTCCGGCAACGACACGGCGGTATGCCGTGCAGGCTCGCGAGATCAAGGGCGCCGAGACCGACGTCATCACCAAGGCGACGCGTTACCTGGTCGGATTCCTCGTTGGTGCGATCTGCCTCGAACTGCTCGACCTGATCTTCCGTGGCTACACGGCGATGAAGTCCTGGGACATCCTGCGCTCCGTCATGTACGGCAAGGACTTCATGAATATCTTCGTGTTGCAGTACGGACTCGGGGATATCGTACCGCTGATCCTGTTGCTGCTTCCCGGGCCGCACAATGAAGCGCACCGTCGTCGCACTCATACTCGTACTGTTCGGCGTGTTCATGATGCGCTGGAACGTCGTGATCGGCGGCCAGGCATTCTCGCTGTCGTTCTCGGGTTACATGCACTATCACATGCCGATCATTCCGCACAGCATAGAGACCTTCAAGGAAGGGCTGTTCGGCGCGCTGCTGGTCGCCGTCATGCCGTTCATCCTGTTCTGGATCATCAACCACTTCGTGCCGTCGCTGCGGAGGGATCTCGAGAGGAGCTGATGAGATCGTCATGCAGGATCGACTGGCGCAGATCGAGTCCCGGCTGAGCAACATAGAGGCGCGGCTCGACGCGCTCGAAGGGTCTGCTGCACAGACCCGGCGTCGTGCGTGGGAACCCCCGGATGCCTCGCTCGACGAGAGCTTCGTTTCCAATTTTGCTACACAGATCGGCCGCGTGCTGCTGATCTTCGGCGGTGCCTACCTGTTGCGGTCGATGACGGACTTCCAGTTCGTGCCCACCCCCGTCGGCCTGTCGATGGGCGCGACCTATGCCCTTTTCTGGCTGTTCATGGCCTGGCGCAAAGGGCGAATCGACGGTCAACGCGCGGCGGCCGAGTTCTTCGGCGGCACCTCCGTGTTTCTCGCGCTGCCGCTGCTGGTCGAGGCGACGACAAAATTCCAATTGCTTTCCGGCGGCCAGGGCTTCATTGCGCTGACGATCTATACGGCCCTGGCGCTGTCCGTTGCCGTTGTGAGCAACCTGCGGATCCTGGGCTGGCTCGTTACGGCCGGCGGCATCGCCACGGCGTTCGCACTGCTGATCGTGGCCCACATCGCGTTGCTCGTAACCGCCTATCTCCTGGTGCTCGGCCTGGTGACCTTGTGGATCGTCTACGAGAAATCCTGGCGGGGATTGCAGTGGCTCGGTGCCTTCGGCGCGAACGCCGGAGTCGTCGCGATTATCGGGTTCAGTTTCAGCGACCAGTGGCAGATCGGTGAGCGAACCCCGCTCATTTTCTGCGGCGCATTGCTCGTCAGCTACCTTGCAAGCTTCGCGCTGCACTCTCACGTGAGATCGCAATCCATCGGGCTGTTCGAAATCGTGCAGTCGTTGCTCGTGGCGCTGGCCGCCCTGTTCGTCGCGACCAGCCGCGGCGGCGCCGGGCTCGCCGGCGCCGGCACGATGAGCCTGATACTCGGCGCTTGTTGCTATGGTCTCGCGCTCACTCCCGAATCGCGCCTGCAGCGCGGCGTGAATTTCTATTACTACGCGATGCTCGGCATGCTGCTCGTCATCGCCGGGATCGCACTGACGATGCCGTCGTCCGGTGCCGCGGTAAGCTGGTCCGCCCTGGCGCTCGTTGCCGCCTGGTTCAGCGGGCGCAACGGCTGGGTGAGTCTCAGCCTGCAGAGCACCGTACTGCTTTGCGCCGCGGCGATCGGTTCCGGAATCCTGGCGACGGGCCTCAAGGCCCTGACCGGAAATCCGGGCACGGGCTGGCCGATGGGGGAGCCCTGGCAGGCGGCGGTCGCGCTGGGGACGGTTGCCTGTCTGTTCATCCCCGTGGCACAGCACTCCAAACGCTGGGGAACGGCGGCCGGACTGCCTCAGCTGATCGTATTGGTGCTGTCGGTATGGGAGGTTGGCGGGCTCATGGTCGCCTGGCTGGCGCCGGTGCTCGCCGGGGTGACGACGCCAGAGCCGGATCTCGCCGTGCTGGCGGCCCTGCGCACGGCGGTGTTGTCGGCGGCTTCGATGACCCTGGCCCTGTCCAGCCGCCACCGGCGCTGGCCCGAGGCGCGCTGGCTGGTCTATCCGCTGCTGGTCCTGGTCGGCATCAAGCTTTTCGTCGAGGACTTCCCGCACGGGCATGCCGTATCGCTGTTCGTGGCGCTGGCCTTCGTCGGCAGCGCGCTGTTGCTCGTGTCCAGGCTGCTCAGGCGCCATCCGGCGGCAACGCGGGAAGCGTGATGCCGGCAGTTGACGCGTAGGGGAATGTCGCAATAGTCTCCTTGCCAGGAACAGGGCAACCTGAACGAAATTTTTCGGAGACCGAGACGTGAAGCGCGCCGGATCCACCGCCGCATCTCGACTGCCCCGGGGCCGTGTGGCCCTCGGGCTGTTCGCGGCCGTCTGGCTGAACCTCGCGCTGCAGCCCTGCGCGATGGCCTTCGATTCGCCGCAAGGGCGAAGCTGTCCGCACTGCCCGCCGGCCCACGAACAGGCGATGCCGGCGCATCGTGCCCACGACACCGCCGGGATGCATTGTGCGTCCCTGCACTCGGGTTGTGGCGGAATCGGCGTCGTCAGCGTCGATAACCGCGGCGATCCGCCGAAGTTCAAACCGCCGGGCGAGCTGCCGGCGTTCATCATCGGCGACTATCCCGAGCCGCGTATCGAGGCGGTCCGGTACCTGCCGCAACCCGTCAATCCGCGCGACGGTCCGCCTACGGCGCCACCGCGCAACGTCCTCTTCTGTGTCTATCTGAAATAGCCGACTCCCCGATCCGAACCGTCCGTTTTCCGGTTTTCGATTGAGGAGTCCGTTTCATGTCCTATTTATCCGGGCCCCGGCCCGCCGTCCGTGCGATCGCAGCGACGATCGTTGTCGCGGTCGTATTCGCGTCGCACGCGTACGCACAACAAACTATCCCCCTGACGCTCGCGGAAGCCGAGGACCTGGCGCTCGCGAACGAGCCCGGCCGAACGGCACTGCTCGCGCGGGCCCATGCGCTCACCGAGCGGTCCGTCGCGGCGGGTACGCTTCCCGACCCGACGATGCGGGTTGCGCTCAACAACTACCCGGTCGAGTCCGGCAGCTTCACGACGGAAGGCATGACGAACTTTTTCGTCGGCCTGCACCAGGCGTTCCCGCCCGGTGACACGCGGTCGATCGACACGCAGCGATATACGTCGCTCGCCGATCAGATGACGGCCAGCGCCGGCACCCGCTCGCGAGAAGTGCTTGCCGCCGCACGCAGGACCTGGCTCGAAGCCTACTACTGGCAGGAAGCGAATCGGCTCGTGTCCGAAACGCGGCCGTTTTTCGACGACCTCGCCGCGATCGCGCGTTCGCTCTACGCCGTGGGACGCAAGAACCAGCAGGACGTGCTGCGCGCGGAACTCGAGCTGAGCCGGCTCGACGATCGCCTGATCGACATCGAACGGCAGCAGGCACAGTCGCGCGCCGCGCTCGGCCAATGGGTGGGCGACGCCGCAAGACGGCCCATCGCGGAGAAGCTGCCTGGCTGGGACGCGTTGCCGCCCCGCGACGACCTGGTCGGGGACCTCGCGGTGCACCCGGCACTCGAGGCGGCCGATGCGAACATCGCCGCGCAGCAGGCCGCTGCCGATCTCGCCGAGCAGAAGTACAAGCCCGGCTGGGCAGTCGATCTCGGCTACAGCTTCCGCGAGGGCTATCTGCCGGACGCGACGCCGCGTTCCGACATGATCAGCCTGCAGGTCACGGTCGACCTGCCGTTCCTCGGTCGCAAGAGCCGCCAGGACCGGACGCTGGCCGCCGCGCTGGACGAGTTACAGGCGGCGCGTGACGACAGGGAGACGACGCGGCGCCTCCTCGCAAGCCGGCTGGATGCCGAGTATGCGCGCTGGCAGCAGATCGATCGCCGCCTCGACCTCTACGAAAGCAAGATTCTCAAGCAGACCGGTGAGCAGGCCGAAGCAGCGCTGGTCGCCTACCAGAGCGACCGTGGCGATTTCTCGGACGTGATGCGCGGCTACATCGACGATCTTAATGCACGCCTGGATCACGTCCGTCTCCAGGTGGAGCGCGCCGAAAGTTACACCGCGCTCGCCGAACTCGGAGGACTCCCCCGATGAACAGGAAAATCATTGTTTCGATGGTCGTCGTTGCGGCGCTGGTCGCCGGCATCGGTATCGGCCGGTTCTGGCCGGCCTCTCCGCAGGCCGTCTCCACGCAGAACGGGAAATCCGAGCGCGAGATCCTGTACTGGGTCGCGCCGATGGATCCGAGCTTCCGCTCGGACAAGCCCGGCAAGTCGCCGATGGGCATGGACCTGGTACCGGTCTACGCCGACGAGGTGGACAAGCAGCCCGGCGTCGTGAAGGTCGACCCGGCCGTCGTCGAAAACCTGGGCGTGCGCACGGCGGTCGCCGAGCGCGGGCCCCTGTCGCCCCGCATCGAGACGGTCGGCTACGTCGGCTACGACGAGGAATCGCTGCAACACGCCCACATGCGCGTCGACGGCTGGATCGAGAAACTGTCGGTTACCGCGACCGGCGATCCCGTGAAGAAGGGACAGGTGCTCTTCGAGCTGTATTCGCCGACGCTGGTCAACGCGCAGGAGGAGTTCCTCGTCGCGCTGCGGTCGGGGAATAAGGCTCTCGACAAGGCCTCGCGCGAACGGCTCGACGCGCTCGGCATGACGGCCGGCGAGATCGAGAAGCTCGCCCGCAATCGCAAGGTCGAACAGCGCGTCCGCGTGTACGCGGAACGTGACGGCGTCGTCGCCAATCTCAGCGTTCGCGAGGGCATGTACGTGACGCCCGCGACCAATGTCATGTCGATCGCCCAGCTCGACCGGGTCTGGGTGCTCGCCGAGGTGTTCGAGCGACAAGCCGCCTGGGTCGAGGCGGGACAGGCCGCCGAGGTGACGCTCGACTATCGGCCGGGCGAGAGCTGGCAGGGCCGGGTCGACTACGTCTACCCCGAGCTCGACCCCGATACGCGCACGCTCAAGGTCCGCTTGCGACTCGACAATCCATCCGTGGCGCTCAGGCCGAACATGTTCGCGCGCGTGACCATCCACGGTGATGCCGCCGAAGACGTCGTCAACGTGCCGCGGGAAGCACTGATCCGCGGCGGCACGGTCGATCGTGTCGTGCTTGCCCTGGGCGGCGGGCGCTTCCGCAGCCAGCCGGTCACTGTCGGCATCGAATCGGGCGACCGTGTGGAGATCCGCAAGGGCCTCAACGGCGGTGAGCGCATCGTGACCTCGGCGCAGTTCCTGATCGACTCCGAGTCCAACATCGGCTCGGCGCTCGCACGCATGGAGGAACGGCCGTGATCGCCGCGCTGATCCGCTGGTCGGTCGCAAACCGTTTCCTGGTGCTGACCGCGACCGTGCTGCTCGCCGTCGGCGGTATCGTCGCACTGCGCGAGACGCCGGTCGACGCATTGCCGGACCTGTCCGACGTGCAGGTGATCATCAAGACCTCGTACCCGGGACAGGCGCCGCAGGTCGTCGAGGACCAGGTGACCTATCCGCTGACGACGGCAATGCTGGCGGTCCCGAAAGCCGTGACCGTGCGCGGCTATTCGTTCTTCGGTGATTCCTTTGTCTACATCATCTTCGAGGATGGTACGGACCTGTACTGGGCGCGGTCGCGCGTGCTGGAGTACCTGAACCAGGTCACGGGGCAGCTGCCGGACGCGGCAAAGCCGGCGCTGGGACCCGATGCCACCGGCGTCGGCTGGATCTACGAGTACGCGCTCGTGGACAGGACCGGCCAGCACGACCTGTCGCAGCTGCGCAGCCTGCAGGACTGGTTCCTGAAGTACGAACTGCAGACGGTCCCTGGCGTGGCCGAGGTGGCGACGGTCGGCGGCATGGTGCGCCAGTACCAGGTGGTCGTCGACCCGGACAAGCTGCGCGCCTTCGGCCTGACCCTCGCGAGGGTCCGCCAGGCCATACAGTCCGGCAACCAGGAGACCGGCGGTTCCGTCATCGAGATGGGCGAGGCGGAATACATGGTCCGAGCATCGGGTTACATCAAGGGCATCGACGACCTGTCGGAGATCCCGTTGGGAGTCAATTCGAGCGGCACCCCCGTCGTGCTCTCCGACGTCGCCGAGATCCGGCTCGGCCCGCAGATGCGGCGCGGCGTCGCGGACCTCGACGGCGAAGGCGAGGTCGTCGGCGGCATCATCGTGATGCGCTGGGGCGAGAACGCGTCGAGAACGATACAGGCGGTGAAGTCACGGCTCGCCGAGCTCCAGCGCAGCCTGCCCGCCGGCGTCGAGATCGTGCCCACCTACGACCGGTCCGACCTGATCCAGCGGGCCATCGACACGCTGAAGCGCAAGCTCGTCGAGGAGTTCATCGTCGTCGCGCTCGTCTGTGCCGTGTTCCTGTTCCACCTGCGTTCGTCGGCCGTGATCATCCTGACCCTTCCGGTCGGCATCCTCGCCGCATTCATCATCATGCGGCTGCAGGGACTGAACGCGAACATCATGTCGCTCGGCGGCATCGCGATCGCGATCGGGGCGATGGTCGATGCGGCCATCGTCATGGTCGAGAACGTGCACAAGCACATCGAGCGCGAACCGCTGGACGACAGGAATCGCTGGCGGATCATGAGCGAGGCGGCGAGCGAAGTGGGACCTCCGCTGTTCTTCTCGCTGCTGATCATCACGCTCAGCTTCCTGCCGGTGTTCACCCTGCAGGCACAGGAAGGGCGCCTGTTCGCGCCGCTCGCGTTCACGAAGACCTACGCGATGGCCGCCGCGGCGATGCTGTCGATCACGCTGGTGCCCGTACTGATGGGCTACTTCGTCCGCGGTCACGTCACGGCCGAACGCAGGAATCCGGTCAACCGGTTCCTCAGTCGCGGCGTACCGCCCCGTGATCGACCTCGTGATCCGGCGTCCGAAGGCCGTGCTCGCCGCCGCGGCCGCGATCCTCGTCGTCGGCCTGTGGCCCGTGACCCGGCTCGGCTCCGAGTTCATGCCACCGCTGGACGAAGGCGACCTGATGTACATGCCGACGACCTATCCCGGCGTCTCCATCGACAAGGCCCGCGAGCTGTTGCAACAGACGGACCGGCTCATCCGCACCGTGCCGGAGGTCAAGCGCGTGTTCGGCAAGATCGGCCGCGCCGAGACGGCTACCGACCCGGCGCCGCTGACGATGATCGAGACGGTCATCCAGTTGAAGCCGCATTCAGAATGGCGGCAGGGCATGACGCCGGACAAACTGCGGGCTGAACTCGACAGGCTCGTGAATTTTCCCGGCCTGACGAATGCCTGGGTCATGCCGATCAAGACGCGCATCGACATGCTCGCGACCGGCATCAAGACGCCGGTCGGCATCAAGGTCGCCGGCCCGGATCTCGCGGTGATCCAGCGTATCGGCAGGGACCTGGAGCGCGTCCTGCAAAGCGTGCCGGGCACCGCGTCGGTGTATTCGGAACGCGTCGCCGGCGGCCGCTACGTCGACGTCGACATCGACCGGCAGCGTGCTTCCCGCTACGGGCTCAACATCAGCGACGTGCAGGACATCGTGCGCACCGCTATCGGCGGCATGAACGTGACCCAGACCGTCGAGGGGCTGGAGCGCTATCCGGTCAACGTGCGCTATCCGCAGCGCGTGCGCGGCTCCGTCGAGCAGCTGAAACTGTTGCCCATCGTGACGCCGCAGGGCGCGCGTATCGCGCTGGCCGACGTCGCCGACGTGCGGGTCGTGGACGGTCCGCCGATGATCAAGAGCGAGAACGCGCGCCTGAATGGCTGGACCTACGTCGACATCGCCGGCCGCGATCTCGGCTCCTACGTCGCCGAGGCGGAACGCGTCGTCGCAGACCAGGTCGACCTGCCGGCCGGCTATTCGCTGTCCTGGTCCGGTCAGTACGAGTACATGGTCCGGGCGAAAGAGCGATTGTCCGTGGTCGGCCCTCTGACGCTTGCCGTCATCGTGTTCCTGCTCTATCTGAACTTTCGCCGCTTCGCGGAAGTCGGAATAATACTCGGCACGTTGCCGATGGCGCTGGTGGGCGGCGTCTGGTTATTGTACCTGCTCGGCTACCAGTTGTCGGTCGCGGTCGGCGTTGGCTTCATCGCGCTCGCCGGCGTCGCCGTCGAGATCGGCGTCGTGATGCTGGTGTACCTCGACCAGGCACTCCGTCATTACAGGCAGACCGCCGAGGCGGAGAAACGGATGTTGTCGAACGATGACATCGAACAGGCCGTCGTGGACGGCGCCCTGCTACGCGTCCGGCCGATCATGATGACCGTTGCGGCGATCATCGCCGGCCTGGCGCCGATCATGCTGGGCGGCGGTACCGGCTCGGAAGTCATGCGCCGCATCGCGGCGCCGATGGTCGGCGGCATGATCAGCGCCACGATCCTGACGCTGATCGTCATCCCCGCATTGTTCCTGATCTGGCAGAAGCTCCCGCAAGAGGAAGATTGACGCGTGTTCGTGAAGGATCTGGCCAGACAAGCAATGGAATCGGGTCGCCTCGATCGCAGTTGTGGCGCCGATCGGGCGCCGACAGTGTCAACTGAACAACAGATGAGGAGGTTTGAGTCATGAAAACGATCGTAACAGCGCTAATCGTGATCGCGGGTACGGCGCTCCTGCAGCCGGTATTCGCCGACGGCCATATGGGTCAGGGGATGGGGATGTCCGACCAGTCCATGCCGATGATGTCGAAGATGCACGAGCAAATGCAGGCCATGCAGTCGCAGATGCAATCGATCCACAACACTACGGATCCGAAGAAGCGCGCACAGCTGATGCAGGAACACATGCAGTCGATGCGCGAGACGATGAAGATGATGGGAAACATGGGAATGATGGGATCCTCGGGTATGAACCGGATGACAGAATGGCAGGATCACATGCAACAGCGAATGGATATGATGCAGGAGATGATGCAACAGATGCTGGAGCATGAAGCGGCCAGCGAGCCTGGCAGCAACAAGTAAGAAGGGTTCGCGGCCGGCACGCCGCCAAGTTACGATAGTCTGGATTGCCGCGGGTGAGGACGGCGCATGAACGAAAACAAGCATAAGGGACACCACGGGCACATGGGACACGAGGGTTCCTGTGGTCACGAGCACGGCCATTGCCATGGGGGGCACGACTCCGGAGAGGCGAAGGCCGATGGCAATTACGATCTGGTACCCGAAGGCTATACCGGTACCGTCTACACGTGTCCGATGCACCCGCAGGTGCGGGACGTGCGCAACTCGGGCTGCCCGCTTTGCGGCATGGCGCTCGATCCCGAGGGACCCGTCGCCGGCGAGGAGGACACCAGCGAACTCGACGACATGACGCGCCGGTTCTGGGTCAGCGTGGTACTCAGCCTGCCATTGTTCGTCTATGCGATGGGTCATGCGATCCCCGGGAATCCGTTTGCGGCGATCGTCCCGGCCGCCTGGTCGGGCTGGCTGCAACTCGCGCTCGCCGCGCCGGTCGTGCTCTGGTGCGGCTGGCCGTTCCTGGTCAAGGCCGTGCGCTCGGTCCGGACGATGAACCTGAACATGTTCACGCTCATCGGCCTCGGCGTCGCAGTCGCGTTCCTTTACTCACTCGTCGCCACGATCGCGCCGGGCATCTTTCCGCAGGCGTTCCGCAGTGCAAACGGTCACGTCGACGTCTACTTCGAAGCCGCGGCGGTGATCACCACGCTCGTGCTGCTGGGGCAGGTACTGGAACTGAAGGCACGCGGCCGGACCTCGGGCGCGATCCGTGCACTGCTCGAGCTGGCGCCTCCGACCGCGAACCGCATCCGCGACGACGGCAGCGAGGAGCAGGTGGCACTCGACGATGTCAGGGTCGGCGACAAGTTGCGTGTCCGGCCGGGCGAGAAGGTGCCTCTTGACGGCACGGTCGCGGAAGGCTCGAGCGCGGTAGACGAGTCGATGATCTCCGGCGAGCCGATCCCGGTCGGGAAGGAGCCGGGCAGCGACGTCATCGGCGGCACGGTGAACGGGACCGGCGGCTTCGTCATGGAGGTCACGCAGGTCGGCGAGCACACGCTGCTGTCGCAGATCGTGCACATGGTCGCCGAGGCGCAGCGCAGCCGCGCGCCGATCCAGCGCCTGGCCGACGTCGTCGCGTCCTGGTTCGTACCGACCGTCGTCGCGGTGGCGGTCATCGCGTTCGTGCTCTGGGCATGGCTCGGCCCCGCGCCCGCGATGGCCTACGCCATCGTCAACTCGGTCGCCGTGCTGATCATCGCCTGCCCCTGCGCGCTGGGCCTCGCGACGCCCATGTCGATCATGGTCGGCACCGGCAAGGGCGCGCAGAACGGAATCCTTATTAAGAATGCCGAGGCGCTGGAGACCTTCGAGAAGGTCGACACGGTCGTCGTCGACAAGACCGGCACGCTGACCGAAGGCCATCCCGAGCTCGTCACGGTGACGGCTGCCAACGGCTTCGAAGACGACGAGTTGTTGGCACTGGCGGCTGCGGTCGAGGTCGGCAGCGAGCACCCGCTCGCGGCGGCGATCGCCGAGGGCGCGAAATCGCGCTCGCTCGAGGTACCGACCCACAGCGGCTTTGAGTCGATCACCGGCCAGGGCGCCCGTGCGACCGTGTCCGGCAGACAGGTGACGGTCGGCAACGAGAAACTGATGCAGGAATCCGGCGCCGATGACGACGCACTGATCAGAAGCCGCGGAAAAGTATCGCAAGGAAGGGCAGACGGTCGTGTTCGTCGCGGTCGACGGTCGGCCTGCGGGCCTGCTCGGAGTCGCCGACCCGGTCAAGGAAACGACACCGCAGGCGATCGGGATGCTGCATCGCGCCGGCCTGAAGGTCGTCATGCTTACCGGCGACAATGCCGTGACCGCACACGCCGTGGCACGCCAGATCGGTATCGACGAAGTGCATGCGGACGTGTCGCCGGAGGACAAGCACCGCATCGTGCGAGACCTGCAGACGGCGGGTGCCGTCGTCGCGATGGCGGGCGACGGCATCAACGACGCGCCGGCGCTTGCGCAGGCCGACGTCGGCATCGCGATGGGCACCGGCACCGACGTCGCCATGGAGAGCGCCGGCGTCACGCTGGTGCGCGGCGACCTGCTCGGCGTCGCCCGGGCCCGCGAGCTGAGCCGGGCGACGATGCGCAACATCCGCCAGAACCTGTTCTTCGCTTTCGTCTACAACAGCGCCGGCGTGCCGATCGCGGCGGGAGTCTTGTATCCGTTCTTCGGGGTGTTGTTGAGCCCGATGATTGCCGCCGCGGCGATGAGCTTCAGCTCGGTGTCGGTGATCGGCAATGCGTTGCGGTTGCGTAACGTCGACTTGTAAAAGTGAGCGGAATGAAAGAGTGCGAAAGGCGCTTGACCTCGAGCAACTGAAAGGCGTCTACGCGCGCATCGCCGCACGCTACGATATTCAGCATGCGCTGCTCACCGTGCGTTCGGACCAACGGGGTCGGGCCCTGCTGGTGAAGTCCTCAGTCCAGCCCGGCAACAATGTGCTCGATTGCGGTTCGGGCACCGGATCGACCGGGATCCTGGCGGCGAAGAAGGTCGGACGGGACGGAAAGGTTGTGCTGTTCGACCTCAGCGACGCGATGCTGGACGTGGCGCGGCAGAAGGTCGCCGAGTCCGGACTGCAGGCCAGAATCGAATTTCGGACCGGCGACATGGTCCATCTGCCGTTCGGTGACGGTGAATTCGACGCCGTGCTCTCGACGTATAGCCTTTGTCCTCTCTACGATCCGGCGGCCGGGGCGCTGGAGATGTATCGCGTGGCAAGGCCGGGAGGCAGGATAGGCATCGCACATTCTGCGGAGCCCGCGAACCGGCTCGTCAGACGACTCGCCGATGGGATCGAAAGCGTCGCGTGGCGCTTCCCGTTGCTGTCGATGGGCTGCCGCTCCGTCGAGGTGCTGCCGGTGTTGGAAAGCGCCGGCGGCAAGGTTCTGTTCTCGAAGATGATCGGCGTGCCGTTTTGGCCGTTCCACGTCTTCGTTGTCGAGAAGCTACCCGCTTGAGCACCGTATTACGTGGATTGCTAAACTGCCCAATGACAGCTACTTGTCTGCGTGAGACATTCACCAATCGGCTTTAACAGGTGCGAACCATGAATCGATTCCCGATTTTTCCCGTCGCGGTCCTGCTTTTGGCCGGATGTGCGGCACCGGTATCGACCTTATCGCGCCCCGACGCCTACTACGAGTCAGACAGATCCGGTTCGACTGGCGACACGCTCTTCTCGGGCGATGCAAAAACGCTTTCAGATGAAGCGATACGAAAAATTCTCGACTACAAGTACAAGCCGCCCGCGCTGAGTCGGATCGCCCTTATGCCGTTCGGCCGGGAAATATGGTCGAGCTGGTCCGAGGAACTCGCCCTGGCCTCGGAAAAACTGCAGTCTGATGTGCTCGACAGGCTCAGAGCCTCTCCAAATGTCTATGACGCTTCCTATTTGCCGTCGATCCTCGTACCCAAGAACCGCACGGTACCCTACCTCCGCGAAGCAGCGGCACGCTATCAAGCCGATCTCCTGCTTGTCTACCGCAGCTATTGTCAGAGTTTCGATAAATACCGGTTCTTCGCAGCCGACAAATCCCGTGCATTTTGCGGCGTGGAAGCGGTTCTTCTCGATACCAGAACGGGACTCGTTCCATTCACAACCGTCGCCACACGCTCATACGACGTCGTCGAGAACAAGACTGACACCAATTTCAGGGAGACAAGACTGCGGGCACAATTGGACGCGACTGCGGCCGCCTTGGGAGACGTTAGCACCGAGATCGTCGGGTTCCTGTCCGGCGAGAATTAGCGTGCCGCAGGAGCAGGGCCAGGCCACACCGATCGGAGTTTCCGCGGAAACTCATTTTTCGAACTGGTCAATAATCCGCCACGTGGCGAATTTCCTCGAATCTACTTTGGTTTCGCTGATAGGGACCTCCCGCAGGATCGCGGCCGGCCGCTATACTTCGGATAGTAGCCGGTGGCGGAGAGAGCCCTAGGGAGGCTGCTTGTAACCCAATCCGGCCGGTCGGAGTATAGAGAACAACGTCTGTGAAATGTTTCTATCACCCAGCTTCCGAGGCAGTTGGTACCTGCAAGTCTTGCAGTAAGGGGATTTGTCCTGACTGCGCTGTCGATGTTCAGAACGGGATTGCCTGCCGTAACTCCTGCGAGGAGGAAGTGAGGCTCCTCAACTCCCTGATCCGACGGAATGCTCGAGTGAGAACAAAGAGCGAGAAATTGCTATCTGCTGCTAGTCCACTCGCCGGCGTGATTTTCAGCATGAGCGCAGGAGTTTTGTTCGTATATTTGGGCCTATCCTCTGAGAAGATCCGTGCAATCGCATTGCTAGGAGTAATCTTTATCGCACAGGGCCTGTTCTCCGCTTACAGATACTGGTTGAAGAAGTACCCTGAGAACAACAGCAAGGACGCGTAGTTGACGGATTGCTGACCCTATAGGCGACCGCTAATGGCTGAGGCTGTGTGAGAACTCGGTGCTGAGGGCGCTTTCGAGACCGATATTTCGGATTTTGGCTGTCATCGGCCGATTATCGAGTCGATTTTTTTGAGACGAAGTCGCCTATGCGGCGATCTTCTCGATGATTTTTCTTGTTCCTACCAGGTTGATCGCTCGTTTCATGTTGTAGGCCAGGATTTGCAGGCTGGTCTCGGTACTCACCCCCGATAATCGCTTCGTCAGGAAGTGATTTGAGTTGGTCCACGACTTCAGCGTGCCGAACGGGTGCTCGACCAGCGATCGTCGGGCAAGCATTACCTCGGGTCTTCGCCGCAGCCGCTTCGCGGCGCGCTCGAGAACGTCCTCGTGCACCCGGCGACGGACACGGCGTTCCTTGCCGTTGGTGCACTGTGATTTGATCGCGCAGCGCCCGCACGCCGAGCTCCAGTAGCGCCGGATCTCCTTGCCGCGTTCGTTGCTGCTCATTCGGAACGTCAGCCGTTCCCCGGCCGGGCACTCGTATTCGTCATCTTCTCTGACGTACCTGAAGCGACTGCGGTTGAAGTATCCCTTGGCCTTGTTGGGCGATGTGTCCGGCTTGGCCACCTTGTCCTGCAAGGTCCCGGGATCATCCGGCCGTGGCTCGGTGCGGTCGGTCTCGTCCAGGCGCGCCAGGTAGCGTTCGATGGTCGACTCCACGTCCCGCAGCCGGCGCTTCATCTTCGCCTTGGTGAAGTTCCGGTCCCGGCTGTTCACCGCCTTGAACTTGCTGCCGTCGATCGCCACCAGCTTCTCGCTCAGTAGGTTCAGCTTCTTGCACAGCATCACGAACTCGCGGCACACCAGCCGGATCGCTTCCGGGTTGTCCTTCCTGAAGTCCGCGATGGTCTTGAAGTCCGGCGCCAGCCGCCCCGTCAGCCACATCGCCTCAATGTTGCGCTGTGCGGCCTGTTCCAGGCGGCGCGAGGACTGCTCGCGGTTCAGATACCCGTAAACGTACACCTTCAGCAGTGTCCTTGGGTCGTAGCCCGGGCGGCCCGTCGCCGCCGGCTCTGCCTTGAAGCCCAGGCCCGAGATGTCCAGGTCGTCGATGAACACGTCGATCACCCGCACCGGGTTGTCTTCGGCAACGTAGTCGTCGAGGCGTTCGGGGAATAGCGTGGCCTGGCTGCGGTCGTCGCCTTCGATGAACTTGCTCATATCATCGCTTCCCGGCTGGAAAGCACGATTATAATTGCAGCAGAGTTTTCACACAGCCTCGGCCGATAGCAGCCGCCCCCGGCGAGGTTGAACGAACGATCGCTTTTCGCAAGAGCAGACGCCCAGTTCCCGTATTTCCGCGGGAACTTTATTTTCAAATCGGTCAAAAATCCGCCACGTGGCGGATTTACTCGAATCTACTTTAGGTTTCGCGAATTGGAACCTCCCGCGGGATCGCGGCCGGCCGGTATACTTCGGAAAGCAGCCGGTGGGCTAGAGAGCCCTGGCGAGGCTGCTAGTGACTCTTTCCGGCCTGTCAATATTCAAGCAGACGAGGTCATTAATGAAAGAACTTGAGATCCCACCTGCAGCGCAAGAAGATCCAAAATCTGTGGAGATCTTGCGACTATGGATTGCCAAAGGTGGAGAGTGGGTCTCGCTCAATCCATATCAATATCGCAATCGCGACTTCAAGGAGGAGTGGGCATGGGGCTTGTTCCTCTCCGATGCAATCAAACATATTGCGAACGCAGTTAGCGAGCTAAGCGGCAAGGACAAGCAACAGGTAATTGACGACATTCGGACGAGTTTCGAAGCCGAGATGGATAAGCCCACGTCAGAAGTTCGGGGCGGTATTCTCCAATCCGGCCCCGAAAACGAGTGATCGCTTGTGGTCGTTTGCAGACGCCCGAGTTCCTAAGGGTTAGCTTGGCCGAGCGTCCGCTTTCGGCGAAAGGCGACATGCAGTAGTCAGTCGTGTGGAGTCGCCCCCGAGTCCGGACCAGGCCTCAGGTCTTCGTTTTACGGAACATGTCTATGTCCATGTACAGGCTCGCAAAGGAGATCTTCCGCCACGATAAGGTGGCCTCGATAGCGGCTGCGAATCTGCGACAGGTTGCCATCGAGATCGGTAAGGCTGCGGCGCATCAGGTGGCTTATCAGCAGCGTGTCCGGCGCCACACTTGCGGCGACTTCTCCGATCCGGCTGGGCACGGCGTGCAAGGTCGTGCCGGACGTCGCCCCTTCGGGTAGTGCCATGTGAACGACGAACAACGATGCGCCCTTCGCGAAAGGTACGAATTCGGGCTCGCCCAGGGTCTGGTCTCCCGCAAAGACGAGTACGACATCCCCGACCGTGACGCGAAACGCGAGCGCCGGAACGATGCCGTGGGGAACCGGCATGGCGTCGATACGGATCCCGGCCCGTTCGTAGACGGTGGCCTGTTCTGCCGTCTCTATGTGCACTTCGACGGGCAGAAGTTCCGGAAGGCCGCCGCTGCCGTTCAGGTACCCGCCGAGATACGCGTAGGCGCCCACCTTCGGGCCCAGCATGGCGTGCAGATACTCCGTCAGGCCCGGAAAGCGTGCGTTACCCGACGGCCCCGCCACCGTCAGGGGACGCTCGCGATGTGTGAAGTAGCCCGACTTCAGTAGCGCCGGGAAGTCCGCCGAGTGATCGGTGTGGAAATGGCTGAGCCCGATGAAATCGAGCGCACGGAAGTCGGCCCGGGCCTCGCCGAAGCGAAGAAAAGCACCGCCGCCGGCATCGACCAGGATCTTCGATGCGCCATCGATCCAGACGAGATAGGCCGAGGATGCACGAGCGTCGTCCGCGATGGGGCCGCCGGAGCCGAGGACCTGCACCGCGATGCCCGAGTCCGGTGGACAGGCGGGTGGCACCCCGGCTGCGAGGCCCGGCCAGGCGGCGGCCAGTGTGGCAAGCAACAGGGCCGGCGTCGGAATCCGTCGCAGCAGCATCTCGGTTTCTCCTGTGTTTCCAAAGGGTTAGCGCCTCGCACCCGAGGCCAAACGATTTTCGCCGCAGGCGCATCTAAACAAGCGATAACATCACACAAGGGCCGGTCGGGGGACAATGGGGGCCAGACTGAAAATCGCCGACACATCCGCGCAGGACGTGCAACTGGCTCCGAAGGACAAGCGCAAGCGCTACGTCGTTATCGCAGCCAGTTCGCTGCTGTTGCTGTTCCTCGTGTTCTGGTATGTCGTGCCGGCCGTAATGCGCTGGTCGAGCGCCACGATATCCGTACCGAGGGACCGTCTGCGCATCGCCGAAGTCGTTCGCGGCGACCTGGTTCGCGACGTTTCGGTGCAGGGCCGGGTCGTCGCCGCGGTGAGTCCGACCCTTTACGCGCCGGCACCGGGCACGATCACACTGAAAGTCGAGGCAGGCGCGAGCGTCGAGCAGGACCAGGTGCTGGCCGAGATTTACAGCCCCGAACTCGAAAACCAGTTGCGGGAAGCACAGGCCACGCTCGAAGAACAGTCGATGCAACTCGAGCGCCAGCGCATCGAGTCCAAGCAGCAGACGCTCGAGAAGCGCAAGGAGGCGGACCTCGCCAACGTCGCACTGGTCGCCGCGAATCGCGAGATGCGGCGCGCCGAGGATGCGCACAAGCGCGGCGTCATCCCGGAAATCGATTACGAGAAAGCCAAGGACGAACTGCAGAACGCCGAACTCGCGGAGAAACACGCAACCGCGGACGCCGACCTGTTCGACGAGCGCCAGCGCTTCGAATTGAAGGCGAGCGAGATCGCCCGCGACCGGCAGAAACTCCGCGTCACCGAGCTTCAGCGCCAGGTCGATCAGTTGTCGATCCGCTCCCCGGTGAGCGGCATCGTCGGCGATCTGCTGGTCGACCAGCGCGCCGCCGTCACCCGCGACACGCCGGTGATGGCCGTTGTCGATCTCTCCCATTTCGAAATCGACGCACAGATTCCCGAGAGTTACGCGGACGACCTCGCGATCGGTATGCCGGCCGAGATCCGCCTCGGCGACCGGGTCTATCGACGGACAACTGGTCGCCGTGTCGCCGGAGATCGTCTCGAACCAGGTCCGCAGCCGCATACGTTTCGTCGGCGATGCACCCGACAACCTGCGCCAGAACCAGCGGCTCACGACGCGGATCCTGCTGGAGGACCGGCCGGACGTGCTCAAACTGCAGCGCGGGCAGTTCCTGGAATCGGGCGGCGGTCGCGTCGCCTACGTGTTGCGCGACGACGACACAGCCGTCCGCCGTAGCATCGAAACGGGCGCTCGCAGTCTCGGCGCGGTCGAGATCCTGAGCGGCCTCGAGGCAGGCGACCGCGTCATCATCTCCGGCATCGACCAGTTCGGTGGCGCCGAGACAGTCCATATCACCGACTAGTCATTCCACCAGGAGAACAGACAATGCTTGAAATGCGGGACATATCCAAGGTGTACCGGACGGATACGGTCGAGACGCATGCACTCAGGGAATTCTCGCTGATCGTCGGCGAGGGGGAGTTTGTGTCGGTGATGGGACCTTCGGGTTCCGGCAAGACGACGTTCCTGAACATCGCGGGCCTCCTCGAGGACTTCACGAGCGGTAGCTATGAACTCGACGGCCGCAACGTCGCCGGTCTAAGCGACAACGAGCGCTCGAAGCTGCGGAACGAGAAGATCGGTTTCATCTTCCAGAGTTTCAACCTGATCCCGGAACTTGACGTGTTCGATAACGTCGACGTGCCGCTGCGCTACCGGGGTTTCGACTCGAAGGAGCGCCGGCAGCGGATCGAGCGGGTACTCGACATCGTCGGGCTCGGCTCGAGGCGCAAGCACCTGCCTTCGCAGCTCTCCGGCGGTCAGCAGCAGCGTGTGGCGATCGCCAGGGCGCTGGCGGGCGAACCGCGGTTCCTGCTCGCCGACGAGCCGACGGGGAACCTCGACTCGCACATGGCCGAGAGCGTGATGGAACTGCTCGAGGAGATCCACGGGCAAGGGACGACGATCATCATGGTGACGCACGAGCCGGCGCTGGCGGAGCGGGCGCAGCGGAACATCCACGTGCTCGACGGCAGGATAAGTGACGGTGAGGCCGACGCCCACGTCACGGCGCAGACAGCCTGACGGCACCGGGGGAAGCGACGTGTTCCGATACTACGTGAAGCTGGGCCTGACCAGCATTCGCAAGAATCCCATCCTGAGCGCACTCATGATCGCGGCGATCGCGGTCGGTATCGGCGCCTGCATGACCATCATCAACATCTACTACGTGATGGGCGGCAATCCGATCCCGAACCGATCCGATGTGCTGTATTACGTGCAGGTCGATAACTGGGATCCGAATAACGCGTACGACGATCCGAACGAACCGCCGGTGCAGGTGACGTACATGGACGGCAAGGCGCTGCTCGATGCCCGCAAGGCCCGGCGCCAGGTTCTGAGCTACAAGACCGGACGCGTCATCGAGCCGCAGAACGAAGGCGAGCGTCCCTTCCAGGTCGTCAGCCGGGCCACGACGGCGGATTTTTTTGCCATGTTTGACACGCCGTTCCTCTTTGGCAGCGGATGGGACCGCGCGGCGGACGACAGCGAAGAGAATGTCGTCGTGATCAGCCGGGAGATCAACGAGCGTGTGTTCGGCGGCGACAACCCGGTCGGCAAGACACTGGTCATGAACGGTGACCCGTACCGGGTGATGGGCGTCCTCGATACCTGGGAGCCGATGCCAAAGTTCTACGACATCAACAACGGCGCATTCGATCCGCCCGAAGAGGTGTATTTCCCGCTCAGCCTTGCAATCAGCAAGGAACTGTACAGCTGGGGTAACAACAGTTGCTGGAAGCCGAGTGGCGGCGGGTGGGCAGCCTATTTGCAGTCGGAGTGCATCTGGTTGCAGTTCTGGGTGGAATTGCACGGCGCGAGCGAGAAGCAGGCATACATCGGGTTCCTGAATGCGTACGTGGAGTCGCAGAAAGAACTGGGGCGTTTCCCGCGGCCGATGAATAACCGCTTGTCGAATGTCATGCAATGGATGGAGTCCCAACACGTCGTCGTCGATGACGTCAATGTACTGATGGGCCTGTCGTTCCTGTTCCTCATCGTCTGTCTGCTGAATACCATCGGGCTGCTGCTCGCCAAGGTGGCACGCCGCACGGGCGACATCAGTCTGCGCCGGGCGCTCGGCGCGTCTCGGCGGGCGATCTTCTCCCAGTACATCGTCGAGGCCGGCGTCATTGGTTTCGGAGGCGGCATCCTCGGCATCGGCACGACCTGGCTGGGCCTGCAGGGGATCCTGGCACTGTACGGCGAATTCGAGTTCATGGCGCGACTCGTGCAGATGGACTGGGCGGTCATCTTCGACGCGATCGGCCTTGCCGTCGTCTCGGCGCTGGCGGCGGCGCTTTATCCCACCTGGCGGGCCTGCGCCGTGCATCCCGCGAATCAGCTCAAAGCGCTCTAACTCGGGAGACGGATATGGAACTCGGACCCATCTGGCGCGCGATGATGCGTAACAAGTCCAGCTACATCCTGATCGCGCTGCAGATCGCGGTGACAATGGCCATCATCGTGAATGCGATCGGCATCATCCAGGATCGTTCGAGGAACATGGCACGCCCCAGCGGTGTCGACGAGCAGAATATTTTTTACCTCAGCAGCCTGGTGTACGACCCGAACGTCGATGCCAAAACCGTCATCACCGAAGATCTCGATGCCATCCGGCACTTCCCCGGAGTGCACGACGCGATCGTGACAAATACCGTGCCGCTGTCGGGCGGCGGCTGGTCCGAGGGCATCACGCTGCACCCGGATCCTAACGAAGACGGAACCGGTGTCGCGATCTTCTTCTCCGACGAACACGGCATCGACACCTTCGGACTGAATCTCATCGCGGGCCGCAACTTCGATCCGACGGAGGCGACCTGGCTCGATACCGAGTCGGGGGAGTGGCCGCCGCTGACGATCATGACCAAAGCGATGGTCGAGGAACTGTTCCCCGATACGCCGATCGAGGACGCGCTCGGCAAGACCGTGTATATCCACGACACCAAACCCGTGAAGATCATCGGCATCACCGAGCGGATGCAGGCCGCGTGGAACAGCTGGTCGGGCGTCGAACGCTCGATGCTCGTGCCCTGGAAACGCGCCGATTCCTTCTCGCGCTACGTGATCCGCGCCGAACCCGGTTACCGCGACGAGATCATGCCGAAGATCGAGGAGATGCTGGCGTCGCGCGGCGAAGGCCGCATCGTGCGTGACATGAAGACGATGGAACAAACCCGGCATCGGAGTTACCTCGACTCCTCGGGCATGGTGACACTGCTGATTTTCATCGTCAGCGTGCTGACGGCGATCACCGGCCTCGGCATCGTGGGCCTCGCGAGCTTCAGTGTCGCCAGACGCACGAAGCAGATCGGCACTCGACGCGCCCTCGGTGCGACGCGCATGGCAATACTGCGCTATTTCATGCTGGAGAATTTCCTCGTCAGCACGGTAGGCGTGCTGGGCGGTGCGATCATCGCCGTCGGGATCAACATGTGGATGGTCGAGGCCTTCGCCATCCAGCACATCGCCTGGTACCTGATCCCCGCCGCGATGGTGACGCTGTGGCTGGTGGGACAAGCGGCAGTCTACGGCCCCGCGAGGCGCGCGACACGCGTGTCGCCGGCGATGGCGACGCGCTCTGTCTAGCGGTCCGCGCAAAGGGTAAGCTATAGGGCCCCCTAAATGAATTGGAGAGTCTGATGTTCAGGATCGCATTCCTTGTCGCGCTGGCGTTCGTCAACGTGGCGATTGCCGCGGAACCGGTGCCCGATCTGGCAGCGCAGCTCGCGGCCGCCCCCGGCCGCAGCGACGAAGACAAGGCGCGGGACGCACAGCGCAAGCCCGCGCAGGTACTCGCGTTCCTCGGACTCAAGCCCGGCGATACAGCGCTCGACGTCTGGGCCGCCGGCGGCTGGTATACGGAGGTCCTGTCGATCGCTGTCGGACCTTCAGGGCACGTCTACAGTCAGAATCCGCCCGCCGTGCTGGCGTTCCGCGACGGCGCCTACGACAAGGCGCTGGACGAGCGGCTGGCCGGCGACCGTCTGGCGAACGTCGAGCGCGTCAACGAGGCACTGACGGACGAGCCGCTGCCGGCCGACAGCATCGATTTCGCAATCACCGCGATGAACTTCCATGACGTCTACAACGGCGACGGCGCGGACGCCGGCCGGGCCTTCATGCAAGAGGTGTTCTTCGCATTGAGACCCGGCGGCGTATTCGGCGTCATCGACCATGTCGGCGTCGCCGGCGCGGACAACAAGAAGCTGCATCGCATCGAGCCCGAGAAGGCGAAGCAGGCGGCGCTCGCCGCCGGATTCGTGATCGAGGCCGAGAGCGATCTGCTCGCGCACCCGGAGGACGACCACACGAAGAACGTGTTTGATCCGGCCGTGCGCGGCAAGACCGACCGTTTCCTTCTGAAGTTGCGCAAACCGGACGAATAGGCGATGCGCTGGCGCAGCGGGCGCCGCAGCAACAACGTCATCGACCGGCGCAGCGCCGGGCCGGCGCGCCGCTTTGCCGGTGGCGGCATCGGCGTGATCCTGGTGATCATCATCGGGATGTATCTCGGCGTCGACCCGACGCTCCTGCTGCAGGGCCTGCAATCGGCGAGCGTCCCGCCGACCGGCAACGAAACGCCCGCGAGTGCCGAGGATTTTGCGAACGACCCGCTGGCCGACATGGTGTCTGTCGTCATGGCCGACACCGAAGACGTCTGGGGCGGCATGTTCGCCGCGCAGGGCGCCGCCTACGCAGTGCCCAGACTGGTCCTCTATCGCGGTTCGACGCCGTCGGCCTGCGGCATGGGCCAGGCCGCCATGGGACCGTTCTACTGTTCGCGCGACGAGAACGTCTACATCGACCTCGATTTCTACGGCGAACTCGAAGAGCGTTTCGGCGCACCGGGTGACTTTGCGCAGGCCTACGTCATCGCCCACGAGGTCGGCCATCACGTACAGAACCTGCTGGGGTTATCCGACAAAGTCCGGCAGTTGCAGGAGCGCAGCAGCGCCGCGGACGCCAACCGCCTGTCGGTGCGTCTCGAGTTGCAGGCCGATTGCCTGGCCGGCGTCTGGGCGCATCATGCGCACAACGTGACACTCGAGCCCGGCGACGTCGCAGAGGCGCTGAACGCCGCGAGCGCGATCGGCGACGACACGCTGCAGCGGCAGGCAAGCGGCACTGTGACGCCGGACTCGTTCACTCACGGGACATCCGAACAGCGCCAGCGCTGGTTCCGCACCGGAATGCAGAGCGGACAGATCGATCGGTGCGACACCTTCGGCACGCAGGCGCTTTAGATCGGCTTTATTGACCGGAACGCTTCGAGGGCGCGCGCGCGTGCGGTTTTGTGATCGACGATCGGAAACGGGTAATTCTCCCCGAGCCGAACTCCGGCCGCTGCCAATGACGCCGACGGCGCATTCCAGGGTTCGTGGATGCAGGCGGCGGGCAGACCGCGCAGTTCCGGTACCCACAGAGATACGTAGTGGCCATCGGGGTCGAACTTCTTACCCTGCAGAGTCGGATTGAAAACGCGAAAGTACGGCGCGGCATCGGTGCCGCAACCGGCGACCCATTGCCAGTTCACGGAATTGTTCGCCACGTCGGCATCCACAAGCGTGTCGAGGAACCAATCGGCGCCGCGTTGCCACGGTTGCAGCAGGTGTTTGACGAGGAACGAGGCGACGACCATGCGGACCCGGTTGTGCATCCAGCCGGTCGCCCAGAGCTGGCGCATGCCGGCATCCACGACCGGATATCCCGTGGTACCGGTCTCCCAGGCCCGCAACCAGTCATCCTGTTCGTGCCATGGGAAGCGTCCGAACTCGGGCCGCATCGGTTCCTCCGATAGTCGTTCGAAGTGGTACAAGAGGTAGCGGCTGAAGTCGCGCCAGTAGAGCTGGCGCAACAGTGCCTCCGCGCCGGCCGACGTGTCGGATTGCTGTTCGAGCCGACGCAGCGCGTGCCAAAGCGTCCGGATGCTTATCTCGCCGAAATGCAGGTGCGGGGAGAGGCGGGCAGTCGCGTCGAGGTCCGGCCGGTCGCGCGAATCCCGGTAACGCCGGGCGATTTTTTCGATCTCGTCGATTCGCGCCAGCGCGCCCTGTTCGCCGGGCGTCCATGTCTCGTGCAGCCCCTGCGCCCAGTCGGGCGTCGTCGGCGTGAGGCCCAGGGCCGCCAGCGGCAGTGATCCGGCGTCGTGGCGAGCGAAATGCACGGACGTCGGCATCCGCCGCGGCGGCTCCGGTTCACCGGCTGCGCGTGCGGCTTTCCAGAACGGCGTGAAGACGCGGAACGGCGTCCCGGCCTGCGTACGCAGGCGTTCGGGACGACACAACGAATCGTCCTCGACTGCGCGGAGTTTGAGCCGGCCGCTCAGTGTCTCGTGCACCCGTTCCTGCTGTCGCCGAGCGGCCGGCTCGTAGCGGACGGAATGGAAGAGCGTCGTCGCTCCGGTTTCTTCGGCGAGCCTCGCGAGTTCGCTTTCCGCTGCACCACGCCGGATAGCCAGCGAGGAGCCACGCTCCGCCAATGCCCGGTCGAGTGCCTCGAGGCTGTGATGCAGCCACCAGCGGGCGGCGCCGCCGGTGTCCGTTTCGTCCACGACGTACGCCGGGATGACCGGCTGACCGGATTCCGCCGCCGCGATCAGCGCGAGGTTGTCAATGAGCCGCAGGTCTCGGCGGAACCAGAGCAGCGCGGGACTCAACGCATCAGTCCTTGGCGTTCGCCAGCGTCACCGAATCTCCGGCGAGTGACCCGGAACGCGTATGCAGCGTGATGGTGCCGGGCCGGCCCGGCATGCCGCGGACGATGGCGACAGCGAGGCCGTTGAATGCCTTGCGCTCAGCGAATCGGAACGGCACGAAGTTCGTCAAATCGCCGTTGTCCGTGGCGACGATCTCCCCAGGACCATCGATGCTGAATGTGATCGTGTCGTCCGCCCGCGCTCGTCGCTGCATGCCGCAGGATACTGTACGGGCGGCGTGCTGTGCAGCCGCGCCCGGAGGAGTGCCCCTTGGCGCGCCTGCCGCACGAAATCGTGGGGGACTGGCGCGGACGACGCGCCGCGGGGCGGTTGTCAGGCAAAAAAGGACGGCCGCCAGCAGGCGGCCGTCCTCGGGGGGGCCTGATCAGAATGCGCCTCTCAGGCCTAACGTGTAGGTCGCGCCGGGATAGTAGAGCTTGTACGGCGTGCCGTCGTACTCGAACCAGTTGCCTACCGGTTCGTTGGTCAGGTTATAGGCGTCGAACGTCACCACCAGTTCCGTCGTGGTCGGCAGGCGATAACTGGCTGCCAGGTCGACCTGCGAACGGGCGATCGTGACGAGGCGCCGCAGCGGCAACGGATCGTTGTTGTAGCCCTGCGGACCCGATGCGATCGCTTCGTCCTGGTGGAAATACGTCACTCGGACCTGGAAGCTGTCGTTCTCGTAATAGCCTACGAGGTTGTAGGACCACGGCGAGATGCCGGTAACTTCGGCATCGGAGCTTTCCGAGTACTGATTGATCTTCGTGACGCTCGCGTTGAAGCCAAGGCCGTTGACCCAGTTATCCAGTGGCTGCACCCAGATGGTCTCGAAGCCCCTGAGAGTCGTAGTGCCCTGTACGTTGATCTGGGTCGTGATCGTGGTCGTGCAGCTGGGTGAATTGATCCCGCCACAGGCCTGGATCTCGGTCCAGCGAGCCTGGTCGTCCTGGATGTTCGAGAGGTCCAGGCCGTAACTCGGCAGCTGGCTGATCGGTACGTCGATCTGGTCGCCGCGTGTAAATCCGCTGACCTTCTTATCGAAGAACGTGAACCCGACATAACCGATATCGCCGAAGTACCACTCGCCGCCGATGTCGATGTTGTCCGAGAAATACGGACTCAGGTTCGGGTTGCCTGCACGCACGGAGTCGATGCCGACGCTGCTCCAGGCTGCGTTCGGGAACATGAACGCCGGGTTCGCCCGGGTCATCGAACGCGATGCTGCGGCGCGCAGCTTGACGTCGTCGGTCAGATCGAGGACCGTACTGAACGACGGCAGCCACTCGTCGTACGTGGCTTTGGTCGAATTGTATTGGTCCGCCGCGGTATCCAGATAGCCCATCTTCTGATCGGTCGATACCCAGCGTACGCCGATATTGGTGCGGATCGTCCGCCCGAGCAGATCGCCTTCCGTGTTGAGCATTCCGTACAGCGCGTAATAAGTCTCGTCGATATCGCCGACCGTCTGGCCAAACTCATCGCCGCCACCCGGCTGTCTGTTGCGGAAGAAACTCCGGTAGTCCATGGCTTGCTTGATCGCCTTGTAGTTGATCTGCGCCCAGCCCGGATAACCCAGGTTGCCGTCCATCGTCCCGCCGAAGTCCGACACGTTCATCGGCATGAGATACTGATTCGGATCGGGGACCAACGCGATGGCATCGTCCCCGTAACCGTCGGGGGCGCCATACGCATTCATGTTCCGAATCGCCTCGTCGTATGCGACGCCGAACTTGACGCCGCTACGATCCGGCTCGTCGCCGAGCGAGAAGTCCGCATGCAGGCCCTTGGTCTCGGTCTCGCGGTGCGCGCTCGCCATCCGGAACCCGGAAGTGCCGTTGTACCACGACCAGCCGCTCGTGCCGTTCACGTCAAAGGCGACGTCGAACGACGGTATGTCACTGTTCTGCGTGTAGGTCGTAACGCCCTTCGGGGTCTGGTACAGCCAGGTCGGGTTGTCACGATCGAACGTCGACTTCGTGTAACTGGCCGAGAGGTCCAGGCCCAGCGAGTCGTTGATCTGCCAGTTGAAGCTCGGCATCAAGGCGTAAAAGTCCAGGTCCTCGATGTAATCTCGCTGCTCCGTAAAGTAGCTCGAGTTGTACAGCGTGACCCCGGTAATGACGTCATGATTATCGACCGTTATGTCCGTCGGAATCATCGCATCGCCGGCGTTGTAGCGCGTACGCCGTGCATACAACATGATGTCGGCCCGGTTGAAGTGGTTTTTCCCCTTCGTGTACATCGTGTCGAACGCGAAATGCATGGTATCCGACGGTTTGTACTCGAACGACAGCAGAGCGGTCGTCGAGTCGCGATCGCCGTCGACAAGAACGCCGCGGCCGAGGTACGGGAACAGGGCAGAGTCGAGCGTCTCCGCGCTCTGCCCCGAGATCGCCTCGAGGTCCAGCGGATCGCCGACATTGACGCCGGGATGCGCCGCCGCATAGTCCGCTGTCGCGAACGGGTTCCAGTCGATGTGATTGCGGCCCACTGATCCCGGTGCACACTGCAGGCCGCCGGCGCCGTCGTCTGCCAGCAGGCAACCGTCCGTATAACCGATCGTCTCGTAGCCATCCACGCGAGTCTTGTTCCTGTTTGTCGCGACGCCGACGAACAGCCCTGTCGTGTCGTTCCAGGTGTTGCTGTAGGACACCGAAGCCCTCGGGCTGGTATCGCCGTTGATGTCGGTGTAGGCGCCTTCGGCCGAGAACTTGATCTGCTGTCCGGGCGTGTCGAAAGCGCGTGCCGGACGCAGGTTCACGTAGCCGGAGATGCCGCCTTCCATCTGTGCGGCGTTCGACGACTTGGACACGGACAGGCTGGAGAACAACTCGGTCGGAAATACGCCGAGATCGACCTCGCGATTGCGTTCGCCGGTGTCGAGCGGACCGTCCGAGGCGAGCGAGATGTTGTTGCCGTTCAGCACCACCTTGGTGAAGCTGGGGCCGAGTCCGCGCACCGAAATCTGCAGGCCCTGGCCGGTAACCTCGCGTTGGATATTGACGCCGGGGATCCGGTTCAGGGATTCCGCGAGGTTCTGGCTGGGCATCTTGCCAATGTCGTCGGCAAAGACCTCGTCGACGAAGCCGTTGGAGTCACGCTTGGCGGCGGTCGAATTCATCAGGGAGCCCTTGTAGCCCTTGACGACGATCTCCTCCATCGAGTCGTCCTGTGCGAACGCGGCCGCCAGTGGTGCGATCAGCACCGCGGCTCCGGCAAGCACTGCGACAGCACGCAGTCGACGACGACTGATGTCGCCGCGATCAACAGATAGGAATTTCATTGCCTTCCCCCTTTGTACGAAACGAGATGCGCCCCGGGGGCGCAGCTCGTGCCGCGCTCGTCGGGACGGTTCTTGTCAGCGCGCCGAATGGTTAGTGTGGTAGCGCTAACATATGGAGTCTCTTATTTTTGATGCTGGGTGTCAATGCGTATGAGCCGCAGCGATCGAACGGCATGGTAGCGCTTTGCGCCGGGGCTCAGTGCCCCGGCGCGTAGGGGAAACTCAGCGCTTCGTAGTACTCGAGGGAGTGCGCAGGCACCCGGCTGCCGGCGGGCAGAGAGCGCCCGGAAACGTGCATGAAATAGGAAAGACAGGCATCGCGCCACCAGAGCGCCTCGCGGTGCTGCACTTCGAGATAGATGCGCGTCTTCTCGAAACGCTCGGCATCGACCCAGGGCTCGAGCGAGGCCCAGGTCGCCTGCATCGCCTCGACTTCGGCGACACCCCGGTCGTAGTGCGCGACCAGTTCCTCCCAGAGCGTCTTGCCGGAGCTGCATGCGGTAGTCCCACGGCAGGTGGTGGAACCACAGCAGGTACTCATCGGACACCGTGTCGAGATCGCCGAAGCGCCGCGCCACCGGCTTCGCGTATTGCGCCACGGCATCGCTGCCGGACTCCGTGCGGTCGAAGCCGATGCCGTCCGCATCGGCCCGGTGGTAGTAGACGGGATTCCACTCCGGCCGGTCGAGGTCGTCGACCCACGGCCCCGGGCCGTAGTGGTGGCCCGTCGCCATCAGGTGTGCGAGGCCGAGCGGCGTCATGTAGTCGACCACCGCTTCGCGCGAGCGCATCATCATGCCGAGCGCCGGTTCGACGAAACGTTCGTCGTCCGTGAACGTCATGCGCGACCCACTCTCTCGGCGATCGAGCGTCGCGGAAGCTTCCGGATCCCACGCCAGCCGGCCGAAGGCGTACCAGTTCGCCTGGTCGAACGTCGAGCCGCACCAGTTGCGGTCGTCGCCGGTGTTGGCGACACCGGCGATGCCGGTACGCGCGTAGCCGTGCAGTTCGCCGTCGATGACGCGGGCGACGGTCGAGCCCGGCCCCTTCGCGTACGTGTCCGCCTTCAGCACTTCCTCGTACAGCGCGCCGAGGTAGACGAGGTGCGTCGCGAAGCCGAGGTATTCCTTGGTGATCTGGAACTCCATCATCAGCGGCGTGTGCGGCATCGCGCCGAACAGCGGGTGAAACGGCTCGCGCGGCTGGAAATCGATCGGGCCGTTCTTGACCTGCACGAGCACGTTGTCGGCGAACTTGCCGTCGAGCGGCTTGAATTCGTCGTAGGCCTGCTTGGCCCGGTCCTCGGGATCTGTCCGAGGCGTAGACGAAGGCCCGCCACATCACGACGCCGCCGTGCGGCGCGAGCGCGGCGGCCAGCATGTTGGCGCCGTCGGCGTGGGTGCGGCCGTAGTCCTGCGGTCCCGGCTGGCCCTCGGAGTTGGCCTTGACCAGGAAACCGCCGAAATCGGGGATCGCGGCGTAGATCTCGTCGGCCTTCGCCTGCCACCAGTCGCGCACCTTCGGATCGAGCGGGTCGGCGTGTCGAGCCCGCCGATCTCCATCGGCGCGCTGAAGCGTGCCGACAGATACACGCGGATGCCGTAGGGGCGGAACACGTCGGCCAGCGCCGCCGCCTTCGCGATGTACCGCGCCGTCAGGCATATCGGCGTTCGCGTTGACGTTGTTCAGCACCGTGCCGTTGATGCCGATCGAGGCGTTGGCTCGCGCGTAGTCCGTGTAGCGCGGATCCCGGAAGTCGGGCAGATGCCACCAGTCCCAGAGCGACTGACCCGCGTAGCCGCGCTCGATCGTGCCGTCGAGATTGTCCCAGTGATTCAGTACGCGCAACCCGATCTTCGGTTTCGACGCGACGTCGATGCCGGCAAGTCCCGCGCCGGTCTGCGCGCGAAGCAGCAGCGCGAATGCACCGTAGAGCAGTCCCCTGTCGCCGTTTGCCGCGACGACGGTGACCTCGTGATCCGCAATCTCGGCGCCGCGTATGATGTAGCCCTCGCTGCCGAGGCCATCCAGCGGCAGGTGGAGAGCGGCGATCGCCGGCATGTCCGCCGGCGTGCCGAGCACGATGGCGCCGTCCGCAGGCGTGACGCTCTCCGGCACGTCGGCAGCGAGCAGTCCGCCGAGGCCGCGCTCGAGTTCGGCGATCGCGGCCCGAACGGTCGGCGACGGTTTACCGGGTGCGGTCACGATCGTCCTGGCCAGCGGCGCGAGTGCCTCCCGCTCGGCGACGGGTAACGGGCGATAGCGCAGCCAGAGGTCGTAGCCGTCTTCCGCGTGTGCGGTGCCGATGCAGAACAGGAAGACTGCTGCGGCGACGACGAGGCCGGCGGGTCGCTTTTGCATGTGTACTCCTACTGATTGACAGCGCGGCCGATGTTAAAGCATGGTATCGCTACCATTTCGGTGCGTGTCAAGTCCGGGGGACGGACGAATCTCGAACAACACGGCGCACCGATTCGAGGGGCGGAAAACATGATTGCCAATTTCGATCGAGCTTTGTCGAGATCGCTGGCGGTCCTCGGGCTGTCCGCGTGCGTCTGGGCCTGCGCGGCGGCGGGTGCCGCCGAAGCACCGCTATACAAGGATCCCGCGGCGCCCGTCGAGAAGAGGATCGACGATCTCGTCGCGCGCATGACGCTCGACGAGAAAATCGCGCAGATCACCTCCGTCTGGGACGACAAGGCGACGATGTTCGACGACAAGCTCCGGTTCGATCCCGCGAAGGCCCGCAAGCGGATCCCGAACGGCATCGGTCAGTTCAGCCGGCCTTCGGATGCGAACGGGCCGGGTTCAGCCCGCGCGTCGTACCCTGGCGCGACGTGCGTTCGACCATCGAACTCGTCAACGCGGTGCAGAAATACGCGCTCGAAGACACCCGGCTCGGCATCCCGATCCTGTTCCACGAGGAAGCGCTGCACGGCTTCGCGGCGCTCGGACGCGACCAGCTTCCCGCAGGCGATCGGCCTCGCCTCGATCTGGGATCCCGACCTCGTGCGCGACGTCAATGCCGTCATCGCCCGCGAAATTCGCGCGCGCGGCGTCCATCTCGTCCTCTCCCCGGTGGTCGACGTCGCCCGCGACCCGCGCTGGGGCCGCATCGAGGAGACCTTCGGCGAGGACCCGTACCTCGTCGGCGAGATGGGCGTCGCCGCGGTCGAGGGGCTGCAGGGCGACGGCACGGACCGCAAGCTGGCACCGGGCAAGGTCTTCGCCACGCTCAAGCACATGACCGGCCACGGCCAGCCCGAGAGCGGCACCAATGTCGGCCCGGCGCAGATCTCCGAGCGCGACGCTGCGCGAGATTTTCTTCCCGCCGTTCGAGCAGGTCGTGAAGCGCACCGGGCATCCGTGCGGTGATGGCCAGTCTACAACGAGATCGACGGCATCCCGAGCCACGCGAACGCTGGCTGCTGCACGACGTGCTGCGCGGCGAGTGGGGCTATACCGGGCGCCGTCGTCAGCGATTACTACGCGATCGAGCAGCTCGCCGACCTGCACCACATCGCGAAAGACCATGCCGAGGCCGCCGCTGATCGCGCTCACGGCCGGGGTCGACGTCGACCTGCCGAGCGGACGCTCCTACTCGACGCTCGGCGACGCGGTCCGGCAGGGCAAGGTGCCGAGAGCGCGATCGACGCCGCGGTGCGCCGTATCCTCGACGATCAAGTTCCATGCCGGCCTGTTCGAAGACCCGTACGCGGATGTCGCCGAGCGCGGAAGCGATCACCAACAACGCCGAAGCACGCGCGCTGGCGCGCAAGGCCGCGCAGCGCTCGATCGTGCTGCTGAAGAACGACGGCGTGCTGCCGCTGACCCTGCCCGAGGAGGGCCCGAAGCCGGCGATCGCCGTGATCGGTCCGAATGCGGCGGTGGCGCGCCTCGGCGGCTACTACGGCATACCGCCCAGTCACCGTCTCGCTGCTCGACGGCATGCGGGCGCTGGCCGGCGATCGCGCCAATATCGTCTACGCGCGCCGGGCGTGGTGATCACCGAGAACGACGACTGGTGGGCGGACGAGGTCGAAGCTGGGCGATCCCGCAGAGAACCGCAAGCTGATCGCGGAGGCCGTCAAGCTGGCGCGCGATGCCGACACGATCGTGCTGTTCATCGGCGACACCGAACAGACCAGCCGCGAGGGCTGGGCCGACAGCGCATCTGGGCGACCGCGACAGCCTCGACCTCGTCGGCCAGCAGAACGACCTGTTCGATGCCTTGCACGCGCTCGGCAAACCGCTCGTCGCCGTGCTGGTCAACGGCCGCCCGCCTGCCACCGTGACCATCGCCGGGCAGGCAAACGCGATGATCGAGGCCTGGTACGCGGGCGAACAGCAGGGCAACGCCATGGCCGACGTGCTGTTCGGCGACGTCAATCCGGGCGGCAAGCTGCCGGTGACGGTCCCGCGCAGCGTCGGCCAGTTGCCGATGTTCTACAACTACAAGCCGTCCGCGCACCGCGGCTACCTGTTCAGCGACAGCGCCGACCGCTCTACCCGTTCGGCTTCGGGCCTCAGCTACACGACGCTTCGACCTCGGCGCACCGCGCCTGTCGGCGGCGACAATCCGCGCCGGCGACGGCGTGACACGTGCGCGTCGAGGTGACGCAACACCGGCAAGCGCAGCGGCGACGAGGTCGTGCAGCTCTACGTGCGCGACGAGATCAGCTCCGTCACGCGCCCGGTCAAGGAACTGAAGGCGTTCCGGCGGGTGACGCTGGCGCCCGGCGAGTCGCGCGAAGTGACTTTCACGCTCGGCCCGTCGAGCTTCTGGATGTGGAACGACGAGATGCAGCGCGTGGTCGAGCCCGGCGATTTCGATATCATGGTCGGACCCGATTCCGTCAACCTGAAATCGGTCAATCTGGAGATCGACTGACAATGCCTCCCGTCCCGGTCATCACGAATGCCGAGGTGATCGTCACCTGCCCGGGGCGCAACTTCGTCACGCTGAAGATCGACACCGACCAGGGTGTCTCCGGCCTCGGCGACGCGACGCTCAACGGCCGCGAGCTCGCCGTCGCGAGTTACCTGCAAGACCACGTCGTGCCCTGCCTGATCGGCCGCGACGCGCACCGCATCGAGGATACCTGGCAGTACCTCTACCGGGGCGCCTACTGGCGGCGCGGGCCGGTCACGATGACCGCGATCGCCGCCGTGGACATGGCGCTGTGGGACATCAAGGGCAAGCTCGCCGGCCTGCCGGTCTACCAGCTGCTCGGCGGCGCGAGCCGCGACGGCGTGATGGTCTACGGCCACGCCAACGGCGAGACCATCGACGAGACGATCGAGAACGCCCGCCACTACGTCGAACTCGGCTACCAGGCGGTCCGGCCGCAGTCCGGCGTGCCGGGCCTCGGCTCGACCTACGGCGTGTCGAAGGACCGCTATTTCTACGAACCCGCGGACGCCGCGCTGCCGACCGAGAACCTCTGGTCCACCGAGAAATACCTGCGCTCGGTGCCGCCGCTGTTCGAGCAGGCGCGGGAGGCGCTCGGCTGGGACGTGCATCTGCTGCACGACGTCCACCACCGGCTGACGCCGATCGAGGCGGCGCCGGCTCGGCAAGGACCTCGAACCGTTCCGGCCTGTTCTGGCTCGAAGACGCGACGCCGGCCGAGAACCAGGACGCCTTCCGCCTGATCCGCCAGCACACGACGACGCCGCTCGCGGTCGGCGAAGTGTTCAACTCGATCTGGGACTGCCGGCAGCTGATCGAGGAGCAGCTCATCGACTACATCCGCACGACCGTCGTGCACGCGGGCGGTATCACCCACCTCCGCCGGATCGCCTCGTTCGCCGAGCTCTACCACGTGCGCACCGGCTGCCACGGCGCGACCGACCTCTCGCCGGTCTCGATGGCGGCCGCGCTGCACTTCGACCTGTCCGTCAACAACTTCGGAATCCAGGAGTACATGCGCCACACCGACGAGACGGACGCGGTCTTCCCGCATGCGTATACGTTCGAGGACGGGTTGATGCATCCGGGCGAGGCGCCTGGTCTCGGCGTCGATATCGACCTCGCGCGCGCCGCGAAGTATCCCTACCGGGCCGCCTACCTGCCCGTCAACCGGCTCGAAGACGGCACGATGTTCAACTGGTGATGCCAGCACCCGGCCATGGCGGAAGAAGCGAAACGCAGGCGACGCAGCGGCAACGCGCCCACGATCAGTGACGTCGCACGCAAGGCCGGTGTGTCGCCGATGACCGTGTCGCGCGTGATCAACGGCGAATCGCACGTACGCGAAGAGACGCGTTCCAGGGTCAGGGACGCGATCAGGGCGCTGGGCTATGCGCCGAATCCGGCGGCACGCAGTCTTGCCGGTGCGAGCCAGGTCCACATCGCGATGCTGTATGCGAATCCGAGCGCCTACATCGCGGAGTTCCTGTTCGGCGGCCTCGAACAGGCGCGCCGGCAGAACTGTCAGTTCATCGTCGAGAAGTGCGTCGACGGACCCGATATCGCGGCGGAGATCCGGCGCATCGTATCCGGCAGCGTGGACGGCATCCTGCTCGCGCCGCCGCTCGCCGATTCGGAACGATTGATCGACCTGCTCGAGGCGGAGGACATTCCCTCGGTTCTGGTGACTTCGAGCCGGGTGCGCGACAATGTGTCCGCGGTCAGTATCGACGACTACAGGGCTGCCCGCGAGATGACGGAGCACCTGATGTCACTCGGACACCGCCGGGTCGGCTTTATCAAGGGACACCCGAACCAGGCCGCGAGCGAACGGCGCCTCGCAGGCTTCCGGGATGCGCTCGCCACGGGCCGGCTCTCCTGCCCGGACGAACTGATCGCGCAGGGCCTGTTCACGTACCGGTCCGGGCTCGATGCCGCAGAGCAATTGCTGGGCCTCGACGAGCGGCCGACGGCGGTCTTCGCGAGCAACGACGACATGGCAGCTGCAACGGTGGCCGTCGCACATCGCCATCACCTGGATGTGCCGGGCGATCTCACGGTGTGCGGCTTCGACGACACGCCGCTTGCGACGACGATCTGGCCGGAGCTGACCACGATCCATCAGCCGATCGCTGAGTTGTCGCGGGCGGCGGCCGACCTGCTGATCCGCAAGATCCGCGCGCGGCGGGCCGGCAAGGTGCAGCAGTCGAAGCATCTGGTACTCGATTACACGCTAATCCGGCGGCGTTCCGATGCGCCGCCGCGTGTCCGCCCCAGGGTACGGGCAGAGACCCGTTGAGTCCCGGAGTCCGAACCGGTACGCGCCGGCAATTCCTGCGTGCCGCGCTCGCCGCGGCGCTGGCATCGCTCGCGGCCGGCTGCGAACGGCACAGTTCGCAGCTCCGGCTGAAAATCGGGCACAGCCTCGATCCCTCGCACACGGTCCACAAGGCGATGCTGTACATGGGCGAACGCCTCGAGGAACACTCCGGCGGGTCGATGGCGGTCGACATCTATCCGAGCAGCCAGCTCGGCCAGGAACGCGAACTCATCGAGCTGTTGCAGATCGGCAGCCTCGCGATGACCAAGGTGTCGGCGAGTCCCCTCGAGAGTTTCGTGCCCGAGATGAAGGTCTTCAACATCCCGTACCTGTTCCGCGACGAGAAGCACTTCTGGGATGTGCTGAACTCCGATATCGGGCGCGAGCTGTTGCTGGCACCGGAGAGCGTGAGGCTGCGCGGGCTGGGCTACTATGACGCCGGGAGCCGCAGCTTCTACACGGTCGACCACCTGGTGCGCACGCCGGCGGACCTGAAAGGTCTCAAGATCCGCGTGCAGCAGAGCCAGACCGCGCTGCAGATGGTGAAGGCCTTCGGCGGCGCGCCGACGCCGATCTCCTGGGGCGAGCTCTACACCGCGCTGCAACAGGGCGTCGTCGACGGCGCCGAGAACAACCCGCCGAGTTTCTATCTGTCGGGTCACTACGAGGTGGCCAAGTTCTACACGCTGGACGAACATACGTACGTGCCGGACATTCTGCTGATCAGCAAATACGTCTGGGATCGGCTCGCCGAACAGCAGCAGGAGTGGCTGCAACTCTCCGTCGACGAGTCGGTCACGTATCAGAAGGCGCTGTGGAAGAAGGACGTACAGCACGCGCTCGATGCCGTAACCGCCGCGGGCGTCACCGTGTATCGTCCGGACAAGACCCTGTTCGCCGAAAAGGTCGCGGGCATGTACAGGAATTACGACGGCACCGAAATCGGCGACCTGATCCGTCGCATCCGGGAGGTCCAATAGCCATGCTGGCGAAGGCGGTCCGTGCCATCGATGCTGCGTTCCAGGTCCTGCTCGCGACGCTGATGGCGGTCATGGTGGTCTGCGTCACCTGGCAGATCGTGTCCCGCTACGTGCTCGGTAACCCGAGTTCGTGGACCGAAGAACTCGCCCGCTTCCTGCTGGTCTGGATCGGCCTGCTCGGCGGCAGCTACGCGTTCCGCAAACGCATGCACCTGGGCCTCGATCTGCTGGCCGAGCGCCTGTCGGGCCGCCCGCTGGCAATACAACACCGGATCGTCAACTGCGCCGTGATCTTCTTCGCCGCGGCGGTGCTGGTCGGCGGCGGGGCCTTCCTGATCGATCTGACCTACGACATGAAGCAGTACTCGCCGGCGCTCGGTGTCCCGATGGCCTACGTGTACGTGTGTCTGCCCTTGTCCGGGATCATGCTGATCATCTACGCCCTGCTCGCGCTGGTCGAGGGGCCGCCGGCATCGCGACCGGATCGGGACAAGGTTTCGGCATGAGCGCGCTCGTACTCGCCGTCGTCTTCACACTGCTGCTGGCGCTCGGCGTGCCGGTTGCGTTCTGCATCGGCGTCGCGACGCTGGTCTCCCTGTTCCTGGCGCTCGACCCGGTACCCGCGGTGACGACCGTCGCGGAACGCATGGTCGGCGGCATGAACAGTTTCGCGCTGCTCGCGATCCCGCTGTTCATACTGAGCGGCGTGCTGATGGGGCAGGGCGGCATCGCGCGGCGGCTGATCGATTTCGCGAAATGCCTGATCGGCATGGTCCCGGGCGGCCTGGCTTTCGTCAACGTCGTCTCGTGCACCCTGTTCGGGGCGATCTCCGGCTCCGCCGTGGCGGCGAATTCGGCGGTCGGCGGCTTCATGCTGCCGGCGATGGAGAAGGAGGGGATCGACCGCGATTTCAGCGCCGCGATCACGGCGACGAGCTCCACGACCGGGCTGCTGATTCCGCCGAGCAACATCCTCATCGTCTATGCGGTCGCGAGCGGCGGCGTCTCGATCGCGGCGCTGTTCGTCGCAGGCTACCTGCCGGGCATCCTCGTCTCGCTGTCGCTGATGGTGGTGTGTGCCATCTACGCGAGACGGCACAAGCTGCCGGCGAGCGGCCGGCAGCCGCTGGGGGTGACGCTGCGTGCCGGCCTGCGCGCGGCGCCGAGCCTGTTTCTGATCGTACTCGTGATCGGCGGCATCATCGGCGGCATCTTTACGGCCACCGAGGCCGGCGCGATCGCCGTGCTCTATGCGTTCGCGCTGTCCTGGCTTTTCTACGGCGAGATCACCTACAAGGACATCTATCCGATCCTGCTCAAGTCCGCCGAGACCACGGCGATCGTGATGTTCCTCATCGGTACGTCCATCGCAATGTCCTGGCTGCTTGCCTACCACAACATCCCGGCCATCGTGGCCGACTCGATGCTGAGGCTCACCGACAACCCGATCGCGCTCCTGCTCATCATCAACATCGTCCTGCTGGTGGTCGGCGCGTTCATGGACATCACGCCGGCGGTGCTGATCTTCACGCCGATCTTCCTGCCCATCGCCGTGCAGCTGGGCATGTCGCCGCTGCATTTCGGCATCATGATCGTGCTGAACCTCCTGATCGGGCTCTGCACGCCGCCAGTCGGAAACATATTGTTCGTGAGCTGCGCGATCGCCAATACGACGATCACACGGATACTGAAGCCGCTGCTGCCGATGTACGTCGCGATGATCGTCGTGCTGCTGCTCGTTACCTACATCCCGGCCATCAGCGAGTTCCTGCCGCGCTACTTCGGCCTGCTCGCCTCGCCATGAACGGCCGCTTCCTTTGCGCACTGGCATGGCTGACCCTGGCGCAGGCCACCGCGTTGGCGGACGTCCGTTTGCCGCGCTTGCTCGGCGACGGCGTGGTCCTGCAGCGGGATGCGGGCGCCGCCGTCTGGGGTTGGGCCGACGAGGGCGAGGTCGTGCGCGTGTCGCTCGACGGGCAGCCGCTAGTCAATACGGTGGCGACACACGGGCAGTGGCGCGTGAACCTCACCCCGCAGGCGGCGGGCGGGCCGCACCGGATTACGATCGAAGGCAAGAATCGACTCACGATCAACGACGTCTTCTTCGGCGATGTCTGGATCGCATCGGGCCAGTCCAACATGGAGCTGCCCATGGAACGTGTGAAGGAGCGTTACGCGGACCTGATCGCGCAGGCCGACATCCCGTTGGTCCGGCACTTCATCGTGACCAAGAGCTACGACTTCGGCGGCCCGCACGAGGACCTCGATGCCGGCAGCTGGCAGGCCGCCACGCCGCAGTCGATCATGCGATTGTCCGCGGTGGGCTTCTTTTTCGCGAAGGCGCTGACGGCACACTACGGCGTACCGATCGGCATCGTGCAGAGCGCCTACGGCGGCGCCACTGCCGAGGGTTGGATGAGCGAGTCGGCGCTCCGGAATTATCCGCAATACCTCGCGGTCGCTAAGCAGTACCGCGACAAGGCGTACCTGCAGGGCCTGATCGATCACGATCACGCGGTCGCCGCAGCCTGGCAATCGAACCTCGACCGGCACGACGTGGGCCTCGCGGCGACGCCGCCGTGGTCTGCTGCCACGGTGGACGACGCCGGCTGGCAGACGATGATCGTACCGGGATACTGGGCCGACCAGGGAGTCGGCGACGTCAACGGCGCGGTCTGGTTCCGCAGGACCTTCGAGCTGCCGCCGCGGGCAGCGGGCAAACCGGCGAAACTCATGCTCGGGCGCATCGTCGATGCCGACACGACCTGGATCAACGGCGTCGAGGTCGGCAACGTAACCTACCAGTATCCGCCGCGGCGCTACGAGGTCGGCCCAGGTGTCTTGAAGGCCGGCACGAACACGATCGCGGTGCGGATCGTCTCGAGCGCGGGACGCGGCGGCTTCGTCCAGGACAAGCCGTACTGGATCCGCGTCGGCGACACGACCGTCGACCTGAAGGGGGCCTGGCATGTGCGGGTCGGCGCGGTGTCCGGGCCGATCACGCCGCCCGTGTTCCGCGATTACAAGGCACCGCTCGGCATCTACAATGCGATGCTCGCGCCTCTCACGGAGATGACGATCAAGGGTGTCATCTGGTACCAGGGCGAATCGAACGCGGATCGCCCCTCCGAATACGCCCGGCTGTTCCCGGACATGATTCGCGACTGGCGCAAGAGCTTCGGCCAGGGAGACTTGCCGTTCCTGTTCGTGCAACTGCCGAACTACCTCGCGTCCGGTTTCGAACCGTCCGCCTACGACTGGCCGGCGATGCGCGTCGCGCAGCAGCAGGCCCTGCAGCTGCCGAACACGGCGATGGTGGTCGCGATCGACGTCGGCGAATGGAACGACCTGCATCCGACGAGGAAGCAACCCGTCGGCGAGCGGCTCGCGCTCGCCGCCCGGCACGTCGCCTACGGCGAGGACCTCACGTATTCGGGCCCGGTGTTCCGCTCGGTGCAGGCGCGTGACGGACGGCTGTTGCTGCACTTCGATCATTGCGGCTCGGGGCTCGAGGCGCGCGGCAACCCGCCGGGGGGCTTCGAGGTCGCGGGCAGCGACGGTCGGTTCGTGACGGCGCGAGCGAAGGTCGTGGCCGACACCGTGGAGGTCTGGAGCGAGAGGGTCGACGATCCGGTCGCGGTGCGCTACGCGTGGGCGGACAATCCGCGCGACGCGAATCTGTATAACTTCGAAGGACTGCCGGCAGTGCCCTTCGAGGCCCGCACGGAGGACTAGCCCGGCAACTTGAGTCCGAGCTTGCCCAGCACGCCTTCGAGGTGCGCCATCGCCTCGTCGCTCGGGCCGGGGTAGGGTCCGTTGATCGCGACGTTGCCGACGTAGCCGGCGTCGCGCATGCCTGCGGGCGTCGAATAGTAGGCACCGACGGCGAGGTAGCGGAAGCGCCGGAAGAATTCCACGCCGTCCGCGAGGTCCGCGTCCGAGGCGACGGGCCAGGCGAGGCTGTCCAGCAACTCCTTCTGCGAAGATTCGCCGGCGGCGGCGAAGCTCGCGCCGAAGCGGCTGCGGCTCTCGCGTTCCAGCCATTCGATTCCGGCGAGTATCGTCTCGCGGTCGCGGCGCTGATCGGGATACGGCGCGCTCACCCATTCGTCGATAAAGTCGGGCACGCCGAGCTCGCTTGCCGCCGGCGATCGCCCGTCCGCGGGCAGGATCATGTCCGCCAGCGCCGAGGCGGTCTGCAGCTGGCCGTCGGACAGGGTCCTCGACCACGGCACGGACGGATGCATCAGGTCCGGGTCGACGCCGTAGCCGGCGCCGTGCGGGGCCGCGGCCGCGCCGAGCAGGGCATCGTTCCGCGCGGGCGCCGGCGGGATCTCGGGGCCGACGAACGGGGTCTCGCCCGCACAGCCCGCCTGCGCGGCGGCCATGGCGGCCGCCAGCCACTTCAGCGTCGTGCGCCGGTCGACGCGCGGCCGTGCCTGTTTTTCGCCGCTCACAATGCGCGCCTGCCGAGTTCCGCCGCGAGATATTCGCTGCTGCGCCAGGCGAGCGCCAGGATCGTCAGCGTTGGATTCTTGTGGGCCTTGGACGCGAACACGCCGCCGTCGGTGATGAACAGGTTGTCGATGTCCCAGCTCTGGCCGTACTGGTTGGTCACCGAGGTCCGCGCGTCGTCGCCCATTCGGGTCGTGCCCACCTCGTGGATGATCTCACCGCCTGTCGAGATCGCCTCGCCGGGCGGCACGTCGCCGTATGCGATATTGCCGCCGAGCCGGTCGATCATCGCCTTCGTGGTCGCCTGGAAATGCGCCACCATGTTGCGCTCGTGCTGCGACCAGCCGAAATGGAAGCGGAGCGTCGGTATGCCCCAGCGGTCGCTGGCGTCCGGATCGATCTCGCAGTACGAGTCCGCATTGGGGATCATCTCGCCGCGGCAGGTGAAGTGCAGGTAGCTGCCGTAATAGCGGCGGACGTCTTCTTTCAGTTTGCGGCCGTAGCCGCCCGCCCGCTCCGCGATTGCGCCCATGCCTAGCCGGGGCTGGCCGCGCCCCTCGGCGCCGAGTTCGTAGTGATAGCCGCGCGGAAAATCGAGTTCGCCGCGCGCCTGCTCCTTGTACAACCAGAACGGTATGTAGAGGTGCAGGCCCATCGCGCCGTCCTCGTTGTAGACGGGACGGTTCTCGAGGACCGGGAACTGCGCGCCCATGCCGGCGCCGACGGTGTCCATCAGGTTGCGGCCGACCTGGCCGCTGGAGTTGGCGGCGCCGTCCGGGAACGATGCACTCTTCGAATTCAGCAGTATCCTCGCGCTCTCGCAGGCGCTTGCCGCGAGCACGACGACCCGGCCGTACGCGGCGGCGTGCGCGCCGCTCGTCTTGTCGACGTAGTTCACGCCGTCGGCCCGGCCTTGTCTGTCGAGGCGCAGCTCGTAGACCATCGCATCCGTGACGATCGTCAGGTTGCCGGTCGCCAGCGCCATCGGCAGCAACGAGGTCGTCGTCTGGAATGCCGCGCCAATCGGACAGCCGCGTCCGCAGCTCGTCGCATACAGGCAAGGATTGCGGTCGCCGATCGGCCGGGTCAGTACCGCGCGGCGGGCGGGCACGCAGGGGATGCCGAGATCGGCGGCGCCGGCCTGGATCAGGAGTTCGCCGACGCGCGGTGCGGGCGGATCGTGCAGCACGCCCGGGGAGGAATCCGGATGGTTCTCCAGCCCGGTGTTACTGCCGTAGACGCCGACGATCGCTTCGGTCTTGTCGTACCACGGCGCGATGTCGTCGTAGCCGATCGGCCAGTCGACGCCGAGCCCATCGCGCGAGCGCGGCTTGAAGTCGTAAGGGCCCATGCGGAACGAGTTGCGTGCCCAGTGATTCGTCCGGCCGCCGAGCATGCGTGAACGCCACCACATGAAGTCCGATCCCGGCGCGCTCGAATACGGCTCGCCGGGGACCTGCCAGCCGCCGATCGCGGCATCGTAGAAGCCGAAGGGTTTGTCGGGCGTGCCCTCGCCCCGCAGCGGGGCGTCGGCGTAGGCGGCGAACATCGGCGCCTCGCGCTTCGGATCGTAGTGCCGGCCCGCCTCGAGCATCAGCACTTTCAGGCCCTTCGATGCCAGCACCCAGGCGGCCATGCCGCCGCCCGCCCCCGAGCCCACGATGACGGCGTCGTAGCGTTGCTGACCCTTCGATGGCATCCGCGCGTCCGGTTCCCCCGATAGGTTCGGTGTACCGAAAAGCCGCCCATGCGTCAAAAAGTCGTTACACTTGTGATTCGCAATCGGGAGAAGGCTTTGGACAGACGCAACTTCATCCTGGCGGCGGCCGCGGCGATCGCCGCGTGCGCGCGCGAATCGGATGCGCCGGCCCCGGCGCCCGCCGCAAAGGCCCCACCGCTCGGATTGCAGCTCTACACGGTCCGCGACCTGATGGCCAAAGACGTTGCCTCGACACTCAAACTGGTCGCGGCCGCGGGCTATCAGGAAGTGGAGTTCGCCGGCTATTTCGAGCACCCGCCCGCGGAACTACGCTCGATACTTGCCGACAACAAGCTCGTGGCGCCGTCGGCGCACATACCGATCCCCGACTTCGAAGAGGACGTCGACAAGGTCATCGATCACGCGAAACAGATGGGCCACGAGTTTGTCGTGGTGCCCTGGGTCGACGAAGGCGCGCGTAGCCTCGACGACTACCACCGGCATGCGCTGAACTTCAATGACTGGGCCGCGAGCTGCGCGGACGCCGGCCTCGGGTTCGCATATCACAACCACGATTTCGAATTCGTCGCCGACCAAGGCACGACGCCGTACGACGTGCTGCTCAACGAGACCGATCCGAAGCTCGTCAGGATGGAACTCGATCTGTGCTGGGCGACCAAGGGCGGCGCCGATCCCGCCGCACTGTTCGAGGCCTGGCCCGGGCGCTTCCCGATGGTGCACCTGAAGGATCTCGACAAGGACGGTAACGAGGCCGACATCGGCGCAGGCGGCGTCGCATTCGACAAGATCCTCGCGCACGCCGGTATCGCCGGCATCCGGCACGGTTTCGTCGAACGCGACAACCCGCAGGATCCCGCCGCCTCCATCCGCCGCAATCACGACGCGATACTGCCGACCTGGTCGAAATACATCCGTCAGGCCTGAGTCCCGCCGTGGAAATGTCCGAGCTCGGCACCAGCGGAGTGCGTGTCTCGCGCCTGGGCTACGGCTGCATGCGCATCGCGGGCGACGGCAGCCGGGACGTTCGCAAGAAGGGCAAGCGCGCCGTGCGGGCGGCGATCGACAGCGGCTATACGCTGTTCGACCACGCGGATATCTACGGCGGCGGCGCCTGCGAGGCATTGTTCGGCGAGGTGTTGAAGGAGACGCCGTCGCTGCGCGACGGACTCGTCATCGTGAGCAAGTGCGGCATCCGGCAGGCCGGGGATCCGCAGCCGGGAGACCCCAAGCGCTACGATTTTCGCGCCGGCTACATTACCGCGAGCCTGGAAGGCTCGCTCGAGCGGCTGGGCACTGGCCATGTCGACCTGTATGTGCTGCACCGTCCCGACTACCTGATGGACCCGGAAGAAGTCGCCGGCGCGCTGTCGGCGCTGGTCGCCTCGGGCAAGGTGCGTCACGTCGGCGTCAGCAACTTCTCGCCGTCGCAGGTCGAACTGCTTGCGTCGGCGCTGCCGATGCCGCTGCTCGTCAACCAGGTCGAGATCAACATCCACAACATCGGCGCGTTCACCGACGGCACGCTCGATCAATGCCTGCGCCTCGGGATGACGCCGCAGGCCTGGTGCCCGGTCGCGGGGGTCGCCTATCCCGCCTGGGGCAATACCTTCGATGCCGACGACGAGACGCGCATCCGCGCCGAACTCGACCGGCAGGCCGCGGACTATGGCGTCGAGGACTCGCAGTTGATCCTCGCCTGGCTGCTCGCGCATCCGGCCGGTATCTGCCCGATCATCGGCTCGACGAACCCGGGCCGGATCGAGGCGTCGGTGCGGGCGCTCGACGTCGACTATCGGCGTGAAGACTGGTACCGCCTGCTGGAGGCGCGCAACGGTCAGGCGGTGCCGTGAGGCCGGCCTCAGCCGCCGGAAAGTGTGTTTAATAGACTGTTTTAAAATGGAAAAGCGGTAGGATACTGGATATAATAACAGGTCTGTTTTAGCCACCCCGGAGGGACCTGCCATGGCGGCCGAACTCACCCCCATCGAAGCGCTCGATGCGCGCATCCTGGATCTCTGTCAGCGCCTCAATGCCGCCACCTACGAACTGCTGGTGATGATCCGCGAGTTCGACGAACGCGGCGGCTGCCTCAAGTGGGGGCTGGAGAACACCGCCAGCCACGTCGCCGAGTACTGCCGCGAACTGCGCCTGGGCAGCCCCGATTCGAGGGACATCGCCGAGCGGGCCTTCGCCAACCGGTCCCTGCGGATCCACCGGGATGCCGAGCGCGGCACGCTGTCGGTGACCGTCGAACTGCCGCTGGACGCCGGCGAACTGCTCGAGAAGGCGCTCGACAAGGCCCGCGACGACGACGTGCCTGAGATCCCGGACCTGGTGGATACGGCCTGGTCGACCCGCCAGGCCGATGCCTTCGTCACGCTGCTGAAGGAGTACCTGCAGGGTAGTCCCGACGAGGGGCGCAGCAGCTCGGATCGCTACCTGGTCAACATCCACGTCGACCAGTCGGCGCTGGCCGGTGAGGTGGGCCGCTCATCGGTGCCCATCGAGACGGTCAAGCGGCTGTGCTGTGACGGCCGCGCGGTGGTGCTGACCGAGACGGCAGCCGGCGAACCGCTGAGCATCGGCCGCCAGTCACGCATCGTCCCGAAAGGCATCGAGCGGGCGGTGCGGGCCCGGGACCGGCACACCTGCCGCTTCCCGGGCTGCCGCAACCGGCGCTTCGTCGACATCCACCACGTCGAGCACTGGGTGGACGGCGGCGAGACCGCCGTCGACCAGCTGATGTTGCTGTGCGCCAAGCATCACGCGCTGGTGCATGAGCGGGGCTTTAGGATCGCAAAAGACTTCCGGGACCGCTGGGCGTTCTATCGTCCGGACGGTATTGCCGTGCCGGATTGCGGATATCACGGCCGCGACATGCTGGACGACGAGCTCGGTGCGCCGAATCCGAATCCGCCACGTGGCGGATTATTGAGCGCACTGGAAAAACTCGTCAACGAGCCGCCGCCACCGGTGTATCGGCTCGAATTCACTACGTAGACAGGCGATCGCGGCTGAAGCCGCTCCTACAAATACCGATCCAGTCCGCTAGCTTCGGCTCAGCGCCCTGGATAACGCCAGTCGCAGGCGCTTTACCTGCTCGGGTTCCATGCGACCCAGGATGCCGCGCCGCGCCGCCGGCAGGTGCGCGCCGGGTTCGCCGGAGGCCTCGAATACGTAGTGCTCGAATATCGCGCGCCAGGCGTCGCGATGGGACGGCGGCAGGTTCTTAATCGACAGCATGGCGTGCAGCAGGGCATTGCGCGGATCGCCGCGCTGCTCCTCCGCCTCGCCCCACCAATAGTTGACGAGGCCGTTGACCGCTTCCAGCGAGCGGACGTGATGCCACCACAGGTAGGGGACGTAGACGGCATCGCCCGGCGAGAGGTCGGCGACGTACGCGGCCGCTTCCGCCTCCGCGAAACGCGGATACGCCGCGTAGTCCGGCCGGTCGAAGTCGACCATGCTGATCGCCGCGCCGGCAGGTGTGCGCTCGAGCGGCCCCACGTACAGGTTGGCGACCTGTTCCGGCGGGAACAGCGTGAATCGCCGCCTGCCGGCCACGCAGCAGGCCAGGTTCTCCGACGGGTCGAAGTGGGCGGCGATCGCGGCGCGCGTGCCGAGCCAGATTCGGCCGTCGATCCCTTCGGGCAGGAAGCCGTCCGGCAGCCGGTTCTCCTTCTCCAGGCCGGGCAGGTAGCGGCCGATCACGACTGACTGGATGGCGAGCGTCGGCGCCGGATCGTCGTCGGCGTGTTCGAGCAGGTAGTCGAGCGCGCCGGACAACTTCAGTTGCTCCATGCGGCAGTTCAGGCCGCTCAGGTCTTCGTTGTAGAAGATGCGGCCGCCGACGGACGGCGGGCCGATAGCGGCATCGACGTCGTAACCGCGGTCGAAGCGCTTCACGTATTCGCAGAATGTCGCCGCCGACTTACGTGCCGCCTGCACGACGGGCCAGCCGTCGACGAGTCCGCGAAATACGACCGGTTGTGCGCCGGTGACGATGTCGGCGCGGAAGTTTTCACTCGTAACGGTATCGGTTTCCGGTATCGGCTTCATCTTGCCCAAGGGCGGCTCTGTATGCCGGGAGTTTAATAAAATCAAAGCCGTACGGGGGATTTGCGGCGGTTTGTAAAACGTTTTACCATAGACGATGCAAGCATAACCATTAGTGTGCCAAAGCACCTATTTCGCGGCAGGAATCGCCACGGAAACTTTCTGCAGGGGGACAAATCGTGGGGACGATCAAATCTCATTCCAGGCGCCACGCCGATCTTGGTAATCGTTTACAACGGCCTGTCTACAAGCGGCGCGCACTGGCGGTTGCCGTCGCCAGCGCGCTGACGATCGGCCACGCGCTCGCCCAGGAAAATACCGACGACGAGGATACGAGCGCTACCACTTCCCAGGAACCGATGGAAGAGGTGATTGTAAAGGGTATCCGGCAGAACCTGGAGACCGCCCAGGCGCTGAAGCGCAATGCCGAGACGGTGATCGACTCGATCACGGCCGATCAACTGGGCGACTTCCCCGACAAGTCGGTCGCGGAGGCACTCCAGCGCGTGGCGGGCATCACGGTGAACCGCTTCGCGGCCTCGTCCGATACTGCGCACTTCTCGGCCGAGCCGTCCGGCGTCATCGTCCGCGGCCTGAACCAGGTACGCACCGAGTTCAACGGCCGGGACTCGTTCAGCGCCAACTCCTCGCGCGGCCTGAGTTGGGGCGACGTCTCGCCGGAACTGATGGCCGGGGTGGATACCTACAAGAACCAGATGGCGGAGCTGATCGAGGGCGGCATCGCCGGCACCGTCAACATGCGCACGCGGCTTCCTTTGGACGAGGGCCCCAACACGTTTGCGATTTCGGCGGCCGCCAACTACGGCGACCTCTCCGAGAAATGGACGCCGGACCTCTCGGGCCTGTACAGCCACCGCTGGGACACGGCCAACGGCGGCGAACTGGGCTTCATGGCCAATGCGGCCTATTCCAAGGTGCAGACTCGCTCGGAAGGCATCCAGCTGTACCGGATGAACCGGTTCCGGGACGTCTACGGCCCGGACACGCTGTACTACATCCCGGCCATCATCAGTGCGCGCGACAACCTCTATGATCGCGAACGCAAGGGTGTGTCCATGGCGCTGCAATGGGCCAGTGCCGACGACCGCCTGGAGCTGACGACCCAGTACAACCGGTCCGAATACGACAACGCCTGGGAGGAATATCTGGTCCAGACGTCGCCGGCCGACCTGTCCTTCAATCAAAGCATCTTCTACGAAATCACGGGCCAGGACGCCAACAACCCGAACCAGGACACGACGGTCCCGGTTCCGGCGCCCGGGACCGCGCCGTTTACGTTCGACAACCAGGGCCTGTTCCAGAGCGGCGTGATTACGACCGGATCCGGCTGGTGGGGCGCGGACGCCACGGAGGCGGCCAGCTTCGCGCAGAACGAATCCGGCGGCCCGCTGGTCAGTCCCTGTTACGACTGGGCGAACTGTTCGCCGAACGTGCGCGGCATCGACACGGCGGCCACGACCCGCTCCAACAACAACCACAACATGACGCAGGACCTGAGCGTCAACCTGAAATGGGCGCCGACCGACAAAATCCGCGGCAACTTCGACCTGCAATACATCGATTCCGCCGTCCAGAACTACGACATCGAGGTCGCCTTCTGGACCTACGCGATGGCGACGGTGGATTTGACGGGCGAGCATCCCACGTTCGCCCTGAATCCGGAATCGCCCAACGTCAACCTGTCGCCGGGTGGCTTCTCGAATCCGGACAACTATTACATCCGTTCGATCATGGATCACCTGGAAGACAGTACCGGCAACGAGCTGGCCTTCCGTGCCGACTTCGAATTCGATATCGATTCGGACTGGATGCGTTCGATCAAGGTCGGCACCCGCTATGCGGACCGCGACCAGAATGTGAACTGGAGCGGGTACAACTGGCAGAACGTGGCCAACAACTGGACCGGCAACCAGGCGGGTTATTTCAACCTCGACCGTCACGACCCCGACACGGCCTACGGGTCCGGGATTCACCGGCTATCCGCAAGGCTATTACGTCAACCGCAGCTTCGATTCGGGCTTCTACGGCGGCGGCATTATTTCACCGAACGATTATGTATTCGCCAACATGAACATGCTGCAGCACCGGAAGCAATGGGCGAACGCCATGAGCGCCACGTCGCTGGGACTGAGCGGCGGGGTGGGCTGGGATCCGATCTGTTCCAACACGGGTGACCGCGCCGCGGAGGTCCCGGGTACCTGTTACACGCCGGCGGAGACGGTCGACGTGTCGGAGGAGACGCTGGCGTTCTACGTGCAGCTGAACTACGGCAACGGAGATACTCGTTTGTTCGGCATACCCGTATCCGGCAACGTCGGCGTACGCTACGTCGAGACGACCAACATCAGCGGCGGCGGTATCTCGTATCCGCAGATCGGGCAGCAGGATCTGGTCTGCGAGTCGACGACGCCGAGCGATCCCACGCAACCCGCGCCGCCCGTGCCGTTCACGGTCGGCTGTTACCTGTCGCAGGATGACATCGCGTTCCAGAACGGCGGCAGCAGCTTGAATTCGGTGACCGCAAATCACCAGCACTGGCTGCCGAGCTTCAACATGAAGCTGGAGCTCACGGACGAATGGCTGCTCAGATTCGCGGCGTCGAAGGCTATCTCGAGGCCGGACATGGGTAACCTGAAGAACTATCTCGGTGTCCGCGCAGCGCTTCCTAGTGTGGACGACGCGAACGACCCGCTGTGGATCAAAGATGGCAGCGGCCAGATCGTCGGCGCAAACGTCAAGTACACCGGCGGCGCACAGAACCCGTACCTGGCGCCGGTCGTAGCAAACCAGTACGACCTGTCGCTCGAGTACTATTTCGCCGACGTCGGTTCGCTGACGATGGCGGTGTTCCAGAAGAACTTCAATGATTACATCCAGTTCGGCAAGTACAACCGCGAGGTGACCAACAACGGTGTCACGCGTCTGGTCGAAATTCAGGGACCATTGAATGGCTCCGGCGCCGAGATCAACGGCTACGAACTGGCGTTCCAGCGCTTCTTCGACTTCCTGCCGTCGCCGTTCGACGGCATCGGCGTGCAGGCGAACTACACGCACATCAACAACAAGGGCATCACGAACGCCAATATTACAAATGTCGGTGGGGAGGGCTCGAGGATTCCCACGGAAGGCGATGTACAGGCGCCGGACCAGGTCCAGGTCAACAAGCTGGAAGGCCTGTCCGACGACTCCTACACGGTCATCGGCATGTACGAGAAGGGGCCGTTCTCGGCCCGCCTCGCGTACAGCTGGCGCTCGGAATACCTCGTCACGGCGATCGACTGTTGCGTGGCGTACCCGATCTGGGACGAGGACTACGGGCAGCTGGACGGGTCGGTGCGCTGGAACGTCACGGACCGCCTGGAACTCGCGCTGCAGGTCAGCAACATGACGAATTCCCAGACCGTCCTCCGCCAACAGGTCCAGGATGCCGACCAGGGCGGGTTCACGTTACCGAATGCCTGGTTCCAGAACGACCGCCGCTACACGCTGTACTTCCGCTACCGGAACAAGTAGCGGAACGCACGCCGGGCCGCGGAGGCTAGTCGAGCTTCGCTGCCGGCGACAGGCAGTGCTGCCGGATAAAGTCCTTGTGCCCCGGCATGCCGTCGATGCGGTTCTGGATCCCGGTGCGGATCTTCGTGAGCCGTAGCCGCAGCTCGTCCTCGGAGATCGCGTCGGCGACCGGGTGATAGGACTCGGGCCTCAGGCCCTGGCCTGCGAGGACGGCGAACCAGCTGGTCTCCTTGAACAACTCGTTTTGACGGGCCATGACCTCGCCACGGGTCCGGAAGATCTCCAGCTTTTCCTCGAGCGACTCGGGGATATCCATGTGTTTCACGTAGCGCCAGAATGGCGTGTCTTCGCGCTCGGTCACCTTGTAATGCGCGATCAGGAAGTCCTTGACGTTGTCGTACTCGAATGCCATCTCGGCGTTGTAGCGCGCGATGAGCCGCGGGTTCAGGCGTTCCTTGGGGAACATCGCAAGCAGCTTGGCGATGGCCACCTGGATCAGGTGGATACTGGTGGACTCCAGCGGTTCGAGGAAGCCGCTCGACAGCCCGAAGGCGAGACAGTTGTTGACCCAGCACTTCCTGCGCCGGCCGGTGACGAAGCGCAGCGTCTTCGGCTCGGTCTGAGCCGCACCGTCCAGATTTGCGAGTAAGCAGGCCGCAGCCTCGTCCTCGCCGATGTACTGATCGGAATAGACGTATCCGTTGCCGATGCGGTGCTGCAGCGGGATGCGCCATTGCCAGCCGGCTTCGCGCGCGGTCGCTCGCGTGTAGGGCAACAACTCCTCGGCGTTCTCGCAGGGCACCGCGGCGGCGCGGTTGACCGGCAGCCAGTGGCTCCAGTCGTCGTAGCCGGCCTTGTACACCTGCTCGATCAGGATGCCGCGGAAGCCGGAGCAGTCGATGAACAGGTCGCCCTCTATCGTCTCGCCGCTCTCGAGCTGCAGCGAGGCGATGTCGCCGCTCTCGGCGTCCTGCCGGACGTCGACGACCTTGCCCTCGATCCGTCTTGCGCCGCGCTTCTCCGCGTAGCGGCGGAGAAAGGCTGCGTAGAGGCTGGCGTCGAACTGGTAGGCATAGTTGATATCGGGCATCGTCTTCGGCCCGGACTCGCCGTTCGTGCGTATGAAGCGGCGCGCCCGCGCGGCCTCGGTCTCGGCATTGAAGCGGCCGTAGTCCAGGCTGCCTCCCGATTTCTGCCAGCGCATCCAGTAATGAGTGAAGCCGATGCCGTCCATGTCGACGCCGAACAGGCCGAAGGGATGAAAGTACCGGTGATCCAGCCGCCGCCAGTCGACGAATTCGATGCCGAGCTTGAAGGTCGCGTTCGTCTCGCGCACGAACTCGTCCTCGTCGAGGCCGAGCACCTGGTTGTAGAGCTGGATCATCGGTATCGTGGCTTCGCCCACGCCGACCGTCGCGATCTGCGCGGACTCGACCAGCGTGATGCTGTGCCGGTTGGTGCCGAGCACCTTGGCCAGGGCGGCGGCCGTCATCCAGCCGGCCGTGCCGCCGCCGACGATGACGATCCTGCTGATGCCACGATCGTTCATGAGCCAACTCAGAAAACGTACTCTGACGCACCGCCCGCGTTGAGCTCGACGTGCGCCTGCAGAGAAGGCATCGATTGTACCTCGCCCGCGATGAATTTGAGGATGCGCTGGAAGTTCGCGATCTGTTCCTGCTCGGGGACCTTGTCGACCAGCGGATCCCAGGTTCTCGGAATCAGCTGATGGCCGATGAAGATCGCAGTCCAGTTCTCTTCCTGGAAGGTCTCGTCCTCATCCATGGCGACGATGCCGCGGCTCTCGAACAGGCGCAGCTTTCTCGTCAGCGTCTCCGGCACTTCGTGGTCGCGGACGGCGTCCCAGAGCGGCTCGCCGAAACGCCGGTTCAGCTTGAAGTGAGCGATCTGGAAATCGCGGATCCCCGCGGTGTGCGACGCCATCCTGGCATTGTAGAGTGTAGCCTCGGGCATCTCGCCGCGATCCACCGGGAACAGGGAGATCAGGTACGAGAGGCCGGCGTGCAGCGTATGCAGCGCGACGGCGTCGAGCGGATCGAGTTGCACGGCGGTGTCGCCGATCGCGACGCAGTTACCGATCCAGGGGGCGGGGCGGGCGCCGGGCGCGACGCCGGACGCCACCGCGTCTCCCTCGATACGGATGCCGGAAAGGGCGCCGATCTTGTGCAGGATTCCGTCGTAGTCGATGAGATCGGAGGCGTATGCCGCAATCAGCGCCGTCCTGTCCATGAGTGGAAAGATCCCCAGCCAGCCTTCGCGGAACGCCGAGATCTGGCTGAAGGCCGGCACCGGCGACAGCACGCCGGCCGACGCGACGAGCAGCCGGTCACAGGGCAGCCACGCGTTCCAGCGCTCACGCGGTGCCGATTCCAGGTGCCGGATCAGCGAACCCTCGGGCCCGCTCGCGTCGACGAACAGGTCGGCGGTGACCTTGCGGCCGTCGTCCAGGACGATCGAGGAAATCCGGCCTCGCGCGTGTTCGACGCTGCGGACCTCGCCGACGCTGTGGCGCAGCCCGGCCTTGATCGCGCCCCTGCCGATTGCCGCAAGGTACGGGATGGCACCCAGGTGATAACCGTAAGTGGCCTTCGAGAAGGCCTCGGCGGCCTTGTTGAAGACCAGGAAGCGGGCCTGCTTGGCGGCGACGGCGCCCAGCGAGAATTCCTCGAGCGGCACTTCGAGTCCGTGGGCGCGCGCTTTCAGCCAGTACTGCAGGAAATCGACGTGGTTCAGGGAGATGCCGTACGAGTCGTAGGCGTGGAGAAAAGCCGGACCCGACCCCGACCAGTTCGAGAAACGCTGACCCAGCGCAGGCAGCCCCGAACAGGCACGTAACAGGCGGTTCTCGTCCAGGCCCAGCAGGGTGTGCAGCGCCTGCTGCGACGGTAACGTGACATAGACGTCCTGTGGGCGCAGCGCGGACGGCAATTCGACGAGCTCGACTTCGATGCCGTCGGCGCCGCGTCCCAGGTGCAATTGCAGGGCGAGCGCGGACAGCCAGGCGGCGGCGTCGCGGCCGACGATGGCGACTTTGCGTATCGGTCCGTCCATTCGCAGCGGGCTCAGGCCGTAGCGGGACAATAGTCCGCCAGGAACCGGCCGTGGTCGGGCATCATGCGCACGCGCTCCTCGATGGCAGCCTTCAATTGCGCCATCTCACCGAGTGCCGTATCGAGCGGCACGTTGTTGGCGACGGGTTGATATCCCTTGGGTACGAGTCCCTGGCCAATGAACACCGCGATCCAGCTCGGCGGTGCGAACAGCCCGTAGCGATACACGTCGATATAGCCGCGATGCCGGAACAGGTTCATCTTCTCGAGCAGGCTGTCGGGCACCGCCATGTTCGCGCAGTATTTCCACAGCTCGGAATCGTCGCGCCGGTTCAGGTGGTAATGCAGGATCAGGAAATCGCGTACGCGATCGTACTCGTAGTCGACCAGGCGATTGAATTCCGCGATCAGCGCCGGGTCCGGCTGCCGGTCCGGAAACAGTTTCATCAGGCTCATGACTGCAATCTGGATGAGATAGATACTGGTCGACTCCAGCGGTTCCAGGAATCCGCTCGACAGTCCGATCCCGATGCAGTTGCCCTGCCACGATCGCACACGGCGGCCCGCCCGGAACCTGAGGATCCTGGGTTCGCCCTGCACTTCCGCGTCCAGATCCTGCAGCAGGCTCGCACAGGCTTCGTCGTCACTGATGTAGTCGCTGCAGTAGACATAGCCGTTGCCGGTGCGATGCTGCAGGGGGATCCGCCATTGCCAGCCCGCGGTCTTTGCCGTGGAACGCGTATACGGGATCACGGGGTCCGTCCGCGCGCAGGCCACGGCGGCGGCGCGGTCGCAGACGAGCCACTTCGACCAGTCGTCGAAGGGCACGCCGAATGTCTTGTCGAGCAGCAGCGCATGAAACCCCGAACAGTCGATGAAATAGTCGCCGGCGACCGTCGCACCGGATTCCAGGCGTACGGACCGGACGTTGCCGCTCTCCGGCTCGCGCTCGACGTCGACGATGCGGCCCTCGATCCGTGTCATCCCCTTCGGTTCGGCAAACCGGCGCAGGAAACGGGCGTACAGCGTCGCATCGAAATGATAGGCGTACGCATAGGTCGAGTTCAGTTCTTCCTCGTCCGTGACCGGAAATTCGAAGCGGGCATTCCGGCAGGCCTGGATCGCATAGGAATAGTGCTCGATGTTATCCACTCGTGCTTGCAGACCGGCTCGGACCCATTGATGCAGGAAATCGACGCCTCTCATCTTCCTGCCGAAAGTGCCGAATGGGTGTATGTACGCGGTGCCGGCGTAACCCCAGTCCCTGAACTCGATGCCCAGTTTGAAGCTCGCATTCGACTTCTGCATCATGTCGGCCTCGAGGATGCCGATATAGTCGTTGAAGTCCTTCAACTGCGGCAACGTGGCTTCGCCCACGCCGACGCTGCCGATCACGTCGGACTCGATCAGCGTGACACGACACTGGTTTCTGTCGGTCAGGCTGACGAGCGCGGCGGCCGTCATCCAGCCGGCGGTACCGCCGCCGACGATCACCATGTGCAGCGGCTCAGTCATTTCGTCAGCATCAAAATATTATCTTGAAAAACAATGGCTTGTGCTATGATACCACCGGTGCTAAGCTGATGGAAAGAACCGGAACACGCCGATTGCTCATTGCATGAAAATATTGCCCGGCTACTCCTGTGCCATCTTCGCGACGGCGCTCGTCCTTGCGACGCAATCTGCCATGACGGCTGAAGGCCCCGGCGAATTTTCCACCGCCGGCGACGTCGGCGCGGTGAAGGCCGCCGGCACCGTCGCGTACGACGCCGACACCGGCACGTATACGCTGAAAGGGTCGGGGACCAACATGTGGGCCGGCTCTGACGAGTTCTTCTTCGTCTGGAAGAAGATGCACGGCGACCTGATCCTGTCCGCGGATGCGGAATTCCCGGGCGAAGGCGTCGAACCGCACCGCAAGCTCGGCTGGATGATCCGCGCCAGCCTCGACACGGACTCGCCCTACGTCGATATCGCACGACACGGCGACGGCCTGACGTCGCTGCAGTTCCGCCGCGACAAGGGCGCCGACACCGAGCAGGTCGTGTCGGAGATAACCGCCGCGGACGTGCTGCAACTCGAGCGGCGCGGGGGGCGCTACGTCATGTCGGTCGCGAGGCGCGGTGACACGTTCGAGACCGCGGAGCTGACCGACATCGGTTTGCCCGACGAGGTCTATGTCGGCCTGTTCATCTGTGCGCACAATCCGGACGTCGTCGAGGCCGGCCGCTTCACGAACGTCCGGATCACGGTCCCGGCGCCGGAGGACTTCACGCCCTACCGCGACTATTTCGGCAGCCGGCTCGAGATCATGGACGTCGACACGGGTCTGCGCCGCGTCGTGCACACCGAGACGGACTCGCTACAGGCACCGAACTGGACGCGCGACGGCAAGGCGCTGATCTACAACCGCAACGGGGCACTGTATCGTTTCGACATCGCGACGGGCGCCGTGTCGAAGATCGATACCGGCTTCGCCACCGACAACAATAACGACCACGTGATCTCGTTCGACGGCACGCAGCTTGCGATCAGTGACCAGTCCGACGGACACGGCGGTCTCTCCCAGGTCTTCACGGTACCGATCGGGGGCGGCGTGCCGAAGCTCATCACGAAGAAGGGCCCGTCGTATTTCCACGGCTGGTCGCCCGACGGGCGCTGGCTCGTGTTCACGGGCGGCCGCGACGGCGCCTGGGACATCTACAAGATCCGCTCAAGCGGCAGCGGCGAGGAGATCCGCCTGACCGAGAACGAGGCGCTCGATGACGGTCCGGAGTTTTCCCCCGACGGCGCGTGGATCTACTTCAATTCGACGCGCGGCGGCACGATGGATATCTGGCGCATGCGCCCCGACGGGTCGGACCAGGAACGCGTGACGAGCGACGAGTACAACAACTGGTTCCCCCACGTCTCTCCGGACGGGACCCGGCTCGTCTACCTGGCCTACCTGCCCGACGTCGCGCCCGCGGAACATCCGTGGTACCGCCACGTGTACCTGATGCTGCGGCCGGTCGCCGGCGGCGAGTCGCGGGTGATCGCGAACGTCTACGGCGGCCAGGGCACGATCAACGTGCCGTCCTGGTCACCGGACGGCAGGCGGATCGCGTTCGTCTCGAACACGGTGCTCCAGTCCGACGATATCGAATAACGCGGGCTTGGGCCGGTTGTCGCGATCGAACAGCAGCGGGTAGTCGGTCCGGCCCTGCATCGGCCAGTCGTTCTTCCAGCTTTGCGCGTCGTTGACGCCCCAGAAGGTGACCCGTGAGACGGCATCGCGGTGCGCGAGGAAGATCGAAAACAGGTCGACGTAACGCTGGCCCAGCTGCCGTTCGACGCCCGCCGGCAGGCCGTCGGTGTACGGATCGAATCGCGCATCGTGACGGAATCTGCCGTCCACGCGCACCGCGCCGCCGGCCTCGGTCGGATTGGGCAGCACCGAGACGTCGAACTCGGTAATCATCACGTCGAAACCGGCCTTCGAGAAAGCGACGATCGAATCCTCGATGTCTTGCAGATTCGCCGGCGCGTCGAGCCGGTAATGCGCCTGCATGCCGATGCCGTGCACCGGGATACCCTTCCTGCGCAGACCATCGAGCAGCCTTATCGCACCGTCCCGCTTGGCCGGCAGGTACAGGTCGAAGTCGTTGTAGTTCAAGAAGGCATCGGGGTCGGCCGCATGGGCGAATTCGAAGGCCTTCGCGACGTAGTCGTCGCCGATGATGCGGCGCCAGCGGTTGTCGCGCAGCTCGCCGTCGGCATCGAGGGCCTCGTTGACGACGTCCCAGGATGCTACCTGGCCGCGGTAGCGCCCGACGACCGTCTCGATGTGCGAGCGCATGCGCGCCAGCAACAGTTCGCGGCTCGCCGGCTGGCCCGATGCATCCCGGAAGACCCAGTCGGGCGTCTGCTTGTGCCAGACCAGCGTGTGCCCCGCGACGTGGATGCCGTGCGACTTTGCGAAGGCGGCCAACCGGTCGGCGTAATCGAAGACGTAACGGTCCTCGTCGGGATGGATGCGCTCCCACTTCATTGCATTCTCGGCCGTGAGCGCGCTGAAGTGCTTCGCGATGAACTCGGGCGTCGCCTGGTCCAGGCCCATGATCTGCCCAGTGTCGAGTGCTGCGCCGACCAGGAAGTCATGCGCGAATACGTCGCGCAATGCCGGCGCGTCTTGGGCGGACGCCGTCTGAGCGGCGAGGGCGGCGAGGACCGCGAGCTGTGTGACCTCTTTGAGCAAGGAATCTCCTGAACATTCATCGGCATCCCTAGTATAATTCGTAGCCGTCGTGGCATCGTTAATCTTCCGCTTACTCTTGTTGTTCGCACCCGTTGTTGCCGTCGCCGACGTCGGCAACGCGCAGATGGGCTCGTTCCTCGCGCGCTATTCTGAACTCCAGACGAGGCGCGTGGAGACAGACGAGGGGAGCGCCTATGTAACGCGCGATATTGCAAAAGGCGCGACTCTGGACCTCGCCGAACTGGCAATACAGGCGGAGACGATCGAGGTTGGCGCCGCTGCGCCGCCGCGCGTTGCCCCCGACGAATACGAGGAACTGATGATCCTCAAGAGCGGCGAGCTTGCCGTCAGCGTGGGCAACCGGGATTGGGGCATACTCGGGCCGGGCAGCGTCGTTGTGTCGGGTCCCGGCGAACAGCGCACGTTCGAGAACGTGGGCGAACTGCCGGTGACCTATTACTTGTTTACCTACCGTACACGGCAGCCGGCGGACAGTCGGCGCGAGGCCGGGGCTGGCGGACCCATCGTCGTCGACTGGAACACGGTCGACTACGTCCCCTCCGACATCGGCGGGCGGCGGCAGATGTTCGACCGCCCGACGGCGATGTTCGAGAATTTCGAGATGCACGCCTCCACGTTGAACGAGGGTCTGACCAATCATCCGGCTCACACGCATCGGGCCGAGGAATTCGTGCTGATCATCGATGGCGAAGTGCAAATGCGGGTCGGCGACAAGACGATCCACGCGCAAGCCGGCGACCTGATCTATCTGCAGTCGATGGTCCCCCATTCGCTCGATAACGTCGGGAAAGGCTCGACCACCTATTTCGCGTTCCAGTACCGGCCGTGAAAAGTCGCCTTCTGGCTGCGTGGTTGGCCGGGGTGGTATTCACCGCCGGTACGGCCGGGGCGGACACGACGATCGCGACGATCCGTGTCGACCACTTCGTCGACTCCCCGTACGAAGTGCCGGTCGATGTTCCGCTGGCCGGTGTTACGGCCCTGCCGCCGGAGCGTCTCGCGCTGCTCCGGGTCGACGGCGGACGCGCCACGGCCGTGCCGATGCAGGTGAGCGGTTCGCCGCGGCGCATGACCTGGCTGGCAGGGCCGGGCGACGGCGGCCCGGTACCGGCGCATTATGAATTGCGCGAGACCGCCGGCGGGCACTCGTTCGAGGCGCTGGACCGAAATCGCGCCGACGGCCTGCTGACGATCGCGCTGGGCTCGCAGCCGCTGCTCGGCTATCAGTACGGCTTCATGCCGGCGCCGCCGGGCGTCGATCCCGCCTTCGGGCGCAGCGGCTTCATCCATCCGCTGTACTCGCCGCAGGGCCGGGTGCTCACCCGGATTCAGCCGCCGGATCACTATCACCACTACGGCATCTGGGACCCGTGGACGCACCTCGAGTATGACGGCGCGGAATACGATCTGTGGAATCTCGGCGACAAGAAGGGCACGGTGCGCTTCGAGCGTTTCGTCTCGGGAACCTCGGGTCCGGTGTACGGCGAATTCACGGCGGAGCAGCAGCACGTCGCGAACACGGCGGACGGGCCCACCGTGATCATGGACGAGCTGCAGACGATCCGGGTGTACCGCCCCGGGCACGACTATTACCTCTTCGATATGACCATCGACCTCGGCGCCGCCACCGACAAGCCCGTGACGCTGCTGGAATATCGCTACGGCGGCTTCGGCTGGCGGGCGACGGCTGCCTGGGACAAGGACAACAGCGAGGTACTGACTTCCGAAGGACGCGACCGCCGCGACGCCGACAACACGACAGGACGCTGGTTCTACGTGCAGGGCGCCGTGGACGACGGCTTCGCGGGCGCCGTCGTCATGTCGCATCCGGGCAATTTCAATCACCCCGAGCCGATGCGCATCTGGCCGATCCCGGACGAGGGCCGCGGCGACGTGTTCGCGAGTTTCTCGCCGACCAGGAACACGGACTGGCGCATCGAGCCCGGCAAACGCTACGTACGAGTGTATCGATTCCTGGTCTACGACGGTCACATGACGGCGCCGGGTGCCGAGTCCGCGTGGCAGAACTTCGCGCACAAACCCGGTGTCACGATTGAGGCACCAAGGGAGGAGTGAGGCGCATGAAAGACGACAGACCCGCCGACGGCAAACGACGCGAGTTCCTGAAGCGCTCCCTCGGCGCCACCGCAGGCGTAGTGGCCGCCGCGTCGTTCCCGGCGATCGTACCGTCCACGGTGTTCGGCAAGACGGCGCCTTCGAATCGCATCAACGTCGGGGCGATCGGTACGGGGCGCATCTCCCGCATCCACGACATCCCGGAGACCCTGAAGTTCGACACGGCACGCATCATGGCCGTCTGCGATCTGGACAGCCGCCGCGCCGCCGACGCCGAGATCCTGGTGAACGCGTTGTACGAGAAGCAGACGGGCAAGCCCTGGTATGGCGTGCGCGTGTACACGGACTATCGTGAACTGCTCGCGAATCCCGACATCGATGCCGTGCTCGTCAGCGTGCCGGACCACTGGCATGCGCCGATCGGCGTGCACGCCGTCCGCGCGGGCAAGGACGTCTACCTGCAGAAGCCGGCTTCCCTGACGATCGCCGAAGGCCGCATCCTCAGCGACACGGTGAAGAATTCGGACCGAATCATGCAGATCGGCAGCCAGCAGCGTTCGTGGGCCCAGTTCCGCATCGCGTGCGAGCTGGTCCGCAACGGTCTCATCGGAGACCTGACCGAAGTCCGTATCGGCCTGCCTGCCGACCCGCCGGGAGGCGACCGGACGCAGATGCCGGTACCGGACAACCTCGACTACGACATGTGGCTGGGCAGCACGCCCGAGGTGTATTACACGCAAGACCGCGTGCATCCGCAGCACGACTTCGGTCGGCCCGGCTGGCTGCGCTGCGAACAATTCGGCGCCGGCATGATCACCGGCTGGGGTGCGCACCACATCGACACGGCGCACTGGGGCATGGACACCGAGTACACGGGGCCGATCGAGATCTGGGGTCACGCCGAGTTTCCGACCTCCGGGCTCTGGGACGTGCACGGCCCGTTCCGGACAGAGGCCAACTACGCCAACGGCGTGCACATGATCGTCAGCAACGAATTCGACAACGGTATCCGCTTCGAGGGCACTGACGGCTGGATCTTCGTCACGCGCGGCGATCTCAAAGTCACGGATTCCGACCCGGTGCCGGACGAGAACGGCGTCGTGCCGCTCGTCGCCAGCGATCCGGCAATCCTGCGTTCCGATCCCGCGACGCACAAGATCCGCCTGCCCGTCAGCGACGACCATCACGGCAACTGGCTGCAGTCCATCCGGACCCGCGAACAGCCGATCGCGCCGATCGAGGTCGGGCACCGCGCCTGCTCCGCCTGCCTGTTGCATCACATGGCGATGAAGGTTGACCGGACGCTGCACTGGAATCCGGACATCGAGCGCTTCGTCGACGATCCTGAGGCCGACACGTGGCTGTCGCGACCCCAGCGCGAGCCGTGGGCGATCTGATGCGCATCACGGCCGCGGTCATCATCCTCGGCCTCGTGGCGGTGCGTGTCGCAGGCGCCGACGAGGCGGCAACGATGCACCGGCTGATCACGCTCGACCCGGGGCACTTCCATGCCGCGCTCGTGCAGAAGAGCATGTACCCGAACGTCGATGCGCTGGTGCACGTGTACGCTCCGGACGGGCCGGATGTGGATCTCCACCTCGCGCGTATCGAGGCGTTCAACACGCGTGCCGATTCCCCGACGCACTGGGAGTCCGTGGTCTATCGAGGCGACGACTTCCTGGAGAAGATGGTCGCGGACCGGGCCGGCGACATCGTCGTGATCTCGGGCAACAACGCACGCAAGACGGACTATATCCTGAGTTCCATCGAAGCCGGGTTCAACGTATACGCGGACAAGCCGATGGCGATCACGCCGGCGGAATTCGGCACGCTCGAGCGGGCGGCGGCGATCGCGACGGCGCACGGCCTGCTGCTGCTGGACATCATGACCGAGCGATACGAGATCACGACCGTGCTGCAGCGGGCGATCTCCCGTATCCCGGCCGTGTACGGCGGGCAGCTGGCCGGCAGCGCCGACGAACCCGCGCTGGTCCAGGCCAGCGTGCACCATTTCCACAAGACCGTGGCCGGTCGCACCTTGACGCGGCCGGCATGGTTCTTCGACGAGGCACAGGAAGGCGGCGGCCTCGTCGACGTGATGACGCACCTCGTCGACCTCGTGCAATGGGAGTGTTTCCCCGGTGAGACGATCGATTACAAGCAGGACATCGAACTCGGCTCATCCAGCCGCTGGGCTACGCCGTTGACGCCCGGGCAGTTCCGCGACGTGACCGGACTCGACGCGCTGCCCGACTTCCTCACCAGGAACCTCCGCGACGGCGTGCTGCAGGTGTTCGCGAACGGCGAGATCGGGTACCGGATCCGGGGCATTTACGCGCGCACCCGCGCCGAATGGGCCTGGGAAGCGCCGGAGGGCGGCGGCGATACGCACTATTCGGAGATGCACGGCAGCCGCGCGAAGCTCGTGATCCGGCAGGGGGAGGCGCAGGGCCACGTGCCCGAACTCACCATCGAGCCGAACGCGCCCGGCGCATTCGACCTGGATACGCTCGAGGCTACCCTGGCGCCCGTGTTCGCAAAATATCCGGGCGTCGGCATCCGTCCCGCGGGTGAGGGTTTCCGGGTCGACATCCCGGATTCGTATCGCGTGGGTCACGAGGCGCACTTCGCACAGGTGACCGAGGCTTACCTGCGCTATCTGGACGAAGGCGCTCCCGCGGAGGAACTGCCGAACATGCTCGCGAAGTACTACGTCACGACGGGCGCGCTCGCGTCTGCGACGACGCGCTGAGGTCTCAACCCGCGTCGTTCGCCACGGCGCTCTGCCAGCAGGCATCCAGCAGCGTCTGCGTCCGTTCGCTCGCGCGGACGCTCGCCTCGAAGCGTGCCGCGTCGCCGACCATCGTGCCGAAGTCTTCGAACATCAGGGCGGCCGCCGGCTTGTCGGCCGGCACGTCGAAGCCTTCGGATTTCCCGCCGCCGAAGGCGCCGACGAGATAGTCGTAGTGTGCCGGCTTGTCCGGATGATTGTGCACGAAGTCGTCGAACTTGATGGCGCCGCCCGCGCCGGCGATCCGGACGTCCTGCAGCAGTGCGCCCGACTCGAACCCGCAGTTCCAGGTCGTCGACGAGCCGTCGCTGAACGTAATGACGCCGCAGCCGCTGATGGCCGCATGCGTCTTCTCGTGACGGCGCATGTACGCGCTGACGGCCGCGATCTCGGCGTCCGGAGCGAGGAATTCGACGGCGGCGCGCATGTTGTACCAGCCCGCGTCGCCGATGGCGCCCAGCGGTTCCTGGTCGGGCCGGTAACGGATGTTGTTGGTGTCGGTCAGTCCGAATTCGAACGCAGTGTCCAGCGAACGCGCCCAGCCGATCCTGTCGGCGGTCGTGGTACGGATCTTTGGCGTGCGGGGATGATGCACGAAATGCGTGCCGTCCATGAAACCCACGCCGTTGTCGCGGCATGCCGCCGTGATCCGTTGCAGGGACGCCAGGTTTGCGAACGGTTTCTCGCCGAGTACGTGCTTGCCGGCGCGTGCGGCCGCGACACAGATCTCCTCCCGCACGAAGGTCGGTGTCGCGACGTAGATCGCATCCACCCCGTCGAATGCCAGCATGTCCCGCCAGTCGTCGAACGCATTGCTGATGTCGTGTTGAGCGGCGAACTCCTTCGCCGTCTCCAGGTGCCGGCTCGATACGGCAGACAGTTCGGCGCCGTCGGCGAGCTGGATCATCGGCGCCATGGAATTTGCGATACCGCCGGTGCCGACCACGCCCCAACGCAGCGTCGCGGGGCCCGCGGCGCGGGCCGATCCCGAGGCTCCGCCCAGCACGCCGCCCAGGGTGGAAGCGATTGCGCCGGCGCCGGCGGCGCTCAGTATGCGGCGCCGCCCGAGGTCCACCGCGCGGATCACAGCATCTTCGTTCTCGTTCTTCGTCATGGCGTACTCCGCTCGTTGTCCGATGGGTGCGAGCGACAAGTCTATAGTGCCGGGGACCCGACTTTAAGGGCCGCCGCCGAGCAATTCCGTCGCGAGCCACAGCACGGGTGCCTGGCCATGGAAGTCGCCGGCCACGCGCGGACGGTCGAGATAGTATTGGAGATCATCCTTCTTGCCGGTACCGATACAGACTTCGCCGACGTTGCCGTCCGCGTCGATAAGCGCCGTGAGACCCCGCCAGGCGGCGTCGACGGCGGGGCGGTATTGCGAAACTGGCAACAGCTCATGGTCGATTCCCACGGCCATGGCGTAGGCGATCATCGCCGTGCCGGAGCTCTCCCCCCAGGCCGAATCGAGGTCGATGACCTGCCGCCACAGGCCGGCGTCGTTCTGGTAAGCGAGCAGCGCCCGCATCATCTTCCGGTAGCTCGCCAGGATCACCGGGCGATCGGACTGCTGCACCGGCAGCGAGGCGAGCACTTCGGCCATCGCCGCGGCGACCCAGCCATTGCCGCGGCCCCAGAATATCGGCGCATCGGGGCTGTGATAGAACAGCCCATTGTCCTGCTGCAGCTTCGGCAGGTACGCGGCGAGCTGGCGGGCGGCGCGGTCGGCATAGACCGACTGGCCGCTCGCGCGATATGCCTGGATCTGCAGCATGCCGACCATGTAGAGATCGTCGATCCAGAATCGCGACTCGCTCGTCAGTCCGTCGTCGCGCGGTGACGCCCACTGCCGGTCCGCGAACGTGAGCCCCTGCTGCAGGAAGCGTTCGTCATGCGTGTCGATGGCGATCTGCAGCGGCACAATTCCGACGACGCTCAGGTCCACGTGCGCGCGGCGGCTGACGAGACCGCCGCCGTCGTCGAGCAGCGGCCGATAACGGCTGACGAGGCGGTCGCGCAGCGCCTCGTCGCCGGTGACGCGGGCGAAGCGGAGCGCGCCGACGGCCGTGGCGGCCTCCGAGTAGTGCAGCGCCTCGTCGCCGTAGAGCATGTAATCGCGTGCGAGCAGGTTTCGTGACAGGCGTTCGCCGACGGTGTGCGGCGTCAGGGGCGCCGGATCGGCCGCCACGCCGGCGTTGCACAGGATGAGGCTCGCCGTGAACAGTGCGAGCGCGGATTTCGTGGCCATCAATCCGGGTCCGCCGCTTCCAGGAGGCGGATCGACTCCAGCATCGCCCGCCCGTTGTGATAGGGACCCTTCCAGAAGCCGGCCAGGTAGTGGCCGGCGCCCACGCGTGGCTCCGGCGGGACGGACCAGCGCCACTCTCCGGCCTGCGCGTCGACCAGCGTGCCGCAGACGAATCGCCAGATGCCGTCGGCGGCGTGCCGAAAGCGTGCCTCGCCCGTCTGGCGGGATGCGTGCAGGAAGCCGACGAGCGCCTCGGCCTGCACCCACCAGACGGCGGTCTCGTCCCGGCACCCGCTTGCCGGGTCGTAGCCCTGGCAGAGCTGGCCCCCGGGGCCGATACCCTCTTCGAGGCAGATCGCGGCGAGCCGCGACGTGACGGGGCGCAGCCGGCCGGCGAGCGCGTCGTCGCCGAGCGCCTCGACGGCATCGCTCAGCAGCCAGCTCGCCTCGATGTCGTGACCGAACGAGATCCCGCCCGCAAGGCTGCGCCATTCCGTATCGAAATAGAGTCCGAGATGACCGTCGTCGGCGACGATCCGGTCCGCGAACAACTCGAGGCCGTGACGCAGCGCGGCGGCACTGTGCTCGTCCGGTGCGACCCGGTGCATCGCGGCCACCGCCTCCACGAAATGCAAATGCGTGTTCATCGTCTTCGGCGCGTTCATGTCGTCTGCGCCGAGCCGCATGTCTTCGATCGGACTCCAGTCGCGGGCGAAAGCTTCGACGAGTCCTCCGCCGTTGTGATCCGAGGCGTGTGCCGCGATGACGTCGAGATACCGTTTCGCGTCCGCGAGCGCCGTGGCGTCGGTAGTCGCCCGGTAGTAGGCGACGAGTGCGTAGATGCAGAAGCACTGCGCGTAGGTCTGCTTGCGATCCGAGATGACCTGGCCGCGCGGGGACAGCGCCCACAGGGCGCCGCCGTAGCGGCGGTCTTCGAAGCGTTGCGCGAGATACTGGTACGCCCGTTCCGCCGCCGCCGCGTAGCCGGCCTGGCCCGTGAAACGCAGCATCTCGCTGAAGAACCAGAGCAGCCTGCAGTTCAGGACGAGGCCCTTGCTGGCGTCGGCGACTGCGCGACCGTCCGCGTCGATCTCTCCGACGAAGCCGCCGTTGCATTCGTCCGGCGCGTGCGCGAGCCACCAGCGGCCGAGGCGCTCCAGCTCCGCGATCGCCGCATCCCGCGTGAAGCGGTCCGACTGCGTGTCCACGGCGCCGCCTACTCCGACCCCGCGCTCTCGTTGCCGTCGATCAGGCGGTTGACGGCGGCAACCGAGGCGGCCGAGCGCAGGCCGTCCGCAGGCGTGTTGATGCAGTAATCGACGAGCCGTTCGACGGTGCTGGTGGCGACGTGCAGGCGCGTGTCGGCGGAGGCGTAGTAGATGAAGACGTCGTCGTCTCTGACGATCCAGCCGTTACTGAATACGACGTTCGACACGTCGCCGACGCGTTCCGCGCCGAGCGGCGCGATCAGGTATCCCGCGGGCTTGTGGATGACCTTCCAGGGCTCTTCGAGATCGGTCATGAACAGGTACAATACGTAGCGCAGCCCCGCCGCGGTGGCACGCACGCCGTGCGCGAGCTGCAGCCAGCCCTCCGCAGTCCGGATCGGCGGCGGACCGAGCCCGTTCTTCAATTCGCTGATCGTGTGATACCTGCGGGCATCGACGATCGTCTCGTCGTCGACGCGCGCCCGTTCCATGCTGTCGGTGAGACTGAAGCCGATGCCGCCGCCCGCACCGACGTCGACGAAACCGGACTGCGGTCGCGTGTAGAGCGCGTAGCGTCCGTCGACGAATTCCGGGTGCAGGACGACGTTTCGCTGTTGATGCCCGGCCCGCGTGACGAGATCCGGAAGCCGCTCCCATGTGTCGAAGTCCCGGGTGCGAACGATGCCGCAGGCGGCGACGGCGGCAGACGTATCCTGCCCTCGCTCGGCGTCCTTGCGTTCGGTGCAGAACAGGCCGTAGACGAAACCGTCCTCGTGTTGCGTCAGCCGCATGTCGTAGACATTCGTGTCCGGATCGGTGGTCTCCGGCAATGCGAGGGGCCGATCGCGGAAGCGGAAGCCGTCGACGCCCGAGCGGCTCTCGGCGATCGCGAACCAGGACTTGCGATCGTTGCCTTCCACGCGCACCACCAGCAGGAACCGGTCCTGCCAGGGGAGCGCCCCGGCATTGAAGGTCGAGTTGACGCCGATACGCTCGAGGAGCCGCGGATTCCTGTGGGGATCGAGGTCGTAACGCCAGGCCGGCGGTACGTGGTCGCGCGTCAGAATCGGATATTGCCAGCGTTCGAAGATGCCGTTGCCGCCCCCGGCGGGGGCATTGGGCCTTGCCAGCAGGGCCGCGTAGTCCCGTTGCAGCCGGGCGCGGCGCGCGGGAAATGCGGCGTCCGGACCCGGGGTCACGCCGTTCGTGCCTCCGCGGCCGGTCCCAGGACGACGTCAACGCGGCATTCGCTGCCGGGCTCGGGCAGGGGTACGCGATTGCCCGCGATGGCGGTGCCGTCGACGCTGATGCTCGCCACGCCCTTGCAGACGCCGTGGGGATTTCGAATGCGGACCTCGAACGTCGCGCCGCGGAAGCGGCGCGTCACCTCGTAGCCGTCCCAGTCGCTCGGGATGCACGGGTCGATGACGAGGCCGTCGTAGTCGGGCCTGATGCCGAGGATGAACTCGGTGATCGCGTGGTAGTTCCACGCGGCCGTGCCGGTCAACCAGGAATTCTTCGCCTCGCCGGGCGTCACGGCTTCCTTGCCCGCGACCATCTGCGCATAGGCGTAGGGCTCGAGCTTGCGCAGATCGAAATTCTCCTGCCAGGCCGGCGCGAGTCGGCGGTAGTAGTCGAACGCACGATCGCCGCGACCGACGATCGCCTCGCCGATCATGATCCATGGGTTGTTGTGGCAGAAGATGCCGCCGTTCTCCTTGTAGCCGGGCGGATAACTCGAGATCTCGCCGTACTCGAGATGGTAGCTCGTGTAGGCCGGGAAATTCAGCACGATGCCGTAATCGCAGGCGAGCAGCTCCGCGACGGAGTCGAGTGCCCGCTCGGCACGGCCGTCCTCGAGACCGATCCCGGCCATCGCCGCGAAGCCCTGCGGTTCGATGAAGATTTGGCCTTCCTCGCTCCGGTGCGTCCCGACCCTGTTGCCGTCCGCATCGTACGCGCGCAGATACCAGTTGCCGTCCCAGCAATGCGTCTCGATCGCCTCGATCATCCGGTCGACGTGCGTCTGCGCGTGTTCGGCCATCTCGTGCCGATCGACCCGACGGCACAGGCGGATGAACTCGCGCCCGTAGACTACGAACATCATCGCGATCAGGACCGATTCCGCGACCCTGCCGTCCGGGTTGCCCGTGGTCTGGAACGACTCGTCCGGATTCCTCGAGAAGCAATTGAGGTTCAGGCAATCGTTCCAGTCCGCCCGGCCGATCAGCGGCAGATCGTGCGGGCCGAGGTTGTTTACGACGTGTTCGATAGACGCCTGCAGGTGCGCGAGCAGGCTGGCGGAGCGCGAGATGTCGTTCTCGAACGGCACCGGCTCGTCGAGTATCGTGAAGTCGCCGGTCTCCTTGATGTAGGCGATCGTGGACAGGATCATCCACAACGGGTCGTCATTGAAATTGCCGCCGATTTTGGCATTGCCGCGCTTGGTCAGCGGCTGGTACTGGTGGAAGACGGAGCCGTCCTCGAACTGGGTGGCCGCAAGATCGAGGATGCGCTGGCGTGCCCGCGCCGGCGCGAGATGGACCGAGCCCAGCAGGTCCTGGTTCGAATCCCGGAAACCCATGCCGCGGCCGATGCCGGCCTCGAAATACGAGGCGCTGCGTGACAGGTTGAACGTCACCATGCACTGGTACGGATTCCAGATGTTCACCATGCGGTCGAGGCGGTGATCCGCCGAGCGCACGGCGAATCGCGACAGCAACTCGTCCCAGTGCCCGCGCAGGGCCTCGACGGCGGTCTCGACCGCAGCGCCGTCGGCGTAACGGGCGATCAGTTCTCTCGCCGGCGCCTTGTTGATGACGCCGGGCGCCGACCACTTGTGTTCCTCGGGCAGGACCGCGTAGCCGAGCTGGAACACGAACTCCTTCGATTCGCCCGGGCCCAGCGCGACGTCGATGCAATGCGACGCGATCGGGGACCAGCCGTGGGCGACCGAATTGCAGGGTTCGCCGGCGACGACGACGGCGGGCCGATCGAATCCGTTGTACGGGCCGAGAAACGTGTCGCGATCCGTGTCGAAGCCGCGGACGTCGTGATTGACGCTGTACCAGGCATAGTGGTCGCGGCGCTCGCGGAACTCGGTCTTGTGATAGACGACGGAGTCCTCGACCTCGACCTCGCCGGTCGAGAAATTACGCTGGAAATTTGTCGAGTCGTCGGACGCGTTCCAGAGGCACCACTCGATGAGCGAGAACAGCCGGACGCTGCGCTCCCGAACGGACAGGTTCTCGATCCGCACCCGGTGCAGCTCGACGTTGGCGCCCAGCGGCACGACGAACAGCACGCTGACGCGCAGGCCGTCTTTTTGCCCTCTGATCTGCGTGTAGCCGAGGCCGTGCCGGCACTCGTAGTCGTCGAGCGCGGTCCGGCAGGGCTTCCAGCCCGGCGACCAGATGCTGTCGCCCTCGCGGATGTAGAAGTAACGGCCGCCGTCGTCGGCCGGCACGTTGTTGTAGCGATAACGCGTCAGGCGACGCAGTTTCGCATCGCGGTAGAAGCTGTAGCCCCCGGCCGTATTCGATATCAGGGAGAAGAAATCCTCGCAACCGAGGTAGTTGATCCACGGAAACGGCGTGCACGGATTCGTGATGACGTATTCGCGGCGTTTGTCGTCGAAATGGCCCAGCAGGCGGGTGTCGGCCGGGGCGTGGCGCGGGGCGTCCATATCAGTCGTCTCCATCGTCGACGAGCCCGTCTTCGAGCCGATCGAACCAGGTCTTCTTCATGATCACGGCACACACGGCGAAGACCAGGATCGTGGTGCCGAATGACGTCCCGTCCCGGATGACGAGGAAGATGGGCGCGGCGACCAGGCAGGTCTGGGCGACGATGCCCACCGCGACATTGAACATGTCGCGCGGGAAATTCCTGTTGCGTTCGAAATCGCGGATCCGCGGCGATCACCTTGCGGTACACGGGGCCCCACAATCCCCACGGGCGCACCTGCCGGTAGAAGCGCATCAGGAGTTCGTCGTCCTCCGGCTTCGTCAGCAGGCTGCCGACGATGCAGGCCGCACCGGAGATGACGAGCAGCAACGGGAACAGGTACAGGGGCAGGATGTCGCCCGATACGCCCGGGAAGGTATTCCGCGAACAGCGTCGGGAAGGACAGCGCGCCGATGATGCCGGCCAACATGCCCCAGAAGTAGCCCGATACCGTTGAGTCGCCACCAGTACCACTTGAGCACGTTGGATACGACGTAGCCGCCCCAACAGACCCGACACGATCCATTGCAGTATGCTGTTGATGCTCTCGACGAACAGACCGATGATCGTGCTGATCGACGACGACGAGGACCGATACGAGGTAACTGGCGCGGACCAGGCGCCGGTTGCTCGCCGCCGGATTGATGTAGCGCTTGTAGATGTCGTTGATCAGGTAGGCCGGCGCCGCGTTGACCGTCGAGGCAAACGTGGACATGAACGCGGCGAGCAGGCCGGCGAGCAGCAGGCCCAGTATCCCGACCGGCGCGAACTGCAGCATCGCGGACGGCAGAATGTTCTCGAAATCGAGCCTGCCGCCGACCATCAGGTCGAGTTTCTGGTAGTAGACGATCGCCAGCACCGCGAAGCCGGCGATCATCAGGTAACGGATCGGGTTGAGCGCGATCGATACGAAGCCGCTCATCATCGCCGCCTCGCGCGGCGAGCGGGTCGCCAGGATTTTCTGCATGTCGTAGTTGGGAGCCGGCCCGGCGGCGCTGACCAGGATGCCCTTGAACAGCATCATCATGAAGAAGATGCTGAACAGCGAATAGCCGTCCGAGACGATTTTGCTGTTGACCTCGTCGATGATGCCGCGCCAGTCGATGTCCAGCGTCCAGCCGAAAAACGGATTGGCCCAGCCGGCGGGTGTCGCCGCCTGCAGCGCTTCCGGCGACACGTTGGCCATCGCGATGATCGCGATGATCGACCGCCGAGACCGCCATGATCGTGAACTGCAGTACGTCTGCCCAGACGATGCTCAGCATGCCGCCGAGCATCACGTAGAACGTCGCGATGCTGGTGAAGAAGATGCCGTACAAGTGCGGGACGTATGCGGCCGGCACGTCGAACGGAATCCAGGGCGATACCGACTTCCCACGGGATGAAGATTTCCATGAATTTGCCGACGCCGACGAAGCCGTAGGCCAGGAAACCGAGCACGCTGATGACGGCGAACAGCACCACGACCATGTGCGCGAGGCGGCCGCCGCGGTCGTTGCCGAAGCGGGTGCGGATCCATTCCGCACCGGTCAGGACGTTCGAGCGCCGAGCCAGGTCGAGAGGTACACGGCGAGGAACACCTGGTTGAACACCGGCCACAGCCAGGGGATCCAGATGCTCTTCAGGCCGTAGACAAAACACGAGCGTCACCAGCCACATCGTGCCGGATATATCGAACATGCCGGAGGCGTTCGACAGGCCCGAGCATGTACCAGGGGAGCTTGCGGCCGCCCTGGAAATAGGCCCTGAGATTCTGGCCGGCCCGCCGTTTGAGATACAGGCCGATGAATACCGTCGACAGCAGGTAGGCGCCGATGATGGCGAGGTCGATGGCGTGTAGTCGCATGAACGTCCCCCTGCCGTCCCCAGCCGGCTCCGAGGCTATGGTCTTTTATTGCGGAGCGTTGGCATGCGCTGCATATGCGGCATATGCCACGGGGGACTCGGCAGCGCTCCGGCATTCCCTGTCCGGCGCCGACCTCGATACCCCCCCTGGACTGCAGCAGCGATGCTAAACGTTTTACATCGAGGCGGTCAAATCCGCGTCGCGGTGCCGCGCGCCGCGAAAATCGTGGCGTCCGAGCCGGCCGGCTGGCCTGGAACCCTCAGAATACAAGGGTATTTGCAGGGTCAAGGGGACCCCTGGGCCGAATTTGTAAACGTTACCATTTAATGGTTGACAAATGCGGTTGAGGGGATAATCATGCTAAACGTTTTACAGTCCCTTCCGCGTCAACGAATCCGAATGGGGGCTGCAGGACAGAGGTTCCGGGGAGCGGTCCAGTGCCGTTGCCTGGGGGGAAACACAGAACGGGGGTATCCACTCGGCTTGTTGGCGGTCCCATTAGCGTGACCGTGTCAGCGCAGGCGCAATTTGCCGCATCACAGCGGATACCAGACTCATTCAAGTGCCAGGGGGAAATAGATCCATGTCCAGGAATCCTAGTTTCAGAATCAATCCGGTAACTGCCGCCGTCGCGTCGGCATTACTGGTCAGTGCGGCAGGTTCGGCGATCGCGCAGGACGAGCCAATGGAAGAAGTTGTCGTTCGCGGTTATCGCGGCAGCTTGGTGAATTCCATGAACATGAAGCGCGACTCCACCGGTGTCGTCGACGCGATCACGGCCGAAGACATCGGCAAGTTCCCGGACACCAACCTCGCCGAGTCGATGCAGCGTATTACCGGCGTTTCGATCGACCGGCAGAACGGTGAAGGTGCGCAGGTGACGGTCCGCGGCTTCGGGCCGGGTTACAACCTGGTGACGCTGAACGGGCGCACGATCCCGACTGCCACGGTGACCCTGATCGGTGCAAAAGACGGATATGTCGGCGCCCAGGGCCGCAGCTTCAACTTCGCGGACATCGCCTCGGAAGGTATCTCGAGCCTCGAAGTCATCAAGACGGGAAGCGCCACGCTGCCGTCGGGCGGCATCGGCGCGACGATCAATATCCAGACTCTCAAGCCGCTCGAAGCGGGTAGCACGCAGGGCACCTTCGGCGTGAAGGCACAGTCGGACACCAGCGTGAGCCAGGGCGACAGCATCACGCCTGAATTGTCCGGATTGTACAGCTGGGTCAACAACGACCAGACCTGGGGTGTCTCCGTCTTTGGCGCGTACTCGAAGCGCGATTCGGGTGCTGCCAGCGGTTACATCAACGACTACGCTTACGGCTACGGTCCGGGTATCGCGTCGAGCTTCCTCCGCGCCGACGGCTCCACCGTACTGAACAACCCGCCGGCCGACGGCCAGCTGTGGATGATCCCGCAGGACAGCCGCAACGACTTCTCGGACATTTCCCGCGAGCGCCTGAACGGCATGGCGAGCGTGCAGTTCCGGCCGCGCGACAACCTGACACTGACCGCCGACTACATGTTCGTCCAGAACTCGTCGGAAGAACTGCGTTACGAGCAGACCAACTGGTATGCGACGCCGATGGACCAGATCGACTTCGATACCTCGGGGCCGGTCGTGATCCCGACGTACATGCAGGAGAACAACAACGGCACGAAGGACGTCGGTTTCGAGCAACAGAACCGCAAGCAAAAGGATCAGTTGGAAGAAGTCGGCTTCAATCTGCAGTGGGACATCGACGACAGACAGTCGCTGCGATTCGACGCTCAGTCGTCACATGGCCAATCCGTGCCTGACAACCGGTTGGGTCATTCGACGACCGCCGCGGCCATCGCGGCGCCGGTCGTCCTGCAGCACTCGACCGACTATTCGGCCGACCTTCCGATCCAGTACTACTCGATCGACGATTCGATCTCCGGCAACGACAACGGCATGCTGGATACGGGCGATCTTGCCAGCCAGGTCTGGCGCAGCTGGACGAACTCGCAGGACATGAACGTCAACGAGTTCGACCTGCGTTACACGCTGCAAGGCGACAACGGACGGCTGGATTTCGGCGCCAACATGCGCAGTACCGATATCTACGTTCGGAGCACCAGCACTCAGCAGGATCTCGGCAGCTGGGGCATGGCTTTTCCCCGTGACGTCGACCAGTACGCACCGGGCGTGGTCGAGCAATTCTGCATGGCCTGTGAGTTCAGCACCTACAATGGCGGCGATACGCGGATTGCATTCCGGTCCGATGCGACGAAACTCTTCTCGATCATGACGCCGATCTACGAAGCACTGGGCCACGGCGTCACCGTGAACGATGCGCAGAACTACCTGTCCGAGGACATCAACGCGTTGTACGCCCAGTTCCAGACCGAAACGGAGTTCATGGGGAAGGAGCTGCAGATCAACGGCGGGCTGCGTTACGAGCAGACGAACGTGAAGGCGACGGCGATCCAGCCGGTGCCGTCGAATGTCCTCTGGCAGGCCGACAACGACTTCCTGATCGAGTACGGTGGCGGGAACCAACAGGTGAAAGGCAAGGGTGACTACAGTTATCTGCTGCCGAACCTCGACTTCAGGCTGAACGTGACCGACGACGTCGTCGCCCGCCTGTCCTACAGCCAGACGATCGGCCGCGTCCCGTTCGGGAACCTGTTCGCCAATACGACCGTGAACCCGCCGAATCGCCCGACCGTGCTGGGCGGCGTGACGGGCGGCAGCTCAGAACGATCCGGGACTCCTGCCGCTCGAATCGGAGAATTTCGACGTTTCGGTCGAGTGGTACTACGGCGACGCGAGTTACGTGTCGCTCGGATTTTTCGACAAGAAAGTGAAGAACTTCCTGGGTACCGGTGTGTTCGATAAGCCGTTGTTCGGTCTGCTCGACCCGACAGCGGGTAATGCGGGGTCTCGTTCCGGCGATGCGCTCGACATCATCAACAACCTTTCAGTCGACCAGTCCGAAGCCAACCTCTTCACGCTGGTCGCCCTGATGGACAAGTATGGTGGCGACCGGGCGGCTGCACAGGCAGAGTTCGAGGCCAATCTGGACAACGGCGTACTGCCTCAGACCTACGTCGACCAGATCCTGGGTGCCTACGACGTGTCCGGCGATTCCGCCGACGCGCCGATGATCTTCCGGGTAACGCAGCCGATCAACCAGCGCGAGGGTCACATCCACGGTTGGGAAGTCGCGTGGCAGCACTTCCTCGGCGACACCGGCTTCGGTTGGGCCGCCAATTACACGATCGTGGACGGCGACGTGACGGCGGACAACGCCGGAGATCCGAACGAGAACCAGTTCGCACTGGTCGGACTGTCGGATACGGCGAATGTCTCGCTGATCTACGAGAACTACGGCTGGTCGGCCCGTCTCGCCTACAACTGGCGCGACACATTCCTGAATGCGACGAACCAGGGCGGCGCCCGGAGTCCGCAGTACACGGACGCCTACGGCCAGCTCGATGCCAGCGTCAGCTACGACCTCAACGATCACATTCAGCTGACCCTCGAAGCCATCAACCTTAACGGCGAGCCGACCCGCATGTATCGCCGCAAGGAGGCCGCTACGATCTGGGCCTACGAGAACCAGCCGCGGTACACGCTCGGCGCTCGCTACCGGTTCTAGAACCCGTAGCCGATTGGCAGGACAGGAGGGCCGCCCCCGTGGCGGCCCTCCGCTTTTCGTCTGGGGTAAACTACGCGCCGATGACCAATACTGCCCTACTCGACAACGTAGCCCACAAGGACCTCCGGGTCAGGATCGGCTATTCGGCCGAGTTCGGCGACGACGTCAATCACGTCCTGATCTTCCCGACGGAATTCGTCTTCGTGCAGCGTGAGTATCCGATTCTCTTTCGCAAGGACACGAACGGAGATCTGCAGGCCGTGGCGCTCCTCGGCTTCGGCAAGGACGAGAACCTGTTCCTGGACGAAAACGGTGGCTGGCAAGCCCGCTACATCCCGGCGATCCAGCAGCGCGGCCCGTTCCTGATAGGCTTCCGGGAGAGAGACGTCGACGGCGAAAAAGTCCGGGAACCGGTCGTCCACGTCGACCTGGATCATCCGCGGATCAGCGAGTCCGAAGGGGAGCCGGTGTTCCTGAAGCACGGCGGCAACTCGCCTTATCTGGAGCACGCCAACCGCATGCTGCAGATTATCTACAAAGGTACCGAGCACCTGAGGCCGATGTTCGCCGCCTTCGAAGCCGCGGGACTGATCGAAGAGATCGATATCGACGTCGAACTCGATGCCAGGACCAAGTACAAATTGTCCGGATATTTCACGATCAGTGAGGACGCGCTGTCCGGGCTCGACGGCGCGCAGCTGCAAAGCCTGAACCAGGCCGGCTACCTGCAACTCGCCATGCTGGTGATGAACTCACTCGGCAACGTTTCCTGGCTGATCGAACTCAAGAACCGGAGGCGGGCAGCCAGCCGGACCTGACCCGATGGCGCAGACGGCCCGCAAGACGCGAGTAATCGAGGGCATCGCCCCGGACGCGATCCCATAGGACGAGCTCATGGCGGCGGAACGGCCGGCGATCCTCAGGGGCGTGGCGCGCGACTGGCCGCTCGCGCGCACCGGCTCGCCCGCGGAGGCAGCCGAGTATCTCAAGACCTTCTACCAGGGACGCAAGGTCCTCGCCTTCGTCGCACGGCCGGAGCTGAAAGGCCGCTTCGGCTACACGGAGGACGCCACGCGGCTCGATTTCGAATCGAATCGCGGCTCGCTCGTCGAGTACCTCGACCGCATCCTCGCGCACCTCGACGACGATGAGGCGCCGTCCGTCTATATCGGCTCGACCGACGTGGATCTGTACCTGCCCGGCTTCCGGGCCGATAACGATCTCGTCCTGAATCACCCGATGTTCGAGTCCAATCCGCCGATGGTGGGCGCCTGGATCGGCAACCGCACGACGGCGCTGGCCCACCACGACATGTCGAACAACGTCGCCTGTTGCCTGGTTGGGCACCGCCGCTTCACGCTGTTCCCGCCGGAACAGGTCGAAAACCTCTATCCCGGGCCCGCTGGAACCGACGCCCGGGCGGGCAGGTCGTCACGATGGCGGACATCCATGCGCCGGACTTCGAACGCTTCCCGCGCCTGCGCGAGGCACTGGCCGTTGCCGAAGTCGCCGAACTGGAGCCGGGCGACGCGCTGTTCTATCCGGCGATGTGGTGGCACCAGGTCGACGCGCTCGACACTTTCAACGTGATGGTCAACTACTGGTGGAACACGTCGCCGGCCTGGGTGGACACGCCGCAGAACACGCTGCTGCACGCGCTGCTCAGCCTGCGCGACCGCCCGGAGCAGGAGAAGCGCGCCTGGCGTGCGATGTTCGACTACTACGTGTTCGGCCCCGCCGACCGCGCGGGCGCACACCTGCCGGAAGCGGCGCGCGGCAATCTCGCACCGATGGACGAGACGAGGGCGCGGCGCCTGCGCGCGTACCTGCTCGAACGTCTCAACCGTTGACGGAGCGCGGTTTGCAGAACCAGCCCGTAAAACGTGTGGTGATCGCCGGCGGCGGCACGGCCGGCTGGACGGTGGCGGCCGCACTTGCGCAACAACTCGGCGAGCTGCTCGACATCACGCTGGTGGAATCCGACGAGATCGGCACGGTCGGCGTGGGCGAGGCGACGATCCCGACGATCCGCACGTTCCATGCCCTGCTCGGCGTCGACGAGCGCGAGTTCATGCGCGCGACGCAGGCGACCTTCAAGCTCGGCATCGCCTTTGAGAACTGGGCACATCCCGGCGATCGCTACATCCATCCGTTCGGCGACCATCGGCAAGTCGACCTGGATGGGCGACTTTCACCACATGTGGCTCATGGCGAAGGCCCGGGGCTTCGGCGGCAAGCTCGGCGATTACTGTTTCGAATGGCAGGCCGCCGAAGCCGGCAAGTTCGCGGTCTCCGAGAAGTCGCAGATCAACTATGCGTATCACCTGGATGCCGGACTCTACGCCGGCTTCCTGCGGAAAAATTCGAGCCGAAGGGCATCAAGCGCATCGAGGGCAAGATCGCGGAAGTCGAGCAGGACGGCGAGAGCGGCTACGTGACCGCGCTGGTACTGGAAAACGGCACGCGTGTCGAGGGCGATCTGTTCGTCGATTGCACGGGGTTCCGCGGCCTGCTCATCGAACAGGCGCTCGGTGCCGGTTACGAGGACTGGCGTCACTGGCTGCCGACCGACAGCGCGCTCGCCGTGCAGACCGATCCCACCGCAGCAGTTCCCGCCGTACACTCGCTCCATGGCGCGCAGCGCCGGCTGGCAGTGGCGCATCCCGCTGCAGAGCCGCGTGGGCAACGGCCTGGTGTTTTGCAGCGAACATCAGTCGGAAGACGAGGCGCGCGCCGAACTGCATGGGCAATCTCGCAGGCGCGCCGCTGACGGAGCCGCGCCTGATCCGCTATGTGACCGGACGGCGGCGAAAGATCTGGGACAAGAACGTCGTCGCGATCGGACTCTCCAGCGGCTTTCTCGAACCGCTCGAGTAGCACCAGCATCCACCTGATCCAGATCGGCGCGATGCGCCTGATGCAGCTGTTCCCGTTCGGCGGCAACTTCGAGGCGCTGGCCGGCGCGGTACAACCGGCAATCGCACAACGAAATCGAACGCATACGGGATTTCATCGTCCTGCACTACAAGCTGACCCAGCGCGACGACACGCCGTTCTGGCGCGGCTGCCGCGACATGGACATCCCCGATTCGCTGGCCGAGCGCATCGCGCTGTTCCGCGACAGCGGCTACGCCTACCAGGCGCGCGACGACCTTTTCAAGGTCGCGTCGTGGGTGTTCGTGATGGTGGGGCAGGGCCTGATGCCGACGAACCACCATCACATGGGTGCGTTGCTGGGCGACCAGCGCCTGCGCAAGGCGCTTGATTCGCTGAAGTCCAACATCGCGAAAGCCGTCGCGAGCATGCCCACGCACAGGGCCTTCGTGGACGGCTATTGTGCGGCGGAGTCGTCCTGATGGAAGGGCAGAAAGCGACAAAGGTCGTGATCGCCGGCGGCGGTACGTCGGGTTGGTGCGCGGCGGCGGCGCTGGTGCAGCACCTCGGCACCCTGCTGGAGATCACGCTGATCGAATCCGACGACATCGGCACCGTCGGCGTCGGCGAGGCCACCTTCCCGACGATCCGGACCTTCCACGGGATACTGGGGCTCGACGAGCGCGAGTTCCTGCGCGCCACGCGGGGCTCCATCAAGCTCGCCATCTCGTTCGAGAACTGGGCGCGAAAAGGCGACCGTTACATCCATTCCTTCGGCGTCAACGGCAAGAGCACCTGGCTGAGCGAGTTCCATCACTTCTGGCTGGCCGCGAAGGCGGCCGGCTTCGGCGACGAACTCGGCGATTACTGCTTCGAGCTACAGGCGGCGAAGGCGCACCGGTTCTTCACGTCGAAGGACTCGCAGATCAGCTACGCCTACCATTTCGACGCGACCCTCTACGCGGGATACCTGCGGACGCGCTGCGAAGCGCAGGGCGTGACCCGCATCGAAGGCAAGATCGGCAGGGTGAAGCAGGACCCGGAAACGGGATTCATCGAGGCCCTGATCATGGAGTCGGGTGAGCGCATCGAAGGCGATTTCTTCATCGACTGCACCGGTTTCCGCGGGATCCTGATCGAACAGACGCTGAAGGCCGGCTACGAGGACTGGAGCCGCTGGCTGCGCAACGACAGCGCAGTCGCGTTGCAGACCGATTGTCCGCTGGACGACATACCGCCTTATACACGCGCGATCGCTCACGATTCGGGCTGGCAGTGGAAGATCCCGCTGCAGCACCGGCAGGGGACGGGTCATGTCTACTCCACCGCGTACACGACCGACGACGAGGCTCGCAAGGTTTTGCTGGACAATCTGGACGGCGACATCCGGGTCGAGCTGCGGCTACTGAAATTTCTGACCGGCCGCCGCAAGAGCGCATGGGTCAAGAACTGTGTGGCCATCGGCCTCGCGGGGGGCTTCATAGAACCGCTGGAATCGACCAGTATCCACCTGATCCAGAGTGGCGTGACGCGGTTGCTGCGGATGTTCCCGTTCGACGGCTGCAGCGAATCGCTGGTGCGTCAGTACAACGAGCAGTCACGGCTCGAGTACGAGCGGGTCCGCGACTTCATTATCCTGCATTACAAGGCAACCCAGCGCGACGACACAGCCTACTGGCGCGACTGCCGCGACATGGAGGTACCCGACACGCTGGCGCAGAGGCTCGAGCTGTTCCGCGAGTCCGGACACGTCTTCCCGGACGCCGACGACGTGTTCCGGATCGATTCCTGGCTGCAGGTCATGGTGGGCCAGCGGCTCGAGGCGAAATCCTTTCATCCCGTAGCGCGCATGCTGAGTGAAGACCGCCTGCGCAGGATGCTTGAGACGCTCAAGGGAAACATCGCCACAGCCGTCGCGAAGATGCCGACGCACAGGGAATTCCTCGAGAAGTATTGCGCGGTGGAGTAACGATGGAAGTGCGGTTGAATCCCGACGCCCGCCTCAGAAAATTGACGATCGGTCGTGAGAAAGCACCGCTGATGGTGATCGACGGTTTCGTCTCCGATCCGGACGCCCTGGTCCGCCATGCCTCGCAAAAATGGTTTTCGGACAACTCCGAGTACTTTCCCGGGATCCGGGCCCGGGCGCCGCTGGCCTACCGGAATCTGCTCCTGCAGGGGCTGGGGCCGACCCTGCAGGAGTTCTTCGGCCTGACAGGGAAGCAGCTGGAGATGTCCATGTGCCGCTATTCGCTGGTCACCACGCCGCCGGAGAAGCTCACCCTGATGCAGCGCGTCCCGCATTTCGATGCGCCGACCGCGAACCGGCTGGCGACGGTGCATTACCTGTTTCGCAAGGACTACGGCGGCACGGCGTTCTACCGGCATCGCAAGACGGGTTTCGAATATGTCGACGATTCGCGCAAGGACGAGTATGCGCGGTCCCTGGTGGCGGAGAACGACGGCCCCAACATGCCTGGGCCGGAGTTCATCAACGGCGACACCGCGTTGTACGAACAGGTCGAACGCCAAGACGGCGTTTTCAACCGCATCATCGCCTACCGGGGCAATTCGTTGCATTCCGGCTGCATCGGCCGGGATTTCGTCCCCGACCCGAATCCGTTGACGGGCAGATTGTCGATCAATTGCTTCATCGACGCGGTTTGAGTATGTCGCACCGGGTCCGTCAGGCTCTCACCGTCAATCGCTGAGCGCTATCGAGCACGATTATCTGTTGTTGCCTATTTGGCCTTGTCGCAGTTGACTGTGTAGGAATCTTTAACGAACCGCGCCTGCATCTGCGGATGCGCACTGCGAAACCGGCCGGATTCCTGTCGCATCGACGCTGCCGTATCGGTATCCCCCGCAGCATCCAGGACCTGCGCATAGAAGGTGATTCTCGAAATTTCGGACACCGGAGCCTTACCCATGTTCGCGTTCCACAGAGCACGGCCGCAGTAGTCTTCGGCAAGCTCCAGGTTGCCTGCCTTTTTTCCCGCTCTGCAAGTTGCTCATAGTTTTTCGAATACATCTTTCTTTGAAGCCTGCGGCGATGCCCGTTCAGCCCGTCCATTGAATTCGGCGCGTCCTGGCCGCATAGGAATTGCCCCAAATAAAACAATTTGTTATCAATGAGTTATGGGTTCCAAGACAGAAGCCGATACGTTCCGGAGACCCCAATGGAAAGCACCTCCCTCGTCGCCGCCGATATTGCCGAAATCAAGCACGTGCACTGCGAGCGTCACAAAATGGCCATCGCCGGATAATCAATCGCACCTGTCTCCTGTCCGCGAGCACATTCTTCCGATTCCGCACTATCTACGTGATCCACATCTCGGAGGTCGTTTGCGGCGGCCTTCAGCGAAACGTTACTGGCTGTCGGCCGGTCCGATTCGTTTGAGCGGATCGCGCCCATGGGCGCCTGGGGTCGATAGCAGTCATCTGCAGGGCCAGTGTTCCAGTGACTGCCTCCGGCGAAGTGCTGAACGCCACACCATGCGGCGCTAGAGATCGCGTCCTTCGCAGTCCACTTCTTCGTATCGCGTGAATTTCCAGCGGCCGTCGACGACATCGGCGACATACCAGCCACAACTGAATTCATCGTGGCCGTCCGCGTACAAGTCTTGCCACTTTGTGATGAACAGCACGGTGGAAGGATTTATCCGATCGGACCGGAATCCTGCCAGAAGGCTGCTGATCCACCCGTCTGCTCGCCAACCGTCGATGCTCTGCGCGAGCCAGGTATGGCTGGGAACCGTAGAAACGTCGGCGTCGGCCGGATGGATCGTAATGCTGTCGTCATAGAACTCGTCGATGGCCGAAAGTTTGCTCCAGGGTTCCGCCTTCCAGAGCGGAGCGTACTCGTTCCGGAACCAGTCCTCCGGGTCCGGGACGGTGGCCTGTGCCCACGCGATTGCGGTTACGAGTCCGAGCGGGACCATCCACATGGCGGTCAGCAATTTTCGATTAGTCATCCGGATAATGTCTTTAAGTCTAGCTCTTTTTTGCGCGGCCTCGTTACGCGTTGATCCGCCGGAGCGGTGTGTGGGCCGAATGCTATAATTCAAGTGAAACGCGCGCAATCGACAGGTCGAGGGGGAGCCGCTGATCGACTACAGCGCAGCAAGCCGGCCGACGCGGCGTCGGCTCCTGACCGCAATGGGCATCTCGGTGTGCTCCGTTGCACTCCTGCTTGCGTCTCTCGGGTCGCTCTTCGACCTCGCACGAGATCGTCCCGGGCCGGTTATGGAACACGAACCGCGCCTTACCGTGCACATCAGGACGGGCGAGAGTGAGCCTAATACGGAACTCGCGACCAATGGCCCGGCGATTCCCTCGGCACCGATCGAGGAAATCGACGTGGAACATCGGCCTGTTCCGCAGCAACAGCCCGTGACGGTTCATTCTCCCGCCCTGCCGCTCGTTACGCGTCCGGCCGAGGACTGGCAGACAAGCGCAGAACAGAGCGCCAGGGCAAGCGTCGACGAGCAGATCAGGGACGAACAAACGCGAAGTTCGATGTGGCACCAATCGTACTCGGTGGCCCAGTTGACGATGTAAAACGTTTTACATCAACCCGGGCGGGGCCTAGAATCGAGCGACGATGGCCAAGGTCGGGATCAAGCATATCGCCGAAAAAGCCGGGGTCTCCATCGCAACGGTCTCACACGCATTCCGCAATCCGCAACGCGTCTCGGCCGCCACGAGGGAGAGAGTCCTGGCCGCGGCGGCCGAGGTCGGTTACACGCCGAACAGCCTGGCCGTCAGCCTGCGCACGGCCCGCTCCGGCAACATCGTCTGCATCATCCCCGACGTCTCGGACAGCTTCAATTCCGAGATCATCAAGGCGATCGAGAAGGTCGCGCGCCTGCGCGGGTATTCCGTATTGCTGGGCGACACGCAGGGTTCGGCGAAGCGGGAGCGCGAATTCGCGGCGATGACCCGCTCGCACCAGGCGGACGGCATCATCCTGATGTCGCACAGGCTCCCGTTCGACCTGCCGGACTCCGACGACGCGTCCGACGAGTTGCCGCCGATGGTCAGCGGCTGCGAGTTCGCCGGTCAGGATGGATTCCCGAGCGTGGCGGTCGACGACCGTCAGGCAGCGGCCGACGCGACCAATCTCCTGATCGGTTACGGTCACGAGAAAATCGCGGTGATCACCGGCGACATGGAAAGTACGAGCAGCAAGCTGCGACTCGCCGGTTTCCGGGAAGCGATGGCCGCGGCCGGGCTGGCGGTCGACGAGCGCCTGATCGTCTTCGGAGGCTACACGGCGCAGGTCGGCGAGACCGCGGCGAAAAAGTTGCTGATGCAAAAGGCAAGGCCGACCGCCGTGTTCTGTTTCAGTGACGAGATCGCGCTGGGCTGCATGTATGCGCTGCAGCGGCAGGGATTCGGGGTGCCGAACGACATCTCCGTGATCGGCTTCGACAACATCCCGTTCGCGAAATACTTCGTGCCGTCACTGACGACCGTCGCACAGCCAGCCGAAGAGATCGGCACGCTCTGCGCCGCGTTGCTCTTCGACCTGATCGACGGCAAACATCAAATCAAGATGCGCCACATCCTGCCGCACAAGCTCCTGATCCGGGATAGCACGCGACCGCTCAGCTAACCGGAGGCAGCAATACCTCGATCTCGCGGATCCCGCGATCCGGTGCGACCGCGACGATACCGGTCGTCGACTCGATGCCGTCGACGACGATGCGCATGGCATCGGTATCCGCGGTCCTGCGGTAGCGGACGGCAAAATCGGCACCGCGGAAGCGTCGCCTCGCGACTGCCTCGTCCCAGAGTGAGGGAAGCTGCGGTGCCACTTGCAGGCCCTCGGCACAGCCGCGCAGGCCGAACAGGTCCTCGACGATGATGCGATAGAGCCAGCTGGCGGCGCCGGTGTTGAAGAGCTGGCTCGAGCGGCCGGCCGTGCGCGGGAACTGGTTCGCGGCGCCGCGATAGTAATTCGGCACGAATACCGGGAGCTGGCCACGGCGCAGGCACTCTTCGTCGGATCCCGTCGGCAGCATCCGGCGCAGCGCGTCCCAGGCGCGGTCCGCCTCGCCCACGCGATACAGCGCGGCCAGGTAGAAGGTCGCCGCGTGGTTGTAGACCGAGCCGTTCTCCGCGCAGCCGGGATGCTTCTGGGTCAGCCGGCCGATGTCCTCGCGCATCGCGGTGTAAGCCGGCGCCAGCACCATCGGACCCCAGGGGGTTTCGAGTTCGCCGCTCGACGGCGGCGATCATGCGGCGGACCTGATCTTCGGTGGCGACTTCCGCGAGCATGGCCCAGCTCTGCGGATTAAGAAAGATGCGCCCCTCGGCATCCGCGCGGACTCCGAATGCGACGCCGGCGTCGGTGATGCCACGCGCGAACCAGTCGCCATCCCACAGGTGGCGTTGTACCGCGTTACGGGTCTCGAGGGCGGCGGATTCCATCTCGGCGGCGACCCTGTCGCGGCCCAGCCGCCTGCAGATGGCGGCCCAGAGCTTCAGGGCATGCACCGTGGCGATCGACAACCAGCCGGACACGCCGCGTCCCGCCGGGCCGACCATGTTCATCGGGTCGCACCAGTCCCCCTGGGCGATGAGGCTCAGGTGCCGTGCGTCGCGATTGCCGATCAGCCAGCGCATCGCCGCGTCGACGCTTCCTGCGATCGCCTCGGACAGGAATGCCTCGTCGCCGGTCTCGTTGAGATAGGCCTCCAGGCAGACCGCCAACCAGACACAGTGGTCGGTGTGCGGCACGCGGTTGATGTACTTGAGTTGCACGCCCTCGGCGAGCAGCACGCCCTCGGGCAGCGAGCCGTCGGCCCGCTGCTGCTCCAGCGCGCGCCGCAGGGTCTCGCGGGCCGCCGCAGCGTCGACGTAGACCATGCCCATGCCGTCCTGCAGATAGTTGCGGGTCTGTGGGTCCGCCGTCAGGCGGTGGGCATTGCCGTGATAATAGACCTGCCGGTCGAGCCAGTGGTTGACGAAGCCGTCGAACGCCGGGTCCGGGGTGTCGACACCGAGGCAGCCTTTGCCGCTCGCCAGGAAGGCGTCGTAGTCCTTTGCGGCGGACGCGAACGCGCCGTCGGACAGATAGCGATCGCGCAGCATCGCGATCTCGCCGTCGTCGCGCGCCGGGCCGAACAGGAACCGGAATCGTCGCGTCTCGCCCGGCGCCAGCGTGACGCGATACTGCAGTGCCGCGACCGGCGTCTCGTAGAGCGCGTCGCCATTGCCGAGCAGGTCGGCACGCAACGCGTCGGGACGGGGGAGTCCGCCTTCGCCCTCGAAGGCTTCCCGCGAGGTCTCGAACGCGAGCGGGTCGGCGTCGTGCAACAGGAAGCTGCGGTCCCTGAATGTGCGCACCTTCGCGTAGTCCTCGAGCTCCTGGTACGGGGAGACGCATTCCGCGACGATGCCGCCGAGGTCGTCGCGATACCGCGCGGACTGGTTCATCCAGCTCATGTAACCCACCGAGAAGCAGGGATAGACGCCCAGGCGACGTGCCTTGCTGCCCGTGTTGGCGAGGTCGAGCGACCACAGTTCGACGACGTCGTCGACGGGGACGGCGACGCGCAGGATCGCCGCGATGCCCGCGTCACCGACGTGCCAGCGGATGTCGCCGCGGCCGACCGAGAACCGGAATTCGTCCGGCATCCTGCGCACCGGCTCGTACGGCAAGGACTGCAACTCGCCGGAGTCCTCGTCGCGCAGGTAGACGAAGCGACCCGGGTGATGTGCGTACAGCGGCTGCTCCGGCTGCATGAAGGTCTGCGCTTCTGGGACGGGGCCGTGCGAATACCGGGCGGCATCGGGTTGCATGTGCTGCGCGACGACGAAACCCCGGCAATTCACCTGCAACAGCATCTGCCGGTTCCATAGAAAGCCGCCGGCGCGCGGCATCGCCGTCGGGCTCGAGAGTTCGACGCGTTCGCCGGCGTCAGTGGTCCGGATGAGCGGCATGCCGTTCTTCGAGTTCCTGCTGGATGCGCTCGAGCTGCGCGCCCGTGAGCCGGTAGGAGCGGATCACGAAGACCGCCAGCAGGGCGAACACGCCCGGGATCGCGGTCTGCAGGAGCGCGATGCCCGTCTGTGAAGCGTCCGACTGGGCGCTGGTGTGCGACGTATCCGAGCAACGCGAGCAGCCACAACATGCCGGCAGAGCCCAGCGAGTTACCGAGTTTCTGGGAGAAAGTCGCCGCCGAAAACGTCATCGCCGTCGCGCGTCGTCCGTTCTTCCATTCGTTGTAGTCGGCCGTGTCCGCGTACATCGACCAGGTGAGCGGCGCCTTCGGCCCGAGCGACAGGCTGATCAGGACGTTCAGCGTGAAGATCAGCCAGATCATGTCCTTCGGCACGAAGAAGAACGCGATCGAGAGGATGGCGACGTTGATCAGCAGCAGCGTCAGTAACCTCGTCTTCTCGATATACCGGGTCATCACCGGCGTGAGCAGCGCGCCGACGGCCAGCGCGACGGTCTGGCATGCCAGGTAGGTCGGCAGCAGCTCGGGTCGATCGATGTAGTAGTAGAAATAGTAGTACGCGGAGCCTCCCGCGCATCGTGAAAGTGATCATGATGATCATCGCCAGCGCAAAGAGGATCAGCCACGGCCGGTTCCTGAGCAGGTCCGCGATATCCTCGACCGGCGTCGTCTTCTGCTTCGCCGGCGGTGCGATCCGCTCCCGTGTCGAGAGGAAGGTGATGGCGAAGATGGTCGCCGCCACGAGCCCGTACAGGGTCAGCGTCGCCTGCCAGCCGCGAATGTCATCGCCGCGTCCCAGCCATTTGACGAGCGGCAGCGTGTACCAGTTGACGAGCGTGGCGCCCGCGAAAGCGAAGATGAAGCGCACGCTGATCAGCGTCGTCCGCTCCTGGCTGCTCGCGGTCATCACGCCCGAGAGCGCGGAATAGGGCGTGTTGAGCAGCGTATACAGCAACATCAGCATCGAGTAGGTCGCATACGCCCACAAGAGCTTGCCGGTGTCGCCGAGGTCCGGGGTCGTGAACGTCAGCACGCCGGCGGCCGCCATGGGGATCCCCGCCAGTATCAGGAACGGCCGGAATTTGCCGAATCGTGTGTCGGTGCGATCGGCTGCGGCTCCGACCAGGGGGTCGGTGAGTGCATCCAGGATCTTGGTGACGAACAACATCGTGCCGGCCGCGGCGGCCGAGATGCCGAACACGTCCGTATAGAAGGCGGCGAGGAACGACCCGATCGTGGTCCAGTACAGGTTGAACCCGAGATCGCCGAATCCGTAACCGAGTTTTTCGCCCCAGGACAGCCGGGCCTGGCGCAAGACGGTCATCGCGGTCGCCGTCACCGGTCGCCCGCATTTTGCGTCGATATGCTGGCCATAAGCTCGGAGTTCCCTTCGTTTTGAGGTATCGTCCGTCGGCGTACACTACCCGAAGGCGATTGCAGATGCATAGAAAAACAACCCGATTCCTGTTCTTCTTACTCGCGACGGTGTCGCTTTCTGCCTGCGGTGGCGGGCAGGACGCACAGCCCGGGAAGGCGGCAGCCGGTGGTGACGCCGGTCCGTCGCAATCGATCTCGATCGACCCGCAGGACTGGCCTTACCAGCCGCCGGCGATCGCGCGGGACGCGGCGATCGAAGAACGTGTGTCCGAGTTGCTCGGGCGCATGACGCTGAAGGAGAAGGTCGGCCAGGTCATCCAGGCCGATATCCTCTCGGCGACCCCGGAGCAGGTCCACGAGTATCATCTCGGCTCGGTCCTGAACGGCGGTGACTCGGCACCGGGCAATAACAACCGCACGTCGCCTGACGCCTGGTTGCAACTCGCGGACGCGTACTGGGACGCGTCCACCGATACGTCGGACGGCGGCGTCGGTATACCGGTGATCTGGGGCACGGACGCGGTGCACGGGCACAGCAACATCGTGGGCGCGACGATCTTCCCGCACAACATCGGACTCGGCATGGCACACGACCCGGCGATGATCGCCGACATCGGCCGCGCGACCGCGCTCGAGATCCTCGCGACCGGGCTCGACTGGACCTTCGCACCGACGCTCGCGGTCGTGCGCGACGATCGCTGGGGACGGACCTACGAGGGGTATTCGGAGGATCCGCGTATCGTCGCGCAATACGGTCCGCAGATGGTCGAGGGTCTGCAGGGCGTCGTCGGCGATACCTTCCTCGACGCGGACCATATTATCGCGACGGCGAAGCATTTCGCCGGCGATGGCGGCACGACGAACGGCATCGACCAGGGCAACACGGAGATGTCGGAAGCGGAATTCCGGGACGAGCAGGCGGCCGCCTACCCGCCGACGATAGCCGCCGGTGTGCAGACCGTCATGGCGTCGTACAGCAGTTTCAATGGCCGCAAGATGCACGGCTACGAGGAGATGCTGACGGGGGTGCTGCGTGGCCGGATGAATTTCGACGGCTTCGTCGTCGGCGACTGGAAGGGCCACGCGCAGGTACCCGGATGCAGCGACACATCCTGCCCGAAGGCATTCAACGCGGGGGTCGACATGTTCATGGCGGCCGATCAGTGGCAGGGGCTCTACGAGACCATGCTGGCTCAGGTCGGCTCGGGCGAGATCGGCATGGAGCGACTCGACGAAGCCGTGGCTCGCGTGCTCCGCGTCAAGTTGCGCGCCGGTGTATTCGAGGCCGGACGGCCGTCGTCCCGCAAACATGCCGGCGACTTCGATCTGCTCGGCTCGCCCGAACACCGCGCGTTGGCACGATCCGCGGTCCGGAAGTCGCTGGTACTCCTCAAGAACGACGCAGGCGTGTTGCCGCTCTCGCCCGCGCTGAACGTGCTCGTTGCCGGGGACGGGGCGAACGACATCGGCAAACAGTGCGGTGGTTGGACGCTCACCTGGCAGGGTGACGGCAACCAGCGCAAGGATTTCCCGCACGGGATGTCGATCTGGGAAGGACTGCGGGATGCATTCGCTGCCGGTGGCGGCTCGGCTACGCTGAGCGAGGACGGCAGCTACGAGGATGTGCCCGACGTCGCCATCGTCGTGTTCGGCGAGGACCCGTACGCCGAGGGTGTGGGCGACCTTCCGAACGTCGACTTCGCGCCGGAAGAGGGCCTGCACCTGCTGCAACGCTTCCACGACGCCGGCATCCCGGCCGTCGCGGTGTTCCTGTCCGGGCGTCCGCTCTGGGTGGACCCGGAACTCGCGGCCTCGGACGCGTTCGTCGCCGCCTGGCTGCCGGGCACCGAGGGCGGGGGCATCGCCGACGTCCTGGTCGCCGACGCCGACGGCAAGCCGCGCTACGATTTCACCGGCGCCCTGTCGTTCTCGTGGCCGGCTTCCGCCGACCAGACCGAGGTCAACGTCGGCGATCCCGACTACGACCCGCGTTTCGCGTACGGCTACGGCCTGAGCTACGGGGCTGCCGGGCCTGCGAAGGAGGACGGCGATAGCCAGTAATTTCGCAGTCGCGCTGCACGGGGGCGCGGGTCCGGTCGCCGGCCGCGACTACGGCGTCGTCGAGGACCACCTTCGCGAACTCGTCGGAGAGTGCGGGGAGCGCCTGGCGGGGGGTGCCCCGGCGCTCGACGTCGTGGAGTTCGCTGTTGCCGGGATGGAGACCAGCGGTCTCTACGTTGCCGGCCGCGGCTCGGCTCCGAATACGGCGGGCTACGTCGAACTCGATGCGTCGATCATGGACGGCGCCACCCGTGCCGCCGGTGCGGTCGCGGCCGTTCGTGACCTGGCGAACCCGATCGGCGCCGCCCGGCGCGTCATGGACGCCTCCCCACACGTGTTGCTCGTCGGCAATGGAGCGCTCGCCTTCGCCCGCGAGCAGGGATTCGAAGTGCTCGATGATCCGGCGGCCTGGTATATCCTGCCGGTCGGCGTGTACGAACACGAGATCCACGAGCACAAGCACGGCACCGTCGGAGCCGCCGCACTCGACACGGCCGGGCGGCTGGCGGCCGCAACTTCGACGGGCGGGACCTTCGGCAAGCTCGAGGGCCGCGTCGGCGACTCGCCGCTGATCGGTGCCGGCACCTGGGCCGACGACGCTGTCGCGATCTCCTGCACCGGCACGGGCGAACACATCATTCGTGCCGGCGGCGCGCTCTCGGTCGCGTACCGAATCCGGGCGGGCGACGCGCCGGAGGCGGCCGTCGATGCGTTGCTGCAGGAAGTTGCGCGGCTCGGCGGCGAGGCCGGCGTCATCGCCGTGACGCGCGATGCCGGCATCGTCATGCGCTACAACTCGCAGGGCATGAAGCGCGCCGCGATCGGGACCGGCACGCCCCTCACCGTCGCGACCTTCGCTTCGTGAATCGCGGCTAAAGCCGCTCCTACGAATTCTGTTCCTGGCGCTGGGGTCGATTAGCATCCGTAGGAGCGGCTTCAGCCGCGAACACGGTATGCGCCCATCGTTACCTGGTCAGGCCGTTCTTCTCGTCGTCGGCCACGGCCGCCGGGTCGCGCCTGTCAGGATCACCGCGACCGCCGCCGCCGGCCGTCTCGAGCACCATCGTGCGGCCGGCGGGGATGACGTCGCGGCCCATGCCCGCGAGCTTGTCGCCATTCTTTATATAGAGTCGGGCAGCGGCGCCCGTTCCGCCGCCGTCGCGGCCGCGCGGCGGGTGGGTGATGCGATCGAACATCTTGGAGACTGCGAAGGCCTCGCCGGTGAGTGAACCGAATTCCAGCACCTGCCCGAGTCCGCCGCGGAATTCCCCCGGTCCGGCGGAGTCGGGCCGGAATTCCTTCTGCCAGACGACGATCGGGGCGCTCAGCTCGACGATCTCGACCGGCGTCGAGCGCACGCCGGACGGGAACGCCGTGCACGACAGGCCGTCCTTGCCGGGACGGGCGCCGGTGCCACCGGCGTAGAACGCGTTGATGACGAAGGGTTCCTGCGTGCTGCCCGGGATGACGCCGCGGCCGCCGAGGAATACGGGACCGAACAGGCAGGCGGCGCCCTCGACCGGCACCCTGCCGCCGAGCGGTTGCTCGAGACAGCCGAGCACGACGTCGGGCAGCATCTGGCCTATGACGTGGCGCGCAGATACGGCGGCCGGACGCTGTGCGTTGAGGATCGAGCCCTCCGGCGCGCGTACGCGCACGACGCCCAGCGAACCGGCGTTGTTCGGCACGTCGTTTCCGATCACGCAGCGTGCGCCGAAGGACGCGTAGGCCTGCGTATACGTCAGCGGGACGTTGATGCCGTGCCGGCAGACGGCAGATGTGCCGTCGAAGTCGATGTCGATGCCGTCGTGGCCGATCGACAACGCACAGACTAGATCCACGGGCTCGTCGTAGCCGTCGATGCGCATCCGGTATTGCCAGCGGCCGGCCGGCAGCTTGCGAATCTCGTCCAGCATCGCAGCGCGCGATGCCTCGACGATCCAGTGGCCGGTCCCGTCGAGGCCGTCGAGACCGAATTCATCCAGCGTCGCGAGCAGCGCACGCGCGCCGGCGCGATTGCAGGACGCGAGGGAATACAGATCGCCCTCCGCGGACACCGGGTCCCGCACGTTGGCGCGCAGGACGCGAAGCAGCGTGCGGTTCGGCTCGTCCGCGCGGAACAGGTAGTCGATCGGCAGGTTGATGCCTTCCTCGAAGACCTGGGTGCCGTTCGGGCCGAAGCCGAGGCCGCCCACATCCGCGATGTGCGACGTCGCCGCGAACAAGCCGACGGCAGAGTCGTTGCGGAATACCGGTGTGACGACGGTGAAGTCGTTGAGGTGGCCCGTGCCGTGCCAGGGGTCGTTGGTGACGAGGACGTCGCCGGGCTCGAGCGTCGAAATCGGGTGCCTGTCCAGGAAATAGCCGACACTCGCCGCCATCGCGTTGACGTGTCCCGGTGTGCCGGTCACGGCCTGTGCGAGCATTCGGCCCCGGGTGTCGAACACGCCCGAGGACAGGTCGCCCGCCTCGCGCACCGTCGTCGAGAATGCCGTACGGATCAGGGTCTGTGCCTGCTCCTCGACGATCGCCAGCAGGCGATCCCACAGGATCTGCATGCGGATACGGTCGACGGCAGCCGGTTCAGGCATCGGTATCCTCCCTGTGCCGTGTCAGCACGATGTTGCCGTGCGCATCGATGTGCGCATCCCAGGCCGAGGTGACGACCGTCGTCGTTTGATCCTCCGCGATCAGGGCCGGCCCCTCGATCCGCATGCCGGGCGCGAGCGACTCGCGGAGGAACACGGGAGCGTCCGCGCGGCCCGCAGATTCCGGGTCGAAGAACGATTGCCGCGTCACGGACGGCGGAGCCGACGTCATGCGCGGCCGCGAGCGTTTCGCGGGAGCCGGCGCCGCGGGTGCACTGACCGTCAGCGTCCAGCTCAATACCTCGATCCCGACGCCGGCAATGGCGCGACCGTACAGTCGGGCGTATGCCGCCTCGAACGAGCTGCGGAAGCTCGCGCGGTGACTCGCGTCGTAACGCGCTACCGGCAGGTCGACTGGAATCTCGTGCCCCTGGCCGGCGTAACGCATGTAGGCCTGCCGGGTTTCGGTGAGGTCGCGAGCGTCGCTGCCCTGGCGCACCACCTCCTCGGCCTCCCTGCGCATCTCCTCCATCAGGCGATTCACGAGCCCGTGATCGAGCTCGGCGAGGACCTGCGGCCGGCTGCGCACGACCTCGTACGCGACCGGCGCGAGCAGGAAGCCGAGCGCGGAACCGACACCGGCTCCGGGCGGGATGACGATGCGGCCGACGCCGAGTTTCTCGCCGAGGCGCGCCGCGTGCAGCGGGCCGGCGCCGCCGAATGCGATCATGTCGCGCTGCGCGAGGTCGATGCCGAATTCGGCGGCATGTGCGCGTGCCGCGGCCGCCATGTTCTCGTCGACGACCTCGGCGATGCCGAAGGCTCCGCCGTCGGCTTCGAAGCCGAGAGGCGTCGCGACGTCGCGTTCGACGGCCTGCCGTGCGGCGGCGGCATCGAGTGTCATCGCGCCGCCGGCGAAGCTCGCGGCGTGCAGGTGCCCCATATGCGTGTCGGCATCGGTCACGGTGGCCCGCATGCCGCCGAGGCCATAGGCCGCAGGACCGGGATCCGACCCGGCGCTCGAAGGGCCGACCTGGATACGCCCGAGCTTGTCGATGCCCGCGATGGAGCCACCGCCGGCCCCGATCTCCACCATCTCGATGACGGGTATGCGAACCGGCAGGCCGCTGCCCTTCTTGAATCGGTACACGCGGTCGACCTCGAAGCTGCGCGAGGCGAGCGGCTCGAAGCCGTCGATCAGGCAGAGCTTGGCGGTCGTGCCGCCCATGTCGAAAGACAGCACCCGCCCGAGGTCGAGCCGCCTCGCCAGCTCCCGGGCCAGGATCGCGCCGCCGGCCGGACCCGACTCGATGAGGCGAATCGGGAATTTCGCCGCAGTGGCCAGTGTCGTCAGACCTCCGCCCGATGTCATCATCAGGAACGGGCAGGTGAGGCCGCGTTCGGCGAGTTCGCCGGCGAGCGTTTCGAGGTAGCGCGTCATCAGGGGACGTACGTAGGCGTTGGCGCAAGCGGTCGACAGGCGTTCGTACTCGCGGATCTCCGGGCAGACCTCCGAGGCGAGCGTGATCGAGAGATCGGGCCTTGCCGAGGCGAGCAACTCGGCAGCACGCCGTTCGTGGTCCGGATTCACGAAGGCGTGCAGGAAGCCGATCGCGACGCTCTCGACCCCGTGCCGATCGAACTCGGCGAGCGCCTGCGTCACCGAATCCTCGTCGAGCGCGACCAGGACCCTGCCGTCACGGTCCATGCGTTCGGTCACCGGCAGCCGGAGGAAGCGCGGCACCAGGGGTCGAGGCCGGTCGATACCGATGTCGTACTGTTCGAAGCGATCCTCGTGCGCCATCTCCAGCGCGTCGCGGTGGCCGCGCGTCGTGAGCAGCGCCGTGACCGCGCCGCGCCGCTCGATCAGGGCATTCGTCGCCAGCGTGGTACCGTGGATGATCAGGCGGATGTCGGCGGGGTCCGTCCCGGACTCGCCGAGGACGGCATCGATGCCCGCAAGCACGGCTTCGGCCGGCCGCTTGCCGGTGGTGAGCAGCTTGGCCGTGATCCGCCCGGCATCGGCACGGTCGAGCACGACGTCGGTAAACGTGCCGCCGATGTCGATAGCGAGGCGTGCGGCTTTCTTGGACTTTGCCATCGTGGGATTCGGTACGGTCAAGGTCCGATTCTAATTGAGAGTCCCGCATGGCACACTGCCGTATCCGCGGCGTGCCGCGAGTGAGGGAGCGGCGTTGTCCGGAATCGTCTCAGAACTGGTCGGGATCGTCGGCGCCGAGCGTGTGCTGACGGGCGATGCAGTCGCGTCGCGGGTGACGAGTTTCTGGAGCGACGCGCCGATGCAGGCGAAGGCGCTGGTGCTCCCGGCTTCGACGCAAGAGGTATCGCGCGTAATGGGTGCCTGCCATGCGCAGGACCAGACCGTCGTCGTCCAGGGCGGGCGGACGAACGCCGTGACGGCGGCCGTGTCTTCGCCGGCAGACGTCGTCCTGTCGCTGGAGAAGATGAACGCTGTCCGGGAGATCGATGGGGTCGGCGGGACCGCCGTCGTCGAGGCGGGTGCAATATTGCAAGTCGTGCAGGAAGCCGCCGACGACGCGGGGCTCTACTTCCCGCTCGATCTCGGCGCACGCGGCAGCTGCACGATCGGCGGCAACATCGCGACCAACGCGGGCGGTATCAACGTGCTGCGTTACGGCATGATGCGCAATCTCGTCCTGGGTCTGGAGGCGGTACTCGCGGACGGCACGGTCATCTCGTCGATGAACCGCATGCTCAAGAACAATGCCGGTTACGACGTGAAACAGTTGTTCATCGGCACGGAAGGCACACTCGGCGTGGTGACGCGTGCCGTATTGCGACTGTTTCCCCGGCCGGCCGGCCGGCACACCGCACTCGTCGCGATGGACGACTTTGCCGGCGTATCCGGATTCCTCGCCCGCATGCGCGAACGCGCCGGAGGCTCGCTGAGCGCGTTCGAGATCATGTGGGGCAACTACTATGCCGGCCTCACCGGTGACGGCGGTTATCGAGCGCCGATGGCGCGCGATTATCCCTATTACGTCATCGCGCAACTGGAGGGTCGCGAGCCCGAGGCGGACGCCGAACGTTTCGAGGCGATCCTGGCCGGCGCACTCGAAGACGGCCTCATCGTCGACGCGGTGGTACCGAAGTCGGAAGCGGAAGCGCGCGCTGTCTGGCAGATCCGCGAGGGTTTCGAGCCGTTGCTCAAGCCGGACCCGGTGTTCGTCTACGATGTCAGCCTGCCGATCGCGCACATGCCGGAATACGTGGGCAGGGTCGAGCGGAATGTCCGCGAGTGCTGGCGCGACGGCGCCTGTTACAGCCTCGGTCACGTCGCGGACGGCAACTTGCACTTCATGGTGCATCCGCGCGAGATCGATGCCGCCCACGCGGACTCCGATCGTTGCGTCTACGAACCGCTCGCGGACTTCGGGGGTTCGGTATCGGCCGAGCACGGGATCGGTACCGAGAAGATCGCCTGGCTTGCCTCGTGTCGCAGTGCCGACGAGATCGGACTCATGCGCTCCCTGAAGCGAAGTCTCGATCCGAAGAACATCCTGAACCGCGGCCGGGTGCTCCCTCCCTAGCCGGACCGGGCGGCGGCAGAGGGCGGTTCAACCGGCGGGCTACTCGCCGATCGTCCGTTCAAAGGCCGGATCGCGGGCGTTCCCGCTAAGTTACAATGATCCCCTGCTGCACTGCAGGAGGCCCGCTGCGGGATCGCCACGACTTGCTGGAGCAACTCAAGGACTACCTGAACCTGGCGCCGATCGACTGGCCCGGCGATGCCGATCTCACCATAGGTCGCATTCTCATCGTGATCCTCATCGTCGTCGGCGGGTATTACCTCAGTCGGCTGTTCGGCTATCTGCTGGGGCGCCGGCTCGCCCAGACGAAGCTGGGAACGGACGCGGTGTATACCATAAAGCGCGTCGTCTTCTTCGCCATCCTGGTGCTGGTCATCGTGACGGCGCTGAGCCTGCTCGGCATCCCTCTCACTGCGTTCGCGTTCGCGACCGGAGCGATCGCGATCGGTATCGGCTTCGGGGCGCAGAACATCATCAACAACTTCATCAGCGGCTGGATCCTGATGGCCGAGCGTCCGATCCGGATCCACGACTTCATCGAGATCGAAGGCACGAACGGGACCGTCGAGGAGATCGGCGTGCGTTCCACCCGCATACGGCGCGTGGACGGTGTGCATCTGCTGGTGCCGAACAGCGTGCTGCTCGAGCACATGGTCGTGAACTGGACGCTGATCGACAACAACATACGCACGACCGTGCGCGTGGGTGTCGCGTACGGCTCGCCGGTGCGCAAGGTCGCCGAACTCATCCGGCAGGCAGTCGACGAGAGTCCCGGTGTCATGAGCAGCCCGCAGCCGGTCGTCGTGTTCGAAGACTTCGGCGACAATGCCCTCGTCTTCGACGCGTATTTCTGGTGCCAGGTGGCCGGCGAACGAGAGCTGCGGTCGATCCGCAGCGAGATCCGGTTCCGTATCGCCGAAATGTTCGCCGCCAACGGCATCGTCGTCGCGTTCCCGCAGCGCGACGTGCATCTCGATTCGAGCAGGCCGCTCGAGGTGCGGGTACTCGATGCTGACCGCGGGGAGACAGTCGCGTGAACGACGCGGCGCCCGGCCTTTTGCACGCGGTCGTCCTCGATGGCGGAGGCGGCTGTCGTCCCGCGGGGGCGGCAGAGATCGACAAGTGGTCCTGCAAAGACGGCGTCCTGTGGACGCATCTCCAGCTCGGTGACGAAGGCGCGAGGCGCTGGTTACGCGAGTCCGCGGACCTGGACGAGGTCGTGTCCGACACCCTGCTCGCGCCGGACGTCCGGCCGCGGGTGCGGCTGACCGAGCGCGGCCTCCTGATCGTATTGCGCGGCGTGAACCTGAATCCGGGCGAAGATCCGGAAGACATGGTCGCCGTTCGTGTCTGGATCGAGCCGCGACGCATCATCACGATCCGCCGGCGCAGGCTCCTGTCTCTGCAGGACGTGCTGCAATCGCTCGAACACGGCCATGGCCCGAAGACTCCGGGTGCGTTCATCGCCGAGCTGGTGGAGCACCTCGCGAACCGGATCGGCACGTTCGTGGACAACATCGAGGAGAGTATCGAGACGGCCGAAGAACTCATGGAATCGGCGGACACCCTGCGTACGAGCCAGCGGCTGTCGGCCCTTCGGCGCACGATCGCTTCCGTGCGGAGATTCCTGTCGCCCCAGCGGGACGCACTGGACCGGCTCTACCGGCAGCCGGGACCGCTGTTCTCCACCGAGGAGATCGATTACCTGCGGGAGGAGGCGGATCGTATCACCCGCTATATCGAGGATCTGGACCTGGCGCGGGAACGCGCCGTCGTGCTGCGGGAGGAATACATCGGAAAGATGGCGCAGGAGCAGAACTCTCGCATGTACGTCTTGTCTGTTGTTGCTGCAGTGTTCCTGCCGCTGACGTTCGTGACCGGGATGTTGGGCATGAACGTGGGCGGTCTGCCGGGTGTGAACAGCGCATGGGGATTCGCGGGTTCGGTAGTCTCGATGATCGTCGTCACCGCGTCGCTGCTCGCGTACTTCCGCTTCAAGAAGTGGCTCTAGCCGGACGCTGCCGCCCCGCCGCGGGGTTCCTGGGCGTCGCCCTGCTGGGCTGCGCGTGGCAGGCGGCGCACGCCGAGCTCGTCATCGAGGGACTCAACGACGAACTCGCGAAGAACGTGCGCGCCTATGTCGGCCTGGCGACCGAACCCTGCGACGCCGAATCCTGGGTGATCCGGCGGCGCTTCCGTCTCGCGGAGTCGGAGGCGCGCACGGCGCTCGAACCCTACGGCTACTACTCGCCTGCCGTGCATGCCGACCTGGAGTTCGGGGCGAATTGCTGGCGGGCGACGCTGAAGATCGATCCGGGCCTGCCGGTGAAGATCCGCAAGCTGGACATCGAGGTCAGCGGCGAGGCCGAGTCGGACTCCGGCTTCTCGCGACTGGACGTGCCGGCCGCGTTGCGCACGGGCGCACGGCTGCGGCATCCCGATTACGAGGCATACAAGCAGTCGCTCCAGATCAAGGCGCTCGAACGCGGCTACATCGACGGGGCCTTTACCGAGAGCCGGATCGACGTGTGGCCGGAGCAGCAGGCGGCCGACATCGTGCTGAAGTTCGACAGCGGGCCGCGCTACCGGATCGGCGAGATCCGCCAGGACCAGGATTTCCTGCAGCCGTCGCTGGTCTCGGCGATGCTGGATCTTCACGACGGCGACCCGTACGACGGCAGGGATCTCGCCCGTGCCTACGCGGACCTGTCGACGACCGGATACTTCAGCCGTATCGACATCCAGCCGCTCTTCGATGAGGCTGAGAATCGCCGCATACCGATCGCCGTACACCTCGAGCCGGTCCAGCGCATCGAATACACTGTCGGCGCCGGCTACTCCACCGACACGGGCCCCAGGCTGCGCTCCGGATTCCGCAATGGGCGGCTGAACGATGCGGGCCACCGGCTCGACATCCAGCTCAAGCTGTCGCCGGTGATCTCGGGCCTCACGAGCGACTACCGCATTCCGCTGTCGGACCCCCGCAGCGACTGGCTGAGCTACACGGGCACCCTCGACGTCGAGGATACCGACACGTCCTACACCGAATCGGCGCGATTCGGCGTCCGCCGATCGAAGCAGCTCGGGCACGGCCTGTTGCGGACCTACGCGCTCGACCTCAGTTACGAGCGCTACGAAGTCGGCGACACGCAGGGCAATACGCTGCTGGTCCTGCCGGCCATCAAGTTCGACCACAAGTACGGTACGCGGCAACTGTACCCGCAGCGCGGCCACAGCATCGAAGTGGAATTTCGTGGCACGGACCGGATCCTCGGTTCCGACACGAGTTTTTTGCAATTCCTGGCGCGCTCGCGGTGGGTCCTGCCGGCCGGCGATAACGGGCGCTGGCTGTTGCGGCTCGACGGTGGCATGACGAGCAAATCGGATTTCGACGAGCTGCCGCCGTCGGTGCGCTTCTTCGCCGGCGGCGATCAATCGATCCGCGGCTACGACTACGAATCACTCGGTCCGGAGGACGACACCGGCAAGGTAGTCGGCGGCAGCAGCCTGCTCACGGCAAGCATCGAGTACGAGCACCGGGCTTTCGGCAATTACTACTGGGCGGCGTTCGTCGACGGCGGCAACGCCTTCAATGGCACCGACCTCAATCCCGTTGCCGGCGCAGGTATCGGCATCAAGTGGCGTTCGCCAATCGGCCCGATCCGGCTCTACGTCGCCCACGGCTTCAGCCTGAATGAAAATCCGATCCACCTGCACGTCTCCGTCGGAGTGGAACTTTGATCCGTCGCGCGCTGCTGACGATCGCCGCCCTGGCGACGGTCACGATTCTGACGGCCATGGCCGCACTCGGATGGCTGGTCGGCACCGAAGGCGGCACGGCGTGGCTGCTGGCTCGCGGACGGCCGTACTTCCCGCAGGCGCTCGCGGTCGACGGTGTCGGCGGCACCCTGCTCGGCGGTCTGCACGCCGACAGCATCGCCTGGCTGGACGACTCGGTGCAGGTGGAGGCGCAGGACGTCAGTGCCAGACCCGGCCTCGCGGCATTGCTGGCGAAGACGGTCCACCTGACGGCGCTCGACGTCTCGAGCCTCCGGGTGACCGTCCAGCGCGGCGAGGACGACGGGGCGCCGCACCAGCCCCTCGCCGTCGAACTGCCGGTCAGGATCTGGCTGGAGTCGGCGACGATCCGCGACGCCGTGGTCCGCGTCGGCGATTTCGAACAGCGAATCGACAGCATCCATGCGGACGCGGGCGCGTCGGGATCGCGCATCACCATCGAGGCATTGCGAGCCTCGGAAGGCGAGCGCCGGCTGTCGGTGGCCGGCCATTTCGGCCTCGTCGACGCGCTCCCGGCGAATCTCAAGATCGCATGGCAGTGGCCCGATGACGACGGGCTCACCTGGCGCGGCCGCCTGACGTTGAAGGGCGATCGCGAGCGCTATGACATCGAGCACGAACTCGATGCACCGCTGCGCGTGCACTCGACCGGCTATTTCGCGAACGGTGACGACGGCCCGCGCATCGCGGTCGAGAACCACTGGCGCGACCTGGAGTGGGACCTCGCCGACGGTCGCAGGATCGAGAGTCCGGAAGGCACTCTGTACCTCGCGGGCATGCCCGACGGCTACGAATTGCGTGCGGATGCACGAGGGCAGCTCGGCGACTGGCCCGCGCTCACCCTGAACCTGACCGGAGAGGGCAATCGCGACGGTCTCACCGAGAGCGACCTGAGTGTCGGCAGCCGCTACGGGCAGCTGCAGGCGCAGGGGTCGTTCCGTTGGCGGGACGGCTTCGCCTGGGCCGGCAAGGCGCACGCCGGCCTGGACTGGCAGGGACGCGCAGTCGACATCGTCGCGGACGGCAAACTGACCGAACAGGCCGCGACGATCGACTCCGCGACCGTCACCGCCGGTGCCGGTGCGGTGACGCTGCGTGGCCGCCTCGCGGCGGACTCCCTCGAAGCGGACGGCGAGTTCCACCTGCCCGAGCCGCAGCAGCTCGTCGCCGGCCTGAGCGGCCGTCTCGACGGTACGCTGCAGTTGCGTGGCTCGCGCACCGATCCGCAACTGTCCCTCTCGTTGCAGGGACGTGACGTGTCGCTCGGCGACGTCTCGTTCGACACGCTGAGCGCGCACGTCGAAGGGACCCGTAGCGCGCACAGTGCGCGCGTGACCGCACGCGCCGGAAAGCAGGAACTGCAGGCGACGCTGCACGGCGCGCTCGGACCGTCGTCCTGGTCGGGTACTGTCGACACGCTCAACCTGGACGCGGAGCCGTTCGGGGTGTGGACGCTGCGCGCACCGGGTCGGCTCGACCTGGCACCGGGCAGCGTCGAGATCGGCAGGTCCTGCCTCGTGAATTCCGACGTGGACGGAGAGGCCTGTGTCCTGGTGTCCTTCGGCGCGACGCGCAACGCGTCGGTCGATCTCGACGTGCGCAAGCTGCCGCTGACTGCGCTGCCGCTCGCACTTCCGGAAGGCGTGGATATCGGCGGCATCGTCGGCCTGACCGCGAGCGTGAGCCTCGAGGATGGGGTACTCGACGGCAAGGGACGGATCGCATTGCACGACGCAAAGCTGTCGGCCCAATACGAGGGTGAGGACGTCGTCGCGACGCTCAACTCCGCGGACGCGGACCTCGTCCTGCAGGACAACAGGCTCGACTCGAACTTCCGCATCCGCTTCGAAAACGAAGCGGCCGGCGTGGACGGCTCCCTGGGCATGGCAGACGTCTTCGACCGCGATTCTGCCATCGACGGCGGCGCCAACTTCGAGATGCGCGATTTCGCGATCGTCCCGATCCTGATTCCAAACGTCAGTAATGCCTCGGGCCGGATCGACGGCAAGCTCAGCGTCGACGGGAAGCTCTCGGAACCGAAGTTTCGGGGTGCGCTGCACGTCAGCGAGGGCGCCTTCAGCCTTCGGCAGACCGGTATCGACATCAAGGAATTCAACGCGGAGATCCGGCAGGACGACAGCGGTGCCCTGACGGTGAACGGCAGCGCCCGTTCCGGCGCCGGCAAGCTGTCGCTTACCGGCAGGAGCGAATTCGTCGCCGATACCGGGATGCGCAGCGAGGCACACATCCAGGGCAGCAATTTCGAACTGATGCGGCTGCCCAACTGGCGTGTCAATGCGTCTCCGGACGTCACGGTCCTGCTGGATGAACGGCAGTTGCGCGTCCGCGGCAAAGTGACCGTCCCCAGTGCGAACATCACGCTCAAGGACATCCCGGAGACTGCCGAGGAACCGTCCATCGACGCGGTCGTGCACCGGGCGGACGAACAGGCGAAGCCCGCGCCGCGTCGCGTACTGGACATCGACGTAAGAACCGTGCTCGGCGACGACGTGCAGGTCTCGGCCTTCGGGCTGCAGACCGGGGTCTCCGGTGAGTTGCGTATCGAGGGTGGCAGTCTGCGGCCCTATACGGGACACGGCCGCGTCAGCCTGCACGACGGCCGCTATACCGCTTACGGCCAGAAGCTCGAGATCGAGCGTGGCGAACTCACTTTCAACGGTCCGCTGGACAAACCCAACCTCGATGTCCGCGCCGTGCGCAAGATGCCCGATGTGACGGCCGGCGTGCAGCTTACCGGCGTGCCGTACCAGCTGAAGTCCACCGTGTTCAGCGATCCGCCACTCAGTGACGCCGAGGCGCTGTCCTATCTGCTGACCGGACAGCCGCTCGGTAACGTCAGTACGAACGAAGGCAACATGCTCAACAAGGCAGCGTTCACGCTGGGGCTGTCGCAGGCCGGCGTGATCGTTTCACAGATCCGCAACACGCTCGGGCTCGATAAGCTGGCCGTGGAGGGCGGTCCGGACACGAGCCGCATCGTCGCCGGCAAGAATCTCGGCAACCGCCTGTTCGTGGAGTACGGCTACGGTATCGTCGATCAGCTCGGGCGCCTGCTGTTACGGTATCGGCTCAACAACCGGCTGACGCTGGAGTCGACGAGCGGGCAGGTCAACTCGCTGGACGTCATCTACTCCGTCAGGAAGAATTGACCGTTCATGAACGCCATCGATCCGACACGCTATCTACCGGTCGACGGGCTCACCGGTGTGATGCTCGGCCGTGCGTGGTTACCGGCGGGACTGGCCGGCCCGGTCGCAGGGCCGTCACCGGTCTGGCTGACCCACGACGGTGTCTACGACCTCTCGGCGATCGCGCCGACGATGGCCGAGCTGCTCGCCGACCAGCCGCTGGCGCGCCTGCGCGAGGCGGCCGACCTGCCGCGCATCGCGTCGGTGGCCGAACTCATCGGCAACAGTGTCGGTCCCGACCCGGACGCGGAGCGGCCCCGGCTGCTCGCTCCTGTCGACCTGCACGCCATCAAGGGCAGCGGCGTGACGTTTGCCTGCAGCCTGCTCGAGCGCCTGATCGAGGAACGGGCAGCGGGTCAGCCGGCCCGCGCCGCCGAGATCCGGAAACAGCTCGGCACGACGCTCGGCACCGGTTTCGGCGACGTCGTGCCGGGATCCGCACAAGCCGAGGAGTTGCGCGAAAGGTTGATGGAGGCGGGCATGTGGTCGCAGTACCTGGAGGTCGGCATCGGGCCTTTCGCCGAAGTATTCACCAAGGCGCAGCCGCTGTCCGCCGTCGGACTCGGCCAGGCCGTGGGCATCAACCCCGTCTCGGAATGGAACAATCCCGAACCGGAACTGGTGCTCGTCGTCGACCCGGCAGGAAACATCGTCGGCGCGACGCTGGGCAACGACGTCAACCTGCGCGACCTCGAGGGTCGCAGCGCCCTGTTGCTCGGCAGGGCCAAGGACAACAACGCGGCCTGCAGCATCGGCCCGTTCATACGCCTGCTCGACGAGAGCTTCACGCTCAATGACGTGCGCGCCGAGGAGATACGCCTGGAGATCGTCGGCGCACAAGACGGGTTCAGGCTGTCGGACAAGAGCCGGATGAGCGAGATCAGCCGCGACGTGGCGGACCTCGTCGCGCAGACGATCAACGAATCACATCAGTATCCCGACGGCCTCGTGTTGTTCACCGGCACCCTGTTCGCGCCGACGCAGGATCGCGGCGAAGCCGGCATGGGTTTCACCCACAAGCCGGGGGACGTCGTGCGCATCAGTTCGGATCACATCGGCACGCTGGAGAACGAGGTGTCGTATTGCGACCGTGTCGAGCCCTGGGATTTCGGCATAGCCGCGCTCATGCGGAACCTCGCTCGCCGCGGCGTCCTCTGAGCGGCGGCGCCGCCACCGACGAACGCACGACCAGCTCGTGCGGCACGATCTCGGGATGGCCGTCGCCGTGCCGGCCGTGCTCGATCTCGCGGCACAGGCGGTACATGACGCGCCGGCCGATCTCCCGGGCAGGCTGACGGATGGTCGTCAGCGGCGGATCGAGCACGCTCGCCAGGACGATGTCGTCGAAGCCGATGACAGAAATATCCTTCGGGGTCGAAAGGCCTGCGCGCCGGATCTCGTGCATGCAGCCGATCGCCATCAGGTCGTTGGCGCAAAAGATCGCGGTCGGCGGTGTGGCGTGCCCGAGCAATGCCCGCGTGGCTTTGCAGGCGCCGTCTACAGTGAGCCGGCCATAGACGATCCAGCCGTCTTCGACGGTCAGTCCGGCGTCGGCCATCGCACTGCGGTAGCCGGCCTCGCGGTCGCGGGTCAACAGGGACGACGCATGCCCCGAGACCATGCCGATGCGGCGGTGGCCGTGCTGGATCAGGTAATTCGCCGCATCCGCCGCCGCCGCCGCATTGTCGATACGGACCGCCGGGAACTGCGCCAGCTCCGGCGACACGGTCTCGCAACCGATGACGATCGGCAGCGCTTGCCGGCTGGTCGTGGATACCACCTCGGTGCCGAAGGGTGACAGGCTGGCGAGCAGGATGATCCCCTCGGCCTGCTTGGACACGACCATCGCGCCAATCTCGTCGGCCGTGATCGTGTTGCCCGCCGTCTCGTTGATCAGCAGCGAGAAGCCCGTAAGTTTCGCGGCCTCGCGAATGCCCATCATGACCTCGGTGAAAAAGGGATCGCCGATCGAGGGCAGCACGACCATGATCATGTTGCTGCGTCCGCGCCGGAAATTGCGTGCAATCTCGTTCGGCGTGTAGCCGGTCTTCGAGATGGCGCGTTCGACCTTCGAGCGCGTCCTGGCCGTGACTTTTTCGGGGCTGTTCAGGCAGCGGGACACGGTGGCGATCGACACGCCCGCGAGCTTGGCAACTTGCTTTATGGAGACGTTGCTCAGGGCAATCCCCGGTCCGGTGGCTGCGGCGGCCACATAGTATGACGGTTGTCCGACCGTCCGCGTTTGTTATTTGCAGCCCCTCACGGAATGCGGTATTAGTGTAAACGTTTACATCCGATGCGCCAACACGGTGCGTAACGCGGACTGCCATAGAATAACGATGGACACGGTGATCGGCATCGACCTGGGCACCCAGGCCCTGAAGGTGGTCTTTTACGATTTCGGCGCTCGCCGGATCGCGGCCACGGCAAGCGCCGCCCTGGATCTCTACCAGGCAGAAGGCGGTGTCGCGGAACAGCAATCGCACTGGTGGCTGGGCGCGCTGCGCGAGGCCATGGCGAAGGTGGACCCGGACATCCGCGCCACGGCGCGTGCCGTCGCCGCCTCGGGCCAGCAGCACGGCTTCGTCGCCATCGACGATTCCGACGACGTATTGGCGCCGGTCAAGCTGTGGTGCGACACCTCGACCGAGGCCGAATGCGACGAGATCATGGAGGCCTTCGGCGGCCGCGAGGCCTGTATCGCGGAGGTCGGCAACCCCATCCTCGCCGGCTATACCGCGTCCAAGGTCCGCTGGCTGAAGAAGGCGCGTCCGAAGCTGTATGCCAGGATGGATGGCATATTGCTGCCGCACGACTACGTGAACCTCTACCTGACCGGCGAACGCTGCATGGAGATGGGCGACGCGTCGGGCACCGGTTTCCTCGACATCCGCGAGCGTGGCTGGTCGTCCGCGATGCTGCGGGCCATCGATCCGGAGCGGGACCTTCATGACTGCCTGCCCGGGCTGCGCACGGCGAACGAAGCGGTCGGCGAACTCAGGCGCGCTGCGGCCGACCAACTCGGCGTGCCACACGGCATCCCGGTCGCTATCGGCGGCGGCGACAACATGATGGGCGCGATCGGGACGGGCAACGTGCGGCAGGGCAACATGACGATGAGCCTCGGTACGTCGGGAACTGTGTACGCCTATTCGGACACGCCGGTGATCGACCCGCGCGGCAATATCGCGGCATTCTGCTCGTCGACGGGCGGCTGGCTGCCGCTCCTGTGCACCATGAACTGCACCGTGACGACCGAACTGATGCGCCGCCTGCTCGGCGCCGACATCGACGCCTTCGAACGACAGATTTCCGCCGCGCCGCGTGGCGCAGAAGGCGTGCTCACGCTGCCGTTCTTCAACGGCGAGCGCACGCCGAACCTGCCGAATGCGCGCGGCTGCATCGTCGGCCTGAGCGGCCACAATACGACGCCTCGTAATCTCCTGCGCTCGGCGGTGGAGGGTGCGACGTTCGCGCTGAAGTTCGGCATCGACGAGCTGGCGAATCTCGGCGTCGCCGCCGGTGCCATCGTCGTTACCGGTGGCGGCGCGAAGAGTGCGACGTGGCGGCAGGTCGTGGCCGACGTCTGTGCCACGCCGGTGGTCGTGCTCGAGCAGGACGAAGGCGCCGCCTTCGGGGCCGCACTGCAGGCCCTTCAGCTCGTCGAGTCGGGGTCCGGGGTTGCCGACATCGGCGCGCTCGTTGACGCACACACGAGCAGGGACGAGAGTCGCTGTTGTGAGCCTGATGCCACGGCAGTCCGTTTTTACAATGACGCATACCGCGATTACCAGCGCGCCGTTGACGCGGCCGCAGGTCTGTATGCGTGAATCATCGTAGGGAGGAACAACAAATGAGTCGTACCGTATTCGTCGGTGAGACGGAGTATTTCCCCGGCATCGGCAGGATCGGATTCGAGGGGCCCGGGTCGGACAATCCGCTCGCGTTCAAGACCTACGATCCGGACCGCGTCGTCGCCGGCAAGACGATGGAAGAGCACCTGCGCTTTGCGGTGTGCTACTGGCACACGTTCTGTGCGACGGGAGCCGATCCTTTCGGGCCCGGCACACGGATTCAGCCGTGGGCGCAAAAGAGCACGCCCATGGAGCGCTCGCGCGACCGTGTCGATGCCGCATTCGAGTTCTTCACCAAGCTGAACGTGCCGTTTTGGTGTTTCCACGACTTCGACCTCGCTTCGGAGGGGAGCAGCGTCGCCGAGTCCGAGAAGAACCTGCAGACGATGGTGGCGCTCGCCAAGGAACGCCAGGCAGCGACGGGCATGAAACTGCTGTGGGGGACGGCGAACATGTTCTCCAACCCGCGGTTCATGAACGGTGCATCGACGAACCCGGATTTCGCGGCGCTCACGTACGCCGCCGCGCAGGTCAAGGCGGCGCTCGATGCAACCGTCGAGCTCGGCGGTGCGAACTACGTGTTCTGGGGCGGGCGCGAAGGCTATGCCTGCCTGCAGAACACGGACACGAAGCGTGAGCTCGAGCATTTCGCGATGTTCCTCGAAAAGGCGCGCGACTACGGGAGATCCATCGGGTTCAAGGGCACGTACCTGATCGAACCGAAGCCGATGGAACCGATGAAACACCAGTACGACTTCGACGCGCAGACCGTCATCGGATTCCTCAGGCACCATGGCCTCGCCGGAGACTTCAAGGTTAATGTCGAGGCCAATCATGCGACGCTGGCCGGGCATTCGTTCGCGCACGACCTGCGCATGTGTACCGACGCCGGGCTGCTCGGTTCGATCGACGCGAACCGGGGCGACCCGCAGAACGGCTGGGATACCGATCAGTTCCCGCTCGATCTGTACGACTGCGTGCACGCGATGATGGTCGTGCTCGAGGACGGCGGGCTGAAGTCGGGCGGTCTGAACTTCGACGCCAAGGTGCGCCGCGAGTCCACCGATCTCGAGGATCTCTTCATCGCCCACATCGGCGGCATGGACTCCTTTGCGAGGGGGCTGCTGGTCGCCGAACGCGTGCTGGCCGATCCGAGGATGGACGAACTGCGCTTCGGACGGTACCGGAGTTTCGACAGTGGCGACGGCAAGCGTTTCGAGGACGGCGAGCTCGACCTGACCGCCCTGCGCGACATCGCCGCCGCCGGGGGAGAGCCGGCCCAGGTCAGCGGTAAGCAGGAACTCGTCGAGAATCTGATCAACGATTACCTGGTTACGGCGTGCTAGACTGACGATTCTCTAGTGCGGTCTCTGGGGGGTATCGCATGAAAATCGTACGGCTCGTATTCGCCGCCATCCTGGCGTTGCCCGTCGCGGGGCATGCGGACGCATTGTTCGGCAACAGTCTCGCGGGCGACGCGAAGCTGCCGCGCAAGTTCGGCATCGGCGTCGACTACTTCTACATGCGCCAGCCGTATCAAATCGACAGCCTTACGATCTCGCCGCCGGTGCTGCCGATCTCCGGGGGCGAGGACATCGGCGTCGACAACGACGTGCGGTACCTCGATCTCAAGGCCGATGTCTGGCTGTTTCCTTTCCTCGACGTGTTCGCGATCTACGGCAAGATCGACGGCAACACCAGGGTCGATCTGAGCGGCCTCGGCCTGCCCTTGCCTCCGAACGTCGAGACCCTGCCCGTCAAGTATCGTGGCGACGTGACGGGCGGCGGACTCGTGCTTGCGGCCGGCGGTGACAGATGGTTCGCGTCGCTCACGGGCACGTGGGTCACGACCAACCTGTCCGGAGACTACGATTCGTCGGTCGACGTGAGAACCTTGCAGCCCAGGTTCGGCCTGCGCAACGGCGACAACATGGAATTCTGGGTCGGCGGCTATTTCATCGATGCCGAGGAGAAACACAGCGGCACGATCGTCCTCGATCTCGGCCCGTTCGTGCCCGGTGGACCGACCCCGATCGACTTCGCGGTGCAACTTTCGCAAGAAAAGAGCTTCAATCCGAGCGTCGGTACGCACATGATGTTCTCCGACAGCTGGGAAGCGACGGTGGAAATCGGTGGCGGTGACCGGGAAACAGTGCTTGCGAATTTCACGTACCGATTCGAGTGAGCATGCCCGTGGCATCTGCCTGACGATACTGTTGCTCATGGCCGCCGCCTGGCCGATCGCGGTGCGCGGCTACGAGACGGATCAGTATTCGAACCGTGACGAACCGATCGCGGATTCGACCGCGGTACTGAACCGGAAGGTGAACGACGCCATCGAGGACATCGTCGCCCGATGGGACAAGGGCCATGACGAGATGGCGTTCGTCGATGCCGTCTACAACCGGCTCGGTGGCCACTTCTGGGTGGACAAGCTCGAACGCTGGGCGATGAAATCACGGGACGTCGCCAAGCTCGATACGCCGCGCTACCACAGCATCTACTCCGGAATCCCGTTCTGGGACAGTCGCTTCATCGCCGTGTTCGGCATCGGCGATACCATCCGCGTCAACGGCCAGCTGATCGGCACGGACAAGATCGGGCATTTCTTCTCGCAGGGACGCAAGTTCTACCGGCGTTTCCTTCGCTACGGTTCGGAGGCCCGCGCGGCCGAGCGTTCAGCCTATACGGAACGCGCGATCTTCGGCAGCATGACGACGGGTAACTACTCCAACGCCGATCTGGTCGCGAACTACGAAGGGCACCGCTTCTACCGCAGCCTGTTCGAGGACGGCATCGTCCCCGGCAAGCCCGCGATCCTGCGCTGGCAGGGCGAGGGCTGGGTCATCCAGCGGCCGTTCGACTGGGCGGATCACGTGAATGCCTACTGGGACGAGGCGCTCAACGTCAGCCATTTCGACGCATTGCTCTACAAGCCGATGTACGAGCGACTCATCGAACAGTGTCCGAAATACTGGGAGCATCCGGGCCTGTACACGGTACCCGACGAAGCGAAGCTGAAGGCGCGCTATGATTTCCTCGGTTTGAAGGCGGCGCCGGAACTCAGGCTGGATTCCCTGTGCCCGGTGCAGGCGTTCCTTAGGAAAAGGGCTAGCGCGGCAGAAAAATCGTCGCCGGATGTTCGAGGAGCTCCCTGATCCGCTGGATCATCGCGGCGGCATCATAGCCATCGACGAAGCGGTGGTCGAAAGACGACGACAGATTCATCATCAGCCGTACCGTGACCTGGCCGTCGATGACGACGGGGCGCAGGGCGGCCCGATTGACGCCGATGATGCCGACTTCCGGCATGTTGATCACGGGCGTCGAGACGATACCGCCCAGCCTGCCGAGACTGGTGATCGTTATCGTCGAACCGCTGAGCTCTTCCTTGCCGATCGAATTGTCACGCGCCGCCTCGCTGACGCGGCGGATCTCGGCCCCAAGATCGGCGAGCGTCCGCGCCTGTGCGTCGCGCACGACGGGAACCTTGAGGCCGTCTTTCGTCTGAGTCGCGACCCCGAGATGGACGGCGGCGTGTTGCAGTATCACGTTGCGATCCTTGTCATAGGTCGCGTTGCATTGCGGGAATTCCGCGAGCGCGCGCACCAGCGCCATGCCGAGGAAGGGCAACAGGGTCAGCCGTCCGGAAGTGTCGCCGGCCCGCTCGTTCAGGTGTCTGCGCAGGGCTTCGAGCTCGGTGACGTCGATTTCCTCGACGTAGGTGAAGTGCGGGATCTCACGGGTGGCCGCGGCCATGCGTTCGGCGATCATGCGGCGCAGCCCGATGACCTTGATCTCGCGGGTCTCTCCGGCCGCGGTGGGTGCCGCTTTGGCCGCGACCGCTTGCCGGCTTGTGCCCGCGCCGGCCGCCGCGAAATTCTCGAAATCGGATCGGGTAACTCGCCCCCCCGGCCCGGTACCCGGGATCTCGGTGAGGTCGATACCGGCCTCCCTGGCGCGGCGGCGTACGGCGGGCGACGTCATGACGCGTCGCGGCGGCTCTTCCGGAGCTGCAGGAGCGGCGCTTGCCGCCGCGACCTCCGCACCGGGCTTGCCGGGCTCCTCCGTATCCGCCGCCATCATCGCCTGGGTCGGGGTCGCCTCGGGCGCCGCCGCGGCGCCGTTGGTCTCGAATACGATCAGCGGCATACCGACCGCCACGATGTCGCCGGGCTCGCCGGCCAGCCTGACGACCCGGCCCGAGACCGGCGACGAGACTTCGACGGCGGCCTTGTCGGTCATCATGGTGCCGACGACATCCTCCTCGGCCACGTCGTCGCCCACCTTCACGAACCATTCCCCTATCTCGGATTCGACCGTGCCTTCGCCGAGGTCCGGCAACTTGAAGATGTATTCGCTCATTCGACCCCCATCATGCTCCGGATCCCGGCGCTCAGGCGCTTCTTGCCCGGAAAGTACTGCCACTCGAAGGCGTGCGGATACGGCGTGTCCCAGCCCGCGATACGTCCTATGGGCGCCTCGAGATTCCAGAAACACTCTTTCTGTATGCGCGCGGCGAGCTCGGCGCCGTAGCCGCAGAATCGCGTGGCTTCGTGCGCGATCATGCAGCGGCCAGTCTTGTTGACCGATTGCGCCAGCGTATCGATATCCAGCGGGAAGAGGCTGCGCACGTCGACGATCTCCGCGTCGACGCCGGTCGCCTCGGCCGCCGCCACCGCGACGTGCACGAGCGTGCCATAGGTAACGATGGTGAGTTCCTCGCCCTCCTTGACGACCTCCGCCTTGCCGAGCGGCACGGTGTAGTGCCCGGTCGGGACCTCGCCCTTCGGATGCGAAGTCCAGCCGACTGCGGGCTTGTCGGGGTCGCCGTCGAACGGCCCGTTGTAGATGCGCTTCGGCTCGAAGAACAGCACCGGATCGTCCGACTCGATCGCGCTGATCAACAAGCCCTTGGCGTCGTAGGGATTCGACGGCATGACCGTCCGGATGCCGCTGACGTGTGCGAAGATCGCCTCCGGGCTCTGCGAATGGGTCTGGCCGCCGCGGATGCCGCCGCCGCAGGGCGTGCGGATCGTGACCGGCGCGAAGAATTCTCCGCAGGTCCGGTAACGCAGGCGGGCGAGCTCGCTCACGATCTGGTCGAAGCTCGGATAGATGTAGTCTGCGAACTGGATCTCCGCGACCGGGCGGAGTCCGTTGACGCCCATGCCGATCGCGGCTCCGACGATTCCGCCTTCGGCGATCGGCGCATCGATGACACGGTGTTCTCCGTATTTGCGCTGCAGGCCGTCGGTGCAGCGGAACACGCCGCCGAAATAGCCCACGTCTTCGCCGAGCACGATGACGCTCGCATCGCGGTCCATTACGACATCCAGCGCCGAACGGATCGCCTCGATCATGTTCATTCTCGCCACTACTGCTGCTCCCCGCCGTTCATCTCCTCGACCTCGAGCATGCGCCGGCGCTGAGACTCCAGGTTCGGCGGCGTGACGGCGAACACGTCGTCGAACATCGTGCCCGGATCGAGGAACGGCCCCTCGGTCATCGTGCCGTACTTCTGGGCCTCCTTCCACGCGGCCATGACCTCGTCCTGGAGTTCCTTTTCGAGTTGCTGGTGCTGTTCTTCGGACCAGTGTCCCTCGTGGATCAGGTGCTGCTTGAGCCGTTCGATCGGGATCGCCGAGCGGGAAAGCCGCCCACTCGTCCTTGGGCCGGTACTTGGACGGATCGTCGGAGGTCGAGTGCGCGCCGCCGCGATAGGTCACGAGTTCGATCAGGGTCGGGCCGCCGCCGCGGCGCGCGCGTTCGGCCGCCCACAGGGTCGTCGCGTACACCGCCAGCAGGTCATTACCGTCGACCCGGATGCCGGGTATGCCCAGCCCGAGGCCGCGGGCGGCGAAGGCGCGGCGCTCGCCGCCCGCGAATCCCTGGAACGTTGAGATCGCCCACTGGTTGTTGACGATGTTGAGTATGACCGGCGCCTGGTAGACGGCCGCGAAGGTCATCGCGTAATAGAAGTCGGCTTCCGCCGTGGCGCCGTCCCCGACCCAGGATGCGGCGATGTGGTCTTCGCCCTTGATGGCCGAGGCCATCGCCCAGCCCACGGCGTGCGGGTACTGCGTCGCCAGGTTGCCGGAGATCGAGAACATGTTCGCTTCGGCGCTGTGATACATGATCGGCAATTGCCGGCCCTTGCACATGTCGCGCGTGTTGGACAGGCACTGGCACATCATGTCGACGAGCTTCACGCCGCGGTACATATAGAGCCCCTGGTTACGGTACGAGGGGAAGCACATGTCGCCTGGCCGGAGCGCCATGCCCTGTGCGATCGACACCGCCTCCTCGCCGAGCGCTTCCATATAGAAGGAGATACGGCCTTGCCGCTGGATCTGCCACATGCGCCTGTCGAAGACGCGATTCAGCAGCATCCAGCGCAGCGCGATCTGCAACTTGCCCGGTTCGAGATCGGGATGCCAGGGGCCTTTCGCCTCGTGGTCGTCGTCCAGCACGCGCACGAGATTCGAGCTCAGGTACTCGATGTCCCGCGTCCGCGCGTCGATTGGCGGCCTGTCGACGCTGCCGGCAGGGGACAGTTCCAGGTAGCTGAAATCGGGCTTGTCGCCCGGGCGGGCGCTGGGCCTCGGAATGTGCAATCGGGATTTCTTGTTCATGCGATACGCCGTTTCGATTTCCTGCTGGACGGAGGCGGACTGTCGTCACCCGACACGATGCGGCGCGCAAGGTCGTCCGCCACCGCATCGGTGGGCCTGCCCGACGCCTCTGCCTCCGCGAAGATCGCCTGCAGACGTTCGGGTATGCGTTGCACTTCGTCGCGAACCTCGGCCTCATGGCTCACGCCCAGGTACTCACGCGCCACACTGATGATACCGCCCGCGTTGATGACGTAATCGGGCGCGTACAGGATGCCGCGTTGCGCGAGGCGTGCGCCGTCTTCCGGATTGGCCAGCTGGTTGTTGGCGGCGCCGGCGACGATCTTCGCCTTGAGCTTCGGGATCGTGACCGAGGTCAGCACGTTGCCGAGCGCGCAGGGCGCCAGTACGTCGACGTCCGCGAACAGCAGTTCCATCGGTGCGACTTCGGTCACGGGCAATTCCGCCCGCACTCGCGCGAGGTTGGCGGCATCGACGTCCGCGACGACCAGCGTCGCGCCGCCCTCGTGCAACAACCGGCACAGGTTCAGTCCGACGTGACCGACGCCCTGCACGGCGACGCGGATGCCAGCGAGGGAATCTGCGCCCAGCCGGGTCCGGACCGCGGCCTCCAGCCCTAAGAACACGCCCAGCGCCGTCCAGGGGGACGGGTCGCCGCCCGCACTGTCCCCGCTCTGCGGCAGGCCGGACACGTAGCGGGTTTCTTCTCTGACGATCCGCATGTCCTCGACGCTGATGCCGACGTCCTCGGCCGTGATGTAGCGGCCGTCGAGAGCGGCGACGGCCCGACCGAAGGCGCGGAACAGCGCCTCGGATTTCGGTGCGGCGTCGCTCGCGAGGATCACTGCCTTGCCGCCGCCGAAGGGCAGGCCCGCGACGGCGTTCTTGTAAGTCATGCCGCGCGACAGGCGCAGTGCATCGGTGAGCGCGTCGGATTCTTTCTGGTAGCGCCAGCGCCGGCAACCGCCGGCGGCGGGCCCGAGCGCGGTCGAATGCACGGCGATGATCGCCGCCAGACCCGAGTCGGGATCCTGCACGAAGTGGATCGACTCGTGCTGGTCGAACTCCCGGTGATCGAACACGCCCATGTGGCAACTCCGCGCACAAAGCTGCGCAATATGATATCCGGCTGAACCGGCATTTTCGTTGCTAAATCATTTGATAATCGCGCTCAACCCGAATAAGTTATGCAAAAATCCATCACAATATGCATGAATTATGCAGTCTGTCGAGCTAGATGCCACGGACAGGCGCATCCTGTCCTGGCTCCAGAAAGAGCCCGGTATCAATGCCTCCGAGCTGGGCGAGAAGATCGGCCTGTCGCAATCGGCCTGCTGGCGGCGAATTCAGCGCCTGCGCGATGAGGGCGTTATCCGCGATCAGCCCGTCAAGATCGATCGCGAGAAGGTCGGCCTGAACACGATGGTGTTTGCGCACGTCAAGCTGAACTCGCACGGCCGCAGCAATCTCGCCGCATTCTCCGAGGCAGTCACCCGATATCCCGAGGTCCTCGACTGCTACGTCGTGCTCGGCAACGTCGATTTCCTGCTGCGCATCGTCACCGAGGACATCAAAGCCTACGAGCAGTTCTTCTTCGAGAAGTTGTCACAACTGCCCGGGATCCAGGAAGTCAATTCGAGTATCGTGCTGTCCGACATCAAGCATACGACGGTACTGCCGATATGAGAATGATTCGCTGATGGCGGGCGCAGTGCGCGGCGACGATACGACCTGGTCGTCGGGGCCGGTCTTCATCCTGGCCGCGATCGGAGCGGCCGTCGGCCTGGGCAACGTCTGGAAGTTCCCGTATGTCGCCGGTTCGAACGGCGGCGGCGCCTTCGTCCTCGTCTACATCGCATGCGTCGTCCTCGTCGCCCTGCCGATCCTGATCGGGGAACTGCTGATCGGCAGGCTGGGGCACCACAGCCCGCCGGTCGCGATGCATGCGGTCGCGAGGCAGTCCGGCCGCTCGGGCGGCTGGTCGCTCATCGGCTGGATGGGCATGATCACGGCGTTCCTGGTCGGGACGTTCTACAGTGTCATCGCGGGCTGGACGCTCGTGTACATCGTCAAGGCCGCGACCGGTTTCGGCGGAGCCGATGCGGCGAGCGTCGGACGGCAGTTCGATGCGTTGCTGGCGAGTCCCGGTGCGTTGACGGCCTGGCACTCCGTATTTATGTTCGTCACCGTGATCATCGTCGGCCGCGGATTGCACGGCGGCATCGAACGGACAGTCAAGTTCCTGATGCCGGCCCTGCTGCTGATGCTGCTGGCGATGATGGCCTACGCGGCCGTCGAGGGTGACTTCGCGGCGGGTCTCGACTTCCTGTTTCGCGCGGACTTCAGCAAGCTGTCCGGGGAGGCGATCGTCACCGCCGTGGGCCAGGCCTTCTTCTCCATCGGCGTCGCGACGGGCCTGATGATGACCTACGGCGCCTACGTCCCGCAGAAGGTGTCGCTGACGCGCGCCGCACTCGTCATCGCGGGCGCCGATACGCTGGTCGCCGTGCTCGCGGGCCTGATGATCTTCCCGATGGTGTTCCAGCTCGGCCTGGATCCCGGCGAGGGGCCGGGCCTGGTCTTCGTGACCCTGCCGGCGGTATTCGTCGAGATGCCGGGCGGCTCGCTGTTCGGCGCCGTCTTCTTCGTCTTGCTCGCGTTTGCGGCGATCACGTCGATGATCGCGACGCTCGAACCGATCGTCGCCTTCGCCCGTGATCGCTGGTCCATGCGGCGCTGGCGGGCGAGCCTGGTATTCGGCCTTGCCCAGTGGACCATCGGCCTGGCGACGGTGTTCTCGTTCAACGTCTGGTCCGATTTTCACCCGCTCGGCGGCATCGACGTATTCGCCGGCAAGACGCCGTTCGATCTCATCGACTTCTTCGCGGCCAACCTCATGATGCCGCTCGGCGGCATGCTGATCGCGCTGTTCGTCGGCTGGCGCATGCGGCCTGCGACGCTCGATGCCGAGCTTGATTTCGGCCGCCGCGTGATCCTGAAGACCTGGCTGTTCCTGCTCCGGGTCGTCGCACCGGTGTCGATCCTCGCGATACTCGTCAACGGCCTCCGCTGAGGACCAGCGCGCGGCGACCCACCGAAATATTGCCGGACCCCGCACTTTGGTACGATTGCCGACCGCGCTGACTCACAGGGACAACAATGCCGGACCCGTCGGAACGCATCCATGGGCTCAGGATCGACCGGGAAGCCCAGCCGCCCCCGGGAAGAGGCCGGCTGTGGCTGATCGCTCCCGCCGTCATCGTCGCCATTGCGCTCGGCTGGTGGGTGCTGCTGCGTCCGGGTGCCGGCGCCGTGGAGGTCGAGACGGACACGGCACGCAGGCCGCCGAGTGCGGCCGCGATCGCCAGCGTGCTCGATGCGACCGGTTATGTCGTCGCGCGGCGAGAGGCGACGGTGTCCTCGAAGCTGACAGGCAAGGTGGCCGAGATCCTCGTCGAAGAGGGAATGCGCGTCGAGGCGGGGCAGGTCGTCGCCCGGCTCGACGACGCGACACAGCAGGCGCAATACGAACTGGCCAAGGCACAGGTGGACGCCGCCCGCGCGGCGCTCGCCGAGATTCAGGCACAGTTGCGGGCAGCGCGCCTGGAACGCGACCGGCTGCGTGATCTCGCCGCGCGGAAACTCACCAGCGCCTCGAGTCTCGATTCGGCAGAAGCCGACTACGACACGCTCGCCGCACGCCTCGAGACCGGCCGCGAAAACGTCAAGGTATCCCAGCGCAACCTCGGCCTGGCGCAGGACGCACTCGACAACATGGTGATTCGGGCGCCGTTCGGCGGCATGGTCGTGTCGAAGAATGCCCAGCCGGGCGAGATGATCTCGCCGGTCTCGGCCGGCGGTGGTTTCACGCGCACGGGCATCTGCACGATCGTCGACATGGACTCGCTCGAGATCGAAGTCGACGTCAACGAGGCTTATATCCAGCGCGTCGTCCCCGGGCAGCGCGTGACCGCGACGCTCGATGCCTACCCCGATTGGCATATCCCCGCCGAGGTCATCGCCATCGTGCCGACGGCGGATCGACAGAAGGCGACGGTGCGCGTGCGCATCGGTTTCCTGGAGCGCGACGACCGCGTGTTGCGCGACATGGGCGTGAAGGTGGCATTCCTCGGCAGCGACGCGCCGAGCCAGCCGCAGGAGGTGCCGGCCGGCGTGCTGATCGCGCGGGAAGCGTTGCACAACGATGCTGATGGCGACTTCGTCTGGCGGATCGACAACGGCAAGGTCGAGCGACGAGGCGTCACGGTGTCCGGCGATCGCGTGCGAGATCGCGTCCTGGTGACGACGGGACTCGTGGCCGGTGATACAGTCGTGCGTTCGTCTGCTCAGGATTTGCAGGCGGGTCGGAAAGTGACGACAAAATGACGGAAAAGGGCAATGACCGAAGCACTGGCTGAACTCCGCGGCGTGAGCCGCACGTACCAGAAGGGTAAGGAAAGGGTCGAGGTTCTCCAGAATCTCGACCTCGAGATTCCGTGCGGCGACTTTCTCGCCATCATGGGGCCGTCCGGATCGGGAAAGACCACGCTCCTGAACCTGCTCGGCGGGCTCGATCGTCCGACTTCGGGTACCGTGACCGTCGATGGCGCCGGGATCTCGACGATGTCCAACAGCCAGCTCTCGAAGTGGCGCTCGACGCACGTCGGATTCGTTTTCCAGTTCTACAACCTGTTGCCGGTACTCACCGCGCAGAAGAACGTGGAACTGCCACTCCTTCTGACCCGTTTCGGCGGCAGGGAACGCGCGCAGCGCGCGGCGCTGGCCCTCGATATCGTCGGACTCGCCGATCGGGCGAAACACCTCCCGCGCGAGTTGTCCGGCGGCCAGGAGCAGCGCGTCGCCATCGCGCGCGCGATCGTCTCGGATCCGACATTGCTGCTCTGCGACGAGCCCACCGGCGACCTCGACCGCGACACGGCCGACGAGATCCTGAAGCTGCTGCAGATCCTGAACCGCGATCATGGCAAGACGATCGTCATGGTCACGCACGATGCGCGTGCCGCCGGCTACGCGTCGCGGACGGTACACGTCGACAAGGGCCAGATCGACGAGCGCGACGCGGCGTGAGGTATCTCGGCCTGATCTGGAAGAACGTGTGGCGCAAGAAGGTCCGCACGTCGCTGACGGTGCTGTCGGTGCTTGTCGCGTTCCTGCTCTTCTCGCTGTTAAACGGCGTCGGGCAGGCGCTGACCGGCGGGGTCGAGCTTGCGACGGCGAAGCGCCTGATCGTGATCGACAAGGTCTCGCTGATCAATCCGTTGCCCTACAGCTATCGCAACAAGATCGCCGCCATACCCGGGGTCGAGACGATTACTCTGGCATGCTGGTTCGGTGGTTACTACCAGGACCCGAAAAATCAGTTCGCCCAGTTCCCCGTCGACGCGGACACGTACTTCGAGGTCTACAAGGAGCTGCAGGTACCTCCGGACGAGCTGAAGGCATTCAAGGCCGATCGCACGGGTGCGATGATCAGCAAGCCGCTCGCCGACAGGTTCGGCTGGAAAGTCGGCGACCACATCCCCATCCAGGCCACGATCTGGCCGCAAAAGGACGGCAGCCGGACGTGGGAGTTCGACATCGACGGCATTTTCACGAGCAGCGACAAGCGGCCGACGGGCCCCATCATGCTGATGCACTACGACTACTTCGACGAGGCGCGTCAGTTCGGGAACGGCACGGTGGGATGGTATGCCCTCAATTTGGCGGATGGCGCGGATCCCGTGGCGATCGCCAGCCAGATCGACGATCAGTTTGCCAATTCGCCGAGCGAGACGGACACCAGTACGGAACAGGCGTTCGCGGAATCGTTTGTCAAACAATTCGGCAACATCGCCCTGATCGTGCAGCTGATCCTGGGAGCCGTGTTCTTCACGCTGCTGCTTGTTGCCGGCAATACGATGGCGCAGTCCGTGCGCGAGCGCATTTCCGAGCTTGCCGTGCTCAAGACGGTCGGCTTCGGCGATGGCACGCTGCTCGGGGTCGTTCTCGCCGAATCCGTGCTGATCATGCTCATCGGCGGCGTGCTGGGACTGGGGCTTGGGTGGTTTATTTCGCAGGGCGTCAACAAGGCACTGGCCGGGGCCATCGGACCCCTGTACCTGACCGGTGAGGCTTTGGCCGCCGGTGTCCTAATCATGATCGGTGCCGGGATCGTCGCGGGCATCTTCCCGGCGGTGAAGGCCATGCGCCTGTCGATCGTCGACGCGCTGGCGCGGGGCTGAGTCGATGCGCGCCATCCGACAGATCGTCGCCGTCACCTGGCTGAACATACTCAACCTTCCCAAGCGCATCGCGACCTCGGTCGTGGCGATCGTCGGCGTCATGGCGGTCGTGCTGGTCTTCGCCGCGGTGCTGTCGATGGCCAAGGGCTTCGAGCGGACCATGGTCGCGGCCGGCTCCGAGGACACGGCGATCGTACTGCGTACCGGGGCGACGTCCGAGATCAACAGCGGATTGTCGTACGAGCAGACACAAATCATCGCCAACTCGCCCGGCGTGGCAAAAAACGGTGACAAGCCGGTGGCCTCGGCGGAACTCTACGTCATCATCAGCCTGCCGCGGCGGGGGAGCGACGTAGATGCCAACGTACCGCTGCGCGGCGTACAGCAGAGCGCTTTCGAGGTGCGCGACAACGTAAAGCTCGCAGAAGGCCGCATGTTCGAGACCGGCAAGAACGAGATGATCGTGGGACGTGCGGCGCAGAGGGAGATGCAGGGTCTCGAGCTCGGCGATACGGTGCGTATCGCGCGCGCCGACTGGCGCGTCGTCGGTGTGTTCGATGCCGGCGGCAGCGTCTCCGAGTCGGAGATCTGGACCGATGATCGCGTCCTGCAGGGGACATACAACCGGGGCAACAGCTACCAGTCGGTTCGGGTCAGGCTGGAGAGCCCGGGCAGCCTCGAGGTACTGCAACAGGCGTTGAAGGACGATCCGCGGCTCGACGTGGCGGCCACGACCGAAAAGGAATACTACTCCACGCAGGCGGAGCAGTTGGCCACCTTCATTCGCGCGCTCGGCTATCCGATCACCATCCTGATGGCCGTCGGGGCGCTGTTCGGTGCCTTGAATTCCATGTATTCGTCGGTCTCTTCGCGCGGCAAGGAGATCGCGACTTTGAGGGCGCTCGGTTTCGGGCCGTTCGCAGTCCTCGTTTCCACTATCGTGGAGTCGACGCTGCTCGCTCTCGTGGGCGGTCTCGTCGGCGGCGCGATCGCCTATCTTGCCTTCAATGGCCTGCGTGTCTCGACGCTCAACGGCAGCAGTTTCAGCCAGGTCGTGTTCGATTTTGCGGTGACGCCCGACCTGATCCTGCAGGGGCTCGTCGCGGCACTGATCATCGGACTCGTCGGCGGATTCCTGCCCGCGGTGCGCGCGGCGCGACTGCCGGTCGCACAGGCGCTGCGCGAACTCTGAGACCCGGCCCGGGCGCGGGCAGCTTAGACGAAAAGCTTATATAGCGGCGGGCTGCCGTGGGGGCGGCAGCGCCACGGAAACCGCTATGCCAACCAAATCGCGCGCTCGTGCATCTGAAGAACATGGGTTTCCCGGCGGGGACCGGGGTGCACGCGTGCTCCGCGCCGAGAACATTGGCTGAATTTCCCGTCTAAACGAGGGTCAGGCTTCGATGCATGCGCAGGACGGGCGCTCGGAGCCACACGGGGGTCACGATGAAGAAGAAGACCTGGATCGCCATCGCGGGCGTGGTCATTGCGGCAGCCGCCGGCGCGGTGATCCTTGCGAACGGAGGCGAAGAGCTAACCGAGGTGCAGACCGCCAAGGTCTCTCGGGAGACGATCGTACAGAAGGTCAACGCGACGGGCCGCATCCAGCCCAAGACCCAGGTAAGGATCAGCGCAGACGTGAGCGGCAAGATCATCGCCCTGCACGTCGAGGAGGGCGAGTGGGTCGACAAGGGCAAGCTGCTCGTGGAACTGGACAACGAGCGCTACCTCGCCGCCGTCGAGAGTGCCGAAGCCAATGTCCGCTCGGCGCAGGCGGATGCAAAACTCGTCGAGCAGAACATGCGCAAGGCGGAGAAAGATTATGACAGAGCCAAGGACGTCGTAGCGCGCAAGCTCGAGTCGCAGTCCGTTCTGGACACGACGGAAGCGGCCTATCGCGTCGAGGTCGCGCGCTATGCGTCGGCTCTCGAACAGGTGGAAAACGCCAGGGCAACCCTGAAACAGGCGAACGACAGCCTGTCGAAGACGAAGATCTACGCACCCATGTCGGGCACGATCTCGGACCTCGACAAGGAAGAGGGCGAAATTGCGATCGGGTCGCAGTTCCAGGAGGACCTGATCATGATCGTCGCCGATCTGACCGAGATGGAGGCCCAGGTCAACGTCGACGAAAACGACATCGTGAACGTCAAGATCGGCCAGGATGCCGAGATTCGAGTGGACGCTCTGTTCGGCAAGACCCTGCACGGCAAGGTCTACGAGATCGCGAATACGGCGAACACCCAGGAGCCCGGGACGACGAACCAGAAGACCGAATTCGAAGTGAAGATCTCGATCGACGACGAGAGGGCCGATCTCCGCCCGGGTATGACCGCGAGTTCCGACATCAGCACGAAGACCAAGGAGGATGTCGTCGCGTGCCGCTGCAGAATATCGCGGTCCGCACCGTCGACCAGCTCACGCTCGAAGGCGAGGATGTTGCCGAAGCGGAAAAGCGATTTACCGCGGACTCCGACGGGTTCGTCGAGGTCGTCTTCGTCCTGGGAGACGATGACAAGGTCACCGCACGACAGGTCGAGACCGGAATCCAGAGCGACGACATGATCGAGATCGTTTCGGGCGTCGATGAAGGAGAGACCGTGATTACGGGCAGCTATCGTGCCATCTCGTCCGATCTCTCGAGCGGAGAGAAGGTTGTCGTCAACAACGAAAAGAAGGGCCGCGCCGAAGAAGTCTGAGCAGCGGGGGTGAGGCCGATGGGCATACACGCAGGGGGATTCCGGCGTACTCGAACTGCGTGACGTCGTGAGGACCTACCAGCTCGGTGCCGAGCAGGTACACGCATTGCGCGGTATCTCGCTCGATATCGCGGACAACGAATACGTCGCGATCATGGGGCCTTCGGGATCCGGCAAGTCGACCCTGATGAACATCATCGGTTGCCTGGACGTACCGACGAGCGGCACGTATTCGCTCGGAGGAGAACCCGTCGCGAGCAAGGGCGAATCGGAACTGGCCGAGATCCGCAATCGCATGATCGGTTTCGTCTTTCAGACGTTCAACCTCATCCCGCGCGCCGACATCCTGCACAATGTCGAACTTCCGCTGATCTACGGCGGCATCGGCCGGGTCGAAGCGGCTGGAACGTGCCCGACGACGCCCTCGACCGAAGGTGGGCCTGGCGGAGCGGATGAGGCACCGGCCGAACGAACTGTCCGGCGGCCAGCGCCAGCGAGTCGCGATCGCGCGCGCGCTGGTTTTCGAGCCCGTCGATCATCCTGGCGGATGAACCGACGGGCAATCTCGACAGCAAGACGGGCGACGGAGATCATGGAGCTTGTTCGACGAACTGCACGGCGTCGGGACAAACCATCATCCTCGTCACCCACGAGGATATGATCGCGAGCCATGCCGCGAGGACGATCCGGCTCCGCGACGGCAGGATCGAGAGCGATGTCGCTTCCCCGGTTCGAAATCCCCCGCATGGCGCGGAGCTTGCGGGTCCGGCCGCGCACGGTATCCGCAGCGGCGGCGCGGCGTGAACCTGTTCATCGACGCCCGCGAATCGCTGAAGATTGCGCTCGGTGCGATCGCGGCGAACAAGGCCCGGGGCGTGTTGACGACACTCGGGATCATCATCGGGATCGTCGCCGTCACCACGACGATGACCGTATTCAACGGCACTGCAGTCGGCGTTCCGGCAGGGTGCCGGCGCGGTCGGCGCCGATGCGATCTATGTCTCCCGCATGCCGTGGATCGTCATGAACGACTTCTCCCAGTACCGCAACCGCCCGAACCTCGATCTCGATGAAGCGCAGCGCCTCAGGAAAGCTTTCGAGGGAAGGGCAATCGTCAATCCGACCATGAACACGCAGCGCGACCTGAAGTATCGCTCCAACATCATGGACGGGGTCGTCGTCATCGGCACGACGGACAAGCTGCCGATCATCAGCCAACCGCATGCCGGAGGCCGGCCGCTTCCTGATGGACTTCGACGTCCGCTACCGGAAACACGTGGCGATCATCGGCAAGGAAGTGAGCCGACGGCCTGTTCGGCGGCGCAAGCCCGATCAACAAGGAGATCAACATCGGGCAGTACCTGTTCCGCGTAGCCGGCGTCATCGAGGAACAGGGCGGGACCACGATGGGCGGACCGGATTTCGACCGCCAGGTGTTCGTGCCCATCACGACCTTCGTCAAGGCCTTCGGCGGCCGGCGGTTCAGCGACGTCGACATCGCCGTGAAGTCGCCGACGATGGCGTCGCTCGACAGACCTCGAATACGAGGTCATCGGCGAGATGCGCAAGATCCGCAAGCTGCGGCCCCGCAGAACCAGACAACTTTTCCATCAACAAGCTCGATTCACTGCTCGGGGCATTCAACAACGTCGTCGGCGACGGTCCTTCAGGCATCGGCTTGCTGGTAACCAGCATCGTCATTGTTCGTCGGCGGCATCGGTGTCATGAATATCATGTTCGTGTCGGTGACCGAGCGCACGCGGGAGATCGGCATCCGCAAGGCGATCGGCGCCCAGCGCCGCAGCATCCTGCTGCAATTCCTGTTCGAGTCCGCGACAATCTGCCTGCTGGGCGGCCTGATCGGGATCGGCATCGCCGCCGTGCTGACTGCCGTGATCAACTCGAGCGGCCTGATGCCGGCGAGCCTCTCGCCCCGGAATCATGGTGGTGGCGATCGCCGTCGACGACTAGCGGTCGGCGTGTTCGCCGGCCTGGTTCCCGCCTGGAAAGGTGCGGAGACTCGACCCGGTCGAGGCACTGCGGTACCCGTTGAGGGGCAAAGATCAAAGAGTATGGACAACGCTACTGATGTCCCTGCAGGCGATCCGCACCCAACAGCTGCGCTCGTCCCTGACGCTGGTGGGGATCGTAGCTGGGCGTCGCGTCGATCATCGCCGTCATGACAGGGGATTTCGGTGATCCAGGGCACGATGGAGAAGGAGATGAGCGTGCTCGGCGCGCAGACATTCCAGATCCAGAAGTGGCCTTCCGGGTTCTCGAGTTCCGAAGAGAGCGGCGCAAGGCCATGAGCTGGCCGCCGATCACTCTCGAGGATGCCCAGGCCATACGCGACCATGTCGACGCCGTGGACATCGTGGGCGCAGAGATCTGGGACTTCGGTTTCAAGGCCGCGTACCGCGGCAAAGAGACGAACGACAACATCTCGATCTGCGGCGGAACACCCGAGTACCCGCAGAACGACACGCATTACATCGGCCGGGGTCGCAATATCTCGCAGATGGACGTGCACGCTGGACGCAAGGTGATCGTCATCGGTTACGCGATCGCGCAGCGCCTGTTCCCGTTCGTCGATCCCTCGGCCGGAAGATGCGCCTCGACGGCCGCGAATACACGATCATCGGCGTCTTCGACGAGAAGAAATCCGCGTTCAACTCCTCGTACGACAGCTATGTGCTGATGCCGGTTACGACGTTCCTGAACACCTACGGCATGACGGACCGGGACGGTTTCCCGCGGTCCGTCAACATCACCGTGCACGCGAGGACGCCGAACCGATCGACGACGCCGTCGCCGAGACGCGGGCGGTCCTGCGCCGGGAGCGCGGCGTCAAGCGCGGCGAGGAAGACAACTTCGAGTACTTCGATTCCGCCAGCATGATCCGCGAATTCAACCAGATCACGGCCGGCGTGAAGCTCGGCGCTTCGTCATCGGAATTATCGCGCTGCTCGTCGCCGGGATCGGCATCATGAACATCATGCTGGTGTCGGTCACCGAGCGCACCAAGGAGATCGGCATCCGCAAGTCGCTCGGCGCCAAGCCGAAATTCATCCTGCGCCAGTTCCTCCTCGAGGCAGTCGTCCTGTGCAACCTGGGCGGGATCATCGGCGTCCTGCTCGGATTCGGGATCGGCAACGCCATGGTCAAGCTCGGCATGTCGAGCGCATTCGAAGCCACCGTGCCGGTCGCATGGGCGGTCATCGGCCTGCTGTTCTGCACGGCCGTCGGCGTCCTGTTCGGCATGCTGCCGGCGGTCAAGGCATCGCGGCTGAACCCCATCGACGCACTTCGCTACGAATAGGCGCGCGGCTTTCGCATACAATGAGGGCATGATGACCGGCGCCCCGAACACCGACGAGACACAGCAGCCGGCGCTCGAGGAGGTCCAGCAGCTGCTCGTCTCCGACGCCGCGCTCGCCGGAGAGAAGGCCGCGCAGATACTCGCCACCGTGCCCGGCCACCCGGGCGCGTCGTTGCTGTTCGGCATCGCGCGGCGACTCGCCGGGGATGCGGCTGGCGCCATCGAGGCACTCGGGCCGCTCGCCCGGTCGGAGCCGGACTGGGCCCTCGTTCACTACGAACTCGGCCGGGCTTGCGCCGCCGCCGGACGCGCCGAGCAGGCCGTTGCCGCGTTGCGCCGCGCGGTCGAACTGCACCCCGCCCAGCCCGGTGCCTGGTGCTTGCTCGCAAACGAGCTGCGCGAGCAGGGCGACGACGCCGGAGCGGATGCCGTGTGTGCCGACCGGATACGGGCCTCGGCAAGCGACCCGCGCCTGATCGAGGCGCATGGCGCGCTGCATCAGAATCGCATCAAGGAAGCCGAGGCGATCCTGCGCCGGCAACTGCAGGAGGACCCGACCGACGTCGCGGCGATGCGCATGCTGGCGGAGGTCGGCGTACTGCTCGGTCAGCTCGACGACGCCGGCATGTTGCTGCGGCGCTGCCTGGAACTCGCGCCGAACTACGCCGATGCCCGCTACACGCATGCCTACGTCCTCAACCGGCAGATGCGGCCCGCGGACGCGTTGCAGGAAATCGACCGGGCACTGGAGACAGAACCCGGCAACCCGGGCTACCGCAACCTCAAGGCCGTGCTCCTCGGTCGGATGGGCGAATTCGAGCGGGCCAACGAGATCTATGCCGACTTGCTGGCCGAGCACCCGCAGCAGCCGAAGACCTGGATGAGCTACGGTCATTCGCTGCTGGCTGCCGGTCGCCAGGCAGACAGTATCGCCGCGTATCGCAAGAGCATCGAGCTCCGTCCGGAACTGGGCGAGGCCTGGTGGAGCCTCGCCAACCTGAAGACCGTCACCTTCACGGCTGCGGACATCGACGCGCAGCGGCGCCAGCTCGACAGACGCCGAACTCAGCGACGAGGATCGGCTGCATTTCGAATTCACGCTGGGCAAGGCGCTCGAAGACGCCGGCGACTATGCGGACGCTTTCGCCCACTACGCGGAGGGCAATCGCCTGCACCGGGCGATGGCGACTACGATGCGCCGGAGTCACATCGTACGTGCGCCGCGCGAAAGGGTTTTTCACGGCCGGGTACTTCGCCGATCGGGCCGGGTGTGGCAGCCCCGTGCCGGACCCCGTCTTCGTCGTCGGCTTGCCTCGCGCCGGCTCGACGCTGCTGGAACAGATCCTGGCGAGCCATCCGCACGTCGAGGGCACGGGGGAGCGGCCGGACGTGATCGCTATCGTGCAGGAGCTCGCCGGGCACCGCGAACAACCGGACGGTGCCGATTATCCCGGGGTCCTCGCCGGCCTGGCGCCCGAGGCGTTCCGCGAGCTCGGCGAACGTTACCTGGCCTCGACGCGGGTCCAGCGCAGGGCCGGCAGGCCCTTTTTCGTCGACAAGATGCCGAACAACTTCGCGCACGTCGGGCCTCATACACACGATGCTGCCGAACGCCCGTATCGTGGACGTCAGGCGGCACCCGCTCGCCTGCTGTTTCTCGAACTTCAAGCAGCTCTTCGCCCGCGGCCAGCACTTCAGCTACGATCTCGACGCCGTCGGGCGCTACTACCGCGACTACGTCGAGCTGATGGCGCACTTCGACGACGTGCTGCCGGGCCGCGTCCACCGGGTGTTCTACGAGCGCCTGGTCGATGACATGGAAGCGGAAGTGCGCCGGCTGCTCGATCACTGCGGATTGCCCTTCGATGAGCGCTGCCTGCGCTTTCACGAGAACGAGCGCGGCGTCGGCACGGCGAGTTCCGAGCAGGTGCGCCAACCCCTGTACCGGGCCGGCATCGACCACTGGCGCCACTTCGAGCCCTGGCTCGATCCCCTGAAGGAGGCCCTGGGGCCGGTGCTCGACGCGTATCCGGCCACGCCGCGATACGAGTCGGCGATCGGTGACTGAGGCCGGGCCCGGGGGCCCGCAAACAGCCCGGCAGTCCGCGCGAGCGTACGCGGCAATTCGTCGACATAATCCGGCAGTCTGTTGCTTTCACGCCACAACTGTGGCCTGAGAACCCGGCAGCGCTGAATCCCCGGGTATGCCGGCTGTTGGTTTTTTGCCAGTGGGGTTTTCTTTGCGAGCGGCTTGGACTAGAATCCCGTCACATTCGTTCAGGGGAGCGGCCGTCGCGGCTGGATATACTGCGGCGCGTCTGCCAAACCAGTCAGTCAGTACAAATTCCTAAGAGGGAGAGGTTATGTCAGCCCCAACCAAGTCGAAGCATCAATCAATCGCGGTCAGACGCGGTGTCATGGCCGCGCTGGGCGCGGTCGCTGTCGGCGCGTGTCTGCCGATGACGGCGGCACTGGCGCAGCAGACCACCGGCCAGCAGGGCCAGCAAGGCAAGGACGGCCAGGAAGTCCTGGAAGAGATCGTCGTTACCGGCTCGATCCTCCGCCGTGCCGAGACGCCGTCACCGGTGACCGTCATGAACGACGCGTGGCTGGACGAGCGCGGCATCAATACCGTGTCGGAAGCCCTGCAGCGCATGTCGGCCAACAACGCCGGCACGATCGTAAGCAACTGGAACGTCGGCTGGAACTTCGCCAGCGGCGCGACGGCCCCGGCACTGCGCGGCCTCACGGTGCAGGACACCCTGTCGATCGTCGACGGCCAGCGCCTGGCGCCCTATCCGTTCGCCGACGACGGCCAGCGCAACTTCGTCGACCTCAGCACCGTTCCGAACTCGATCGTCGACCGGATCGAAGTGCTGCGTGACGGCGCATCGTCGACTTATGGCGCAGACGCCATCGCCGGCGTGGTCAACGTGATCACCAAGAAGGAGATCCAGGGCTTCCACCTCGACGGTTCGGCCGGTTTCGCGCAGGACGGCGGCGGCGCCGAACAGCGTTTCGACGTGTCCTGGGGCCATGGTGACCTCGAGGCCGACGGCGCGAACTTCTATATCGCCGCCGAGTATCAGAACCAGGACCACCTCGATGCGGCCGATCGCGGCTATCCGTTCAACACCGCCGACTGGACCAAGATCTGCGGCAAGTCCGGCAGCTGCATGCACAACCTCGAGTATAACGGCCTCACGGCCGAAGACGATTCTACCAGGGCCTGATCAGCATCCCCGGCGTCACGCTCGTGCGTCCGGTCGCCGATCGGCGCCACTCCGAGGCACGGACCGCTTCGAGTTCCTGAACCCGTCCGCGGGTTGCCGCAACTGGCCCACCATTACCGTGGACCCGAGCCTGTCGAAGACGTCGCCGCTGACGAGCTGCGAGATCAACTACAGGAAGGCGTACCTGCAGCTCCAGCCCGATATCGAGCGGATGGGACTCTCGATGCGCTATACGGCGAACATCGGCGACGGCCCAGTTCTATGCGATGGCCAACTACTACAAGACCGACACGGCCTCGCACATCACGCCGCTCGCTTCAACGGCACCCCGACGTCGCCGAATCCCGCGGGTCTGTCCAGCTACAATGTCATGCTGCCGGTCTACGTCTGCTCGACCGGCGTCGGCACTTCGACGGCATGAATACGGGCTGCGACGCGAGCAACGGTTCGCTGAACCCGTACAACCCGTATGCCTCCCAGGGCATGCGGGCGGAGGCTACCTGCGCAACCCGTACGGCCGCGCCCAGGATACGAGCGGGCGGGCACTGCGGGTGGCGTTGGGATGGGACGATACCTTTGGTGACGACTGGCACTATTCGGTCAAGGCCACCGCTTCCCAGGTCGGCCTGACCCGGAACAGAACAACTACACGATTCCGCAGCGCATCATGGATGTCGTCGCGCAGGGTACGTTCGACTTCTCCGATCCCTATGCGACGCCGAAGGACATCTGGGACTACATCCAGCCCGAGAGCACCATTTACTCCCGGTCCCAGCTGTCGAACATCGAGGCACGATCGGCAAGGATCTCCTGGATCTGCCGGGCGGTCCGCTGCAGTTCGCGGCTGGACTGGCCTATCGCTACGAGTCGATCAATGCGCCGAGCGCCAACCCGGCCAACTACACCGCGCCGTACACGCGCTATTTCAGCATCAACGCGGTCGGCACGGCGGGCAGCCGCGACGTGACTTCGGCATTCTTCGAGCTCGACGCTCCGGTCACGGACATGCTCGACCTGGTCGCCTCGGGCCGCTACGACGACTACTCGTCCGGCCAGTCGAACTTCTCGCCGAAGGTCGGCTTCAAGTTCTCGCCGATCGAGAGTCCTGTCGCTACGCGGCACTTACTCGGAGGGCTTCCGCATCCCGAGCTTCAACGAGGCCTATGGCCTGCCGTACACCGGCTTCGTGACCCGCCGGTGGACTGCACGACCTATGCGGCGTGGTGTGCTTCGCACAACAACAATGCCTATGCGACATCGCCGTACTCGCTCGGCCTGACGCAGATCGGCAAACCCGATCTCGATCCCGAGGAATCGAAGTCGTACACTCTCGGTGTCGTCTGGCAGACGGCGAATAACGTCACCCTGACGCTCGACTACTGGAACATCAAGGTGGACGGCCTGATCGCGGGTGTGACCAATACGGCGGAAGCGGAGGATCAGTACTACTCGAACAACGGCGTCGTGAACCTCGCGGGCATCACCGTGATCCCGGGCACTCCCGACCCCGCGTACCCGAATGCGCTGCCGATCCTCGGCTTCGTCCAGTCCTCGTTCACCAACCAGGACACGCAGAAAGTGAGCGGCGTCGACTTCAACGGCACCGTCACCGTCCCGATCGGCAGCGTGGACTGGACCTCCTCGCTCGACATGTCGTACCTCATCCAGTACGAGTTGACGAGGGCGGGCGGGCGCTCAAGGAGCCTACCAGGGTACGCTGAGCCCCTGCAACATCACGTCCTGCTCGGGCGCTCCGAGGGTGCGCGGCAGCTGGCAGAACACGTTCCAGTTCAACGACAAGCTGACGGCGTCGCTGACGATCTACTACACCAGCGGCTACGATACGGCCTCGACCGACTTCGGTGGTATCAAGGGAAATTGCGCAGTACAACGCATACAACTATGGATCGACGCAGACCTATGCTCGACGGCTCGCCGGTAACTGCAATACCGATGCGCAGTGGAACTCGGACCTGACGGCCAGTACGTGCTGAACGATACGGTCACGCTGTACGCCAACGTCCTGAACGTGCTGGACACCGAGTCCGGAGTTCGACCCGTCGGCGGCCTACGGCATCTACGGCTTCAACCCGGCGTGGGCCGGCCCGAACATCATGGGCCGTTACATCCGCCTCGGCGCGAAGCTGGACTTCTGATCCAGGCCTGACAGCAACAAGTAACACGTCAAACCCCGGCTTCGGCCGGGGTTTTTCGTTTGGGGCAGCTATCATTCGACGCCGGGATCGGCTCGCCGAGCATCAGCGCCCGGATGAACTTCACGGGCGGCGAGCCGTAGGACAGCGCCTGGTCGTGGTAGCGTCGCAGCGTGAACTCGTCGCCCCAGGCCGCCTGGACGGCCTTGCGCAATTCCATGTGCTCCTGGTAGCCGACGAAATACGTCGAGAGCTGGGTCGACGTCAGCTGCGCGCGTACCCATTTGCCCGCCGCTTCCCGCTCCTCCTGGAAACCGCCCTCGATCATCAGCTTCATGGCCTGCTCGCGGGTCATGCCGTCGACGTGGATCGCCTGATCGATGATCGCATTCGTCACCGAGCGAAGGTACCACTTGAGGGTGATCAGTCGCTGCAGCGGATCGTCGCCGCCGTAACCCTCGTCGACCATCATGCGCTCGGCGTAGACGGCCCAGCCTTCGACCATCGGGCCCGACCAGAGCACGCTGCGCAGCGTCGAGGGATAGCGGTTGCTCAGCGAGAGCTGCACGTAGTGGCCCGGCACGCCCTCGTGGACCGTCAAGTCGCGGATCGAGTAGAGGTTGTATTCGCGCAGGAAGGAGTGCACCTGCTCGTCGGTCCAGTCGTCCGGCAGCGGCGCGACGGCGTAGAACGCCTTCTGCCCCTTGTCCAGCGGGCCGGGCGGATCGAGATAGGCGACCGATACGCCGCGCTGGAACTCCGGCATGAGGATGATCTCCACCGGTTCCGCGGGCATCGTGACGATGTTGTGCTCCACGACGAAATCGCTCGCGCGCTTCAGTTCCTGCCGGGCGGCATCGACGATCCCGTCGCGCGGCGGAAGCGATTCGTAGGCCTGTTCGAGCGCCGAGCGGATGATGACCTGCTTGTAGTCTTCGTCCGGCGTGTCGGGGAAGCTGGTGTACGGGTTCTTCGCGGCATAGACCTGCTTCGCGACCTCGTACATCTGGTTGCGGACGGACTCGTATTCGGCTTCCGCCCGGGCCCTGATCTCCTTGCGGCCGAGCGATGAGTTCAGCGTGAAGGCGAGCTTGGCATCGAAGAGCGCCGCACCGATCCGGAAATCGCCGGCCGCGCGCGGCAGCAACTCGTCCTCCAGCCAGGTCTGCTGCTTCGCGACCGCGTCCTTCGCCACTTCGATCGCTGCCTCTAGCCGCTGTCGGGTGGCGGGCGTTAACTCGTCCATGCGCGGAACGATCATGGTCTCGATGATGGAATTCAGCCCGGGATTCTGCTTGATCGCGGTCTCGGCGTAGATCTTCGGGACCCTTGCCGGATCGATCGAGGCACGCGCCTGCCGGAAGAATCGGGGCATCTGTTCGAGGCGCGCGGCGGCAGCCGTGAGCCGGGTTTCCAGCGGCGCGAAATCGCGCGCGACGAGCCCGTAGATGGAACTGCCCGCGAGACGGACGTAGACCAGCGGATCCCAGGCCCAGTCCTGGAACGTGTCGATCGACCAGATCTCGTATTCGAGTTCGTTGCGGAGCAGCTCCGCATCGACCTGGTTTGCTCGCGACAGTGCGTTGCGGTCTATCGCGGAGAGCTTGCGCAGCAAGCCCTTGTACAGCGTGCGCACGCGCGAGCGTGCCCGGGCATCCACCTGGTCGAGCCCGGCGTCCGCGCTGTGATCGCCGGTCAGCGTCGCATTTACCGGCGAGAACTTCGGCAGGTCGGCCAGGTATTCCTGTGCCAGCGCTTCGAACTCCGAATCCGCCGGGGAGGCGGACGCGGCCCCGCACAGCAGGATCAATACCGCTGCGAGTCCTGCCGCGCCTGTGGCTTGCGTTGTCTTGTTCATGCGCCAGAACATAGCATGGAGATCGGCTTGCGGCAGCTGTAATATCGCGGCATGTTCCGGCGTCTCATCGCGGCGGTGCTGATTGCGCCTGTGGCCGGTATCGCCGCGACCGGCGACAGGCTGCCCGCCTACCTGCTGCAAATACCCGCGTCGGTGCCGGCCGTGTTCGTCGCAGAGACGGACCGATCGGCCCTGCACCGCATCGCGAACGGTCCGGACGGGCCGGTCTACGTGGACCGGCGTTACATGTCGATCGGCGAGAACGGCGTCGGCAAGCGCCGCGCCTGGGACCGCCGCACGCCGCTGGGTATCTACTTCGTCACCGAACGGCGCGACACGCCGCGCCTCGCCGAACGCTACGGCCCGCTGGCGTTCCCCCTCGACTACCCGAACGTCTGGGATCGCTTGCACGACCGACGCGGCGAGGGGATCTGGATCCACGGCGGACCCGAAGGCGGCGATCACCGCCCTCCGCAGGACACGGATGGCTGTATTGCATTGGAAAACAATGAGTTGCGCACACTTGCCGAGGACTTGATCCCGGCCGTCACGCCGGTCATCGTCACGCACAGCATCCGCTGGGGCACCGCCGCCAAGATCGGAACCGAGCGCCGCAGGCTCGCCGCGGCGCTCGAGGAGTGGGCACAGAGTATTCGTACCGGCGATCTGTACCGCTACCTGTCGCTATACGCGCAAGAATTCCATTACCGCGGCATGAACCGCGACGAGTGGATGCGTTATCGCCTCGGGACCTTCGGCGCCGGAAAAATCACTGACCTGAACATCGACGACGTGCTGCTGTTGCAGGACCCCGAGGACGGGTCGCTGTATCTCAGCCGCTTCCGGCAGACGCTGATCGACGATACGGGGCCGGTCGTTACGACCAAGCGGCTCTACTGGCGGCGCAACAGTGAAGATGAACTGAGGATCGTTGCCGAAGACAACGGCTAATGTACGCTCTCGCGGGCGATGAGTTCGTTGATGAGCTCTATCAACTCGTCGACGCCGCCGGCTTCCTGGGCGCTGGTGCGGTACTTGCCGTCCACGACGATCGTGGGCACGCTCGAGATGCTGTACCGGCGTTCCAGATCCGCGGCGACGCGCATTTTCTGATCGACCTCGAACGAATTCCACGTCCGCTGGAAATCATCGGCGCTCACGCCGTTGCGTTCGAAGAACTTCTGGATCACGTCCTCGCTCGCCAGCCGGTTATTGCGGCGGTGATACTCGGCGAAGACGTTGGCGCGGAACGCCTCCGGATCCTTGATGATGCCGTTACGCTCGAGCACCTGTTCCGTATAGAACAGACGGGCGTGCATTACGAGCAGTTGATTCCACATCGCGTGGATCCGTACGAAGCGGACGTTGGCCGGCTTGGTCTTGGCCCATTTGTTGATGTACGGCTCGAAGTCATAGCAGTGCGGGCAGCCGTACCAGAAGAATTCCGCGACTTCGATCTTGTCGGCGCCGCCGAGCGTCGGTTGCGCCGGGACGAGGCGCGTGAAATTGACGCCTTCCTTGAACTTCCATTCGTGCGGCTGCGGTGTATCGGCCTGTGCCAGCGTGATCGTCTGGTCCCCGCCGGTATCGGCCGCCGTTTCCTCGACGACTTCCTGTGCCTCCTGCGGAGGCTCGGCAGGTGCCGCCTCTTCGGCGGGTTCCGCGACGCTCGCGTCGGCGGCCGGCGGCGTCGCCTGGTCGGCCGGCGGCGCGGGCTCGTCCTTGCCGCAGGCTGCCAGCATCAGCAGCATGACCGCGGCGACCATGGCGTGCCGGAACATCAGCGGAGCCCCTGCACGTAAGAGGCGACCGCGACGATCTCATCCTCGCTCAGGCGTGACGCGATGTCGCGCATGATGCGAGTCTTGCCGTCGGACTGCCGCGAGCCCGAGGCATACGCACGCAGCTGCTTGGCCGTGTAGGTCGCGTGTTGCCCCTTGAGCGACGGGTAGCCGGCGGCCGGGTTGCCGCGTCCGGTCGGACCGTGGCACGCGAAACAGGCGGGCACGCCCTTGTCGGCGTCGCCGCCGCGGAAAAGAGACTCGCCTTTGTCGACGGTGGATGCATCCGCTACGGGCATCGCCGGCGCCGGCAGGCTTTCGAAATAAACGGCAAGATTCGCGATGTCCTCGTCCGAGAGCTGCATTGCCTGCGGCGTCATCAGCGGATCGGAGCGCGCCGCCGAGTCCGGGTCCTTGCCGCCCTCCCGGAAAGTCTTCAACTGGTTGACGATGTACGTCGCGTGCTGCCCGGCGAGGTTCGGCCAGAGCGGATTGACGCTGTTACCGTCCTGGCCGTGGCAGGCGGAGCAGACGGTGGACCGGGCCTTGCCGGCATCGACGGACCCGCTGACGAGGCTCTCTGCGCCGGCCTGCGCCGCCAGGAAGACTGCCGCCAGCGATACGATGGAGAGGGCCCTGGGATTCATGTTCCGGTATCCGTTAGTTCCTTGGCGAATCGGGATCACCACACAATGTGCTTCGATAATTGTTTCGATTCTTGGTTGCTCTTGATGGGCCTGCCGGGACTGCAAGGGCGGGGACGCCTTGCCGCGCGACCCTGGAACCGTCAGACTGTGACCGCTGAATTATACACGCAATTCCGGGGCCAAAAAGCATGTCACAGTACCCCGATGCCCATTTCGTCAAGAGTGCCAATTCGCCCGCGCAATTCGTGCCGGACGACGGAATCGAGGTCGCCGTGGCCGGCCGCTCCAATGCGGGCAAGTCGAGTGCGATCAACCTCATCGTGGGCAGACGCCAGTTCGCGAGGACGAGCAAAACGCCGGGACGCACGCAGCTCGTCAATTTCTTCTCGCTCCGGGAGGGACAGCGGCTCGTCGATTTGCCGGGCTACGGCTTCGCGCGGGTCCCGAACACCCTGCGCGATCACTGGGGGGCCTTGCTGACCGACTATTTCAGCCATCGCCGCAGTCTCAACGGGCTCCTTGTCGTCGTCGATATCCGCCGGGGACTGAAGGAACACGATCTGCAGATGCTCGCTTTTGCGGAAGGCGTCGGCGTGCCGATACACGTGCTCCTGACCAAGGCGGACAAACTCTCGCGAGGCCAGGCCGCGAAGGCGCTGATGACGGTCCGCGCCGAACTCGGCGATCGGGCCGGCGTGCAACTCTTCTCGGCCCACGATCGACAGGGGGAGGCCGAGGCACGCGAACGTCTGGAACATTTTCTCGGTCGGCCCCTCGCTGCAAAAAAGACCCGGAGCACAACGTGCTCCGGGTAACGTAAGCAACCGGCTTGGGGTTACCGTGTTGCACGCCTGTCTAGGGAGGTAAACAGGCAAGTGACTAACGCACTCATCCGATTAGAGTACGAGTACTCCGCCGAGTTCCTCGATCGGAGTAACTGTTTGAAACATAAAGAAATATATTTAGACCGAGTCTCGGTCAGGGTGCTCGTCGGGGTCGCGGCTGAAGCCGCTCCTACGGATGCTAATCGACTACGACGGCCAGCATAGAATCCGTAGGAGCGGCTTCAGCCGCGATCAGGGAGTCAATGCGCTTCGTCCCAGTTGCGTCCGATGCCGGCTTCGACCTTGAGTGCGACCGACAGATCGGCCGCCGCGCACATGATCTCGACGACCTTCCGCTTGGCGCGTTCCGCGTCGTGCGCGGCCGTCTCGAATACGAGCTCGTCGTGCACCTGCATGATCATGCGGGCATCGACCTCGTCGTGTGCGAGCCAGTCGTGCACGCCGATCATCGCGCGCTTGATGATGTCGGCGGCCGTACCCTGCATCGGCGCGTTGATCGCGCTGCGCTCCGCGTACTGGCGGCGCTGCGAATTGGACGCGTTGATTTCCGGCAGGTAGAGGCGGCGGCCGAACACCGTCTCGACATAACCCTGCTCGGCCGCTTGTGCGCGGGTGCTGTCCATGAAGGCCTTGACGCGCGGATAGCGCTCGAAATAGAGGTCCACGTATTCCTGTGCCTGGCCGCGCGGTATGCCGAGCTGCTTGCCGAGACCGAACGAGGACATGCCGTACATCAGGCCGAAGTTGATCGCCTTGGCGGAGCGCCGCTGGTCCTGGGTCACGTCGTCGAGGGCGACACCGAAAACCTCGGCCGCAGTTGCCCGGTGCACGTCCTCGTCCTGCGCGAACGCCTCGCGCAGGCCCTCGTCGCCGGAGAGGTGAGCCATGATGCGCAGTTCGATCTGCGAGTAATCTGCAGCCAGCAGGACGCAGCCCTCGGGCGCGACGAAGGCCTGCCGGATACGGCGGCCCTCGGGAGTGCGTATCGGGATGTTCTGCAGGTTCGGGTCGGTGGACGACAGCCGCCCGGTCGCCGCGACGGCCTGGTGATAGGACGTGTGCACGCGGCCGGTCGCCGGCTTGATCTGCAGCGGCAGTTTGTCCGTGTAGGTGCTCTTCAGCTTGCTGACGCCGCGGTAGTCGATGATGACGCGCGGCAGCTCGTAGTCCGCGGCGAGTTCCGCGAGGACGTCTTCGGCGGTCGACGGCTGGCCCTTCGGCGTCTTGCGCAGCACGGGCAGTTCGAGCTTGTCGAACAGGATCTCCTGGAGCTGTTTCGGCGAGCCGAGGTTGAACGGACCGCCGGCGAGTTCGTGGGCCTGCTCTTCGAGCTCGGTCATCTTCTTCGACAATTGCTTGCTCTGTTTCGCGAGCATCTTCTTGTCGATGAGCACGCCGGCCTCTTCCATGTCGAGCAGCACGGGCACGAGCGGCTGTTCGATCTCGGTGTAGACCTTGCACAGCGAGCCGGTCTCGCCGAGCTTCGGCCACAGGCAGCGGTGCAGCCGCAGCGTCACGTCGGCATCCTCGGCCGCATAGGGTCCGGCGGCATCGAGATCGACCTGGTTGAACGTCAGCTGTTTGGCGCCCTTGCCGGCGACGTCCTCGTAGTGGATCGTCTCGTGGCCGAGATAGAGCCGGGCGGTCGAATCCATGTCGTGGCGCGTCGCGACGCTGTTCAGGACGTACGATTCCAGCATCGTGTCGAAGCGCATGCCGGCGAGCCGGATACCGTGCCGCGCCAGCACGTGCGCGTCGTATTTCAGGTGGTGGCCGACCTTCGCGTGGTCGGGACTCTCCAGGAACTCCCGCAATTTCCCGAACACCTCGTCCCTGTGCAGCTGTTCGGGTGCGCCCGGATAGTCGTGGGCAACCGGGATATAGGCCGCATGGCCGGGCTCGACGCAGAGCGACACGCCGACGACCTCGGCGGCCATGTAGTCCAGGCTCGTCGTCTCGGTGTCGACGGCAACGAGGTCGGCGGCGAGGATCCGCTCGAGCCATGCGTCGAACGCGTCCCAGGTCAGCACGACGTCGTAATCGGCGGATGCAGCCTGCTTCATTGGCGTCTCGCCGGCGTCCTGATCGAGCTGGCGCAGCAGTGTCCGCAACTCGAACCGGGAGTACAGTTCGCGCAGCGCGGCGACGTCGGCGGCGCCCGGCACGAGATCGTCCATCGCGACCGGCAGGTCGACATCGAGGCGGATCGTCGCGAGTTCGCGCGACAACTCGAGCTCGGCGAGATGTTCGCGCAGGCTCTCGCCCACCTTGCCGCCGATCTCCTGCGCGTGCTCGATGATCGCGTCGACGCTGCCGTATTCGTTGAGCCATTTTGCTGCGGTTTTCGGGCCGACTTTCGGCACGCCGGGGATGTTGTCGGAGCTGTCACCGACGAGACCGAGGTAATCGACGATCTGTTCGGGGAAGACGTCGAACTTGGCTTTGACGCCGTCACGGTCGAGCATCGAGTCCGTCATCGTGTTGACCAGCGTCACGTGCTCGTCGACGAGTTGCGCCATGTCCTTGTCGCCGGTCGAGACGAGGACGTTGAGGCCGCGCGCGGCCGCTTGTGCACACAGCGTGCCGATGACGTCGTCGGCCTCGACACCGTCGATCCGGAGCAGCGGCAGGCCCATCGAGCGGACGGCGTCGACCAGCGGCTCGACCTGCGGGCGCAACTCGTCCGGCATCGGCGGACGATTCGCCTTGTACTCCTCGTACAGCTCGTCACGGAAGGTCTTGCCGGGCGCGTCGAACACCACGCCGATGCGCGCGGCAGGCTGTTCGCGTCGGAGTCTGGCCAGCATCGTCAGCACGCCGAGCAGCGCACCGGTCGGCTCGCCGCGCGAACTGCTCAGCCTGGGCAGTGCATGGAAGGCCCTGTACAGATAGGACGATCCGTCGACGAGTACGAGATCAACGTCAGGCATGGCAGCCGGCTTACTGCGAGTCGGCGTCCTTGTCCTTGTCGTCCTCGGCTTTCTGCTGATCCTGCCCGGACTGCTCGGACTGCTCGGACTGCTCGGGCGGCGGGTGGATCGTGCTCGGGTTGCCCGGGATGTACAGCGGACCGCTCTGGCCGCAACCGGCCAGGAAGAGTGTCAGCAGGATGCCGGCTGGCAGCAGTGTCGGTTTCATTGATATGGACCGGTTCGGAGGATGCATCGATTATAGGGTGAGCGCGCTCACTTTGAATAGCGTTCGGCGATGCGCCGATAGGCCTCTCGGAACGGGATGCCTTCCTCGCGCACCAGTCGATACGCTTCGCCGGTCGCAAAGATGCCGGCATCGGGTCGGATGTTCTCGGGACGGAAGCTCACACCGTCGAGTACCGCGGCAGCGATATCGACGCTGTCGAGCGCGAGGTCGATCGCGCGGAACAGCGGGGGCTTCAGGCGTTGCAGGTCCCGCTGGTAGCCCGACGGCAGCTTTGCGGTGATCATCAGGACTTCGTCGAGGCTGGCCTGCGCCGTGCTCGAGGCGGCGCGTAACAATTCGAGCACGTCCGGATTGCGCTTCTGCGGCATGATCGACGAACCGGTCGTGACATCGGCGGCAAGCGTGATGTAGGCGAACTCCTGCGTATAGAACAGGAGCATGTCGCTGGCCATGCGGCCTATATCCGAGAGCAGCAAGGCGATCTCGAACAGTAGCGTGGCCTCGGCCTTGCCGCGCGAGAGCTGGACCGCGGTGACCGGTTCCTGCGTTTCGTCGAAGCCGAGTTTCGCGCGGGTCGACTCGCGGTCGAGCGGCAGGCCGGGCGTTCCGTAGCCCGCGGCACTGCCGAGGGGATTGCGGTTGATGCGCCGCTTCGAGGATTCGAGGCCGGCCTCGGCATCCGCGAATGCATCGTCGTAGCCGCCGCACCAGAGCGGTACCGAGGAGGGCATCGCCTGCTGCATGTGCGTGTACCCCGGCAGCTCGACGTCCCGATGGCGCTCGGCGAGCGAAGCGAGCGACCCGCGAAGAGAGGCGACGCGTATGCCGAGGTCTGCGGCGGCATCGCGCAGGTACAGTCGCAGCGCGGTCAATACCTGGTCATTGCGCGATCGGCCGAGGTGCAGTCTTGCGCCGGCCTCGCCGATCGCTGCCGTGAGCCGGGTCTCGAGCGCCGTGTGCACGTCCTCGTCGTCGAGCTCGATGCGCCAGTGACCGGCGGCAAAGCCGGCTTCGAGTGCCTGCAGTCCCTTGACGATCGCCGCGCAGTCTCCGGCCGACAACAGCCCGGTCTCCGCGAGCATCTCGGCGTGCGCGATCGAGGCCGCGACGTCGTAAGGCACGAGTCGGGCGTCGAGCGCATGGTCCTCGCCGGCGGTGTAGCGCAGCACGCGCGTATCGAGCGGCAGGCCTTTGTCCCAGAGCCGCGTCACGGCGGACTCCCGGCCTGCTCGGCGGGTGTGAGCGCGGCGATGTCGTTGACGACGAGCGTGCCGGTCCCCTCGTTGGTGAACACCTCGAGCAACAGGCTGTCCGGCAGCTTGTGCGAGATCACGTGCACGCGGCTGACGCCGTTCGCCAGCGCGGCGTCGATTGCGGCGGCCTTGGGCAACATGCCGTCGGCGAGCTTTCCTGCGTCGCGCAGCGCGTCGAGTTGCGCGCGATCGATGTAGCTGATCAGCGATTGCGGATCGCCGGCATCCTCGAGGATGCCGGGTGAGCCGGTCATCAGGATCAGTTTCTCGGCACCGAGTTCGGCCGCGATCGCGGCGGCAACGGTATCCGCATTGATGTTCAGCAGCGTGCCCGCCTCGTCACAGGACAGCGGGCTCACGACCGGCATCAGTCCGTTGTCGAGCTGTTTCCTCAGGATATCGGCCTCGACCGCGTCGATGTCGCCGACGAAGCCGTAATCGACCGGACTCGCTCCTTCGCGCGCCACGGGCGGCCGGCGATGGGCGCGGATCAGGCCGGCATCGACGCCGCTGATGCCGACGGCCGGTATCTGCAGGTCGCGGCAGGCCGCAAGGACGCGCGTGTTGATCTGCCCGTTCAGCACCATCGTCGCAACGTCCAGCGAGGCCCCGTCGGTCACGCGGCGCCCCTCGACGAAGGTCGTGTCGAGACCCAGCGCGGTGGCGAGCTTCGTCGACTGCGGCCCGCCGCCGTGTATCAACACGACACGGATGCCCACCTGGTGCAGTATCCCGACCTGTTCCATCAGCGCCCTTGTGGCCGCCGTGTCGACGAAGATCTCGCCGCCGGCCTTGAGCACGAACACCTTGCCCTTGAACAGGCGGATGTACGGCGCCGCGTGCTTGAGCGCGGAGACGACGATCGCCCGGTCCCTCGGCGCGGTCATCTCGTGCCTCCGAGCATTTGATGCAGGACGGCCATCTGCGCGAGCATGCGGTTGCGCGCCTCGTGGATAACGACGCTGCGTGGCCCGTCGAGCACCGCTTCGCTGACCACGACGCCGCGACGCACCGGCAGGCAATGCATGAAGCGGCAGTCGTCCCTTGCGTTTGCGAACCAGGGTTCGTCCACGCACCAGTCGACGAGCTCGTTGCGCAATTTCTCGTCGCCGAGCCGGTCGCCGTAGTGCCGTGTCGAGGACCAGGATTTCGCGTAGATTACGTGCGCACCCTCCATCGCCTGCGCACGGTCATCGGTCTCGCGGACCGAGCCGCCGTTGGCCGTTGCCGCCTCGCGCGCCTTGGCCATCAGCGCTTCCGGGAGTTCGAAACCGGCGGGCCTGAGCACCGTGACATCCATACCGCGGCGGGCCGCCGTGTACAGGGTCGAGGCCGGCACGGCGAGCGGCAGGGCTTTTGGATGGTAGGCCCAGGACAGGACGAAGCGGCCGCCGGCGGCGGGTATGCCGAGGTCGTCGAGCGTCTTCCAGTCGGCGAGATTCTGGCAGGGATGATTCATCGCTGATTCCATGTTGATGTATGGCGTATCGATGAGTGACGTGAGTGCCGCGAATTCCGTCTCGGCCATGTCGTGCTCGAGGTTGCGCCGTTCGGCGAACGCGCGGATGCCGATCGCATCGCCGTAGGATGCGATCACCGGCACCGCCTCGCGGATGTGTTCGGCCGCCTCGCCGTCCATCACGATGCCCGGGCGCGTCTCGAGGCCGTGGATCGACATGTCCGGCGAGATGACGAACGAGCCGCCACCGAGGCGCGTCATCGCGGCCTGGAACGACGCGAGCGTACGCAGCGACGGACTCAGGAACAGCAGCGACAGCACCTTGCCGCGCAGCGCCTCCGGTTCCGGCTGCGCGTCGAGGCGCCTGGAGAGATCGAGCAGTGACCGGATCTCTTCGTTACCGAACTCGGCGAGGTCGTTGAATTTCTTCATCGGGTTTTCCTGGTGTTATCGGTTGCCGGCGCGAGCGCACCCAGCGCGTCGGCGAGGTGTTCGACGTGGCGGGATTCCAGTACCAGCGGCGCGAGGATACGCAACACCTCCGGATCGGCGCTCGTCCCGGTCAAAATATCGTGCTCCAGCAAGGCGTTACGCACCTCGACGGCCGGCCGGTCGCAGACCAGCCCGAGTAGCAGGCCCATGCCCTGGATCTTTTTCACGGGCCCTCTCAGGCAGCGATCGCGGATCTCTGCTTCGCGGTCGCGGACGTTCTGCAGGAGGTCCTCGCGCTCGATCGACTCGATGACCGCGACGATCGCGGCGGCGGCGACCGGGCCGCCGCCGAACGTCGAACCGAGATCGCCCGGCCCGAAATGCGCCGCAATGTCGTCGCGCACAAGGACCGCCGCACAGGGTATGCCGCCGCCGAGCGCTTTTGCGCTGGTGATGATGTCCGGCACGATGCCGTGCGCCTGCACGGCGAAGAACCGTCCGCATCGACCGATGCCGGACTGCACCTCGTCCGCGATCATCAGCACGCCGTCGTGCTGCGTGCGCCGGCGCAGCGTCTCGAGGAATTCGGCCGACAGGTCGTAGGCGCCGGCGACGCCCTGCACCGGCTCGACGATCACCGCCGCGACGTCGCGGCCGATCATGCGTTCGGCGGCCTCGCAGTCGTCGCGCGGGATGAAGTCGACGTCGAACGGTCGCGCAGGGAAGCCGTACCATTTCGATGAATTCCAGGTGACCGCGCCGGCCGCGGCGGTGCGGCCGTGGAAGCCGTGTGTCACCGCGAGCACCTTCGACCGGCGTGTCACCACGCAAGCCATGCGCAACGCGTTCTCGTTGGCTTCGGCGCCGGAATTGGCGAAGAACACGCGCGACAGTGTGTCAGGCGCGACGCCGAGGAGTTTCTCTGCCGCACGGGCACGTATTTCCAGCGCGACGGCATTGCTCTGGAACAGCAGGCGGGTGCTCTGTTCGCTGACGGCGCCGACGAGACGCGGATGCCCGTAGCCGAGCGCCGCGACGGCGTGGCCGCCGTACAGGTCGAGGATGTGCCGGCCATCGCTCGTAATGATGTCGCAGCCGGCCGCACGTTCCGGCACGAAGGGCAGCTGGCCGTATACCGACAGCGTCGTCCTCGCCTCGCGTGCGCGCGCGTCTGTTCCGGCATGCGGGTTCTGCGCCGTCACGGGTCAGATCCAGGCCGGCGCCGCGGCCGTGAGGCCGGCCGTCTCGGGGAGTCCGAACAGGCGGTTCATCCACTGCACCGCGCCGCCGGCGGCGCCCTTGACGAGGTTATCGATCACCGCGAACACGCCCACGGTGTCGCCGTCGGTCGTGATGCCGATGCGGCAGTAGTTGCTGGACACGACGTCCTTGATGCGCGGCAGGCCGTCGATGACCTGCACGAACGGAGCGTCGGCGTACGCGTCGGCAAAGATGTCGCGCAACGCGTCTTCGGAAACCGGACGTACGGTCTTCGCCAGCACCGTCACGTGGATGCCGCGGGCGAACGGACCGGAGTGCGGCACGAAATGCACGGCCGGCGCCCGGCCGCCGGCGGCCCGAATCAGCGCCGTCATCTCGGGTGCATGCCGATGCGCGAGCGGCTTGTAGGCATACAGGTTCGAGTGCCGTTCCGGATGGTGCGTGCCGGGTTGCGGATGGCGTCCCGAGCCCGTGCTGCCGGTAATGCCGGTGACGAACACGTCGTCGCCCGCGAGTCCCGAGGCGACGAGCGGTACGGTGGCGAGCACTGCCGCCGTGGCGAAACAGCCCGGATGGCCGACGTGGGCCGCGGGAGTCCCGGTGGCGTGCTCGGGCACGCTGCAGACGAAATCGGCGAGCAGGTCCGGGGCGCCGTGCTTCTGGCCGTAGACGGCTTCGTAGTCGGCCGCCCTGCCATAACGGAAATCCGCCGATGCATCGACGACGTGCACGACGAGGTCCCTGGCGCCAGCGCGCTCGAGCGTCCGCGCGATCTGTGCCGCGGCGGTGCCGTGCGGCGCGGCCGAGAACAGGGCGAGCGCGTCGCCGCGCCGAATTCCTCTATCCATGTGTCGGCGCTCGCGAAAACCGCGGCGCCCGCGGCGGCCGCCAGCTGCGGGAAAGCGGCGGCGATCGGCTCGCCGGCGCGGCTCTCCGAGACGGCGGCTGCGAGCGTGAAACGCGGATGGGCCATGAGGAGCCGCAGGAGTTCGCCGCCGACGTAACCCGTGGCGCCGAGCACGACCGCCCCGATCGGTGCCTCCGCGCTCATGCCGCCTCCGTCTCGCCGAGCCGCTGCGCGACGAGGTCGCCGAGCGCGACGCCGTTCGTCAGGGCATTGATCGCGGGCAGCTGCAGCCGCTCGGCGATTTGCCGCACGCCGACCGCGTTGTCGGTCGCGGGCCCGGTGACGACCGCCGGCTCGATGCCGAACGTGTCGCGCAGGATGCGCGCCCCGCCCCAGGCGGCGACCGGATCGTTGGCGCACAGGATCACGGCCGTCAGCGCTTCGCGGATGGCAGTATCGGACAGGATCGCCTCGACTCCGTAAGCGCCCAGCAGGCCGTCGCCGAGTTCGAGCACGATGACGTCCGGCCGGTGATCGGCGAGGCTCGAGAGCAGTGCGCGAGTCAGGGCCGGCCCGTTTGCCGCGGTCGTCGAGACGATGCCGAGGTCGGAGAAGATCATCGTCTCGGCGGCGCCCGCGTCTTCCATCGCGAGGATGTCGCGGCGCAGCGAGACGCCGGTCGCCTTGCATGCTGCGACGTGCATCCCCAGGTGGCGCAGCCGGCCGACGATCGCGCAGGCCGCGGCCGTCTTGCCCGAATCCATGCAGGTGCCGGCCATCGCCACGACGGCGACGCCGTGCGTATCGAGATTCGCGTTCGCATCGAACGCCTGTCTGCCGGCGCGCGCGGGACGCCGATGCGCTCGCCGAGGTAAGGGAAGTCCAGCACGGTGCCGAGGACTTCACAGTCGAACGGCGGTCCGACGTCGGGGTTCGCCGAGTCGCACATGCCGAGCACACCGCCGATATTGAGGATCTGGATCGTATCGCCGACGGCGAGTGTCTCCGGCAGGTGACCCGAGTAACCGCGCAGCGCCTTGCGGTGTCCGAGCGCGCCGACCAGGACGTCGCCCTGGTTGACCGTCGCCATCCTGCCCGAGGTGAGCTCGAGCTGGTTGTAGCGCGCCTTGTTGTTCAGTACGCGCACGGCGACGAGGATGCCCTCCTCGCAGGGGATGTCGTCCGCGACGCGCAGTTCCTGGCCGAGCTTGCTGTGCTGCGCGACCGAAGCAATCTTGTCTACGACGACGCTCCTCACGATCCCGCTCCGGCCGCGCGCGTCTGCAGGGCGCCGGGCAGGGACAGGATGCGCGCATATCCCAGTGCATCCGCGGCCGTCCATTCGCCGGCGGCTTCGCCGTATACGCCGCGCGTCGCGGCCAGCAGCGAATACGGCGATTCCACGCCGTCGATGAACAGGCTGCCCGGCCGCAACGTGAAGTTCACGGTACCCGAGACCCGCCGCTGCGACGATCCGAGCAGCGCCTCGATATCGGCACAGACGAGGTCGAGCTGTTTGCCCTCGTGGACGAGGTCACCGTAGAGCGAGGCAACGGCGTCCTTGAGACGCAATTGCTGCGCGCTGGCGACGAGCTTCTCGAGCTCGCGGTGCGCCGTGATCAGCGTGATCGCCGCCGGCGCCTCGAACGCCACCCGGCCCTTGGTGCCGAGTATCGTGTCGCCGAGGTGGATGCCGCGGCCTATCCCGTACGCGCCGGCCAGCGTTTCGAGTCGCTCGATCAGGGCCACCGGCGCCTGCGCCTCGCCGTCGAGCGCTACCGGGATCCCCGCTTCGAAATCGAGCGTATGCGACGAGGCTTCGCGCGGCTCGCCGAACGCACCCGCCGACAGTACCCAGGCATGCTCCGGGATCGATGTCGCCGAGGTCAGCGTCTCGCGACCGCCGATCGTGACGCCCCACAGGCCGCGGTTGATGGAATAGTCCGCGCCCTGCGCCGGCAGGGGCAGGCCGTGCTGTGTCAGGTAGGCGAGTTGTTCCGCCCGGACCCACGCGTTGTCGCGGACCGGCGCCAGGACCTCCAGCCCGGGGTTCAGAGTCCGCAGCGCTATCTCGAAGCGGATCTGGTCGTTGCCCGCGGCCGTGCAACCGTGCGCCACCGTCGTCGCGCCACGCTCGCGCGCGAGCAGCGCGAGTCGCGCGGCCTGCAGCCCGCGCTCGGCGCCGACGCAGAGCGGATACGCGTGGCCGCGTAGCACGTTGCCGGCGATGAGGTAACGGATGACCGAGTCGAAGAAATCCTGTTTCGCGTCGACGAGCACGTGCTCGACCGCGCCGAGTGCGAGCGCCCGTTCTTCCAGTGCGGCCGCGGCGCGCGCATCGATGCCGCCGGTGTCGACGGTCGCGGTGATGACGTCGCGGCCGCAGGTCTCGGTGAGCCACGGCACGCAGAACGACGTGTCGAGTCCGCCCGAAAACGCGAGGATGATGGGGGAAGAATCCTGGCTCACGGTCACTCTCCGAGGTCCGGTTTCAGGCTCTTGCGCGCTCGATACGCGCGACGAGAGCTTTCTGGTGGGCGGTCGAGTCGGTCGCGACGAAAACCGTGTCGTCGCCGCCGATGTTGCCGACCATCTCGGGCCAGTGGCTGCGATCGAGCGCGAGCGCGACGCGCTGCGCGGCACCGATCGCCGTCTTGATGACGATCAGGTTGGGGCCGGCAGTCGCGACCCCGCGCACGAACTCGGCGAGCGCGGCCAGTTCGTCGGGCTCGGGATGGGCCGCGCCGGGCAGCTCGTAGCCGCGGGCGGTCTTGATCGCGCCGAGGTCTTTCAGGTCGCGGCTCACGCTCGACTGCGTCGCGACGAGGCCGCGCGCGCGCAGCGCTTCGACGAGCGAACGCTGCGTGTGCGCCGGCGCCCGTGTGAGCAGGTGGCGGAGCGCGTCGCGGCGCAGCGTCTGGTCCTGGCTGGAGTTGGGCATGGGAAGCTACTGCATAAATATGCGCATATAGTAGACAAGATGTGCATACATTGTCAACCCGGCCCACGCCCCCGAAAGGCGGTACACTGCGCGGCCTCCAAGCGGCAGGGACGAGGCATGGCGATACCGGAGACCATCGAAGTCGAGACGCGGGCCGACCCGTCGTTCTCGGTGATCTGGTTACACGGTCTCGGCGCGGACGGCCACGACTTCGAGCCCCTCGTCCCGGAGTTGCGGCTTCCCGCGGAGCCCGGCTGGCGCTTCGTGTTCCCGCACGCGCCCGAGCGTCCCGTGACGATCAACAACGGCATGGTCATGCGGGCGTGGTACGACATCCTCTCGTTCGACCGCGGCGGACCGGCCGACGAGTCCGGCATCCGTGCGAGCGGCAGATTGCTCGATGCGCTCATCGAGCGGGAACGCGCGCGCGGTATCGACGCAGGGCGCATCGTCGTCGCCGGCTTCTCGCAGGGTGGTGCGATCGCTTTGCACGCCGGCTTGCGCTCGTCGGTGCGGCTCGCCGGGATCATGGCGCTGTCCACCTACCTGCCACTGCAGCAGTACTTCGAGGCAGAAGTCGTCCGCACACCGCACGGCGCGAACGCCGAGGTACCGATCTTCATGGCGCACGGGCGTTTCGATCCCGTGCTGACTTACGAGATGGGGATGGAGTCGGCGCAGCGACTCCGTGCTGCCGGCTTCTCCGTCGAGTGGCACGAATACCCGATGGCACATTCGGTCTGCGCGGAGGAGGTCGTCGCGATCCGAACCTGGCTGTTGTCAGTCGCCGCCGGCGTCGAAAGCGAAACGTGATTCGCCGGTCATGTTGCCGGCCGCATCGAAGCGGCGTTCGAGGAAGCCCCAGTGGCCGGAGCGATCGACGGTGACGATCGTCGAGCAGCGCGTGCCGTAATCGGGCGTCACGACGAACGGCGCAGTGATCGCATGTGCCGTCTTGAACGGCAGCGACCCGGCTTCCACCTCGTCGACGCGTGACCTGTCACGATCGGCGAGCAACTTCAGCAACGCGGTCTCGTCCATCCGGTCTTCGTCGATGAGACGCGCCAGCCGTTCCTTGCTGCGGCGGACCTTGTCCCAGGGCGTGTCGAGCTGTGCATTGCTGAGTCCGTAAAGGCCGGCCGCGAGCGGTTGTGGGGCGCCGTTCCGATTCGACAGCCAGGCGAAGCTGTCACTGCCTGCGATCAGGTTGAAGCCGGCATAGGCGGACGCATCGATGCCTGCGAAATACGCCATCGGCGCCAGACCGGATGTGAGGAAGCCGGCCACGAGCATGCCGCGCGACGGCAGCTTGCCGTGTTTCGGTTCGGCATCGCGATCGTTGGTCACGAGCGCAATCCTGCCGGCGCGGTTCACCGCGAGCCAGGTGCCGCCGGCGAGCAGGTCGCGCCCGCCGAGGACATCCGGACGATCCGGCCACCAGTGCGCTTCCCGGGTCGGCCGTTCGTGGAATTCGTCGCGATTGGCCGCGACGATGAGCCGGAACGCCGGATGCCGGTCGATGGCGATGACGACGAGACACACGGTTCAGGGTTCGCCGTAGTCGAGCCAGTGATCCACGAGCCGCCTTGCAATCGAAATCGAAAATGGCAGTTTCGGGAAATCCGAGCGCAGGTCCTCGCGCGTGAACCAGCGGGCGTCCTCGAGTTCGCCGTCATTCAGCGAGATCTCCGACGTCTCGGCGGAAGCGAAAAAGCCCAGCATCAGGGACGACGGGAACGGCCACGGTTGCGAACTGTGATAACGCACCCGGCCGACGCGGATGTTCGTTTCTTCGAAGACTTCCCGGCGGACCGAATCCTCGAGACTCTCGCCCGGTTCGACGAAACCGGCGATCGTCGAGTAGATCCCTTCCGGCCAGGCTCCCTGCCGACCGAGCAGGCAGCGTTCGCCATCGGATACCAGCACGATGATCGCGGGATCGACCCGCGGGAAGATTTCACGTCCGCACTCGGCGTTGACACAGACTCTGGAATTGCCGCCCGCGGCGGCGCGTGAGGGCGACCCGCAGGTGCCGCAGTACACCTGCGACGCGTGCCAGAGCACGAGTGCGCGCGCGTGTGCCGCCAGATTGGCCTCGTCCGGGGGCAGCACGGTGCCCACATAGCGCAACTCCCGGAATTCGCCCAGTTCCGGGAACGGCGCCTCGGCGGCGTCGACGGACAATGCGAATGCGGGGCGGCCGCGGAACGTGCCGAGGAAGATGAGTTCCCTGTCGTCCACGTTCTCGCCCAGTTCGCGCCGCTCGAGGAGTACGGCGGCGGGCGGATCGCCGGCGATGAGGCAGCGCTGGTTCCAGACCGGCACGAAGCGGCTGTCGGCGCCGTTGGCGGCGCGAGTCAGCCAGTCCGGATCCTTGCGCCGCTCGCCGCTGCGATCGACGAAAGCGCCTGCGAAAACGTTGTGATCCTGCATGAGATTCCCCGAGCGTAGCGGGGAAGTTTACTCAACTGAAGCCGCGTACGCCCGGCCGCCGACCCCGGCTGGCTTCGATTTCGCAACAGGGGCAGGTTTCGTCATCGAGCGCATACGCATCCTGGACATAGCGTGTGCGGCACTTCGCGCAAATCGCGAGATAGAGTTCGTCGTTGAAAGAGATCGCCTGCAGCAGGTTCCAGGCCCACTCGAAACTCAGGGACGCGTCTTCGTGCAGCAGCAGGTAGGTCTCGTACGCGCGGCACACCCGGTGACCGAACTCGACATCGGGCCGCGGCCAGCGTGGCCGGACCCGGTCGCCCGCGTCCAGCCGCAGCAACAGTCCGTTGCAGTAGAGCGAGACGAGGGTCGTCGCCTGCAGCTGATTCGACGGTGAGCTGACGAAGCGGGTGACCTGGCGCGGCGATTTGCCGCGGCGCCGCCTCACCGGCGTGCCGCCGTTGCGAAAGTAGGTCGTATAGAGTTTGCGGATCCGGTCGTCGGATAAACCGGTGCACTCCCGGATGGTGCGCGTCCTCGCTTCGTGCCGGATCATGCGCAGGGCCAGCTCGAACTGGCTGCGCTCGTTCGAATAGCGGTCGTCTGTCAGGCGCATTTGAAGTTCTTTATGCTAGAAATAGACCATATAAAGATATAATCTAGCTTATACAATCCACACATGGTCAATCAATAAAAAATACAGTAACTCGAAGAACTCATCAAAAATGCCCGCGGAGGAGACCGGATGGATTACTCGGGACCGCAACCGGCGGATTTCGCCAACGTACGATCGCTCAACAAGGCTTTCCTGCGCTGCCTGCGCAGTGTCGCGGCAGGCTCGCGTTTGCGCCGGATGCTGCCGGAGGCAGCAGGTACCGCCGTCCTGGGGCTCGGCGAGGGAGAAATTGCACGCCTGGCCGACGTACCGATACTGCTCGTGTCCGTGCGTGAAGACGACGACGGTTACTGGCAGACTCTGCTCGATTCGGAACCGACCGGGAGTCTTCTGGACGATCGCCCCGGGACCCCCGAGGTGGCGGAGGTCGCGGCGGCGACGCTCGCGTTCCTCTGGCAGGCGGCCCGTCACAATCCCTACACTGCCCGCCTCGTTTCCGGTGCGACGCTCGCCTGGTGCGAACGCCTCGCGGGATGGACCCTGCAGGGTGTGCTGTGGCGAGCACGCGGGCGGGGTGATCTGCTCGGGCCGCGGTTCCCGGGAGACGCCGAGGTCTGGCAGCGGCTGCTCGAATCCGGCCTGAGTCCGTTGCCGGAAGTGCGCAGGGCCGCCCGGATCGCCGTGCTGCAACGCATGCACACGGGCCCGTACGCCCGCATCGCACCGCGCCGCCGGGCCGCGGCCTGCCGGTCGGCGGTACCCTCGTTCGGCATCGCCGAGAAACCGGGCCCGCGCTGAGGCCGCCGCGCAACTTTAGCGCAGGCGTCCCGCCGTGGTTACAATACGCGGCTTCATGAAAGCGCTCGCCATCGAGAATCTCCAGAAGACCTACGCTAATGGCAATCTGGCACTGAAGGGCATCGACCTCGCCGTCGAGGCGGGCGATTTCTATGCCTTGCTCGGGCCGAACGGCGCCGGCAAGACGACCGCGATCGGCATCATCACGTCGCTGGTCAACAAGACCGGAGGACGGGTCGAAGTCTTCGGGCACGACATCGACGTCGATCTCGAAGGGGCGAAGACCTGCATCGGCCTGGTGCCGCAGGAGGTCAATCTCAATCTGTGGGAGAGCGTCCAGAATGTCGTCCTGAACCAGGCCGGATACTACGGACTCGGCCGGCGCCTCGCCCGGGAGCGGACGGAGAAATACCTGCGGGCACTGCGCTTGTGGGACCGGCGACAGGACCAGGCGCGAAGTCTGTCCGGCGGCATGAAGCGGCGCCTGATGATCGCCCGCGCGCTCGTGCACGAGCCGCGCCTGCTCATGCTCGACGAACCGACTGCCGGAGTCGATATCGAAATCCGCCGTTCGATGTGGGAGTTCCTGCGCGAGATCAATGCTGCCGGCACGACCATCATCCTGACGACTCACTACCTCGAGGAAGCCGAGTCGCTGTGCCGCCACGTCGCCATCATCGACGAGGGCGAGATCATCGAGGACGCGCCGATGGGCACCGTGCTGCGCAAGTTGCAGCGCGAAGTATTCGTGCTGGATCTCGCCGACCCCCTCGATGAGGCGCCCGTGCTCGACGGATTCGAGACGAGGTTGCGGGACGATGGCGAACTGGAGGTCGACAAGGGTCCCTCGGTCGATCTCAATTCGCTGTTTGCCCGGCTCGACGAGCGCGGCATCCGGGTGGTCAGCCTGCGCAACAAGGCCAACCGACTCGAAGAACTGTTCATGCGGCTGGTCGAGAGCAAGGACGGCGCGATCGAAGAGGACCAGCCGTGAACCTGTCGCTCAATCTCGTCGCCCTGCAGACGATCGTGCGCAAGGAGATGGGTCGCGTGCTGCGCATCTGGGTGCAGACGATCGTGCCGCCTGCGATCACGATGACGCTGTATTTCATCATCTTCGGCAACCTGATAGGCCGACGCATCGGGTCGATGGCCGGTTTCGATTACATGCAGTACATCGCGCCCGGCCTGATCATGATGTCGGTTATAACGAACTCGTACGGCAACGTCGTGTCTTCGTTCTTCGGGGCAAAGTTCGCGCGGCATCTCGAGGAGATGCTCGTGTCGCCGATGTCGAACGCGACGATCGTCATCGGCCACGTCGCGGGAGGCGTGTTGCGCGGCCTGCTCGTCGGCATCCTGGTCACGCTGATCGCTCTGGCGTTCACCCGCCTCGACATCCGGCATCCGCTGATCACGATCACCGTGGTCCTGCTGTCGTCCACCGTGTTCGCGCTGGCGGGATTCATCAACGCCGTCTTCGCGAGGAAATTCGACGACATCTCGATCGTACCCACGTTCGTCCTGACGCCCCTGACGTATCTCGGTGGCGTGTTCTATTCCATCTCGCTGCTGCCGGAATTCTGGCACCGGATCTCGCTCTTCAATCCGATCCTGTACATGGTCAACGCGTTCCGATACGGGATACTCGGCGAATCGGACATCAGCATCGGCAGGGCCTACCTGATCCTCGTCGTATTCGTCGTCGTGCTGTTCAGTGCCTGCCTGGTTCTCATGCGTCGCGGCGTCGGCATACGCGAGTGAGGCAGGCGCCTATTCGCGCGGCAACAGAAAACTCCTGCCCTGGTACTTGAGCACCACTCCGGCAGGCGTGATGGACTGTACAACGGGCCCTTCGTCGAGCCTCTGACCTTCGCGCAGCTTGTTCATGTTGATGAAGACGAATCGCTCTTTCGGTACGTCGCTGTAGACGTGGATGTCGAGATGCAGGTCCGGCAGCTGCAGTACGCCCTCGGCGCGCAGCTCGTCGAACCGGGGCAGCATGGCCGAATCTCCGGCGGCGGAGGACGCCGGCGTCGGTTCGACGGATCGGGATTGTGTCTGCGGCTGCCGGACGGGCTCGCTCGCCGCCGCTGCGGGTGCAGGCACGGCCTCGTTTCCGGCAGCACGCTCGGCGCTTCGATCTGCTTCGCGTTCGCGTGCCCTGGCCACCTGCTCTTCGAAGCTGGGTGACGTGTCCGCCTCCGCCGCTGCAGGCGGTTCGGCTTCGGTGGCCGGCGTCGTCGCCGGCGCCACGGGAATGGCCGCCGGCCGGAGCAGCAGGCCGGCGAGAACGGCGAAGTTCACGGCAAGCAGTCCGATCAGGAGCCAGAGCCATTTGAATGACTTCGGCGCGCCGTCGCCCGAGGGGACGGCGGCGAATTCGGCGCCTGCCTGTTGCTGGCGTTCCGTCTCGGATTTCTTCAAGGCGTCGAGGATGAACGACATCGCTTACTCCCGGGCCAGGCGCGGTGTGGTCAGGCGCGGCGTTTCGTCCGGCGCAAGCAGTGAATTGATGATGATCTGAGTCTGCTGACCGGCCAGACCGTCGACCGTGAGACGGTTGTCGCGCTGGAAATCGCGGACCTTGCTCTGCAGCTCGTCATCGTAGACCTCCGAATCCGGCGTCGTGGTGCCGTAGCGCGGATCGATGGCGGCGAGACTCTGGCGAAGCCACAGCACGTTGGCGCCGCGGGAACCGGGACCGAGCGCCTGCGAGACGCCGTTCGGCGGGCGCCACAGCAACAGGTACCTGCCGAACCAGAGGTCGGAGATCTCGTCGACGGGATGCGTGACGCGGACACCGCCGATCGACAGCTCGGCGTAGTTGCCGGTCACCGACGTCACGACGACGCGATGGGTGTCACCGCCGTGATCGACGAGCGTCAGGACGGCTGGCCGGTTGAATTGCTTCAGGCTGCTCCAGGCGCCGCGCTGCTCCAAACAGGCATAACCGGCCGATTCCGCTTGCCCGCATCCGCTCGGTCCACCGCGCTCGTAGGTCAGCCCCCACAGATCGAACAGCGTCGCGAGCGCCGTGTCGGTCGTCGTGAGTTCGTCGGCCAGCCTCAGTTCCTCGTCGAGCGAGGTCTCGTCCCGGACCGGCTCGACAGGTGGGTCCGCCGCCGGCGCAGGTGTGGCGTCCGACTCGGCCGCAGCCGCCGGCGTGCCGACGGCGACGTCGGCCGGGACTCGCCGCTCGTTGAGCAGCGACAGGTAGCTCGCGCCGACGATGACGGCGACGGCGATGCCGGCGGTGGTCAGCGCCCAGCGCAGCCAGGTGATGGCAGCCGTCCTGCCCGTGACCTCGGCGGCTGCCCGCTGTACGAGCCTGCGGTCGACACGGCGCCGTTCGGCGGCGTAGGCGCCGAGCAACGCGCGATCGCAGATCACATTGATGAGCCGCGGCACTCCCTGCGACAAGCGGTACACTTCCCCTTTCGCGCCGACAGAGAAGATCTCGCCGAGCGCGCCGGCGACTTTCAGGCGGTGCTCGATGTAACGTGCCGTCTCCGAACGGGACAGCGGTTCGAGGTGGTAACGCCCCGTGATGCGCTGCGCGAGTTGCCGCAGATCGTTGCGCCCGAGCAGCTCTCGCAACTCGGGCTGACCGATGAGGATGATCTGCAACAGCTTCTGCCTGGCCGTCTCGAGATTCGTGAGCAGCCGGACCTGCTCCAGGACCTCGGCCGCGAGATTCTGTGCCTCGTCGACGACGAGGATCGTGCGGCGGCCTTTCGCGTGCGTGGCGAGCAAGTGGCGGTTGAGGGCATCGATCAATGCCTTGATGCTGCCGCGCTCGGCGGGCACGGCAAGATGCAGCTCCTCGCATATCGTGACGAGGAACTCGCGTGCGGACAGCTGCGGGTTCAGTACGACGGCGACGTCGGCATTGGCGGGCATGCGGTTGAGCAACAGGGTACGCACGAGCGTGGTTTTGCCGGTGCCGACCTCGCCGGTGAGCTGCATGAAGCCGCCGCTCTCGGTGACGCCGTAGACGAGATGCGCGAGGGCCTCGCCGTGACGTTCGCTCATGAACAGATAACGCGGATCCGGCGTTATCGAGAACGGCTTTTCATGGAGACCGAAAAAGCTCGTGTACATCGTACTTCGCCCTGCGACGGGAGATCGATTCTACCTTACTCGGGCAGGCTCCTCGCACGCCCGAGCGATCCCGTCCCGAACCGCCCGCGGATCTCGTCGACCGTCCGATCGACGGCAGTACCCGTCGGGCCGTCGTCCGCGAACAGCTCCTGTTGCCCTGCCGGCACCAGCCGGGTGCCGCCGACCCCCAGCAACCGTATACGCGCCCCCCGATTCTCGTCCAGCCAGCCATGCAGCAGTTCGCGCGCGACGCGGAAGATGCGGTCGGTGCCGTCGATCGGGGGCGACAGGCTCTTCTGACGCGTGGAGGTGTGGAAGTCGGCCCGGCGAATCTTGACCCGGACCGTGCCGGCGCGCAGGTTCGCGCGGCGCAGCCGGGTCGCGGTCGTGTCCGACAGGCTGAGCAGTTCCCGTTCCATCCGGGCGGGGTCGGCGAGGTCGGTGTCGTAGGTCTCCTCGCTGCTGATCGACTGCTCTTCGCGCGCCGCGACGACGGGGCGGTCGTCGATGCCGGCGGCCCGCTCGCGCATGCGCTGTGTATAACGCCCGAAGATGGGCTCGATGGCGCTCCCCGGCGCACTGCGGAGGTCGCCCACGGTGCGAATGCCTGCCTGCGTCAGGCGTTCGAGGGTCTTGGGTCCGATGCCGGGGATCACCGAAACGGGCAGCGGATCGAGGATCTGATTGCGGCGGTCGTCCGTGACGACGACGAGCCCGTCCGGCTTGTCGAGATCCGACGCGATCTTGGCGACGAGCTTGTTCGGTGCGACGCCGACCGACGCGGTCAGTGCCGTGCGGATCGGCGATGCGCCGCTTGATCTCGCGCGCGATCTCGATACCCGTGCCGTGTATCGCGAGACTGGTCGAGACGTCCAGGAAAGCCTCGTCCAGCGACAGTCCCTCCACCTCCGGCGTGAACTCGTGGAACACGCCGAAGATCTCACCGGATACCGATCGATAGTGCGCCATCCGCGGCGCCACGCGGATCAGGTCCGGGCACCGGCGCAAGGCGTCGCGCATCGGCATGGCCGAGCGCACGCCGAATTTCCGCACTTCGTAGCTCGCCGCGGCAACGACCCCACGCGTGCCGCCACCGACCACGACGGGTTTGCCGCGCAGTTCCGGGTTATCGCGCTGCTCGATGGCCGCATAGAACGCGTCCATGTCGACGTGCAGGATCGTGCGCGAAAGTCCAGTCATCGACGAGCGGCCTAATAGCTGCGTTCGGTAATGAATCGTGCCATCCAGCGCAGGGGTCCGGCGTCGGTGCCGAAATCGTCGAGGCGCTCGAGCGCGCCGTTGACGAGTACTTCCGAACGCTGGCGTGCCGCGTCGACACCGAACAAGCCCGGCCAGGTGGCCTTGTTGCGCTCGCTGTCGGCGCCTGCCCGTTTGCCGATAACCTGCGTTGCGCCCTCGATGTCCAGGATGTCATCGCGGATCTGGAACGCGATGCCAATGTTGCGGGCGAAGGCGTCGAGCGCCGCGATACGTTCCGGCGGCAAGCCGTCCACCAGCAGCGAAGGGCAGACGATCGCGGCGTGTATCAACGCGCCGGTCTTCAGCGCGTACATCGATTCGACCTCGTCGGCGCTCAGGGATCGACCCTCGGCGGCGAGATCCAGCGACTGCCCGCCCGTCATGCCGATCGAGCCGCAGGCGTCGGCGACGAGCCGGATGAGCCGCAATCTCGAGTCCCTCGGGATCTCGTCGGCGTCTGCGAGTACGCCGAAGGCGAGCGGCTGCATCGCGTCGGCGGCAAGGATCGCCGTCGCCTCATCGTATTGCCGGTGCAGCGTCGGCTTGCCGCGGCGCAGTTCGTCGTCGTCCATCGCCGGCAGATCGTCGTGCACGAGGGAGAATGTATGGATGAGTTCGATCGCAGCCGCGGGTGCATCGAGCATCGACTCGTCGAGATCCAGCGACTCGCCGGTCGCGTACACGAGCAAGGGACGGATTCGCTTGCCACCGGCGAACACCGCGTAGCGCATGGCGTCGTGCAATCGCCGCGGCGCGTCGACCGCCGGCGGCAGCACCGACTCGAGCTTGCGAGCGACGCGTTCCGTATAGTGCGCGATGCGCTTCTCGAAACTCGCTGCCAATGGAGAATCCGGTGGTCCTGACGGGATCACCTAGCGTACACGGAATCGGGGCGTCAGCGTACAATTGGCGTCCATTTCGCGGACCGGCGGAGTCAATGAGGGCAACGGCACGTGCTCATCCGAACATCGCGCTGATCAAGTACTGGGGCAAACGCGATTCGGTGCGCAACCTGCCCGCCGCCGGCTCGATCTCGGCGACGCTCGGCGATCTGTGGACGTCGATGACCGTGGATCTGGACGAGTCGCTGGAGGCGGATGTCCTGACCGTGAACGGCCGGGACCGCGCCGACCTGTTGCCGCGTGTCGCGCGTTGCCTCGACGACGTCCTCGGCGCGTCGCGTGCCGCGGCACGCGTCGCGAGCCGGGCGAATTTCCCGATCGCGGCCGGCATCGCGTCCTCGGCGTCGGCCTTCGCGGCCCTGGTCGTCGCGGCGGACGCCGCCGGCGGCATGCGCCGCAGCACGGCAGAGCTCGCCAGCCTGGCAGGCAGGGCATCAGGATCGGCCGCGCGCTCCCTGTGCGGCGGTTTCGTCGAACTGCAGCCGGCGGACGGGGACGTTACCGTGACTTGCCTGCGCCCGGCGAGCGGATGGCCGCTGCGTGTCGTCATCGCGGTCACCGATGCGGGGCCCAAACCGGTCGGATCGACCGAGGCGATGGAGATCAGCCGTGAGACTTCGCCGTTCTATGCGCGTTGGCTCGAACAGCAGGCGGACGATCTCGCCGCTGCTCGCGCGGCGATCGCGGCACGCGACTTTGGCGGGCTCGCCACGGTTGCCGAGCACAATTGTCTGAAGATGCATTCCGTGATGTGGAGTTCGAGGCCGCCGATCGTGTACTGGAACGGGGTGACGCTCGACTGCATGCGTGCCGTGCGCGAACTCCGATCCGAAGGCAGCGACGTGTTCTTCACGATCGATGCCGGGCCGCAGGTCAAGGCGTTCTGCGCGGCCGCCGACGAGGCACGCGTGCACGCTGCGCTGGCGGCCGTCGCAGGGGTGACGGACGTCCTGGTGAGCGGACTGGGTGAGGCGGCGGTGCCGATCGACGATGCCTGATGCCGGGTCCGCCATCCGGATTCGTGCGAGCGCGCCCGCCAAGCTCGTGCTGTCGGGCGAATATGCCGTGCTCGACGGCGCGCCGGCGATCGTCATGGCCGTCGACCGTCGCGCGCACGTCGCGATCGAGGCGAGCGCCGAGGATTGCCACACGGCCGTCATGGCCGGCAACGAGCGGGCGTTCGGCCGCTTCACGGCGGGGGGCGGAGGCATTGACTGGAAGTCGGGTCGCGACGAATTCCGGCTCGTCGACAGCGTATGGCGGACGGCGAACGCGGACGCGGAGCGCCACCTGGCATTGTCCCTCGACACGCGGGAATTCGTGGACGCCGTGAGTGGCCTCAAGCTGGGCATCGGCTCCAGCGCGGCACTGGCGGTCGCGCTGAGCTGTGCCCTGGCCGAGGCGGCGCGGACCGACGCGGACCCGGCTCGTGTCGCGTATGCCGCGCACCGGGATTTCCAGGGCGGACTCGGTAGCGGCGTGGACGTCGCCTGCAGCCTCACCGGCGGACTCGTGGACTACACGATGCGCGGCGGGGCGCGAGGGATCGCCTGGCCCGAGGGCCTCGAAGTCGGCCTGCTCTGGAGCGGCGTCGCGGCCGACACGGGCGCGAGACTGGAGCACCTTGCGGGCGGTCAGTCACGGCCGTCGCGCGCGGCGCTGGTGCTGGCAGCACAGCACATGGCCGAAGCCTGGCGCGCCGGAAATGCAAAAGACGTTCTCGCCGAATGCCGCGGGTACACGGAAGCGTTGCGTGAGTTTGGTGTTGACCACCAACTCGGCATATTCGATGCTGGCCACGGCGAGCTGGTCGAGGCCGCGCGGGGAACGCCGGTGGTCTGCAAACCCTGCGGCGCCGGCGGTGGCGATGTCGCCGTGGTCCTCGCGACCGATCGCGAAGCACTGGCGGCGTTCATACTGCGTGCCACGGCGTCCGGATTCCGTGCGCTCGCAGCGGCGCTCGACACCCGCGGTGCCGACGTCGGCAAGGAAACGATTTGAAGAACTCACGAATCTCGCGGCTGCACCGACTCGGTGTCCCGGGCCGCATCGACGAGCTCGAGCGCCTCGGCTGGCTGTCCCGTACCGACGCGGAGCTGCTGAGGCTCGGCCGGCACGTGCTCACGAGCGCGCGTGCGGACCGGATCGTCGAGAACGTCATCGGCGTGTTCGGCCTGCCGTTGGCGATCGCGCCGAACTTCGTGGTCAACGGCCGGAGCACGCTCGTGCCGATGGTCGTCGAGGAACCCTCGATCGTGGCCGGTGCGAGCAACGCGGCGCGACTCGCGGCCGCAACGGGCGGCTTTGTGTCGGAGTGCCCGGAATCCCTGCTGGCGGGCCAGATACACGTGACGGACATCGCCGACGTCGACGCGGCCATCGCGCGCCTGGCGAAAGTCAGGGCGGAGCTCGTCGCCCAGGCCGATGCCGTGCATCCGCGCCTCGCGGCACGCGGCGGCGGCGTCCGTGACATCGAGTTCCGGCCGCTCGCGTTGCCGGACGGCGGGAGCGCGATCGTGTTGCACGTCCTCGTAGACACTTGCGATGCCATGGGCGCCAACCTCGTCGATGCGATCTGCGAATCCCTCGCCCCGTCCGTCGTTGCGCGTTGCGGAGGCCGCGCGGCGCTCTGCATCCTGTCCAACTTCACGGATCGTTCGCTCGTGACTGCGCGTGTCCGCTACCGGCTGGCGGACCTCGCGGCGGCGGGATTGGCGGGCGAGGCGGTACGTGACGGCATCGTGCTCGCCAGCGAACTTGCCCGCGCCGATCCGTACCGCGCCGCGACGCATAACAAGGGCGTGATGAACGGCATCGATGCGGTCGCGATCGCGACCGGCAACGACTGGCGTGCGCTGGAGGCCGGCGCCCATGCCTGGGCTGCGCGGGATGGCGGCTATCGGCCGTTCGGGACCTGGTCGGTGGACGCAAGCGGCGACCTGGCGGGCGAACTCCGTGTGCCGATCAAGGTCGGTACCGTCGGTGGCACCACGGCCGCGAACCCGGCCGTGGGCCTGGCGTTGCGGATCGCGGACATCGGCTCCGCACGCGAACTCGCCGAGCTGATGGGAGCGGTCGGGTTGGCGCAGAACTTCGCGGCCCTGAGGGCGCTCACGGCCGGCGGTATCCAGGCGGGTCACATGAAACTGCATGCGCGCAGCGTCGCGGCCGCCGTCGACACCCCGGCCGAATGGTTCGAAGATGTCGTCGGCGAACTCGTCGCTGACGGGGAGATCAAGGCAGAACGGGCGCGCGAGATCCTCGCCGCAAGACAGGCGGCGGTCCCGCCCGATGCATCGGTTGCGGCAGGCAAGGTCATCCTGCTCGGCGAGCATGCCGTCGTATACGGCCGCCACGCCCTGGCGGTGGCCATTCCATCTGCCGTGGCTGCGGCGGTGACAGCGACGGAAGGCGATTCGCGCATCGTGCTCCCGGAATGGGGCATCGATTCTGCCATTCGGCCCGACGACGCAACCGGCATCGGTCCCGCCGTGCTCGCGGTTTGGCGAGAACTCGGCATCGAGCGCGGCGATTTCGTCATACGCGTGTCGAGTTCACTACCGAGGGGCATGGGACTCGGTTCGTCGGCGGCGCTTGCGGTCGCGGTCACGCGTGCCTTCGGCGCCGCACTGGATCTGGCGCTCGACGACGAAACCGTGAACGCAGTCGCCTTCGAATGCGAGAAACTCGCACACGGCACGCCGTCGGGCATCGACAACACCATCGCGACATTCGGCAAACCGGTGCTGTTCCAACGCGACGGCGAGCCGCGCACGACGTCGCTGGCGGTCGCCGACGCACTGCCGATCGTCGTTGCCTGCGCGAGCCGGGCCGGCGTGACACGCGACATGGTAGAAGGAGTGCGTGCGCGGCGCGCACGCTGCACGGCACACTACGATGCGATCTTCGACGAGATCGATGCCCTGGCCGCGGAGGGCGCGGACGCGCTGCAGGCGGGAGATTTCGCGCGGCTGGGTGCGCACATGAACATCTGCCACGGGCTGCTCGCGGCGCTCGAAGTTTCGACTCCGGAACTCGATGGCATGGTCGCGCTGGCACGTGCCGCCGGCGCCGCCGGCGCGAAGCTGACCGGCGCCGGCGGCGGCGGCTCGATCGTCGCGCTGTGTCCGGGCCGGACGAGCGAGGTCGCTGCCGCACTGGAAGCCGCCGGGTTCCGAACCTTGATGCTGGCGGACACGAAGGAAGGGCAAAAGTGAACGACGCGCACCGGGTAGTTTCGTCGGAGGCCGAGGAACTGATCCTCGTTGATGCCGAAGACAAGCAGATCGGCTTTCTCTCCAAGGCCGCTTGCCACGATGGAGTCGGCATCCTGCATCGCGCATTCTCGGTGTTCCTGTTCAACGATGCCGGTGAGCTGTTGTTGCAGCGCCGCGGCGCCTCGAAACGTCTCTGGCCAGGCTACTGGTCGAACAGCTGCTGTTCGCATCCAAGGCGCGGCGAGTCGATGGACATTGCCACGCGCCGGCGCCTGCGCGACGAACTCAACGTCGAGGCCTCGCTCGAATTCGTCTACAAGTTCGCGTATCAGGCTGGTTACGGCGAGGACGGTTCGGAGAACGAACTCTGCCACGTCTTCCTGGGCAGGGCTCCGGAAGAGGTCCACCCCAACGCGCACGAGATCGACCGTATTCGCTTCGTATCGGCGCACAAACTGGACGAAGACCTGTCAGAGTCGCCAGAGACCTTAACGCCCTGGTTCAAGATGGAATGGCGAAGAGCTCGTGCGCGACTACGATGACCGGCTTGCCAGGTACGGGGCCTTGTAGCCGCCCGACGTTAACCGACGTACCGGTAGTACTCGATGCCCAGATTGGAGAAGTGGCGCTCGTCGGACGTGCCGACCGACTCGATGACGAACTCGTTCTGAGGCACGTACTTCAGGCCCTTCACCCGGTGGCCGTCGTGCAGTGCGACGTATTGTTCACGGGTCAGGTCGACGGTGACCTGCATGGCGTCGCCGAAGCCGATCGCGGCCGTCGCCTCGCGCCAGGCGTCGGCCATGAAGAACGGGATGACTTCCGCCGCGTCGCCGCTGCCGTAGCCGAGCGTCAGCACTTCCTCGCCGGGAGACAGCGAGTCCTCGTCCAGTGCCTGCTCGAAGCCGGCGGCCATCCAGGCCGGCAGGGCCGCGGTGTAGAGATTGCCGAGATCGAGCATCGTGTCCGAGCCCAGCGCGAGCTTGTCCAGGATCTCGCGGCGGTAGTGGCGCGAGGCGCGGAACACCTTGTGCACCGCCATCGTGAGTGGATACGCCTCGTATTGCACGCGGTCCGGATCGGCGAGCCTCGCGACTTCGGGCTTGCTGAGCATTTCCCCCGTGAGCGCCGCGGGATCGATGCCGGCCTCGTAGCAATACGAGGCGAGTTCGGCACGGTCCTCCGCGCTGCCGCGGCTCATCGCGAAAAGATACGACACGGCCCAGCCCGTCTCGGGCATGCGCCGGTACGGCCGGTGCATGAAGATGGTGCGCAGGCGGCGCATGTACGCCGCCGGGTCGAGGCCACGCTTCATGTACATGTCGTTCAGTGCGTGCAGCGTCTCGTCGATGTAGCAGGTCGTCGAGTACTTGCCGTTGAACACCGGGTAGTCCTGTACCTGGTGCGTCTCGGAACGGTCCTGTCCGCAGAAACGCGACATCGGTTTGCGGAAGTCCATGATCCGGTAATCCGACGCCGAACCGGACGCCGGCAGATCGACGACGGCCAGCGTCGGGTTCTCCTCGAGCAGCATGGCCACGGCTCCCGCGCCCTGGGTCGGTTCTCCGCTCGAACCGCGCGCGTACTCGGCGATGTCGGCGCAGACGACGATCGCCTGGCCGCCGGCGCCGTCGAGCGCGAGGTGCCGTATCGCACCCTTCATCCCGTAGACCCCGCCGAGGCAGGCGTGCTTGAACTCGGGCACTTCGCAACTGCGCGCGATGGGCGGGCGCCCGCGCGCGATCGAGCGCGCGATCGACCATGCCCTTGACGATGATCGCGCCGGCCGAGTTGTCGGAACTCGACTCGGTGCCCAGTCCCAGGAACTTGAGCCGCTCCGGATCGACATCGTACTGCTCGATCAGGCGCATGACGGCCGTGGCCGCCATCGTGTAGACGCTCTGATCGGGTCCGCGTACGCGGAAGCTTCGGCCGACGACCTCGCGGATCTTCGGCCAGTGGTTACCGGTCCAGTCGCACCAGTCCTCGAGCCAGACCCGGTACGGCGGGATATAGGCAGCGAGGCCGCTGATGCCGATCTTCCGGGATGTGCTCGATGGATTCATGGGCGGGATTGTCGGTGGCCCGGGAATTTTAGTGTCCCGGACCGCCGCACTCAACTGTCTATTCGACGGTTATGGTGATCTGTTTCGACATGACCGGGGGGTCGTGGGGGACATGGCGGTAGTCGCCGAGCAGGAGCTGCAGCGTGTGTTTGCCCGGAGACAGCTCGAGATCCGTGGACGTGCTGCCGTCGCCGAAGTGTATGTGCTGCGCGTCTTTGGGGATGGGCAGGGAGAGGTCCGGCAGCGGCGTGTCGACGAGCAGGTGGTGATGGCCCGAGTTCGGCGTCTGGTCGCCGGCCGGGGCGACCGTCATGCCCTCGATCCCGAACTCGATGTGCACGGGGCTGGTCACGGTCGCGCCGTCTTGCGGAGTTATGAAGAATACCTTCGCGCCCTCGGGCGATGGCGTCCGTTCCAGTGCCGGGGCGGCCTGTTCCATGGTCGCCGGCGCCTGCGCGGGAGGCGTCACGCTGGCGGCGGGTTCGGGCGCCTGTTTGGGTGAGCAGGCGCTCGAGAGACACAGCATCGCGAGCGCCGACGTCACGGTAAGGGTCTGGACGGTTCTCATGGCAGATCCTCCTCGAGGGTGTCGAAACGCCCATAGTAAATCCTCGGCGCCGAATACTCACCTTGAATCACGGCTCATACCGAGAAAGCGGCCACCGTAAGCGCCCCCAGCATCGTCGCGCTGAAGCCCAGCGTATAGGCCACGACGAGCGCTATGTACTTGATCGACGTAATGATTCGGCCCTGGCCGTAGACGCGACGCATCGCGACAAAGAGGTATACCGGCACGTAGAAAGAGGTGGCGACGATGACGAGTACCCGGATCGGATCCGGGATGGAGACGAGCATGGCCATGCGCGCGAACAGGATCTGCAGCGTGAGCAACAGGAAGAAGAACGAGTGGAAATGCACGAAGAACAGCAGATGCTCGACGTAGTAGCGCTTCGCGAGCGGATACAGGAGCTTGAGCACGAATGCCATGAGCGGCAACAGCACGATCAGCGCCGTCGGGACTTCGTCCAGCAGCTTGTCCACGAAGGCGCGGCCGCCACCGCCGTTGGCGCGCTCGCACATCTCGCGTCAGGCGCTCGCGGGTCAGCCGGCACTGAATCCAGTCGGGCCAGCTCTGCTGTGTCCAGCTCGCTGAAGTCGCAATGGGCTGCGGGCGTGTCGCCGTTCACGGTGATGTCGAGACCGGCGGACGCCTCGGACTGCGGTTCCATGAACAGGCTCAATTCCCTGTGCGGATCGAAGAAGGCGACGAGGAAGAACAGCACGCTGAAAACGAGATACATCCGGAACGGCGGCATGTATCGCGCGCGGCGTCCCTGCAGGTAGTCGAGGGTGAGTCGACCCGGCCGGACCAGCAACGGGTCAGCGTCTTCCAGAGGCGCGAATCGATCTCGAACAGGTCGCCGAACGCGTCCGTGACGAGTTCCCACAGGCTGATCAGCCGGCTGCGGGCTCGCTGCCCGCACACCGCGCAGTACTGGCCGTGCAGGCGCGCGCCGCAGTTCAGGCAATCGGGCATATTCGCCGGGTCTGCTTCCCGGAAATCCTCGCGCAGGACGCGCGCGGCGACTTCCACCCGGCCCGCAAATTCCGGCGGGATGCTCGTCTCGATGTCGTCGTCGGCGCTGTCGAGGAACGCGTTCAGCTCGTCGTCGCCGGCGAACGTGTACAGGCAACCCCGGCGCGCGAGCCCACGCTCGTCGTTCGCGATCGCAAAGCACACGCAATCGTCGACTCCGGAAATTCGGGCGGCATCGCGGGCCCACTCCTCGAGCCAGCGCTCGAAGGCGCCCACGATCTCCGTATCCATGAAGAACGTCACTTCATAGACCGGTCCGGATTGGCGTGTCATCGATCGATTCTAGTCGGACTTCGTTGCTTTCTTCCTGCGGCTGACCGTCTTGCGCTTCGCAGCCCGCTTGGTCGCTTTCTTCTTCTTCCGCGCCGGGACGGACTTCGGCTGGTCCGCCGCGGCGGCATGCGTCCTGGCGAGTTCTGCGGAGTCGAAGTCGTCGACGGCCAACAGGGCGCGGACCTTGTCGTTGTAGGCGCGCAGTTCGGCGGCCAGGTCCTTGTCGATGAGACCGGCCTGCTGCGCTTCGACGATCTGACCGCCCAGGTCGTCCGAACGCAGCTGCCCGGCCCGGCGCGCCTTGGCGAGTTCGCGCTCCGTGGCTTGGTATTTTTCGGCCAGTTCCAGCGCCTCCTCCAGCAAGCCGAGAGAGTTGCCGGGTTCGCGGGTCGTGTAGGCGTTGTGGCACAGGCGTTCCCGCGCCTCGCCCGGGCGCGTGATCAGGGCCACAACCTTGCGGCCGATCTCGTCGGACGGCGCCGAGTAGGTGCGGCCGCGCGGGAAAATGAACAAGCGCAGGAACGTCGCGACCCAGCGGTTCGGGAAATTGCGCAGAAAGGCGTGCAGAGCCTCCTGGGCCTGGTACATCAGCGTGCGCACCGACCATTCGACGAGCGGCAGGTCGGTGGCGCGCCGCCCCTGATTCTCGAAATGCTTGAGGACGGCGGAGGCGAGATACATCGAACTCAATACGTCACCGAGTCTCGCGGACAGGAGCTCGCGCTTCTTCAGGTTCCCGCCGAGCGTCAGCATCGCGAAATCCGAAGCAAGTGCGAACGTGGCACTGTACCGATTGATGTTCTGGTAGAAGCGGCGTGTCGGCGTATTGAGCGGTACGCGCGAGAACTTCGCATGCGTGAGTGCGAGGAAGAACGAGCGTGCGAGGTTGCTGATCGCGTAACCGATATGGCCGAACAGTGCCTCGTCGAAGGCGATCAGACCCCGCTCGGCGTCCTCGTCGCTGGCCGCGGCCATCTCCGGCAGGACGAAGGGATGGCAACGCACCGCGCCCTGACCGTAGATGATCAGGCTGCGGGTCAGGATATTGGCTCCTTCCACCGTGATCGCGATGGGGGTCGCCATGAAGCTGCGGCCGGCATAGTTCTTCGGACCCAGCATGATGGCCTTGCCGCCGTGCACGTCCATCGTGTCCTCGGCGACCTTGCGACCGAGCTCGGTGCAGTGGTACTTCAGGATCGCGGCCGGGACCGCCGGTTTCTCGCCCTGATCGATCGCGCCGGACGTGATCGAGATCGCGGCGTTCATGATGTAGGTGTTGCCGGCGATACGCGTGAGCGCCTCGCCGACACCTTCGAAATTCGAGATCGAGGTATTGAACTGCTTGCGGATGCGCGCATAGGCGCCCGTGGCGTAGGCTGCGGCCTGACCGCCGCCCGCCGCCGTCGACGGCAATGTGATGGCGCGCCCGACGGACAGCAGCTCCACGAGCATCTTCCAGCCCTTGCCGGCCATCTCCCGGCCGCCGATGATGAAATCGAGCGGTACGAACACGTCCTTGCCCGTGGTCGGGCCGTTCAGGAACGGGATCGTCAACGGGTAGTGGCGGCGGCCTACCGTCACGCCCGGCGTGGAAGTGGGAATCAGCGCCGCCGTGATGCCGTACGCGTCCTTGTCGCCGATCAGGTGGTCCGGGTCATAGAGCTTGAAGGCGAGGCCGAGCACCGTGGCGACGGGGGCGAGGGTGATGTACCGCTTGTCCCAGTTGAGACGGATGCCGATGATCTCCTCGCCATCCCATTCGCCCTTGCAGACGACGCCGTTGTCGACCAGCGCGGCGGCGTCGGAGCCCGCCTCGGGCGAGGTCAGCGCGAAGCAGGGTATCTCGGTACCGGCAGCGAGGCCGGGCAGGTAGTGGTTCTTCTGCTCCTCGGTCCCGTAATGCAACAGGAGCTCGGCGGGGCCGAGCGAATTCGGCACGCCGATCGTCGACGACGCCGTCGCGCTGCGGCCGGCAAGCTTCGCGATGACCATCGCATTCGCATACGCAGAGAATTCCAGGCCGCCGTAACGCTTCGGGATGATCATCGCGAAGAAGCGCTGCTCGATGATGTAATCCCAGACTTCCTTCGGCATGTCGGCCCGCACGTGGCAGATGTCCCAGTCGTCCAGCATGCGGCACAGTTCTTCGCAGGGCCCGTCCAGGAAGGCCTGTTCCGCCTCGGACAGGGCCGGTGCGGGGAAGGTCATCAGGCGGTCCCAGTCGGGCATGCCGGAGAACAACTCGCCGTCCCACCAGACGCTGCCTGCCTCGAGCGCTTCCCGCTCCGTGTCGGACATGCTGGGCAGCATCCTGCGGTAGATGTCGAGCAACGGTCGCGTGACTTTCTCGCGGCGCAATTCGGGCACGTTGAGCGCCGCCATCGCCGCGAAAGCGGCCCACAGCAACAACAGCCAGAGCCACCAGCCGTTGCCGAACACGGTGTAGGCGAGCAGTGCCAGGCCGGTCGCGACCGTGGAGGTCTTCAGATCGATGCGCTGGTAGGCAAGGAAAATCCCGCCGCCGACGAACAGCAGCACCCACATGAGACTGACAAGCATTCCCGTCACACCTCCCCTCGTCGCGCGTCGACCGGCATGACAGACCCTATCACCGGGCCGGCGCGCGCGCCATGCCAGGCCTCGCAGAAGACGGGATCAGAGCAATTCGGCGATCGCGGCGCGTTCCTCGCGCAATTCGGCGGCGGTGGCATCCATGCGTTTGCGGCTGAACGCGTTGATTTCGAGATCCCTGACGATCTCGTAACTTCCGTCGCTGCAGCGCACGGGGAAGGAATAGACGATGCCCGGCTCGATGCCGTAACTGCCGTCCGCGGGCACCGCCATGCTGACCCAGTCGTCGCCGTCGGTGCCCATTGCCCAGTCGTGGACGTGATCGATCGCCGCCGACGCCGCCGACGCGGCCGAGGAGGCGCCGCGTGCCTTGATGATCGCGGCGCCGCGCTGTTGCACGAGCGGGATGAACTCGTCGCTGACCCAGGTCTCGCCGACGAGGCCGATCGCCGGTTTGCCCCCCACCGTCGCGTGGTAGACGTCGGGGTACTGGGTCGAGGAATGATTGCCCCAGATGATGATGTGCCGCACGTCGGTCACGTGTTTGCCGGCCCTGGCGGCGAGCGCCGCGGTCGCCCGGTTGTGGTCCAGGCGTGTCATGGCCGTGATGTTGCGCGGGTCGATGTCCGGTGCGTTGCTCTGCGTGATCAGGGCGTTCGTGTTCGCCGGATTGCCGACGACGAGCACCCGGATGTCGCGGCTCGCGTTCTCGTTGATCGCCTTGCCCTGCACCGAGAAGATCGCGGCGTTGGCGGCCAGCAGGTCCTTGCGCTCCATGCCGGGGCCCCGCGGCCGCGCGCCGACGAGCAATGCATAGTTGCTGTCCCTGAATGCCACGTCGGGATCGTCAGTGGCGACGACACCGGCCAGCGTCGCGAACGCGCAATCGTCGAGTTCCATCAGGACGCCGTTCAGTGCGCCGAGGGCCTGCGGGATCTCCAGCAATTGGAGGATGACGGGTTGATCACCGCCGAGCATCTGGCCCGAGGCGATACGGAAGGCGAGTTGATAGCCGATCTGGCCGGCGGCGCCGGTGATCGTGACACGAACGGGTGGTTTCATTTCTCGGGTCCTGGATCTGCGGCGCATGGCGCCCGGCTCGGGGCCGGCGATTCTAGCATCAGCGCGCGTCGAAGTCCGGGAACGCCGCTTCGAGGAGACGCCGCTCGTTCTCGGCTTCCGCCGTATGCCCCGATTCCTCGAGGCGCCCAATACACTCGAGCCAGGTCTCCGGCGTCGCGATCGCGTCCGCGGCGCAGGACCGCGCAGCCCGGTCGACGAGGCGTTGCGCCCGCGCTTCCGGATTTGCGCCGGTCTGACGCTTGGCGGTCTCTTTGGCCTGCTCCATCATTTCGATGTCTCTCGGCCGGAACGCTTCCGCATCGAGCGTCGCGGCCGGTTGCGGACTCTGTACGCTTGCGGCCGCCGGCGCGTCCTTCCGGACTGCGTTCTCTGAGCGTTCACGCTTCGGTGCCGCGGGCTCCTCCGCCGAGGCCGTCGCGCCGGCCTCGGCGACCGGGGCTGGCACGATGGCGGGCGCAGCGTCCGAGTGCGGCTCGGTCGGGGCGACGACGCCGTCCGGTTGCGGCGTGCGCGTCAGCTCCAGCACGATGGTCACGCAGAGTACGATCGTCGCGGCAAAGGCCAGCGGTTTCGTCCATGCGAAGGAACGGGCGTATCGCGACCGGGCCGCCCCGGCGGCCTGCGCCAGGACGGCGGAGTCCAGGTGGCGCGGCGCGGTCTCCGTCGCGACGTCGCGATAGCTGCGCGAGACTCGCTCGTCCGCGGCGGGTCCGGATTGCGGCTTGTCGTCATCGCGGGTCATGACACCTCCACCGGATCGTCGATCGCGGCGCGCAGTTTGTTGACGGCGTAGCGGAGCCGGCTCTTCACCGTCTCGCGGTTCGAATCGGTGATCGAAGCGATCTGCTCGAGGCTGAAGCCGCCCTCCTCGCGCAGCAGGAACACGTCGCGCTGTTCGTCCGGGAGCTCGAGCAGGGCGGCGGCCAGTCGGCGCCGCGCCAGGCTGCGCTCGGTCAGTGCGTCGGGGAGTTCTCCCGGGTCCGGCTGGTGTTCCGGTGCTAGATCGACGGTCTGTTCGTGGCGCCGATTGCGGCGGATGTAGTCGATGAAACAGTTGCGGGCGACCCGATACAGGAAGGTCTTGAACTGGGCAGTCGGGCGATAGGTCTGGCGTGCCCGGATAATTTTGCTCCAGACCTCCTGAAAGATGTCCTCGGCGGCGTCCGGGCTGCGGCTGAGCCGGAGCAGGTACCGGTACAGGGCGTCGTTGTGCCGGCGGTACAGGGTCTCGAATGCTGCGACGTCCCCGTCCCGGTACAGCAACATGAGGGCGCCGTCGTCGGGCATGCCGTCCATTTTTGCAGCATAGGCCAGCTCCGACGGTGCGGAAAGTTCGAATCTGTCGGCGGTAAGGGTCTGCGCGTCGGCCACCATGTCGATGCAAACGCGACGGGAGCGCGAATCGGGTCGATTTGCAGCAAAAAAACTTGCAAAGCAGATTTTTAGTGTTATAGTCAACTATAACAGTAGTTCACTAACCTTTTTCACCATCCCGGGCATTGCCCCGAGGCGCAACATGAAAGCAATAGTAACCCGGTATCTGAACGAGCTCGTCGGCCTCACGATCATGGCGCTGATGCTGATCGCGCTCATCGCGGCACAGGCCGGAGCCCTGGCCGATCCGCCGGGAGCGCTGGCGGACCAGGCGGCCGACGGCGGTCGGCCCGTCGTCGAGATCAATCTGACGCTGGCCGACTAGGGGCATGAAAGACTCCACGATTTCCGTCACGGTGGTGAGACCAGCAGCGACGGAACGTTTGCGCCGGCCGGCGTCTTCTGGCCGGCGTCTTTTTTTAGCGTCCTGCGAGGTCGGCGCCTGATGGACCCGAAGTGGAACGAGGATCAGCCGATCTACCGGCAGCTCCGGGACCGCGTCGTCGCCATGATCCTCGAAGGCGCACTGAAAGACGGCGATGCCCTGCCTTCGGTGCGCAACGTAGCCGCCGAATATCGCCTGAATCCGCTGACGGTATTGAAAGGCTACCAGGAGCTGGTGGACGAGGGGCTGGTCGAGAAGAAGCGCGGCCGGGGCATGTTCATTACGGACGGTGCCCGCACGCGGTTACTCAAGGACGAGCGTCGCAGGTTCCTGGACAAGGAATGGCCGAAGATCCTCGCCACGATCGAACGGCTGGGTCTGGATGAGACGACATTGCTCCGGGAGCGGCCGTCGACGGACGATAAAGGAGAAGCGAAGAATGACTAGCCTGGTCACGGCCCGCAACGTCTCGAAGCACTTCGGTGACGTCCGGGCAGTGGACAACGTCAGTTTCGAGATCGAGAAGGGCAAGATCGTCGGCCTGTTCGGCCCCAACGGTGCCGGCAAGACGACACTGCTGAAGGCCCTGCTGGGTCTGACGGATTGCAGCGGAGACCTGACCGTTCTCGGGCTGGATCCGTTCCGGCAACGCAAGCGCCTCATGCAGAACATCTGCTTCATCGCCGACGTGGCGGTGCTGCCGCGCTGGATCAGGGTGTCGCAACTGCTCGACTTCATCGCGAAGATCCACCCGAATTTCTCAAAGGCGCGCGCGGAAGAGTTGCTGTCGCGAACGAAGGTGAGGCGGGACGCGAAAGTCCGCGAATTGTCCAAGGGTATGGTGACGCAGCTGCATCTCTCCATTATCACCGCCATCGACGCGAAGCTGCTGGTACTGGATGAACCGACACTCGGACTCGACATCATCTTCCGCAAGGAGTTCTACGGAAACCTGCTGAACGACTATTTCGACGGAGAACGGACGATCCTGATCACCACGCACCAGGTGGAGGAGATAGAGAACCTGCTGACGGATATCATGTTCATCAACGACGGCCGGCTGCTGCTCGATACCAAGATGGAGTCACTACCCGGGGAATTTGCCGAACTGACCACCTCGAGTGAGAACGCCGACCGGGCGAGACAGCTCGGTCCGATCTACGAGCGTGACGTGTTTGGCAAAAAGGTCATGATCTTCCAGGGCCTGGATCGCGACCGGTTGAAGGGACTCGGCGAAACACACACGCCGTCCGTCGCCGACCTGTTCGTCGCAAAAGTCAAGGGAGCGACGTCATGATCGTCAACCAGTTTGCACTGATCCGTCGGGAGCTCTGGGAACATCGTTCGATCTACGTCACTCCGGGCGTCGTGGCGCTCGTGATGACTCTGTTGATCGTGACCAGCTATGTCGCGGCATCCGGATTCGAGGGCGCGCTGGACCTCGCCATCGTCGGGGCATCGAACGTCGGCGACGCCGAGCGCCGGGCAGCGCTCATGGCGTTCCTGGGCGGCCTGACCATGGTGTTCTTCATCGCATTGATGATTCTTACCGTGTTCTACACGCTGGATTCTCTCTATGCCGAACGCAAGGACAAGAGCATTCTATTCTGGCGATCGCTGCCGATTACGGATGCGGAGACGGTCGTCTCCAAGTTGCTCACCGCCCTGGTAGTCATCCCGCTGATCACTTTCGTCGTGATCGTGGCGACTCATCTCGTGAATCTGGCGCTGGCGAGCCTGTTCGTCCGATTCAAAGGCGGCAGCCCGCTGCACCTGATCTGGAGTTCGGCGCCGCTATTCGACGTCTGGGCGACACTGCTGATCGTGCTGATTGCGGCCCCCATCTGGATATCCCCGCTCGCCGGCTGGTTCCTGTTTGTGTCGGCATGGACCAAGCGATCGCCGCTGCTGATGGCATTCCTGCCGCTTATCGTGCTGCCGATGCTGGAATTCTTCGTATTTCGCACGACGTTTCTGTGGCAGGCGATCGGCTCGCGCACGAATTTCGCCAACATGCCATTGTTCAGCAGCGGCATCGACGTGGAAGCGATCATCAACGAGCATAAGCTCGGGCAGGCCGTTCAGAATATCCATCTGTTCAACCTCATCGATCTCGGGAAGTTCTTCTCGAGCCCGAGCATGTGGCTGGGCATCGTCGTGTGCGCGCTGTTCACCGCCGCGGCGATCTACGTACGCCGTTACCGCGACGAAAGCTGATCCGGGGTCCCGGCCTCGGCGTCGGGCCGCCCCGAAATGCCGTGCTTGCGGAGCTTGCCCCTGAACTGGTGATACGTCAGGCCCAGCAGGTCCGAGGCCATGCGCTGGTTGAAACGCGCCTTGTCCAGTGCCGCGACGAGAAATTCTCTCTCGGTGTCCGCGAGCCGCCGTGACAAATCGGTCGGCAGCAGCGGCGCCGGGGCTGGCGGCTTCGCCCTGGCCGCCGCGGGCGTGGCGATCCGGAACGGCGAGTCGAACGGATCGAACACGATGCGACGTATCGGACTATCGGGGTCGTCCGAACGGTAGACCGAACGTTCGATCGTATTCTTGAGTTCGCGGACGTTGCCCGGCCAGTCGTGCCTCAGCAGTGCAGACGTGGCCCGCGCGCTGAAGCCCGGGAAGTAGGCGCGTTTGAGTTCGCTCGCCATATTGACGGCGAAGGCCTGGGCGAGGGTCATGATGTCTTCCGGGCGCTCGCGCAGCGGCGGGACGGTAATGACGTCGAATGCGAGTCGATCGAGCAGGTCCCGCCGAAACCGGGTCTTTGCGGCCAGGGCCTGAAGGTCGGCATTGGTCGCCGCGACGATGCGGACGTCCACCCGGATCGTGTCGTTGCCGCCGACGCGCTGGATCTCCCCGTATTCGATGACGCGCAGAATCTTCTCCTGCATGCGCATCGAGATCGTCGCCAGTTCGTCCAGGATCAGCGTGCCGCCGTCGGCCCGTTCGAAATGGCCGATGTGCGCGCGCTGGGCGCCCGTGAATGCGCCGGCTTCGTGGCCGAACAACTCCGATTCGAGGATCGACTCGGTCAGGGCAGCGCAGTTGACCTTGACGAGCCGATGCTCCCAGCGCCGGGACAGGAAATGCAGGCGCGAGGCAATCAGTTCCTTGCCGGTCCCGCGCTCGCCGACCACGATGACGGGCTTGCCGAGCGGCGCCGCACGGGACACGTGCTCCAGCATGCCGAGGAAGGCCGGTGCTTCGCCGAGGATCTGTTGTACGGGGCGCGGGTCAGCCATTGGTCAATTTTGCCAAAAGTGGGTAGAAACAGCTAATAGTTAGCTGAATACGCCATATCCTGCAGCCCGTCGCGAACCGATAAGAGATCGATAAACGTTATGAATAACAGGGACTTATGGAGAATCTCCGAATCTGGCACGGATTCTGCAGTATCACTGGTGCGATTTACCACTCACAGAGGACAGATCCATGGGCATATTCACGAGATTCAGCGACATCGTGAACTCCAACATCAATGCGATCCTCGACAAGGCCGAGGATCCGGAAAAGATCGTCCGGCTGATGATCCAGGAGATGGAAGACACGCTCGTCGAAGTGCGGTCGGCTGCCGCCCGCTCCATCGCGGACAAGAAGGACCTGAACCGCAAGCTCGGCTCGCTGGAGCAGGAGACGGCCGATTGGGAAGAGAAGGCCGAACTGGCGTTGCGCAAGGGCCGCGAAGATCTGGCCAAGGCGGCACTGGTGGAGAAATCCCGGGTGAGTGCCGCGGTCGACCTGCTGAAACAGGACTATTCGGCCGTCGACGATGGCCTCGCGAAACTGAACGAGGACATCGCCAGGCTGGAAGGCAAGCTCGAGGACGCCAAGGCAAGACAGAAGGCATTGCTTGCGCGCCACAAGACGGCGAGCAGCCGCCTCGCGGTCAGGAAGAAGATCCACGACTACAAGATCGATGATGCGATGATCCGATTCGAGCAATACACCCGCCGGATCGACGACGTCGAGGGCAGGGTGGAGGCTTACGACCTCGGCCTTCCCAAGGACCTGAAGCATGAATTCGCGAGCCTGGAAGCCGAGGAATCGGTCCGTGAAGAACTCGACGCATTGAAGAGACGCGTCGCCGGCGGTGGCAAGGAAACGGCCGAGAACTGATGGCCGAAGTGCGGGAAGGAAACGTCCATGAGCCATAGCACCTGGAGATTCGATCGTGGCCCGCTGCGCGGCCTGTATCGCGACCGCGAGAACGGCTGGCTGTTCGGCGTATGCGCAGGAATCGCCGACCGTTTCGGTTTCCGGATCCTGACCATCCGGTTGATTGCGGTGATCAGCCTCGTATTGTTCTTCTGGCCGACCGCGGCCGCATATCTGGGCGCAAGCTTGATCATCCGGGAGAAACCCCTTATCTATTCGGGCAGCAGGTCCGAGCAGGAATTCTGGCGGCACGGCCGCGACGACTGGAGGCACACATGACGGCGCGCGCGACTCAATACGAACGCCGCTTCATGCGCAACGCGGATGAAGCGCTGCTCGGCGGTGTGTGCGCGGGGATCGCCGATTACTTCGGCTTCAATCTTCGCGTGACGAGATTGCTGGTTCTGATTGCATTTTTCGTCTGGATGCCGGTTACGCTGATCGGCTACGCGGCCGTCGTACTTCTCGTGCCGGCGCGGTCGGACAGGTACGGTTACGAGGAGCGGCTGTATTGCCGACGTCACAACAGGCGCGCCCGCCGCGAGACTCGCCGGCAGAGGCGAGAGCGAGAGAGAGAGCAGGCGGAGGCCGCGCGCCGGATGGAAGCGGATGCGGTCGATCGCCGCTGCAGGACTCTGGATGAGCGGCTCGCCAGGATCGAGAAATACGTTACCTCGTCGCGTTACGAACTCGACAGGGAATTCAGGAATCTTTGAGATATGATCACGCGCGTACCGGGGATCCAGCCATGAACCCATTCGAATTCGTTCTTGCCATCATCGTAATCGTCATGGCGGCGCAGACCGTGCAGAAGATCTACACGATCCGCGCGGAGAAGCGCGGCCATGACGATGGCGAAGAATTGAACGATGCCCATGCGAAGATCGATGCCCTCGAGGAACGCATCCGGGTGCTCGAGCGGATCATTACCGAGAACAAGTACGATCTCCGCCGCGAGATAGACAAGCTCTAGGAGGCTGCTCTGGGTCCGATCGGCAGAGTGCTAAGAGAACTCGATCTCGCGGACGGCCAGACCAGCGTCTTGCTCGTCGGTGCCGAGGCGCATGCGGCCGAATTGTCGGATTTCGGCGAGGTCGTCGTGGCGGGTCGCGTTGCGGGTGCCCGGGAACTGCCGGACGATGTTCGTACCGACCTGGCGATCGTATTCGATCAGGCAGAGGACATGTCTCGCGACGAAGCCGTGTACCTGCTGTCCAGGCTGCGCGATGTCCACTGCCGCCGTGTCCTGCTGGCCGTCGGGGACCGCGAATGGCAGCGCGGCGAACTCCTGGCGCTGGGCTTTCTTGAACTGAAGAAGACCGCCGGCGAACGGCGGCTCTACCTGTTCGATCCCGGGCTCTTCAACGAACCGCGGGACTGGAACAACCCGTCCAACTGGGCCAATCCGGAAAATTTCGATCGCTACCGATGGTAGGCGGCTTCCCGGTGGCCCTGGTCTAGTCCTCGGGCTTGCTCTCGTCGCCGGAGTCGGCCTTGTCCGCGGCCTTTGCTGCATCGTCGGCCTTGGTCTCGTCCTTGTCGTTCGCGCTCTGTTCCTGGAGGCGCTTGTTGTAGGCACGAACCTGCTGGTTGAATTGCTCGCCGACGAGCGCCTTCTCCTCGTTGGCCGCGTCGAACTTCTTGCTCAGCGCCTCATCGTGTTCCTTGATGACATCCGGGCCCGGATTGTCCATCGCTTCGACCTTCGCGCGTTCGTCGGCTTCGACGCAACGTAGATATTCATCGACCGACGCGAGGTAATCCTGGACATCGTTCTTTGCTTGCAGCAGCTCCGCCTTTGTGGCCGTCGATCCGTCGGGGATGTGCGGGCGATCCGGATAGTCGCATGCAAATGCGGCAGGAAGGGCGAATACGAGGCAGTTGATGATAGCCAGTCTGAGGATAGTCTTGATCATAGGAATGGAACTCGATAGTTGTAAAAATGCGTTCGCGCAAGGCGAGCCAGCACGGATTGGCGTATTAAATCATTTTGACCGCAACGAGTGAAGCAATCAGGCGAACAATGCCCGGTGCGTATCGGTGCCGTCGGCCTGCGCCAGCAACAGTTCCAGGTAGTTGTCCGAACTCATCGGGTCACCGAAAAGCAGGCCCTGTACGTAAGTGCATTCCAGTCTCTGCAGGATCGCAAGCTGTTCCTCGCTCTCGACACCCTCGGCGACGACGTCCATGTTCAGGTTGCGCCCCATCTGGACGATCGTGTCGATGATCGTCGCGTCATCGGGGTTTATTGCGACGTCCCGTACGAAAGACTGGTCGATTTTGAGAGTGCTTATCGGGAACTGCTGCAGGGCGCTCAGCGAGGAGTAGCCCGTTCCGAAATCGTCTATGGCCAGGTGCAACCCCAGGGCATACAACTGGTTCAACAGCTTGATCGTGCGATCGGGATTCTCCATCAGCGTCGTCTCGGTGATCTCCAGCTCGAGCGAAGTCGGGGATACCTCGTGGCCGCGCAGGATCGAGCTGATGCGGTTCGTGAAGTTGGCCTGCCTGAGCTGCTTCAGTGACAGGTTGACCGAGACGCGGCCGGGCGACGATGTCGAACGCTGCCATTCCCGGAAATCCTCGCACACCTTGTCCAGCACCCACTCGCCGATCTCGACGATCAGATTGGTCTCCTCCGCGATGGGTATGAAATCGGAGGGCAGGATCAGGCCGCGCTCCGGGAGCTCCCAGCGCACCAGCGCCTCGGCGCCGCAGACTTCGCCGGTCTCCAGGTTGTATTTCGGCTGATAGTGCACGAGCAGCTCGTCGCGCTCGAATGCCCGCTTCAGCCGGCTCTTGGTCATGAGGCGCTCCACCGCCGCCTCGTTCATCGCCGGGACGTAGTAGGAAAATACGTTGCCGCCGGATTTCTTCGAGCTGTAGAGCGCGGCATCGGCGTTGCGGATGAGGTCGATCACGTTCGGCGCATCGGAGGGGTAGTAAGCAATACCCATGCTGGCCGTCATGAATACCTCGTGATTTTGAACGAACAGCGGATCGGCCAGGCGTTCCAGCAGACTTCTCGCCAGCCGGCCGGTCGCGTCCTTGCCGGCGTCGTCGGGCCCGAGTCCGTTGACGATCACGGCGAACTCGTCGCCCGCGAGACGGCCGATGATCGAGTCCTCCGGCATCGCGGCACTCAGTCTCTCGGCAACGGTTTCGAGCGTCGCATCGCCGGCGAGGTGGCCGAACGTGTCGTTGATTTCCTTGAAATGATCGATGTCGATGTAGAACAGGCACAAGGGCTTGCCGGCGCGTCGCGCGCGGGCAATCGCGCGCTGCAAAAGATGCTGGAATTGCATGCGATTGGGGATCTTGGTGAGAGCGTCGATTCGCGCGAGATAGCGGATACGCTGCTCTGCCCGGCGCCGCTCGGTAATATTCTGCGCCGCATAAATGCGATTGCCCGACTCTCCTTCGCTGTCCTTGAGGACGGAGCACGTGTACGACACCGGGATGGATTCCCCGAACTTGGTGACGAGGAATGCATCCCTGGGCACACCCGAGAATCCGGGTTCGCCGACCGACACTCCACTGGTCCGGAGGATCTCGTCGACGGGCTTGCCGATGACCTCGTCGTCTTCGCACCCGAGCAGGATCGTCGCGGCCTTGTTGATGCGTTCGATGTTCCCATCGGCAGATGTGACGATGATGGCCTCGTTCATGCCCGAGAGGATGCTGTCCAGGTAGTCTCTCGAAATCGTCGTCGAGCGCAGGCGGTCGCGCATATCGTTGAACACGGCCGCCAGTTCGCCGAGCGCATCGTGGCTGACATCGGGCAGCCGCTCTCCGAAGTCGGCATCCCGGAGTTTCTCCGCCTGCACCTTGAGTTCGTGAATCTTCACCATCTGGCTGCGTACGATCCACCAGACGAAGGCACCGCACAGCGCCAGGGTAAGCAGAGTGCCGAGCGCGACGAGCAGGTAGCTGAGCCGACGGCTCTGCCACTCTTTCGCACTCAGCACGGCGGCGAATTCCCGCGACTCGTCCTGCAACGCGGTGGCATCGAACGACCCGGTCAGCACGCCGAGTCGTCGGTCGCCCAGCAGCACCGGACGACTGACGACCAGGCGATCGGCCAGCCAGGTCGAGCCGTCCGGGTCCGCGGCGGCAGCAGGCAGGGTGCCGGTGCGAATCGTGCCGGATGCTTCCCCGGTGAATTCGAGACCCGTCAGGAGGTCGTTGCCGGCCGCCGCACGATCGAGGAGTTCCGTGATCTGCTGCGAATCCGTGCCGCCCGTCCGGGCAAGTCGATCGGCCAGCGTCCGCAGTTGTGCGCTCGCGTGCCGCTCGAACGCCGCCCTGCGCATAATGCCGTGCTCCGCGACGCTCGTCGCCGTGATCTCGTTGGCGAGCCAGCGGTATTCGCCGTACACCATCGACAGCATCACCACGGCAAGGAACGCACCGAGCGTCAGCACGAGCACGAGATACCGCGGGATCTTGCCACCGATCATGGGTCTTTCAATGTCCGTCGGGCGTGCCGGTCGCGGGTCGGGAGGCGCCGGGCAGCCCGCAGGCCCTCTTCTTGTTATCGTTGTTACGGCTTTCGGCGCCAGTTTAGCACCGGCACTGACGAGCTGGCAGAAATTCGGGGCACCCCGGAGGATTTGTGGCGAGCTCCGGGCCCTTTTGTCATATATGGGCTAACAGAGATCAGAATAGGGCAAGATTCGCCCTAGGCGTCGCTGCGTTTCTCGACGAACTCCATGGGTTCGGCCGGGCCGGTGGTTTTCATAACGCCTTCGACGACGGCGCCCTCGGCCACGGCGATCGCCTCGCCCGACACCGTGCCGCTGATGCGTGCCGTGTTGACGATCTCGACCCTGCCCGACGCGATGATGTCGCCTTCCACGCGACCGGCCACGATGACGTTGGCGGCGCGTAACGTGCCTTTCCAGAATCCGTTTCGTGCCAGCGTGACGGTGCCCGTCAGGTCGCAGTCGCCATCGATCTCGCCGTTGATCAGGAAGTCGCCGGAGCCGGTGATCGTGCCGGAAATCCTGCAACCCTCGTTGATCAGCGTTGCAGCATCGGATGAGCGGTCGCGCAGTCGCCGCAGACGAGAGTCATTCATCGGGGTTGAGCTCCCAGAACCGGAACAGTTGCCAGTTCGAATAGTACCCGCAGAGCGGATCGTTTGTCAGGCGGACACGTCATGCTTGTGGTACAACAGCGGGCTCGTGGGCCGCCTATGCCACGGTCCGACTACCGGCGAGTGACTATCACCTTGACAGGGTACTAGCGGGACGACGTGAGCCAGGAATTCGACAAACGGCTCGATGCTTTGTCGGCCGGGCGGCAGAATCCGCTTGCCGGCGGACTGAAAGGGGTCGAAAAGGAAGCGCTGCGGATCGACCGGCAAGGGGATCTCTCGCGCAGGCAACATCCCCTCGCTCTCGGATCCGCGCTGACCAATCGTTTTATCACGACCGACTATTCCGAGGCGCTCCTGGAATTCGTGACCCCGGCCTACTCGACGACCTGGGAAACCCTGCAGTTCTTGTGCGATATCCATCAGTTCGCCTACGAACGCCTCGACGACGAGCTGCTGTGGGTCGCCAGCATGCCCTGCAGACTGCCCCCGGACGCGGACGTTCCGATCGCCCGCTACGGGGATTCGAATATCGGCCGGCTGAAGACGGTTTACCGGAACGGACTGGGCCTCCGGTACGGCCGGCACATGCAGACGATCGCCGGCGTGCACTTCAATTACTCGCTGCCGGAGAGCTTCTGGCCTCGATATCGGGCTATCCTCGGTGACGGCCGCAGCGAGGAAGCATTTCGCTCGGATCATTATCTGGGACTGGTACGGAACTTCCGGCGCTTCGGCTGGCTGATCCTGTACCTGTTCGGAGCCTCGCCGGCCATGTGCCGCACCTTCACCGGCGAAGCGGCCCCGGCCATGCCGTCGCTCGACTCGCATACCTACTATGAACCTTTCGCCACATCGCTGCGCATGAGCGATCTCGGGTACAGCAACCGGAATCAGTCCGCCATCAATATCTCGCTGAACGGGCTCGACGAGTACATCCGCGACCTCTCCGCGGCTATGCGCACTCCCGACCCGAATTACGAGCGGCTGGGTGTGAAGGTGGGCGACGAATACCGGCAGCTGTCGGCGAATCGCCTGCAGATAGAGAACGAATACTACAGTCCCATACGCCCGAAGCGCGTCGCCAGGTCGGGAGAGCGGCCGACGGCCGCCTTAAGGCGCGGCGGTGTGGAGTACGTGGAGATACGCTCCCTCGACGTCAACATGAACGATCCAGCCGGCGTCAATCAGAACACGATGCGTTTCATCGAAGCGTTCCTCGCCTATTGCCTGATCGAGGACAGTCCTCCGCTCGACGTTCCGATGATCGAGGAATGCAAGACGAATCAGACGCAGACGGCGCGTCGGGGGCGCGATCCGGCATTCCGCCTGTTGCGCGGCGGCGAGCCGCAGCGCTTCGCAGACTGGGCGGGGGAGATCCTCGCAAAAGTCGATAGTATCGCCGCGATCCTGGATCAGGATGACGACACAGACAGCTATGCGCAGGCGGTCCGCGCGGCGGCCGCGCTGGTAGAGGATCCCGAGGCGACCCCCTCCGCCCGCCTGCTCGCAGAGCTGCGCGAGCAGCGTTGCAGCTATTTCGAGTACATACTCAGCCTGTCGGACGGCCACAAGAGCTACTTCGCCGCCGTCACCCCGTTGTCTGCGTCGCGAACCGCGGAATTCGAGCAGGAAGCGGCGCGCTCGATCGAGCGCCAGCGCAAGATCGAGGCAGGCGATACGATGGGCTTCGACGAGTTCCTCGCCAGGTACATCGGGTCCGGATAAGCGGGTACGGGGACGCCGACCGGCGACCCGCTCTGTGCGGTCCGTCACAAATTGTCGTCGGGAAACGTGACGGAACGGTCGATTTAACTAAACTTGCCGCATGTTCAAGACTTTCATTGTCGGCGTCATACTCGGTGTCGCTGCGACGGCGGGAATCCTGTATTCCGTACCTGTCGTGGACCTGAAGCGCGAGCCGTCGCTGATCGTCGTCCATCCGAACCTCGGCAATACGGAATCCTTCCACATCAACGTGCCGATGGACCGGATCGTGATCGGCGCGCCGGCACAGGCGGAACCGGTGCCACCCGACCTCGATTGGCCGGAAGACGAACAATTCGCGGGGCTTCGCGCGGAACTCTTCAAGATCCGCAACGCGAAAGACGCCGTCGTGGGGGTCGCGAGCAGGATCTCCGGCAACGGCGCCGCAACCGGCCGGACGATCGAGTGGGTATTGCACCTGCCTGCGCGGGGTTCGATCTACGCCACGCTCGCGCCCGAACCGCTCGAAGGCGGCGACCGGGTCGGCGAGTTGCGCGCGGGCACCCGCGAGTTCAGCAATCTGAATGGCCAGATTACCGAGCGCTGGGTGCAGGACAAGACCGGCTTCCAGGATGCGCCGGCAGGCCGTATCGAGCTGATCACGGCGTTCGTCGCACGGGAGCCGGAATCGTGATCAAGTACGTCGTGTCGCTCGTTCTCGGCCTGATCGTCGGCGTGATCGCCGTCTTTCTGCTGCTCTACTACAACCCTCTCGTATCGGGGATGGCGCTGTCTCCGCTGGCGGTCAGCGACGACGAAATGATCACCCTGACCTACCCGGCGGTGGCAGCGGAGTCCATTGCCTATACGAACGACGGCGAATCACAGGTCGAACCGCATCCTGCGAAGGTACTGCAGCTCTGGGAGGCGCCGATACGCGATACCACGGCGATGGTCTCGGTGCTCAGAGACAGCCGGCAGCAGGCTGTCGGGATCGGAGTCAAGTTCTCCTCCGAGGCCGAGTCGACGAACATCCTGAATGCGCAGGCCAACGTCGACAGCGTCTGGCATATCTACCTGCCGGAGCGGGGCAGCCTGTTCGTCGAAGAGACGGAGAACTACTGGAATTACCTGCGCGACATCGTCATCCCCGCTTACTGGAGTTCCGGGGACAACTGGCGCGGCATCTGGCACGGCATCACGACGTCCGGCCCCGGTGCGCTCGGCACCGCGCGCGTGGTCGGCGGCAGCGGAGAGTTCGCGGGCCTGGAAGCGGATGCCGTCGAGTCTCTGTCTGCCAGGGCGTACTCGGTAGAACACGGACCGGTCGCGATGAAGGGTCAGCTGGATATCGAGCTGCGGCCCGTCGTGACGTCTACGTCTTCAGGTCCCTGAGCGCGACGTCCGGATCGGCGAGAGCCGCGGGGTCGCAGCGCACGGCATTCGCGATCAGGGGCTTGGACTGCATGAAATCCCTGGGAGCATTGATCGCGTCGACGGCGATCAGCACGCCGTCCCTGAGGTAGGCGCAGGAGAAACGGGCGCCGGCCGGATCGCCGCGCAGGACCGTCCGATCGTAGCCCTGCGACAGTCCGGCGATCTGCAACTTGAGATCGTACTGGTCCGACCAGAACCAGGGTACGTCCGAGTAGTGCGCCTCGGTCCCGCAGACGTTGCTGGCGGCAGTCTTGGCCTGTTCCACGGCGTTGTGGACGGACTCGAGGCGCACCCGGCGCCCGTAGATCGAGCTGAAATGGGAAGTACAGTCGCCGATGGCATAGATTGCCGGGTCGGCGGTCCGGCATCGGTCGTCGACGACGATGCCGTTGTCGACCGCAAGTCCGGCGGATTCCGCAAGCTCCGTATTGGGGACGATGCCGACGCCGACGACCACCAGGTCCGCCGGTATCGTATCCCCGTCGCCGGTCCTGACGCCCGTGACGCGGCCGTTGCCGACGAATGAATCGAGCCCGGTAGACAGGAGCAAGCGGACACCCCGCGTCGCATGCTGCGCTTCGTAGAACGCGGATACCTCCGGCGACACGACCCGGCTCATGACGCGGTCGGCCATCTCGAGGACCGTGACGTCGAGGCCGCGCTGCCGGCATACCGCCGCCACCTCCAGCCCGATGTATCCGGCGCCGACGATGACGATGCGCGCGCCCGACAGGATGCCCGCACGAATGGCATCCACGTCGCCGATGGTCCTCAGGTAGAAGATGCCCTGCAGGTCGGCGCCTTCGACGGCCAGCCGGCGCACGCGTGATCCGGTGGCGAGGATCAGCGTGTCGTAGCCGATCCGGCCGCCGTCCGACGTGGACACCGTGCCGGCCGCGCGATCGACGGTCTCGATTCGCGTGCGCGTACGCACCTCGATCTGCGGTTCGTCGAAGAAAGAGGCCGGCTTGAGGTACAGCCGTTCCGCGGCGAGGTCGCCGGCGAGATACTTCTTCGAGAGCGGCGGCCGCTGATAGGGGAGTTGCGGTTCTTCGCCCACGAGGACGATGCGGCCGGCGAACTTGTGCTGCATGAGCGTGATTACCGCCTGGCCGGCCGCGTGCCCCGCCCCCGCGATAAGGACAGTCTGAGTCATCGATGCTCCGCAGATCGTGCAGCCACTGGAACCGGCACAGTATCGGCAGTCGTACCACCACCGCAACGAGCACGCTCGATAGTGGGGATGCATCCAGTATTCGGGGGGCAAAAAAAAGCGGTGGCACGAGGCCACCGCCAGTCAGTACGTAACAAACAGCATAAGGGATATAGGTTTGTTGCGTTTACTGCACTCTAGAGATGCTCCAGCGCAGCAAATGGTTGCTACCGATCCGGAATAAGCCGGCTCGATATAGCCTGCCGGTTCAGGACAGGAACATCGCGTACGCGGGATTGTTGCTCTCCTCGAAGTGCGCGTAGCGCAGCGTCGCAAGGTGCGACTCGAGTTCGGCGGTCTCCTCGGGCGGTACGTCGATGCCGGCGAGGATACGACCGTAGTCCGCGCCGTGATTCCGGTAGTGGAACAGGCTGATGTTCCAGTCGGTCCCGATCGCCTTCAGGAAATCCAGCAGCGCGCCGGGGCGCTCCGGGAATTCGAACCGGAACAGGCGCTCGTTCTCGACGCCGGTCGACCGGCCGCCGACCATGTGGCGGACGTGCAGTTTCGCCATCTCGTTCTCGGACAGGTCCTCTACCGGATAGCCGGCCTTGCGCAGGCTCTCGAGGATCTCGCGGCGCTCGGCAAGACCGCGTGTCAGCTGGACGCCGACGAAGATGTGCGCCTTCGCGGAGTCGCTGTAGCGATAGTTGAATTCCGTGACGCCGCGGCGCCCGAGCGTTTCGCAGAATCGCCGGAAACTGCCCGGCACCTCCGGAATCTCCGCGGCGAGCAGCATCTCCTTCTGTTCGCCGACGGCGGCGCGTTCGGCGATATGCCGGAGGCGATCGAAATTGACGTTCGCCCCGCAATTGATCGTTACGAAGGAGCCGCCCTGTATCGCATGCTCCGCCAGGTATTTCTTCGCACCGGCGACGGCGAGCCCGCCTGCGGGTTCGACGATCGAACGCGTGTCCTCGAATATGTCCTGGATCGCGGCACAGATCTGATCGGTATCGACGACGATGACCTCGTCGACATGGCGTTGGCAAAGCCGGAAGGTTTCGTCGCCCACGCGGCGCACGGCGACCCCGTCCGCGAAGATGCCCACGTGATCGAGGACGACCGGGTGGCCGGCCTCGAGTGAGGCGCGCATCGCCGCCGAATCGTCGGGCTGCACGCCGATTATCCGGATCTCCGGGCGCAGGGATTTCACGTAGACGGCGATCCCGGCGATCAGGCCGCCGCCGCCGATGGGCACGAAGATCGCATCGACGTCGTCGCCGGCCTGTTCGAGTATCTCCATGCCTATCGTGCCCTGGCCGGCGATCACGTCCGGGTCGTCGAAGGGATGGATGAACGTGAGGTCCTGCTGCGTCTCCAGTTCGCGCGCGAGTCCGTACGCGTCGTCGTAGGTGTCGCCGTGCAGCACGACCTCGCCGTCGAGCGCGCGCACCGCCTCGATCTTGATCGTCGGCGTCGTCACCGGCATGACGATGACGGCCCGGACACCGCGACGTCGTGCCGCGAGCGCCACGCCCTGCGCGTGATTGCCGGCGGAACTGCAGATGACGCCGGCCCCGAGCGCATCGTCGGGCAGGGATGCGAGCTTGTTGTAGGCGCCGCGCAGCTTGAAGGAGAACACGGGCTGCAAGTCCTCGCGCTTCAGCCAGATGCGATTGCCGAGCCGCCGCGAAAGATTGGCGGCGAGTTCGAGCGGCGACTCGATGGCGACGTCGTAGACCGACGCGCTCCTGATTCGCTCGATGTAATCCGTATCGTTCATGCGTGTCGAAAATCCTTCCGGGCATCGGTTATCGCACACCCGGCCGCGGCCCGCAAAGCTTTGCCGAATCGGCACGAATCGCGACGAATCGGGGACTCGCTGCCGTTCCGGGGCCGTGCTTGACTGACGCCGATGGTGACGACGACCCCGCAGCGCCTCTTTCGCGAGCGCGCGGCCCGCGCAGCGGGCAGGCGCTGGTTTGCCCCGGTACAGGTAGCCTGTCCGCCGGCCGCGGCGCCGGCCTGCCTGGTCGCGGTCCTCGTCGTCGCCTTGCTCGCCGCGGCCACCGTCGTCATCGAGATCCCCGAGACGATCCCGGCGGCCGGGGTGCTGTTGCCGAGCCGGGGGCTCCTGAAAATACGCGCCGGCCGCGCCGGCTGGGTCGGCAAGATCGACGTTCGGGACGGCGACCGGGTCGGCCGCGGCCGCGTGGTGCTGCGTATCACCGACTCGCAACGCGCCCCGCAACGCGATCCCGAAGCAGCGGCGCGGCTGACGTCGCTGCACAAGGAACTCGAGCTGCTTGCCGCGACCCTGCAGCAACGGCTCGCCGATCATCGATGCGGCACGGCGGGCCGGCGACAGGCGCAGGCAGCTCGTCGAGCGCCGCCTTCAGGCGGCACGCAGCGAATACGGCATGTGGCAACAACAGGCGGCGCTGCAACAACGCCAGGCCTCCCGGGTCGCCGCGCTGGCGGCGGGCGGCGTGGTCCCCGCCCAGCATGCCGACGACCTCGCCGCCGAGGTGCTGCGCGCCCGGGCGTCCGGCGCGGCGGCGCGGCAGCGTGTGCTTGCCCTCGAAGACGAGCTCGCAGGGCTCGACGAGGACCGCGCGCGCGACGCGACCCGACCGGCACTGCTCAGGGCGGAGGCGGCGATGCGGCGCGAATCGCTGCTGCGCGATATCGCCTCGGAGGAGCTGCATTCGGCGACCGAAGTCACGGCGCCCGGCGGCGGCATCGTGGCGGGCCTCACGGTACGGGACGGGAGTTTCGTGCAGGCCGGACAGGTATTGCTGACGCTGTACGATCCGGATGAGCCGCTGGAAGCCCGCCTCTACGTCGCCGCGGACAATGCCGCGATGATCTTCGAGGGGCAGCGGGTCGAACTGCGACTGCGCGCGTACCCGAAGGAGCTGTTCGGCACGCTGGCGGCGACGGTGACGAGCATCGCGGCGACGGCCCTGCCGCCCGCGGAGATCGGCGCCGGAGTGCGCAGCGCGGGCAAGGTGTTCGAGGTCCGCGCCGCAATCGGCGGCCGCGCGATCGTCGCCGGCGGCCGGGCATGGCCGCTCGCGCCCGGCACGACCTTCGAAGCCGACCTCGTACGGCGCCGTTGGCCCCTGTATCGCTGGCTGTTCGCCTCGCGCCGGACGGGCGGCGGCCGAGCGACCTGAGATGCCGCGGCCCGTACCGGTGGTCCTGCAGGCCGTGCCGGACGAGTGCGGCGTGGCGTCGCTGGTCATGGTGGCGCGCAGCTTCGGACGCGACTGCGACGTCGCATCGCTGCGCCGGCGCCACGCAAGCCTGGATTGCGGTCCGTCGCTGAAGACGATCCTGCAGATGGCGGACGCGCTGGCCCTGGTCGGCAGACCCGTCAGGCTCGGTATCGGCGAACTCCGGCATCTTGCCCTGCCCGCAATCCTGCACTGGGAGTTCGATCACTTCGTCGTGCTGACGAAGGTCCGGCGCAGGTCGCTTGTCATCCACGACCCGGCAGCGGGCCGCCGTTGCGTCTCCCGCGACACCTTCGCCGACGCGTTCACCGGCGTCGCCGTCGAGTTCAGTCCCGCCGGCGCCTGGTCTGCCGTCTCGGGCGGGCGGCGATCGCTGCTGAAGGGTTTGCTGCGATCCCTGCACGGCCTCGGCCGCTTCCTCGCCGTCATGCTGATCCTGCTGTTCACGAGCCAGCTGCTGTCGCTCGCGCCGCCGATCGCGACGCAGCTCCTGATCGACGACGTGGTGCTGGGACACGACCGCGCATGGCTGTACCGGGTGCTGGCGGGTGTCGCGCTGATCCTCGTCGCGATGCTGCTCGTCGACGCCGCGCGCCGCTGGATCGCGCTGTATACCGGGACCCGACTCGCCACGGCGAGCACGACGGCGGTCGTCCGGCACCTGATGCGCCTGCCCGTCGCGACGGTGGAGCCGCGGCCCGTCGGCGACCTCATCTCGCGCGTCGAGTCGCTCCGGCCGATCCGCGCGGCGATGACCGAGACCTGTCTGACCGCGATCGTGCAATTCGCCGTGCTGGTGACGACGCTGGCGGTCATGACCTGGTACAGCCCGCTGTTGACCCTGATACCGGCCGCTGCGCTGGCATTGACGCTGGGCCTGCACGGCGCCTTCCTGCCGGCGATGCGTTCCATGAATCTCGAGGGCGTCGTCGCGTCGGCCCGGGCCTCGAATTCGCTGATCGAATCGCTGCGCGGATTCCGGACCCTGCACGCGCTGGGGCTGGACATGCTGAGACTGGCACACTGGCAGCAGTTCTTCGTCACCGCCACGAACGCGACCGCGCGGCGACAGCGGCTACTCATCGGGTTCTCGTTCGGGCAGGGCTTGATCGCCGCGGCCGAGCAGCTCCTGTTCCTCGCCGTCGGCATCGGCGGCGTCATCGATCGCCGTCACAGCCTCGGCGTCCTGTTCGCCTTCGTCTCGCTGCGCGGACGCCTGGCCGGTTCCGTCGCACAGCTGATCGGCGCGACGCGCGAGCTGTCGCTCACGCGCTCGCACGTCGAGCGTGCCGGAGAGCTCGTCGCGGAGCCGATCGAGCCGGAGGCGCCGGCCGCGGCGATGCGCGACACCATCAGCGGTGCCATCGAGTGCCGCGGTCTGTGCTTCGCGTATCCCGGCGGGCCGGACGTGCTCGCGGGATTCGGCTGCCGCATCGAGGCCGGCGAGGCCGTGCTCATCCAGGGGCGATCGGGCACGGGCAAGACGACGCTGCTGCACTTGCTGTCGGCGAGCCTCGAGGCGCGCAGCGGCGCCGTCCTCTATGACGGCATCTCGACCGAACTCTGGGACGCCCGCGCGCTCAGGCGCCAGTTCGGCATCGTCCTGCAGCGGGACCGCTTGTTCGCGGGCTCCGTCGCCGGCAACGTGAGCGGCTTCGAGCCGGTTCCCGACGTCGGCAGGATCCGCGCGGCTTTGCTGCGCGCCGGGATCTGGCACGAGATCGACGCGCTGCCGATGAAGCTCTCGACACGCCTGGCCGACGGTTCGGGCGGGCTGTCGGGCGGCCAGATCCAGCGCCTGCTGCTCGCGCGTGCGCTGTACCGCGAGCCGTCCGTGCTGTTCCTCGACGAGGCGACCAACCAGCTCGACCCGCAGACCGAGGGGCAGGTGCTCGCCAACCTGCGGACGCTCGGCATCACGATCGTCAGCGTCGCACACGGCGATCGTGCGGCGACCAGCGACTGGCGCCGGATCCGGCTGGAGGGCTCGCATGGCAATTGCGGCGCCAGCCTTGGATAATCGCGCGATGGCGCGACTCCTCATAAAGAATGCCCGTGTAGTCAACGAAGGCGAGATCCGCGACGCGGACGTCCTCGTCGAGGGCGACCGGATCACCAGGGTCGCCGGCGGCATCGGTGCCGGCGGCGCGGAGGTGATCGACGCGGCCGGCCGATACCTGATGCCGGGCATGATCGACGACCAGGTGCACTTCCGCGAGCCCGGCCTGACCGGCAAGGGCGATCTCGCCACGGAGTCGGCGGCTGCCGCGGCCGGCGGCGTCACCAGCTTCTTCGACATGCCCAACGTCGATCCGCAGACGACGACGGTAGCGGCGCTGGCCGACAAGTACCGCGCCGCACAAGGACGCTGCACGGCGAACTACGCTTTCTATCTGGGCGCCACGAACCACAACATCGACGAGATCCGTGCCCTGCGACCCGGCGATGCCTGCGGGATCAAGGTGTTCATGGGGGCATCGACCGGCGACATGCTCGTCGACAGGCCGGAGTCGCTGGAGAAGATCTTCGCGGATGCACCGGTGCAGATCGCCACCCACTGCGAGGACACGCCGACCATCCGGCGCAACGAGGCGCGGGCCAGGGAGCAGTACGGCGAACAGGTGCCGATGCGGGAACATCCGAACATCCGCTCGGCCGAAGCCTGCCTCGCGTCGTCGCGTCTCGCGGTCGACCTCGCGCGCCGGCACGATGCGCGGCTGCACGTGCTCCACCTGACCACCGCGACAGAGATGGCGCTGTTCTCCGATGCGCCGCGGGCCGACAAGCGGATCACGGCCGAGGTCTGCGTCCATCACCTGTGGTTCGACGACTCGAGCTACGACGAACTCGGGGCGCGCATCAAGTGCAATCCGGCCATCAAGACCGCCGCCGACCGCGAAGCCCTGCTCGCGGCCCTCAACGCGGGACGGATCGACATCATCGCGACCGATCACGCGCCGCACACGGCCGAGGAGAAGCGCGGGACCTACTTCAGGGCGCCTGCCGGCCTGCCGCTCGTGCAGCATGCGCTGCTCATCCTGTTCGACCTGGCCGCGGCGGGCGAATATCACGCCGGAGCTGCTCGTCGATCGCTGCTGCCACGCGCCGGCGGACATCTTCGGGGTGGCCGATCGAGGCTACATCCGCGAGGGCTGGTTCGCAGACCTCGTGCTGGTGAACCCGGCCGGGGGGTATTCTGTCAAACCCTCGAACCTGCTCTACAAGTGCGGGTGGTCCCCGTTCGAGGGCCATCGCTTCTCGTCGTCGATCGACACCACGATCATCAACGGCGAGGTCGTGTACCGCGACGGCAGACTGACCGGAAAAATCGCGGGGAAAAGGCTCCAGATCACCGGCTGCCGCTGAGTCTTAAAACTGTTTACTTTCCAGTCGATCCCGTTATGCTAGCGCCCATTACGGGAGTGACTGGCTGCCGGGCCCCAGGATCGGACCCGGTGTGTCTTCCAGATGAAACCGACGGACACCTCCAACCCCGACTATTTCCACAAGGTCGTCGATTGTCAGTGGGCCTGCCCCGCCCACACCGACGTGCCCGAGTACATCCGCCTGATCGCCCAGGGACGGTTCACCGACGCGTACATCGCTCAACCGGAAGTCGAACGTGTTCCCGGGCATCCTCGGGCGCGTCTGCGACCGGCCGTGCGAGCCGGCCTGCCGGCGCGGCCGCGTCGAGGAACAGCCCGGTCGCGATCTGCCGGCTCAAGCGCGTCGCCGCCGACCATCGCGACGACATCCGCGACCGCCTGCCGCAGCGCGCCGGCCGAGAGCAACGGCAAGCGCGTGGCGCTGATCGGCGCCGGCTGCGCCTCGCTGACCGTCGCCAACGACCTGGTGCCGCTCGGCTACGAGTGCACGATCTTCGAGGCGCTCGACGACGCCCGGCGGGCTGATGCGCACGAACATCCCGCGTTCCGCCTGCCGCCGAAGTGCTCGACGAGGAGATCGGCTACATCCTCGACATGGGCGTCGACCTCAGGCTCGGCACGCATCGAGAGCATGAAGGCTCTGCTCGCGGAAGGTTTCGACGCCGTTTTCGTCGGCACCGGCGCGCCGAAGGGCAAGGATCTCGAGATCCCCGGCCGCGACGAGGCGCGAGAACATCCACATCGGCATCGACTGGCTCGAGTCGGTCGCTTTCGACCACGTCGAATCGATCGGCGAGCGCGTGCTGATCATCGGCGTCGGCAACACGGCGATGGATTGCTGCCGCACCTCGCTCCGGCTCGGCGCCGAGGACGTCAAGGTCATGGCGCGCAAGCCGCGCGGCTTCTTCAAGGCTTCCGACTGGGAACTCGAGGACGCCGAGGAAGAGAACGTCGAGATCGTCGTCAACCATTCGCCGAAGGAGTTCGTCATCGAGGACGGCAAGCTCGCCGGCATGACGTTCGAGCAGATCGAGTACGAGCTCGACGACGACGGGCGGATCACGACGGCAGGGTTACCGGCGAGGAATTCATCCCCTGCGACGACGTGATGCTCGCGATCGGCCAGGACAACGCGTTCCCGTGGATCGAGCGCGACATCGGCATCGAGTTCGACAAATGGGACGTGCCGGTCGTCGATCCGACGACTTCCATGTCGACGCCGCCCGGCGTCTTCTTCGGCGGCGACGCCGCGTTCGGGCCCAAGAACATCATCTGGGCCGTCGAGCACGGCCACCAGGCCGCGATCTCGATCCACAAGCACTGCCAGGGCGAGCGACTCGCGGAACGCCTGCCGCGCGGCGTCAACCTCTCCAGCGCAGAAGATGGGCATGCACGAGTGGAGCTACACGAACGACTACGACCCGGCGGCGCGGCGGCTGATGCCGCACGTCGACCTCAAGGAGCGCTTCAAGAAGCTCGACATCGAAGTCGAGCTCGGCTTCACCGCCGAGCAGGCGACCAGGAGGTCGAGCGCTGCCTCAATTGCGACATGCAGACCGTGTTCACGACGCCAAGCTCTGCATCGAGTGCGACGCCTGCATCGACATCTGCCCGGTCGACTGCCTGACCATCACGCACAACGGCGACGAGCCGGACCTCGAGGACCCGCTTGACGGCGCCGGCGACGAATGCGGAGCAGGCCTTGTTCGTCTCCGAGGCCCTGCAACAGACCGGCCGCGTCATGGTCAAAGACGAGAATCTCTGTGTGCACTGCGGCCTGTGCGCGGAACGCTGCCCAACCGGCGCGTGGGACATGCAGAAATCGACGGTGCAGATCCCGTACGCGGCCGACGAAGCGAGACAAGGCGACACAATTCCGTGTCAGCAGACGCGCAAGACCGGGTAAACGACTTCGTCATCAAGCTCGCTAACGTCAATGGCACGGGCTCCGCCAGCGCCAACGCGCTTGCTCATGAAGGCCATCTTCCGCATGGGCATCCCCGTGTCGGCAAGAACTTCTTCCCTTCCAATATCCAGGGCCTGCCGACCTGGTACGAGATCCGCGTCACGCCGGACGGCTACATTGCCCGCTCGGATCGGGTCGACGTCATGGTCGCGATGAATGCCCAGACCTACGCGCGCGATCTGGCAGAGGTCCCGGCGGGCGGCTACCTCATGTACGACTCGACCTGGCCGCGGCACAGCCTGCTGATCGCGAACGACATCCACGTACTCGGCGTCCCGCTGGCGAGGATGTGCAACGAGAACTTCGAAGGCGCGCGCGCGCGCATCCTGATGAAGAACATCGCGTACGTCGGCGCGCTCGCGGCGCTGCTCGACATCGATCTCGGACGTCATCACGCGCTGCTCGAAGAGACCTTCGCCGACAAGAAAAAGCTGATCGACGCGAACATGCAGGCGATCCAGCTGGGCTACGACTATGCGAAGGAACACTTCGCCTGCCCGCTGCCGTGCCGGGTGGAGGCCATGGACGGGACGGCCGGGCAGATCATGATCGACGGCAACACGGCGGCGGCGCTCGGCTGCATGTATGCGGGCGCGACGGTCGGTGCCTGGTATCCGATCACGCCGTCGACGTCGCTGATGGACGCGCTTCCGCTCGTTCTGCGAAGTACCGCGTCGACCCGGAGACCGGCAAGAGCACCTACTGCATCATCCAGGCCGAGGACGAGCTCGCTGCCATCGGCATGGTGCTCGGCGCGAGCTGGAACGGCGCGCGCTCGTTCACGCCGACGAGCGGCCCGGGAATCTCGCTGATGAGCGAATTCATGGGCTACGGCTACTACGCGGAGATCCCGGCCGTCATTTTCGACGTACAGCGCGTCGGGCCCGTCGACCGGCATGCCGACGCGCACGCAGCAGGGCGACATCCTGACCTGCGCCTATGCGTCCCATGGCGACACCCGGCACGTGTTGCTGTTCCCGGCAGACCCGGGCGAGTGCTTCACGATGGCGGTCGACGCCTTCGATCTCGCGGAGCGGCTGCAGACGCCGGTGATGGTGCTGTCGGATCTCGACATCGGCATGAACGACTGGATGGTCCCGGAGTTCGACTTGGACGAGAAGCGCATGCCCGATCGCGGCAAGGTGCTGACGGCGGAAGATCTCGAGAAAATGGACAAGTTCTACCGTTATCTCGACGTCGACGGCGACGGCATTACCTACCGGACGCTGCCGGGCACGCATCCCAAGGGTTCCTTTTTCACGCGCGGCTCCGGCCACAACAAGTACGGCGGCTACACGGAAGATTCCGACGAGTACCAGGACGTCATGGACCGCCTGCTGCTCAAGTGGGAGACCGCGAGGACGCTCGTTCCGGCCGCGGAGATCGAATACTCGAAGTTCAACCGGGCCGCGATCCTCAGCGTCGGCAGCAGCCATGCCGCTTGCGAGGAAGCACTCGACAGGCTCTCGAAACAAAAGGTTTCGCTGAACTACTGCAGAGTCAGGGCGTTTCCGTTCAATGACTCGATCAAGGAATTCATCGACAAGCACGACGTCGTTTACGTCGTCGAGCAGAATCGCGACGCACAGCTGCGGACCCTGCTGATCCTCGACAGCCAGGTCGATCCGGCGAAGCTGGTGTCGGTACTGCATTACAACGGCATACCGCTCAATCCGGGTTTTGTCGTGGACAGGGTGCTCGAGGAAATTGCCAAGGGACGTGCCGCGTGAGCGGCGGGGACCAGCCAGGATGAGCTACATAGCCAAACCGAAAGTTGCACACCCCAACCTGCCTCGAAACGCGCTTGGCCTGACGGCGCGGGACTACGAGGGCACCGTGTCCACGCTGTGTGCGGGCTGCGGGCACGATTCGGTGACGGCCGCGATCATCCAGGCCGTGTTCGAGCTGAACATCGAGCCGCACCGGCTGGCGAAGATGAGCGGCATCGGCTGTTCTTCGAAGACGCCGGCCTATTTCGTGCGTCAGTCGCACGGATTCAACTCGGTGCACGGGCGCATGCCGTCGGTCACGACCGGCGCCAATGCGGCCAACCGCAGTCTCACCTACATCGGCGTATCCGGCGACGGCGACTCGCTGTCGATCGGCGTCGGCCAGTTCGTGCACGCGATCCGGCGCAACCTGAACATGCGCTACATCATCGAGAACAACGGCGTCTATGGCCTGACCAAGGGCCAGTTCTCGGCGTCCGCCGATATCGGCAGCAAACCCAAGAAGGGCCTGCCCAACATGCAGGAACCGATCGACGTCGCCAGCATGGCCATCAGCCTGGGCGCGACCTACATCGCGAGGAGCTTCTCCGGCGACAAGGAGCAGCTCGTCCCGTTGATCAAGGGGGCCCTGATGCACCCGGGTTTCGCGGTACTCGACGTCATCAGCCCCTGCGTCACGTTCAACGATCACGAAGGCTCGACCAAGAGCTATGCGCATACGCGCCAGTTCTACCATCACGTGGTCGATGCCGACTTCGTCCCTCCCGCCGAAGAGATCAAGGCTGCCTACGAGGAAGGGTCGGCGATGCCGATCGCGCTGCACGACGGCAGCAAAATCCTGTTGCGCAAGGTGGAAAAGAAGTACGACCCGACCAGCCGCGCCATCGCCTTCAACTACCTCCGCGAGCGGTTCAATGCCGGCGAGATCACCACCGGACTCCTGTACGTCGACGAGGCGCGCAAGGAAATGCATGAGCTGATGGGCAATACGGACACGCCGCTGTCGCAGTTGCCGCTCGAGAGCCTGCATCCGGGCAGAGAAGAACTGCACAAGATTCTCAAGCGCTACCGTTAGCCGCATTTCCGCCGACGATTTTTTTCGGTCCGCTGCAACTTTTGCGGCTTTTGCCGCGTATTGGCAGGTGTATCCACATTCAAGAATGGAGACCTTGCCATGTCCAAGCGAATCATCACCCTTCTCCTGACCGTCGCGGCGGCGCTGGTTGCGCATTCGAGCTTCGCGGGCGATTGGGGCCGACACACCGGCCGTTTCGATTTCGGCGGCGTCGTTTACGTCATGACCAACGATTCGGATGCGAACCAGCTCCGGGTCTACCTGCGTAATCCCGCCGGCAAGCTGTGGCCCGTGAATTACGCAACGGTGTCCACCGGCGGCCAGGGCGGCGCCGACAACGCGGCGATCGACCCGCTCGGCTCGCAGGGCGCGCTGGTGTACGACGGGCAGCACGGGCTGCTGTTCGCCGTCAATGCCGGCAGCAACAGCGTCGCGGCCCTCGACACGAGCGGCCGGAGCCTGCGACCGCGCCTTGCGGACGTCGAACCGTCGGGCGGCTACATCCCGGTGAGCGTCGCCGTCAGCGAGGACCGCTTGTACGTCCTCAACGCCGGCGGCACGGGTTCGGTGACCACCTTCGCCATCGGCCATCAAGGCGACCTCACGCCGCTCGGCACGCTGGACCTGGGTCTCGACCCCGCCGCGACCTCGATCCCGTTCGGCCAGGTGCCGGCCCCGAACCAGGTCGGCGTCGACGCGCTGGCGCGTCACCTCATCGTCGCGCATGCCGGCGGCAAGGAGCTGTTGACCGCCGAGCTCGACGACGACGGCGTGCCGGCCGGCACGATCACGTCGACGACCACGCCCGGCGACGGCCCGTTCGCGTTCGATCTGACGCGCTACGGCACAACGTTGGTCGCAGAAGCCGCGTCCGGCTCGGTGTCCGCCTTCGACCCGCCGTCCGGGACCGACGCGCTGACCGTGACCGCTGCGGCCGTGCCGACCGGCCAGTCGGCGACCTGCTGGATCGTCGTGCACGACGACGGCTACGCCTACGTCAGCAACACGGGCTCGAACACGATTGGCCTGTATGCCTGGACGCGAACCGGTCAGCTCACGCTGGTCAATGCGGCGGCCGCGAGTGCGACGGGTGCCCCGATCGACTTGGCGCTGGCCAACGGCGGCGGCTTCCTGTATTCATTGGATGCAGAGTCCGGCAGCATATCGGGCTTCCGCATCTTGCCGGGCACGGGCGCGCTGCAACGCGTGGAAACGCAGGGCGGATTGCCTGCCGCTGCGGGACTGCAGGGTATCGCCGCGCGGGATTTCTAGTTCCGGAGACCGAGTGATCGACATCGACGGAGACGAACGGCGTTGGTCGCAGTACATGGCAGCCGCTCATCGGGGCGATTCGCGCCTCTATGAGCGGCTGCTCCGTGAGCTCGGCGACGTGATCGAGGCCTATGTCCGCAGCCGCTTCGGCGCACTCGCATTCACGGAGGATTGCGTGCAGGAATGTCTGATGGCGATTCACCGGGCACGCCACACCTACGACCCGGCACGCCCGTTCCGGCCCTGGTTGTTCGCCGTCGTGCGTAACAAGACGGTGGACTTGCTGCGCCGGTCCTATTCCGGCGAGCGGGTCCCGCAAGAGCGGTCGACGACCGCGGGCACGGCGCCCGACCCGCGTGCCGAGATCGAAGCCGGCGAAGTTCTCGCAGAGCTGAAGCCCGAATTCCGCAATGCGCTGATGCTGACGAAGATCATCGGCTATTCGATCGTTGAGGCGGCCGAGCGCAGCGGCATCTCCGAGACGGCAATGAAATCGCGCGTCCGGCGCGCGATCCGCGCCGCCGAGTCCCTGCTGCGGGAAGACGGAGGTAACGAGTAGCCGTGAAACGCCAGGATCTGATCGACGATCTCGCGAACGACCTGCGCCCGGTCCGGCGCCCCGGCAAGGTCGGCCGCGGCGCATTGCTGTGCCTGCTCGTGGCGACGCTGTGGAGCGTCGTGATCGTGCTGGCAACCGGACCGTTGCGCCCTGGCGCGCTGCGGGATCTGGCCGTGCACCCGCTGTTTATCGCGGAGACGGCGCTTGCAGCGTTGGCGATCGTGGCCCTCGGCGTGGCCGTCATGCGCTCCGCGATCCCCGGCGAGCCGCGCATGTCGTTGCGCTTGCTGTGGCTGTTGCCCCTCATCGCCTGGGTTGCCGTCTACGTCGCGGAGCTCGCCTATGCGCCGGCCTGGGTCTCGAATCTCGGCGGGCGCTACGAGTGTAACTGGCAGGTCGCGCTGTTCAGCCTGCCGGCATTCGCGCTGTTCCTGTGGAGCGCGCGCCGCCTGTTCCCCTTGCGGCCACGATCGACCGGTTTTCTCGCCGGCGCAGCGGCCGCCGCCATCCCCGCTGCGCTCATGCAATTCGCGTGCATGTACGTGCCCGAGCACATACTCCTACACCACATCGCGCCGGTCGGTTTCGTCGCCGTGCTGGGCGCCCTGATCGGACCGTACGTGCTCCGACCGCCGGCGGAAGCCCGGCGGCCGCGCGACACGGCAGTGCACTGACTGCCGCGGAAGAGCTAGTCGCTAATCATCGCGAAGGGCACAGCGAAGAAGCCCGGAGGGCTCAATCGGTGCCTGTAGGAGCGGCTTCAGCCGCGATCACCTGCCTACGTAATGAATTCGAGCCGATACACCGGCGGCGGCGGCTCGTTGACGAGTTTTTCCACTGCGCTCAATAATCCGCCACGGGGCGGATTGGGATTCCGTGCACCGAGCTCGTCATCCACTAGGTCGCGGCCGTGATAGCCGCAGTCCGGTACCGCGATGCCGTCCGGACGATAGAAGGTCCAGCGGTCCCGGAAGTCCTTGTCGATCCGAAAGCCCCGCTCGTGCACCAGCGCGTGATGCTTGGCGCACAGCAACATCAGTTGGTCGACGGCGGTCTCGCCGCCGTCCGCCCAGTGCTCGACGTGGTGGATGTCGACGAAGCGCCGGTTGCGGCAGCCCGGGAACCGGCAGGTGTCGTGATCCCGGGCTCTGACCGCCCGCTCGATGCCCTTCGGGACGATGCGTGACTGGCGGCCGATGCTCAGCGGTTCGCCCTCGGCCGTCTCGGTCAGCACCACCGCGCGGCCGTCACAGCACAGCCGCTTGACCGTCTCCAGTGGCACCGAGGCGCGGCCGACCTCACCGGCCAGCGCCGACTGATCGACGTGGATGTGGACCAGGTAGCGATCCGAACTGCTGCGGGACCCTTCTCACTGTACCCGGCAAGGTACTCCTTCAGCAGCGTGACGAAGGCATCGGCCTGGCGGGTCGACCAGGCCGTATCCACGAGGTCCGGGATCTGCAGGCACTCGTCGTCGCGGGCCTTGTCGAGCGCCTTCTCCAGCAGTTCACCGGCCTCCAGCGGCAGCTCGACGGTCACCGACAGCATTCCGCGATCGGCATCGCGGTGGATTCGCAGCGAGCGGTTGGCAAACGCCCGCTCGGCGAGGTCCCCCGAGGCGGGGCTGCCCAGGCGCAGTTCGCGGCAGTACGCCGCCACGTGGCTGGCGGTGTTGCGCAGCGCGAACGCGACGAGTTGTTCTTCATTCTCTGGGTTCGCCACCCGCGTCAGCGCACGGACCTTGGAGTACGACAGCTCGCCAGTCGAGAACGCCGCGCTGATGCACGGCAAGTGCTTCAGGGCATGCGCGACGCGGACCTTCTCGCGGGCGGTGGCCAGCGACAGGTCGCAGCGCCAGGCCAGCCAGGTCGCCGTGTTGTCCAGCCCCCACTTCAGGCAGCCGCCGCGCTCGTCGAACTCGCGGATTCTCACCAGCAGTTCGTAGGTGGCGGCATTGAGGCCGGTACACAGTTGCAGGATGCGCGCATCGAGCGCTTCGATGGGGGTGAGTTCGGATGCCATGGCAGGTCCCTCCGGGGTGGCAAAAACAGACCTGTTATTATATCCAGTAAACTACCGATTTTCCATGCTAAATCAGCTTGTTACGGGCAATTTGGCAACTCGCGCAAACGGTTCAGATCCTAAAGTCCACTCTCGCCGAAAACGGACGCTCGACAGGCCAACGTTTAGGATTTTGGGAGTCTGCAAACGGCCGAGGCTGTGTGAAAACTCTTGGAAGAGAATTTCGGTGGTAGTCAGGGTCGGCTCTCGTCGCCACGTGACGCCAAAGTGGCACGCGTGACTACCAATTGCCGCGCTATCCGTCAGTCTTTGTGGCGCTATCCCAGATCATCCAAAATGCGTCGAGTTTTCACACAGCCTCGGCCGTAAGCAGTCGCTCAGTCACACCGTATTGAGTGACCGCTTTCGGGGAAAGCAGACGCTCAGAACCGCAAGATTCGGCACAAAGGAAATGAGCGGCCGATGTAGACCCCAAAGCAGCCATTCAACGGGAGTATACTCAGCGGCTGGAAATGACCCTATGTATGGACTCCCCCAACCCAGTTGCCTAGGTTGGAGGTCGACCAAAACCCAAATGGGAGTCCATACATGTCGTATTCAACAACAGTCGGGGTCGACCTGGCAAAGAACGTCATTCAGATCTCGGTCGTATCCGACCGGGGTAAAGAGCTGTCCAACCGCTCGCTGACACGCAAGAAGTTCGCGGAGTTCCTGGGCAAGCAGAAGCCGTCGCTGGTGGCCTTCGAGTCGTGCGCGAGCGCGCACTACTGGGCGCGTGCGGCGGTCCGGCACGGTCACGAGGCGCGGATCATCCCGGCGAAAGCCGTGGCGCCGTTCCGGCAAGGTCACAAGACGGACAGCAACGACGCCCTGGCGGTGGCCGAGGCAGCCCGCCGGCCGAACATCAAGGATGCGCCGCTGAAGACGGTCGAGCAGCAGGGCCTGCAGGCGATCCAGCGCGCGCGGGAGTTGCTGATCGGCGAGTGCATCGCACTGTCGAACCACCTGCGGGCCATCCTGCTGGAGTTCGGCGTGACGATCCCGCCGGGCTTCGCCGCGCTGCTTAGGGCGCTGCCGGAAGCCCTGGAGGACGGCGACGACGAGCTGCCGGACCTGTACCGGCCGACGCTGCATCGTCTCTACGGCCGCATGCTCGAGGTCAGGGAGGACATCGAGGCGATGACCCGCGAGGTCGGGCTGTTGGTGAAGGATCATCCGATCTGCCACAAGCTGACAGCACTGGAGGGCATCGGGCCGATCGGTGCCCTGCTGCTCTATGCAGCCCTTGGCTCGGGGACGGCCTTCAGCAGCGGCCGCGAGTTCGCTGCCTATCTTGGCCTGACACCCCGGCAGTTCAGTAGCGGCGGCAAGACCAACATCGTGGGCCTGAGCAAGAAGGTCGGCAACCGCAGGTTACGCTCGGTACTGATCCAGGGCGCGCTGGCCTACGTGTACCGGATGAAGGAGCCGAAGAGCAGCAAGGATCGCTGGCTCAAGGATCTCATCGAGCGCGCCGGTCCGAGACGGGCCGCTGTCGCGCTCGCCAACAAGAATGCAAGAACGGCATGGGCGCTGGTAACCCACGGCACCGAATATCAACGTCGACAACCGCTGGAGGTGGCTGCTTAAGAAGTCCTGCCGACAGAAACCACGATCAGGTATAGATACCTGCTCCGGTCAAACCTGCACCGCTTTGAGGCCCAAGAGCCCACTGACCCTTAGAGGAACCGGAGAGCGCATACATACTGGGCCAGGAGATAGCGTCTCCGAGCAAAGGCCGAATATACATACGCGTCTGACATCTGATCACAGAATCTGTCTGCTAGACTGGGGGAGTCCATATACATACTGGGCCAGGAGATAGCGTCTCCGAGCAAAGGCCGAATATACATACGCGTCTGACATCTGATCACAGAATCTGTCTGCTAGACTGGGGGAGTCCATATACAAAGCGGACGTTGGCTTGACCACAAGTGTTCACGCGAAAAGTCGACTGATGACGGTCTTCCCCAGAAAGCGTTACATTTTTGCTTCGGCAATTGTCGCAACTCTTGTTGCCTACTGGTCCGTTGCAGAGTTTCCTGATCCTCTTGCATATGGACCCCTTGTTCCAATCATCATTGCACTAGTGCTCTATTCCTTCGCCGTGTCTGGTGGATGGATTGCGTTTATTGCAGTATTTGTTCCCGTTTACTTCGTGATTTGTGTAGCTCTGAGCTCGGCCCTTCTTGCCAAGTACAAGTATGCATGGGAAATCTCCTTGGGAATGTTCGCTACTCTTAGTCTGGGCAATGCTGTCTATTTTTTCACCACTTGGCAGTCTGGAATCAGACATCAAGGCCCTGCATATACTTGGGCCATGCTTTGTCTAAATATCTTTTGCGCCGCGGTGGTCGCTCTACTACTTTGGCGCGCAAAACGAGATCCGGGCAATCCGTCCCGAATTTTCGCGGCGCACAGCTCTATTCTGTTCTGGCTAAGTTGGATATCGGTCCCGTGGTTGGGGGAACTCATCTAACTTTGCGACCGCTTCTAATGACCGCTTCTGGCCGAGGCTGTGTGAAAAGGCCAGTATAATTTTCTGTATCTCAGCGGTGCGGTATTCCTGATGAAGCGTTTCATTGAAGGTGAAGACCGGTGCCAGAGCACGCTGTTTCCCGAACGATTAGACGATTACATCGCCGACGACAATGCGGTGCGCGTGGTGGATGCGTTCGTGGACAGGCTGGAACTGGCGGACCTCGGCTTTCAGCGGGCCGAGCCCAGTGCTACCGGCCGGCCGGCTTATCACCCGGGGATGCTGCTGAAGATCTACATCTACGGCTATCTGAACCGGATCCAGTCGAGTCGGCGCCTGGAGCGTGAGTCGCATCGCAACGTGGAGTTGATCTGGCTCACGGGACGGCTGATGCCGGACTTCAAGACCATCGCCGACTTCAGGAAGGATAACCGGCAGGCGATCCGCAAGGTATGCCTCAGGTTCGTGGAGCTGTGCCGGGAGCTGGAGCTGTTCTCGGCGACGCTGGTGGCGATCGATGGCAGCAAGTTCAAGGCGGTGAACAGCCGCGACAGGAACTACACGAGAAAGAGCGTGCAGCGGCGCATCAAGAAGACGCAGGCGAACATCGACCGTTACCTCGCCAAGCTCGATGCGGTGGATGCCGAGGAGCCGGAGATCCGGGCCGTGACGGCCAGCGAGCTGCAGCAGAAGATCGCCTCGATGGAGGCGAAGATGGTGGAGCTCAGGGCCCGTGAGGCCGAAGTCGAGGCGCACCCGGACCGGCAGGTCTCGACAACCGATCCGGATGCGCGCTCGATGCTGAAGCCAGGCGGCGGCAGCGTAGTGGGCTACAACGTGCAGACGGCGGTGGACGACAAGCACCACCTGATCGCCGCGCACGAGGTCACCAACGCCACCACCGACCGGCAGCAGCTGGGCCGAACGGCGAAGCAGGCGAAGAAGGCCCTGCAGGCCGAGCGTCTGATGGTGGTGGCCGATGCCGGCTACTACGAGGGCGGCGCCATCGCCGACTGTTATGCCGATGGCATCACGGCCCTGGTACCGAAGGTAGATACCTCGGAGAGCAAGGCCCGAGGCCGCTACTCGAAGGCGGACTTCAGATACGACCCGGATCGCAACGAGTATGTCTGCCCGGCCAATGAACGGCTGACGTATCGCTTCGACAGCGTCGAGCGTGGCAAGACGCTGTGGGTTTACATGCGCCATGGCTGCTCGTCGTGTCCGCTGCACGATCGCTGCACCACCGGCAACGCCAAGCGCCTGAAGCGCTGGGAACATGAAGCGGTGCTCGATCAGGCTGAGGCGGAGCTAAAGCGTCACTCCGATGCGATGCGACGACGCAAGGCGCTGGTGGAGCATCCCTTCAGCACGATCAAGCAAGCGATGGGATCGACGCACTTCCTAACAAGGCGACTATCCAGCGTAAAAGCGGAAATGAGCCTGCATGTACTGGCTTACAACCTGAAACGGGCGATCAACGTACTCGGAACGGACAAAATCCTCGCCCGGCTGCAGCCGGCATAGCAAAGACGATCATTTTTGTCGGCTGGCCAGAGGTCTCCGGGAAAACGCGGCGGTCACGGCTCTTTCCACACGGCCTCGGCCAGAAGGAGGCGTTCGGCCTCAGTTTTGCCGCAGCGAGATTTCGTTAATATTGTCATCCGCTACGACGATCCAATAGATGTCATGCAAAACGCCGGACTTGCCAACGAACTTCAGACGCCAAATTCGTTTCACATAGTCAAATCCCAGAAGATCCATTTCATATTCAGCGACGTCAACTTGTTGTTCTTCAATGAAAGCTATTGCGGCCGATCGCACATCTTCGGGACTTAGAACTGGCGGGGGATAGGCACCCGATTCCGCCGCGCAAGCCGCCAATAATGACAAGACGAACAAGCATGTAATCTGCTGCTTCAAGAAAGAGGTGCTCCCATTTCCGCTAGTTTGGCGAGCGTCTGCTTCGGGTTGCAATTTCAATCGGTGAATGCAACACCTAGTCTCTGAGTATATCTCCAAATGAGCGACCGGTTTCCGGAGTATTCCAGCCGTTTAAGCCAAGCCTTTCTCTTACTCAAAATGGAGCAACCGATAGTGCCCGGAATCAGTTTCGCAATCTACACCCTGTCCACTCGCGCCAAAAAGCATCCGCGCCTGGCATTGTGAAGGTGGAGAAAATCGACGGACTCGTTCGACAGCATGCGATCAATCACCGGCTCGAGCTGATGGCCATCGACAACGTCTGCGTCGATCATCATTCCTGCTTTATCGAATGACCGTACCGAAAGTAACCGATGACGAAGCATCCCGGGAATCGCGTTCTGCTCGACAACCGCCTGGCTCGAACCCTCTTGCACAAATATCGCATGGCTCGAACGGTACGGCGATGCCACGGGCAAATGCTCGTAGTTCATCAGCAATACCGTCTCGCCGATCTCGACGTCTTTGAGTGACACTCGACAGGGATAGCCGGGATGATGATCGACCGTCATACGCTGGATGCCCTGCCGGGCAAGCACTTCCGGGACTTCGCCGAACAGGTGGTGAAACGGCCGTTCGTCCAGAGCACGTATCTGAAAATCCATGGTTCGCTCCTTACCTTGTCTCAGGCTGCAAATTCTAGCCGCCGAATCGACGGCAATTAGCCAGATTCGGACGTATACCGCGGGAAACCGGGCGCCGGAACAGTCCACCCGCCTGGCTTGGAAACGACGCATGCTCCGGGCGCAAAGCGTGGTGACTCCGGGCTGGACGCGGCGCCGTGTTGCGATAAGCTGTGCCGATCGTAATGACGGGAGCGAAAAGCATGACGGTAACGCGACGAGACCTGATCCGGACCAGCCTGCTCGGTACTGCGGTCGCCGCGGCGGGTCCATCCGTGGCCGGCACGGACTGCGAGAGAAAAGACCAGGCGCCTCTCGACGTGCTGGTGCTCGGCGGCACCGGTTTCATCGGCCCGCACATGGTTCGCGAGCTGTTGCGGCGCGGTCACACGGTCACGCTGTTCAATCGCGGCAAGACGAACGACGATCTGTTCCGGGATCTCGAGACGATCCACGGCGATCGCGACGGCGGACTCGGCGGCCTGAAGGGCAGGCAATGGGACGTTGCGATCGACAATTCCGGCTATGTCCCGCGCCTCGTCGCCGATTCGGCACGCCTGCTGGCGAGCAACGTCGATCACTACGTCTACATCTCGTCGATCTCGGCCTACGCCAGTTTCGCGAAACCGAATGACGAGAATTCGCCGCTGGCGACGATCGACGACGAGAGCATCGAGGAGGTGAACGGCGATACATACGGGCCGCTCAAGGCCTTGTGCGAGAAGCGGGCCGCCGAGGAATTCGGCGTCCGACCGCCTGACGGTGCTCCGGCCGACCTATGTCTGCGGGCCGGGCGACTACACGGACCGGTTCACCTATTGGGTGGTGCGGACTTCGCAGGGCGGCGAGATGCTGTGGCCGGGCGAGCCCTCCGGCGCGTTGCAGATCATCGATGTCAGGGACCTGGCGGCATTCACGGCCGACTGCGCGCAACGGCGGACCGCCGGCATCTTCAACACGGTGACCCCGGTCGGCGCCTACACGTTCGGCGATCTGTTCGAATACAGTCACGCGATCTCCGGGTCCTCGACCCGGCCGGTGTGGGTCGATGCCGGTTTCATCGCCGCTCACGACGTCGCGGCCGACCGCGGCCTGCCGCTGTGGAGCGCGCAGGGCGAGGGCGAGGATGCGGTGTTCGAGGTCAGCGGCGTCCGGGCCCGCGCCGCCGGCCTCGTGAACCGGCCGATGCGCGAGACGGTCAGGGACCTGTTGCAGTGGTGGCAGACCCAGCCGGCAGACCGGACCGCCAAACTGCGGTCCGGCCTGACCCGGGAGCGGGAAACGGAACTGCTGGCGGCCTGGAAGGCGCAACAGGCTGCCTGAGCGCTCCGGCTACTTCCAGATCCGCTTCCACCAGGGCTCTGCGTCCGGCTGCGGACCCAGAAAGTCGATCTTCGAACGGATATCGTCGAGGGCCCAGCCGGTGAGGTTCGCCAGCGCCTCGGCTTCGCGTTCCTGGCGGTCGCGGACCGCGGTGCGGTACTGCGTGGCGTCGCAGGTCGTCGCGGCGCGGTAAGGGCGCCGGATGACGTAACGGCCCTGGAAGTTCTCACGGTCCCCGGTCTCCCGGAAGGCGAGATCCTCGGGAAAGTGGTCGGCGTCGTAGCGCAGGTGCAGCCGGGTGACGAAGACGTCCTGCACGGCGGGTGGCGCGAGGGTACCGGCGGCGCTTCGAGCACTCCAGAACACGCCGAGATGGCGGAGTTCGTCGGCGGACAGCGGGTCCGCCGCACACGGGTCGCACCAGGCCATGTCCCAGGCATATTCCAGGAACACCGCGCGTTCGTTCTCGCGGACGGTCTGGGTCTCGAACATCGCGCGGTAGAAGCGCGCGAACTCACCGTCGACGAACTCGGGAATCTCCGTGCCGCTGGGCAGCCGGACCGTGCGGTAGTTCGTCGTCTCGACGCGACCGGTGCGCGTCAGCGCGTAGACGTAGAGTTCCTGTTTGCCGCTGGCGTTCAGCGTGCCGAGGCGGATCGGCAGGATGAACTTGTTGCTCTCGTAGGCGACCTGCAACGGGCGCAGGTACGAGTAGCCGAGCTTCGCCTGTTCCGACAGGTTCACCTTCGCGACGAAGAAGCGCATGCCCTGCTTCAGGTAACCGCCGACGACGGACTTCGCGCCTTTCGGGATACGGTAGCCGTTGTCGTCGAGCCAGCGGACGAGGCCGTCGCTGTCCTCGGCGGAAAGGATGAGGATGTCGTACTCGCCGACCGTGTAGCTGGCCTCGACGGTTACGCCGAGCGACCGGCCGGACTGCCGGAATTCCAGTTTCGCCGACAGCGGACCCGCGGCATCCGCCGCCGCCGCCCGCTCGTAGACGCGCATCGCGCAGGGATCCGGGTCGTGATACTCGACGAGCCGCGGCGCGGTGTAGGCATCGAGATGTTCCACCAGTGCGCGGTCTGCGACGTGGATCTGCTCGCGTTCGATGAACGTGGGTACGGGTATGACGACGGCGAATTCGTCGACGTCGCCCCTGAAGTCGTTCGTCATCGTGATGACGGTGCGATCGCCGTCGCGCGCAAGCACGACCTGCGAGGCCTGATTGAACAGGCTCGTGTCGGCGCGGGCCACGTAGAATCCGCAGAACGCCTGTGCGGTTGCGCCTATCGATGTCGTCACGATCGCGACGAGCGCAGTGATGAAGATTCGCATCGGTACACTCCTTTCGATTTGCCGGCGAGATATCCGGCCGGCATGTTCCAGCTGTAGTTCGCGCCGCGAGAGAAAAAGTCAAGCAGCGGAACGATCGGTGCTGAGAGGATTAACGCAAAGACGGGGCCGTCGGGTTCATACAGGACGAACTGGATCACGAACGCGACGGCTGCGACGACGGTACCGAACAGGATCCGACCGAAGCGGCTGTCGGGTGTGGACTTCGGGTCGGAGATCATGAAGAACGCGAAGATCAACAGGGCACCGTTCTGCAACTGATGCAGCGGTATGACGAGCGGATCCTCGAGCCACGCTGCCCGGACCGCCAGCAGCACCGCGAACGCGACCAGGAACGCGATCGTCGTCTCCGCGCGCCGTGCGCGAGTCAGCACCAGGAACCCCAGCCCGGCGAGCGCCAGCGCGCCGATCGTTGCGCTGCCCCACTGTCCGGAAGCCAGCCAGGCATGGTCGCTCGCGAGCGCAGTCGCCACCAGCGCGAAGTTGGACGGGTTGAATACGTGCTTGCCGCGCACCCGGATCAGGAACTTGCTGCCGATCGCGATGCTGCCTGCCAGCGCGGCCAGCGGCACGCTGTCCGTGCGCAGCAGCAGCGTGAGCGACAAGGTCGTAACCAGGGCACTGGCGGGGTCGAAGGCGATCCGCGCGTAATAGCGCGCCGCGAGGTATTGCGCCAGTTGTGCGCCGACGAGGAAGGCACCCGCAGTTGCCCATCGGATCGGGAGTCCGAGCGCGCCGACGCCGTAGGCGAGCAGCACGGCGAGTACGGCGATCTGGTATGTGCGCGGGTCGGCCGGGAAGCGCGATACCCGGCGTGAAGCGGGGGTCGGTGTGTCCATGCCCGTTACTAACGCGCGGCCGAAGCGCCGGGGGTTAGCCGGCCGGGTCCGCGGGGTGCTACGATACGGGGATTACAACCCCTATGAAAATCAGTTAGTTATGAGTATGCATCCAACCCTTGCAGTACGAGCATCTACCGGGTGAGAACTGCCGGATCGACGGCAGCCTGGTCATCAAGGAGTAAGGATTGTGGAAGAAGTACTTGTACCGATCGGCTTTTTCGCTGCGATCACCGTAATGCTCAGTCTGTTCTTCTGGTTTCGCTATCGAACCCGTGGCGATATGCAGCAGACGATCCGGACGGCGATCGATCAGTGGACAGGAACTGAGTCCGGAAATCATCGATCGGCTGGGACATCCGGTTGCGCCGAAGGACCGGGATCTGCGCTTCGCGCTGCTCTGGCTGGCGCTGGCGATCGGTCTCGCGCTATGCGGTTGGGCCGTGCCGGATCCGACCGGTAACGCCTTGCGCGGATGCCTCGCGGGTGCCGCATTTCCGTTCTGTATCGGCGTCGCGTACCTGATCCTGTGGCGTTTCGCCAGGCCCGAAAGTTAGCCGCGAAGTGTCGCCAGCATGCAGGCCGACGACAGCTTCCTCGTTGCGAAGGCGGTCGCTTCACAGGACACCACCGCCTTCGGGGAGCTGGTGCGGCGTCACCAGTCGCACGTGCGCAATTTCCTGCGCAAGCTGTGCAGGGATCCGGCGCTTGCCGACGACCTCGCACAGGACGCATTCATGCATGCCTGGGACAAACTGCACACGTTCTCGGGACATGGAACGTTTATCGGCTGGCTACTCAAGGTCGCCTATACGACGTTCCTGCAGTCGAAACGGAAGTCGAAACGCTATGCGAAACTATTCGAAGAGGCCGGACATGTCGCGGACGCGGAGTCCAGGAGCTACACTCGGGAATCGGACGAGACTCCCGATCTGGACAAACTGCTCGCGATACTGACGGAGGAAGAACGCGCAATGATGATTATGTCGTATGCCTGCGGGTTGTCGCATCGCGAGATTGGCGAGGCGACGGGACAGCCCGTCGGCACCGTCAAGTCGATCATCTTTCGCTGCAAGGACAAGATCAGGACGAGCTTTGACATCGAAGATCATCAACATGGTAAACAAACTCAGGGACGCTGAAGATCGTCTGCTCGATTCGCTGTTCCATAGCGAATCGATCGCGGACGGCGGATTCAGCCGGCGTGTCGTCGCGGGCATCCGGCGGCGGATCTGGGTGCGCCGCCTGTCGCTCCCGCTCGCGATCCTCATCGGAGGGAGCATTGCGGCCAGGCCCGCGCTGGAACTCGCGGGCGTGGCGGGCAACCTATTGGCCGTCGTGCCACAGGGTCTGCTCGAGGCTCCGGCAGCCTGGGTGCCGCAAGTGCAGACGGTCGTGCTCGGTGCTCTGCTGCTCGTCGCCGTCGTCCTCGGGATGCAGATGCTCGAAGACTAGGCGGCGCCTGCCGCCTGCATTGTCAGCGCTACGACGCTCGGTTACATTGCCCGGATGAATCTGCGCGATCAGGTCGAGTCGTTGCTGCCCAATTGGGAGCGGTGGTATCCGAGCCTGTTCGATGCTGCCTGTGACCTGGGGCTCATCAAGCCGGAAGTCTGCGAGCCGGGCGCGTTGTTGCTGAGCCGACGGCACGCGAAGGTTCGGCAGCGCGCGGAGGACGCACACCGCGAGAAGTGGGGAGGCAACAGCCAGGACTGACGTCCCCGGCCGATCGCGATGCAACTCGACCTCGCCTCGATACGAGCTCAATTTCCGGCACTGTCGGCGCGGGACGACTCGCGCCCGCGGATCTACTTCGACAACCCCGCCGGCACGCAAGTGCCGCGCTCGGTCGTGGATCGAATCGACGAGTGTCTGCTCCACGCCAATGCCAACCTCGGCGGCTACTTCGCGACCTCGCACCTCGCCGGCGAGATCGTCGACGACGCGAGGCAGGCCATGGCGGACTTCGTCAACGCGGCATCGGCGGACGAAATCATCTTCGGCCAGAACATGACGTCCCTCACCTTCCACCTGTCGCGCTCGATCGGCAGGCGCCTCGAGAAGGGCGACGAGATCATCGTGAGCCGCATGGATCACGATGCGAATGTCGAGCCGTGGGTGCTGCTCGCCCGGGACCGGGGCCTGACGGTCAAGTGGCTGCCGTTCGACGTCGAGTCCTTCGAGTTCGATCTGACCCGCCTGGACGAGCTGCTGACGAAGCGGACCCGGCTCGTGTGCGTCGGCGTGGCAAGTAACCTGACGGGCACGATCAACGACGTCGCAGGAGTCTGCGAACGGGCGCGCGCGGCCGGTGCGTGGACCTACATCGACGCGGTGCAGTCGGCACCGCATCTGCTCACCGACGTACAGGCGATGGGCTGCGACTTTCTCGTCTCGTCCGCATACAAGTTCTTCGGTCCGCATCAGGGCGTGCTCTGGGGGCGAGGCGACCTGTTGCGGGAGCTGGAGCCCTACCGCGTCCGCCCGGCGCCATCCGTGCCGCCCGAGTGCTTCGAGCCGGGCACGCAGAGCCACGAAGGCATGGCAGGGACCGCGGCGGCGGTCGACTACATCGCATCCATCGGCGCGCCGGTTTCCGGCGGCGCCCGAAAACCCGCGAATCGGCGCGAACGTATAGTGGCGGCATTCGCCTTGCTGCTGGAACACGAACGACAGCTCGCTTCGCGGCTCGTCAGGGGACTCGAGGCATTGCCCGGAGTGACGGTGCAGGGCATTACCGACGCCGCGGCGATGAACCGGCGTCTGTCCACCGTGTCTTTTACCCACCGCAAGCTGGCGCCTGCGAGGATCGCCGAGGCGCTCGCCGATCGGGGTATCTTCGTCTGGAGCGGCCACAACTATGCGCTCGAGGTCGTGAAGTCGCTCGGTATTCTCGACAGTGGCGGCGTCGTCCGCATCGGTGCCGTGCACTACAACACCCCGGAAGAAGTCGACGCCGTGCTCGACGCGCTCTCCGCGATCCTTCGCTGAAATTTGCGTTTCGTCGTCTATACTGAGAATGCCCGGTGCAATGCCGGCAAAGAAAACAATCTCAAGATAAGGGGAGGAGCGATGAACAAGACGCTGATGCTCTTGGCGCCTGTCAGTCTGTTGGTGCTTGCCGGGGCGGTAACCGCATGGGGGCAGGACGAACCAACGGCCGCGCCGCCGGCCCATCCGGTGGAGACTTACGCCTGTAAGTACAACAAAGGTAAGGGTCCGGCCGACCTCGACAAGGTGCTCGTCGAATGGAATGCGTGGATGGACAAGCAGGGCGTCAAGAACTATTTCGGCGCTGTGATCACACCCTATTACAGTGGCGACTTCGCATTCGACGTGGGTTGGCTCGGCGTCTGGCCGGACGGCAACGCGATGGGAAGTGTCACCGACGTGTGGACTACCAAGGGCGGGGAAATGGCGGCGAAGATCAACACCGTCGTGAACTGTACCAGCCATTCGAATTTCGTTTCGCTGACCGTCAAGCCACCTTCGAAGAGAGAGGCTCCACCCGACAAGCCTTTCATCCTGAGTTTCTCGAATTGCTCGATGAAGGCAGACAAGACCTTCGACGATCTCATGGCGGCGCAACAGACCTGGAATACCTACGCCGATGCCAACGGCTTCACCGGCGGAGCATGGATGATGTTCCCGCTGTACGGCGAAACGGATAACGACTACGATTTCAAGTCCGTCGAGAGCAGCCCGGATTTCGTCACGTTCGGCGCCGACTACCAGCGCATGTCCGATGGCGCATGGCGCAAGGCCCAGGAGCTCTTCGCACCGGTCGTGGAGTGCGACCACAGCCGCTTGTATATCGCCAGGAGAGTTCGCGACGATGGCGACGACGGAGCACGCGACTGACTCGATGTGAAAGGCCGCCTTTCGGCGGCCTTTCGTGAGATCAGTATTGGAACCTTGGGGGTCAGAGGATTTCGGAAGGGTGCTCCAATATCCGCTGAATACCCAATGGATTTCGCAATACCGTTGAGATCCCACTAGACATGGATCACCTCCTTTCATGTAGTTAGCCCGCGTCAAGTATCTAACGATTCTCAGGCGATGCCAAGAATAATTTCCACTGGAAACAAGGGTATAAATCGCACATTTGATGCGCTATGATAATCAGCCCGATGATCGGAACCGTGGCGCCCGCTCCGCGTGGATACCCCGGCTCCGGTGCCCTCCGGATAGCGACAATCCACGACTGGCCACCCGGACGCTGGCGTGTATACTCCGATTCTTGCCGGTGATGCGGCAAGCGCATCGATACAAAGACAAACACTAAAGTGAGAGCACCATGGCAATCGCAGATCTCAAGCACGTACTGAGAATCTTTCGCGGATCGGATGTCAGCGACGCGGAGCGGAGCGACCTTTTCAAGGAAACGTTGCTGATGACGCTGGCGAGAGCGGCGAACGCCGATATCAATATCAAGACCGTCGAAGTCGACCGGATACGCGAGATCCTGAAGGAGCACACCGGACAGGATTTCAGTGCCGCCGATATTCGCGTCGCGGCCCGCGATGAACTCTATGCAGAGGCGTCCCTGCTGAAATATCTCACGACCGTGCGAAACAAGCTCACCGAGCAGCATCGAAGCGAAACACTGATCGCGCTCGCGGACGTGTTCCGTATCGACGCGACGATCAGCGTGCTGGAAGTCGACTTCTTCAATGGCGTCGCAGAGGCTCTGCAGGTCACGCCTGCACAGATCGCCGGACTCGTGGCCGGAGACGTTTGACGCCCCACCGGTCGACGTCGTCCCCCTCCCGTCCCGCCTGAACGGCGGCTGAACAGGACCGCGCGTGTGTCGCGGGCCTGCCGCGAGTTCAGCAGGCATTCACGGTAGTGCCCTTCTAATGGAACCCTGGCCCGGAAACGAGGAGGGGACCATGCAGGATGCAAGCAGAGCAAGTACACGGTCGTGCGGCCTGGCGATCATCGTTGTTGCCGTGGCGGCGGGATTCGTCGCGACTTCGGCGACGGCATTCGGGGACGAGGGAGAGGAAGGGCGCCTGTCCGTCACTGCGCAGGCGACCGGCGCGCAACGGCAGGCCGGCGTTGCCGGTACCGTGACCCGTGACGAGTTCGGGCCGCTCGTACGCACGGGCAAACGCACCGGGACGGCGGTCCCGCACGCGGCGTCCAAACCCGGCGTCGCGGAATCGACCAGTCCGAACATCGAGTTCTGGTTCTACATGGCCGATGTCGTGTTGTTCAACGATCATGACCAGGACGGCTACTTTAACGGCATCGATCTGCTGTTCGACGCGGATACCTATTACGACTCGGCGGACGTGTATGCCGTCGTCTATCTGAGCCTCGACGGCGGGCCCTGGAACGAGTATGCACAGACCGATGACTTCACGATCTCCGGAGCCACCGGCGACGACCAATACAACATCGTGACCGAACTCGTGTCCGGCTATCCCAGCGGCAGCTACGATCTGCTCATCGAGCTCTACGATGCGTGGGACGATTCCTTCGTCGCGTGGATCGGCCCGGACGAGTCATCGGAACTTGCATTCCTGCAACTCGAGGACGAGGGTCGCGATACGCCGGAAGTGCCCGAAGTCGTCGTCGTGCAAGAGGGCGGCGGTTCGTTGAACTGGTCGACGCTGTTGTTGCTGGCGATGGTCGCGCTCTATACGGTCAGGACTCGATCGCAGGCTGCTGCGGTATCGATGCGGATTCCCGCCGCGCGGTCCGCATGACCTTGCGTCCCCAGGCAGCCAGGTTGTCGAAATAGACGTACAGCGCCGGGACGACGAGCAAGGAGACGAGCGTCGAGAATGCGAGGCCGCCGATGATGGCCCGTGCCATCGGATAGTAGGGCGGCCCGTCGCCGCCGACCTGAGTCGAACCCACCGCGAGCGGCGCGAGCCCCACGATCGTCGTTGCGACGGTCATCAGGATCGGCCGCAGCCGGTCACGGCCGGCGACGGCGATAGCCTCGTTGCGCGGCGTCCCGTTCTGCCGGAGATTGTTGACGTGATCGATCAGCACGATGCCGTTGTTCACGACCACGCCGATCAGGATCATGATGCCGATGGAGGCCATGAACGAGAAGGTCGTGCCGGTCGCGGCGAAGAACAGGAACACGCCGAAAATGGAGAACACGATCGAGCCGAGGATGATCGAAAAGGGGAACAGCAGTGACTCGAACAGGGCCGCCATCACGAGGAAGATGCAGGCGACGCCGAGCACGATATTCGTGAACATCATCTGCTGCGTCTCGTCCTGGCGTTCAAAACCCTCGCCGAACTTCCAGCTGTAGCCGGGCGGTAGTTCGATCTGCTTCATGAGCTGTTCGACCTTCGGCCTCACGGCATCCATGCTGGAGTCCTTGTCGATATTGCCCCTGATGACAACCGAGGTCTGGCGATCCGTCCTGCGGATCGCATCCGGCGCATTGGCGACGTGCAGACGCGCCACGTTGCCGAGCGTGATGCTGTCGCCGTCCGGCGTGAAAATGGGCAGGCTCGCGAGCTGTTCGACGCTCTGCTTTTCGTCGTCGCGGAAGGCCAGGCGCACCGAGACTTCGCCAGATTCGCCGCGGAATTCACGCAGGTCTTCGCCGCGCATCGCGATCGCCACCGTGTCCGCGACGTCTTGCGTCGTCAGGCCGACGGCCGCCGCGCGCGCCCGATCGATCACGACGCGCACCTCTTTGCCGCCGTTCTGGGCATCGCTGCGCAGATCCCTGAGTCCATCGATCGACGACAGGGCACGGGCGATGTCCGTGCCGAGTTCGTTCAGCACGCTGGTCGAATCACCGGAGATCTGCAGGCTGAATCCCTCCCCGCCGCCCTGCTGATCGAATTCGAAGCTCGGCTTGCCGATTGCCAGCTCGGGCATGTCCTTCTCGATCCTGGCAATGACCTCGGTCGTCGACAGCGTTGCCTCGTCGTCGTCGGTCAGCAGCAAGGTGGACTGCGCCTGCTCGAGGTCGTAATAGCTGTACACCGATCGGATGTTGAATTCTTCCTTGCGCGAGAACAGGTAGTTCTCGACGCGGTCGACGGCGGCTTCCATCTGGTCGAGCGGGTGTTCTCCCTCGATATGGTAGGAGAGATACAGCCTGCGCCCGACATCCTGCGGGAATGCATCGAATTTCACCAGGTGGAGTACGAGCGGCAGGACCCCGGTTACGCACACCAGCACGATGCCGAGCGCCGTCCACCAGAGATGGCGGAGGATCCAGCGCAGGCTCTTCTCGTAGCGGCGGGTCAGGCGCTTCATCAGGCCGCCCGGTTTCGGCTGTGGCGGTACGGCGACGCGTGCCGCCAGCATCGGCACGAGCGTCTGCGCGATGAGCAGCGAGGCCAGCAGGGCCACGATGATCGTGATCGCGACGTGGGTCAGGAATATCGTGATGTCGGCCTTGGTGCCGAAGATGATCGGGGCGAACACGATGATCGTGGTGGCGGTGCCGGCTATGACCGCGAGGCCGACCTCTCTCACGCCCCTGATCGTGGCGTCGAGCGGATGATCACCGTCCTCGGCGCGATGCCGGAAGATACTCTCGGTCACGACGACCGCGTTGTCGACCAGCATTCCGACCGCGAGCATCAGGCCCATCATCGACAGGATGTTCAGGGTGAGCCCGGCAAAATAGAGTGCGCCGAGCGTGATCAGGATAGAGAACGGCACCGCTGCCGTGACGATGAGTGTGGTCGAAATTTGCCGGAGGAACAGATACAGGACGACGATGGCCAGCAGGCCGCCGACCAGGCCGGCGCTCAGGAGATCCGACAGCGAGTCCCTGACGCTCTCGCCCTGGTTGTCCAGCGAGAAGATGCTGATGCCCTGCATCTGTGGCAGCTGGCCGATCTTTTTCACTTCCGCCATGACGCGGTCGGTGACGTCGACCACGTTCGCGCCCGTCGCCTTGCTGATCGCCACGCCGACCGCGTAAGAACGGTCCAGGTGCCGGCCGTAGTTCCTCTCTGGAGAGCGCAGCTCGACGTCGGCGATATCGCGCAGCCTGAGTCCGCTCTCGTTGATGGTCAGGTTGCGGATCGTCTCCACGGAATCGAACTCGCCCCGCGGACGCACGCTGAGGCGCTGTTCGCCGGCCGTGATCCTGCCCGCGCTGACGGCGAAATTGCTCTTCAGCAACAAGTCCCTCAGCGCCGGGATGTCGACGCCGTAGGCCAGTAGCCGGTCGGGCTTCAGCAGGATCCGGATCTCGCGCGGGTCCACGCCTTGCAATTCGACGCGCGACACCCCCTCGATGCGCTCGAGCCGGCGCTTCAGCAGGCGGTCGAGGAGATCGTAGCTGTCCGACAGGTCGCGGTCGCTGGAGATGCGCAGTTGCAGTACCGGCTGATCGCCCAGCGAGCCCGTGTAGATGAACACGCGGCGGACGTCGTCGGGAAGTTCGTGCCGGATGGCGTCGACCTTGGCGCGGGCATCGATCCCCTTGACGCCCATGCTCTGATCCCAGCTGAACTGCAGGAAGATCTGTGCCTGTTCGTCCGTGGAGGTAGAGAACATCTGTTCTACGCCGGGCAGCGTGGCCAGCGCCTCTTCCACCGGGCGGGTGATCATGCGCTCGACTTCTTCGGGCGTGGATCCCTGGTACGGGATCTGGATGAAGATCCCCGGGAACTCGATGTCCGGGAACTTCTCCAGCGGCAACAGGCGCGACGCGATGAGACCGACGAGCGCCAGCGCGACGAACGTGACGACCGTGGTCACGGGCCGGCGCATCGCGAACTCCGTATGCCTCATCGCACGGGCTCGCCAACGGCAGTGACCTCGGACCTTGCCGGCCAGCGCTTGCGATCCAGCAGCGAATAGACGACCGGGATGACCACCAGCGTGAGGAAGGTGGACACGAGCAGGCCGCCGATCACCGTGATCGCCATCGGGGCACGGACCTCGGCGCCTTCACCGAAGCCGAGCGCCATCGGCAGCAGACCCAGCGCCGTCGTCAGCGAGGTCATCAGGATCGGACGCAAGCGTGCCCTGCCGGCTTCGACGATGGCGTCGTGACGGTCGTACCCCTGCTCGCGAAGCTGATTGATGAGATCGACGAGTACGATCGCGTTGTTGACGACGATGCCGGCGAGCATGATGACGCCGATGAGGGCCACGATGTTGACGGTCGTCCCGGTGAGGAAGAGCGCGAGCACCGCGCCGACGAGAGCCAGCGGAATCGTGAACAGGATGACGAACGGATGGATCAGGGATTCGAACTGCGAAGCCATCACGAGGTAGACGAGAAAGATGGCGAGTGCCAGCGCGAACTGCATCGACCGGAACGACGCCTGCATCTCCTCGCTCTGGCCTGAGACCATCGCCGAGATCCCGGCGGGCAGCGGGGTGCGTTCGATGATCCGGCCGGCTTCGGCCGCCGCCGCGCCGAGATCGCCATAGGCGAGATTCGCGGTGATGACCGCCACGCGTTCCTGCGCGGTGCGGCGGATCTCCGACGGTCCCAGGGAGACGACGATGTCCGCCACGGCGTTCAGCGTGACAGGGCGGTCCGATGCCGGATTGACGATGAGGTTGCGGATGTCCTCGATACTCGACTGGCGCGTGTCCACGCTGCGCACCAGCACGTCGATCTTCTTGTCCCGCCACGTATACCGGGTCGCGAGTTCGCCGCGGACGTTGGCGACGACGCGGTCGGCGATGTCGCGCACGGAGAGCCCCAGCCTGGCGGCGCGCTCCTGGTCGAAGCGGATCTGGATCTCGGGGTTGCCGCGTTCGACGGTCGTCCGTATGTCCGCGTACCGGTCCGACGCCGACATGGCCTCGACGATGGATTGACTGACACCGGCGAGACCGTCGAGGTCGTAGCCGGAGATCTCGATCTGCAGCGGGCTCTCGAAGGACATCAGTGCCGGCTTCGCGAACTCGTATTGCACGCCGGGCAATCTCGCCAGCTCGCGCCGCATCGCGTCCATGGTCCGTTCTTCCGCAGCCGGTCCCGCGCCGGGTTTGAGCGCGACGTGCAGCGTGCCCGTGTTGTCTCCGGCATCCACGGGGTTGGCGTCGAGCCGGTTCCCCGTGCCGGCGACGGAGTAATCCAGATCGACGTCGTCGATGCCGGTCGTCGCACGCTGTGCCGCCTGTATCGCGCGGTCCGTCTCCGCGAGCGTGGCGCCGGGCTGCAAGCGAAGGTTGACGTCGAACTCGCCCTGCGAGAGCTGCGGTATCAGCTCCGTCCCGAGCCGCGGGATCAGCGACATCGTGGCGAGGAAGATCAGGCTTGCCGCGACGACGACGGTCGCCCGATGCGCCAGTGCCCAGCGCAACAGCGGCGGATAGGCGCCGGCGAGCGCGCCATACATCCGTCGCAGCAGCCAGCTCGGCGGCCAGAGCAGGATCCAGAAAACCCGGCCGATCCCCCGCAACGCGAGGCCGAACAGACGCACGACGAAGGCGACGCCGCGTGTGAACCCGTTCGCGGGTCCCGTGTCGTCTTCGTTCCGGTAGCGGCTGCCGACCGCGAGGGAAGCCAGCATGGGGATCAGCGTCAGCGCGACGATCAGCGAGAAGACCAGGGCGAAAGTCACCGTCAGGGCCTGGTCGCGGAACAGCTGGCCGGCGACGCCGGATATGAACACCATCGGGAAGAATACGGCGATCGTCGTCAGTGTCGAGGCGACGACCGCGGACGCGACCTCGGTCGTCCCGTTGCGTGCGGATTCGAGTATCCCTTCCCCCTGCTCGCGCTTGCGAACGATGTTCTCCAGCACGACGATGGAGTTGTCGACGAGCATGCCGACGGCAAGCGCGATGCCGCCGAGCGACATGATGTTGAGCGAAACGTCGTTTAGATACATCAGGAGGAACGTGCCGATCACGGATACCGGGATTGCGATGCCCGTGATCGTGGTGGCGCGCGCATCGCCGAGGAATCCGTACAGCACGACGATCGCAATGATGCCGCCGAGTATCGCCGCAGTCCTGACGTCGTTCACCGCCGACGAGATGAAACGCGACTGGTCGTAGATGGTGACCAGTTCCATGTCCTTCGGCAGCGAATCCCGCACCGTCTGCAGGCGCTGCCCGAGACGCCTTGCCACTTGCACCGTGTTGGCATCGCCTTCCTTGTAGATTGCGAGTTCCACCGACTCGCGTCCGCGGACCCGCGTGATCGCTTCGCGGTCCTTGTAACCCCGCTCCACCGTGGCCACGTCGCGCAGATAGACGGGACGCCCCGCCACGTAAGCGACGATCGCGTCGCGAATCTCGTCGACAGTCTTGAACTCGTTCAGCGTCCGCACCAGGAAGCGCTGGCTGCCCTCCTCGAGCCGCCCGCCGGAGAGGTTGACGTTCTCGGCGCGTATGCGGCTGGCGATCTGCTCGATGCTGACGCCGAGCTGGGATAGTTTCTGCTGGTCGACCCGGATCTCGATCTCGTCCTCGAGGCCGCCGCTGACCTTTACCGCAGCGGTGCCTTCCCCGGCTTCGAGATCGGTCTTGATACGGTCTTCCGCGAGGCGTCGCAGCGACTTGAGTTGCGCCTCGCTGTCGCGGCCGCCGCTCCCTTCGCTCTCGTTGTACAACAGGCCGAGGCGCATGATCGGTTCGGATGCCGGATCGAAACGCAACAGCATGGGCCGGCTCGCTTCCAGCGGGAGCGTCAGGACATCGAGCTTTTCGCGCACGTCGACCCCGGCGATGTCCATGTCGGTGCCCCAGAGGAATTCCAGAGTGACGTCCGACTGCCCGGACCTGGATACCGACCTCACGAGGCGGACGTTGCGGATGACGCCCACCGCCTCCTCGATCGGCTTGGTAATCAGGTTCTCGACCTCGACCGGGGCGGCGCCCGTCAGCTCCGTGCGGATGGTCAGCGTCGGATGGGATATATCCGGCAGCAGGTTCAGCTTCAGCCGCGACAACGACACCATGCCGAACAGCGCGATCGCGACCATGAACATCACGATCGTGACGCGGCGCTCCGTCGCGATCTCAATCAGACGTCGCATCGCTGGCTACCTGGGTCGATTCCGGCGTTGTGTCGTCCGTCGCCGCATCGTCCGGCTTGATGATCGTCACCGCCGCGCCTTCCCGGAGTCCGACCTGGCCGACCGTGATGATCCGGTCCGTGTCGCCGAGGCCATCGAGGATTTCGACCATGCCCTTGTGGCTGTAGCCGGTGGTGACCTGCTTGCGTGCCGCCTTGTCGTCGACGACGACGAACACGCTGTTCTGTCCGCCGTCTTCGATGATTGCGCTCCTCGGCACCTGCAGAGCGTTCGCATGTTTGTCGTAGACGATGCCGATGCGACCGAACATGCCCGGCTTGATGCGGCGTCCGGGATCGCTGATCTCTATCGTGATCTTGAAGGTGCCCGTCGCGGGGTCGACGACCGGGCTGACCCGGCTGACCGACGCACGGATGATCTCGCCCGGCAGCGCGTCGATCTCGATGCCCGCAGGCTGGCCTTCGACGATGTTGCGGTATTCGCGCTCGGGAACGTGCAGGTAGGCTACCAGCGGATCGAGGCTCGTCACTTTGAACACGGGGTCGCCGATCTCGATGGTATTGCCGATCTTTACGTATCGCTGGGACACGACGCCGTCGATAGGTGCGCGGATCTGCGTGTAGTCGAGCTGGAGCTTGGCGAGATTGTAACTGGCCTGGAGCGCTTCCATGTCGTACTGAATCTTGTCGAAATCACCGGTGCTGATGAGTCCCTTCTTCTTCAGGTCCACGTTTCTCTCATAGTCCCGCTTCAGCTTCTGCAGCCGTGCGCCGGATTCGCTGAGTTCGAGCCGGAGCTTGTCGCCGTCCAGGCGCGCGAGCACCTGCCCCCGCTTCACGTCGTCGCCTTCCTCCACGAGGATGCCGCGGACCTCGCCGGCGACCTTGGCGACGACGTCGGCTTCCGCATAGGCTTCGATCGGCGCGGTGCCGGAATACACCGCATAGATGTCGCCGCGGCTCGGCAGCCCGGTCTCCACGGGGATCGGGACGGCTTCCTCTTCGGCGCCGTCCGCGGCCGGATCCTGACCGCCCTTGCCGCAGGCGCCGACAAGCACGCTGACGGCGATTAGCGCTGGGACCATGCGTTTCCGCAACATCGGGATCTCCCTCGTCTGCTTGCGCCCGGGTCGCCTTCTGGAGGCTCGGCGCAGTGATTCAGCCCGCGGCGCTGTCCGCCTTCCGGTTGCTCGCGAGCACCTTGCTGCCGTCGCGCAGTCCGGATTGACCGACGACCACGACCTGCTCGCCTTCGCCGAGACCGCCCAGGACCTCGACACGATCGTCGGACGTAATGCCGGTCTCGATCACGCGGCGTGTCACTTCACCGTTACTGACGACGTAGACCGAGATCTGGTTGTCCTCGTCGATGAGGGCTGCCTGCGGGATCAGCAGCGCGTCTTCGTGCTTCTCGTAGGCGATGGTGAATCGTGCAAACATGCCGGCAACCAGCTCGCCTCGTGTATTGTCGATCCGGGCCGTGGCGCGGAATGTTCCGTTTCGGGTGTCGATCGTCGGGCTGATACGAACGATAGTCGCCGGATAGACCGCGCCCGGAGAAGAATCGACCTGGACCGTCGCCGAATGTCCGCGTGAGAACTTGACGAGTTCCGATTGCGGAATCTGCAGGTAGGCGACGAGCTGGCTGTTGTCGGTAATGCGGAACGTCACGTCGCCTGCCTTGACGTGCTGGCCCGGCTTGATGTCGCGCGACGAGACGATGCCGGCGATCGGCGCACGAATATTCGAATAGTCGTAGTTGAGTGCCTTGAGCTTGTAGGCAGCCTCGAGCGCGTCGACGTCGTACTTGAGACCGTCGAACATGGCTTCGCTGACCAGGCCGCGCCCGGCGAGGTCCCTGTAGCGCTCGAGCTCGCCGCGTACCTTGTCCAGGTCGGCCCTGGCGGCGACCATCTCCAGGCGCAGACGCTCGCCGTCGAGCCGCGCAAGGACCTGGTTCTGCTCGACGCGCTGACCTTCCTCGACCAGGATTTCGACGACTTCGCCCGGGACCCGCGCCGGGACCGGGGCATCGGCGTCGGATGCCAGCGTCGTCGTGGCGCGATAGTTGGCGAAGATGTCGCCCCGCGTCGGACTGGCGACGACGACCGGCACCGGCGTCGCCGCTTGCGACGCATCGGCAAGGCTCGCTTCGCCGACGTCGCATCCGGCGAGAGCGGTGGCAAGGGTCAGGACGATCGGGATGAAGACTGCTTTCATTGAGTGGCGCCAAATCGTTGTAACATACATAGTGTTATAGTGAAGTATAACACTAGTTAGGTATAACGCAAGTCCCGGCGAGATCCGACATCCGACGCCACTCCTTTTTAAATTCAATAACTTATGAATTAGACAGCCTTCTGGCTGCCGGCGCCGGGCATCGTCCCTCCGCTCGCTACTTAGATGAACGGGCCGGGCGCTTGGATTAGACGATTTGGTTCTAAGCCGTGCCGCCCGGCTACTTGCAGAATTGCGCCAGGAACGGGTTGAGGAAGCGGCCGTCGGGGTCGAGCTGCCGTCTGAGCCTCCGGAAGAAATCCAGCCGCCGGTTGTAGCTCTGGATGACATGTTCCGCGCGCACGGCCCGGGACTGGCTGATCAGTGGCGTGCCGCCCCAGTGTTCGGCGAATTCGGCGAGATCGATGACGAAATTGTCCCAACCCCTGGTCTGTGTCGAGGCGGTGGTCAGCGCGATCATCGGTTCGTCGTAGGACGGTGACAGGAGTGCCGTCGAATCATGGCAGAGGCGATATCCCGCGGCAGGCAGGTCGCAGCGGTATCGCGTTTCCGCGTAGGTCGACTCGCAGAACTCGCGGTAGGCGCGCGCCACTACCGAGAAGTTCGCGGCCGGAAAACACCAGGTCGAATAGTAGCAGCGCCTCGATGCGGAAGGGGTGGACGCATTGGTGCCGTTGGCGACCAGGCGGGAGTTCAACAACCCCTGCGTCGCTTCGGAGATACGGTCCATGAGCCGGTACCTGACCGAAGGTATCGGTACGACTCGATTCAGTGACTTGAAGATGTGCGGCAACACCGTGCTTTCGCCCCAATCCTTCAACTTCCATGGGGCGGCCAGTGCATGGCCGGGTGATGCTTCGTAGCGCCTGAGGTCGAGGTAGACGCGGTCCCTGTGCGGCATGAGATAGAACTTGAGTCCGACTTCGCCGTTGGCCAGCGTGTCGATGAGTGTTGCGAACTTGTCGATGCTGACGCGTCGGTGACTGGCCGAAAACGTACGGATGGGCCGGACGCGGAGAGTCGCTTCGCTGATCACGCCGAGCATTCCGAAACTCATCCGGAATGCCGCCAGCAGGTTGCTCTGGCCGGAGTCGATGCGCATCAGCCGACCGTCCGCGCGGATGACCTTGAGCCCGGTCACGTAGCTCGATAAGTAGCCGGCCGCGTTGCCGATCGTCGGTCCGAAGCACGGCGCGGAGATCGCACCGCCGACGGTCCGCATGCCCAGATCGTAGCCGCCGCCGAGCTCCAGCCCGTGTTCTGCGAGTGCGCCGACGAGGGTTGCCAGGCGCACGCCGGCCTGCGCGGTGACGGTGTGGTTGAAGTTGTCGATGTTGATGATGCGGTCGAGACCGGACATGTTGAGCGTGGTACCGCTCTCGGTCCAATTGCAGTCGGTCGCCGCCGCGCCCGCGCCCCTGGGCCGTATCGGGTGCGGCAACCGCGATTCCGGACTCAGCGACCTGCGCAGGTAATTGACGTTGTTCGGATCCAGTGAGATGGGACCCGCGGCGGGCTGCGCGTTGAATCGCCCGGTCTTCTTCAGGTTGCTTGCTAACATCCGTGTCTCCGGCAATCAGGCCCAGAAGGTGGCAAAGACACGGCGCCGGAGCGGCGAACCTGCGCGGTGGCGCAGCGATCGGACTTGGCAACCCCGCTGTCGTAGGATGAACCCTTAGACCGTAGGCTTTGCGACCCTGCCTTTCGGCAGGTGTGCCTTTGTCATTCGACCGGAACTGTTGCACAGCGAATCGGAGCCTGTCAACGAAGCGGTTCTCGCCGTGCGCTTATTGTCAAATACTCTCCCGGCCCGGCGGGCGCAAAAGACTGTCGCGACCCGTTACACTTGACGCCGATGGCGACGAATCCGGTAAACAGCGACGGCAAGGCACAGGCGCCTGGCGTGGAAGCAGTCGCGGCGGCGGCGGAGAAGGCCCTCGTCCGCATCGCCGGTATCGTCCGGCGGACGCCATTGGTACGGTCTTCCCGGGTCAGTGCGGAAACGGGCGCGGAGGTGTACTTCAAGCTCGAGAACCTGCAACACACCGGGTCGTTCAAACTGCGGGGCGCCGCCAACTGCCTCATGGGTCTCGAACCGGAACAGCGGGCGTTGGGTGTCGTCGCCGCGTCCAGCGGAAACCACGGCGCCGCCGTCGCGTATGCGATGCAGCACCTCGGCATCTCCGGACCGATCTTCGTACCCGTCGGCACGTCGACCGCCAAGGTGGATGCGATCCGGCGTTACGGAGGCGAGGTGCGCTTCTTCGGAACGGACGGCGTCGATACGGAGCGACATGCGCGTGAATACGCCGGGCGTCACGGCCTCTACTACGTCTCACCCTACAACGACGCCGCGGTCATCGCCGGCCAGGGAACCTGCGGGATCGAGATCGCGGATCAACTGCCCGACATCGACGCGGCATTCATCGCAGTCGGCGGCGGCGGTCTGATGAGCGGCGTCGGCAGCGTCCTGAAAACCCGTTGTCCCGGCGTCCGGCTGTTTGCGTGCCAGCCTGCGGCATCGGCGGTCATGGCAAAGTCGGTCGAAGCCGGGAAGATACTGGACCTGCCGAGTGAGCCGACGCTGTCCGACGGGACGGCCGGAGGCATCGAAGCCGGGGCGATGACATTCCAGCTGTGCCGGGACCTCGTCGACGAATTCGTGCTCGTCGACGAGGAGGAAATCGCCGCGGCGATGCGCGCCACGATCGGGGCGGATGACGCCGTCGTCGAAGGCGCCGCCGCCGTCGCGATCGCGGCCTGCCGGCGCGAAGGCCCGGCACTGGCCGGCAAGCGGCTCGCCGTGATCGTCTGCGGCGGCAATGTCGCCGAGGACACACTCGCGTCCGTGATGGCGCCTGCTAGAATTTGAGCAGGGATGCACGCGCCGCGAGGCCACGACGCAAGGGGGGTTCGGTATGAAGCTCGTGAATCATCTGCTCGAAGCCAAGGGGAGCGAGGTTGTCAGCATCGTGCCGCAGGCAACGGTGTTCGAGGCGATCAGGCTCATGGCCGACAAAGCCATCGGTTCGCTGCTCGTCATGGAAGGCGGGGAATTGCGGGGCATCATCACGGAACGGGACTACGCCCGGAAGGTCATACTGAAAGGGAGGTCTTCGGAAAACACGACCGTGGCCGAAATCATGACGCAGGACGTGCTGACGACGACAAGATCGGAGACGGTGGCCAACTGCATGCAAGTCATGACGACGAGGCGTGTGCGGCATCTGCCCGTTATCGACGGGGCGCAGGTGATCGGCCTGATCTCGATCGGCGATCTCGTACAGGCCATCATCTCGGATCAGCAGGAAGAGATTCAGCAGCTGGGACAATACATCAGTGGGTGACGGGCACAGATTCCGGCTTTGCATGGCCGCGAGTCTGTGTCTAGCCGTAAGCGTAGCCGCCGGGCAGCAGGCGAAGACGGTCATCGGACCGACCAATCCGGAGCTGCACGATGGCGCCCAGGCGCTACTGGCGGGCGACGGCAAGGAAGGCGTGCGGCTGACGCTCGAGGGGCTCGCGCGGGCGCCGACCAGCCGTGAGCGGTTGCTGGGAATGACCAACCTCTGCGCGGGCTATATCATGCTCGAACAGCTCGAGACCGCGCTCGACTACTGCAATCGCGTGATCGCCGAAGACGACAGGCGATGGCAGGCCTTCAGCAACCGCGCGCTGATTTTCGTCATGCTGCAGCAGTACGACGAGGCGGCGGCCGATCTCGACAAGGCAGAAGCGATCAGCCCGAACTCTCGTACCGTGAAAGTCGTGCGGTCGATGCTGCGCGACAAGACCGAGCCGGTTGTGCCGAACATCGTGATCGACGACAGGCGCGAGCCGGCCGAAAAGAATGAGCATTGAGGAGCGACTCGGCATCGGCCTGTGCTTGCTGGTCCTGGCGAGCGCAGCCGCGAGCGCGGACGAATCCGAACCGAATGTGACCTATGTGCCGGGCGACTCGGGAGAGCGGGTCCCGCTGCATACCATCGTCCCCGACTACCCCGAACTGGCCCGGCGTGAGCGCCTGGAGGGCGAGGTGCAGGTCTGTTTCAACGTCGACCGCCAGGGTGTGACGTACAACGCCAGGGTGCGCAGAAGCACGAACCGGATCTTCGAAAAACCGGCGTTGCTCGCGGTCCGCGCCTCCACGTTCGCGGCGCTGCCGGACGAAGTGAAGCTGTCCGGCATCAAGACCTGCCGCACCTTCCGCTTCAACCTGACGCCGGTGGCTATCGAGGAACCGGACTGAGACGAGTCGGCATCAGCGCTGCGGCGCGAGCAGGCCGAGCGTCCGGGTCGCCGCTTCCTCGAGCGATTCGCCGAAACTGATGAGACCGTCCTCGTGACCGGACATGACTGCGATGCCCGCCGCCGCCATGCCGCCATCGCGGTACAGCCGGGCGATCTCGTGGGCCATCGCCGGCGTACCGTAGGAGACTTCCGGCGCAGTCGTAGGCAATCGGCCGCGCCAGGCATGCCACAGCTGCGAGCTGTGTACGTGGACGACGCCGCCGATCGCCGGATCCAGTTCATAGATTGCAGCGTGGGTCAGCGATTCCGACGAGGCCTGCACGGGTCCCGTGCACGTCACACGGTTTGCCTCGATGTCGTAATCCGTGACGAGTGCATAGTGGTCCGGACCCGTCGTCGCGAGGGCACCGGTCTGTGTACCGCTGATCAGGAACCCGCCGCCAGGGTGCGCGCGTGCGCTGATGTTTCCGTAGCTGACGTCGTGGACGGCGTCCCAGCCGATGAGCCCCGCGTCGAACAGCGGGCGCCGCCAGGTCTCGAGCAACCGGGCAAGCACGGGATCGGCCGCCGGGCCCTTCGTCCAGCGGCTGGTGTATTTGACGACACCTTCGTCAGCCGGCACGCGCGACGTTCTCCGGAAAGAGTCCGGCGAGTCCTGCCTCGCTCGCGGCGCACGCGCCGCGCTCCGTGATCAGTGCCGTGACGAGGCGCGCGGGCGTGACGTCGAATGCGAAATTGCGGATGGGCGTGGTGACGGCGGTCGTCCTGACCGTGTCGGGACCGTGATCGGATTCGCCCACGACGTTCGAGACTTCTGCCGGCTCGCGTTCCTCGATCGGGATCCCGGCGAGTCCGTCACCGAGTGTCCAGTCGATCGACGTCGATGGCACCGCGACGTAGAACGGTACGCCGTTGTCGTGTGCGGCGACCGCCTTGAGGTAGGTACCGATCTTGTTGGCGACGTCACCGCTGCGTGTCGTCCTGTCGGTGCCGGTGATCACGAGGTCGACCAGGCCATGCTGCATCAGGTGGCCGCCGGCATTGTCGACGATCAGCGTGTGAGGCACGTCGTGGCGGGCGAGCTCCCAGGCCGTCAGCGAACCCTGGTTGCGCGGTCGTGTCTCGTCCACCCACACGTGGATGTCGAGCCCGGCCTCCCGCGCCAGGTATATCGGCGCCGTCGCCGTGCCCAGGCCTGTCGTCGCAAGCGCGCCCGCATTGCAGTGCGTCAGTACGTTGACGGGTGCGCCGTCCTTGCCTCGCGCGATCCCCTCGAGCAGTGCCAGCCCGTGACGGCCAATCGCCGCGCAGATCGCCGCGTCCTCGGCACAGATCGCACGCGCGTCCTCGAGGATCGCGGCGGGAAGATCCGCGCCCGCCGGTACCGTGTCGGTCAGGTGCAGGATCCTGTCGATTGCCCAGCGCAGGTTGACCGCGGTCGGACGCGCTTCGATCAGGGCATCCGCCGCCTCGCGCACGGCACCGGACCTTCCTGCGAGTGCGGCGAGGTACAGGCTGTAGGCCGCCGTCGCCCCGATCAGCGGTGCACCGCGCACGGCCATGTCGCGGATCGCGGCGAGCCCGTCCTGCCAGGTCGAGAGACGCTCGACTCGCAGTTCGTGGGGCAGGCGGCGCTGGTCGATGATGCAGACGACGGTGGGATCCGCCGGATCCGGCCAGATCGTCTGCAGGTCCGGATCAGGCATGCAGACCGGCCGCGCGTTTCGCAGAGCGCAGTGTATTGGCCATGAGCATCACGATCGTCATCGGGCCGACGCCGCCGGGTACCGGCGTGACCGCTCCGGCGACTTCGCTCACGGCATCGAAATCCACGTCGCCCACGAGCCGGGAACGCTTCTCGCCGTCCGCCTCGCTCTCGATGCGATTGATGCCGACGTCGATGACGACGGCACCCGGCTTGATCCAGTCGGCACCCACGATCCGCGCACGACCGACGGCGGCGACGACGATATCCGCCCGCCGCGCCACCGCGGGGAGGTCCTTCGTGCGGCTGTGACAGATCGTCACCGTCGCGTTCGCCGCCAGCAGCAGGCTGGCCATGGGTTTGCCGACGATGTTGGAACGCCCGATGACGACCGCGGACAGACCGGAGAGATCCGGGCCCAGCTCGTCCCGGATCATCAGCATGCAGCCCGCCGGCGTACAGGGCACGAATGCGTCGGCTACGCGCCCGCGCCGTCAGTTTGCCGATGTTGACGAAATGGAAGCCGTCGACGTCCTTGGCCGGCGAGATCGATTGCGTCACGGTCTCCTCGTCGAGATGTGCAGGCAGCGGCAGCTGTACGAGGATGCCGTGTATCGCCGGATCGGCGTTGAGCTCGTCGATGAGCGCGAGCAGGTCCTCCTGGTTCGTATCCGCCGGCAGTGCGTGCTGCACCGAGTGGAATCCGCAGCTCTCGGCCGTGCGCTTCTTGTTGCGGACATAGACCTGGCTCGCCGGGTGCTCGCCGACGATCACGACCGCGAGGCCGGGCCGGATGCCGTGCTCCGCGGCGAGTGCCTGTGTTTCGGCCGTGATCTCCGCCGACATCTCTGCGGCTTTCGCCTTTCCGTCGATGCGTCGAGCGCTCATCGCATATCCCTTGGTTTTCCTTGAAGGTCGCCGCCCGGCGGGCCGGCAAGCGGCCGCATGGTACCCCTGCGGATCGGCAGGGTAAACTGCGTGGCCGGCTGCCGGTGGGTTGTCCGGCTTCGTGTGGAGGATCGCGCGTGTCCGAGGTCTGGGTAGAACGCTGGCGGGAAGGCCGCACCGGATGGCACCAACCGGACGGCAATCCCTCGTTGCGGCGCCATGGCGCGGCACGGGACGGCGCGTTCTGGTGCCGCTGTGCGGCAAGACGCCGGACCTCCTCTGGCTTGCGGAGCAGGGCAACGAGATTGTCGGCGTCGAACTCTCGGAGATCGCGGTGCATCCTGACGAGATGCTCGGTTACTGGCCCGAGTTGGTCCGTATCGGGTCGCACGACGATCTCCCCAACGGCCCGCAGAATTTCCGCGAGGCCGGTCTCACCAAGATGATCGAGGTGGTCTGGCGATCGACGCGGGATCGCTAGCCCGAGGATTCGTGGAGGGTTGCGGACTTCCTGCGGTACAGGGCGAACAACAACGTTGCCGGCGCCAGTGACGCGAACACGTGCTTGAGCGTGTGTCCGCTGACGATCCCGGTCATCTCGAAGATTTTCGCGTCGTAGTATTCGCAAATCTTGGCCAGCACGTAGAACAATATCATCAGCCAGAAAAATCCTGCCATAGCGGACGAGGATCGCGATGCAACGAGGATCGCGGGGATGAGCAGCATCGGCAAAAATTGCACGACCGCGTAGGGCCGGAGGTCCCCGATGCCGCGATGTTCGGTCACCACCCAGTACAGGACCGACGCGACGCCGAGCACGAGCAGAGGTATCAGCAAACGCCTTGCCAAAAGGACCGAGACGAATTCTCCGACGACGATGGCGAAAAGACCGGAGAAACCGATGGTCATCGGGAGGCGGTCGAACACCAGCGATTCGTTGTCGGGCGCGAGGTGGTACCACGCCGATCCGAATGCGGTCAGCAATATGCCGGCAAAGAATACGAGATACGCAGGCGCGCGTCCCCGAAACGTCGGGCTGAAGGTGTAGCGTGCGACAGCCGTCAGCCCCCAGCCGCCGACGATGAGGAACGGCAGGTTGGAGAGAACATTCCACGCGTTCGGGATGCCCAGGAAGCTGCGGCCATCGGCGAACGCGTGATACGCGGGATCCTGGGGGATTGGCGAGGTCGACAGGAAGGCCGCGACGACGATCACGGTTGCGCCGAGTGCCAACGTCAGGCCGCGAACGGAAGCTTTGTCCGCCACGACGCTTTCCTGTCGGTCAGGCGACGTCCGCCCGGGGATGGTCGCTGTTGCCGAGATCCTGCCTGCGCACGGGCAATTCGCGGATCCGGATGCCGGTGGCATCGAATATTGCATTGGCGAGCGCAGGCGCGGCGGGCGGCGTACCGGGTTCCCCCGCACCGCCGAGTGTCTCGCCGCCGTTGCTGTTGATGATGTGTGTCTCGATCGCGGGCGCCTCGTCGATGCGCAGCATCGGGTAGTCGTGGAAGTTCGATTCTGCGACCGCGCCGTGGCGGATCGAGATCTCGCCAAACAGGGCGGCGGTCAGGCCGTAGGCGATACCGCTCTCCATCTGCGCCGCGAGCCCGTCCGGATGGATCGCGAATCCCGGATCGGCGGCGCAGACGACGCGTTCGACGCGCGCTTTGCCGTCGATGATGCGGACCTCGACGACCTCGGCGACGATCGTGCCGAACGAGCGGTGTATCGCGATGCCGCGGCCATGATCCGCGGGCAGCGGCCTGCCCCAGTCCGATTTCTCTGCAGCCAGGTCCAGCACGGCCAGGAAGCGCGGTTCGTGCGCGAGGAGATCGCGCCGGTAGTCGTAGGGATCGCGGCCGGCGGCTACGGCGAGCTCGTCGACGAACGACTCGGTGAAGAAAGCGTGCAGCGAATGATCGACGCTGCGCCAGAATCCCCAGGGTACGTGTGTCGCGCTCTTCGTGTAGACGATGCGCTGGTTGTCGATCGCGTACGGGATGTGCGGCGCTTCCTCGGGGTCGTGCTTGTTGACGTAGTGGTTGTGCCAGGCCAGCGGCCTGCCGGTTTCGTCGAGGCCTGCCCGGAAACGGCTGATGCTCGCCTGCCGGTAGTGGTCGTGCCGCGTATCCTCCTCGCGGGACCAGATGAGCTTTACCGGCACGCCGGCGTCGGCCGCGATCCGCGCCGCCTGGATGGCGAAGTCGCTGAACGCGCGCCGCCCGAAGCCGCCGCCGAGATACTGGTTGTGGACCGTGACGGCGTCCTGCTCGATGCCGAGCGCGCCGGCGACTTCCTTCGCGAAGCCGAGTGGGTTCTGCGATCCCAGCCAGAGTTCGCAGCGGCCGTCCTTCACGCGGGCGGCACAGTTCATCGGTTCCATCGGCGCATGGGCGAGGAACGGCACGCGATACTCGGCCTCGACGACGCGCGCGGCGCGCTCCAGGGCCGCCCGCGCATCGCCTTTCTCGACGTCGGTTTCCTCGTCGCCGGCCGCAGCGGACGCGTCGAGGTCGTCCGCGAAACGGCGAAAGATGTCGCCCTGTTCCCAGTGGCCGTTGCCGCCATCGTCGAATGCCGGCGCGAGCGCTTCGAGAGCCCGGGTGGCCTGCCAGAAGTCGTCGGCGACGACCGCGACGGCGTCGCCGAGATCGACGACCTTTCGTACGCCGGGCAGATCCCGGACCTTCGCCGGGTCCATCGATTCGAGCTTGCCACCGAACACGGGTGCGGCCTTCACCGCCGCGTAGGCCATACCCGGCAGCCTCGCATCGATGCCGAACTGTGCCGTGCCGTCGACCTTGGCCGGGATGTCGAGGCGCGGCGGCGACGTCCCCATGATCCGGAATTCGTCCCGCCTCTTGAGCACCGGTTTGTCAGGCAGCTCGAGCCGTGCGGCGGCGGGTGCCAGCGCCGCGTAGGTTTCGCTCCTGCCACCTGCGGCGTATTCGACGCGTCCGGCGCGCGTCGTGAGTTCGCTCGCCGGCACATCCCAGGCGGTCGCCGCGGCCTCCATCAATACGTGGCGCGCCGCGGCGCCGGCGGTGCGCATGGCGATTCTCCCCGTCGTCTTGACGGAGTTACTGCCGCCCGTGATCTGCAGCGCCTTGAACTGCGTCGCGCGGAAGAAAAATCCGTCCACGCTGTCGACGAGCCAGGCCGGGAAGTCGACGCCGGGCACGCTGTAGCCTCGGGCCAATGCGTAATTGGCATACTCGGGGTCGGCCGGTGCCTCGAGGACTTTGACTTTCACCCAGTCCGCATCCAGCTCGTCGGCCAGCATCATCGCGAGCGTCGTGTGCACGCCCTGGCCCATCTCCGCATGCGGCACGATGGCCGTGATCGTGTTGTCGGGGGCGATCTTGAGCCAGACGTCGAACAACGTGTCGCCCTCCTCGGCGACCAGGCCGGCAACTTTTGCGGAGCGGTCACCGCGCCTTATTGCGAAGCCGAAGACGACGACGCCTCCCGCGGCGATCCCGCTGGCGATGAACGCGCGGCGCGACCACTTACCCATCGGCATCCCGCTTCCCGGGGTCGGCATCGACGTTTCCGGCCGCGCGCTTGATGGCCTTGCGGATCCTGGGGTAGGTGCCGCAACGGCACAGGTTGCCCGCCATGGCCTGGTCGATGTCGGCGTCGGTCGGCGACGGCACGCGCGCGAGCAAGGCCGCCGCGCTCATGAGCTGACCGGACTGGCAATAGCCGCACTGCGGCACCTGCTCGTCGATCCAGGCCTGCTGCAGGGGGTGCAGGCCGGCGCGGCCGCCGTTGATGCCCTCGATCGTCGTAATCCGATGTCCTGCGACGGCACGCAGCGGCGTCACGCAAGATCGGAGCGGCTCGCCGTCGATGTGGACGACACAGGCGCCGCACATCGCGATCCCGCAGCCGAACTTCGTGCCCGTGAGGCCGATGCGATCGCGGATGACCCAGAGCAACGGCGTCGAGGGATCGACGTCGACCGAATGAATTTCACCATTGACGCTGAGCTCGATCATCGCGATTCGACGGTACCCCATGCTGCCGGAGCCGGCAAGCGAGGGCCGGGGAATGACGTCGTAGCGCCGAATGGCGTAGACTGAACACCGTAGTTTCACTCGACGAGGAGCCCCGATGTCCGCTAACCGATACTACGACACGGTTGCGTTCGACGTCCGGGACAACGCGACGATGTTGTTTTTCGCGCGGACGACGGCCGAAGGCGACATCGATGATTACCTGTTGCTGATGCGCACGATCGAAGAGGACTTCGAGTCTTCCACCTACATCGAGATCAACGAGAACCAGTTCGGTGGACACGATCTGATCCGCGCCGCGACACTCCAGGGCAATACGCTCACCCTGCAATTGCATGAGCCGGCGGCCGCGCTCGGCGACGCCCGCGAGATCGTGCTGACCTTTGCCGATACGCCGGAGAACGGCGAGAGCATCGAGGCGGGCGCGTTCCGCGTCTTCGGCGACGCGCTGACCGGCGGCAATGCCTGAGCGTGTCGGCTTCGGACTATAGCGTCTATATCGTCCGTTGCGCGGACGGCAGCCTGTATACGGGTATCGCGGTGGACGTCGCGAGGCGCATCGACGAACACGAGTGCGGGCGCCGCGGCGCCCGGTACCTGCGTGGCAGGGGTCCGCTCAAGCTCGAATTTGCGGAGCGAGTTGGCGATCGCGGCGCCGCAACACGGATCGAGCTCCGGCTAAAGCGGCTGGCGAAACCGGACAAGGAGCGACTGATCGCAGGCGAGCGTACCCTCGGAAACCTGCTCGACGGCGCGTGACGATCAGGCCTCGGGAGGCGTGAGCGGATAGAGGACCGTCGCCTCGCCGAACTGCGGCAGGTGCAGGCGCGTGCCCCGGTCCCAGGTATCCCTGAACTCCTCCAGCCAGCCGGCGACGTCCTCGAAATCGTTGAGCGCGCGAGGAAACGGTACGATCTCGCCGAAGGGCCGTGTGTAGTCGTCGAAGTGTATCGGGATCACCTGCTCCGCGCCGGTGGCAGTGACGACCTGCTGCCAGTATTGCGCCGCGTACTTGCGGCCCAGGCTTTCGAGCATGCCGACGCCGAGCATCACCACGTCGGCGTGGACGCCGTCCAGCGCGCCGTCGAGGAAACCTGCGCTGCCCTGCACGAGCGTCGTTCCCAGCGGATGCGCCACGACGATGGAATAACTCTTCCCTGCCCGCCACGCGGAGACGGGTGCCGGTGTCTTCAGCGGCCGGTCGATCGTGCCCGCAAAGGGGACCCTGCCGCCCCACAGGATCGGTGCGTGCGCCGATTCGATCATCGTCACCGTGAATCGGCCGAAGCGGTACTGGCCGTGATTCTCGGCGACGACAATCTGGTCTTCGGGCACGCCCGCGCCACGCGCGACGTTGGCGGCCGACTCCGAGCCCAGGATCGAGGCGCTGGTGCGGTTCGCGATGGCGCCGATGTCCATCGCGTGGTCGAAATGCGAGTGCACCGGCACGATGGCGGCGAGGCGCCGCATGTCGTAGGCTTCGAGCGCGTAGTCGACCTGCGCGGCATCGCTCTCGACGGGGCGATCCAGCGCGATATCAGCAAGCGAGGGCCGCGAAATGAAGCCGTCGATCAGGATCTGGGTATCGCCGTCGTCGAACAGCAGGGTCGTCACGCCGAGCCAGGTGACGTTGACGCTGTCCGTGGCGCCGTCGGCCGCCGGATACGGCGGCCAGTCGATGGCATCGAGCGACGGCCGCACCCGCCACAGCCACCAGAGCGCGGCGGACCCCACGAGTACGATGGCAGCGAAGACGATGCCGACGCGCCGGGCCTTGATCGCAAACCGCCGCAGAAACTCAGGATTCATGGCGTCAGCATACCGTCAAACAGCGCGGATGCGATGACTCGTTGCCGGCCGGCAACGAGGGTATCCCGGCGTGCCCGTCAGGCGATCTGTGCCTGCAGGTCCTTGCGGCTGGCATCGTCGGTCAGCGCCGCCGACTTGACGGTCAACCATGCCGCGTCCCAGTCCTGGACCTTGCTGGGGCCGAATACGAATTTCGCGATGTAACTGTCGAGCTGTGCGACCCGTATGACGTTGGTCGGCGGCGGAGTCGGGAAGTCGACCCGGCCCGTGAAAACGACGAGGTTGGCGACCGGCACTTCGGGGACGGCCTTCTGCAATGCCCGCGTGCGCCCCTCGTTCTGGATCAGGGGGTTCAGGAAACGCCGGCGCCGCGTGCCGTCGACGTTGGTCCATTGCGGTTCGTCCGGAGCCCCGAAGACGATCCCGTTGTAGTGTTTGGTCTGGATACACAGGATGCCGCCCGCCGTCAGTATCGCGTGATCGATCTTGACGAGGCCTCCGAATGCGCCGGGGAGGATGAAATCGTGCAGTACGTCGGCGCTGCGGGCCGACAGCACGCGGCGAATGCGCATCGCGCCGATGCGCGTCGTGACGATCTGCAGTACATGGCTCGCCGCCTTGCGAAATACGAGCGTCAGCAGCAATGCGCCCGCAACCGTGAACAGGAACGCGGCCGGACCGACATCGGTGATGCCGGTCGCGGGACCGGCATCCGCAGCGAGTGACGGGACGGCAATGAGCGGCAGGCTGCTGGTGGCGATGCGGAACTGGCTGATCATGTTGTCAGCATAGGCTCTTTTGCCGTGGATTCCTCGTAACAGATCACGTTTTGACCGGCGTCCCGCCCGGATACGCCAGGTAGTAGCCGTCCAGCGCGGCGACCCGTATCGGTGTCTCGTAGACCGAAGAGAGCAGATCGGCGGTGAGGACGGAGGCCTTGTCCCCGTCCGCGGCGATCCTGCCATCTTTCAGGACGATGACGCGTTCGACCTCCGGCGGCACCTCGTTCAGGTGGTGGGTCACGATCACGATGTTGTGGCCCGATGCCGCGAGGGCGCGGATTCGGGCGAGGTAGTCGAAGCTTGCTGCGAAGTCGAGCCCGGCCGTCGGCTCGTCGAGGATCAGTGTGTCCGGGCGATGCACGAGCGCGCGTCCCAACAGGCAACGGCGCTGCTGGCCGGTGGACATCGACTGCAACGAACGATCGCGCAGCGTATCGATGCCGAGCACGCGCAGCGCCTCGTCGGCACGGGCGACTTGTTCGCTCGTAACGCCTGCGGCCAGCGTGCCGTGTACGCCGATGCTGGAGAAAAAACCGGACACGACGACCTCGAGTGCGGTGGTCGTCGGCGTGTATCGGTTGTGCAGGTCATGCGACACGATACCGACGTGTTTGCGCAATTCCCAAACGTTCCAGTGGTCGCGGCCGAGGATCTTCACGTGTGAGTCCCCGGAGACCACCGGGTAGAGTTCGCGATTGATCGTCTTGAGCAGCGTGGTTTTGCCGGATCCGTTCGGGCCGAGGATCGCAACGCGCTCGTGTTGCGCGATGGACAGCGTCAAGCCGTGGAACACGCGCGTGGTCCCGCGCCAGATGGTCGCGTTGCGTATGTCGATCAGCAAAGGCTCGGTCTTACCCTGTCCCGGCATGGTACTCGACGTCCTTTCAGGCCTTGCGATGACGCCATGCGCCGCGCTGGAATGCGGTCACGCTCATCAGAGTCATCAGGGATTCCGAGGCGACGATCGCGATGAAAGCTCCGTTGGGGCCCAACGGCACGCCGGTCGCGAGCCAGTAGGCGAGGGGAATCTGCAACAGCCAGAAAGCGATCAGGTTCAGCATCACCGGAATCATCGTGTCGCCGGCACCGTTCAGGGATTGCGTGATCACCATCCCTACGGCATAGACGGGGAAGCCGAGGCCGAGAATCCGCAGGCAATTCGTACCTTGACGGACCACTTCGGTTTCGCCCGAAAAGGCGCCGACGATAAAAGGCGCGAACACGATAATCAACGTCCCCGTCACGGTCATGAATACGGTGTTGTATTTCGCGGCGCGCCATGCCGATCGTGCTGCGCGCTCCGGCAAGTTCGCGCCGAGGTTCTGACCGACCAGCGTGGCAGCCGCATTGCCGAGTCCCCATGCGGGCAACCACAGGAACTCCATTACTCTCAATGCGATCGTATAGGCCGCGACCGCCGTGCTGCCGTACACGGCCACGACGCGCATGATGGCGATCCAGCTCGAGGTCGCGACCAGGTACTGGCCGACGCCGCCGACGGAGATCAGGAGCATGCGCAGCGTGAGCCTGGGATTGAAGCGCATGTTGCGGTAGTGGAACTCGAGCCGGCCGCGACCGTCTAGCAGATACCACAACTGGTAGCACACGCCCAGCCCGCGTCCGATGGTCGTGGCGACGGCTGCCCCGGTGACGCCCAACTGCGGGAACGGGCCGATGCCGAAGATCAGGCAGGGGTCCAGCACGATGTTCAGGCCGTTCGCGAGCCACAGCGAGCGCAGGGCGACTGCCGCGTCTCCGGCGCCCCGGAATGCCGCGTTGAGGATGAACAGGTACAGGATGCTGGCGCAACCGCCGAGCAGGACGGCTGCGAAGCCGGTCCCCGTTTCGACGACCGATGCGTTCGCGCCCATCAGTCCCAGCATGTCGGCGGCGTACAGAGCGCCGGGAACCCCGATCGCGACGGACAGTGCGCCACCGACCCAAATGGCCTGTCCCGTGACGTTGGCGGCCGCATCGCGTCGGCGCCCGCCGATCCGGCGCGAGACCATCGCGGTGATGCCCAGGCCGAGCCCGACGGCGACGGCGTACAGGACGGTGATGAGGGCCTCGGTGATGCCGACGGCGGCGACCGCGTCCGTGCCCAGCCGCGACACGAAGGCGATGTCCACGACGGCGAACACCGATTCCATGGCCATCTCGAGCATCATCGGGATGGCCAGCAGACCGAGTGCGCGCCCTATGCGTCCCTCGGTGTAATCGGTCTGCGTATCGCGCAGCGATTCGCGCAGGAAGGCGAGCGCCCTCCCGAGCGCCGTTGTGCCCGGTCCATTGTTAGAATCGATGCTCTTCATCTCTGCCGGAAGCCGACCATGCCCGAAGGCCTGTTGCCCGTCCTCTTGTTTGTTCTGGCCGTGATCGTCTACGTGATTGTCAGGGTTTACCAGTATTCGCGAAAGAGCGAACAGCAATGGCGCAGGGTCGACAAGAGCAAACTCCGCGAGTGGGAGGACGACGACGAGGACTGACGGCGGCGCTCGCCGGATAAGGGTTCGCTGCCGGACAAGCGGTTTTCGATTACACTCGTTGCGGCCCTCGGTATCGGACAACTGGGAAGTCGAATGAACAGCAAGCAATCCCCCGGTCTCGCCCTCGCCGTCTTGCTCGCGGGGATGCTGCTCGCGTTGCCGGGCTGCGACCGGGACGCGCAGCAGTCCGCCGACGACAAAGAGGCAGGCCGCGCCAACGTCGAAGCGATGTCCCACGAGCACGAGAAGGAGACGCCCGAGCCGAGCGCCGCCGCCCTCGTCCCGCCCCGGCGTGAGGTGGTATCCGATCGTCTGCCCTATGCCGAGATCGACGATGCGCTCGTTTACGGGCATTTCGCGTTCCCGGCGGACATGGTGGACCCGCTGCCGGCGATTATCGTGATCCACGAGTGGTGGGGTCTGAATGACAACGTTCGCGCGATGGCGGACCGGCTGGCCGGGGAGGGATATATTGTCCTTGCGGTGGACCTGTTCGGGGGCAAGACCGCCAGGACACCCGAAGAGGCCAGGCAGTTGATGCTCGGGGTCGTCGAGAATCCGGACAGCGCGGAGGACAATCTCCGCCACGCCTACAAGTTCCTGAAAGAAACCGCCAAGGCGCCGCGCGTGGCTTCTCTCGGCTGGTGTTTCGGCGGCGGCTGGTCGCTGAATACCGCGTTACTGTTCCCGGACGATCTCGATGCCGCGGTGATCTACTACGGCCAGGTCACTGACGACGAACAAAAGCTCCGGCCGCTCGACGTACCGATACTCGGACTGTTCGGCGGCAAGGATCGCGCGATCACGGTCGACTCCGTCCACCGGTTCGAGACGGCGCTGAAGCAACTCGGCAAGACCTATGACATCCACATCTATCCGCAAGCAGGCCACGCGTTTGCCAATCCGACCGGCCAGCGTTACGACGCCGCTGCGGCCGAAGACGCCTGGCGCCGGACGCTCGACTTCCTGACTCAGTACCTGGGCGGAGAATCGGCGGAGCCGGCAACGTCATCGTCCTGACCGGACGCATCCGTGTCGTCGTCCGGAATCGTGCAGTAGAGATCCAGCGACAATGGGACCGTCGAGTAGACGATCGACTGCCGCCCGTCGCGCACGCAGCGCAGGGACAGGTGCGCAGTGAAGGCGTCGCGGACCTGCAGCATGGCCGGCAATGACGTCGGCGCTGCTTCGGCGGGACAGAATCGATTGACCGGCAACGGGGCGGTCTGTTTCGCGGGCAATGGCAACTGCGCTTCGATGGCGGATATCCCGGCGAGGGCCGCCGCGCCGAGTTCCTCGCTGGAGTCGGCAACGCTGATCGTGAGGGACTCGACCTCGCCGCCCGCGCAGTCGGGTTCGATCGACAGCCGGAACTCGAGGTCAGGCAATTCGATCAGGCGCAAACCCGCGGCACCCGGATCGACGTCCACTCTCGCCGGCGAGGCCGCGACGCGCATCCGCGGCGCCTCGTCGGCCAGCGCCGGGACGAGTACCGCCATCAGGGCGAGGGCTGCCGAATATACGATGCGCATGCAACCAACTCTACGGCAGGCGCGTCATAAAACAAGTCACCGGGCCGGAGTGAGCTGCTCCCCATGATACGAAGAACCATGCATCTGACTTACAAGGTGGCGCGGCGCATTGCCATCGCCGTCGTCGGCGCCACCGTCGTCCTGCTGGGCATCGTCATGATCGTGACTCCGGGGCCCGGGCTCGTCGTCATCCCGGTCGGCCTCGCCATCCTGAGCCTGGAGTTCGCCTGGGCAAGGGCGTGGCTGCGCCGCTTGCGGCGGTTGCTCAGCACCAATGGGGCGAACGCCAGGGCCCGGCGCGCGGAGCGTCACCGCCGGCGCGTCGCACCTTGAAGAACTGCGGGTAAAAAGGGAGGCGCCGGAGAGCTGAATTCGAGATCAAAATCAGCGGGCCATCCGACATGGAGGTCTCCGGCGCCCAAGCATTAACGGCAGGGGTTGCCGCCGGGCCTTCCTGGCCCGTCTCGCCGGCATTCCGGCCGGCTCACCGATGGCGCGCCGGGCTTCGGGGGGAGAAGCGTGTTGGCGGCGCCATCGGAGGGGGTTCTTTCGCGGTGTTCGTTAAGACTGCCCTGACTAGCGAAGCGCGATTAGCGTTGAAGTGGGGTCGTTAGACCGTAGTTCAAGGTTTGGTTCCCCCGCGTGCCGAAAGCCGTGCCGGCCGCCGATCCGACACCGATTAGAACGACCAGCGCGGCGAGCAGCGCCAGGCCGCCCTCGATTCTCCTGTTCCTCATTGCCATCTCCTGACATGTATTGGCGCGGCATCCGGCCGCGCGCCCAAGCGTTGCCTGTCTATTGCAGGACGCGTGCCAAGTCCCTGTATCCTTGATTTTCAATGAGTTAACTTACAAACAGCATTACGGAATTCCGTTTCTAACGAAATTTCGTAACTCTGAATTACGAAATTCCGTATAATCCGGCCATGAACAGGCACCACGACTATCGCTGGATGTTCCGCAAGTTGCCGGCCATGGCGACTTCGATCGGGCCGGACGGCACTTACCTCGACGTCAACGATGCACTCGTCGAGAGGCTGGGCTATTCGCGCGAAGACATGGTCGGTCGGCGTCCCGCCGAATTCGTGACCCGGGACTCTGCGCGTCGCATCGAGAAGGAATTCATGCCGGCGCTCCGGCGCACGGGCCGCCTAGAGAACAAACCCATCGCGTTCGCCGCCGCCAATGGCGAGGTCGTGGAATGCATGGTCAATTCGATCGTCGACCACGATCACGAGGGCGCGTTCGTGCGCACGATCGCGGTCTATGCCGAGATCACGGACCTGGCGCGGGCCGATTTCAAGTATCGTGACCTGTACCGGCTGACGCCCGCCATGCTCCACACCGTAGATGCGGAAGGTCGTGTCATCACAGTCACCGATCATTGGCTAAAGAAGCTCGGCTACTCGCGCGAAGAAGTGCTGGGCCGCCCGATCACCGACTTTTTCACCGAGTCCGACCGCAGGCGTTTCAGCGCCGACCGCTTGCAGGATCTGATCAGTCGCGGCGACTTCGAGAACGAGGAGCGACAGGTCGTTACCAGGGACGGACGCGTGCTCGATCTCATCGTGTCCTCGATCTCGTCCCGGAATTCGACAGGCAAGGTCGACCGGATGCTCATGGCATCCAAGGACGTCACGAAACGCAAGCACGCCGAGCGCGAGTTGCGGCTGACGCTCGCCGAGAACGCGCGTTTGCGCGAGGAACTCGAGCACGAGCGCGACTATCTGCGCGAGGAAGTGAACGTGGCGATGAACTTCGGCCGCATGGTCGGCAAGAGTGACGCCTTGCAACGCATGCTCGGTCGTGTCGAAGCCGTCGCCGAGACGCCGGCGAGCGTGTTGCTGCAGGGCGAGTCGGGAGTCGGCAAGGAACTCGTCGCACACGCGATCCATGCCCGCAGCCCGAGAGCCGGCGGACCGCTCGTGAAGGTCAACTGTCCGTCGATCCCGAAGGAACTGTTCGAGAGCGAATTTTTCGGCCACGTCCGGGGCGCGTTCACGGGCGCACACCGTGACCGGATCGGCCGCTTTCAGCTCGCGGACGGCGGCACGATCTTTCTCGACGAGGTCAGCGAGATCCCGCTGGAGCTGCAGGGCAAGCTGCTGCGGGTACTGCAGGAGAGCGAATTCGAACGCGTCGGCGACGACGAAACCCGCACGGTGGACGTGCGCGTGATCGCCGCCACCAACCGCGATCTCGAGCAACTCATCGTCGACGGCGAATTTCGCGAAGACCTGTTCTACCGGCTCAGCGTCTTCCCGATCGACGTCCCGCCGCTGCGTGAGCGCGAAGGCGACGTCGTGCAACTGGCACAACATTTCCTGGAAAAGACCTGCCACGATTTCGGGCGGCCGCTGCTGACCCTGAGCCGCGCGCAGGCTCGCCAGCTGCAGTCCTACGAGTGGCCCGGCAACGTTCGGGAGCTCAAGAACGTCATCGAACGCGCCGTGATCCTGTCGCCCGGGAACCTGTTGCGCCTCGACCTTTCCATGCCTAATCTTGCACCGCCGCCGGCAGATCAGCCTGCCGCGGACGAAGCCGACGATGCCGTCCTGACGGAGGAGCAGATGCGAGAATTCACGAAACGGAACATCGTCGCGGCTCTCGAGCGCAGCAACTGGCGCGTGTCCGGTCGGAGCGGTGCCGCCGAGCTGCTGGGTGTCCGGCCGACGACGCTCGCGGATCGCATTCGCTCGTTCGGCATCGAAAAGCCCGCGCGGCCGCGGGCCTGATGCGGGTCGCAGTCACCACGGCGGCGCTGATCGCCCTGACTCCGACGGTCCAGGCGGCCACGGATGCGCTGCCCGCGCCGGTGGCGGCAGTCCTCTCGCACCGCCAGTTGCCGCCGGACAGCCTCAGCCTCTTCGTCCGGGACCTCACCACCGACGAGGTCGTATTGCGATGGAACGAATCCGTGCCGCGCAATCCCGCGTCGACGATCAAGCTCCTCACGACCCTCGTCGCGCTCGACATGCTCGGGCCGACCTACCGCTGGCATACGGACGTGTATGCGATGGGTGACGTGGAGGACGGCAGGCTGCACGGAGACCTTTTGTTGCGCGGCGGAGGCGACCCCTACCTCGTCACGGAGCGGGTATGGCAGATGCTGCGTCGCGTGCGGCAGGCGGGCATACGGGACATCGATGGCGATCTGCTGATCGACGACAGCTATTTCGACGTGACGCACGCCGATCCGGCGGCTTTCGACGGCCAGCCGCTCAGGGCGTACAACGTGGCGCCCAATGCGTTGATGATGAATTTCAAGGTCGTGCGATTCTGGTTCGAGCCGGATCGGGACGGCAGCCATGTGCTCGTGCGGGCGGACCCACCGCTGCCGAATCTGCGGATTGTCAATCATCTGACAACCAGGCCCGGGCCGTGCCGCGGATACCATCGCGGCATCGCGATATCGGCGAACGACGCGATCGACAGGATAAGCTTCAGCGGCCGCTTCCCGGCAGGCTGCGATCAATACGCGATGGATCGCACGGTGCTGAGCCATAACGCATTTGTCTACGGGCAGTTCGTCTCTCTATGGCGGGGATCGGGTGGCGGCTTCGGCGGTGGCTGGAAGAACGTCGTGACGCCGGCGGATGCCGAGCCTATCGTGCAGTTCGAGTCGCTGCCGCTCGCCGACGTGATCGCGCGGATCAACAAATACAGCAACAATGTCATGGCGCGGCAGCTCCTCTACACGCTCTCGGCCGCGCTGCTCGGCCCGCCCGGCGTCGAGGCGGGTGGTCGCAAGGTGGTCAGGGATTGGCTGGCGGCTCACGGGATGACGGCCTGCGCGCTGGACTACGAGAACGGCGCGGGCCTGTCACGCGACACGCGCATCACTGCCCGGGATCTCGAGGCCTTGCTGGATTTCGCCTGGCAACAACCCTATATGCCCGAATTCGTCGCCTCGCTGTCGCTGTCCGGCCTCGACGGCACGCTGTCCAGGCGCCTCGACGACGGCTCGCTGGCAGGCGTTGCACACCTGAAGACCGGCTCGATGGATGACGTGACGGCGGTCGCGGGCTACCTGCAGGCGCGATCGGGACATCGTTACTCGGTCGTCGCGCTGCAGAATTACAGCGACGTTCATCGCGGACCCGGCGACGAGGTCCAGGAGGCGCTCCTCAAGTGGCTCTACGCGCGGTGACGCATGCCTGTATGCGAGTGCAGGGCCGCAGGCGGGGATTTCATGGCGGCTTCTAGTAGACTCGCGTTCTGAAGGGAGATCGATCATGCGTTTTCTTGTCGCAGTCCTGCTACTGACGCCGGCGATGGCCGTCGCCGACACGGCCTACGTCACGGATACACTGCAGCTCGGCATGCACCACGCCGCGGACACGAGCGACCAGCCGTTCCGGAGTCTCGACAGCGGCCAGGCCGTGGAGATCCTCGATCGCACGCGGTATTACGCCCATGTGCAGCTTCCGGACGGCACGGAAGGCTACGTCAAGGCCGCGTACCTCGTCAGCGACAAGCCGGCGAAGCTGATCGTCGCCGAGACGCAGGCCGAGCGCGACCGGCTCGCCAGGGAGCTGGAAGAGACCAAGAAAGCCTTCGCCCAACCGTCGGCCACGATCGATGCCCTGAAACAGAAGGCGGCCACCCTCCAGCAGGAACTCGACGCGGGCAAGGCCAAGCTCGCCGAGCTCGGCGACGAAAACACCGCGCTCCGGAGCCGGCAGCAGCAATACGCACACAGCATGCCGCTGTCGTGGGTCGCCGGCGCCGCCGGCGCTTGCCTGGTCGCCGGCTTCATCGGGGGGCTGGCATGGGTCGACTATCGGAGCCGCAGACGACACGGCGGGATCCGTATCTACTGACGGCGTGCGGTGGCCGGCGCGGTCGGCACTTATGCCGCAGCGTTATAAGCCGATAAAAACAAAATTGTTCAGCTCGAGCAGACGGCTCCCTAAGGTGCGGCCAACGCGTTTTGTGCGCCGCGGAACGCTCTCGCGCGGCGCTCCGGGGAGAGGGATTCATGAGCAGCACTGCCGCGGGCGGCCTCGCCGCGCCGCTCGAGGACCAGCAGGCCACGCGCATCCGCGAGGCCGTGGCCGGACTGTCGCAGTCCCAGCTGCAGTGGGTGAGCGGCTATATCGCCGGGCTGGCCGCCGCGGGGGCTACGCCGGAACCGGCGGCCGCAGCCGACGCCGGAGAAACCCTGACGATCCTCTATGCTTCGCAGACGGGTAACGGCCAGCGGATCGCCGAGTCGCTGGCCGAGCGTGCCCGCGACAAGGGCTATCCGGTGCGACTCGAGAACCTTGCCGGCTACAAGCCGGCAGCACTGAAGCGGGAGACGCTGGTCACGTTCGTCGTCAGCACGCACGGGGAAGGCGACCCGCCGGACGATGCCGAGCTTTTTCACGAATTCATCCTGTCGCCGCGCGCGCCGGAGTTGCCCGGGCTGCGATATTCGGTGCTCGCTCTGGGCGACAGCAGCTACGTCAATTTCTGCCAGACGGGCCGCGAATTCGATGCGCGGCTCGAGGAGCTGAAGGCCGAGCGGCTCGGCCCGATCGTCGAATGCGATCTCGACTATGAGGCGGCGGCCGACGCCTTCAGCGAGTCGATCATCGAGCGTCTCCCGGCACTGATCGGCGCACGCGCCGCGGCACCGCGTCTGCGCGCCGTCAACACGAAAGCGATGTACGACAGGCATCGGCCGTTTGCCGCGGAGGTGCTCTGCAATCAGAAGATCACCGGCGCCAACTCGAGCAAGGACGTCCGCCACATCGAATTGTCGCTCGAAGGGTCCGGGATCACTTACGAACCCGGCGACGCGCTCGCCGTCGTCGTCGAGAATCCACCGCAGCTGGTGGCGCAGTTCGTCGACGTGCTGGGTGTCGACGCCGGGACGGAAGTGCACGTCGGCGAGCGCCGCACGACGCTCGCCGAGGCGCTCGGCAGGGACCTCGAGATCACTGCGCCGAGTCTGGGCTTCCTGCGCGCCTGGGCCGTCCTGAGTGGCGCCGCGGAGCTGTCCGCACTGCTCGAGCCCGAACGCCAGGCCGAGCTGTCCCGGTTCGTCGACGCGCATCAGATCATCGATATCCTGCATCGATTCCCGGCAACGGTCGGCGCCGAGGAGTTCGTCGCCATTTTGCGCAAGCTGAGTCCGCGCTCCTATTCCATCGCATCGTCGCTGTCCGCCAATCCGGACGAGGTACACCTGACGGTCGCCGCCGTGCGCTACGTTGCCCACGGCAGCGAACACTGGGGCGCGGCGTCCACCCACCTCGCCGATCGCATCGAAGCGGGCGACAGCGTGTCGGTGTACGTCGAATCCAACCCGCGCTTCCGCCTGCCGGCGGACGACGTGCCGATCGTCATGATCGGCCCCGGCACCGGCGTCGCGCCGTTCCGCGCTTTCGTCGAGGAGCGCGCCGAGCGGGGCGCCTCGGGCAGGAACTGGGTGTTTTTCGGCGACCGAACATTCTCCGAGGATTTCCTGTATCAGCTGGAATGGCAGCGCCACCTGCGGGACGGACACGTCACGCGCATGGATGTCGCGTTCTCGCGCGACACCGAGCGCAAGATCTATGTGCAGCAACGTATCCGCGAACGCGGCGCCGAACTCTGGCGCTGGATCGAGGCCGGCGCGGTCATCTACGTTTGCGGCGACGCGAAGCACATGGCACCGGACGTCCACGAGGCGTTGATCGACGTGATCGGCGCCGGCGCGAACGTCGGGCGCGCCGAAGCCACGGCGCGTCTGAAGGAGCTGCGCCGCGCGGGTCGTTATCAGCGCGACGTCTACTGATGGCCGGGTTGTCCGATGTCGAGCGGATCAAGGCGCGCAGCCGGCACCTGCGCGGCACGCTCGCCGAGAGCCTGGAAGACCCGCTCACCGGCGCGATCGCTGCGGACGACACGCAGCTGTCGAAATTCCACGGCATCTATCAGCAGGACGATCGAGACGTCCGCAGCGAACGCCAGCGCCGGCGGCTCGAGCCGGCCTGGAGCTTCATGATCCGCGCACGCGTGCCCGGCGGGACCCTGAGCACGTCACAATGGCAGGGTATGGATCGCATCGCCCGCACGTATGCCGGCAATGCGATCCGGCTGACCACGCGGCAGGCGATCCAGCTGCATGGCGTCGTGAAGCGCGAACTGAAGCCGACGATCGCGACGATCAATCAGGCCCTGCTGGACACGATCGCCGCCTGCGGCGACGTGAATCGCAACGTCATGGCGCCGCCACTGCCGTCCCTGTCGGCGATCCATCGCGAAGTGCAGGCAAAGGCACGCGCCCTGAGCGATCACCTGACGCCCGCGACTCGCGCCTATCACGAGATCTGGCTGGACGGCGAGAAAATCGTGTCGGGCGCGCAGGAAGCGGAGCCGATCTACGGCGACAGCTACCTGCCCCGGAAATTCAAGACGGCGTTCGCCGTGCCGCCGCGCAACGACACGGACGTGCACGCCCAGGACCTCGGCTTCGTGGCGATCGTCGAGGGCGGCAAGCTCGCCGGCTACGACGTGCTGGTCGGTGGCGGCATGGGCATGACGCACGGCGAGAAGGCGACCTTCCCGAGGCTCGCCGACGCCCTCGGCTTCTGCACGCCCGGGCAGGTGATCGCCGTCGCCGAGGCAGTGGTCACGACGCAGCGCGACTTCGGCGATCGCGGCAATCGCAAACACGCACGACTGAAATACACGATCGAGGATCGCGGCATCGACTGGTTCCGGGGCGAGGTCGAGCGGCGGGCAGGCATCACGCTGAGCGCGGCGAGGCCGTTCTCCTTTACCGGCAACGGTGACGTCTACGGCTGGCAGCGCGACGACAGCGGCGCCTGGCATTACACCCTGTTCATCGAGAACGGGCGCGTCATCGACAAGGGCCGGCGGCGGCTCCTGAGCGGATTGCGCGAGATCGCGGCCGTGCATCGCGGCGAGTTCCGGTTGACGGCCAATCAGAACCTGATCGTCGGCGGAGTCGACGAGGCCGACAAGGCCGGCATCGACAGCCTGCTCGAGCGTTTCGGCATCGAGAACACGGCCGGTACGACGCCGTTGCGGCGGCACTCGATGGCCTGCGTGGCACTGCCGACCTGCGGACTCGCGATGGCCGAGAGCGAGCGCTACCTGCCGTCGCTGATCGATCGTCTCGACGCGCTGCTCGGGCAACACGGCCTGGGCGACGTGCCGATCACGATACGCATGACCGGTTGCCCGAACGGCTGTGCGCGGCCGTACATCGCCGAGATCGGACTCGTCGGCAAGGGGCCGGGCCGTTACAAACTGTTTCTCGGCGGCGGTTTCGCCGGCGATCGCCTGGCGTGCTTGTATCGCGACAATGCCGACGAAACGGAGATCCTCGACGCGCTGTCGCCCTTGTTCGCCCGCTACGCGGCCGAGCGACAGTCCGGCGAGCACTTCGGGGATTTCCTGGTCCGACAGGGCGTGGTCCGCCGGATTACCGCGGGCCGGGATTTCCATGGAGGGAACGGCGATGACGGCTGAGCGCGACACGGGCGCGAGCCGCGACGACCTCGCGCGGGAACGGCGGCTCGCGGCGATGTCCGCCGAAGATCGCGTGGCCTGGGCGCTCGGGAATCTGCCGGGCGTACACATCGTCAGCTCCAGTTTCGGCGCACAGTCCGCCGTGATGCTGCACATGCTGACGCGGCAGAAGCCCGACATCCCGGTCGTGATGATCGATACCGGGTATCTGTTCCCCGAGACTTACCGCTTCGTCGACGAGTTGCGCGAGGCGCTCGGCCTGAATCTTAAGATCTTCCGGCCGCGAATCTCTCCCGCCTGGCAGGAAGCGCGCCACGGCAGGCGCTGGGAGCACGGCGTCACGGGTATCGAGGCCTACAACCGGGACAACAAGGTCGAGCCGATGGAGCGCGCGCTCGACGTACTCGGTGTGCATACCTGGTTCGCGGGCCTGCGGCGCTCGCAATCCCGGGCCCGCGCGGCCACGCCTTTCGTCGAAGCATCGGGCGAACGCTGGAAGGTGCACCCGATCGCCGACTGGAACGACCGGCGCGTCCACGGCTACCTCGTCCGGCACGGCCTCCCCTACCATCCGCTGTGGGAAAAGGGCTATGTGTCGATCGGCGACGTGCACACCACGCGGCCGCTCGGCGCCGTGACGACGCACGAGGAGACGCGCTTCTTCGGTCTGAAACGGGAGTGCGGGTTACACGAAATGGACTTCGGCAAAACCGCCTAACAAAAAGGTGTCAGGTTTATTTGCTGCAACAAATAAACCTGACACCTTTTTGTTAAGCGGCGGCGGTCAAATCGTCCGAACAGCCGCCGCGGATCGGCAGGCGCGCGTCCCGGAACAGCTTGTCGATGTCGGCCTGCGAGCGGGCGTGGCGGGTATGTTCGAGCTGCTCTTCGGTGATGTGCGGGGCGAACAGGCGTATGAAATCGAGCATGTATCGGCGCAGCACGATGTCCTTGCGGAAACCGATCCAGGTCGTACTGCGCGGGAACAGGCCCCGCGCGTCGATCGCCGTCAGGTCCTTCTGATCGTCGCAATCCTCGGCCATGCTGGCGACGATACCCACGCCCAGGCCCATGCGCACGTAAGTCTTGATCACGTCGGCATCGCGGGCGGTGAACACGACGTCGGGCTCGAGGCCCTGCTCGGCGAATGCCCGCTTCAGCGAAGACTGGCCGCCGAAACTGAACACGTAGGTCACGAGGGGGTAGCCGGCCAGGTCCTCGAGCGTGGGTTTGCGCTCCAGCCGGGTCAGCTCGTGATTCTGCGGGACGATGATCTTGCGGTCCCAGTGATAGCTCGGTACCAGCAACAGGTCGCTGAAGAGTTCCTTCGACCCGGTCGCGATCGCGAAATCGATCTCGTTCGCCGCCACCATGTCCGCGATCTGTTCCGAAGTACCCTGGTGCAGGTTGAGGCTCACGCCGGGATAGCGGTCGCGGAACCCGCGGATCACGTCCGGCAGTACGTAACGGGCCTGCGTGTGCGTCGTCGCGATCGACAAGGTCCCTTCCTCCTCGCGGTAGAAGTCCGACGCGAGGCTGCGGATATTGTCCACTTCCGCCATGATGATGCGGGCGCGATCGATCACCTGTTCGCCGGCGGCCGTGATGCCGCCCAGGCTCTTCCCCTTGCGCGTGAACAACTGCATCCCGAGCTCCTCCTCGAGGAGCTTGAGTTGCTTGCTGACCCCCGGCTGAGACGTGTACAGCTTTTCCGCTGCCTGCGTGATATTCAGCCCGTTGTCGACGATCGCCAGCAGATATTTCAGTTGTTGTAGTTTCATTCTGAATACTGCGAGCCTACGGCATCATTTTGTGACCAATAGTACTCACGAATGTTTCAATCGCTTGCCATGACTGCCCCGGAGCCCGTTGCCGGGTCGCAACAGTTGCCCGGTTCCGGACCGCGGAGAGCGGATTCTACATATAACACAGGGTTATAATGGCAGAAAGCATGCGTCTTTTTTGAATCTGCCGCGAATCGATATAGTTGCGCGACGCTGTTTCCGGTCGGATTCGTGGACTATTTCCCGGCATTCCTCGATCTCGGCGGCCGCGCCTGCCTGCTGGTCGGCGCGGGCGAGGTCGCTCATCGCAAGGCACGGCTGCTGCTGGCCGCCGGTGCCCGACTCACCGTGGTTGCCCCGCAGGCCTGCCCGCAAATCGAGACACTCGCGGCCGCCGGACGCCTTCGTCTCCTGCGGCGCCGCTTCGCGCCGGCCGACGTGACAGGCAGCTGGCTCGTCGTCTGCGCGGCGGGCGCCTCCGCGGTCAGGCGTAGCGTCCGCGCCGCAGCCGAGACGGCCCGGGTGTTCTGCAACTGTGTCGACGACGTCGCCGCCAGCAGCTACATCACGCCGGCCGTCGTCGACCGCGGCGCCATCGTCGTGGCCGTGTCCTCGAGCGGCACCGCACCGGTACTTGCGAGGCGCATCCGTGCCCGCATCGAGGCGCTGCTGCCGGCCGGCATCGGCCAGCTCGCGGCCCTGGCCGGGCGCTGGCGGCGCAAAGTCACAGAACGGATTCCCGACGCTGCCGCACGCCGCCGCTTCTGGGAGCGGCTGTTCGACAGCCGCGTCGCCGACGAACTGCAATCCGGCCGTCCGGAGGTGGCCGAGCGCTGCATCGAGGCGCTCCTCGACCGCGGCGACGCGCCCGCTCCGGAGCGCGGCATGGCGTTGCTGGTCGGTGCGGGTCCCGGCGCCGCCGGCCTGCTGACGCTCGACGGTCTCGACGCCTTGCAGACCGCGGATGTCGTCCTCCACGACCGGCTCGTGGCGCCGGAGATCCTGGCACTTGCCCGCCGCGACGCGGAGTGCATCGCCGTGGGCAAGGCGCCGGGCGAGACGACCAACACACAGGACCGCATCAACGCGATGCTCACGCGGCTCGTCGGCGAGGGCAAACGCGTCTGTCGCCTGAAGGGCGGGGATCCGCTGATCTTCGGCCGCGGCGGCGAGGAAATCGAGGCGCTTGCCGCGGCGGGTCTGCCGTTCCGGGTCGTACCGGGAGTGACGGCCGCCGCGGGCTGCGCGGCCTATGCGGGGATCCCCCTGACGCACCGCGACATGGCACAATCCGTCGTCCTGCTGACCGCGCACGGCAAGGATTCGGTCGATCGCCTGGACTGGGCCTCGCTGGCACGCGAACGGCAGACGCTGGCCGTCTACATGGGCGTGCGCCGCTTCCCCGAACTGATGCGGCAGCTGATCGCCCATGGCCGCGGTGCCGATACGCCGGTGGCCATCGTCGAGAACGGCACGACCCCGCGCCAGCGCGTCGTCCGCGGCAATCTCGGCCAGCTCGCGCTGCTCACCGAGGCGCACCAGATCGAGTCGCCGGCCATGCTGATCATCGGCGAGGTCGCGCGCTTCGAGGCGACCCGGCAGGCGGCGGGGCAGCCCGCAGACGGGCCCGGCGCCGGCGACTATGCTATAGACAGGCTTGCAACAAACCAACGATAAGGAAATACGACATGATCTACGACAACATCCTCGAAACGATCGGCAATACACCCATCGTGCGCCTGCACCGCATGGGGCCCGAGCACGTGGATCTGTACGTCAAGGTCGAATCGTTCAATCCGATGGCTTCCGTCAAGGACCGCCTGGCATTCGCGATCATCAACGACGCCGAGAAAAAGGGCACGCTGAAGCCCGGTCAGACCGTCGTCGAGGCGACCTCGGGCAACACGGGAATCGCGCTCGCCATGGTTTGCGCCGCGACGGGCCATCCGTTTGTCGCCACGATGGCGGATTCCTTCTCGATCGAGCGGCGCAAGATCATGCGCGGGCTCGGTGCGAAGGTCATCCTGACGCCGGCGGCGGAGCGCGGCACCGGCATGGTCGTCAAGGCCGAGGAACTCGCCGAGAAACACGGCTGGTTCCTGGCGCGCCAGTTCGAGAACCCCGCGAACCCGGAGTACCACGCGAACACGACCGGGCCCGAGATCCTGCGCGATTTCGCCGGCAAGCGGCTGGACTACTGGGTGAGCGGCTGGGGCACCGGCGGAACGCTGAGTGGCGCGGGCAAGGTGCTCAAGGCGGCCCGGCCGGACATCACGATCGTCGCGACCGAGCCGGCGGCAGCGTCGATGCTGGCGGGCAACGAATGGAAACCGCACAAGATCCAGGGCTGGACACCCGACTTCATCCCCGAGGTACTCGACCGCGACGTCTTCGATGAACTCCGCTCGATCTCGGACGAACGCGCGATCGAAGTGTCCCGCGAGCTGGCCGTGACCGAAGGCATCTTCACCGGCATCTCGTCCGGCGCGACGCTCGCGACCGCGCTCGACATCGCCGCCGATGCGCCCGACGGTACCGTGATCCTCGCGATGCTGCCGGATACCGGCGAACGGTATCTGTCGACGCCCCTGTTCGAGGGCGTGATCGAGGGGTCGGACGACGACTGGCTCGCCTCGCTGTAAGCGGATTTCGTCCCGGCCGGTACACCCCGGCGGTGAAAGCGGTTTCACCTGAGACCTGAGTCACAGCCATACCAGCCGCAAGCTGGCATCTTGGTGGGCCGTGGCGCGCGAGCGCCGGACGCTCCGGAGCCGGTGTTGTCTGCCGACCTGCACAGCCTGCAAACGCGAAAGAACATCGGCAAGGCGAAGGCCCTGCTGCATTCGCTCGCGCCGCGCGCGCAGTGCTTCTGCTTCTACGGCCCGGGCGGCCGCTGCGTCTGGAGCAGCGACGGTGCGGACGACTACGAGATCGACAACTTCGTCGCGAGCCTGCCGGAAGAACTGGTGTCGGGCGTCGAACCGCTCAGGCGTACCCTGCCGTCGGGCCGCACCGTGCTCGTCATGCCGGTTGCCGAGGACGGTGGCGGCAGGCTGGGCCTGCTGGCCGCGGTGTTCTCCCGCAACGCCGGCAAGTCTTCGACCTTCAACCCCACGGTGCTGGCCAGTATCCTGCAGCCGGCCATCGAGGTCATCGCGGAGAGCCTGGTCCTCGGCAGGCAGTTGCGTGAATCCGAGGAGCGTGTCGAATCCGTCGACAGGGAGCTGACGCTCGTCTACGAGGTCGACGAGAAGATCCACGGCACGTCGCGCAGCCATGCCGGTTTTGCCCAGCTCGTCGGACAGAGCGGTCGCTTCCTCGGCATTGCCTACAGCGTCCTGCTGATACCGTCCAAGCGAATCCGCGTCAGCGCCACGCACTCGAGCTGGAAGAACGTCGACCGGAAGGTGCTCGATCGTTACCTGATCGAGCACATGATGCCGAAGCTCGAGGGACAGCGCTGGCCGATGATCTTCGAGATACCCGGCATCGAAGGGGCAGGTGCGGTGCCCGAGCGTGGCTATCAGACTCTGCTCTGCCCGCTGCTCGACGGCCACGGCAATCTCGAGGGCGTGCTCGCGCAGCTCGGCCGCGTCGACAATCGGCCGTTCAGCAAGGCCGACCGCCGCTTCATGGCGCATATCGTGCGCAAGGTGGAGTACGTGGTCGAACAGTCCTTCGATGCGATGACCGGCCTGATGAACCGGTCGGGCTTCGAGGCGCAGCTCTACGAATCGGCGAAGGCGCTCGACGGCGACAACGACGCCCATCAACTGCTCTATCTCGACCTCGACAACCTCCAGCTCGTGAACGACACCTTCGACCACGAAGCCGGGGACGCGGTCATCATGCGTTTTGCACGGCTGCTGGAACAGGACCTGTCGCGCAACGCCGTGCTTTCGCGGCTGACCGGCGACGACTTCTGCATCCTGCTGACCCATTCCGATGCCGACAAGGCGCTGGAGCTCGCGCAGGAGATCCGCAGCAAGTGCCAGGCGCTCCGCTACCTGGAAGGCGACCGTTCGCTGCAGGTGACGGCGAGCATCGGCATCGCCGAATTCAATGTGCACAACGACGACGTCGGCAGGGCCCTGACCACCGCGAGGATGGCCTGCGAGACGGCCAAGAGCCACGGCCGCGACCGCATCGAGGTTTATGACGACAAGAATCTCAGCATCATCCGCCGGCACGACGACATGCAGCTCGTCGCACAGATCCACAAGGCGCTGGACGGCGACCAATTCGAGCTGCTGGCGCAGCCGATCGTCAGCCTGAACGGCAAGGACGGAAGGCCGCGCTTCGAGGTCCTGCTGCGCATGAAGGACGATGACGGCAACGACGTCCCGACGAGTGCGCTGTTCTCGGCGGCCGAACGCTACCAGCTGATGCCGCAGATCGATCGCTGGGTGACCTCGGCGACGGTCGGACGTCTCGCGGCCAATGCCGAGGCCATTGGGGACAGCCGCGCGATCTTCTCGATCAACCTGTCGGGCCAGTCGCTCAGCGACGACGACATCCTCGCGTTCATCGAAGAAGAACTCGGTGCGAGCGGCCTGCCCGCCGATTCCCTGTGCTTCGAGGTGACGGAGTCGGCCGCGGTGTCGAATCTCGTCAAGGCGCAGGCGTTCATCGACGGGCTGCGCTACCGCGGCTGTTCGATCTCGCTCGACGACTTCGGCGCGGGGCTGAGTTCGTTTGCTTATCTCAAGAACTTCAACGTCGACACGCTCAAGATCGACGGCAGTTTCATCCGCGACATTACCGACAACCGGATCTCGGAATCGATGGTCGCGGCGATCACCCAGGTCGCGAAGGTCATGGAGCTCGAGACGGTCGCCGAATACGTCGAGAGCGACGAGACCCGCAAGGTGATCGGCGAACTCGGCGTCGATTACGCGCAGGGCCACGCCGTCGGCAAGCCGATGCCGATCGACGACGCGCTCGACGGCCTCGGCAAGTCATCCAGGACCTCGGCCGGCTGAACCGGTGGGCGGCCGCCCGGCCCCGGAGTCATGCGATAGACTCGGGGCCATGAAAGCCACGCACAGCCCAGCCATTGCGGGCGCCGTCGATGCATTGCCGCAAGTCCTGCGCGGCGTCGTGGAGCGCTGGCTGCAACGGTTCGAGGCGGCAGGCGGCAGCGTCCCCGTGCCGGCCGAGACGCTGGTCAGGGTCGTCGGCTGCAGCGAATTCGCGGCCGGTGTGCTGCTCCGCGAATGGCAGTGGTTCGCGGCGCACGCGGATGCCCTCGACGCGGCGTCGGATTCGGAGTCGCTCGCCGGCTTTGTCGACCAACTCGCCGCATCGGATGCCGCGCCCGGGCACGTCGGGGAACGACTTCGCCGATTCCGCAACCGGCGCCTGCTCGGCGTGTTGTGGCGCGAGGTTGCCGGTCAGGCGGCCGTCGAGGAAACCCTCGCCTCGCTTTCCGATCTCGCGGACGGGCTCCTCGACGCCGCGGCCCGCTACGCCGGGCGGCAGATGCAGGATCGCTTCGGGATCGTGCGCGACCGGCACGGCGCGCCGCAACCGATCGTCATCCTGGGCATGGGCAAGCTCGGCGGCCGGGAACTCAATTTCTCGTCCGACATCGACGTCATCTTCCTGTATCCGGAGGGTCAGGAGTCCGACGGCGAGCGGCGGCTCAGCGCGCAGGAGTATTTCGCTCGCCTTGCCCGCGAGATCGTCACCCTGCTGGAGGAAGTGACGGGAGACGGCTTCGTGTTCCGTGTCGATACGCGGCTGCGGCCGTTCGGGGACAGCGGCCCTCCGGTCGTCAGTTTCGCTGCGCTGGAGTCGTATCTGCTGCAGCACGGTCGCGGCTGGGAACGCTACGCCTACGTCAAGGCGCGCATCGTCGGTCCCGCTCCCGACCCGGCGGTGGCAGCGGCGCTCTGCGAAGATCTCGTTGCGCCGTTCGTCTACCGGCGCTATCTCGATTTCGGCGTGTTCGAGTCCCTGCGCGATATGCAGGCGCGGATCGCCGCGGAGGTTCGCCGGCGCGACATGGCGCATAACGTCAAGCTCGGGCCGGGCGGGATCCGCGAGATCGAATTCGTCGTGCAGTCCATGCAGCTGGTGCGCGGCGGCAGCCGGCCGGAGTTGCAGTGCACCGGGTTGCTCGAGGTGCTGCCCAGGCTCGTCGGCCGTCGCGGACTGGCCGCGGAAGAAGCCGCGAGCCTCGCCGACGCCTATCGTTTCCTGCGCCGGCTCGAGAATTTCATCCAGGCGATCCGCGATCAGCAGACTCACGAGTTGCCCGCCGATGCCACCGATCGTGCGCGGCTCTGCCTCGCGATGGGTTATCCGGACTGGGGAGCGCTCGTCGCCGATCTCGAGACGCATCGGGCGGAAGTAGCGCGGCAATTCGACAAGATCGCGCCCCGGCAATCGGCCAGGGATGCCGGCGACGGTCTGGGCGCGCGGCTCGGCAGGCTCTGGGATGAGAATGCCGGCGTCCCACAATGGGCCGAGTGCCTCGGGGATGAAGGCTTCCCGGACGCCGCGGCCCTCGCGGAACGCATTGCCGCTTTCGCGAACGCACCCGCCCTGCAGCGAATCGATGCGACCGCGCGCGAGCGCCTGCAGCGCTTCATCCCGAAGCTGCTCCTTGAGATCAGGGCCAGTGACGCGCCGCGCGTGGCGCTAAAAAGGATCCTCGAAGTCGCGGAGCAGGTGCTGCGGCGCAGTGCCTACCTGGCGCTTTTGAACGAGAACCGGCGCGTGATGTCGCGCCTCGTCGACCTTTGCGGACGGAGCGCGTTCATCGCGGAGCGGATCGCCCGACATCCGGTGTTGCTCGACGAACTGCTGGATCCGCGGATCTATTCGGCGGGCATATCGCGCAACGAGGCCGAGGCCGATCTGCGCGCACGCCTCGCCGTGACTCCCGCGGACGACGAAGAAGAGCAGATGGACATACTCGCCCGTTTCCAGCAGGCGAATCTGTTCCGGATCGCCGTCGCCGACTTCACGGGCGGCCTGCCGATCATGAAAGTCAGCGATGCCCTGACGGACCTCGCCGAGATCGTCGTGCGCCATGCACTGCAGATCGCCTGGCACGAGATGACGAAACGCCACGGTCCGCCGGAATACGTGCTGGACGGCGTAACTCACCAGGCCGGTTTCGGCGTCATCGCCTACGGCAAGCTGGGCGGTATCGAATTGTCGTACGGTTCGGATCTGGACCTCGTCTTCCTGCACGATTCGAGGGGCGAGCGGCAGGAGACCCACGGTTCGAAGCCACTCGACAATGCCGTGTTCTTCGCCCGCCTGGTTCGCCGCCTGGTCCACATCCTGACCACACAGACCGGTTCCGGCGCACTGTACGAGATCGACATGCGGCTGCGCCCGGACGGCCGCAAGGGCGTCCTGGTGACGAGCGTCGATGCCTTCGAGCGTTACCAGGACGAGCATGCCTGGACCTGGGAGCACCAGGCGCTGCTGCGGGCACGGCCCGTCGCCGGCAGCGCAAAGATCGGCCGGACGTTCGAGCGGATCCGCGCGGAGACGCTGACGCAGCGCGTCCACAGGGACGCGCTCGCCGGCGACGTCGCGTCGATGCGCGGCCGGATGCGCGAGGAACTCGATCGCAGCAACGGCTCGCATTACGACCTCAAGCAGGGCCGCGGCGGCATCGGCGATATCGAATTCATCGTGCAATATCTCGTGCTCGCGAACGCCGGGGCGGAGCCTGCCGTGACCCACTATCCGGACAACATCCGGCAGCTCGCGACACTGGCGGCCTGCGGCTGCCTCGACTCGGGTGACGCACGCCGCCTGCAGGACGTCTACCGTTCGTATCGGCTGCGCCTGCACCACCTCAGTCTCGACGAACAGGACCCGCTCGTGCCGGGGACCGAGTTCGCGCGCGAGCGCGACGATGTGCGCCGTATCTGGGATCGATATCTCCCGGCGGAGGGCGCATAGCCGGGACGCTTGCCGTCCGCTTATAATTCCCGCCGTTCATCGCGAGCCGGAGAGACACCTTGAGAGCACGAGCAGGCACCGTGGAGCAGAACCTTATCGCCCCCAACGCGCAGCATCGTTACCGGGTCCGGCGCGATGAGCTGCCGCTGTCCTGCCCGATGCCGGGAATGTACCTCTGGAACTCGCATCCGAAGGTCTACCTGCCCGTCGAGGACACCGGCACCGCCAAGTGTCCCTATTGCGGTGCCGAATACCTCCTGGTGGACGACGCCGCCGCCTGAATTGCAGAGTTTGTGGGCCGAATTCAGGCGAAAACCTTGAAATCTGCAGCGAAGTCCCGAAAGCTTCCCGCGAGTTGGGGCGCCGGTAACGGTGCTGAGACGGCTGGGACGGCAGAGGATCGGATATTCGATGAATTTGTGCACCTATCATCAGAGATAACCTGCCTTTCTTGGCGTAAGATCACCGAAAACTCGGCGACCTGTCGACTCTCGAAATTCCGCTTGGCGAGGCGGCCGAGGGCACGCTCCCACAGTGGCTAATGGATCGAAAGTCTCCGAAATATGGCTTAAAAACCCGTATTTCCGGCTAAAAGCCTATAACACTCCCCATTGCGGATTTTCATCCGGTCATTCGGGACCGCAATCGTGACCGAGACCCTCGAGCGCACGCCGACCGGTGCGATGCTCTACGATCGCTCGGTCATGAGCGCGATCAGCGAGGACCGGTTCTCGGCCGCTGGCTGGCTGCATGCCGAGCCGGTCGTCGGCTCGCTGGCCGCGGCCGGACGCGGCAACACCCTGTTCGTGGGCAACGTGCCGCGGCAGTTCGTGCTCCGGCATTTCATGCGCGGCGGTCTGATCGGCCGCATCGTGCGGGACAGGTACCTGTTCAACGGCGAAGACGCGACGAGGTCTTTCCTCGAGTGGCGGATGCTGGCCAAGATGGCCGACAGCGGTTTGCGGGTGCCGCGCCCAGCGGCGGCACGCTATCGGCGTCACGGCATGTTCTACACCGCGGACCTGATCACGGTGCGCATCCCGGGCGTGCGGCCGTTGTCCGAGATGATCGCCGGCAGTCCGCCGGACGACACCTTCTGGCAATCGCTCGGCGCGGCCGTATACGGTTTCCACGCGGCCGGCGTCTATCATGCCGACATGAACGCCTACAATCTGCAGATCGACGACAAGGGCGAATTGTGGATGCTCGATTTCGATCGCGGCCGCCTGCTGCAACCCGGCAGCTGGCAGCAGCAGACACTGCGCCGGCTGCATCGATCACTGCAGAAGATCCGCTCGCTCGATCCGAAGCTCCATTTCTCGAACGAGGATTGGGAACGGTTCCTGGAAGGCTATTTCCAGGCGTCGAGATCCGCGTAGTAGTTCGGCAAGGGTTCCGGCAGGTTCTTGAATTTGCGATGCAGCCAGAAATATTGCTCGGGACAGCGCCGGATTTGCGCTTCGAGTACCGCGACGTAACGCTTCGTATCGGCTTCGGGGTCCCCGGACGGGAAGTCGTCGAGCGGCGGCAGGATCCGCAGGTGATAGCGACCGTCCGGCAGACGTTCCGGAAAGAACGGGATCGTCACCGCATCGCCGAGGCGCGCGAGCGTCGAGGTTGCCGTCGTGTGCATCGACGGCACGCCGAAGAACGGGATTACCGCCGAGCCCTTGCGGTCGTAACTCTGGTCCGGGGCATACCAGACGATACGACCCTGGCGCAGACTCCGAACCACGGCCTTGATGTCGCGTTTCTCGATGAGCGTCATCCCGCCGCGCTCGCGATTCGTCATCAGCAATTCCGTGATGAACGGGTCGCGGGTCTGCCGGTAGACTCCGTCGAACGGCGGCAGGATTCGTTTCGCGATCGTCGCGGAGATCTCGATCGTCGTGAAGTGAGCGCTCAGCAGGAGGACGCCGCGCCCGGCGTTGACGGCGTCTAGCACGTATCCGACGCCCTCCGAACTGGCGAGGCGAGCGAGGTGACTCTCCGAAGCCCATCGGCCCAGCCCGAATTCGACCAGCGACATCCCCAGCGCCTCGAAGTGGCGCCGTGCGAGTGCGTCCCGTGCCTGTGGCCCCAGCTCCGGGAAGCACAGCGACAGATTGCGCCGGACGATCGCGCGGCGCCGGGCGCCGAGACGGCCGGCCAGCCGGCCGATCGCCGCGCCGAGACGGAGTACCGCACGGTGTGGCAACAAGCACACGAGGCGCAACAGTCCCAGCCCGATCCAGACGGGCCAGTGCCGCGGCGCGACATAGTGGTATAGCGGTTTGCGGGCGTGAGACATCGCCGGCAGAGTTTAGAGCCTGTATCCCGTTTCCTGAAGTCGCGGCAGTCGAGCGTCCCGGCGACGCGGGCGGGTCAAAGGCCTATTCCGACATGCCGTCGACGTAGGCACCGCTCTCGACGGGCGGCTCCCTGCGGTCCGCTTCGGCTTCGGTTTCGTCCGTCTGGATGCCGACGTGGAAGGCGGCGAATCCGGGCATGACGACCTGATTCCGTGCCATGCCGATGATGCGGCCCGAATACGGAGAATGCACCTCGGATCGCGCGTTGTTCATCGGATCCGTGATGGTCCCGAGGACGTCGCCCTTGCGCACCGTGCTGCCGAGGCTGACCTGTGACAGCAGAATGCCGCCGTTGTCGGCACGCACCCAGGAGGAACGATAGTAGACCGGTTCCGGATCGCTCCACAGGCGCCGGCGCTTGACCATCCCGAGGGTATTGAGCAGCGTCTCGATACCCTTGACGCCGAGCTTGACGTCGTTGAGTTCGAGCTCCGACGGGCCGCCCGCTTCCAGCGTCACGGCCGGGATGCCGGCCTCTGTCGCGGCGTGCCGCAGCGTGCCGACCGCGGGCCGGCTGTGCAGGATCACCATCGACCCGAAACCCTGTGTCAGCGTAACGACGTCGGGGTTGCGCAGATCGGCGCGGATCTGCGGCAGGTTGGCGCGTTCGAAGGAACCGGTGTGCAGGTCGACGAGCGCGTCGCAGTATGCGACCACGTTGACGAAGAACGAGTGTGCGATGCGTGCCGCCGCGCTGCCATCGGGGTTGCCGGGGAAATAGCGGTTCAGGTCGCGCCGGTCGGGAAGATAGCGCGAGCCGCGCCGAAAGCCCTGGACGTTGACGATCGGCACGCCGATCACGGCACCGGAGAGCTTGTCGGGGGTGATGTCGTGCATGACCCTGCGTACCATCTCGATGCCGTTGAGCTCGTCGCCGTGCACGGCGGCAGTCAGGCAAAGCGTCGGGCCCGGCTCCGCACCGTTGACCACGAGGACCGGGGTGGTAACGGGGACGCCTTCGAATAACTCTGTCGCTGACCAGGACAGGCGTTGTACCGTGGCCGGCGGGATGACACTGCCGAGGAACTCCATCGGTTCGGCGAGGCCATCGGCCGCGGTTACCGCGTCCGCCAGCGGAACGAGACGCTCATGGACCGCCACGGGTTCGATCATGTCCTCGACCGCCACCGCGACCTCGCTGGAACGCGAGTCGTCGTCTTCGGTCGTATCCTCGAGGATATCCGTGCCCTCGTCGACGGGATCGATCGCGACTTCGCCGCCGAAGGCGGCGGGCAAAACGACGGGCAACGCCGCGAGTGCGCAGAGAAGGCAGAACAGGAGTCGGAGTTGGCGGGCAAGACGGGTCATGCGATTCCCGGGTTCGTGGACGGGCCCGCTGCGGCTGAAGGTTTCGGGCGGACGCCGTGGATATTGTCAAAACTAGTTCAATCTCGTAAATTTTTCTGTGAACTAATCAAGAATTTACGATTGAAACTTGAATAAATCTGAATGAAGAGAAAAAGTCAAATCGGCGGCCTGGTGCTGCTGTTCGCGTTCGGCCTGGCCGCGGCCGCCGAGCCGTTCCCGGAGCCGCCCGAACTGAAGCCGGACGTCGATTTCTGGATCGGCATATTTACGCGCTATACCACCGATCAAGGGGTATTGCACGATGCCCGCAACCTCGGCGTCGTGTATGAACGCATCGATTTTCCGCACGGCCTGGACCGGCGCGAGCGACAGCGCAGGGTGGTCGGGCGCCGCAAGGCCATCCAGGCCGTTCTCGCGAAACTGGCCTCCGGCAAGCGCGACAACCTGAGCAGCGAAGAAGCGCGGATCCTCGCGCTGTGGCCCGCCGACGTGAGCAGCGCGGCGCTGGTCAATGCGTCCCGCAACATCCGCTACCAGCAGGGACTCAGCGACCGCTTTCGGGAAGGCCTGATCCGTGCCGGGCGATGGCGTCCCTATATCGAGGACGAATTGCGTGCGGTCGGGGTGCCTGTCGAGCTGGCGGCGCTGCCGCACGTCGAATCCTCCTACAATCCGGATGCCCGCTCGAACGTAGGGGCGTCCGGTATCTGGCAATTCACACGTAGCACCGGCCGCCGTTACATGCGTATCGATCACATCGTCGACGAGCGCAACGATCCGTTCCTCGCGACGCGCGCCGCCGGCCGGCTGCTCGCCTACAACTACTCGATCACCGGCAACTGGCCGATGGCCATCACGGCCTACAATCACGGTCTCGCCGGCGTGCGCCGCGCGATGCACAAGTACGGCGACGACTCGTACACCGACATCATCCGCAAGTACGACGGCCGCACGTTCGGCTTTGCCTCCAGGAATTTCTACGTGGCCTTCCTGGCGGCGATGCAGGTCGATCGTGACGCGGACAAGTACTTTCCGGGGCTCGCGGTCGAACAACCGATCGACTACGACGAGTTCGAACTCGACGATTACATCAGTGCGTCCGACCTCGCGGCGGCGCTCGGCATTACGACAAAACAGCTATGGATCAGCAATCCCGCCCTGCAGGCGACGGTGTTCCAGGGCAGCAAATTCCTCCCGAAAGGGTTCGACATCCGCATCCCGAAGCGTCTGCTCGATGACTCGATCGACAAGCTCGTCGCAGCCATACCGGCCGACGCATGGCAGACCGCGCAGCTTCCCGACCTGTTCCACACGATACGACGCGGCGAGACGCTCTCGGAGATCGCCGAGGAATACCAGACGCGCGTTTCGACGCTGGTCGCCCTGAACAACCTGGGCAGCGCCAACCGCATCCGTGCGGGGCAGCGCCTGCGTTTGCCGGCGGCGGGTCCCGCGCCGACGGTCGTTGCGGCGGAGCCCGAAGCCACGGTCGCCGCAGCGGAGCCCGAAGTGCTCGTCGCCGCCGCGGAATCCGACGCGGCCGGTACCGCCGACGAGTCCGGGACAGAAATCGCCGAAGGTCCGGCCGACGGCGCGCTCGTGACCCAAGAAGAGTCGGGTTCGATCGCCGGCGAGATCGCTTCCGACCTGATCGGGACGATCCAGACCGCGTTGCTGTCGGACCCCAGCGACTACAGCGTGGCGGACGACGGTACGATCGAGATCCAGCCGCTGGAGACGCTCGGACATTTCGCGGACTGGCTGGAAATTCGTACCCAGCGGCTCCGCGATATCAACGGCCTGGCGTTCCACCATCCCGTCGACGTCGGGCAGCGTATCCGGCTCGACCTCAGCAAGGTCGACGCGAAGACCTTCGAGGATCGACGGGTCGCATACCACCGCGCACAGCAGGATGCTTTCTTCCGCGAGCACGTCATCTCCGACGTCAAGGAACATGTGATCGCACCGGGCGAATCGATCTGGATCCTGGCGCTGCGCAAGTACGACGTGCCCATGTGGCTGTTCCGCCAGTACAACCCCGAAGTGGATCCGGACACCGTCAGGCCCGGTACGCGGGTGCAGTTCCCGGTGTTGTCCCCCGTCGGGGAGACCTGATGCGGATTACTGTCCTGAAGATGACACCGCTCGTCCTCGGCTATGCGGCACTGGGCGCGTGGTTCGCCGCGACGGAATCCGGCGGAAGCTATGCCCTGCGCAATTTGCTGCCACCCGCAATCGTCCTCGTGCTCGCCTTCGTCGCGCTGCGGCGCGGCGGCGGCCGGTTCGCCGGCGCGGGCTGGAAGCTGCCGCTCGGGACGATCGGCTATGCGATCCCGGCGGTCGGCCTGTCGGCCTACCTGCACTACGCGTTCGCGGTAAACCTGAACGGCATGTTCGGCGATCCGCCCGCCGCCGGGCAGTTGTTTCGATTTTTGCCGATCTATACGGCCGGCGCCGGTGCAATCGGCTTTGCGATCGGCTGGATCGCGGGGCGCAACCTGTGACGCCCGGCATTTTCCGGTGTCGGTCGGTCTGCTAACCTACGCTGCGATGTCCACGGATACAGCAAGTGCCTGAACGATCGAACATGCGCCTGACCGCGGCCACGCTGACGCTGGGAGTGCTGGCATTCGCGCCGCTCTCGGGCGGATTGCACGCGACCGTGTTCCCCACGGCGGACAAGGTCCTGGTCGTGAAGGGCGAGCGCAAGCTGTACCTGATCAAGGACGGCGAGCCGTTCCGAACCTACAAGATCGCGCTCGGAATGCACCCCCAGGGCGACAAGCAGTACGAAGGGGACAATCGCACGCCGGAGGGCAAATACTTCCTCGATACCCGCAATCCGAACAGCGACTATTTCCTGTCCATCCACGTGTCCTATCCGAGCTACGAAGACGTCCGCGAGGCGCGCGCCAAAGGTCGCGATCCCGGCGGCGCAATCATGATCCACGGTCGGCCGAACGCGCCGACACGGTCGGAGACCTACTATCGTACCCAGGACTGGACCAACGGCTGCATCGCCGTGTCGAACTCGGCCATGATCGATATCTGGCTGATGACCGGGACCAACACGCCGATCGAAATCCGGCCCTGACCGAGCGAGCCTTGTCCAGCGGAGAAAAAGCTGCCGTCACAACTGCCGGGGGCTTCGAGATCACGTCCGGCTCCGAAGTCGTCGACGCCGAGGTCTGGCCCGAAGGCAGCCTCGAGGTACTTTCGCAGGTCGAGGTGGACGAACTGCGCTCGAGCGGCGAGGGCGGGATGTACGGGCTCCTGCGTCGCTGCATGCTGGCCGTGCTGAATTCGGGGAGCGAGGCCGACGACGCGCGGGCGATGCTCGAGCGCTACCAGAGATTCGAGGTCGGATTCATACAGCAACACCGGGGTCTGAAGGTTTCGCTTGCCGGCGCCCCCGGGTCGGCCTTCGTCGACGGCAAGATGATCCGCGGAATCCGCGAGTTGTTGTTCGCCGTGCTGCGGGACATCGTCTACACGCGCAACGAGATTGTCTACAGCGGCCGGTTCGACCTCACGAGCAGCGAAGGCATTACCGACGCCGTATTCCACATCGTCCGCAACGCCGGCCTGCTCAGGTTGCCGGCTGACGTCAACGTCGTCGTCTGCTGGGGCGGCCACGCGATCAGCCGCGCCGAATACGATTACACCAAGCAGGTGGGTTACGAACTGGGTCTCAGGGGTCTCAACGTCTGCACGGGCTGCGGGCCGGGCGCCATGAAGGGACCGATGAAGGGCGCGACGATCGGCCACGCGAAGCAGCGGATCCGCAACGGCAGGTACATCGGTATCACGGAACCCGGCATCATCGCCGCCGAGGCGCCGAATCCGATCGTCAATTCCCTGGTGATCATGCCCGACATGGAGAAACGTCTCGAAGCCTTCGTACGCCTCGGCCACGGCATCGTCGTGTTCCCGGGCGGTGTCGGAACGGCCGAAGAGATACTCTACCTGCTCGGTGTACTGCTGCACCCGGACAACCGGGAACAACCGTTCCCGCTGGTCATGAGTGGGCCGGAATCGGCGGCGGACTACTTCCGCCGCATCGACGACTTCGTCGGCGCGACACTCGGCGATGCCGCGCGGAAGCGATACTCCATCATCATCGATGATCCGCGCGCCGTCGCTCGCAAGATGCTGTCCGGGATGGGCGACGTCCGGGCGCTCCGCAACAGGCAGGGCGACGCCTACTATTTCAACTGGCACCTGAAGATCGACCGGCAGTTCCAGCTGCCTTTCGTGGCCACGCACGAGTCGATGGGGAGTCTGCGGATCGACGAAGACATGCCAAAACACGACCTTGCGGTCAATCTCAGGCGCGCGTTCTCCGGGATCGTGTCGGGCAACGTACGCGAGGATACGGCAGCCGTCATCGAGGCGGACGGTCCGTTCGAGATACACGGCTCGAAAGCCTACATGCAATTGCTCGACGATCTGCTCGCCGCATTCGTCGACCAGAATCGCATGAAGCTCTCCAATGCCGACTACTCGCCGTGCTACCGGGTGAGCTGACACTCTGACCCCTCGATATCTGCACCGCGGCCGGGGACTCGCCGGCTTATTGTCAAACGCTGTGCCGGTATCGTTCGGTTGCGGCGTTGATTAAGTCAAACTGCCGCTTAATCGATTGAAAAGACTGGAAATAGTGCCGGTATGCACTGTGATCCAGTTCCTGTGATTCCGCACGGTCCGTCCGTAGCATGCAGGAAAGGATGGACCGGGTGCAGCCATGCCGGAAAGCAAACACCTACATTGGGTGGACGTGAGCAGGGATGCGGAGGCGCAGGCCGACGAGGCCAACGCGGCCGAGAAGGCCGTCTCGCCGAGCCAGCCCGCGGCGAACGATGCCGATGGCTGGCAACAGTATCGCCAGTGGATCTCGAAGGCGCCCGCGCCGCGCGGCCGAAGAACCGGCATCGATCCGGCCCTCTATACCTGGAAGGGCTATCGCAGCTGGTCCGAAAAGGTGAAACGGAACTGGAATCCGGAGAAGGACGACTGAAGGTCATTCAGTAAGATCGCGCAAGAGACGCCGGCACACAGCCGGCGTTTTTCATTCCGGCGTATGTCGCGCGTCGTCTGTGATACGAGTCACTCCGCTAATGTCGAAACGGTACCCCTGCGAACCGGTACTGCGTCTTATTTCTCGCATTTGGAGGGCACGCGCAACCCGCCACAAAATGAAGCTGTGAAGTGCCTCACGGAGCGTCTCGAACGAGCAAACTATAGTGCGAATCATGGAGCCAGACATTGCGATTTCGAAGTATGTCAAACAAGAGCACGAAGACTGAATCGCCCGTGATTTCGCTCAAGAACGAATCCGCACGGCAACGCTGGGAATTGTTTCATCGGGCCATCGCGCACGCCAAGCAAACGAACGACGATGAGCTCCTCGAAACAGCCGAAAGCGTAAGGGAGACCAAGAGTCCCGTCCCGCTACTGTCCATCGTCAGATAACGGATAAGGCAGTACGAGTCGATGGAACGCATTGCACAGCTGTTCGACGATCTCGACGATCTCGTAGCCGCGGTCGGCCTGATCGGCGAGCGAATCCGGCGTTTTGTTCAATTGCTGGTGTCTGCCTGCATCGGCCTCGCACTGCAGATCGGCGGTATCCTGCTCGCGCTATCGCATCCTCCGCTGGCGCTGGCCGCGGCGCTGCTCATGTTCGTTACCCTGCTGTATCGGGCAGTTACAGCCCCGCACGCCCACCTCGAGCCGATCGTCTGATACCAGTGTGTGCCAGGGGCGCACACCACTCCGCCTTGAAATAGTCTGACGAGGCCTTATCGTTGTCGACGCCAGACGGCGGCGTCAGGGCGACGCGCCGTGCAATCAAGACTCGGAGATCGACGCGTGGGTAACGTAACCGACCGCGAGACGCTCGGCTTCCAGGCCGAAGTCCGCCAGCTCCTGAAGCTGATGATCCACTCCTTGTACAGCCACAAGGAGATCTTCCTGCGTGAGCTGATCTCGAACGCATCGGACGCCGCCGACAAGCTCCGTTTCGAGGCGCTCGCGAGACCCGAATTGCTGGCCGAGGATACGGAACTCCGCATCCGGGTCGAATACGATGGGGACAACAACACGATTGCCGTGATCGACAACGGTATCGGCATGTCGCGCGACGAACTCATCGAGCATCTCGGCACGATCGCACGCTCGGGCACGGCCGAGTTCCTCGAACGGCTGACGGGCGACCAGCAGCAGGATGCCAGGCTCATAGGCCAGTTCGGCGTCGGCTTCTATTCGGCGTTCATCGTCGCGGATCGTGTCGTCGTCGAGTCGCGCCGGGCCGGGCTCGGCAGCACCGAGGCCGTGCGCTGGGAGTCGGACGGGCAGGGCGAGTTCACCGTGGAGCCGATCGAGCGGTCGGAGCGGGGTACGGCGGTGATACTGCATCTGAAGGATAACGAGACGGAATTCGCGGAACCGCAGCGACTGGAGACGCTGATCCGGAAGTACTCCGATCACATCGCGTTCCCGGTTACCCTGGCCGGCGGCGGCGCCGAGCCGCGTTTGGTGAACTCGGCCACGGCATTGTGGACGCGTCCGCGCGGCGAGATCTCGGACGAGGAGTACCGGGAGTTCTACAAGCACCTCTCGCACGATGCCGCCGAGCCGCTGACCTGGAGCCACAATCGGGTCGAGGGAAAACGCGACTACACCAGCCTCATGTACGTGCCTTCACACGCACCGTTCGACCTGTGGAATCGAGACGCACCGCGGGGACTGAAGCTCTACGTCCAGAGAGTCTTCATCATGGACGACGCCGAACAGTTCCTGCCGCTGTACCTGCGTTTCATCAGGGGTGTGGTCGATTCCGCGGACCTGCCGCTGAACGTATCGCGCGAACTCCTGCAGAAGAACCCCGAACTCGGGGCGATGCGCGGAGCGCTGACCAGGCGCGCCCTCGACATGCTCGCGAAGCTGGCCGACGACTCGAAGGAAGACTACGGGAAATTCTGGACGGAGTTCGGGCAGGTCCTGAAGGAAGGCATCGTCGAGGATCCGCCGAACAGGGATCGCATCGCCGGCCTGCTCCGCTTCTCGAGCACGCGCAATGCCGACGAGCGGCAGGATGTCGCGCTGGACGACTATCTCGGTCGTGCCGGGGAAGACCAGGCCGCGATCTACTATGTGCTGGCCGACTCGTATGAGACGGCGGCGGCAAGCCCGCACATCGAGCGGCTGCGGGAACAAGGTACCGAGGTGTTGTTGCTCTCGGACCGGATCGACGCCTGGGTGGTCGAGAGCATCGCCGAATACGGCGGCAAGCCGCTGAAGGATGCGGGCCGCGCCGCGGTCGACGTCGCCGGGGACGATACCGGGCAGACACAGGAAGCGCTCGACGCCGGTGAAAAGCCGCTGTTGAAGAAGCTCAAGGGCGTCCTGCGGGAGCGCGTCGAGGCGGTCCGCGTGAGCCGGCGTCTGGTCGAATCGGCGGCCTGCGTGGTGACCGGCGACGATCAGCTCAATCCGCAGTTGCGGCGTATGCTCGAGGCAAGCGGGCAAGAGTTGCCGGAGTCGAAGCCGGTACTCGAGATCAACCTCTCCCATCCGCTGGTGGCACGACTTGCGGCGGAGACCGACGAGGCTCGCTTCGCCGCGCTCGCGGGGATCCTGCTGGACCATGCGCTGCTCGCGGAAGGCTCGGCGCTGGATCACCCCGCCGAATACGTGCGCCGCATCAACCGGCTTTTGCTCGAGCTTGATTCGGACGCCGGCGCGGCCTGATACTGGCATTTCCTGACGGCAGCGCGGAACGGGATCGGCAATGGCAGCGGACAGGCCGTCGGAAGGCGAGCTCAGGGCGAAGCTCTCCGACCAGCAATACGAGATCACTCAGAACCGGGGCACCGAGCGGGCGTTCACGGGCAAGTACGTCGAGCACAAGGCGGATGGCACCTATCGCTGCGTCTGTTGCGACGCCGAGTTGTTCTCCTCGACGCATAAGTACGACTCCGGATCGGGCTGGCCCAGCTTCTGGCTGCCGCTGGCGAAGGACGCGGTACGTACCAATGTCGACCGGAGCCATGGCATGGTCCGCGAGGAAGTCGTTTGCGCCAACTGCGGCGCTCACCTCGGACACGTGTTCGAAGACGGACCGCAGCCGACGGGGCTGCGGTACTGCATCAATTCCGCCTCGCTGGACTTCAAGGATTCCGGCTGAGCCCGCATACCCAATCGATTCGAGGAATACCGCATGGATTACCGTCCGATAGTGCTCGTGCTGACGTTGGCGACGATGGCGTCTGCCTGTCAATCGCGCCAGGGAACGGCCGACGCCGATGCCGGCAAGAAACCGGCGGCGGAGGCCGCACAGACCGAGGCGGACCCGGCTCCGGCAGCCGAGGGCAGCAAGGGCGACTATTTCGAGATCGCGCCGGGCCTCACGGCGAGGATCCTCAGGAACGGTTACGGGCGAGCGGCCGAGCCCGGAGATCTCGCCGAGGTCCACTACACCGGCTGGCTGTACGACGAAACTGCACCGGATCATCGCGGTACGAAGTTCGACAGTTCCGTCGACCGCGGCCAGCGTTTCAGCTTCCCGCTGGGCGCCGGACGGGTCATCAAGGGTTGGGACCAGGGCATACCCGGAATGTTGATCGGCGAAACCCGCGAACTCACGATCGCGCCCGAACTCGCCTACGGTGAGCGGGGCGCCGGCAACGTCATCCCGCCCGGCGCGACGCTCGTCTTCGAAGTCGAATTGTTCTCCCTGACCGGTCCCGACGATTCAGGGTGAGGCGTCGCGCAACTCGAACTCGACCCGGCGGTTCCTGCGCCGCCCGGACGGTGTCGCATTGTCGGCGACCGGTTCGGCAGACCCGCGGCCTTCCACCGCGAGGCGTTCGGCGGGGATCCCCGCAGCGGCGATATAGTCGGCGACCGAGCGGGCACGCGCGAGACTGAGCTCCCGGTTCCAGGATTCCTCGCCGACGTCGTCGCTATGGCCGACGATGACGATCGTGAAATCGCGGCAGTCGTTGGCGAAATCGACGATGCGGTCCAGCAGTTCGACGGCCGCATCGCCGACGGCGGTGCCCGATTGCCCGAAAGTCACCGAGCCGCTGCTTGCCCGCTCGAACACGTGGCGGCACATCGCATCGAGCGGCGTGTCCGAATCGATCACGACGACGTCGGCATCGACCGGCATACCGGGTCCGGCGGCATTGCGGACTGCGTCGAGCTTCGCGGCGAAGGCGTCGGCATTTCTCGCCACCGCGTGTAACGAAATCCGGCGCGGACGGACGGTGGCCACCGCCGAATCGGTGGCGGCGAGCAGGTCCAGCAGATGGTCGGCTGCCGCCCGCCAGGTCGGCGGTACGACGATGCCGGGCACGAACCGTGTCTCGACACCGGCAGCGCCGAACAGACGCTCGGCGCGATGCCTGAGGCCGGCCTCGTCGGCGCCGGTGCCGGCGACTCCGGCGAGGACGATTCGATCACCGCGACGCGCGAACGACAGCGATGGCGGTCCGAGTGCCGACTGCGAGTCGGGGATGGCGGCGGGCAGCGTTGCCCCCCGGTCGAGTGCGGCGCTGCCGAGTAACCCGCAGCAGGCGAGCAGGACGGCAGCTGCGGGCCTGGCTCCGCCGGGCGGCACGGCTCAGCTTTGTCCGCTCGCCTTGCGGTCCTGCAATTCTCTTGCCTGACCGATCCAGTCTTCGCGGTAGATGCGCGTGCGGAAGCCCTTCAGCCGGTTCGCGACGCGATCGATGTCGTACTCGCTCATCCCGGCGATCTGGTCGAAGCGGAAGATGCCCATCTCGTTGAGGGTCTTCTCGATCGCGGGGCCGACGCCCTTGATCATCTTCAAATCGTCACGGCCGAGGCTGGCGGCGAATTCGTCGTCGCCGGTCGAGCGGGCGAAGACGTCGTCGTCATCTTCGTCTCCGGCGCCCGAATCTTCGGGCGTGGGTTCGTCTTCGACTCGCTCGTCATCGTCTCGGCGTGCTTCGAAATCGTTCGGTCTCCCGGATTGCCTCCAGCAGGACCGACGGTTCCTCCTCGGTCGGCTCGTGCACCGTAGCGTCGGCGACGCGTTCGCTTTCGCCTCGCACCTCGTCCTCGACCGCCGCGGTGACGACATCGTCCCAGGAAACGTCCTCCTCTTCCGGGTCAGGCGCGGAGACGTCCTCTTCCCCCGGGGCTTCGAACACCAGCGATACGTCGGCTTGCTCACCGTCCATGGGGTCATTGGAGGCATCGAGGCCTTCCTGCAGCGAGCCCGGGCCCACCGGTTCGACACGAGTCTCGTCCGAGCCGACCATCGACTCCAGCGCCTGGATGCGCTCGTGTGCCGTCTCGAGTTCGAGTTCGAGGCGTTCGGCTTCCTCGTTGCGCCGCCGGTAGCGCTCTATGAGCGGAGGCAGCCGGTCCTGCCAGTTGTCGAGTTCGCGGCTCAGCTTCAGTATCTTGCTGTCGCGTTCCTTCACCGCCGTCGCAAGGGATTCGTCCTTCGATGCGCGGCTCCGCATATCCTGCTGCAGTTGTTTTCGCTCGCTGACCGCGATCTCCAGGTTGCTGCGGATGTCCTTGATCTGCCGCTGCAGCTCGTCGCGACGCGCGAACGCTTCCTTGAGCGCCTCGGACAACTCGGTGGCGCGCATCTTTGCGTCCTTGTTCGAAGCCTGATACTGGCTGTTCTGTTCCATCAGGGTCTTATTCTGTTCTACGAGGCGCTGGTGTTCGCTGCGGTGCGCCTCAAGCTGCTCCTGCCAGCCGGAATTAATCGCCGCCTTCTCGCTCTTGCCGCGATTTCCCCGAACGATCCAGCCGATCGTCATACCGACGATGAGTGCGGCGGTGATGATGGCGATCGTCACGATCGTGTTGTCGGGCATGAGTTCTTCCTCAGGAAGCCAACCTCAGTCTGTCGATCTCGTTCAGGGTCTCGCGGATCCTCGCGACCGCCCAGTCGATTTCGGCTTTGCTTATGACCAGGGGTGGTGCGAAACGGACCACCGTTTCGTGCGTTTCCTTGCTCAACACGCCGTACTCCATGAGCTTCTCGCACACGGTGCGGGCGCTCGCGAGATCCGGCTTGATGTCGAGCGCGATGAACAGGCCCTTGCCGCGAACGTCGCGGATCAGCGGCGACTCGATACGGCGAAGTTCCCCGATCAGGTAGTCGCCCATCTCGGCACTGCGGGCGGGGAGCTTTTCCTCGACGAGGATATTGAGCGCTTCGAGCCCGACGGCGGCCGCCAGCGGATTGCCGCCGAAGGTGCTGCCGTGATCGCCGGGGTGGAATACGTCCATGACTTCGCGGCGTGCCAGGAACATCGACACCGGCAGGATCCCGCCGCCGAGCGCCTTGCCGAGGATCAGGCCGTCCGGGTGGACGCCCTCGTGTTCGCAGGCCAGCAGCTTGCCGGTACGCCCGAGGCCGGTCTGGATCTCGTCCGCGATCAGCAGGACGTTGTGCTTGCGGCAGAGCCGCTCGGCAGCCGCGAGATAGCCGTCGGGCGGCACGATGATCCCGCCCTCTCCCTGGATCGGCTCGACAAGGAACGCGGCCGTGTTGTCGTTGATGGCCGTTTCCAGCGCGTCGATGTTGCCGTAATCGATCAGCCGGAATCCGGGCGCGAACGGTCCGAAGCCTTCCCGGTACTGCGGCTCGTCGGACATGCCGACGATCGCGATCGTACGGCCGTGGAAGTTGCCCTTGCAGGCGATGATCTCGGCGGCGTCGGCCGGCACGCCCTTGACGGTGTAGGCCCATTTGCGAGCCGCCTTGATGGCCGTCTCGACGGCCTCGGCACCGCTGTTCATCGGCAGGCCCCGGTCCTGGCCGGTCAGCGTGCAGGCCTTCTCCAGGAACGGGCCGAGCCGATCCGTGTGAAACGCGCGGGACACGACATTGAGCCGCGCCGTCTGTTCGCGGACGAGCTTAACCAGCCGCGGATGGCAATGGCCGTGGCTGACGGCGGAGTAGGCGCTCATCATGTCGAGATACTGCCTGCCCGCCTCGTCCCAGACGTGGACGCCCTGGGCCCGGCTCAATACGACGGGCAAGGGCTTGTAATTGTGTGCACAATAACGTGCTTCGAGGTCGATACTCTTGCTCATCCGCAAATTTTACAGCAATAACATCTACTTAAGCCAATCCTATCGGAGCGGGCCGTGACCAGGCCGGTAACGACGGAGCAAATCTGGCTGGACGGGCCGGCCGGCCGGCTGGAGGCCATGCTGGACACACCCGCCGAGCCGGCCGGGGTGGCCGTCGTGTGCCATCCTCACCCCGAAGGCGGCGGCACGATGCATAACAAGGTCGTGTACACGCTGGCGCGCGCATTCGCACGCAGCGGATTCACGACGCTCAGGTTCAATTTCCGCGGCACGGGGGCGAGCGCCGGCAGCTACGACGGGGGCGACGGCGAGGTCGCCGATGCACTCGCCGCGCTGGAATTCATGCGCGGACAGCGCCCGCAGTCAACCGCGTGGCTGGCCGGCTTTTCTTTCGGCGCCGCCATCGCCATTCGCGCCGCTGTCCGCGAGCCGGTGGACGGCCTGATCAGCGTCGCGCCGGCAGTGCGGCGCTTCGCGTCGGGGCTTGCGGTCCAGCCGCAGTGTCCGTGGCTGATCGTACAGGGGGACGCGGACGAACTCGTCGACGCCGAGGAGACCATCTCGTGGGTGAACGCCCTCGAGCCCGGGCCCGAGTTGCTCGTACTCGAAGGCGTCGATCATTTCTTCCACGGCAGACTCAACGAACTGCGCAGCGCCGCCGCGGATTTCATCCAGCGGGCCGGAGAATAAAAAAAGCCGGGGAGCAACCCCGGCTTTTGTTTTCGGTATCCCGAGGATGCAGTTCAGAGCATGTCCTTGAGACCCTTGAGCGCGGAAGCCTTGACCGTCTTCGAGGCGGGCTTGGCCTTGAACATCATCTCTTCGCCGGTGAAGGGATTGACGCCCATGCGGGCCTTGCGTGCCGGCTTCTTGACGACGCGCAGCTTCAGAAGGCCCGGGATAGTGAAGATACCCGGCCCGCGGTCGCCGAGGCTCTTTTTGATCTGACCGTTGAGCGATTCGAAAACGGCGGTGACGTCCTTGCGCGTCAGTCCGGTGTCGTCGACGATCTTGGCAAAGATTTCCGATTTGGTGGGGGGCTTGTTCGCTGGCATGAAAAAATGACTCCTGAAAAAACGGTAGCGAGCGGGGCTCGCGCCCAAAAAAAACGGGCGAGGCCCGCGTCGAAAGCAGCGGGACGATAGCACATGTCGGGCGGCCGCGTAAGCTGCACGCCGGCCTTTTTGCCGGCTAATCGGTATAGAACTCGCGCTTGAAGCGGACGTTCGAGGGCTTGTCGGCGCCTTCGGGCGTGATGCTGATGTCGAATATGAGAGTTTCGCGGTTTGCCACCGGCACTTCGCCGATGTAGTAGATCGCCTCCTGCTCGTTGATCCGCCGCATCGTGACATTCTTGAGTTGCCCGGTCAGGTTGACGGTCTTGACGGTGACCGTGGCAGGGACCGGCTTGTTGTCGGACTCCTGCAGCACCGACACACTCAGCATCGCACGATTCTTGCTGCGTACGATGTTGTACGCACGCGCCACTTCCGGCGATAGCTGATCGGTGGACTGGGCACTGAAATGGACCACATGCTCGCCGATGTCGGCGCTCGTCACTCCGGCCGGCTCCGCCTCCGGAATCTGCGCCGAATCGTCCGGACCGCCGCAGGCGGATGCCATCCCGAACACGGACAAAGCGATCATTATTGTTCTGCTTCTCATGATTCCTGCCCCCTCCCCGGCGCAACGACTATAAACTATTTGCTGCTCCCATGCTCACACCCCGTAGGGGCGTAACGTCCCCAGGAATATGGCGACAGCCTGCAACAGGATGATCGCGAACACGGGCGAAATGTCGAGGCCGCCGATCGGCGGGACGAGCCGGCGGAAAGGCCGCAGCACGGGTTCCGAGAGCGTTGCGATGAATGCCGTCGCCGGGTTGAACGTGCCCGGCGCGATCCAGCTCAGGATGATGTGGATGAAGATCGCGAACGTGAACAGGCGCAGTGACAGCAATGCCAGGTCGATGGCGGAGGTCAGGGCGACCGGCAGAATCGCGGGCGGGATTTTTCCGATCGCCAGGATGACCAGGATCGTCAGGTACTGCAGCGCGAAGGTCACGATGACAGTTGCCGAATCGAGTCGGCCGATCGGCGGCACGATACGGCGGACCGGGACGATCAGTGGCGAGGTCAGCCGCAGTATCCCCTGTGCGATCGGATTCCGGAAATCGGCGCGCAGCCAGGGCAACCAGAACCGCAGCAGCATGACCAGCAGATAGAGCTGCGCAAGCGTCACAATGATGAAAGTGAGTGCCGGTCTCATGACGATTGCGAGGCGTGGGCCTCGTCGGCCAGTTGTACGGCGCGTGCCCTCGCGCTTTCGAGCGCCCGCGCGAAGATGCTGCGCACGTCGTCTGCTTCCAGGCTGTCGAGTGCGGCCGCGGTGGTGCCGCCCGGGGATCGTACCCGGTGGATCAGGTCGGCCATCGGCTCCCCGCTTCGCGCGGCGAGTGCGGCGGCGCCGGCAGCCGTCCGCGTCGCGAGTGTGCGCGCCGCCGGGGCATCGAGGCCGAAGCTCCGGGCCGACTGTTCGAGCATTTCGATCAGCAGGAAGAAGTAGGCGGGTCCGCTGCCCGAGACCGCGGTGACGGCGTCGATGTCGCTCTCGGTATCCACGCGCACAACCTCGCCGACCGCGGCCAAGATGTGTTCGGCCGCCTGCAGGCCGGACTCGCCGGCGGCCGCGTTGGCGTACAGGCCGGATACGCCGAGACCGAGCAGGGCGGGCTGATTCGGCATGACTCGCACCACCGCGAGACCGCCGCCGAGCCATGCGTCGATGTCGCTGCTGCGCACGCCGGCGGCGATCGAGACGATCAGCGGACGGGCTGCCTGGACGGCCGCGGCAAGCTCCCCGCAAACTGCGGGCAGGACCTGCGGTTTGACGGCAAGGACGACGGCGTCTGCCGCCGTGACCACGCTCCCGTTGCCATCGGCGATGCGCACTCCGGGGAGTTGCTCTGCAAGGGTCTTGCGTCGGTCGGCGAGCGGTTCCGATATCAGCAGGTCCCGCGCCTCGAAGCCGCCGGCAAGCAAGCCGCCGGCGATCGCTCGCGCCATGTTTCCGCCCCCGATGAAGCCCACTTTCATTGTTCCCGCTCTCCCGGCCTTGGGCCGAACACGGCCGTACCGATGCGCACGATTGTAGCGCCTTCGGCGATCGCGGCACGGAAGTCGGCGCTCATGCCCATCGACAGCGTGTCCAACTCGATGCCTTGCCCACGCAAGGTTTCGGCGAGTTCGCGCAGGCGGGCGAACGGTACGCGCTGCGCATCGATACCCTCCCGGATCCTGGGCAGGCACATCAACCCGCGCAGGCGCAGGCGCGGCAGGGACGCGACGGCGTGGGCCAGTTCGGCCACGTCGTCGGCCGCGATGCCCGACTTGCTGGTCTCTTCGTCCACGTTGATCTGCAGGCAGATGTTGAGGTCGCCGCGCTCCGCCGGGCGCTGCTCGCTCAGGCGCCGGGCGATCTTGAGCCGGTCGACCGAATGGACCCAGTCGAAGTGTTCCGCGACGGCGCGGCTCTTGTTGCTCTGCAGGTGTCCGATGAAATGCCAGATCAGCGTGTCGTCAGCCACGGCCAGGATCTTGTCGACGCCCTCGCCGGCCTGATTCTCGCCGAATTCGCGTTGTCCGGCAGCGGCTGCTTCCATGACCCTTTCGACCGGCTGCTTTTTGCTGACCGCGAGTAACCTGACTGCCTGCGGCTCGCGGCCCGCTTCCAGCGCAGCTTGTGTCAGCAAATCGCGGATTTTCCGCAAGTTTTCCGTGACTCCAATCACGTTTTAGTCCCCGCGCTTCGCTATACTAGGCGTCGAATCCGTCCGGGTTATGGTAAGTCCGGGTCCAAAGTCTACGAGGGAGAAGTATGGCCGTCGACGTTGCCCAGTTGTTGTCGTTCACGGTAAAGAACAACGCATCCGATCTGCACCTGTCCGGCGGTGTGCCGCCGATGATCCGCGTCGACGGCGACATCAAGCGTATCAACATGCCGGCGCTGACGCACAAGGACGTCAACAGCATGGTGTACGACATCATGAACGACAAGCAGCGCAAGGACTACGAAGAATTCCTCGAGACTGACTTCTCCTTCGAGATCCCGAAACTGGCGCGCTTCCGCGTCAACGCCTTCAACCAGAATCGCGGCTCGGCCGCGGTGTTCCGCACCATCCCGTCGGAGATCCTGACGCTCGACGACCTGGGCGCGCCAGGCATCTTCAAGGATGTCTCGATGCATCCGCGCGGCATCGTGCTCGTTACCGGGCCAACGGGCTCCGGCAAATCGACGACGCTCGCGGCGATGGTCGATTACATCAACGAGAACAAGCCGGACCACATTCTGACGATCGAAGACCCGATCGAATTCGTCCACGAATCAAAGAAGTCGCTGATCAACCAGCGCGAAGTGCATCGCGACACGCTGGGATTCAACGAAGCCCTGCGGTCGGCACTGCGTGAGGATCCCGACGTCATCCTCGTCGGCGAGTTGCGCGACCTCGAGACGATCCGGCTGGCGCTGACGGCGGCCGAGACCGGCCACCTCGTGTTCGGAACCCTGCATACGAGTTCGGCTGCGAAGACGATCGACCGCATCGTGGACGTGTTCCCGGCAGCGGAGAAGGAGATGGTGCGTGCGATGCTGTCCGAATCGCTGCGCGCGGTGATTTCGCAGACACTGCTGAAACGAATCGGCGGCGGCCGTATCGCCGCGCACGAGATCATGATCGGTACGCCCGCGATCCGCAACCTGATCCGCGAGGGCAAGATCGCGCAGATGTATTCGGCGATCCAGACCGGACAGTCGCTCGGGCATGCAGACGCTCGACCAGAACCTCGCCGAGTTGCTTTCGAAGGGCCTGATCAACAAGGAAGAGGCACGCTTCCGGGCCGTGCAACAAGGAAAACTTCTAGGAGCCGTCGATAGCGCGGACGGGCGGCCAGACTGGAGAGAGACGGGAACATGGAACGCGAACAAGCGGTACGACTGACACAGAACCTGCTCCGGAAGATGGTCGAGCGTGACGGCTCCGACCTGTTCATCACGACGGGTTTCCCGCCGGCGATCAAGGTCGACGGCACGATCCACAAGGCGACGGATACGCCGCTGACGCCGGACCAGTCCGCGATGATGGTGCGGTCGATCATGAACGACAAGCAGATCAAGGAATTCGACGCGACCAAGGAATGCAACTTCGCGATCGCGCCGCAGGGCATCGGCCGGTTCCGTGTCAGCGCGTTCATCCAGCAGGGCTATGTCGGCGCGGTGCTGCGTACGATCACGACCGAGATCCCGACGCTCGAGGATCTCGAGCTGCCACCCATCCTCAAAGATGTCGTGATGAACAAGCGCGGCCTGGTCATCGTCGTCGGCGGTACCGGTTCCGGCAAATCCACCACGCTGGCCGCGATGATCGGCCATCGCAACGAGAATTCGCGCGGCCACATCGTCATCGATCGAGGACCCGGTCGAGTACGTGCATCCGCACAAGGGCTGCGTGATCACGCAGCGCGAGGTCGGCGTCGATACCGAGTCCTGGCACGCGGCGCTGAAGAACACGCTGCGCCAGGCGCCGGACGTGATCCTGATCGGCGAGATCCGCGACAGGAAACCATGGAATACGGCATCCAGTTCGCCGAAACCGGCCACCTGTGCCTCGCGACGCTGCACGCCAACAGCGCCAACCAGGCGCTGGACCGCATCATCAACTTCTTCCCCGAGGAGCGCCGCCAGCAGTTGCTGATGGACCTGTCGCTTAACACCAAGGCATTCATCTCGCAGCGCCTGATCCCGCGCGAAGGCGGGGTCGGCCGCATCGCCGCGATGGAAATTATGCTCAACACGCCGCTGATCGCGGACCTGATATTCAAAGGCGAAGTCGGCCAGATCAAGGAGATCATGGCGAAGTCGACGCGTCTCGGCATGCAGACTTTCGACCAGGCGCTGTTCGATCTGTACGAGCAGGCCATCATCTCCTACGAAGAGGCGATGCGGAACGCCGACTCCAAGAACGAACTTCGCCTGCGCGTCAAGCTCGAGAGCAAGCGCGACTCGTCGATCGCGGACCAGCAGTCCGAAAGTCTCAAGATCATGGAAGAGGACACTGCGCAGACTTTCTGACAGTCACGGACGAATGCATCGAGATGAACGTCAAGCCGCTGTTCAAACTGATGGTGGAGAAGAAAGCCTCGGACCTCTTCTTCGCGCCGTTCTCGCCGGCCAAGATCAAGATCGACGGCAAGATCATGCCCGTCAACAAGCTGGAGATGACGCCGAAAATGGTCAAGCAGGCGGCACTCGAACTCATGGACGAGGCGCAGCTGGAGGAGTTCTCGCGTGAACTCGAGATCGATTTCGCCATCTCCGAAGCCGGGCTCGGACGGTTCCGCGTCAACGTCTTCCATCAGCGCAGCAACGTCGCCATGGTCCTGCGCTATATCACGTCCGAGCTGCCGACCCTCGAAGATCTCGGCATGCCGGACCAGCTCAAGGATCTGATCATGCTGCGCCGCGGCCTGATCCTGATGGTCGGCGCGACCGGCTGCGGCAAATCCACGACCCTCGCCGCCATGATCAACCATCGGAACGAGAAAACTTCGTCGCACATCATTACCATCGAGGATCCGATCGAGTTCCTGCATCCGAACAAGATGTCGATCGTCAATCAGCGCGAGGTCGGGCTCGATACCAAGTCCTACGCAGCGCGCGCTGAAGAGCGCGATGCGCGCCGCGCCCGACGTCATCCAGATCGGCGAGATCCGCGATCGCGAGTCGATGCAGGCCGCACTCGACATGGCCGGCACCGGCCATCTCGTCGTCGGCACGATCCACTGCGAACAACGCCTCGGAGACGCTGGATCGCATCATCAACCTGTTCCCGCAGGAGCAGCACAACCAGGTTTTCATGGACCTGGCCCACTACCTGCGCGCCATACTGTCGCAGCGCCTGGTCCGCTCCCGCTCCGGCAAGCTCGTCGCGGCCGTCGAACTCATGCTCAACACGCCGCACATCAAGGACCTGATCCTGAAGGGCGACATCTCCGCCGTGAAGGAAGCGCACAAGGACAGCGGCGAGCAGGGCATGCAGAACTTCGACGAGGCGCTGCTCGACCTCTACAAGGCGGGCACGATCACCCTCGAAGAGGCGATGGCGCACGCCGACTCACGCTCGAACCTCGAAGCCAAGGTCAACTTCGGGGGTTAGTCGCACGCGCCGGCGGACGGGGCATCTCTTCCACTCATGGCTCGCTGCGCTGCGCTTTACTTCGTTCCAGAGAAGCCCCGCCCGCCGGCGCCAGTTTGGTTTCGGGGTACGCACCACCGAACTCCGAGGAGCGCCGCCCTCCGGCAGCGGTTTGCCGGAAGTAAAGCGCAGCGCAGCGAGCCATGACGGCAAACCGCTGCCGGAGGGCGGCGCGTGTGACTAACTCTCGGCATCGGTGTAGGATTGCCCCGCCATGAAAGCGCTCGAGACCTTCCCACCCGCGGACGATCAGGCCGGCCTGCAACTCGATGCTCATGGTAATTTGCGCCACCTTCTGACGCTGAAGGGTCTCGACAAGGGCCTGCTGCTGGAATTGCTCGACGATGCCCAGTGTTACCTGCGGCCGGCAGGCAGCCCACCGGCGCGGAGCCGCGTGCTGGCCGGGCGAACCGTCGCGAACCTGTTCTTCGAGCCGAGCACGCGGACGCGTGCGTCTTTCGATCTCGCGGGCAAGCGTCTCGGCGCCGACGTACTGAATCTCGACGTCAATACGTCGTCGCGCAAGAAGGGTGAGAGCATCCTGGACATGATCTACACGCTGCAGGCGATGCGCGTGGACATCATGGTCGTGCGCGATGCGAGCGCCGGCGTGCCGGCATACATAGCGCGGCACGTCGACGACTACGTCAGCATCCTGAATGCCGGCGAGGCCGATGTGTCGCACCCGACGCAGGGCCTGCTCGACCTGCTCACGATCCGTCAGCACAAGGGCGATTTCGAGAACCTGACGGTGGCGATCGTCGGCGACATCATGCATTCGCGCGTGGCGCGATCCGCGGCCCAGGGCCTCGAGACGCTGGGCGTCGGCGAGCTGCGGCTCATCTCGCCGCCGGCACTCGCGCCCGATCCGGGCGATATGCCGTCCGCGCGCGTGCTGGATAATTTACAGGAAGGACTGAAGGGCGCGGATGTCGTCATGGCGCTGAGGATTCAGCGGGAACGCATCGGCAACCTGGATGGCATCCCGGGCATCGACGAATATTTCGCGAACTACGGTATCAGCCGCGAACGCATGAAGGTCGCCGCGAAGGACGCGATCGTGATGCACCCCGGGCCCATGAATCGGGGAATCGAGATCGAGTCTGCGCTGGCCGACAGCCCGCTGTCGGTGATCACGAAACAGGTTACCAACGGGGTTGCGGTGCGGATGGCCGTGCTCGAGCGCGTGAGCAGGACCACGGCGGCGGCTTGATCACGGCGGTCCAGAAACACGCACAGCGACATCGCGGGACCCTGTACGTCGAGGAAGGCGAAGTGCTCTCGCGGCAGGAGTATCCCGGCGACCAGTTCATCATGCGCATCCGTTCCCCCAGGTGCGCCGCGAACGCGCGGCCGGGCACATTCGTTCACGTCAACTGCGACGTAACGCTGCCGATGCGCCGGCCGCTATCGATCATGCGTGCACGAGAAGACTGGATCGAGGTCCTGTACAAGATCGTCGGCGAAGGCCTGCACCTGCTCGCCGAGAAAGGCGTCGGCGACCGGATCAGCGTGCTCGGCCCGATCGGGGAACCGTTCCGACCGTCGCCGCAGCGGCCCAATACGCTGCTGATCGGCGGCGGCGTCGGCATTCCGCCGATCGTGCTGCTCGCCGAAACCTTGCAGGGCGAAGGCTGGAATCCGCTCGCGATACTCGGCTCCGAGATACCGTTCCCTTTCGAATCGGTCGCATCGCGGTTGCCGACGCCCTGGCTCGCAGCGGACGTAGGGCATTCGATGCCGCTGCTCGAGGAGTGGGGCATCACGTCCCGGCTGGCGAGCCTGGCCGGTTTCGAGGGTTGCCATCGCGGGCTGGTCACGGAGCTGGCGGACATCTGGCTCCGCAGCCTGGACGCCGCCGGACTCGCAAAGACCGAGGTATTCGCCTGCGGTCCCACGCCGATGCTGCGGGCAGTAGCGGAACTCGCGGCTCGCTACGGACTGCCCTGCCAGGTCTCGCTCGAAGAATTCATGGCCTGTGCGGTCGGCGGCTGCGCCGGCTGCGCCGTGCGCATCGATACGCCGGACGGCCCGGCGATGAAACGCGTCTGTGTCGACGGTCCCGTGTTCGACGCCGCAACTGTCGTGTGGGGTTAGGCGCGCGGGACAGTGGGCCCGGCGTCCCCTATGGGTTTCGGGAGAGGTAGCGTTCGGCGATGAGGACGGCGGCTGCGCCGTCGATCGCTTCTTTCGAGATGCGGCCGCGCGTGCCGGCAATGCGCGCGTCTTTCAAAATCGCTTCGGCTTCGCGCGAGGTGTAGCGCTCGTCGACCGTGGCCACGGGCAGGCCGAAGCGCATCAGATCCCGGATAAATTCTTCGACACGCTTGTGCATCTCGCCGGGCGAGCCGTCGGCGTGCAGCGGCAGTCCGACGACCAGGCTCGTCGGCCGCCATTCGTCGATCAGTCGGGCGATCTCGTCGAAGGTCCTGTCGTCGCCGGTATTCGTGACGACGCCGGCCGGAGATGCGGTGCCGGTCACCGATTGTCCGCAGGCGACCCCGATACGCCGCAGGCCGTAGTCGAGTGCGAGTATCGTCTCGGACGTCGAATCAGGCGTGGCCGGCATCGGTGGAAATCTGGCTGATGTCGATGCCGAGCGATCGTGCGGCCGACGCCCAGCGTTCGTGGAAGGGCGTGTCGAAGACGATGGCGGGCGTGGCCGGCACGTTCAACCAGGAGTTCGCGAGCATCTCGTTCTCGAGTTGGCCCGGCTGCCAGCCGGCATAGCCGAGCGCGACCAGCGATCGAAGGGGGCCTCGGCCGTGGGCCATCGCGTCGATGATGTCACGCGACAGCGTGAGCTGGATGTCGCTGGAGACCCTGAGCGAGCTCTCGTAGGCGGTCCCCGGCTCGTGCAGTACGAAGCCGCGCTCGGGACCGACCGGCCCACCCATGACCACGGGTCGCTCCGCCGCATCCGGGTCCGCGCCGGTCACCTCGAGCTGCTTGAACAGGCCGCCGAGTTTCAGGTCGAGCGGTCGGTTTATGACGATACCGAGTGCACCTTCGTCGTTATGTTCACAGATGAGCGTGACGGTGGAGCTGAAGTTGGGGTCGGCCATGCCGGGCATGGCGATGAGCAGCTGATTTGCCAGAAAGCCGTTGTAAGCCATGCTCACAGTATCTGCTCCACGCCGGTGCGGTACAACCGCGGCAGCCGGAGCGCTTCACTCGGTGCTTGCGGTGGCCGGCACGGCATCCTGGCGGAACAGCCACTTGTACGCAAAGCGCAGCCTGTCGTAGTCCTTGCGAATTTCCGGCGGGAAAGGATCGAACGGTGCCGCGCGGCGCAGGATGTCGAGCGCGGCCTTGTCGAGCACCGGCGAACCGCTCGATACGCGGATGACGACGCCGGACAGCTGGCCGGAAGCTTCGATGCTCACTTCCAGCGTGGGGCTGCCCGTGATCCCTTCGAGATCGCCGAGCTGCGGAAAATACTCGTCGCCCACAGCCTCGATTCGCCGCTTCCAGTTGTCGAGATAGCCCGCTATCACGGCCTCGCGCGTATCGGCGCTGATCACGAGCTGACGCGGATCGTCGTCGTGGATCAGCAGAGTCGCCGTATCGTCCTGCGGCAGCGGCAGGGTAACGTCGCTGCCCGATTCGAGCGCGACGGCCGTGCTGTCCTGGCGTTGCGGTTCGTGGCGCGGGTCCTCGGCGACCCGTTCGTCGGTCTCGCTGCGCGTGGCAAGGAGTTCGTCGGCGGCCCGCTCGTGCGTCCTCGCGTCGACCAGGCTGTCCCCGTCTTCGGTGCCGGGATTGTCGAACGGCGAATTGCTCTGGGGAGGCGCGGACGGGCGCAGCTCTTCGGTGGTGTTGCCGCGGCCCTGCTGTGATGCCTGTGCCAGGTACTCGGCATCGTCGGGCCGATCGATCTGCTGATCCGGGTCCGCGACGATCGTGACCTCGAGGGATACCGCCTGGGAGAGATCGTCGAGGTCGAAAGCGTTAAAGGTCACGCCGATGATCACGATGCCGTGGATCAGCGCCGCCAGGAACAGCATGGCGGGCAGCCGATCCGGTTTCTCCGGTTCGACGAGCTGGATCTCGTCGATCGACTCGGGATCTGTGACGATTCCGGACATGTCAGCCTGAGTCTACTCGAATCTCGTTCTCGATCGCATCGAAGAGGAGCCCGGCGATATTGAGACCGAACTGTTTGTCGAGCTCTCGTATGCCGGTCGGGCTCGTGACGTTTACCTCGGTCAGGTAGTCGCCGATGACGTCTATCCCCGCGAAAATTACGCCCGCGTCACGCAGCGCGGGACCGACCCGCTCACAGATTTGACGATCCCGGTCCGACAGCGGCTGACCGACGCCCTTCGCACCGATGACCAGGTTGCCGCGGTTGTCGTCCGCGGGCGGTATCCGGGCCAGTGCGTACGGGACGGCGATGCCGCCGATCAGCAGTATCCGCTTGTCGCCTGCGGCGATCTCGGGCACGTAGACCTGCGCCATCGCGAAGCGGCGGCCGAAGTCGGTCAGGGTCTCGAACACGACGTTGGCATTGTTGTCCCCCGCCTTGACGACGAATACCGAACGTCCGCCCATACCCTCGAGCGGCTTCACGACGATGTGCCGGTGTTCGGCCAGGAACGCCTTCATCTCCGGCATCGAGCGGGTGATCAGCGTGAGCGGCGTGCAATCGGCGAACCAGGCCGTATACGCCTTCTCGTTCATGTCCCGCAGCGCCTGCGGATGGTTCACGACGAGCGCCCCGTCCTCGCTGGCGCGGTCGAGGATGTAGGTCGTGTAGACGTATTCCATGTCGAACGGCGGGTCTTTGCGCATCAGGATGACGTCGAGCTCGGCGAGCTCGATCTCCGACGCGGCACCGAGTTCGTACCAGTCGGCATTGTCGTCCCTGACCGTGAGCCTGCGGGACCGGCCGATGGCGCTGCCGCCGAGCAGTTTGAGATCGCCCTGCCGGAAGTAGTGAATCTCGGCGCCCCGGCGCCCGGCTTCGAGCAGCATCGCCAGCGAACTGTCCTTGTAGGGGGTGATGGACTCGATCGGATCCATCACGATGCCCAGTTTCATGGCTGCCGTCATAGGGCCCCATCCGTGCCGCAGTTTGCGCCGAGCGGCCAACTATACAACGTAATCTTGCGGTAAGCGCCCAAGATTCCTCGCATTTTGCCGTCTGTGGGGCGCGTCGTAGCGGGACTTATGTCAATATGGTACAAGTCCGTTTTCCCGGGCGTACCGGCCCGTGGACGCCGGAGCGACCGGGAAAAAGGGACGCAGATCAGGGCCTGGCGCATGCCGGGCGAGCATGGGGAAATCCGGTGTCGAATAACGCAACTCGAAGTCTCAACGGACTGAAGATTCTCGTCGTGGACGACAGCAAGACCATACGTCGTACCGCCGAGACCCTGTTGACCAAGGAAGGCTGCCAAGTGTTCACGGCGATCGACGGTTTCGACGCGCTGTCGAAGATCGCGGATCATCAGCCCGACCTCATCTTCGTCGACATCATGATGCCCCGCCTCGACGGCTACGAGACCTGTTCGCTGATCAAGCACAACAAGATGTTCAAGGAAACGCCCGTCATCATGTTATCGAGCAAGGACGGGTTGTTCGACCGGGCACGCGGCCGCATCGTCGGATCGGAGCAGTATCTGACCAAACCGTTCACGAAGGACGAATTGCTCGGTGCGATCTCGAACCAACTCAACTAGCGGCGCGGAACGGCGGCCAATGCGAAGGGTACCCTGATGGCAGTCATACTCATTGTCGACGATTCTCCGACCGAGTTGCATTTGTTTCAGCGCATGCTCGAGAAGAACGGATTCGAGACCCTGGTCGCCGACAGCGGTGAGGAAGGTCTTCGGCAGGCCAGGCTCTCGCGCCCGGATTGCATACTCATGGATGTCGTGATGCCCGGGATGAACGGCTTTCAGGCGACCCGCAGGCTGACGCAGGACAAGGAGACCGCGCGGATTCCGGTGATCATGATCACGACCAAGGACCAGGAGACCGACAAGATCTGGGGCATGCGTCAGGGTGCCGTGGAGTACCTGGTAAAGCCGATTGGCGAGAAACAGCTCGTAGCGAAAATCAACGCGGTCATGGACGACTGAATGAGCGGGTCTCAAGATCTGGCGGCGCTGGTACAGCAACCATTCGAGTTGCTCGCGGAGATAGAGCGCCGCAGCCGCCAGGCACATTCCGGGCAGGCGGGCGATGCGCTGCCGTCGGAATGGGTCGGCGTGGGTTTCCGGATCGGCGAGGAGCACTTCGTGGCGGGCCGTGACCAGGTCCGCGAAGTGCTGATGCTGCCGGACAGCATGACACGCGTGCCCGGCGCGAAGCGCTGGATGCTCGGCATCGCCAATTTGCGTGGACATTTGCTGCCGCTGATCGACGTGAAACTCCTGCTCGGAAGCGGCCGCACGACATTGCGACGGACCACGCGCGTAATTTCGGTCAATCACCGCGAGGTCCCGGCAGGCCTGGTCGTCGACGAAGTGCTGGGTTTCCGTCGCTTTACAGAACATGAATTCACGGATCGGTGGCCCGACACCATCGTGCGCTGCGAACGCTTCCTGAAAGGTGCGTACCGGCGCAACGAGGAGAGCTGGCCGATCTTCGACCTCTTCGATTTCGTCGAGAGCAACCTGTTTCTGCAGGCGGCGGCCGAATGAGCAAGACCCCCGGCGCCGATGCGACGCGGGGCAACGTACTAACCAGAGTCTGAAGTGCTATGGCCAGAGACACGAATATTGCGAATCTTTTCCGGTCTGTTGCCGCGGCGACCGCCCTGCTGCTGATCGCGGCCGCGGCGCTCATCTGGATGCGGGGAACCGGGGGTCCATCGGGGACGCCGGAACTTGCGAGCCTGTCGCAGGCGATTCCGGCACAGGCCGACGCGGCGATTCACGGTGCCGACGGTGCGTTTGCGAAGCTCGATACGAGCGTTAAGCGCCTGTCCGGCCTGCGCGCAGACGCCGGTGCCGCGCTGCCGGGATCGTCGGCCCAGTGGCAACGACTCGAATCCGGCGCGGCCACGGTGCTCGGCAAGCGCGCCGACGTCGAAGCCCTCGCACAGGCGGGCGGCAAGATCGCCGCCGAGGCGAAGGCGATCCTGGGATTGAGTGACGCGTTGCTCGACCGTGCCGGATCGTCGGCCGTCATGCAGGAGTTCCAGCGCCGCGCCGACCGGATCAGGAGTTCCGTGGTCGACATCGCGGCACAGCCGGATCCGCCGGCCGTCGCGTCCGCGGTCGCCGAAGATGCAGGATTCCTGCGCTCGGTCGTGAACGCGCTCGGCGGCCAGAAGAGCGACCTCGATGTACGGCCGCTGGGCAGTGCCGACCGCGAGGCCGTGCTCGTACCGATCCAGAGCCATCTCACGGAACTCGAGGCCCAGGTCGAGCGCGTGCAGGGCAGCGCCGGTCAAGTCGGCGGGCTCGGCGGCGCGTACGACACGATCGCCGACAGCGCGGCCAAACTCGGGGAGGCTTTCGCGGGCTCCGCATCGTCGGGTGTCCTGCCCGGGTTCCTGCAGGCAGCCTGGATACCGCTGGGCCTCATCGGCCTGGCGCTGGTCTTCGTGCTGGTGCTGTTCTCGCTCAACGCCAAGTCGTCGACGTTCGAAGCCATGGCCAAGGAACAGGCGGGCCAGAACGAACGCAACCAGCAGGCGATCCTGCGCCTGCTGGACGAGATGGGAAGCCTCGCCGACGGCGACCTGACCGTCGAGGCCACCGTAACCGAGGACATCACGGGCACCATCGCCGACTCCTTCAACTATGCGATCGAGGAGCTTCGCAAACTCGTGGCCACGGTCAACGAGACGGCGATCATGGTCGACTCCGCCGCCAAGCAGACGGAGAGCACGGCCTCGCACATGGCGAAGGCTGCCGATAATCAGGGCCGCGAGATCAAGGCGGCCACCGAGTCGATCGTTTCGATGGCGGCGTCGATCGAGGAGGTGTCGGGCAACGCGGAGCGCTCCTCCGACGTCGCGCGGCATTCGGTCGAGGTGGCGCACAAGGGCGGCGCGGCCGTACGGCGTACCATCGACGGCATGAACGCTATCCGTGAGACGATCCAGGACACCTCGAAACGCATCAAGCGGCTCGGCGAGAGTTCGCAGGAGATTGGTAATATCATCGAACTCATCAACGATATCGCCGAACAGACGAACATCCTTGCCCTGAACGCGTCGATCCAGGCTTCCATGGCCGGCGAGGCGGGCCGGGGATTCGCCGTCGTAGCGGACGAGGTGCAACGGCTCGCCGAACGGTCGACGAATGCGACCAAGCAGATCGAAGTCCTGGTGCGCACGATCCAGGCGGATACGAAGGAAGCCGTGGTGTCCATGGAGCGCAGCACAACCGACGTGGTCGGCGGTGCGTTGCTCGCGGAGAATGCCGGCGCGGCGCTCGACGAGATCGAGCAGGTCTCGAACCAGATCGCCAGCCTGGTGCAGAACATCTCCAGTTCGGCACGCCAGCAAGCGGGTTCGGCCGCGGACGTGTCGCGCAGGACGACGCGGCTGCGCGAGATCAGCGAACAGACGGGCAAGGCGACGACCGCGACCGCGGCGGCAGTCTCGAAGCTGTCGGAGCTGGCTTCGCAGCTCAGGAAGACGGTCGCCGGCTTCACGTTGCCGGGCGACGCGCTGAAGACGCGGACCCTGGCAGCAAGTTCCCCGAACGTGCTCAAACAGACAGGCAAGCGGGCGCGTACGGGCTGACCAAGCGTCCTGTCCCGCAAATAGCTGCACAATTTCGCTGCGTCTTTTCGCGTCTGGCGGTGTTGCGACTCCTCGCAATAGCATGGCTATTACTCGTCGTCGCGCCTGGCCGGACACGAAAATCCGCGACCGAAATAGCGCATCTATTTGCGGGACAGGACACTAGCGCCTAGAGGATTCGGATGGCCTGATGACGAGCAACACCGGCATACAGGAAAAGATCGTCGACGAACCGGCTGGCGGCGCCACCGCGAGCGGGCTCGTGATCATCAGCGAAGAGCTGATGGAGACGCTGCGCAACGCGCACCTCGCACTCGAGGACTGCGTCGACGGGCGGGGCGGATCCGCCGCGCTCGTCCGTGCAGCCGAACTGTTGCACCAGGCGCGCGGCGCGCTGCAGATCACGGAGACCTACGGGGCGGCGCTGCTGGCAGAGGAGATGGAACTCGGCTGCCGCTACCTCGCCCGCCTGCAGGCCGGCAAGGGTCGCGCGGACGGCCTCGATGCGTTGACGCGCGCGATGGTGCAGCTGCCGACCTACATCGAAAGGTTGCTCGGCGGCGGACGCGACATCGCGCTCGTGCTGCTGCCGATGCTGAACGATCTGCGTGCCGCGCGCGGCGAGCCGCTGCTGTCCGAAGGCACGCTGTTATTGCTCAACCTGTCGCCCAGCAGGGCGGCGAAGCGCGCCGAGAAACGCAGCGGATCCGGCGAGGATCCGGTGGCAGTCGCCCGCAGGCTGCGGCCCAAATTCCAGCTCGCGCTGCTCGGCTGGATCCAGGGCGGCAACGCGAAAGGCCACCTGCAGACGCTGCGCAACGTCACCGACCACCTGGAGAAATCGGCGACCCGCGACGACATGCACCAGTTGTGGTGGGTGGTCGGCGGCGTGCTGGAAGCGCTGCAGGAGGGTGGGCTCGAGACCTCGGTAGCGCTGAAACGCCTGCTCGGGCAGACCGATCGCAGGATCAAGCGAATCATCGACGAGGGCGTCGAATCCTTCGACCGCGAGCCGGTCGACGATCTCCTGAACAATCTCCTCTATTACGTCGCACGTGCGAGTACGACGGGGCCGCGCATCGGCGAGATCCGCAGCGCATTCAACCTCTCGGAGCTGCTGCCCGGCGACGAACAGGTCCAGCACGCCCGCGAAGCGCTGTCGGCGCCGAGCATCAAGCTCATGGAGACGGTTGCTCAGGCGATCAGAGAGGACCTCGCCCGCGTCAAGGACGTTCTCGACATCTTCGTGCGCACGGGCATGAACAAATCGTCGGAACTCGTTCCGCAGCTCGAATTGCTGAAGAAGATCAGCGACACGCTGGGCGTGCTGGGGCTTGGCGAGCTGCGCGGCGACATCGACGGCGAGATCGACCGCCTGAAGTCGGTCGTCGAGCGCGGCGGCAAGGCTTCCGACCAGATCATACTGGACATCGCCTCGACGCTGCTGCGCGTCGAGGACCGTCTCGATCAGCAACTCAAGCGGCTGATCGTGCCGACCGAGTCCGCCGCGGGTCCGCCCGCCGTGGAACTGCCGCCGCAGGAAGCAGCCGATTACCAGCAGGTCGCCGAGTCGGTGATGCGCGAATGCATCATCAATCTCGCGCGCATCAAGGAGACCGTCAGCCAGAGCCTCGTCAGCCAGGGCCCGTCGCAGGGCCTGGACAGCGTGCCCTCCCTGGTGCGGGGCATCAAGGCCGGCTTGATGATGCTCAACAAGACGCGCGCGATGGAAGTCGTGGATCGCATCGGGCACCTGATCACGCTGACGCTCGCCGGCGGCGGACCCGGGCGTCTGTCGCAGAAGGAGACGGACCGGCTCGCCGATGCGATCGTCAGCATCGAATACTACATGGAGACCGTGAAGGCCGGCCGCAGCGAACCGTGGTACATGCTGGACAATGCCGAAGCCTGTCTTACCGTGTTGCGGGACGTCGAGCGCCGGCTGGCGAAAGAAGCAATGGAGGAGCCGCGCGCCGCACAGACGATGCGGATCAATGCCGCCGAGATCGCGGCGCAGGCCGCGGAGGCCGCCGCGTCCGAACAGGCGGAGCAGCAAGCCACCGAAGTGATGCCGCTGCCCGTCGTTGCGCCGGATGCGGAACACCTCGATCCCGAACTGCTGGAGCTCTTCATCGAAGAAGCGAAGGAAGAGGTCGCCTCGATCAGGCGCCGATTGCCGGCCTGGCAGGATGCACCGGACGACATGGAAGCGCTGATCACGATCCGACGCTCGTTCCATACGCTCAAGGGCAGTGGGCGCATGGTCGGCGCGGAGCGCATCGGCGAGTTCTGCTGGAGCGTAGAGAACCTGCTGAACCGCCTGATCAATCGCACGCTCGTGCGCACGCCGCCGATGGTCGACTTCATCGCCGAGGCCGCAGCCGCCGTGCCGGAGCTGGTCGAGCAACTCGAGGTCGGCAGCGAGCCGCCCGCCGATATCGCGCTGCTGATCGCAAAGGCGAACGCGTTTGCCGACGGCGACCCGAACGCGGCCGTCCTTGCGAGTTCGAAGTCGCAGGCGTCCGCACCGGTGGAAGAGCCGGCGCTCGAGATGGACCCGGTCCTGCTGGATATCTTCTCGAAGGAGACCGCCGGGCACCTCAAGGTCATCACCGACTATCTCGCCGCCTGCGAAGGACACCGGCCGCCGTTCGACGTCACGGACAAGTTGCATCGCGCGTGTCATACGCTGCACGGCAGCGCCAACATGGCCAACGTCGAGCGCGGCGTGGCCGTCGCCGGCGCTCTGAATCGCTTCGTGCGCCGCGTCTACGATTACAAGGTGGGGTTCCAGAAATCCGGTCTCGACGCGCTGAAGGCGGCCGCGCGCGCCATCGCGACGATCGTCCGTGAAATCAATCAACCCGAGCGGAGCCGGGCGGATTACACCGCCCTGATCGAGCACATCAAGCGCCTCACCGACGCGGTGCAGCCGGAAGGCACGATCGCGGATATCGAAATCAAGGTGCAGCGCGCGCCGGCGCCGGCGACCGGGAAGCCGGTCGCGGCACCCGTGGCGCCGGAGCCGGTCGAGGAACCGGAAGCGGAAGAGGTCGCCGAGTACGATGCAGAAATCGCGGCGATCTTCACCGAGGAATCGGCGGAACTGCTCGAGGCGGCGGACAAGGCGCTGATCGACTGGACGGGCAACAAGGAATCCCGGCAGTCGATGGAAGAACTCAAGCGGCATCTGCACACGCTCAAGGGCGGTGCCCGGATGGCCGGCATCACGGCGATGGGCAACCTGAGCCACGAACTCGAGACCCTGCTCATCGCGGTCGACGACGGACGCGTGAAGGCGACGCCGTCGATCGACGAGCTGCTGCAACAGAGCATCGATGAGCTGCACAGGATGCGCGATGCGGTCATTGCCGGCAAGGCAGTGCCGGCGGCAGCCGAACTGGAACACCGCATCCAGCAGGCGAATGCCGGGTTCGAATTCGCCAGCGATGCCGAGGTCGAGGCGACGCCACCGCCCGCCGAGGACATCGAGGCGGCGACGCCGGCCCAGTTCACGATCGAGCCGGAAGATACGGTCAGCATGGTCATCGTCAACACGCCGCTCGCCGACGAACTCGCACAGATTCCGCGGCCCGGGAAGACGGCGGCGCCTGCCGAACCGCCACCCGCTGCAAAGGAGCCGCCGGCCGCGCCCGAACCCCCGCCGAAGCCTGCGCCGCCGTCCGAACCGCCGCCCGTCGCGAAGGCGCCGCCGCCGGCCGCGCAAGAACCGCCTCCGCCGGCGCCGGTGGAGCAAAAACCCGCCGCGGTGCGCCAGCTGCACCCCGAGCAGCGGCCGGAGCCGCGCCAGGAGTTCGCGCGCATCGATGCGGACCTCCTCGAGGACCTGCTGAACGCGGCTGGCGAGATCAGCATCTACCACTCACGTCTGAGTCAGCAGGTGAGTTCGGTCGAATTCCACGTCGAGGAACTGGAACAGACCATCGCCCGACTGCGGGAGCAGCTCCGCAAACTCGAGATCGAGACCGAGGCGCAGATCATGCACGGCCACCAGGACACGCTGGTCGCCCGGGACTTCGATCCGCTCGAGCTCGATCGCTATTCGAACATCCAGCAGCTGTCGCGGGCGCTGGCCGAGTCGGCGAACGATCTCGTCAGCCTGAAGGACCTGCTGCAGACACTGACCACGGAAGCCGAGGGCCTGCTCGTCCAGCAATCGCGAGTGACGGCCGAACTGCAGGACGGCCTGATGCGGACCCGCATGGTGCCGTTCGAGCGCCACGTGCCGCGCCTGACGCGTCTCGTACGGCAGGTGGCCCAGGAGTCCGGCAAGCGGGCCGAGCTGGCCGTCGAGGGCGCCTCGGGCGAACTCGACCGGCAGGTGCTGGACAAGATGCTGCCGCCGTTCGAGCACATGCTGCGCAACGCCGTCGTACACGGCATCGAGTCGCCGGAACAACGCGGCAAGGCCGGCAAGCCGGCGACCGGGCGCATCACAATCCGGCTGCATCGCGAAGGCACCGAGATGGTCATCGACGTGGCCGACGACGGCAGGGGTCTCGACGTCGACGCGATCCGGCGCAAGGCCTACGAACTGGAAATGTTGAGGCCGGACAGCAACGTCACCGACGAAGAGATCATGGAGCTGATCCTGACGCCGGGCTTCACGACGGCCGGCAAAGTAACCCAGGCCGCGGGCCGCGGCGTCGGCATGGACGTCGTCGCCAACGAGGTCAAGAAACTCGGCGGTTCATTGCGCATCTCGTCGGTGACCGGGCAGGGCACCAACTTCACGGTCCGCCTGCCGTTCACGCTCGCGATCACCCAGGCCCTGATCGTACGCACGGGCGAGGAGATCTACGCATTGCCGTTACCGTCCGTCGAAGGCGTCGCGCGCATCCCGCGCACCGAGCTGGAAACACTGCTGAGCCAGAGCGAGCCGAGCTATCAATACGGCGAACAGACCTACCGGTTCCGCCACCTCGGCATGTACCTCGGCGGGCAGGCGGCGCAGTTGCCGGCGGACGAGCCCTTCGTGCCGGTCATCCTGGTCAGGGCCGGCGACTATTCGGCGGCGCTGCTCACGGACGAGATGATCGCGAGCCGCGAGATCGTCGTGAAGACAATCGGTCCGCAGCTTGCCAGCATCCGCGGCATTTCCGGTGCGACGATCCTCGGCGACGGCCGCATCGTGCTGATCCTCGACGTCGCGGCACTCGTGCGCGGCGGTGCGCCGGTCGTGGAACTCAAGAAGGCGGCGCCGACGCCGACCGACGACCGGCCGCTCGCCCTCGTCGTCGACGATTCGATAACGGTCCGGCGCGTGACCGAGCGCTTTCTGCAGCGCAACGGCATGCGCGTCGTGACGGCGAAAGATGGCCTCGATGCGATCAGCGTTCTCGCCGACCACAAGCCCGACATCATCCTGCTGGACATCGAGATGCCGAGGATGGACGGCTACGAATTCGCGTCGCACGTGCGCAACGACGATCGCGTCGCGGACGTGCCGATCATCATGGTGACTTCGCGTGTCGGCGACAAGCATCGTGCACGCGCCATCGAACTCGGCGTCAACGACTACCTCGGCAAGCCGTACCAGGACTCGCAGCTCCTCGAGGCGATCGGCCGCCTGCTGGAGGAGCGTGGGATCGCGCTGACATGAGCGAGACCGAGTCCGAACTCTACAGCCTGCTCGTCCCGCTCGCGGAGGATCGCCTGATCGTGCCGCGCGCCTGTGTCGCCGAGGTCGTGCGATTCTCGACGCCGGAGAAGGAGGCCGGCGCGCATGACTGGATGCTCGGCGCGGTCAACTGGAACGGCCGCCAGCTGCCCGTCGTGTCTTTCGAGGGGACGATCGGCAAGGCCGTGCCGGCGGCGACCGGCCGCACGCGCATCGTCGTCTTCTACGCGAGCACCGGCCAGCTCAAGACCGGTTTCTTCGGCGTGGTGACGCAGGGATTCCCGCAACTCGTGCGCGTCAACCGGGACGTGTTGAAACTGGACACGACTGACGGTTGGCCGCAGGACGCGCCGGTCCTGTGCCGGGTCAAGATGATCAACGAGTTCCCGCTGATCCCGAATCTCGAGAAGCTCGAGGCGATGCTCGTCCGCGAGTCGATCCAGGCGTAAGCATATGAAAGAGCGACGCATCGCCGGGCTGCTCATCCTGTGCCTGGGGTGCGTCTCGCTGCAATGCGCCGCAGCGACCGACGCGCCGGATTCCGATGACCCGCCGTATCTCGTCGAATACCGGGCTTATCGACAGGCCGCCCGAACCGGCGACACCGATGCCGCGGTCCGGCATGCGCGGGCGGCGTGGCAGTCCGCGGAGACGCTGCTCGGCGACGACCGCCATACGGCGACTCTGGCGTTCAATTTCGGGCGCTTGCAGTTATACAGGGATGTCGCCGCCGCGCTGCCGGCGCTGCGGCGTGCCGATGAACTCCAGCAATCCGGCATCGCGCAGCTGCCGGCCGGCGAACTCCGGCTGTTCCTCGCGTATGCGGAATACCAGACCAGCGGCAGGACGCGGAGTGATTTGCGGAGCTTCCGGCAATCGCTCGAGGCGAGCTCCGAAGAATTGTCCGATGGCAGCATCGATCTCGCCGATATCTGGATCGCCCTGATGACCGAAGACTTTACGGCCGGCCGCTGGGCGGATACCGTCGACAGCGCCGCGCGTGCCGAGGCGTCGCTGCGCGCCGCGGCACCGGACGATCTGGAAGCCCTCGCCAAAGTCATCCTGGCCGGTGGCGCCGCGAGGCTCCTCCTGCCGCACTGGACAGAGAAGCAGATCCTCGCTGCCCATCACGAATTCGAGCGGGCGCAGCGCCTGTTCCCGCCGCAGCATGACGTCGAGCACTTCAACCCCTTGCTCGCCCAGGTCCTGGCCTGGGACGCGGCTGCGCTGGCCGTATACAGGACCCGGTACCACAGCGGCTTTCCGGACGCCGCGGCCGACGACGAGGAACCGATGCCGCCGGTGCTCGAAAACAGCGGGCTCTACGATCCCCGTTGCGGCGAGATCGAATGGCAGACCCGGACGTCTCCGGAGTATCCCGACGACGCGAGAAACGCGGGATACATCGGTGCCGTCATCGTCGGCTACAACCTCGACGAGGGCCTCAGGGTGAGCGAACCGAAAGTTCTCGCCGAAGTGCCCGCCCGGAAGTTCGGCCATGCCGCGGCGAGTTCGATGAACGACTGGCGGGCGGCGCCGCCGGCCAGCGACGATCCGGTCTGTCGCCGTAATCTGCTGAGCACATTCACGTTCGTCATGAACTAGAACTAGTGTCCTGTCCGGTCGTGACGGATTCTGAAATCCTGCGAATTAATCGGACAGGACACCAGGCACCGTCTTGTGCGGCGTCGCCTTGATCCGGTAAACCTCGGTCCAGGTCTTGCCGTCGTCGAAGGACCATTCCATCTTCCAGTGCCAGCCGTCCGCGGTCGGCGGATAGAAGGTGATCCGGCGCGGCTTGGGTTCCGGGTCCAGCACGTTCATGACGATGCTGCCGTCGTCCGCCTGCCGGGCCGTGATGTGCGTCAGGCCGCGCAGCGACTTCGCGGTCCACACGATCTCCCAGCTGGAGGTGTCGGGGTTGTAGGTCCTGAGGTTGGTGCCGAAGCCGCCCTTGTCGGGGAACCAGTAGTCTTGTACGGCAGTGCCGTCGCCGATGCAGCGGAAGATCCAGCGCGCCCCGCTGCCCGGGTTCCAGTGGGTACCGTCGGAGTCGATCTGCTCGTCCTCGATGTCCCAGTCGCCGATGTAGCGACCGAACTGTGCCATCGGGCCTTCCATGCAGGCGGCCCGATCGGCGTACTCGGGTGTGGGTTCCGCGGCGATCGCCGCGCCGGCAAGCAGCACGGCCGGAACCAGTCCGGCGAAAGTCATCGTCATGTTCTCCCCCTGGCGCTCAGGCCCTTGCGTTGTTCTTGATCAGAACGCGGCAGGGCGAGTTGGTTCAACGGTTGCCGCGAGGTTTGAGGCGCCTCATCCGCCGAGGTCGCCCCACAGCGACTGCGCGACAGCGAGCGCCGCCAGGGCCGCCGTCTCGGTGCGCAGAATGCGCGGGCCGAGCGAAACGGCGCGGAACCCCGCGGCGGCGGCGGCGGCGTATTCGACGTCGCTGAAGCCGCCCTCCGGCCCGATCAGCAGGCAGAGCTTGGTGACGGGGGCCGGGACCGCGGCGAGCGGCAGGTCCGCCCCGGGCCGCAGGATCAGGTCGACATCGGCCCGGCGGGTCATGGCGCCGAACCAGGCGTCCAGCGCTACCGGCTCATCGATGAGGGGTGGCCTGACCCGGCCGGATTGTTCGCACGCGCTGGTGGCGATACTCTGCCAGTGCGCGCGGCGGCTGTCCGCCCGGCGGGAATCGAGGCGCACGACGCCGTGTCGGGTCATGACCGGCGTGATGCGTTTGACGCCGAGTTCGGTCGCCTTCTGCACGACGAAGTCCATGCGATCGCCGCGGCCGATGCCCTGCACGAGCTGGGTGTGGAGCACGGACTCGGTATGTGTCTCGTTGCGCGTCCCGATCGCGAGTTCTGCCGAGTCCTTGCCGATCCTCTCGACGACGGCGGCGAACTCCGTGCCCGACCCGTCAAACAGGATCAGGGTGTCGCCCTTGCGCAGCCTGAGGACCCGGCCGACGTAGTGCGCCTGCGCTTCGCCGAGCGTCACGCGTCGGCCGCTGGCGAGTTCGTCGTCGACGTGGAGTCGGGTAAGGGGCATAAGCTCGGCTCGTTCCTGCGCCGGCCGTTGACAGTCAACGGCCGCAGCCATGACTATCGTCCTTCTTCCGGACAGGGGCAACCGATGCACGACAGTACGATTCGCGTCGACATTGCGACCGGTCTCTTGACGCCGGCCCGCCATTGTCCGAGCCCGAATCAGGACGCGCGGCCGGCCGACGCGGAACCGGAGCTGCTGGTCCTGCACGGCATCAGCCTGCCGCCGGGCAGTTTCGGCGGACCCGCGATCGAGCGCCTGTTCACGAATACCCTCGACTGGGACAGCCACGAGTATTTCGGGACGATCCGGGGCCTCGAAGTATCGGCACATCTGCTGATCCGCAGGGACGGCGAACTCGTCCAGTTCGTGCCGTTTACCAGGCGTGCCTGGCACGCGGGCGAGTCCGAGTTCCGTGGCGCCTCTCGCTGCAATGATTTTTCGATCGGCATCGAACTGGAAGGAGAGGACGAGACGCCTTACACCGCTGCGCAGTACGAGGTCCTGATCGAGGTCGTGGCCGCACTGCTGGATTCGTACGATGGTCTTTCGGTACGCCGGATCGCGGCCCATTCCGACCTTGCGGTGGGCCGCAAAACGGACCCGGGCCCTGCTTTCGACTGGCTTCGATTGTATGATGGGCTCGACGCCCGGTCGGTTCGTCCGGACGAGCCGGTGCCGGGCACACGGGCGACCTGAAAACGATGAATCTGATTGCACTCCTGATCGGCCTGGTCGTGGAGCGGCTTGCGACGCAGCTGTTCCACCTCCGGCGCCTGCGCTGGCTGGATCGCGTGATCGACCGGGGCTTCTCACTGGCGGCGCGCCTCGCAAACTGGCCGGCGCTCATCCCTGTGCTCATGATCGCGGTCGCGCTGGTGCTCCCGGTCTTCGCTGTCATGGTCGTCCTCGGTGACTCCTTGCTGGGCTTCCCCTACCTGATTCTCGCGATCGTCGTCCTGTTCTTCTCGCTCGGCCCGCAGGATATCGGCGAGGACGTAGACGAGTACTGCAAGGCCGTCGAAAGCGACGACGAGGAGCGCATCCGTCACTCGGCGATGAACATCCTCGAGACGGAAGTGCCCGACGGCGATCTCGATCGAATACATCGCGTCGAGGAAGGCGTCTGTATACAAGCGAACAATCGTCTGTTCGCGGTGATTTTCTGGTTCGTCGTGCTCGGGCCTTTCGGTGCCTGGGCCTATCGCGCCACCGACCTGATCCGGCGCCGCGCCGTTTTCGCGGCGGCGCGCGACGAGGAGTCCGACGGCGTAACCGATCGCAATCGAACGGCGGCCGTTACGCTGCATGGCTGGCTGGCGTGGATCCCCGCAAGGCTGACGGCCGTCGGTTACGCCGCTGCCGGGAATTTCGATACCGCCATCGGCGCGTGGCGTGCACCGACCGAACAGAAAGCCGAGTCGCTGTCGGAACGCAACGAACACCTCCTCGCGAGGGTCGGCGTCGCCGCGCTGGCGCTGCAGGACGAGGACGACGAGGAACTCGGCGCCCGGGCGATCCGCGGTGCGACCGCCGCCAACCGCCTCGTGTTCCGGCTGCTCCTGATCTGGGCCGTCGTTATCGCCGCGATGACGCTGTACGGCTGGACGCGGTGAGGGCAGGCTGCGCGCTCGCGCTGCTGGCCTTACTCGCCTGCGCCTGCTCAGCTCCGTCCGAGCCGCCTCCCGGAACGACGACTCACTCCCGGGTCGTGACGCTCGCACCGAACCTGGCCGAGCTCGTGTTCGCCGCCGGCGCCAGCGACACACTCGTTGGCGTGAGCGCGTATTCCGATTATCCGCCGGCCGCCGCAAAACTCCCCGTGGTCGGCGATGCCTTCGCCGTCGACCGCGAGCGTCTCGCCACGCTGGAACCGGATCTGCTGCTTGCCTGGGAGAGCGGCACGCCCGTGCACGTCGTCGACGAACTGCGCCGCGGCGGTTATCGCGTCGAGACGATACGCACGCGCAGCCTCGAAGACGTGGCCCGCGCGCTGCGCCGCATCGGCGAGCTGACCGGCCACGCGGATACGGCGGATCGCGCCGCGGATGCGTATGACGCCGAACTCGCCGCGATCGCAGACCAGTACGCCGGTCGCGAGCCGATACGCGTCTTCTACCAGGTGTCTGCGCGACCGCTGTACACCGTCAATGGCAAGCACTACGTCAGCGAACTGATACAGTTGTGCGGCGGGCGCAACGTGTTCGCCGATCTCGGCGAACTCGCGCCGGCCGTCGACGTGGAAGCCGTCGTCGCCCGCGACCCCGAAGCGATACTCGCGAGTTCCGACGCGGGCGAGGACGCCTTCGCGCAATGGGCGCGCTGGCCCGACCTCGCCGCGAACCGCTATGACAACCATTTCCTGATGCCGGCCGACGAGATCGGCCGGGCCACGCCGCGCCTCGCCGCCGCCGCCCGCGCCGTCTGCGAAGCCCTCGACACCGCCCGCGCCCACCGCGCCGTTACACCATAGTCGGCCGCCCCCCGCCGTCCCGCGTGACCAACTTACCGATCCCGGTCCCAGAGCACCTCGGTGCCGCCCTCGGCGCGGGCCAGGACGCGGGCGATGACGAACAGCAGGTCCGAGAGCCGGTTCAGGTACGTGATGGCCTCGGACCGGACGGTCTCTTGCCTGGCCAGCGCGATCGTCGTGCGCTCGGCTCGGCGTACGATGCAGCGTGCGAGGTGACAGCGCGCGGCGGCCTCGCCGCCGCCCGGCAGTATGAACTCGGCGAGCGCCGGCAAATCGGCGTTGAATGCGTCCAGCCGGGACTCGAGCCGCTCGACGAAGCCGGAGACGATCGCGGCGTGACCGGGGATACACAGTTCGCCGCCCAGCTCGAACAGGTCGTGCTGCACTTCGGTCAGCGCGATGCGGACGGCATCGGGTACGGACGGGCAGGCGAGCACGAGGCCGATGACGCTGTTGGCCTCGTCGACGGTGCCGTACGCCTCGACGCGCGGGCTGTCCTTCGGTACCCGCGTGCCGTCGCCGAGTCCGGTCGTACCGTCGTCGCCGGTGCGCGTGTAGATCTTGCTCAGTCGTTTTCCCATCTCAGTCCCTGCGGTATCTTAACTCGACGTACGCACCGCGTCCGGGCATGCGGAAACCGTCGGCGGTCTGATATTCCGTGTCGATCAGGTTCTCGATGCGGGCATTGAAGGTGAAGTCACGGCCGATGGGCAGCTCGGCAGTCAGATCGACGAGAGCGTAGCCGGGCAGGCGGACGTTACCGAGATCGACCCGATCGCCGCTCGCCAGGACGGCGACGCCGAACCGGTTGCGGCCGGCGACGACCGTCCAGGACAAGGTCCCGCTCTCGTCGGCGCGGCGCAGCAGGCGCTCCCCCGTCGTGGCGTTGTCGGCGTGCTGCCTGACGAGTTCGGCGTGGACAGTGAAGTTGTCGCCGCGATAGTCGTAGCCGAGTTGGGTGCCGCGGATCCGGGTGCGCTCGACATTCTCGAGCAGGAAAGATTGGAAATCGAACTCGATCAGGTCGTCGATGTCGTTCGCGTACAGCTCGAAATCGACGCTGTGACCGTTCGGCGACGCGTAGCGCAGGCCGAGCTGTGCCTCGTCGGCGATCTCCGGAGAGAGGCCGGGATTGCCGCCGAAGCCGAACCGGTCCGTTGCGTCCGGCGCGCGGAACGCGTGACCCAGGCCTGCGTTCAGGGTCCAGGCGTCGCCGATATCCAGCGCGTATTCGGCATTCCAGGTCGTGTGCCGGCCGAACGTCTCGTGGTCGGTCACGCGCAGCGCGAGGAAGGCGCGCTGCGGGCCGTGTGACCACTGGTCCTGAAGGAAGGCGGCCCGGACCCTGGTGGGTTCGTCGAAGCCGCTGCCGAACGACAGTGTCGATGCGTCCTCGTCGACGCCGTAGAGGCCGGCCGTCAACACGTGGCTGGATATCGCGTAGCTGTATTGCCAGTCGATGCTCACGCGCTCGGACCGGACGAAGTCGTCGCTCTGATTCTGGCGGATATCGTCCAGCATGTGAGACAGCACGAGACGGCTGCTGCCATGCGCCGACAGGTGACCGTTCCACTCGAGCGCCGTCGTCGCGTTGTGATAATCCTGGTCTACGGGCGTCAGGAAGAAATCCAGGTATTCGACGTTGCCGCGCGCCTCCCAGTGATGGAGGATCAGGTCCCCGTCGCCGACGGGATGCGAGGCGTACAGGCTCGCCGACAGGTTGTCGTAGCCGCGGGTGACGTCGGAATCCGTGCGCGGCGGGAAGCCGTCCGTGGACTGACCGTTGAGCGTGATGCCGAATTCGCCGAGCGAGCCGCGATCGCCGGCCGAGAAGAAAGCGGAGCGCGTGTCGTCGCTGCCCATCCCGATTCCAGTCTCTACATAGCCGTCGTCCGGGCGGCGTGTGATGACGTTGATCACGCCACCGATCGCATCGGTGCCGAACAACGCCGAGCGGGCGCCCTTGACAACTTCGATGCGTTCGATCAATTCCGGGGCGATGTTCTGGATCGGCGCGCCGCCCACGGTGCCCGGGTTGATCCGCACGCCATCGACCAGCACGAGCGTGTGATTGCTTTCGGTGCCGCGCAGGAACAGGGAGGTGGCCTGCCCCGGGCCGCCGTTGCGGCCCAGGTCGATGCCGGCCTGGAAGCGCAGCAGGTCCGCGAGATCGTTGGCCAGTGACAGTTCAATGTCGTCCCGCGTGATGACCGTCACGGGCACGGTCGCGTCCGAGAGGGGGATCTCGGTTCGCGTCGCGGTGACAACGAGGGTTTCGTGAGGCGCGCTGCGCGGCGTGTTCTGCGTCGTTTCATCCGGCGTCGGCCGGTCCGCTGCATGCACCAGAGACGAAAGTGACAGGACGATGAGCGCCGCCGGGAATCGGAAGCTGTACATGTTGGCTCTCCAGTGCGTGCCGCCCGCACGCGTTCTTTTTCGTTGAGTCCACGGTCTGGAGAGTCCGGCCGGACGGCCCGTGTGGCACGCCCGCCATGCGCCCTCCGCGCCGATAGCGTGTTCACGAGGCCGGTCTCCGGGCTGACGAGCGGACTTGCGTCCTTGCCGTAGCGCCTTCCCGCGAGCGCAGGTCTTGCGTTTCGCAGTGGCTCCGGCCGTTGGTTCCAGACCGGGGGCTACGGTTTGACTCGATCACCGTTGCGGGGGCAGCGCCGGATTTGTCGTGAGCCGTCCTGAACTCACGCCGTACCGGCTTCCCGTTCACCCGATCCTGCCGAATCGGGCTCACCTGGTGAGCTTCGTACCATAGGTGTGCCCGCGGGACGCTGTCAAGCGCGGCAGGGTCCGCTTGTGTCTGCACGGTCGAGCCGCCATAGTTGCGCCGGTTGTTTCCCGTACCCGGACCGGATAAATGACGACAGAGCCTGGCCCATCGGCGGCCCTCGCCGCCGCGAAAGAAGCAGCCGAAGCCGCCGCGCGGATCAGCCGCGAGTACTATGCGGGCAACTTCACGGTGCGGACGAAGGCGGATCGCACGCCCGTCACGCAAGCCGACGTCGAATGCGAGCAGGCGATCCGGGACATCCTCGGCCGGCGGTTTCCGGATCACGGATTCTACGGCGAAGAGACCGGGCGCACGCGGGGCGATGCCGACTACCTGTGGCTCGTCGATCCGATCGACGGTACCAAGGGATTCATCCGGCAGTACCCGTTCTTTTCGACGCAGATCGCGTTGATGCACGAGGGACGCATCGTGCTCGGCGTGTCGAGCGGCACGATGATGGATGAACTGGCCTGGGCGGAGGAGGGTCGCGGCGCCTGGCTGAACGGCGTGCGGCTCGCGGTCAGCGATGTCGCCGACCCGGATGCCGCGGCCGTCTCCACCGGCAACCTCAGGTCACTGGCGAAGTCCGGCGGCTGGGCGCGCCTCGGGGAGATCGTGGCGCGTGCAGACCGAATCCGTGGTTACGGCGATTTCTATCATTATCATTTGCTTGCGGCAGGGAAGATCGAGGCCGTCATCGAATCCGACGTCAACATCCTCGACATCGCGGCGTTGTCGCTGATCGTGACCGAGGCAGGCGGCGTGTTTACCGATCTGAACGGCGACGCGATCGGACTCGGGACGCGCTCCGTGCTCGCCGCGAACGCGGCGCTGCACGCGCAGTACCTGGAGTCCTTACGGGGCTGGGTGGTCTGACACTGCGACGAACAGGTCGTGCGAACGCCAGCGGACCGCCTCCATCGTCGTCGCGTACAACTCGCCGAGCGAATCGACGTCCAGCACGTCGGCGCTCGCGCCGAGGCGCCAGCGGCCGTCGCCGTGGAGCAGCAGGCAACGGTCGGCAAAGCGGGCCGCGAGGTTGACGTCGTGCAGGCTCACGAAGACCGCCGCGCCCTGTTCGTCGGCCGCGCGGCGGAACACCGTGAGTGCGTCGAGCTGGTGCTGCGGGTCGAGGTGATTGGTCGGTTCGTCGAGCAGGTATACCGACGGCCTTTGTGCGAGTACCTGCGCGATCGCGAGCCGGCGGCGCTCACCGCCCGACAAGGTCAGTACGTCGCGCGCGGCGAGCGAAGAGAGGCTCATCGTCTCGAGCGCCGCGCGGGCGATCTCGAGATCCCGCGCCGATTCCCACCGCATGAGCCCGATGTGCGGATGGCGGCCCGTCAGCGCGGTGTCGAGCACGGTCGCGGGAAACACGTCTTCGGTCGTCTGCGGCAGGAACGCGAGCTGTTGCGCCGTCCGCCGCCGGGAGGCAAGGATGCTCGCGCCGCCGAGTGTCACGCGGCCGCCCGCCGCCGGTCGCAAACCGGCCAGCGTCAGCAGCGTCAGTGTCTTGCCGCTGCCGTTGCGCCCGAGAACGGCAACGACTTCGCCGGGCGTCAGTTCAAGGTCGAGTTCGTCGACGAGCCGGCGGCCCGGCACGCTCACGGTGAGACCGGTGCAAACCAGGATCGGCGTCGGTTTCGCCAGCATGCCGGGTCAGTCCGTGAGCCGGATCTCGTGCGCCGTGAGCGGGCCGATCACGGCGTACCTGAGGCTCTTCGGGACCACCGCCTCGTCGGCGGTCAATGCGATGCGGCCGCCCATGATCTCCGCCAGCCGTTGCGGATAAAGCGGTTTCCGATCGGGCTCGCCGAGCCCGTCCGGCACGCTGGGCTGACCGTCGGACGGATCGTATTTGTCCGTCGCGCCGAGCGTGTGCAGGAATTCATGCGCGATGATGACGTTGTTGGCGCCCCGGTGGCTGCGACCGGCACGCGCATTGACGACGCCGACCATGCCCTTCTGCAGGCCCACGGAGTTTTCGAGCAGGAATCCTTCCTGCGGGCGATGATAGCGGACGAACATGCGAACGTCGGGTTCGATCTCGTCTTGTTCGCCGGCCACGTGTGACGCCCACCAGCGCATCCTCAGGGACCAGATCATGACGTCGAGCATGTTCGGTGCGGGATCGACGGCGGGTGGCTGCTCCTCGACGGGACGGCCGAGTTCGACGCGCAACGGGCGGTCCACGGTCTTTCCGTAGCGGCTGGCCTCGCGCGCGACGAAGTCCTCGATCGGCGCGAAGTCCTCGGTCGTCAGCGAGGCGATGTACTTCGCGCTCTCGTCGCTGCCGTCGGCGTTGATCGGGTATATCTTGATCCAGAGGCTGTTGTTCCAGTCCGTGCTTCGACTCTTCGTCAACCACGCGCTGGCGGCCACGAACAACAGGATGAACAGCAGGATGGCGATGCGGACGGCTCTGAACAACTGACGACAGGCCCTAGAGCTCGGGTGCGCGCCGCGCGCCGGTCGCCTGTTCGAACGCATAGGCCAGCTCGATCAACTTTTTGTCGGACCAGGCAGCGCCGATGAACGAGAGGCCGATCGGCAGCCCGGAAACGAAACCCGCGGGGACGGTGATGCTCGGGTAACCCGACACAGCGGCATACGACGAGCTGCCGATCGAGAAGCTGTCGCCGTTTACGTGATCCGTCATCCAGGCCGGGCCGTTGCTTACGACGATCAGCGCGTCGAGCCGGTTGTCGGCAAGCGCCGTGTCGAGGGCCTTGCGGGCGATGCCGCGGCTTTGCTCGAGCGCATCGAGGTATTCGCTGTCGGTCAGCGGGCCCTTGTCGAGTGCCTGCAGCATGTATTCCTGCCCGAAGAAGGGCATGACCTCGTCCGCATGAGACTTGTTGAAGTCTACGATCCCGGCGAGCGTGCGTATCGGCGCCTTCGACTTTTCGAGGTAGGCATCGAGGTCCGCCTTGAATTCGTATAACAACACGACATCCTCCGCCTGGCCCATGCCCTTGGTGTCGAAGTTGATCGGATCGACGATCTCGGCGCCGCCGCCCTCCAGAGCCTTGATGCTCGAGGCCAGGATCGCCTCCACGTCCGGGTTGCTGCCGGCCCCGTAGTAGGAGCGCACGACGCCGATCCGGCGGCCGGCGAGCGCATCGGCCGCGAGGTTCGCGGTGTAGTCGGCGATTGCCCTGGTCGGTGCGTCGGCGGTCGCGGGGTCTTCCGCGTCGGCCCCCGCCATGGCACCGAGCAGTATTGCCGCGTCGCGCACCGATCGCGCCATCGGGCCGGCCGTGTCCTGGCTGTGCGCAATCGGGATGATGCCGCTACGGCTGATCAATCCGAGCGTCGGCTTGATGCCGACGATGCCGTTGACGCCGGAAGGGCAAATGACCGAGCCGTCCGTCTCCGTGCCGACGGCGACGACGGTGAGGTTCGCGGCGACTGCGACGGCGGAGCCGCTCGACGAACCACAGGGATTGCGCGCGGTGTCGTAAGGATTCTTCGTCTGGCCGCCGAGGCTGCTCCAGCCGCTCGTCGAATGCGTCGACCGGAAGTTCGCCCATTCACTCAGGTTGGTCTTGCCGAGGATCACCGCGCCGGCATCGCGCAATCGGGCGACCAGGAACGCATCGCGCGGTGCAATATGGTCCGCGAGCGCGAGCGACCCGGCGGTGGTGTGCATGTGATCTGCCGTGTCGATGTTCGCCTTGAGCAGCACCGGGATGCCGTGCAGCGGGCCGCGCGGACCCTTTTCCCGCCACTCCGCATCCAAGTCCCGGGCAATTTCGCGGGCATCGGGATTGAGCTCGATCACGGAATCCAGTTGCGGGCCTTGCCGGTCGATCGCGGCGATCCTGTCCAGATACCAGTCGACGAGCTGCTCCGACGTGAGTTCGCCACGCGCGATTCTATCGTGCAGTTCGGGGATCGTCGCCTCGGAATAATCCGGCGCAGGACCGCCGCATGCGGCGAGCAGGAGGCTCAAGACCGTGAGCATGGCCAGTCGCCTCGCCGGTCGCACTGAGGGCTGCAATGTCACCGTGTCACAATTCCGGGGCCGCGTCGAAGCCGCATGGTACCGCGAGTCGAGCGGACCTGGTTAGAGTACCAGCCAAAGAAAAAGCCCCGCAGCGTGAGCGGCGGGGCCAATTTCTCTTTCTTTTTATCAAAAGAGGTAACTGCGAATTCGGTCGGCGGACACAGAACTTTTTTATTGTTGTTGGATCTGGATCTTATTGTTTTTGTAGTTGTTATTCTTCTGGCGTCTAAATCCCGTATGTATCCTATTTGCCGTACCGGCCGCAGCTACACTTCGCTTGGGCAGATTATAAAAAGCAAGACCTGTGCCAAGTGGGCAAATCGAGCCCGGAATTCAGTCTGTTAGCGACTGGTACGGGTTCGGCCGCTGACGGTAATTCGCTCGTTTGTAAAGAAATTCGACGAAATTGCTGCGCTGCACATGACCCGATTCCCAAACAAGCCGGTCCAAACGGCTGAAAACCGGATGTTTTTGCGTGGGTTCCGTGAGGCCAGGCGGCCCGCAGCCCGTCGCCGACTCAATGCATTATGTAAAATATCCTGCTTGTGTGATATCCGGCCCGCCGCCGTAATTGGATTGTTAAATTATTCGACATTCCCTGCCGCCTTTGCGCGCTCGATCAGGCCGATGGCACTGAAGAAGCGGCCGTTGCGAACGACCCCGATGACCCTGGCCGCGTCGTCGACGTCGGCCAGCGGATCGCCGTCGACAATGACCAGGTCGGCGCACGCTCCGGGCGCAATCCGGCCGAGCTGCGCAGCGACGCCGAGTGCGGCCGCCGCGTTCTCGCCTGCCGCCTCGAGCGCGGCCGCCGGCTCCGATCCGGCGGCGACCATTGCTCGCAGCTCGGCCTGCTGGGCGATTCCGGGCGGCAGCCCGTTGGGCGCACTCGCCAGCACGATGGAGCCGGCCGGAAGCGTCAGCCCCGCGAGCTCGGTGTAGCGACGGATCGCCGTTGGGTAACGGCCGAGCAGGGTGGCCTGCCGCGACTGCATGAGCTCGGGAAGTCCCGGCGTGCGGGCGTCGGCGAGCCCGGAAAACACCGGCATGACATCCGGCCCGGCCGCGATCTGTGCATTCTCGTAGCGGATCCCGCGCGGGCTGGTCGGGCCCTCGCCGGCACCCGGCACCAGCGAGTTCATCGGATCGAGGTCGGGACGCCAGTCGCTGCCCAGCACACGGGGGCCGGGCATGTCCTTGCCGGACCAACGCCGGTTCAGCGCACCGGGATCGGCCAGCGAAGTGACGACGGTCGTCACGCCGTAGGACAGGAGCAAGGGGCCGAGCGACTCCGCGGGCGTCGCGGGCAGGTCGGCCCAGGCATCGACGACCCCGGGCAGCACGGTGAGATCGCCCATGTCGACGACGATCGCATCGCTGCGCTCGCGAGGTGCCTCGAGTGCCGTAATCGTGGCACCGTCGATCACGATGTCGAGGTCCTCGCGATACGTGTCCGACGTGCCGTCGAACAGGCGCGCCGCGCGCAGCACGAGGCGGCCGTCCGGCGGGTTCGTGTCGGCCAGCTGCCGCGGCCGGTGCGGGCCGCCGCGGCGCTGCGATTCGGGCTCGAGCGTCGCCCGGAACGGCAGTGTCTTCGGGGTCCAGGAATCGAACGGGCGACTGCGGATGACACCGTTCGCGGTGTACAGGAACTGGCCGCGGTCGCGCCACGCGACCGGTGCGTAGAAGAAGTCCTCGTCCTGCACGAGCGCTCGAACCAGCGGCGGATCCGACAGGATCGCCATCTCCAGTTCGAGGCCGGACCCGGTGCGCTCAAGGAACGTGATCAGGCTGCCGTCGGGACGCCAGGACGGTGCGGCCAGGCGCGCTTCCGATCTCGCGAGCACGACGTCGGGCCGGCCCTGCCGGCGCAGCATGAGCGACCAGCCGGCGTCGTCGTGGTGGATCCAGGCGAGGTCGCGGCCATCGGCAGACCACGCCGCCTCGGTCTCGTCGCCCGGCGCGCTCGTGAGGCGCCACGTCAGGCGGGTCGGAAGATCGAGTTCCCACAGGTCGAAGCCGCTCTCGTTGCGGTCCGACGAATACACGATGCGCTCGCCGGACGGATGCCAGGAGGGATATTCGTCGAAATAGTGGCCGTCGCTGATCTCCGTACTGGAGCCGTCGGCAAACCGATACAGGCGCAGGGCCTCCCGATTCCCCGAGCGTGCCTGGTAGACGATGCTGTTCGCGTCCGGCGACCAGCGCGGCCGCCTGGCAGGCAGCGGCCGCGCCTCGAGCTGGCGAGCCACGCCGCCCTTGGCCGGCAGCACCCAGATCCGACCGAGCAGGTCGATCGCCAGGCGTCCGTCCGCGGCGACATCGACGGAGTAGTTCGTGCCGCGGGTCAGGGTCACTTGCGCCGACGCGGGCACGGCGGCAGCGAGCACTGCGATGACGACGAAGATCCGGGACAAACCGTGCACTCAGGGTTGCAGCCGGGTTCCCGACCAGGCCCCGACGCTGAACGTGCCGTCGTCGTTCTTTGTCAGGCGCCGCTCCCATCGTGCGCGGTCATGGATGCGGTCGGCACCTTCGATCCAGAGTTCGATGCGCCGCGCCCACACGCGGATTCCGCCCCAGTGCGGCGGCCGCGGGATGACCGGCCGGTCCCGCACGGCGATGGATTTCAGGCTGCCCGCGGCGTTCACACCGAGCCGCATCGCCCGCCGCGCCACCTGCGCGATCAGTGCCGAGCGCGATTCGAGCGGGGCGCTCTGGTCGGAGCCCCACGCGCCGAGCTGACTGCCCCAGTCACGGGTGGCGAAGTAGGCGTCGCTCTCCTCGGCCGGGGAGTGGACGGCCCGCCCTTCGATGCGAACCTGGCGCCCGAGTGCGTCCCAGTGAAAGACGAGCGCGACGTTGTCGTTCGCGTCGAGGTGCCGGACCTTGTCCGACTTGTAGTTCGTATAGAACACGACGTAGCCGGGCTCGGTGACGAAGGATTTGCAGAGCACGACCCGGCCGGCGGGCCGACCGTCACCGTCGACGGTCACCGCGGTCATCGAGTTGGGATTGCGGCTCACGCCCTCGGCGACGGCCTCGTCGAGCCAGGCCTTGGCCCAGCGCATCGGGTCTCCCGGCAACTCCGCGGGCAGGCGTTTTGCCGTGCAGGGATCGATCACGCCCCACTCCTTCGCTCTGCAATGAGGTCGGTCAGCCGCATACGGCGGTGCCCCCTTCACGGCGTGGATCGGATGCCACGTCGAATCCGCCGGCGCCATCGGCGAGTGCCGCGCCGACGCCGCCGAAATACATGTTGAGGCCCGGGAATTCCGTCAACGGCAGGTCGGTGTCGGGAATGTCGAGCCCGGGCTCGGCCACGAGCCGATCGCTCGTGCCCGACGTGTCGACGTGCAGGCGCGGATGCGAGATCGCGTCGGCCAGCGGCATCCCGAGTTCCAGCGCGTTGACGAGTACCTGGTGAATTGCCGAGGTGATGCGGTCGGCGCCGGGCGAACCGATCGCAAGCACGGCATCTGCGCGCCGTGCGACGCTCGGCGCCATGTTGGATGGCAGCCGCGTGCCCGGCGCCCCGGCCGCGCGGCCGTCGCCCATGAGTTCGATCTCGCCGAGGCCGTTGTTGAGCCAGAGCCCGGTGCCGGCCGGCATCTCTCCGGAGCCGTAGCCCGACGAGGCGGTGATCGAGCAGGCGAGCCCCGCGTCGTCGACGGCCGAGGTGTGCACGGTCGATGCCGAAGTCCAGCGGCCGAGCAAACGCCCGTCGCGGGCCTTGGCGATCAGGCCTTGCGCCGCGAGGCCGGGGTCCGTGCCGGCATCGAAGCGCCGTTGCCGGTAGTCGAGACAGGCTCGCTGCACCCGAATCAGGCGCTCGAGCGACGCACGGTCCCAGCGCGGCGACGGCAGGTCCGCGCAGGCCAGCAGCATGGCCGCCAGCACCGCGCCGCCGATTGCGGGCGGCGGGTTCGTGGCGATCTGCCAGCCGTGCAACTCGGCAGTCAACGCCGGCCGCTCCACGGCCGCGTACTGTGCAAGATCGGCCCTGGTCAGTGCACCGCCGCCGTCGAGCACGTGATCGGTGATCGCGCCGGCGAGTTCGCCCTCGTAGAACACCCGCGCGCCGCCGGAGGCGATCGCCGCGAGGCTCTCGGCAAGATACGGCACGACGACGGCTGCGCCCGGCGCAAGCAGCGCACCGCCGCCATCATGCAGGGCCCGCCGCGCGTCCGCACTGCGGCCGAAGATAACGGGATCCGAGTAACACAAGTAATAGTGACAGGCGGCCGGCAACGGGAATCCATCGTGCGCGGCACGGATCGCCGGTACGAACAGGTCGTGCCAGCTGCAATGGCCGCGACGTTCCCATGCCATCTCGAGTGCCGCCAGCGCGCCGGGGATCGCGACCGAACCGGCGCCGACCCGCGTCGACACGCCGCCGCCGTAATCGAGCGTGACCTCGGTGGTACCGCTGTGGGGATCGTGCCCGGCGAGGCCGCGACCCGGTACCGCGTGATTGCCGTCGAAGGTCACGGGATCGTCGTCGGGCGCCCAGACCGTGACGTAGGCGCCGCCGGCCAGGGCACAGACACCGGGCTGGGTATTCATCGACATCAGGGCCGCGCCGATCGCACAGTCGACCGCATTGCCGCCGGCCGCGGCAACCTCACGCGCGGCGTCGGCGGCAAGCTCGGAAGTCGTTGCGACGGCGACCCTGATCACAGGACTCTCATTGGGCAGGACGGCTCCGGTCTGCCCGCTGCCTCAATAATGTATGACGGATCGGATGCTCTTGCCTTCATGCATGAGGTCGAAGGCCCGGTTGATGTCTTCGAGCGGCATCGTGTAGGTGATGAACTCGTCGATCTTGATGTCGCCGCTCATGTACTGGTCGACCATGCCGGGCAGTTGCGAACGGCCCTTGGTGCCGCCGAATGCCGTGCCGCGCCAGACGCGGCCGGTCACGAGCTGGAAGGGCCGTGTGGAGATCTCCTGGCCCGCCCCGGCGACGCCGACGATCGTCGATTCGCCCCAGCCCTTGTGACAGCACTCGAGCGCCGCGCGCATCAGCTTGACGTTGCCGACACATTCAAATGAGTAATCGACACCGCCGTCGGTCATGTCGACGATGACCTGCTGGACCGGGGCGTCGTGATCCTTCGGGTTGACGGTGTCGGTCGCGCCGAGCTGCGTCGCGAGCTCGAACTTGTCCGGGTTGATGTCGACCGCGATGATGCGGCCCGCCTTCGCCATCGTGGCGCCCTGGATCGCCGACAGGCCGACGCCGCCGAGGCCGAAGACCGCGACCGTCGTTCCCGGCTGCACTTTCGCGGTGTTCAGGACCGCGCCGATCCCGGTCGTGATGCCGCAGCCGAGCAGGCAGACTTTTTCCAGCGGCGCGTCCTGGCGGACCTTCGCGATGGCGATCTCCGGCAGCACCGTGTATTCGCTGAACGTCGAGGTACCCATGTAGTGATAGACGGTCTTGCCGTCTTTGGAGAACCGGGAGGAGCCGTCGGGCATCAGACCCTTGCCCTGCGTGACCCGGATCGCCTGGCACAGATTGGTCTTGCCGGACGTGCAGAAGCTGCACTCGCCGCACTCAGGCGTGTACAACGGGATGACGTGGTCGCCGACCTTGACAGACGTGACGCCCTCGCCGATTTCCTCGACGATGGCGCCGCCCTCGTGGCCGAGTACGGCGGGGAACAGGCCCTCGGGGTCTTCGCCGGACAGCGTGAAGGCGTCGGTGTGACACACGCCGGTCGCGACGTTGCGGATCAGGACCTCGCCCGCCTTCGGGCCGTCGAGTTCGATCGTTTCGATTTCCAGCGGTTTACCTGCTTCCCAGGCGACTGCGGCACGTGTTTTCATGCGTTCTGGCTCCGCGTTTGGATTGCGATCCGGGCGAGTACCCGGTCACGGTGATATTCGCACGATTGGCCGGCCGCGGACAACGTGGTGCGGCTTGCCCCGCGGGAAGGGTCTACTGTAAAAGAACAGATTCGTGTCAACCGGATCGAAGCGACGCAAACGATGAGCCTCGACGACCTGCGCCAGCAACTCTCGGACGTCGATCGGCGGATCGTCGAGCTGATCGCCGATCGCCAGCGAATCGTCGGCGAGATCGGCCGCGATAAACTGTCGTCCGGCACGGCCACGCGCGACTACGCGCGCGAGAAGGACGTGCTCGACATGGCGCGCGCCCAGGCCACCGAGCTCGGCGTCGATCCGGAACTGGCCGAGGCGATCCTGGCCGAACTCATCCGCTCCTCGCTCGCCAGTCAGGAGCGCGATCGCGTCATCGCCGAGGGCAGGGGCGACGGGCGCAGCGTGCTGGTGATCGGCGGTGCCGGCAAGATGGGCGGCTGGTTCGCGGAATTCTTCACGTCGCAGGGATACGCGACCACGATCGCGGACCCCGGCGTCGAGGACGGCCCGGGATGTTTCGCCGACTGGACCGACGCCGGTGTCGATTTCGACGTCATCGTGGTCGCAGCGCCGCTCGCGGTGTCCGGCCGGATCCTGGCGCAACTCGCCGTCCTCAAGCCGCCTGGGCTGGTCTTCGACATCGGTTCCCTGAAGACACCGCTGCGGGACGGGCTGGCCGAGCTGGCCAGGGTCGGCTGCCGCGTTGCCTCGCTGCACCCGATGTTCGGGCCGGATACGCGCCTGCTGTCCGGCCGCCACCTGATCTTCTGCGACGTCGGCTCGGCCGAGGCGACCCGCGATGCCAAGGCGCTGTTCAACTCGACGATGGTCGAACAGCTCGACATGGGACTCGACGATCACGACCGGCTGATCGCGTACGTGCTCGGTCTGTCGCACGCTCTCAACATCGCGTTCTTCACGGCCCTTGCCGAGAGCGGAGAGGCGGCGCCGAAGCTCGCCCGGCTGTCCTCGACCACGTTCGACTCCCAGTTGCTGGTATCCGCCGCCGTCGCCCAGGACAACCCGCATCTGTACTTCGAGATCCAGCATCTGAACCGCTTCGGCCTCGGGCCGCTCGACGCGTTGTGCGAAGCGGCGGAACGCATCCGCGAGGTGGTTGCGAAGGGGGACGAGGGCGGCTTCGTGGATCTGATGGAGAAAGGCAGGGCTTACATGGCCCTGCGCGGCTGACGATGCCCGCACGCCAGGAACGTGCCGCCCGGCTGGAGGCGACAGAGGAGGAACTCGCCCGATTGAAGACAGAGGTCGCACTCAACGAAGACAAGATGCGCCGTTCGCAGGAGCGCGAGCTGCGACTGTTACAGGCGGAGGATCTGGAGGCGCTGTTCCGGGAAATGCTCGATGGCCTGCGCTCGAGCTACCAACTTCCTTACGTCAGTGTCGTGCTCTGCGATCCGGACCACGAGATCCGCCATCTGTTGCTGGCCGCAGGCGCACCCGCCGAGGCCTTCGAGAACCTCGTCGTCGTGGAATCGCTGACCGGTATGGCGCCGCAGTACGTCGCCCTCGACCGGCCGTGGCTGGGTGCCTTCGCCGCCTGCGATCACCAGCTCCTGTTCCCCGGTGCCGAAGGTCTCGCCAGTGTTGCGCTGATCCCGCTGCTGTATCGCCGGCGGCTGTTCGGGAGTATAAATCTCGGCAGCGCGGATGCCGGCCGTTTCACGCGCGGGCATGCCACCGATTTCCTCGCGCATCTCGGCGTCATCGCATCGATCTCGATCGAGAACGGCGTCAACCGCGCGAGACTCCTGCGCAGCGGTTTCACGGACGTGCTGACCGGATGGCACAATCGCCGTTACCTGCAACTCCGTCTCGCGGAAGAGCTGGCCCGGGCACGCCGTGACCGAACGCACGTCGCGTGCCTGATGCTCGACGTCGATCATTTCAAGCGCATCAACGACAACTTCGGTCACGCGGCCGGAGACGCGGTGCTGCGCGAACTGGCCAACCGTATCGATACCGAAGTAAGGGCGAGCGATATCTCGGCGCGCTATGGCGGAGAGGAATTCGTGATCCTGTTGCCGAACACGGAGCCGTCCGCGGCCGTCGGCCTCGCCGAGCGCATCCGTCGCGCGGTATCGGCGTCGCCCTGTGCGCTGCCGGGCGGATCCTCGGTGACCGTGACCGCCTCGATCGGCATCGCCGGTGTGCTACCCGACCCGAAAACGAAGGACCTGAAGACGCTCGGCGAAGCACTGATCGCTCGCGCCGACGTCGCGCTGTATCGCGCGAAGTCGTCCGGTCGCGACCGGATCGCGGTCGACGGAGACTGAGCGTGCGCGCGGCGCTGGTCCTGTTGGCTACGGCGTGCCTTGCGCCGGCCGCGGGCTGCGGCCGGTCCGGGGACGCCGACAAGGCGCCCGCTCGCCCGGTGCCACCGGTGGTCGTCTACGTGGCGAGCGGGGACGACGCGTACCTGTCCAATGCGGTCAGGGATTACCAAATCGAGACCGGCGCGGTCGTCATGACTCGTCACGGCGCGGCGGACGCGATCGTTGCCGACGAGATCGCGAACCGCGTCGAGCCGCCGGCAGACGTGCTGGTGACCCGCAGCGTCGCGGACATCCAGCGGGCCGCCAGTCACGGTGCACTGCGGCCGCTGGCCGCCGCCGGTGTCGACGCTCCGGCGCCGGCGTGGCTGCGGGACCCCGACGGCTACTGGACCGGCCTCGGCGACCGGATCGCCGTCGTCGCCTTCGATCCGAACGCAGGGATCGCCGGCGGGGACGTGGACTACGCCGCTTTGGCGGAGCGGACGTACGCCGGCCGCCTGTGCCTGTCCTCGTCGCGCAATGCGCTCAATCGCGCGGTCATTGCGCAACTGATCGCCGCGCGCGGTGTGCGGTCCGCCGAACTCGTCGTGCGTGCCTGGATCACGAATCTCGCACAGCCGGTGTTCGAGTCCGACACGGACGTCGTCGACGCGATCGCCGCCGGGCGCTGCACGGTCGGAATCGTTTCCAGTGCCGTGGCGCCGGAATCTCGTGCCGACGTGGCGGTCGCGGTGCCGATGCCCGCGTTCGCCGATGCCGACGCCGCGGGTATCGGCCGGCATGCGCGGAACCCGGACGGCGCGGCGGCTTTCGTCGACTGGCTGCTCGCACGGGAGGCGAAGCGCCGCGCCGGCACGGGCGGGCGCGAAGTGAAACTCGCGACCTGGTATTTCGACGACGCAGTCAAGCTCGCCGAGCGTGCGCACTATCCCTAGCGTCATTTCGCGGCCGCGGCCGAGACATCAGGGCCAGCGGGCGTCCCTCGGGGTCATTGAAGAACGCCATCCATTCCTCGGTACCGTCTTCGTGCGTGTGTACCAGGTGCGGAGCGTGTGTGAACTCGACGCCGCGCGCCGCGAGTTCCGCTTGCGCCCTCCGGATATCGTCGACGCTCAGATACAGGATGGATTCGTGCGCCGGCGGATTCTCGTCCTGCGACAGGAACAGGCGCGTTCCGCCGCAGTCGTAGAACGCGAGCGTGCCGAAGGAATACAGGTGGCGCAGGCCGAGGACGCCGCCGTACCACTCCTCGGCTCGGCGAATGTCCGATACGGTCCGTGACACCTGCCCGATGATGCCGAGCTGCAATGGCCGATTCATTGTCTCCTCCCGATCTTGCAGAGCGCTCCCGGCGGGTACCGCAAACCAGCTGCGAAGGGCGCGCTTGCTCGAAATGCCGAGTTTCGCCAGCACGTTGCCGACGTGGTACTTGACCGCGTCGATACTCACGCCGAGGCGGCGCGCGATGGCGCGGTTGGTCAACCCGTGGCGAGCCGCATGCGCGACGCGCCATTCGGCCGGCGTGAGCAGATCGTCGTGGGGCGGACGGCCGCGGCGTTTCTGTTTTGTCATGCCTCGACAGTAGCAGCCTGCCGGCCCGATTTCCCTACCCCCTTGCTCCAGCCCTGGCCCCAGATACCGGGGTCAGGAGACCGGATTCGCTCCCCGGGACCTGCGCATCAGGATCAGGAACAGCGGCACGCCGATCGCGGCCGTCAGCGCGCCGACGGGCAACTGCCGCGGCGCGAGGATGGTGCGAGCGAGTGTGTCGGCGACCACCAGCAGGCTCGCGCCGGCCAGTGCCGAGGCCGGCACCAGCCAGCGATGGTCGCCGCCGGCACCGAGCCGGACGAGGTGCGGGACGACCAGGCCGATGAAACCGATGACGCCGACGCTGGTGACGGAGATCGCCGTGGCCAGCGATGCGGCTGCGAATACGAGTGCGCGAAAACCCGCCACCGGCATGCCGACGATGGCCGCCTGCAGATCGCCGCGCGCGAGCACGTTGAGGTGCCGCGCGGCCAGCGTCGCCGCCGCGACGAGCAGCGCGAGCACGGCCAGCAGCGGCACCGGATCGAATGCAAAACTGAGGTCGCCCATCAGCCAGAACAGCATGCCGCGCAGGTTCCTGTCCGGACTGAGCGCGAGCAACAGGGTCGTCGCAGCCGTGAACCCGGAGGCGAGCACGACGCCGGTCAGCAACAACCGCGACGGCGTCCAGTTGCCGGAGCCGCGGGCGACCGAGAACACGAGCAAGGTCGCCGCGAGTGCGCCACCGAAAGCGGCGAAGTTCACCACCGTGGCGCCGAAGCCCAGCATCATCACGGCCAGCGCCGCCACGGCGGCGCCGCCCGACGTACCGAGGATGTAGGGCTCCGCCAGCGGATTGCGCAACAGCACCTGCATCAGGACGCCGGCCACGGCGAGCAGGCCGCCGACGGCAAACGCGGAGAGCGCGCGCGGCAACCGCAATCCCAGCACCAGCATCCGTGTCGACTCCGGAGCCGAGCCGCGCAGTGCGTCGAGCGACTCGGCGAGGCCGATGTGCGCGCTGCCCGTCGCCAGCGCGACCAGGAGTGCGGCCAGGGCGACGGCGCAAAGCGCCGCGAGCACGATTCCGGGATGCCTGTGGGGCAACGCGCGACTCCGTCGGGGATTGGGGTCCGTCAACACACTGCAGCGCCGACAATGCCCGTATTTGGTGTAAAGTTAAAGGCAGTTGAGTTTTCGTATCCGCTGCAATGGCGAGCGACTGGATTGACGCAGAGGGGTTCCGCGCCAACGTCGGTATCATCCTGACGAATAACGCGGGCAAGCTGCTGCTCGCGGGCCGCGCGGGCAGCAAAGGCTGGCAGTTCCCGCAAGGGGGCATGCGTGTCGGCGAAGAACCCGAGGCCGCGATGTATCGGGAGCTTCGCGAAGAAGTCGGCCTGGGTCCCGAAGACGTGGAGCTGCTCGGTACGACGAGCGACTGGCTCCGATACCGGTTGCCGGACAGGTACGTGCGCCGCAACAGCAAGCCGCTGTGCATCGGGCAGAAGCAGCGCTGGTTCATGCTGCGACTGATCTCGCCGACGGCGAATTTCCGCTTCGACCTGGGCGAGGTGCCCGAGTTCGACCGTGTACGCTGGGTCGATTTCTGGCGTCCGGTGAGCGAAGTCATTTACTTCAAGCGCCGGGTCTACGCGCGGGCGCTCCACGAGCTCGGTTCAACGGTGTACCCGCAGGCACTGCCGCCGCGCCCGCGTTGGTGGCCGAAACGCTGGCTTGCGACGCTGGACAAGGACATTCGCGACGCCAAACCGTGACGTGCTGCACTTCTCACATCCGGTACCGCCGCGTAACATAACGTCTTTTCGTCGACGGATGCCGTGTTGGCCCGATATTCTCCTCTGCTGCTGCACAGCGGCCCGCGCGTCATCATCACGCGCGTGGCACTGGCCGTCTTCATCGCGGTCCTGTGCTACCTGGTGTTCGAGTTCGGCCGCATACAGGCCAACTACAACATCATCGACGCGGCGAAGGAACGCAAGGCGTACGAGAGCCGGATCGCCGAACTCAACGGAGAGATCGACTCGTTGAAGGAGGAGGTGGCGAAGCTGCAGACCGATCGCGAGATCGATCACGAATCCTACAAGGAGGTCGAGGCCAGCCTCACCTCGCTGCAATCGAAGATCCAGGAGCAGAACGACGCCATCGCGTTCTACCGGGGCATCGTATCGCCGGAGGACGGCACCGCGGGGCTCCGCGTACAGGACATGAAGCTGACGCGTGGCGCGACCGAACGCGCTTTCAATTTACGCCTCGTTCTCGTGCAATCCCTGCAGCACGACCGCAAGGTGTCCGGCGACGTCAGCCTCAGCGTCGAGGGCGAGCAGGACGGCGCGACGACCAGCTACGACTACGCCCAGCTCCTGCCCGAAACGGGCGACGACAGCTGGCCGTTCTCGTTCCGTTATTTCCAGGATTTCAGCCGGGAGATCGTGCTCCCCGATGGCTTCACGCCGGAGCGCATCAAGATAGAGGTGCACTCGAAGACACGTTCGATCAAGAGTATCGAGAAGAGTTACTCCTGGGCCACGAGTCCGGGCTGACGCAGCATTGACCGCCTGAACGGGCGCGGTGGAGGAACGAATGTTTGGTCGTAGTAAAGGCGGACACAACCGGGTGGACACGCTCGTGGGCGCGAACAGCGAGGTGAACGGGGACCTGAGCTTCGAGGGCGGCTGCCACGTGGACGGTACCGTCAAGGGCAACGTCAGTGCCGACCCGGAGAGCAATTCCGCGCTCAGCGTCAGCGAGGACGGCAACATCGAGGGCGGCGTCAGCGTGCCTTATGTCGTCTTGCACGGCATCGTGCGGGGCGACGTCTGCGCGAGCCAGCGTGTGCAACTCGGGCCCACCGCGCGGGTCATAGGTAATGTATATTACAATCTCATCGAGATGGCGATCGGGGCCGAGATCAACGGTAAGCTGGTGCACCAGCCCGAGGGTCAGGTGCCGCTGCTCGAGCAGACCAGCCGCCTGGATGCCTCCGTCGCCGCCAAGAGTTAACAGGATTCAAGACTATGCAGACTGACAGACAGGTTACCGATCAGGCCGCGCCGCCGCCGCCCGTGGTCTTCACGGACGCCGCGGCTGCCAAGGTCGGCGAACTGATCCGCGAGGAGGAGAATCCCGAACTGAAGCTGCGGGTGTTCATCTCCGGCGGCGGCTGTTCGGGGTTCCAGTACGGCTTCACCTTCGACGAGAACATCGAGGACGGCGACAGCCAGGTCGTCAACCAGGGCGTCACGCTTGTGATCGATCCGATGAGCGTCCAGTATCTGATGGGCGCGGAAATCGATTACAAGGAAGACCTGCAGGGTGCGCAGTTCATCATCCGGAACCCGAACGCAACCACAACCTGCGGTTGTGGACAGTCCTTCACGGCCTGATACCGCTCGCCAGGTCATCGCCGGGGTCGACCTCGGCTCCAACAGTTTCCACATGATCGTCGGTGAGTTGCGCCACGGCCAGCTCATCATCATCGACCGCATCCGCGAGACCGTGCGCCTCGCCGAGGGTCTTTCCGACGAAGGCGACATCTCGCCGGATGCGCGCGCCCGGGCGCTCGATTGCCTGGCACGCTTCGGCGAACGGCTGCGCGAGATGCACGCCGACAGCGTACGTGCCGCCGGCACGAGCACGCTCCGGCGCGCGCGCGAAGATATCGGTTTCATGGCGGAGGCCGAGGCGGCGCTGGGTCATCCCATCGAGATCATCTCCGGTCTCGAGGAAGCACGCCTGATCTACCAGGGCGTGACACACAGCTTGCCGCCGTACGACGGCCTGCGGCTGGTCATGGACATCGGCGGCGGCAGCACGGAGCTGATCCTCGGCAAGGGCCCGAAGCCGCGCGCGCTGGAGAGCGTGCATCTCGGTTGCGTGGCGCTCACAGAACGCCATTTCCCGGGCGGCAGGATCACGCAGGACGCGTTCACGAGAGCGCGCGTCGCGGCGCGTCTCGAACTGCGGCCGGTCAAGGCCTTCTTCCGGGGCGCGAGCAACGTCGAATGCGTGGGCACCTCGGGCACCATCCGCGCCACCGAACTGGTGGCGAGCGAACTGGGGCTCATCGACTCGCACATGCTCACGGCGGATGCCGTCGAGAAACTGATCCTGCGCGTGCTGCAGTTCGAATCGACCACGGCGCTGACGCTGCCGGGGCTGCCGGACCGCCGTGCGGAAGTCTGGCCCGGAGGGCTGGCGATCCTGGTCGAGCTGCTCGGCGTATTGCGGATCGACGCGCTGAAGGTCTCCGACGGCGCGCTCCGCGAGGGCCTCCTGTACGAACTGGTCGGCCGCCTGCGGCACAAGGATGCGCGTGAGCGGAGCGTCAGCGCCATGGCCGCGCGCTACCACGTCGACAAGGCGCAGGCCGCGCGCGTGGCGGCGACGGCGCGGATGCTCCTCGACCAGTGCGCCGCGAACTGGGAACTCGAGGCGCCGCTGTTCAGGAACATGCTCGAGTGGTCGGCGAAACTGCACGAGATCGGTCTCGACATCTCGCACGACGGGTTCCAGCGGCACGGCGCCTACATCGCCGAGAACGCCGACATGCCCGGTTTCCCGCGCGCCGAACAGCGCTTCCTCGCGTTCCTGATCGGCAGCCAGCGCCACCAGATCGTTACCCGCTTCCAGCGCCGGCTGCCGCGCGCCTGGCGCAAGTCGGCCCTCCGGCTCGTGATGGTGCTGCGGCTGGCGGTCCTGCTGCACCGCAATCGCAGCCAGGTCGACCTGCCGCCGATCACCCTGGCAGTGAACAAGCGAACGATGTGCCTGACGTTCGATGCCGGCTGGCTGGCGGCCAACCCGTTGACGGTAGCCGATCTCGAGCGGGAAATCGGCTATCTCGACAAGGTGGAGTACAGGCTCAGCTTCAGCTAGGAGCGGCGAGTTCTTCCAGGAAGGTCTCCTGGGCGCTGACGTGCGGTTCGCCGGGCTTCGGAACGAGGCGTTCGTAACTGCCGTCGCTGTGCAGCACCCAGGCCTGGCGATTGTCGGAAAGGTAGAGTTCCAGGTCGGCGCGGATCTGGTCCTTGAGCCGCCTCTGCCGGATCTCGAAACAGGACTCGTTGCGCCGCAGGAGATTACGCTCCATCCAGTCCGCGCTGGAGCAATAGATCTGTTCATCGCCGCCGTTCAGGAAGAAATACACGCGCGAGTGTTCAAGGAACCGGCCGACGATGGAGCGCACTTGGATGTTGTCCGAAATGCCGGGCACGCCGGGCCGCAGTGAACAGATCCCCCGCACGATGAGGTCGATGCGGACGCCGGCCTGCGAGGCCTCGTAGAGCGCATCGATGATGCCGGGTTCGGACAGCGCATTGATCTTGGCGATGATGCGCGCATCAAGGCCTTCGCGCGCGTTGTCCGCCTCGCGCCGGATCTTGTCGAGCAACGCGCCGTAGAGATTGAAAGGCGAGGCCAGCATCCGGTTGAGGTCGCGCGCCTCGGTAAGGCTCGTGAGCTGCATGAACATCTTGTGCACGTCCTCGCCGAGACGCTGGCTGCTGCTCATGTAGCCGTAGTCGGTGTACAGCTTCGTGGTCGTATGATGATAGTTGCCGGTGCCGAGATGCACGTAGCGTAAGAGCTTCCCCGACTCGCGCCGCACGACCAGCGTCATCTTGGCGTGCGTCTTGTATCCCACGAGGCCGTAGACGACGTGGGCGCCGGCTTCCTGCAAGCGATTCGCGAGCGATATGTTCGCCGCTTCGTCGAAGCGCGCCATCAGCTCGATGATCACGGTCACTTCCTTGCCGGCCCTGGCGGCATTGACGAGCAGGTCGACGATCGGCGAGTCGGAGCCCGTGCGGTACAGCGTGATCTTGATGGCCAGCACGCTCGGGTCCGTCGACGCGGTTTTGATGAAGTCGATCGTCGGGGAGAAGGAATGGTACGGATGGTGTAACAGGACGTTCTTCGTCTTGAGCAGTGAGAAGATGTCGTCGTCCGTCCGCAGCTCGTCCGGCAGACCCTGCGTGAAGGGGGGGTACAATAGTTCAGGCCGGTCCTCGATGTCGCAGACGGTGGCGAGCCGGTTCAGGTTGACGGGCCCGTCCACGAGATACATGTCCTGCTCGTCGAGACCGAAATGATCGAGCAGGAATTGCTGCAGATCTTCCGGACACTGATGGCCGACTTCGATGCGCACCGCGGCGCCATAGCGGCTCGCTTCCAGCTGGCCCTCGAGCGCGTGCACGAGGTCGCTGATCTCTTCGTCGTCGACGTAGAGATTGCTGTTGCGGGTGACCCGGAACTGCCAGCAGCCGTCGACGGCCAGTCCCGGGAACAGTTCCTGCGCGTGCACGCGGATCATCGAGGACAGGAACACGTAGTGGTGGCAGCCCGGGCTGGACAAATGCTCGGGCAGCCGGATGACGCGCGGCAGGGAACGCGGTGCCTGCACCATGCCGCGATGGCGGCGCCGCCCGAAAGCGTCCTTGCCGTGCAGCCGGATGATGAAATTCAGGCTCTTGTTCAGGATGCGCGGGAACGGCCGTGACGGGTCGAACGTCAGCGGCGTGAGCACGGGCACAACCTGCTCGCGGAAATAGTCGCGGAGCCATTCGCGCTGTTCGGCGTTCCATTCCTCGCTCTGGAGGAACTGCACACCCGCCTTCGACAGCTCCGGAAACAGGACATTGTTGAGCAATTCGTACTGTTCCCTAACGACGCCGAGCATGCCGTGCCGTATCGCGTCGAAGACCTGCTGCGCCGATGCCTTTTCGGGACCCTGTGCCGGCGCACCGATTTCGATGCGCTGTTTCAGTGCCGCGACGCGGATCTCGAAGAACTCGTCGAGGTTGGTGCAGGTGATGCAGAGAAAGCGCAATCTCTCCAGCAACGGCACGTCCGGATCCTGCGCCTGCGCCAGCACCCGTTTGTTGAACTCGAGCGCACTGAGTTCCCGGTTGATGTACAGGTCGGAAGGCGGCAGGGTTGGCGCGTCCACGCAAGGCTCCTGATGGCGGCCCGCCAGTATAGCAACGGCTCCGTTACGAAACCTTTATGTAACGCTCACTTCAGCAGGGAGAAAACAGCGCGCCGAGCACGGCGGGCCGGCTGGCGCCGGTCACCGACGGGAGGTTGCCGGGCAGGTTCTCCATGCGGCGCCTGGCGAGCCAGGCGAACGCGGCCGCCTCGACCCGATCGGGGTCCAGACCCGCTTGCGCGGTGGAGCGGACATCGACGTCCGGCAGTGCCTCTCCGAGTCGGCGCAGGATATCCCGGTTGTGGACGCCGCCGCCGCAGACCAGCAATTCGCGTGCGTCGGCGGCACGGACGGCTTCGGCCACCGTGTCCGCGGTCAGCTGCGCGAGTGTCGCCTGTACGTCGGCCGGCTCGAATTTCTCGGCGCCGGCTGCTTCCAGCCAGCGGGCATTGAAGTATTCGAAGCCGGTACTCTTCGGCGGCGGTGCGGCGAAGTACTGATCGGCGGCGAGCCGCTCGAGGAGCGTCGCGGCGACCTCGCCGCTCGCCGACCACTCACCGCCGCGATCGAAGGGCTCGCCGGCGTGTTGGGCGATCCAGACGTCCAGCAGGGTATTGCCGGGACCCGTATCGAACCCGGTGGCCGGCGCATCGTCCGCGGGCAGGATCGTGACATTGGCGATGCCGCCCAGGTTCAGCACGACGCGCGTGCTGCCCTGTTTGCGAAACAGCCATTCGTGGAAGGGCGGCACGAGCGGGGCGCCCTGGCCGCCGAGGGCGAGGTCGGCGCGTCGGAAATCCGCGATGGTCGTGATCCCGGTGCCGACGGCGATGCGCCAGGGATCGCCGATCTGCAGCGTGAACGGGTGTGCCGCCGCGGGCATGTGGCGCAGCGTCTGGCCGTGGCTGCCGATCGCGACGACTTCGCCGGCCGTGACGCCGGCCTCGTCCAGCAATGCCAGCGCGGCGTCACGGAAGCAGTCGCCGACCCGGGTATCGAGCTCGCCAACGACGTCGACGGTACACTCGGTCGGGTCCTGTGTTGCGCGCCTGAGCGCGGCACGCAGCTCGTCGGGATAGGCGTGGGTGCGGGCAGCGTGGATCTCGACCGACGCATCGCCGAAGCTCGCGAGCACGGCGTCGATGCCGTCCATGCTGGTGCCGGAGATCAGGCCGATATAAGGGTCTGCCATCGCGTCAGTGCGAGGCTTCGTCGGCGTACGCGACGCTCGCCAGTTGTGTGCTCTTGAAGTGGTCGAGTTCCGCGAGGATCGGCTCGGATGCGGCGAAGAACTTGTCGCGGTATTTTGCCGGGATCGGATCCGCCTGCGGCAGCTGGACCGTGCGCGGATTGCGGTGCACGCCGTTGATGCGGTACTCGTAATGCAGGTGGCTCGCGGTAGCGAGACCCGTGGAGCCGACGTATCCGATCGTCTGGCCCTGACGTACGCGCGTGCCGACACCGACGCCGCTGGCGAACCGGGACATGTGTCCATACAGAGTCGTGATATTGCCGCCGTGCTGCAGGATCACGGCATTGCCGTAACCGCCCTTGACGCCGCGGAATATTACCTTGCCGTCGCCGGCCGCCTTGATCGGCGTGCCCTTCGGCGCGGCGTAGTCGACGCCCTTGTGTGCGCGGATCGTATTCAGGATCGGATGCTTGCGATGCAGGTTGAAATTGGAACTGATGCGCGTGAAATCGACCGGCGCGCGGATGAATGCCTTGCGTACGCTGTGGCCGTCCGGAGTGTAGTAGTCGGCGCGCCCGCTGTCGTCGACGAAGCGTACGGCGCGGTACTTGCGGCCGTCGTTGTTGAACTCGGCGGCGATGATGTCGCCGTCGGTGACCAGCTTGCCGTCCTGCCAGATCTCTTCCCACTCGACGTAGAAGTTGTCGCCGCTGCGGATGTCCAGCACGAAGTCGACGTCCCAGGCGAAGATGCCTGCGAGGTTCATGATCGTCTTGTCTGAAAGACCGGCATCGGCGGCACTCTGGAAAAGGGAGCTCTTGATGAGACCGTAGGCGAAACGCTTGCGCTTCTCGATGGGGCGCTCCTCGATCTGCGCCTTGAAGCCGGAATCGCTGCGATCGATCTCGAGGGCGCTCGTGAGGTCGAGAGGCGAATACATACTGACGACCTTGCCCTCGTCGTGCGTGATCTCGAAGGTGTCGCCGGGCTTGATCCGGCGAAAGCGTTTGCCCGCCTCGTCGAGCCGGGAGATCGTCACCAGGTCGCCGATGTCGAGCTGATTCTTCCGGAACAGCTGATCGAGCGTGTCGCCCTTGTGGATGGTCAGCTTGAGTTTCTGGTAATCGGGCTGCGGTGCCAGCACGAGCGGCACGTCGGAATAGACTTTGTCGGCATCCGTGAGCTCGTGCACGTCGACCTCGGCGCCGGGCGTCGCGGTCAGGGCAGGCTGCACGTCCGGCATCGGGGCGGGCCTCGAACCCATCGCCGAGATCATCGCGAGTCCGAGCAGCGGCAGGCCCAGGCCGACGGCGAACCATTGCAGTGCTCTGGATTTCCCGGGCTTCCGGGGCGCCGCGTGTTTGTAATCGTGAAGCAGTGGGCTGGCTGGACGATGCAAACCGGCGTCCCCGGGATACGAGATGCGGCTACTCTACCGTGGCCCGCAGGGGACGTCAAAGAAATCTGTTATAAGTCATGACGTTAAACATCACTCTTGAGAAACGCTGGATACAGGCTTTCATCGCGCGCCGAGAATGCTACAGTTCCGCTGCCATGGACCGTGCCGACTGCACGCAATGACATCAATGAACAAACAACTCGCCGAACTCCTGCGCGGCACGCACGAAGTGCTGCCGGATGACGCGCTCGCCGCAAAGCTGAAGCTCGGCAGGCCGCTCATCGTCAAGGCGGGCTTCGACCCGACCGCACCCGATCTGCACATCGGGCACACGGTGCTCATCAACAAGATGCGGCAATTCCAGGAATACGGCCACGAGGTGGTGTTCCTGATCGGCGACTTCACCGGCATGATCGGAGACCCCTCCGGCAGGAATGCGACGCGTCCCGCGCTGTCGCCGGAAGAGATCCGGGCCAACGCCGCAACGTACGAGGCGCAGATCTTCAAGATACTCGACGAGAAGGCGACGCGCATCGAATTCAATTCGACCTGGATGCATGCGATGGACGCGGCGGGCCTGATCCGGCTCGCGGCGCATCACACGGTCGCGCGCATGCTGGAACGCGACGACTTCGCGAAGCGCTATGCCAGTGGCCAACCGATCTCGGTGCACGAGTTCCTGTATCCGGTCGTGCAGGGGTATGACTCGGTCGCCTTGCATGCCGACGTCGAGCTCGGCGGCACGGATCAGAAGTTCAATCTGCTGGTCGGCCGCCAGATGCAACAGGCTTACGAGCAGGAGCCGCAGGTCGTGTTGACGATGCCCTTGCTCGAGGGACTGGACGGCGTGCAGAAGATGTCCAAGTCACTGGGTAACTATGTCGGCATCACCGACGCGCCGG
>CAVZRD010000006.1:0-77500 GCA_963777675.1 uncultured Gammaproteobacteria bacterium | reverse complement strand
ACGATCTATCCATGTCCAGGGTGAAGGCAGGGTAATACCTGCTGGAGGCCCGAACCGGGTAATGTTGAAAAATTATCGGATGAGGTGTGGATAGGAGTGAAAGGCTAATCAAGTCCGGAGATAGCTGGTTCTCCTCGAAAGCTATTTAGGTAGCGCCTCGTGTTTAACTCTCGGGGGTAGAGCACTGTTTCGGCTAGGGGGCCATCCCGGCTTACCAACCCGATGCAAACTCCGAATACCGGGAAGTTCGATCACGGGAGACACACGGCGGGTGCTAACGTCCGTCGTGGAAAGGGAAACAACCCAGACCGCCAGCTAAGGTCCCAAAATCAAAGCTAAGTGGGAAACGAAGTGGGAAGGTATAGACAGCCAGGAGGTTGGCTTAGAAGCAGCCACCCTTTAAAGAAAGCGTAATAGCTCACTGGTCTAATCGGCCCGCGCGGAAGATTTAACGGGGCTCAAGCTTTGTACCGAAGCTGCGGATGCAGGATCCTTCGGGGTTCTGCGTGGTAGAGGAGCGTTCTGTAAGCCTGTGAAGGTGTGTCGTGAGGCATGCTGGAGGTATCAGAAGTGCGAATGCTGACATGAGTAACGATAATGCGGGTGAAAAACCCGCACGCCGAAAACCCAAGGGTTCCTGCGCAACGTTAATCGGCGCAGGGTGAGTCGGCCCCTAAGGCGAGACCGAGAGGTGTAGTCGATGGGAAACTGGTTAAAATTCCAGTACTTCGTGTTACTGCGATGGAGGGACGGAGAAGGCTAGATCTACCGGGCGTTGGTTGTCCCGGGGAAAGTATGTAGGCAGAGGACTTAGGCAAATCCGGGTTCTCAATGCCGAGATACGAGACGACCGGTCTTTGTACCGGAAAGTGGTCGATGCCATGCTTCCAGGAAAATCTTCTAAGCTTCAGGTAACACGGAACCGTACCGTAAACCGACACAGGTGGGTGGGGAGAGAATCCTAAGGCGCTTGAGAAAACTCTGGTGAAGGAACTAGGCAAATTGGTACCGTAACTTCGGGAGAAGGTACGCCCCTGTTGGTGACGAGACTTGCTCTCCGAGCTGGTGGGGGTTGCAGTGACCAGGTGGCTGCGACTGTTTACTAAAAACACAGCACTCTGCAAACACGAAAGTGGAAGTATAGGGTGTGACGCCTGCCCGGTGCCGGAAGGTTAATTGATGGGGTTAGCCCTCGGGCGAAGCTCTTGATCGAAGCCCCGGTAAACGGCGGCCGTAACTATAACGGTCCTAAGGTAGCGAAATTCCTTGTCGGGTAAGTTCCGACCTGCACGAATGGCGTAACGATGGCCACGCTGTCTCCACCAGAGACTCAGTGAAATTGAAATCGCTGTGAAGATGCAGCGTACCCGCGGCAAGACGGAAAGACCCCGTGCACCTTTACTATAGCTTTACACTGAATTTTGAACATGCTTGTGTAGGATAGGTGGGAGGCTTTGAAGCGTGGACGCTAGTCTGCGTGGAGCCAACCTTGAAATACCACCCTGGCATGTTTGGAGTTCTAACCTGGGTCCGTTATCCGGATCGGGGACAGTGTATGGTGGGTAGTTTGACTGGGGCGGTCTCCTCCCAAAGAGTAACGGAGGAGCACAAAGGTACTCTCAGTACGGTCGGACATCGTACGTTGCGTGTAAAGGCATAAGAGTGCTTGACTGCGAGACAGACACGTCGAGCAGGGGCGAAAGCCGGTCTTAGTGATCCGGTGGTTCTGTATGGAAGGGCCATCGCTCAACGGATAAAAGGTACGCCGGGGATAACAGGCTGATTCCTCCCAAGAGTCCACATCGACGGAGGAGTTTGGCACCTCGATGTCGGCTCATCACATCCTGGGGCTGTAGCAGGTCCCAAGGGTATGGCTGTTCGCCATTTAAAGTGGTACGCGAGCTGGGTTTAGAACGTCGTGAGACAGTTCGGTCCCTATCTGCCGTGGGCGTTGGAAACTTGAGAAGAGCTGCTCCTAGTACGAGAGGACCGGAGTGGACGTATCTCTGGTGTTCCGGTTGTCACGCCAGTGGCACTGCCGGGTAGCTATATACGGACGGGATAACCGCTGAAAGCATCTAAGCGGGAAGCCCCCTTCAAGATTAGGTTTCCCTGGACCCTCGAGGTCCCTGAAGAGCCCTCGAAGACTACGAGGTTGATAGGCTGGGTGTGGAAGTTCAGTAATGGATGAAGCTAACCAGTACTAATTGCTCGTGAGGCTTGGCCATATAACACTAAAGAACTTTGGTGTGCGACATGTCCCATGCGGCACCGAGATGTACTCGAGACATTGAAACTTGTTCCGGATTGAATTCATTCTGGAAAAAGGGGTCAGGTTTATTTTGCCCCCTTTTCCCAACCGGTTTGCCTGGCGGCAATAGCGGGCGGGAACCACCCGATCCCATTTCGAACTCGGAAGTGAAAACGCTCAGCGCCAATGGTAGTGTGGGGTCTCCCCATGTGAGAGTAGGACACCGCCAGGCTCTTAATTCGACGAAAGCCACGGCCGAAAGGCCGTGGCTTTTGCTTTTCCGGTAACATCAATTCGACGCTATGCGATTTTCCGAAGTCTTCCTCCGGCTTGGGTGCGCGCTGGTCGCGTGGATGGTGCTGTACATGCACGTGGTCTGGCTGGCCGCCTCCGGCGCGATCGGTTGCGGTCCCGATGGCGACGCGCTGTACGCATTCCTGCTCGGATCGGCCGTGTTTTCCGCGGCGCTCTCGTTGCTGCTGCGCGCCACTCGGCCCATGCCCGATGTGCACGGGACCCTGCGCTGGCTCGCGGTGCCGCTCGCCGCCCTGTCTCCCCTCGCCCTGTATGGAATCTGGGCGGTGTTCGGCGTCGTCAACCTCGGCGGACAGCCGCTTTGTTCGATGCCGCCGGCGCCGTTGTGGCAGCGCGGATGGGCGGCCATCGAGCTGCTCGCGCTGACGTTTATCGGCTGGCGGATCGCGCAGGAGTGGCGCGCCGCGACGGCGCGCGGAGGTCTGTCCGGCTAGGCCATGGCGGCGTTTGAAATGCCCGCGCCGCGGTGCTAAAAGAAGGACGGCACGAACAACAATAACGGGGTTCAATCATGTCAATGCTCAGTGAATTCAAAGACTTCGCAATGCGCGGCAACGTCGTCGACATGGCCGTCGGTATCGTGATCGGCGGTGCGTTCGGGAAGATCGTCTCTTCGTTCGTGGGAGACGTCCTGATGCCGCCGATAGGCATACTCCTGGGAGGAGTCGATTTCAGCGACCTCTCGATTACCCTCAAGAGCGCCGCCGATGGCGCCGACGCGGTGACGCTGGGCTACGGTGCATTCATCCAGACGGTGATCGACTTCCTGATCATCGCGTTCGCGATCTTCCTGGTCATCAAGGCGATGAATACGGTGGTCAAGAAGAAGGAAGCGCCGCCACCGCCACCGCCGGCCCCCAGCAAGGAAGAGCTGTTACTGACCGAGATCCGCGACGCGCTGCGCGCCCGCTGATCCGAAAGGGCTCCATCAGGAGATTCCCGTCCGGATCGGTGCGGTTCTGACGGGAATCAGTCCTTGTCCTTGAGGACGAAAGTCACGGCCATCGTGACACGGTACTCGGAGATCTTCCCGTCCTCGACCACGACCTTCTGTTCCTTGATCCACGCGCCCTGCACGTTGTCGACGGTCTTGCCGAAGCGCTTGATACCCTTGTGCACGGCGTCCTCGAAGCTCTCACTCGAAGCGGAGGTAATCTCTGAAACCTTCGCGATGCTCATAATCATCCCCTCCTGATTGTCGTTATTGCAGGCGGCGGAGCTGCCGCCACGCGATCATTCATTCTATACCCATAACCAAAAGCGGTATGCAATTCAAAGTGCGTTGTGGCACATTCACCCGTCCATCGCGCAAGGCAACCGGGGGTAGCTCGCGGTATGACGTCGAGATCGGCGATCGCCGTTTTGACATGGCTGGGAATTTCGGCGTCGCTGGTTTCGCATGCGGCGGAAGATAGCGAAGCGATCTCGGAAATCACGGTCACGGCAAGCCGCGTGGCGAACACGCGGCCCGCCGGCACGTATGCGACGCCGGCCACTCAGCTTCGCTACGATCCGCTGACGGAACTGCAGTCGCGCGGCCTGCCGGAAGGACAGGCCGATGTCACGGTACGCGGCGGCCTGTTCGACAACACCGGCTTCAGGGCCGGAGCGGTTACCATCATGGACCCGCAGACCGGCCATTATGCGGCCGAGCTGCCGATCGACCCGGCCTGGCTGACGGCGCCGCGCGTGCTGGCCGGCATCGACAATACGGTGGCGGGTTTCAACGCCAGTGTCGCGACGGTCGCCTACGCCTTGCCCGCCGTCGGCGACGGCGGCACGGTGCTGGCCGGCGCCGGCAACGACGATCTTCGTTACGGAGCCCTGCGGGTCTCGCAGGATTGGGCGCGCGAAGCCGGCGACTGGGGCGCGGCGCTGTCGCTCGCCGGATCCAGGGGCGACGGTTCCGTCCGGTATGGCGATCACGACTTCAAGCGTTACGGCGTGCACTTGCAGCATCGGGATGCTGCCGGACAGAGCGATGTACTGCTCGCGTACCAGGACAAGTTCTACGGCTGGCCCGGTGCCTACACGGGATTCGCGACGCTGCCCGAGACCGATCACACCAGGGCGACGCTGCTGCTCGCCAATCACAGCGCGGAGCTCGACGACGGAACCCTCGAGATCGGCGCGTTCTACCGTCGTCTCGTCGACGACTACGATTTCGACCGCCGGACGCAGGAGTCCGGCGCGCCCGGTTCCTACGACCACGAGACGCGCGTGTACGGCATAGGCTTCGACGGCACGTTGGGCGGCGGCCGCCTCGACTGGCGCCTGGCCGGGCAGGCAACCGGCGACGAACTCGTACGTTCGACCGACCTCACGCACGGGCACTTCGATTCCCGAAACTATCTCTGGCTCAGCGTCGTGCCGTCGATCGAGTTCGATCGTGGCGAGGGCCGGACCCTCTCGCTGCGCTTCGGCGCACGCGCCGACCGCACGAACCGCGACGGCGCGGCCGCCTCGCCCGTGCTGGGCATCACTTTCGAACACGGCACGGCCGCCGGCAGACGATGGATCTCGTTCGACTACGCGGCGTCGTCCCAGGTGCCGGGTTACACCGCGCTCAACTCGGCGCCGGCGGGCCTGTTCGGCGGTAACCCGGATCTCGGCCGGGAGAAAGCGCAGCAACTGATACTCACGGCCGCTGCCGAAACCGGCGACTGGTCGGGCCGGGTCACGGCCTTCTACCGGCGCGACGACGATCTCGTCGACTGGACCTACGCGAGCGGTGCGCCGTTCGCACGGCAGGCGAATGCGGTCGATCTGGACGTCGTCGGACTGCAGGCGCTGTTCTCCCGGCAGTGGGATGCGGCGGACCTGACGCTCGGCTATACCTGGCTCCACAAGAACGCGGACTACGGGACCGCGCTGGTGGATGCGAGCTTCTATGCGCTCAACTTCGCCCGGCAGCGGGCGACGCTCGCACTGCGCTGGCGTTTCGCCGGCCCTTTCGAACTGCTGTTCGACAACGAACTGCGACGCCAGGAGAAGAACCCGCTGCGAACGAGCTCGGACACGGCATACCTCGCCTCGCTGGCGCTCAGCTGGGAACCGCCGGATGGCAAGGGTTTCGGACTGGAACTGGCGGCCGACAACCTGACGGACGACGATTACCAGCAATTCCCGGGCACGCCCGCCGTCGGCCGGCAGGTCAGCCTGAGCGCGCGCTACGCGTGGTAGCCGCGATCCAGTCCAGCCACTCGGCGGTCACGGCATCCCGGTTCGTCTCGTTCAGCATCTCGTGACGCGCTTCGGGATAGATCCGGATCGTGAGCCTCGAATGCATCGTCTGCGCGTAATGCATCGCGAGGCGTGCCATGCCGGTCTCGCCGCCGACCGGATCGAGCTCCCCGCCGGCGATCAGGATCGGGAGGCCCGCCGGGACGCGGGACACCGCGTGGTCGGAACCGATGGCGAGCAGGCCGCCGACGAGGTCCAGCCAGAGGGCACAACTGAAGGGCCCGCCGCACAGCGGATCGGCGATGTAGCGGTCGACTTCGCCGTCATCTCGCGAGAGCCAGTCGTACGGCGTGCGAGCGGGCCGAAAGCGGCGGTTATGGCGGCCGAAACCGAGGCTGTGCAACAGCGGGCTCCTACCGCGCCGGCCGAGCCGCCAGGATTCGACTTTCGCGGCCAGGCGGCCCGGCCAGAGTGCCAGGCGCGACGGCCAGAACGAGGCGCTCAGGATCAGGCCGCTCAGCCAGGCGCCGTAGTGCATCGCGAACACCTGCGCGAGGAAGGACCCCATGCTGTGGCCCAGCATCACGACGGGTACCCCGGGGAATGCCTGGCGGGTCGCGTCGTGCACGATCTCGATGTCGCGGTTGACCTTGTACCAGCCGCGCCGGTCCGCGAAGTGGCCGCGCTCGCCGACTCTTGTGCCATGCCCGCGGTGTTCATGGAGCACGACGGCCTGGCCGCGCGCCAACGCTGCATGGGCGAAGCGCCGGTACCGGCCCGCGTGTTCGCCGAGGCCGTGCACGACCTGGACGATGCCCTGCGGGGCGGCGTCCGGCGCGAAGATCTGCATATCGAACGCGGTGCCGTCGTCGTCGGTCAGGGTATGTATTCGGGGCGTCGCTTCGGGCATGTGTCTGGCGGTTTGCGTACTCTGGAGCAACAACGCAACAGCAAGACATCCTATACTGAACGCGACGGCGGCACAGCTCCGTAACAACAAGCAAGGGAAGTCTTTCGCACATGACGGCCAAACCGGAATCGCAGCTCACAGGCAGCGTGCTCATGGTCCGGCCCGTGCGCTTCGAAGGCAATCCGCAGACCGCGGCTTCGAATCGCTTCCAGGGCAGGGCACTCGGCAACGAGGCACCGCAACCGGCGGCCTTGCACGAGTTCGACGCGCTCGCCGGGCAGCTGCGCGGCCGCGGCGTCGAGACGATCGTCGTCGAGGATACGTCCGAGCCGCACACGCCGGATTCGATCTTCCCGAACAACTGGGTCAGCTTTCATGCCGACGGCCGCGTCGTCCTGTACGCGATGGAGGCCGCGAACCGCCGCGCCGAACGGCGCCAGGACGTTATCGAGTCGCTGGCCGCCGAACACGGCTTCCAGGTGCGCGAAGTCGTGGACCTCACGCATCACGAGAACGACGGGCACTATCTCGAAGGCACCGGCAGCCTGGTGCTCGATCGCGCTAACCGGATCGCCTATGCCTGCCTGTCGTCGCGCACGCACCTCGACCCGCTCGGCGAGTTCGCCCAGCGCATGGGCTACGACGTCGTCGCATTCGATGCCGTGGATCGCGGCGGCGTGCCGATCTATCACACGAACGTGCTCATGAATGTCGGCGAGGAACTCGCGGTCGTCTGTGCGGACGCGATACCGCGTGTCGAGCAGCGCGACGCGGTGCTGGAACGCCTGCGGGACACCGGGCACGAGGTACTTGCGCTGGACCATGCACAGCTCGAGGCGTTCGCGGGCAATATGCTCGAGTTGCGTACGAGGCAGGGCCGTCTGGTGGCGATGTCGCGGCGGGCTTACGATAGCCTCGCCGACGAGCAGCGGCGGCGCCTCGAAGGCAACGGCGAGACGCTGGTCGCGGACATCGCGACGATCGAGGACCATGCCGGCGGCAGCGTGCGCTGCATGCTGGCCGAGATACATCTGCCGGGAGGAACCGGCACGAAGGCGTGAGAAAGCGTATGACGACGAGCGGAAACCGTATCCTGATGTGCCCGCCGGATCATTTCTCGGTGGAGTACGTCATCAATCCGTGGATGGCCGGCAACGAGGACGCGCTCGACATCGAGCGCGCCCGGCACCAGTGGGACCGCTTGCGGGACACGGTCGCGCGCTACGCAGAGATCGTGATGATCGATCCGCACCCCGACCTGCCGGACATGGTCTTCACCGCCAACGCCGGCGTCGTCTACGGGAACAAGGCGATCGCCAGTCACTTCATGCCGAAGGAACGCCGCCCGGAGGAACCGATCTTCAAACAGTGGTTCCGCGACAACGGTTTCGAACTGTTGAAACTGGACGAGAAGATCGGCTTCGAGGGGGCCGGCGACTGCCTGCTCGACCGCACGGGCCAGTGGCTCTGGACGGGCTACGGATTCCGCACCGAGATCGAGGCGCATGCCGAGATTCAGAAATTCTTCGACATCGAGGTCGTGTCCATCCGGCTCACCGATGCACGTTTCTATCACATCGATACCTGCTTCTGTCCGCTGGCCGACGGCTTCCTGATGTACCATCCGCCGGCGTTCGACTACGAGTCCCGGCTCGCGATCGAGACCCGGGTCCCGCCGCACAAGCGCATCATCGTGGACACGATGGATGCGGGAAATTTCGCCTGTAACGCGATCAACATCGGCGATCGCGTGATCCTGCACCGCGCGTCGGAAGCACTGAAGGCCCGGCTGATGCTTGCCGGTTTCGAGGTCGTCGAGGTCCGGCTCACGGAGTTCCTCAAGGCCGGCGGTTCGGCGAAGTGCCTGAGCCTGAAGCTCGACGAGCCGGTGTGGCCGAAGTGAGCAGGCTCGCCTACCGCATCCGGCCGAAAGATCCCGGCTCGCACCTCTTCGAGGTCACGCTGACGATCGCCGAGCCGGATCCGGCGGGGCAGGTCATCGAGCTGCCGTCGTGGATACCGGGCAGCTACGTTATCCGGGAGTTCGCAAAGCACGTCGTCGCGATCCGCGCCGAAGCGGACGACCGGGCCGTGCCGCTCGACAAGCTGGACAAGAGCCGCTGGCGCGCCGGCCCCGTATCGGAGCCGTTGACGATCGTGGCCGAGATTTTCGCCTGGGATGACAGCGTGCGCGGCGCGCACCTGGACACGACGCACGCCTATTTCAACGGGCCGGCCGTATTCCCGAGCGTCGCGGGCCAGGAGGATGCGCCCTGCGATGTCCGGATCGAGCCGCCGCCGGAACCGTACGGCCGGCACTGGCGCGTCACAACCTCGATGCGCCGCAAGGACGCCGAGCCTTACGGCTTCGGCACTTACGAGGTCTCCGACTATGCCGAACTCATCGATCACCCGATGGAGATCGCCGAGCTCGCCATCGGCGAATTCGACGTGCGCGGCATCCCGCATGCGATTGCAATCCGTTCGCACGCCCGCACGGACATGGCACGCGTCTGTCACGACCTGAAGACGCTGTGCGAACAGCACATGGCACTGCTCGGTCCGCCGGCGGATTTCGACCGATACCTGTTCCTGCTGAACGCGCCGGGCAGCGGTTACGGCGGTCTCGAGCACCGCTGGTCGTCCAGCCTGACCTGCGCGCGCGAGAACCTGCCGTTGCGCGGCGAACAGGGCGTCAACAACGGCTATCGCACCTTCCTCGGTCTCGTCAGCCACGAGTACTTCCACCTCTGGAACGTGAAGCGCATGAAGCCGGCGGTGTTCACGCCTTACGACCTTGCGCGTGAGGGCTATACCGGGCTGCTGTGGGTATTCGAGGGCGTGACGTCCTATTACGACGACCTCGCGCTCGTGCGTTCCGGACTGATCAAGACCGACAGCTACCTCGAATTGCTCGGACAGACCATCAGCCGGGTGCTGCGCGGCGCCGGGCGTCTGCGCCAGAGCCTGGCCGAATCGAGCTTCGACACCTGGACCAAGTTCTACAAGCCCGACGACAACTTTGCCAACGCGGTAGTCAGCTACTACGCGAAAGGCTCGCTGGTCGGCCTCGCGCTCGACCTGAAATTGCGTGCGGAGACGGACGGCCGCGTTTCGCTGGACGACGTCATGCGCGAGTGCTGGCGGCGCTGGGGAGAGCGCGACGAAGGCATGCCCGAAGACGGCTTCGAGACCGTCGCGGCCGAAGTGTCGGGGATCGCGCTCGGCGATTTTTTCGACGCGGCCGTGCGCGGCACCGGCGAATTGCCGCTGCCGGCACTGCTCGCGAGCCACGGCGTCGAATACCACCTGCGGCCGGCGACCGGGCGGGGCGACAAGGGCGGCAAACCGGCGGGCAAGGACGACAAGGCGGTTGCCTGGCTCGGCGCGACGCTCGAGGACAAGAACGGCAAGTTCGTGTTTTCCGCCGTCGCCAACGGCGGTCCGGCGGAGCGGGCCGGCATCGCGCCGGGCGACGCCGTGGTTGCGCTCGATCGGCTGGCGCTGACCGCGGCCAACAGCGACCGGCGCCTGCGTGCTTATCGCGACGGCGACGTGCTGGAGCTCATCGTGTTCCGCGGTGACGAGCTCGTCACGACGTCGGTGGAGCTCGCCTCGGCGCCGGAGGACACCTGCTTTCTCACGCTCGCCGCCGATGCGGGCGACGTCGCGGAGTCGAGGCGTAACGGCTGGCTACAGATCGACCAGAAATGAATTACCTCGGCAATCCCCGGCTGCGGCTGTTCCTCGGAGCGACGGCCATCAGCTTCTCGCCCGTGTGGGTGAAACTCGTCAGCGTGTCGCCGACGACCAGCGGTTTCTACCGCGTGTTCATCGGCGGCATCGCACTCACCCTGTATCTCGTCATGACGCGCCAGCGGCCGCGGCTGCCGGCGCGGGTGTGGCTGATCCTCGCGTTCTCGGCTTTGTTCTTCGCGCTCGATCTCTGGTTCTGGCATCGCAGCATCTACTATGTTGGTCCGGGCCTCGCCACGCTGCTCGCGAACTTCCAGGTGTTCTTCATGATGCTCGGCGGCATCGTGTTGCTGCGGCAGCCGCCGCGCGCAATCCAGCTTGTCGCCGTGCCGCTGGCGCTCGTCGGGCTCGGCATGATCGTCGGCTTCGACTGGTCCAGCCTGCCCGCCGATTACCGTCTCGGCATCGTGTTCGGCGTGCTGACGGGGCTCGTCTACGCGGGCTACCTGCTGACGATGCGCGCGGCGCGCACGGACTCGCCGCATCGATTGCCGGCGCGCGAAGTCGCCATCGTCTCGCTCGGTTCCGCGGCGATGCTCGGTCTGTCGGCGCTGGGCGAGGGTGTTTCGCTCGCGATCCCGACGCTCGCCGACGGCGGCTGGCTGCTGGCTTATGGCCTGTTGTCGCATTGCCTGGGTCTCCTGTTCATCGCGAGCAGCCTGCCGAAAGTGACCACGACCGAAGCCGGACTCGCCCTGCTCCTGCAGCCGACGCTGAGCTTCGTATGGGACGTCGTGTTCTTTGCGCGGCCGATGTCCGCAACGGATTTCGCCGGCGCCGCGATCGCGCTCGTCGCTATCTACCTCGGCTCGCGCTCGCCGAAGCCGCAGTCGGTCGCGGCTGAAGCCGCTCCTACGGATGCTGATCAAAGCCTGTAGGAGCGGCTTCAGCCGCGATCCAGGGTCGAACTGCGCAGCGGTGTTATGCTGACTGCAGGATTTCGTACCGTGTTGAGGCAGGACGATGCTGAACGGCGCCGGAACGATCCGCGAACCCTACTGCGTCAGAGCGCAATTCATCTACATGCGCCCCAGGCGCGGCTTCGCGGTGATCGGCATCATTTTGGCCGTGCTCGCCGTCTGGGCCGTATTTGATACGCGGGATCCGATCTTTGTGGGATTAGTCGTCTTTCTCCCGTTGTATTTTCTGCTCTACGTCCCATGGAGCGCGAGACGAAGCTATCGAATACGCAAATCGCTGCAGGACCGGGTCGAGGTGGCGGTATCGGAGGAAGGGATTCGCTTTCAATCGCCAATTGGTAACGTACTAATGCCATGGGACTATTTCATCAAGTGGCGCAGAGGCCGGGAACTCATCCTCGTGTTCTCCGGACCCCGGCTCTTTCACATGCTGCCGCGACACTTTTTTGCGGATGATGAGACTTTCGCGAAGGTCGCCGCGCTGATCGAAGTAGAGCTCGGTGCACCTCGTTGACCGGAGCGGGTGCGTCGCCACGGGATTTGCGGCTACGATAATCGAGCAGCATACTGGAGTCACGCTAATCGACGGTGAGTGACGCGCATGACTCACATGAGGCCGGGCACAAAGGTGCCGTTCTGGTCGCCGCATTTCAAGAACGCACCGTCCGTCGAACCGCCGGGCCTGCTGAAGCTCTTTTCGGTGACTTGCATCCTTTCGATTGTCGGCGTGCTGGTCTACGCCACGGCGAGGACGCTGTCGGTGACTCAGGGGACAGGAGTCGACGGCACGCATGCGATCTTCATTGCCTTGCTCCACGTCGTGTTGCCGGTGTGCATCATCTACAGCGTCGCCACCAACAGCGCATTGAGTCGAATCCTGATCACTCTGTATTGTGTCATTCTCTGCTTCACGACGGTCGCAGGATACGGGATCACCGCCAGTTTCTCTGCGAGTGTCGCGACGAGAGCCATAACGGCAACCGTCCTCCTGATCGCCGTGCTGATATGGCTGTATCGCAGCCCGAAGATGCGCGTCTATTACGCACTCGTCTCCGATGCGCGCCTGCCTGATGAGCTTAAGGAACACGCAGACGAAATCATCGCTCCATCTCGTCTCGAACTAGTCTTGACGCGGGCCGAGGAGGTGATCGAGCCGTATATCGAGGTTGTCGCCGGCCTGCTCATCGTCTTCGTGTGCATATACGCATACGTGACTGCATGACGCGTTACGTGGATCATGCCGATCGCGGCTGAAGCCGCTCCTACGGGTACTGATCCGTGTCCGTAGGAGCGGCCTTAGCCGCGAGACTTGGTTACAGGATCTCCAGCGCCCCCGGCAGCAACTCGATCTCGAAGCGTCTCGCCGGCTCGATCACCTCGCCGTCGACGTGCGCCGGTACCGGTGTGTCGGCTTCGATGACGACGCGGGTGACCGTCGCATGGGTGATCTCGAGTTCTTCGATGTGCCGGCCCCGCATCAGCTTCGGTAACAGGGCCAGCAGGCGCCGGCGGGTCACGGGGTGGGCGATCAACAACTCGAAGCGGGCATCGCCGTTGTCGGCCATCGGCGCGATGTGGAACATGCCGCCTATCCAGGGTCCATTGGCGACGTTCGCCAGCGTTACCGGGCCGTGCCAATCGAAACCCGGTGCCGAGATCGTCAGCGCCGGCGTCGCGATCCCCGCGGCGAGGCAGCGCAGGATGGCGATCAGGTACACGAGGTCGCCTGTCGGCCAGCGGATGGAACGTGCCACCTGCGTCACCTTCGCGTCGAAGCCGACGCCGGCGCCGTTCGCGAAGTAGCGCCCGTTCATCCTGCCTGCGTCGATGCGCCTGAATGGCCGTCCGGCTGCGATACGCCCGGCGAGCGCCCGCGTCGCGTCTTCCCAGGCCAGGGTGATGCCACAGGCCTTGGCGAAGTCGTTGCCGGTACCGGTCGGGATGACGCCGAGCGCGGTCACCGCCCACGGCGAGGATGCCGTTCACGGCCTCGCAGACACTGCCGTCGCCGCCGGCGACCACGAGCCCGCTGGCGCCGTCGGCCACGGCCGCGCGGACCCGCGCCTCCACGTCGCCGACGCCGATGCTCTCGTGCACCTCGACCCGCACCCCGGCATCGTCGAAGATCTGCCGGATGCGAGCGAGGCGTCCGCGCGCACGGCCGCGTCCGGCGACCGGATTCAGGAACAACGGAACGGGTGTGGTCGGCATCGCCCCTCCGCGGCTGTCGCCCGCCGGATGCTACAATGGGCCGAACTCCACACGCAAAACGGCGCATGCTGGAACTCGGCGTCAAATTCCTCATCAGTTACTTCATCGGCTCCATCATGGGCGCGCTGGTCATCGGCCGCCTGTACGGCGGCGTCGACATCCGCACCATGGGCAGCGGCAACGCGGGCGGCACAAACGCGCTGCGCACGCAAGGCATCGTATTCGCCGTCGGCGTCATCCTGATCGATATCGGCAAGGGCGCGTTCGGTGCGGGCGTCGTGCCGAACCTCGCGCTCCCGTTCGTGGCGGTCGACCCCGCAATCTCCAGGACCTGGCTCACCCTGTGCTGCGCGACCGCGGCCGTGTTCGGCCACGTGTGGCCGGTCTACCATCGCTTCCGCGGCGGCAAGGGCGCCGCGACGCTCGTCGGGACGCTGCTGGTGGTCGCGCCGGAGGTGATCGTGCCGTTGCTGGTCGTGTGGGCATTCATGCTCGTATTCTGGGGTTACGTCGGGCTCGCGACGATTGCGGCCGCGGTGTCCGTGCCCGTGTGGGTCGGCGTCCGGTACCTGCCCGCGGAACAGCCGCTGTTCATCTATACCGCCGTGATGGCGTTGTTCGTCATCATCTGGCACCGCGCCAACATCCGGCGCATGCGCGAAGGCACCGAACACCGGAATCCGAAGCTGATGGTATTCAGCCGCCATCGCAAGACGGCCGATAATGAGTAAGCTGGATACCGCAGGGATACAAAGGCCGCTCTCGGAGAACACGAAATCGAAGCTCGAACGCCTGGAACTGTTCTCCAGCATCGCCTCGACCAACACGCACCTGCTTTCGCAACGGGCCCCGGCGAGCGGACGATTCAGCGTTGCGCTCGCCGATCATCAGACTTCCGGTCGCGGCCGGCACTATCGGCGCTGGCTGTCGCCGCGCGGCTCCGGCCTGTACCTGTCGCTGGCGTTCACCTTCGCGAGCATGCCGAAGGACCTGCCGGCACTGACGCTGGCACTCGGCGTGGGTGCCGCCGATGCTTTGTCCGGACTCGGCGTTACCGGCGTCTCGCTCAAGTGGCCCAACGATCTCGTCGCAGACGACGGCAAGCTCGGGGGCATCCTGACCGAGGTGCAATCCGGCGGCCGCGACAGCGTCACCGTCGTGGCGGGTCTGGGGCTCAACCTGTACCACGCCGGAAGGGTGGATCTCGGGTCCGGCTCGGGTTGGGCCAATCGCGCGGTGGCGCTGGAAGATCTCGTCGACGAAGTGCCGCCCCGCGATCTGCTCGCCGGAACGATGATCGAGGTGCTCTTCTGTACGATCGCACGGTTCGAGTCGCACGGCTTCGCCGATTTCGCCGGGGATTGGCAGCGCTACGACTGGCTGCGCGGGCGTGAAGTGACGGTCGAAATGCCGGACAAACGTCTGACGGGTATCGCGGCGGGCGTCGACGTCGACGGCGCGCTGATCATCGATACGGGCGCGATGCAGCAACGCGTCGTGTCGGGGTCCATCGTCGCCGCCGGACCGCCGGCAGGCGGCCTGCAATGACCGCGCTGCTGCTCGACGTCGGCAATACGCGCCTGAAGTGGGGCGTGCTGGAGGACGGCGCGATTCGCCGCACGGGACACATCACCCAGGCCAACATCCGCGAGGCGGGACTCGCGGCGCTGACCTCGAAGCTGCCTCGCCGCGTGGATGCCGTGATGGCGAGCAACGTCGCGGGCACGAGTTTCGGGACGCGCCTGGCGGGCGTCATCGGCCTGCATTGCGGCCGCGACGTGCATTTCGCACGCAGCGAGCGCAGTGCCTGCGGCGTGACGAACGGCTACCGGCTGCCGCGGCGTCTCGGCGTCGATCGCTGGGTCGCGATGATCGGAGCGTGGGCGGAGTTCGGCAAGCCCTGCCTGGTCGTCGATGCCGGCACCGCCGTGACGATCGATGCGATCGACCGGGGCGGACAACATCTCGGCGGTCAGATCCTGCCGGGCGTCGCGCTGATGCGCGAGGCGCTCGCCGGGCACACGAGCGATTTGCCCAAGGTCACGGCCCGCGCTGCGAAAGCGGCGAGCGGGATGGACATGTTCGGCCACTCGACAACGGCAGCGATCACGCACGGTACGTACGCCGCCGTCGCGGGCGCCGTCGAGCATGCCATGGCCGCGATGCGCGAAGCCGGTATCCGCAAGCCGGCCGTCGTCTTGACCGGTGGGGATGCCTCGCGCATCCTTACGGCGCTCGGCGGGGCGCCGAGTCATCGACCGCACCTGGTTTTGCAGGGATTGGCGGAGCTCCTGGACAAGCCACGATGAAGAACCTGCTGCTGCTTCTTTTGCTTGCGAACATCCTCTACTTCGTGTGGGGCATGCTCGGCAAGGAAACGGCCGAGCCGGGCGTCGCCATCGTCAAGGAATCCGACCTCGGACCGCCGCTCGCCGTGTCGGCAAACCGCGATGCCGGGGCGGCCAGCGTCGGCGCGGTGCTGGGTTCGGGCGAACCGTCCGCGCTCGAGGCAGTGGTCGGCCGCTCCTGCGTCACGGTCGGGCCGTTCCGTGCGGCGACCGACGCCGACACGGCGCAAACCCAGTATGCGGCACAGGGCATGCGCACCAGCGTGCGCAGCGAACGCGGCCAGATCTTCGTCGGGCACTGGGTATTGATCCGCAACGTCGGCGATCGTGCGGCCGGCAACGAGATGCTGCAGAAGCTCCGCGACGGCGGCCTGTCCGACGCTTACGTCGTGACCGGCGACGACGACTCGCTCAACATCTCGCTCGGGCTGTTCGGCGACGCCCAACGCGCGGAAAAGGTCGAGCTACAGGCAAAGTCGCTTGGCCTGCCGGCGGAGATCACGCCGCGCACGCGCGAAGACAACATCTTCTTCGTCGACATCGGGCTGCCGCCGGGCAAGGGCGCAGGCGCGATCGTCGAACAGTACGGTGAGGACAAGGTGCTGCTCAGGGACCAGGCGACCTGTCCGAAATCGCAATAACGCTACTATTGCCCTTGTCAGCGGAGGCCGAAACGCCAATAATCCGCAGCCCACGACTGCCGGTGTAGCTCAGTAGGTAGAGCAGGGGTTTTGTAAACCTCAGGTCGCGGGTTCGATTCCTGCCGCCGGCACCATCTTCCTTCCCCGTCACCTACGGTACTGCAGCTACTGTCCCCTTAACTGTTTGTTACTTATTGCGTTTCATATACGTTAGCGGATTGCCATATGGAATCGGCGATTTCGGACCTGATCCGTATTCCACTAGTGAAAGTCGACGGTAAAGTCATATGTACACCTGTGATCACAAGCGAAGACTGTACCAGTCCTTAGCGCTGCTGTTTGTATCGCTGTTTGGTCTAGCGGCGTGCAGGCCGGAACCCAAGTTTGCAGAGGCCCCAAATCTGGTGGGTTTACATGAGATCTTGCTCAATAGTGACAGCTACTATGGTCACCGGCTGCAAGTAGCCGGAGTTCTGACCCGAACGAAATCGGGCGGCTACGTGTTGTCGAGCAATAACGCCGGAGAAGGGTCGTCTTCAAACAGCGAGCTGGAACTGAAATTCGACCGCGTCCCGGATCCAAACAAGATGGCAACATGTGAAGGTCGAGAGTTTGTTGCCGTTGGAATCCTCGAACAAGTGCCCGCCGTGTCGCTGCAGGTCGAATATCTGAAGTCTAAAGAGAACTATGACAAGTGGACAACTGAGAATTGCTACGACTTGGTATTGCCAGATTGACAATCGAAAGCCAAAGACTTGTTGCATTGCGACACGGCGAGCGGGCTGGAGAGGGTAGCGTTCTGGCAATGAGTAGGCGACAACGTCAATGTATTCTAAGCCCTGGGATTGCCAATTCGATTCCTGGCGCCGGCTCTATCGATCTGTTGGCATGGGTGTCAATGTCTGGTTTCATGGGCGGAGACTTTTCTTTGGTATGTGCATCTGTAGGAGCTGGCAAAGATTGTTCAAGTTAATAGGCGTCATACTCGTTGCGCTTCAATTTTTGTTGGCGTGTCAACCAGTGCCTAAAGTCACCGACTCTACAGAGGGCCCAATCAGTGTCCAATTGGATGAGGTCTTGCACAGCAGCGGAAAATACTATGGCCATCGGTTGCAGATAAAGGGAATTGTCAGGCGATCGGCCGCAGGAGGCTACTTGGTGTCAGAAGACTCAGCGTCAGGCATTGAGTCGTCCCCAAGTACGCTCAATTTGACTTTTACTCATGCTCCAGATCCAGCAATGATGGCGGAGTGCGAAGGTCAACCGTCTGTTGTCGTTGGAATTTTGGAACAAGATCCAGAAACATCGTTGCTGGCTGAGTATATACAGACTCAAGAGAAGTCCGACAAATGGAAGTTTGAGTTCTGCCAGGGGCTGTCACCGTGACCCTGAGCTAGAGCATGGCGTCATGTAGGAAATCGAGCTTATCAGGGCGCTTCCTTAATCCAATCATCGAGGGGTAAGCTGAACCTGCCGGACGGCAGGTTCAGTCGGCGTGCCCCCACTCATGGCATCGGAACAGGCGCGCCGATGCAACGCGTGCGCAGCATGCGGATAGTCCCTGCCTGCCGGATTGGAACGCCAATTCAACGCTGTCGCGGTCCGTGGTATCTTCCTGTCGAAGCCTTCGTCGAGTGAGGCGCGCCAGTGGCCGTATTCGAGACAATCATTGTCGGCGCGGGACCCGCCGGTCTGGCGTGCGCGGCAGCGATGAGCCAACGCGGGCAGTCATCGTTGGTGCTCGAAAAGTCCGGGAATATCGCTGCGGCCTGGCGTCGGCACTACGAGCGGCTGCACCTGCACACCCACAGGATGCACTCCGGTCTGCCCGGCAGGCCCATGCCGCGGACCTTCCCGAAATACCCTTCGCGCCTTCAGGTCATCGAGTATCTCGAAGACTATGCCCGTTCTTACAATATCGAAATACGGTTTCGCCGAGAGGTCACGTCGATTCGAAAGCAGGACCGCTGGAGCATCGCCACTGCCGAAGAAGCGTATCGGGCCAGGACCGTCATCGTTGCAACCGGCCTGGCGCACACGCCAGTTCGCCCACATTGGAAAGGACAGGAGCAGTTCGAGGGAACACTCCTGCATTCAAGTGAGTTCAGGAGCGCGGCCGACCTGGACGCCAAGCGCGTCCTGGTTGTGGGTTTCGGGAATTCGGCCGGGGAAATTGCGCTCGAATGTGCCGAAGCCGGCATCGACGTTGGACTTTCCGTGCGCAGCCCGATCAACGTGATACCCCGCGAGATGTTTGGCGTGCCCACTTTGAGTATCGCGATAGCGCAGCAATATTTTCCATACCGCCTGGTCGATGCCCTGAACGCCCCTTTCCTTCGCCTGCAATTCCGGGGAATCGGCAAGGCCGGCCTCAAGTGGGCGCGACACGGTCCCCTGACGACAATCGTGGAACGGGGTCGCACGCCCCTGATTGATCTTGGGACGATGAGGTTGATCAAATCAGGCGATATTCGTGTGTTCGGCGAGGTTTCGCATATCGAGGGGCGCTGGGTTCATTTCGGTGACGGTCGGCGCGAGGTGTTCGATACGATCGTACTCGCAACAGGCTACAGGCCCGCGCTGGCGGCTTTGTTTCCCGACCGCGAGCAGCGATTCGGCAACTCTGACGGGCCGCCGCGAGGGCAGCTGCACCCGGCCGGAGACGGCCTGTATTTCTGCGGCTTTAACGTCGTGCCAACCGGGCATCTCCGGCAAATCGGTAAGGAGGCGGAACAGATCGCCGCGCTAGTCGGCAACGGTTGATTCTACGAATAGCCCCGGTTCGTGAGCTCTCGGGAACAGGTCGACCCGTCCATCTCCAATCTCTCGGCCCGGAGAAATTCCGGATGTTCGAGGAGTCTGGAGGTCAGATCTTGTCGATTGGCAGGGGATTTTCAATTAGTACGAGCTTCCATTAAGCGCCGCCTGTTTGATGCCGGCATTCGGCATCATCAGTCCGCCAACAGTGGCGCTATCGCCTGATTCCAGAGGCGATACCCTTCATCGTTCAGGTGCAGGCCGTCCAGGACGTAGACGTCCTTCGGCCTGCCATCGGCGTTTAGCAGCAGCGACGCCACGTCGACGTAGCCGAGCTTCGGATCGCGCGCCGAGAATTCACGGATCAGCTGGTTCGCCTGTTGCATCTTCGGCCACCTATCCCAGCGCGCTTCGCTCGGCTTGATGGACAGGAAGATCAGTTCCGTGTCCGGCAAATCGGCACGCACCCTGCCGGCGAGTTCCACGTAATCTTCGAAGACCTGCTCCGGGGTCTTGTCGTCCTCGATGTCGTTGTCGCCGGCGTAGAAGAAGATCCTGGCCGGCGCATACGGCTTGATGATCCGGTCGTAGTAGAAGATGACGTCGGAGATCTCCGAGCCGCCGAAACCGCGGTTGATGACCGGTTTGCCGGGAAACGCCTCGGCCGTGCGCCAGAAGCGGATGCTCGAACTGCCCACGAACAGGTTGGCCCGCTCGGGAAAGGAATTCTTGGTGTCCAGGTCCGAGAACACGGCAATCTCGTGAGCAAATCGTGCCGGATCCGGATCGCGTGCGCCGGCAACTGCGAGCGCCGACAGGACGAGCCCGAGATAAACCAAACCGATCTTGACCAGGTTCTTGCGCATGACGATGCTTCGCTTTGACCCGCAGATAGCGACAATATTGCAGCCGAAGAGCCATATTGTCATTGCCGTCGTGAGTTTCAAGCCGCGAACCGGAGAGGTCGGGGCGAAGTCCCGGCACAGGGTTGTTACAATGAGCGGCCATGTCTGGGCTACAGACGATCCTCGGCGCCGGCGGCACGATCGGCCTCGAGATGGCGCGTATCCTGCCGGAGTACGCGGACCGGGTGCGGCTCGTCGGCCGCAATCCCACGCCGGTCCTGCCCGCCAACGAAGTATTCCCGGCCGACCTGCTGGACGCCGGGCAGGTTGCCAAAGCGGTGCAGGGCTCGGACGTGGCCTACCTGCTCGTCGGCCTGCCCTACAAGGCGGTCGTCTGGGAAGAAAAGTTGGCCCGTGTTGATGCGCAACGTGATCGCGGCCTGCCGCGACAGCGGCTGCAAGCTCGTGTTCTTCGACAATATCTACATGTACGACCGCGACCGGCTCGCGCCGATGGACGAGAACACCCCGGTCCGGCCGACCAGCCGCAAGGGCAAGGTGCGTGCGAGTGTCGCCGAAATCTTCATGGAATCCGTGGGCAAGGGCGAGATCCAGGGCCTCATCGCGCGCAGCGCCGACTTCTACGGGCCCGGCAAGCAAAAAGGCAGCGTGCTGACCCAGATCGTGTTCGAGCGGCTCGCCGCCGGCAAGGCCGCGCAGTGGTTACTGTCGGCGGACTGCATCCACTCGTTTACCTACAGCCCCGATGCCGCGCGCGGCACGGCCATGCTGGGCAATACCGCCGACGCGTACGGCGGCGTCTGGCACCTGCCGACGGCGCCCAACCCGCCGACCGGCCGGCAATGGGTCGAGGCGATCGCGAAGGAACTGGGCGTCAAACCCCGTGTGCAGATTGTCTCCAACTGGCTCATGAGCGTCATGGGCCTCGTGTTCCCGCCGCTGAAGGAACTGAAGGAGATGGCCTACCAGTACGACCGGGACTACGACTTCGTCAGCGAGAAGTTCGACCGGCGCTTCTCCTTTAACCCGACCAGCTACGAGACGGGTATCCGGGCGGTGGTGGAGGCGGATTACCGCTGAACTGGCGCGGACCGATCCGCTGACCGGGCTCGTGAACGGCCGCACGTTCCGGGGACGGCTGGATAATCGCATCGCCCTGGTCGCGCGCATCGGAACGCCGCTGACCATTGCCTATCTCGGTCTCGACGACTTCAAGCAGGTCAACGACAAGCATTTGCATGCCGCCGGCGATGCGTTGCTCGTGCACCTCACCAGGCCACGATCGGACAGACGCGGCGCTGAACGACGTGCAGGTGTATCCGTCGGGTAGCCGCTTCGACGACGCGGCATAAGCGCTGGCCAATTCTGTGGCAGGCTGCTCGGTAGGCCCTTGACCTTTGTGGTAGCGTCGCCGTTGCCCCAGTGGGCGACCACTAAAGGCTGCGAGCATGATTCAGGCATCTGCAGGCAATGGCATGTTCGAGATCGTTTTCTACGACGATCCGGATACGCCCAAAGAGTTCGTCAGCGAGCTGATCGCCGCGGTGTTTGCCGTGTCGAGGCCGGACGCGGAGGCCATCGCGTGGCGAATCGGCCGGGCCGGCAAATGGCCGCTCGGACCGTATCCCGACGCAGTTGCCGACGCGCTGCTTGCGGAATCCCGGCGCAGGATCGAAGCCGCGGGCCATCCCCTGCGGGCCACAAAGGTCGATTTCGCCTCGGCGACAGCCGATACGGATAAGACCTGTTCGTTCTGCGGCAAGCCGATGGCGGCTGTAAACGAGCTGTTCCCGGGATCGCATGCAAGCATTTGCGATGGATGCGTTGTTCGGCTGTCGGCATCGCTGCACGAGCAGGTGGCTACGGCACGGTTTCGCTATACGCATCAACTTCTGGACTGGCACTTTGGCGATGTGTCGCCGGATTCGATCGCCAAGACGAGCCGTAAATTTCCCGGCCGGGTGCGGGCGGATCTCCAGACGGCAGTGGAAGAGTTATTCGATGCCAGGGCGATTCGTGCCGTGGGTATCCATCAGCACTATTCGCACGAGCAGATCGAGTTGAGTACGCTCTGGTCGCGGGACCGGAACGCGACGGCGATCGCTCCGCTCTCTTACTCAGGAGCTGGATATCGGCGAAGCGGAGCCCAGGCCGTGCCAGATCAACGGTCTCTGGCTGTTAGAGCGCGATGGCGTCCGTTATGCGGTGATCCTGAACCGCGAGATGGATTACCAGGGGGGCTTCAAGATCTTCCTGGAGATCGCGGGGCCGCAGGGCGAAGCGATCGCATCGATATCCCGCGACATTTTCGATGCCATCGAGCGCCGGCTGCGCGAGGCGCGCTCGTATCGCGGCAAGGTCCTGTCGCTCGAGCAGTCGCCGCACTACGGCGGCGCCTCGACCGGGATCACGGTCCACCAGATGGAGGCCGTGCAGCGCGAACAGGTAATTCTGCCCGACGAGACGCTGGACGAACTCGACCGCACGATCATCCGGTTCTGCCGGCAACGCGAGTCGCTGCGTGAGCTCGGACTGCAAACCAAGCGCGGCGTGCTGCTGCATGGCGCCCCGGGTACCGGCAAGACGCACACGATCCGCTACCTCGCGACGCAACTGGCGGGCCACACGACCTTCCTCATCACGGCTGAGCAGATCGCGCTGTTACCGGAGTACTTCGCACTGGCGCGGTTGATGCAGCCCGTCATCTTCGTGATCGAGGACGCTGATCTGCTGGCGAAGTCGCGGGAATACATGGGCAGTGCCGGCCAGGAAGTCCTGCTGAATCACTTGCTGAACGAGATGGACGGCCTGAAGGAGGAGGCCGACATCCTGTTCGTGCTCTCCAGCAACAAGCCGGAAGTCCTCGAGGCCGCGCTGATCGCGCGCCCCGGCCGCGTGGACCAGGCGATCGAGTTCCCGAAACCCGACGCCGGCTGCCGGCGTCGCCTGATGGCACTCTACGGCGGCAAACTTTCTATATCGGACGAGCTGGCGGACGACATCGTCGATCGCACCGACGGCGTCAGCGCGTCGTTCGTCAAGGAGCTGATGCGCCGCCTCGCGCAGTATTCGGTCGAACGCGACGCGAACGGCACGATCTCAGCCGAAGACGTCGAGCAAGCCCTCGAGGAGATGTTGTTCTCGAACAGTGCACTGAACCGAGCGGTCCTCGGCGCCGAGGCGCACTGACGCCGCCAGGTATCCTGAGCTTCCCGGCTATACTTTTGTGCATGCGCTGCATGCTTATTGCATTGATGCTGGCAACCGTGCTCGGCTCGCCATTCGCCGTAGCGAGGGTCGTTTGTCTGGACAAGGATCTCGACACGCGCCACTGGGTCGAGAAGTACTTCGCCCTGGCGGATGTCGTGATGCTCGGAAATGTAGTTTCCGCGGAAACGCCGGGAAAGTCGGAGCCTGATCGCTCGATGGAGGGCGCTTCGCTGGAAGACAGATACCGTCGACTTGCCGGCCAGTCGGAACAGACGGTGACGCTGAAGCCGGTGAAGGTCTGGAAAGGTTCGCCGTCGGATGCCCTGGTGGTGACGAACGAGGCGCTACCGCCGATGCACGGCTTTCTGCTGAGACAGGGCGAAACCTACCTCGTGTTCGCATATCGGCAAGAAGAGGGCGGGAGCTACAGGATCTCGACGGTTTGCGGGGACACGAAGCGCGAAAGTGATGCCGCCGACAGGATCGAGGTCCTGAATGAGTTGGAGGCGCGTCGACAACCGTCCTTCGAGGCGATGAATCAGCACCCGGTGTGGCCCTTTCCTTTGGGCAAGGCTTTCCCCGATCAGCCGCTCACCTGCGAGTTTCGGGACCAGGCCCTTGTCGAGCGGACGATCCGCGATTCCGCAGGTGTGCCGGAGCTGTTCCTGACGTCGACGCCGTCCGGCTTTGCTTCCTACCGGCTGCTCCCGAACATTGTGCATCGGACGGAGGACGGCACCTGGGTGCGAACGCCGATCCCGGCGCAAAGTGACGGATGGACGCTCACGTATGCGGCAGAAGACGGCCTGCATTATCTCTTCATGATGGAACACATCCCGGAATCCGCCGGCTGGGAAACCCGGGTCGTCATCAGTGACGACGGCGGCAAGCGCTGGCGCTACGGCGAGAGCCTGCGGAAATACCTGTCCATGGACGCGGTCCGGTACCTGTCCATGGACGAGTCCGGCGTCGGTACGGCGGTGGAGTACTACGACGGCAACGTAGGCGGCTACGACCAGGCCGGCTATTACCTCTTCCGGACCGATGACTGGGGAGCGACCTGGTCCGAGCGCGAGTATCGCAAGTCGTTCGACGTGACGGGTTTCGTCGACCTGCTCGACGAGTGGCGGCCGATGCAGGCGGCTTTGCCCGGGCTCGCGGAGGCCGCCCTGGAGGGGTTCGGCCCCTGCCCGTGTTCAACTGCCACAGGTGGTCTGCCTGGACTATACTGCGTAGATTATGTACCGCCCCACCGACGACGTCGTGGCCATCCCGATCTTCCCGCAAGATCCACGGGTCACGCGCTCGCCGGTCGTCGTGCACGTGCGCGGCAACCTCCTGCCCGGGCCGGTCGGCGACCGCATCGCCGTGTTCGACTACAACCGCGACCGCGACGAGGTCTACGGGGCGGCGCGGCCCAAGCCCGACGGCTCATTCCCGGACTACGAACCCACCGACCTGCGCTTCCACCAGCTCAACGCCTACGCGATCACGGCGCGGGCGGTCGAGCTGTCGGAGAAGGAACTCGGCCGCGACCTGAAGTGGGGTTTCAACGGCAGCCGGCTGATCGTGCTGCCGCACGCCGGCTACATGGCCAATGCTTTCTACAGCGAGACCAGCCACACGCTGCAGCTCTACTCCTTCGTGCCGGACGGCAGCCGCCACGTCTACCACACCGCGCTCTCGCACGACGTCGTCTCGCACGAGACCGGCCATGCGATCCTCGACGCCGTGCGCGGCCAGTACACCGAGAGCCTCGAGCCCGAGACGGCCGCGATCCACGAAGGCGTCGGCGACCTGGCGGCGCTGTTCGCGGCGCTCAGTCACGACACTATCAAGAAGCGTGTCATCGACCCGATGGCGGAGGGCCGCCCGAACCTCGTCTCCGAGATCGCCGAGCATTTCGAGGGCGACGATCAGAACCTGCGTTCCCTGATCTACGACCCGAAGCAGGATTACACCAACGTCGTCGAGCCGCACCTGCTCTCGCTCAAACTCTCGCGCGCGATCTACGAGATCCTGCGGCGGCTGTACAAGGCGCGGCTCGCGGCCGGGCTCGAGAAACTCGACGCCTTCGAGTCGGCGCGCAAGGCCGTGCAGCGCATGACGGTGCGCACGCTCGGTCACCTGCCGCCGGCCGATGCGACGATTCGCGACTTCGCCGTCGCGATGCTCACCGCGGACAGCAACGCGCACCCGCTCGACAACCGCGACTACCGCGCCGTGGTCGGCGCCGTGTTCGAGGAGCACGGCCTGTTGCCGGCCGGCGGAGCGGCGACGGCGGCGGTGGTCGACGAAGATCCGTGGCGTGCCTTGCCGGCGACCTGGCCGCGCATCAGCCCGCGCGAGGCCTATGAGTTCCTCGACCGCAACCGCGACCGGCTCGCGCTCAGCAAATTTCCGCTGTACCGCGACTTCGTCGTCAGCGATTTGCAGCTCGTCATGCGCCCGCCGCTGCACACGACCATCGACCAGGTGATCATCACTTATGAATACCCGGTCGACGTCGAGCTGAAGGGCAAGGCCTTCGGCCCCTATGCCGGCTACTGGCTGCCCGTCATCGGCGGCGGCACGCTGGTGTTCGACGCCGTCGGTGTGCTCTGCCACCACGCGGAGAAGCCGGTCACCAAGGCGCGCGTCGACCGGCTGAAGGATCTGATCAGGAACAAGGGCAACCTGTTCGCGGTCTCGAAGTTGACACTGGAGGACGAGATCCGCTCGAAGAACTCCGGGCGGCCCTGGGTGCTGGAGCTGACGGGCAACCAGGTCACGCCAAGGGCGAACCCCGCCGCGCGCTGCGGCGCGACGAGGCCGGGCAAGGAGCGCCGAAAGTGATCCAGATCCGCGCCTACAACGTGCTGTTCGGCGACTGCATCCTGGTGTCCTGGGACGAGGACGACGGCGAGTACCACGCCTGGATCGATTTCGGCAACTTCGTGAACGATCCGAACGCAGTGTTCAAGACCGTGTACGACGACGTGCTCGAACGCACCGGCGGGCATCTCGATCTCGTCGTCGTCACGCACCGGCACATGGACCACATGGAAGGTTTCTACACGATGCGCAAGGCCTTCGAGAAGGACTTCACCATCTCGCGGCTCTGGCACGCGCACGTCACGCCCTCGGTCGACGACCAGTTTCAGATCGCGCAGACCGCGATCCAACGTCTGATGCCGGCCGCGGCGCTGGCCGGGGACGGCACGCTCGCGCGCATCTACCGCAACAACTTCGGGGACAAGAAGCTGAGCACGCTGGATCGCATGAACGCGATCCTCGACACGCTGCCGTACGACAAGGCCTACAAGATCTATCGCGGCAGGAGCCTGAAGACCGCGATGCCGCCGGGCGTCAAGAAACTCGAGATCGAAGTCCTGGGGCCGGAGCACAACAGCAAGAAATATCTTGGCGAGCTGGACAACGCGCTCGCCGCGCGCAAGACGCTGGACGCCTACTTCAAGGCCAACGCGGTCCGTGGAGTGACCAGCGGCGACGACCCGTTTGTATTGCCGCGCGGGACGGATGCGAAGAAGAGCGAGCTGATCAAGCTGGCGGATTTCGCGCGCGTCAGGCGCCTGCTGCAGACGGGCGGCATGGACATGCTCGGTACGGTCGACAAGACGCGCAATAACACTTCAATTGTAATGCGGTGGACCTACGAGGACCGCGGCTTCCTGTTCACCGGCGATGCGGAGGAGGCGAGCTGGGGTCTCATGCGGGATAACGGCGCCGATTTCTCGTCGGACCTGGTCAAGGTCGGGCATCACGGTAGCATCAATGCGTCGCCGGACTGGTCGTACTCGAAAGTGTTTCCGCGGAAACTCAAGGACAATGCCGTGCTGATCTCGACGGACCCGACCCGCTTTACGGGCACGAACGAAGTGCCGAAGGAGGAGGTCGTCGACGGCTGGCGGGCGAGGGTGAAAACGTCGGCACGGCTGAAGCGGACGGACAAGATTCCACTGGGGAGCTATGTGGAGTTCGAGTTCGGGTGATGGCAAGGAATGCGTGCCGCAACGGTGCGCTCAACCCAAAGGACTTCGGACACCGGCGAACCCCTGACCGAGCACGTGCGTATAGATCTGTGTCGTGCGCAGGTCCCTGTGGCCGAGAAATTCTTGCACGGTACGGAATTCCGGATAGTAGCGATTCTCTCCTGCAGCGTGCTGCGCAGCGTTTGCGGAAGCAGCGTCGACCGATCCTTGCCCCCTTTGCCGTTACGTACGGTGAGAATCTGGCGCGAAACATCGACATCCTTGACGCGCAGGCCGGCGCCATACATCAGCGACACCATAAGTCGGTACGGCATTTTCAATGCCGTTATGATCGCCATGGCTTCGGCGTGCTCCAGTACCACCGGGAGGCGCGGCGGCCTTTTCGCGCGCACTGCACCGCCAATGTTGCCGAGCGGCTGCTCCAGCACCTTGTCGTACAGGAATACCAGCGCATTCAAACCCTGGTTCTGTGTCGAGGCGGCGACGTTACGCCGGACCGCGAGCCAGGTCAGGAAGGTGCGAACGTCTTCGGCGCCCAGATCCGACGGGTGACGCATGCCATGGAACCGAATGAATGAACGAATCCAGTACCAGTAGGATTTCTCGGTGCGGCGGCTGTAGCGGCGGGTTCGAATCACCTCGTGGACACGATCGCGAAGTTTCGGCGGATGATCGGCGCGAGACATTGCCATGACCCGGATTCCGTGGAGGTCGGCAAGGATATTGAATCCGGGAAGTCGCGCGGTATCGATATTATATGGCAGATCAAGAACAAATTCGGTAAGGTATTGAAATCATGCAAGTTCGTGACGGACAGGCGGTGCCGTTAAATCGGAATAATCGCGCGCGCTCGATGATTCAATATCGCCGAACGGCGGTCTATTAACTGTTAGGCATCATCCGAACATGTGCGGAGGACGAAAATGAAACAGCTAAAAGTTTTGTGCCTCATTGGTCAATTTGCTTTCCTATTCAACCCAGTCGCGCTTGCTGAAGAAAGCGACGATGGCTCAGCCGTTTACGTTGACAATTATCGATTCGTGCTGACATATACATCTCCGGAAAACAAGCAAATCGATATCGAGTTCGTCGTATCAGCCAGAAGTTTCAAAGTATCAACCTTCGAGCCAAGGCTCGATTTCCAGGGAACGATTATGGCCTCGGAGAGTAAAAGCTTGGTGCTTCAGTACGATCTTCGGCTCCAAAAGGACGTAGTGACCGGTCCGTTTGCAAGTGAGGGGAATCAAAAATCCTTCCAGACTGTATCAAAGATTCAAGGCGGCTTGGCATCCAACATACGTCTTAGACTTGGTGCGCCGGTGGAGATACTGAATGTAGGTACAGAATCGGCTCGCCTGACCGTAACAAAGGTGGAGTAGGGTTCGTCAACAATGAAGCCTAACAAATCGCTGCAGCGGCCACCGGGCGGCAACTGTCGCGCTTCTTGCAATGGCTTTTACTATTGCGGGCAACAAGCGCGCCAGCTGCCTGACGCCGCTGAGCTCGATCGTTAGGCGGCAATGTGGCACGGCGAAATGCAATGCGATTGCTTGGCGCGGTCATCGTAGGAATGTTGTTCGCGGCTGCTAGCGAGGCCCTTTGGGGTTATAGCGGCCTATCGTCTCCTTTCGACAAATTGCTACTTTGGATCTACGACGAAGTCGGCGACTCCACGGTTTTTCTACTGGCTGGACACGCTCTGAATTTTCTAACTTACGTTGTTGTAGCCATCCCATTCGCCCTCTTGCTAATTCGATTTACACCTGAACGGCGCTGGTCGTTTCTGCTAGCGACTTCAGTTGGGGTCTTGGCGGTATTTATGCGGCATACATTGTTGTCTCCACCATCCCTAGTTCAAAATCCTCCACAATTGACGTTTTACGTTGTTGCCGTTTGTCTGGTGGCAGCTATTCCTGCATCGCATTTTTTGATAGGGAGCATTCGGAATCATGGTAACGCCAGTGCCGCCTAACAAATCGCTGCAACGGCCGCCGGGCAGCACCTGTCCCGCTTCTTGCAGTGGTTTCTATTTTTGCGGGCAACAAACGGGCCAGTTGCCCGGCGCCGCTGAGCTTAAGCGTTAGGCGGCGCCGACAAGCTCATGACGTTAGCGACCAAACGCGCTATCCTCTCCAGGCATCTCAAGGGGCAACATGGCTGCGCCCGAGCGTTTCGCCTATGATCTCCTGTGTGGGGCTCTCGCTGCGGCGCTGGGTTTGGCTATCGGCTGGCTTGACCTTCATACAACCGAAGTCACTGTCACCATAGTCACGCTGCTGGCGACAGGATTCGCGCTTGGCTTGCTGCGCCCCAAGGCGGCTTGGCGGTGGGCCGTCCTCATAGCCCTGGGCCTACCTGTGATGGCTGCCGTCGCCAAACTCAGCGACATGCCTACGGTCGAGCCTGTACAGCTAGACCCTCGCGTCACGCTTGTTGCGCTCGCGTTTGCACTGGTGGGAGCGTACGCGGGGGCGCTCCTCCGACGTGTAGCCGCAGCGACCACTGGAAGCGGCGCCGCCTAACAATGTTAGAGCGCCTTCATATGCGAGTCGCCGCATCGATTTTCCTCATTGCCGGGCTTGCGTACCTCGGCTGGAATATCACCATTACTTTCTCAGGTGGCGTCCAGCTCGGAACATTGCTCATAGCCGTTTTCGCTGCCGCATTGCTTTATCAGGCGTACGAATTGTTTTCCTCAAAGCCACATGCGCGTCGGCACGGAATCGTGAGCTCAAGCATTCTCGCAGTTGCCTTTGGCATAATCGCGGTCTTGCTCGTGGCGCCATGGTCTCCTGAGCCCATGTCCGGTATCGCAGAAATATGGCCGACATTAGTGGCCCTTGTTCTTTTAAGTTTTAGCTTCACCATCGCGGCTGTACTTCTTGTGCTATCCAATCGTGCGGCGCTCTAACCAATCGCTCCACCGGTCGCCGGACGCGTCTGTCACGCGGCTTGCAAGCGCAACCCGCGCGCCAGCCGCTGGCGCCGGTGAGCTCAGGCGTTAGGGGGTCCCAACCCGTAGTGTAGCCTCGGCGCGGTAGGAGGATTCGATGGAAGCGCAGCAGTATGAGAACCGCAAGAGATTGATTTCCCGCATTGCCAACGACATTTGGAATCATGGCCGACTGGGCGTTGTCGACGAGGTGATGTCGTCGGACGGGAAGTACCACGGCCCGCATATGCCGAAGGGTGTGGGTAATCGGGAAACCTGGAAACGCGCGATCGGGATGTATCGTGGTGCGTTTCCCGACGCGCGTGTAACGTTCGAGGAGGTCATTCCCGGTGCCGATACGGTCGTCGGCCGATGGACAGCCACGGGCACGCATACAGGTGAGCTCCCCGGCGTACCGCCAACTGGCAAACGTATCAGGATTGGCGGCATTACGATTTATCGATTTAGGGGCGGCAAGATTGTGGAAGCGTGGGAGCAGCTCGACATGCTGGGAATGTGGCAACAAATCGGAGTTGTTGCTCTGCCCAGCCATGAGCAGTGACCTGCCATTGGTGCGCGGCGTAAGGCCGCAGTCCGCAGCCTCACTTTTGGCATACGAATAATGGTATATATACTAAAAACCGTATGTGGCAGATCTTCGAACACCGCAATATTCAGTGGCGCATTCGCAAGTTGCCCAAGGATGCTCTCAAGCGGTACAAAAAGTGACATGAAGGACTTTCGCGCTGCCAAGCGGCATCTCGAAGTATCGACTGGTGAGTCGGTACGGATTCTGCGCGAGCTTCAGGAACTCAGCCAGAACGAACTGGCAGAGCTGAGCGGGATCCCTCAGTCAACGATTTCGGCGATTGAGAACGACCGAGTGCGCCTCGGAGTAGAAAGGGCGAAAGGTCTTGCCAGAGCACTTAAATGTCACCCAGCTGTATTGGTTTTTCCAGGCTGGGATGTCGGGATCGAATCAGCAGCCTAACAATGCGCTGCACCCGCCATTTGATCCAGTCTGCCTTGCGCTGCCGCGCAGAGCAGACCAAATCAAGTGCATGTGAGCTGAACTGTTAGGCTTCGGGATCAACACCTCGCACACACCACACGTGCTGGAAATTGCCTGTTGACCTTGCCCCAGGGACAAGCTGCAGCATACGTACCCGATGACGAAATCACCGACTCACAAAAGGCTTCTTCGCATCGGGCAGGTTGTTGAGCGAACTGGCATATCGGCCAAGGCGTTGCGTCTCTATGAAGCACGCGGGCTGCTCAAGCCAGACGCTTACTCTGATAGCGGATATCGCCTGTATGCACAACCGGCGCTCGCACGATTGCAGGAGATCTGTGTGCTAAAGCGCGCAGGCTTCGCGCTTACCGACATCGGCAAGCTGTTGTCGCGCAGCGGTGCAGCGGCAGCATTGGTGGAGACCCGCATCATCGCGTTGCGGGGCGAGTTGAACGCCAAGTCGAAAGCTCTTGCTGCGTTGGAAGGTGCTTGGTACGGGTTGGATTCGGCATCGGCTGACATCGACCAACTACTGGAGTGCATCAAGATGAGTGAAGATCTGAACATGAATTTCAAAGGTGAAGAACTGGAAGAGTTCAAGCGCCGCGCCGAGACCATGGGACGGCATTTCACGCCCGAGGAACGCGCCCGAATGCGTGATCGGGCGCAACATATTGGCGAAGCTGGCTTGAAACAAGCTCAAGACGAATGGTCTCAGCTTATTGAGGCCGTCCGCGCTGAAATGGATGCTGGCACGTCACCCGAAGATCCTCGTGTTGTCGAGATGGGAAGGCGCTGGCATGCTCTTGTCAATGTTTTCACCGGAGGTGATTCCAACATTGTGAGTAAGATCAAGAGCGCCTACGAACAAGAACCGGATGTGCTGGCCGCGCAAGGAATGAGTCAAGAGATGTTTTCCTATATGCGCAGCGCGATGCGTGCGGCAGGTTTGCAGGTTTCACCATAACAAAGATACGCGGGGCGTCATTATGGCGTCCCGCTTTTTGTAAATCTGGAGCCCAACAAGTCAATGCAGCGGACGGCCCTGACGGGTCGCCGCTGATTTCCGGCGTTAGCCAGCATAGAAGTGTGAGCGTCATATTCTCTTACATCTTTTATGTTGTTTTCACAGGTATAACAGCATGGCTTGTCGTGGCTGGGTTGATGTCCTTTTACACGAAGGCAATCACCATATATATCGGCGACAAACACTTTGGATTCGAGGGCCGAAAAGCTATAGCCGCGGGTATCTTTACAATCATTATTGGCCTTATGGCTGTTGCCTACGGTCTTTACTCAATTTATGGACAATACGTTGCGACTAGTGCTGGCTAACAAAATGCTCGATTTGACGCCGGGAAGCATGGGGGCGCTTCGCGAGCGTGTATTGGCCGGCGCAATTCAGTGCAAACGTTAGCTGGCGCTCGGCCCCGACGCGGGCATTGACAGTGGTGTACAATTGTACATACAATGCTCTGCATGGGCGTCGAGTGGGATTCCGACAAAGCAATCTCGAACGTCCGAAAACACGGCGTAGACTTTGCGGACGCCGCCATTGCTCTCGAGGACCCCAACTCGATCACGATGGAAGACCCGGATGCTGTAGACGAAACGAGGTTTGTTTCCATTGGCATGGATCCAAATGGCCGAGTTCTAATCACGGTACTTGCGTACCGTGACACAATAGTTCGGATCATTTCGTCGCGAAAAGCATCGAAGCAGGAACGACGTCTTTACGAGGCATCGACATGAGGAAAGAGTACGATTTCAGTAAGGGGAAACGAGGTGCTGTTATCTCAAGTTCCGGCGGCAAGTCTCGAATAACCATTCGCCTGGACGAAGACGTAATCAATTGGTTCAAAACCCAGGTGCACGACGCCGGCGGCGGAAACTACCAAACTCTGATCAATAAGGCGCTGCGGGAATATATTGAACACTCGGTCGAACCACTCGAGGAGACACTTCGGAGGGTCGTCCGTGAAGAGCTTCGCGACGCCAGCTAACCAGTCGCTGCACCGGACACTTGACCCAGCCCACCTTGCGCTGCCGCTCCAGGCGGCCTGCGTCAAGTGTCGGTGAGCTTCGACGTTAAGCGGCAAACAACGCAGATTCGACGCTAGCAGACTGCGGGTACGCCCAGCGATTCTGGGCGGATGAAAGTACGAACGGTCCTGGGCATCCTGAGAGACGATGGCTGGATTATGGAAAGAACGAGAGGCAGTCATCGACAATTCAGGCATCCGACAAAGCCAGGCACGGTAACCGTGACGGGCAAACCTAGCCTCGATCTGCCACCGGCGACGCTGAGCAGTATTCTGAAGCAGGCTGGACTAAAATGACCGACATGAAATACCTCGTCGTAGTGGAGAAGAGCCGGATGGGATTTAGCGCATACGTTCCGGATCTGCCGGGCTGCGTCGCTGCTGCGGAGACGCGCGGTGAGGTCGTTGCACTGATTCGCGAGGCCATTGAGTTTCATATTGAAGGGCTCAAACAGGCTGGAGAAGCCGTACCCAATCCCACCTCGCAAGGGGAAGTAGTTGACGTCCATGCTGCCTAACACGGCGCTGCATCCGGACAAAGGCAAGCTGTCATGCCTTTTGCATTCGCAAAATCCCCGCCAGCTCGCCTTTGCCGCTGAGCTTGGTCGTTAGGGGGACCGATCAGCACTTTCTATGAACGTTGTCTTGGTAGCTCACGATCCCGAATGGGCTCGAAAGTTTGAAACGGAGGCAAAGACTGTTCTGGCTGCGTTTGGGCCAACAGCAGCTGAGATACATCACATCGGTAGTACGGCCATTCCCGGGATTTTTGCAAAACCCATTATTGACATGCTTGTGGAAGCCACAACGATCGAAGCCGTAGATGAAAGTTCTGCATCTGTGGAAGCGTTGGGATATGAAGCCAAAGGTGAATTCGGCATTCCCGGTCGCCGGTACTTTCGTAAAAACAACGCATCAGGCATCCGAGAGTATCAAATCCATGCTTTCGCAGTGTCGTCTGGGGAAATCACGCGTCATTTGGCATTTCGGGACTATCTGAGGTCGCATCCAAGTGTCGCTCAGGAGTACTCTCGCCTTAAGCGCGAGCTATCTAGTCAGTACCGTTCGAATACAAGGGCGTATACAGACGCGAAAGCACCTTTCATCAAAGCTATCGAACGGCGGGCATTGGCTCAGCAGCGCTCCGCCTGACAAAGGGATGGAGCGGACAGTCAAAAGTGTTGCAGCCTTTGCAAGAGCAAAGGCTGCACCACTTTTCCGTGCGGCTCATCCCAGACAGTCAGGCGCCAACGCGGTGCAATGCCATTCTCTGGCCCGGCCATCTGGACAATCTACGAGGAACTACTCTATGCCCGCATATCTGATCGCTGACATTGAGGTCACTGACCCTGTGGGCTACGACGAGTATAAGAAGCGCGTGCCCGCGGTTATCGCCGCTCACGGAGGGCGTTACTTGGCTCGCGGTGGAGCTAGCGAGGTACTTGAAGGTACGTGGAGGCCAAAGCGGAGTGCCATTATCGAGTTTCCCGATCTCGGGTCGATGAAGGCCTTCTGGGAATCCCCCGAGTATCAGCCACTGCGTGAAATCCGAGAGCGGTCCGCGAAGTCCAATTTGGTAGTTATTGAGGGTTTGTAGTCAGGGGGCTCATGCGGAGATTTCTCTTGAGCACCATCGCGGTACCTAATAACTGTTAGGGCGCACTGGCGAATGTCCTGGAAATATGAACGAAACCCGCGGCAGGCGCCGACGCCTTCGGAGTTGGCTGCGAGGCAAATTGTGGTTAAGCGGTATAGCTAGCATCTAAAAGGTTGATGGCAGTCTATGACCATAGCCCCCAAATCAGCAGTTGGTGTATCGCTGCCTAACCAGTCGCTGCACCGGACACTTGACCCAGCCCGCCGTGCGCTGCCGCTCCCGGCGGTCTGCGTCAACTGCGGGTGACCTTCGAAGTTGGGCGGTTTGGAGACGGAGCAGGTGAGGGCCCATTCGGACATTCGTTGGCGAGCGCAAGTGTCTCGTATGCGGAGCCGGGGACAGTGGGCGTTGGTGGTAGGGGCTATCGGATTACTTGGATGTATTGTTGGGTTGGTGCAGTTCCTGTTGTACGGGCATGTGTCGATTCGGCCCGGACACGATCCGGTGTTGGGACGTTCAGCTGCGGAAATGCTACTTTTCCTGTTTATGATTAGCGTGGCTTTTGCACTCTACGGGCTAGCAATGGTGCATCGCGCACGGCGGATCTTGGAGAGATAAGACTGGAAATGTGATGAACTAAATGAGTGTTCAGCAACCGCTCAACAAGGGCGATGAAGGGAGACGCTTGATTGCTTCCTCCCTTCGCTGCCGCTCCGGTCGCTCGCCGTCAAGCGCGGCTCATCGCCAACGTTAGGCAACAAAGGGGGAGTACCTCGCGAATTGGACTCGTGCCCTTGGAGCCAGACGGCGAGCGGCTCGTCGCGTATCTCGAACGGAGGATACAATGGGACTCTTGACCTTCAGTATCAACGTCACTCTGGACGGCTGCGTCGACCACCAGGAAGGAATCGCCGACGACGAGACACACGCCTTCTTCACCCGCCTCATGGACGAGGGCGGGGCGATGCTGTGGGGCCGCGTCACCTACGAAATGATGGAGAGCTACTGGCCAGCGGTCGCCCGCGGCGACGTGGAGGCACCGCCGGCGATGCGCGAGTGGGCGGTCAAGCTGGAGGCCAAGCCGAAGTACGTGGTGTCCTCGACGCGAAAGGACTTTCCGTGGACCAACAGCCACCACATCGCCGACGACCTGCGCACAGGCGTACAGAAACTCAAGGACGCGACCCCAGACGGCGTACTCCTCGGTAGCGGCAAGCTCGCGACCGAGCTGGACCGGCTGGATCTGATCGACGAGTACAAATTGCTCGTCCACCCCAGAATCGCCGGCCACGGCCCGACCCTGTATGAGAGCGGGCTGCCCAGCACGCGACGGCTCGAGTTGATCTCGGCGAAGCCGCTCCGCAGCGGCGCGGTCGCCATACACTACCGGCGCAAGCTGACTCGGAGATGAGTCATGTCGCCTAACAACGCGCTGCACTCGGACGGGCTGCGCGTTCCTCGGCCCGCCGATAAGCGCGGGCGTTAGGCGGACACGCGGCAGTGGAGGAGAAACGTGTGACACGAGGGCATCGGCCGGAGACCGACACGAATACTGACGTCGTGCGTGCGCTCTACGCAGCGTTCGCGCAGCGCGACATCCCCGCAATGCTGGCGCACTTGGCTCCTGATGTCGTGTTGTGTGAACCGGAGAATCCGTTTAACCCTACGGCGGGCACACATCGCGGTCACCAAGGCTTTCTCAGATGGGCGCAGATTGGTCGCGACGCCGAGGACATTGAGGTCCTCGAGCCGAGGCAGTTCATTGCCAACGAAGATACCGTCGCTGTTGTAGGCCACATGAGATGCCGGGCAAAGCCAACAGGACGTGTATACGAGTCAGACTTTGTGCACATCGTCAGCACCCGCGACGGAAAGATCGTGCGCTTCCAGGAGTTCTTCGACACCTACATTGCGGGTGAAGCATTCCGAGATGTCCCCTAGCATGGTCGTGCCGCCCAACAAATCGCTGCAGCGTGCGGGCGGCCGGCGGTACTTGGTATGCAAACAGCAAGCGAATGTTCATGCATAAACTGTCTATGATCAGCCTCGGCGAGCCGCCCGGCGCTGAGCTCAGTCGTTAGCTGGCATGTCAAGGAATTTTTGGCTGATAATAAGAAACGTGGCAATGATCGTGCTGTTTCCGGGCACAGTGACGGTCTATGTTCCATATCGAATTCTTGCCCCAGTAGACGTGCCCGATCTTGCTTCATGGTCGTTGCCTCAGTATGCAGCCACACTGCTCCTGACGTTCGGTGTTGCTGTTCTGCTAATGAGCATCTGGTCATTTGCAAGTGCAGGTAGGGGTACTCTGGCGCCTTTTGATGAGACGGAAAAGCTGGTTGTCGTGGGCTTGTACCGCTACGTGAGAAATCCCATGTACGTCGCCGTGATGCTGATTCTTCTTGCTGAGTGTTGGTTCTTCTGGTCTGGTCGCTTGCTAATGTATACCGGTATTTGTTTTGCTGCGGCGAATCTGATCGTCATCGGCTACGAGGAGAATCGCCTCAAGTACAAGTATGGTGGCGAATACCGACAATACTGCGCGCGCGTTGGACGTTGGATTCCCCGAATTCCGCATGAGAATGCGGGCTAACAAATCGCTGCACCGAACGCCGGACGCGCCTGTCACGCGGCTTGCATACGCAACCGGCGCACCAGCCGCTGGCGCCGGTGAGCTTCGACGTTAGGCGCCACCAAGACACACATGTACACGCCATCGCATTTTCAAGAGTCTCGGAGGTCGACTCTGCGTTCACTGATGCGTGCCTACCCGCTGGCAACACTGATTACGCAGACTTCTGAAGGGATCAGCGCCGATCACATACCGATTTTGCACGTGGAGTCCGGCGGGTCAGACGGCGTGCTCCAAGGTCACGTGGCGCGAGCCGAATCCTATCTGGGAAAGAGTCAGCGACGGTAGCGACGTTCTCGCGATCTTTCAGGGTCCGAACACGTATATTTCGCCCAAGTGGTATCCGTCCAAGGAGAAGCACGGTAGGGTCGTGCCGACCTGGAACTATCTCGTAGTTCATGCCCGGGGAAGAATCCAGTGGAAGCAGGATCCGTCCTGGTTGCGGAAGCTCTTGGTAGCCACAACGGAGGAACACGAGGGCACAGATGACCCATGGCAGGTATCGGACGCGCCGTCGGATTTCGTAGAGCGGATGCTTTCTGCAATTGTCGGGTTTGAGGTTCCGATTTCCGAGTTAGCCGGTAAATGGAAGCTGAGTCAGAATCGCAGCAAAGAAGATCGGCTAGGTGTCATTACGGGCTTAAGTGGCCAATCGACTGCATCAGCAGCTGAAATGTTGCGCTGGATGGAGGACGATAGTGATCGGTAAGTGCCCGAGCGGCGGAACGGACGCCACCGGATTGGCGGTCGCCTGCTTCGCCGTGGTTGCGGCATCTGTCGTGTTGGTCGTACGAGGAAGCAATGCTTACGAGTTAGTGCTTGGCATCGCGCGCCCAATTGTGCCGTTGGTGGCCATCGTCGGGTTCGGATTCCTCGGTTGGCTGGTATTGTCCAAGAGGTCCTGGATTCCGAGCCAGGCCGATGGGGCCGTGGGGTATCGACCAGCGGTGCTTATCGGTTTGACGCTGCCGGTCCCGGTCATCATTGTCGATTGGCTGGGAGGCTTCGGGCGAGGGATCAACGCGCCTTTCCCGGACTCGCTTCTCTTCTACCCATCGATAGCGGTCATAGCAGAGTTTGTTTTCCACGTCGCGCCGCTTGCGATCGCCGCGACACTAGCGTTCCTCTTTCGGCGTGTTGGGCGCGCTTTAGAGATCGTCGGACTCGGCGCGGCGGTCGTAATCGAGCCGGTTCTTCAGGTCGTGTGGGGTAGCGAGGTGTCGCCAGCTTGGGCCGTTGCATACGTGGGCGTTCAGCTGCTGGCTTTCAACGTTGTCGGAGTGTACCTGTTTCGAAATTTCGGAATCCTTCGAGTCCTTGTTTACCGCTTATCGTATTATCTGGTGTGGCACATTCTATGGGGATCAATACGGCTGCACCTGCTCTTCACGACGTGAGGCCTAACAAAGGGGCGGAGCTGGCAGTAAAATGCGTCACACCCTTCGTGAAGAGAGGAGCACGGAGTACGCCGCTTTCGCCTGCAGCTCATCCCGGGCGTTAGGCATTACTGAGGAGACATGCATGCACGGAATGAACGTTCGTATTCAGATTCAACCGGGGAAGGTCGAAGAGGCCGCAAGGCTACTACGTGAGGAAGTCATGCCAACGGCAGCGAACTACCAGGGATTCATTCAAAACTTTCTGATCGTCGATGCTCCGAACAATCGCATAGCCTCGTTAAGTGTTTGGGATACGGAGACAGACGCAAGAGCTATCTACGAGGAAGAGGGCGGCTTGTACCAGACCGGCATCGAAAAGTTGAAGCCAATGCTATCAGAACCACCGGACGCATGGATGGGCCCGCTCACTCACGTCGATAAGTAGAACCGATGGGCCGCAGAATACCAGGAGAAATGCCTAACGTAGGGTTGAAGCTGACACGTGTTGTCGTCAAGTCTTTTGCACTCGCAAAAGGCATGCCTCCTGCGGCGCGCAGCTTAATCCGGTGTCAGGCGTTTGGGCCATGAATACCCTTCGCGTAATCTTGAACATCGCGCTGACAATTACTTTGCTTTCCGGCGGCGTGTACCTGCTGGGAAAAGAGTCATTCCTCCTCAGTGAGCGCTGGAATCCAGAAGCAGGAACGCTTTTTCGGGGCGTCGCACTGTATTGCCTGGCATTCGGCCCTATATTTCTAGGAGCCTTTGTAGGCGCTGTCACTTACAGTTGGATAAAAGGCACGCTGCCAATGCCAGATCGAAACACAATCCGACCGCATCCTTCATACAAGGGGGCGGTGATTGCGAGGTTCTGGTATCTGGTGTTGCCGGCTGTTCTTTTTGTCTTTCTGGCATTCATCTTGGCCGATAAAGTGCCTATCCAATCGCTCCAGCCGACGCCGCAAAGCGGTGTGGCTGAACTTTCACGTTCGGCGGCGCACTCGTAACTTGCAGTCGCGAGGAAGAATCGGAGTTTCGAATAGTTCTGGATTTGTGGGACGATCCGTCTCAAAGCGATCGCGCGGCGTTGCCGGCTGTCGTGGCGAATAATATTCCGGGCCACGCTGAATCCCTGGGCCAACCCGTGTCGCTCAATCTGACCGGTTCTGAGACCAGGCCAGACATTCTGATTTCGGATGTCAGCACCTCTCTGGGCGCGGAACAGGTCGACGGCATCTCGGAAGAACGGGCTGTGCGCTATTCTTCACACATCTACCATGATGATACTGACCCAAGAACGTAATAGCGGAGCGCCGCCGAGCCTGGTCCTTACTCCGGCAAAGCAAACGGCCACACCTCGAGGCCGTGGATCGCGTTGCGTATGTCCATCGAGAAGTTCACCGAGAACACGCGCTGGCCGCTCACGAGGTCGAAGACGCTGACAGTCGACGGCGAGGAACCGGCCGCGACCAGCCGCTCGTCGATGACGCACAGGCCCCGCCCGAAGCCCTGTCTCGCGAGCTTCGTATCGTCGACGCCGGCGAATTCGATCTCCGCCGGGTCGTACTTCGGGAACGGGAAACGGCGTTCCTGCCCGTCGCGGGTCACGTAGCGCAGGTAATCTGCGGCCGTGTCGTTGAACAGCACGCCGTCGGCAAAGAGGCGGGCGTTGTGGACGCCCGGCGGCAGCTCGACGTGCTGGACGAGATGCATCTCGACGCCGAGGCCGACGATTCCCCGGGTACGCAGGCCCGACATGATGAGGCCCTGGTCGTCGCAGCGTATGTTGTTGAGATGCAGCAGGTTCGACGGTCGTGGGCCCGCCGCATCACCCGCCACACTGTTTGGATCGAAACGCCGCGCGTGCCAGGCGCCGTCGGTCTTCGCGATGTGTATCCCGAAACTGAAGAGCTGTGCCTGAAGGTCGAAGGCGAGGATGCTGTCGAAGCCCGTGCTCGTCATATACAGCACGTCCCGATGCACGTGGATCTCGTGGCAGTGTTTCAAATACGGGTTGCGGAACGACCGGCGTGTCCGGAATCCGGGATCGTAGACGAACAGTTCGTCGCTCGCCGCGATGTAGACCTCGTCGCCGTAAAATGCGATGCCGCGCAGGCCGCGGTCCCAGCCGCGGCCGGTCCAGTCGATGTCCGCGGTGTCCCAGTCCAGCAGCTGGCGGACGGACCGCGACGCGGGTTCGATCAGGAACACGCCGCCGTGGCTCTCTCCCTGCTGGCTTCCGCGCACGACGGAGGTGGCGACGAGCGGCGGGATGTCGTCGATCGTCTCGATGGGTATGACCGGATTTATGAGAGAATTCCCCGTCGTGTCGCCTGACAAGGAACGATAGCCGCGATGCCGCAAGCAGACAAGCTCGTCGCCTCGACCTGGGAGAAGCCCATCAGCCGTCCCGAATCGATCCCCGCTTCGGCCGGGATCGTCGTTATCGGCGGCGGCATCGTCGGAGTTTCGACTGCCTGGTTCCTGGCACGGCAGGGCATCGACGTCGTGTTGTGCGAAAAAGGCCACGTGGCGGGCGAACAGTCCGGGCGCAACTGGGGCTGGGTCCGCCAGCAGGGGCGCGATACGCGCGAGATGCCGATGATCGTCGAGAGTCTGCGCATCTGGCGCGGGCTCGAGCAGGACATCGGCGAGAGCGTCGGCTTCAACGAGACCGGCGTGCTGTTCTCGGCCAATACGGACAAGGAACTCGACTCGCTGGCCGGCTGGCTGGAGACCGCCGCCGAATACGATCTCGATACCCGCATCATCGACGGCGACGAGATGGCGCGGCTGGTCCACGGATCGACGGTGCGCTGGCGCGGCGCACTGTACACGGCCAGCGACGGCCGGGCCGAGCCGCACAAGGCGACGCCCGCGATCGCGCGTGCCGCCGCGCGCCATGGCGCGACGATCCTGACCGGCTGTGCGGTGCGCGGCATCGAGACCGAGGCCGGACGGCTGTCCGCCGTCGTTACCGAACACGGCCCGATACGCACCTCGGTCGCGCTGTGCGCCGCCGGCGCATGGACCTCGATGTTCTGCCGTTCGCTGGGCGTCACGGTGCCGCAGCTGAAGGTGCGCGGGACGGTCGCTCGTACCGCACCGTCGGAATCGGTCCTCGACGGCGCCCTGTTCGACCGGCGCGTCGCGCTCCGGCGGCGCGAGGACGGCGGTTACACCGTTGCGCACGGCACGATCCTCGATCATCCGATCACGCCCTCGACCTTCCGCTTCGCGCTGCAGTACGTGCCGGCGCTGATGATGGAGATACGCAACCTGCGCCTGTCGATCGGCCGCGAATTCGTCGACGAGTGGAAGCAGCCGGTGTCCTGGCGCCTCGATGCGAAGTCGCCCTTCGAGACGACGCGAGTGCTCAACCCGCCGCCGCGTGCCAGCGTGGTGAAGGCGATCCGCCGCGAACTCGACAAGGCGTACCCCGCGCTCGCAACGGTGCCGATCGTCGAGTCCTGGGCCGGCATGATCGAGACGACGCCGGACGTGATCCCGGTGATCGACGCGGTGGAGCGATCCCCGGCTTCCACGTCGCGACGGGTTTCAGCGGCCACGGCTTCGGCATCGGCCCGGGCGCCGGCAAGGCGATCGCCGGCATGCTGACCGGGACGGACACAGGAATCGACCTCCACGAGTTCCGGCTCTCGCGTTTCTCGGACGGCTCGAAGATCCGCCCGCAATCGTCGGTTTGATCGTGTATCCCGATACCTGGTATGTGGCGACGGCCGTCGGCCTGACGGAGCCCAGGGCACTGTTCGGCGCCGAACGCGCCGACGTCTGCGTCATCGGCGCCGGCTACACGGGACTGTCGGCCGCATTGAACCTCGCGGAGCAGGGTCTCGACGTCGTGTTGCTCGAAGCCGAACGCATCGGTTTCGGTGCGTCCGGCCGTAACGGCGGACTCGTCGGCAGCGGCCAGCGCAAGGAGGCGCTGGAGATGGAGTCGCTGTTCGGCCTGGAGCAATCGCGCCGCTTCTGGGAGTTTGCCGAGGCCGCCAAAGCTGAAATCCGCGAACGTGTCGCGAGACACGGCATCGACTGCGACCTGCAGGACGGCCAGGTGCAGGGCGTACACAAGCGGCGGTATCTCGGCTGGGCCGCGGAGTACGCGGCGGCGCTCGCCGAACGCTACGACTACCCGCACGCGCGTGCATTGTCACGCGAAGAGACGCGCGCGCTCGTCGCGACCGACGATTTCCTGGAAGGCCTCTGGGACTCGCAGGCCATGACCCTGCATCCGCTGAATTTCGCGCTGGGGCTCGCGCGCGCCGCGCGGGATGCCGGTGTGCGCATCTACGAGAATGCACGCGTGACGCACTACACGCGATCGGATCCTGCCACGGTCAGCACGGCCACCGGCTCCGTCGAGGCGTCGTTCGTCGTGCTCGCCTGCAACGGCTACCTGGAAAAACTGGAGCCGCGAGTCGCCGGCAAGATCATGCCGATCAACAATTTCATGATCGCGACCGAGAAACTCGGCACCGGAGCGTGCCGCGGAACTGATCGCCGGCCGTTTCGGTGTCCACGACACGCGCTTCGTCGTGAATTACTTCCGCCTCAGCGCCGATGGGCGACTGCTGTTCGGCGGCGGCGAGAACTACCGCCGCGGTTTCCCGGACGACATCGCGGGCTTCGTGCGGCCCAACATGCTGCGCGCTGTTCCCGCAGCTCGACGACGTCCGGGTCGAATATGCCTGGGGCGGCACGCTGTCCGTGACCGTGAATCGCCTGCCGCATGTCGGCCGCCTGCCGCCCAATCTCTATTTCGCGCAGGGCTATTCGGGCCACGGCGTCTCGATCTCGACGTTTGCGGGCAAGGTCATCGCGGAGGCGATCGCGGGGATGGCCTCCCGCTTCGACGTGTTCGCGTCGCTGCCGACACACACGTTCCCGGGCGGCACACTGTTGCGCTACCCGGGCATGGTGCTCGGCATGCTGTACTACTCGATGAAAGACAAGCTGTAACGCGGCGTGTCAGTCGGGCGGGGCGTCCGGATACACCTGCCGCAACATGTATTCGGCGGCGCGTTCGACGGTGGCGTCGTCGAGCGCTGCGTCGCCGCCCCTGGCGGGCATCTTGTTGTAACCTTTCTTCGCGTGCTCGAACAGCACGGCTTCCCAGAGGCTCGAGCGGCCTTCCCAGGCGGCGGGATCGCCGACCTTCGGCGCACCGTTCTTGCCTTCCGCATGGCAGCGGGCGCAGACGAGTTCGTACGCCTCCTTGCCGGAATATGGTCGAAGTCGTGCCGCGGCGCGGGTGACTTGCCGCAGGCCGCCACGGCGAGCAGCAGAACGAAAAGCCAGGAGATCCTGAACATGGCTCCGAGTATACCGCGGACCACGTTTACAGGAGCGCTGCTCGCCAGCGCGACGACGAGCGCCGCTCCTGCAGGCGATGCGGACCCCGACAACGCATGCGAGCGCCGCTCCTACACAATCCACCCGCGGTCCGCTATCTTGCGGCGATGATCCGGCGACTGACGGTAATGATCGCGATGGCCGCGTGGGCCTGTGCGGCGGCTTGCGGCCGAGCCGCTGACGATCGCCGTGGCCAGCAACTTCGCGCGGCCCGCCGCCGCGATCGCCGAGCGCTACGAGAAGGAGACCGGCCGGCCGGTCCGCCTCACGACGGGATCGACGGGGCAGCTTTACGCACAGATCATCCACGGCGCGCCGTTCGACGTGTTCCTGGCGGCCGATGCGGAGCGGCCGCGCCTGCTCGAGGCGTCGGGGCAGGGCGTGGCCGGCACGCGGTTCAGCTATGCGGCGGGATCGCTCGTGCTCTGGTCACGCGACCCGGAGCTGGCCGGGCGCGACTGCAGGGCGGCACTGGAAACGCTCGGGACACAAGCGCCTCGCGATCGCGAACCCCGACACGGCGCCCTACGGCGCCGCGGCCCGGCAATTCCTTGAATCGGCCGGCCTGTGGGATGCGGTATCGCCGCGCATCGTGTACGGGGAGAACATCGCGCAGACCCTGCATTTCGTCGTCTCCGGCAACGCGAGCCTCGGCCTGATCGCGGGGTCCGAGGCAGCCGATCCGCGCCTGCCGGCGCCGACCTGCCGCTGGGACGTGCCGCAATCGGCGCACGGACCGATCGTGCAACAGGCGATCCTGCTGCGACCATCCGCCGCCGGGGCGAAGCAGTTCATGGACTTCCTGCGCGGGCCGGTCGCGAAAGCGATCATCCGCGGCTACGGCTACACGGTACCGACGTGAGCGAGGCGACGTCGCTCGGTCCGCTGTGGCTGTCCGTGCAGCTCGCCGCGCTGACGACCGTCGTCCTGATCGTCGCCGGCACGCCGCTCGCGTGGTGGCTCGCACGCACCGGATCGCGGGTGAAACCCGTCGTGCAGAGCACCGTGGCCCTGCCGATCGTGCTGCCGCCGACCGTGCTCGGCTTCTACCTGCTGATACTGCTGGGGCCGAACGGCGCGATCGGCAGCTGGTGGGTCGAAGTGACCGGCAGTGCGCTCACCTTCTCGTTCGCGGGCCTCGTGATCGCGTCCTGCGTTTACAGCCTGCCGTTCGTCGTGCAGCCGCTCGCGGCCGCGTTCGAATCGGTCGGCGACCAGCGCCTCGAGGCCGCGCGGACACTCGGCGCCGGGCCGCTGGATGCCTTCCTCTCGGTCGCGCTGCCGCTGTCGCTGCGCGGCTATCTCGGTGCCGCCGTGCTCAGCTTCGCGCACACGCTGGGAGAATTCGGCGTCGTGCTGATGGTCGGCGGCAACATCCCCGGCGAGACGCGCGTCATCTCGATCGCGATCTACGACCAGGTCGAGACGCTGAACTACGCGACCGCGCACCGGCTATCCGCGATGCTGCTCGTGTTCGCGTTCGCCGCACTGCTCGTGATGTACCTCGTCAACCGCCGGTGGCATTTGCGATGAACGCCGGACGTACGGCAGCGATGCGCTATCGGCTGCAGCGGGACGGCTTCGCGCTGGACGTCGACGTCGAACTGCCGCTCGCCGGCATCACCGGCATCTTCGGTCCGTCCGGCGCCGGCAAGACGACGCTGCTGCGCTGCATCGCCGGCCTGGAGCGTCCCGCCACCGGCAGGCTCGTCGTCGCGGGTGAGACCTGGCAGGACGGGGCCCGCTTCCGGGCCGTGCAGGAACGCGCGATCGGCTACGTGTTCCAGGAACCGCGGTTGTTCGAACACCTCGACGTGCGCGGCAACATCGAGTACGGCTGGCGGCGCCGCGGGAACGGCAGGTCGCAGGACGTCGAGCGCATCGTCACGCTGCTCGGACTCGAACAGCTGCTCGGGCGCAGTGCCGCGGAGCTGTCGGGCGGCGAAGCGCAGCGCGTCGCCATCGCGCGTGCCCTGCTGCGCTCCCCCGAACTGGTGCTGATGGACGAGCCGCTGGCCTCGCTGGACCGGGCGCGCCGCGACGAGATCCTGCCGTTCCTGGATCGCCTGCACGCCGAATCGAAGGTGCCGATCCTCTACGTGAGCCACACCATCGACGAGATCTGCCGCCTCTGCGACCACCTGCTGGTGATGGACGCGGGTCGTGTCGTCGCGGAAGGCGAGCTGCAGTCCGTGCTGGTCCGCACGGACCTGCCGCTGATGGCCGGCGAAGACGCCGGGTCCGTCGTCGAGTGCCGGGTCAGCGGCTACGACGAGGCGGACGAACTGCTGCGGCTGGATACCTCGGGCGGCGAGCTGCTCGTACCGGGCAGGCCTCGGCAGCCGGGCACGGCACTCAGGCTGCGGATCCGCGCCAACGACATCAGCCTCTGCCGCGCCCGCCCGGAGGCCAGCACGATCCTGAACATCCTGCCGGCCGTCGTCGACGCCATCCAGCCCGGCGAGGGCTCGTCCGGCCTCGTCCGCCTCGCGCTCGGCGACGACCGCGTCGTGGCGCGCGTGACGCGACGCTCGATACGCGAGCTGTCGCTCGCGCCGGGCGACCGCGTCTTCGCGCAGATCAAGTCCGTCGCGATGCGGTCTCGCGCCGAGCGCTAGGGCAAACGCCTATTCGCCGAAACGCTTGCGCAGCGTGACGCCGAAGGTCCGCGGCTGGTTCGTGCGGAAGCTGAGACGCGCCCTGCCGCCGCGTTCCCGGTCGAAGGACAGGTTGGCGTTCTCGTCGGTCAGGTTGGTGACGTAGAGCTCGGCCTGCCAGCTGTCGAAGTTCACGCCGGCGACCAGGTTCGCGATCGTGTACGGATCGAGATCGAGGTCGAGACTCGTCACTTCGTTGCCGGTCGCACCGCCGAAAGGCAGGCCCGACACGAAGTCGCCCGCGCCGGCGACCTGGTCGCTCGGCTGCGTATACCGGTCGCCCACGTACTGCACCGTCGCGGTCACGTAGCCGTCCATTCCGCTGCCGCCCATCGACACCGGGAACAGCCAGGTCCCGCTGGCAGCGGCCTGGAATTCCGGGACCGAGGCGAGCCGGTTGCCTTTCTCGACGCCGCCGAGGATCGAACCCGTGGCGTCGGTGACCGTCGAGTCGAACTCCGACTGCACATAGCTGCCGGTCAGCGAGAACTGGAACGAATCCGAAGCGTTGCCGCTCATCTCGAATTCGACACCCGTCGAGTGCGAGTCCGGGACGTTGAACGAGATGCGCGACGAACACGAACCCGCATCGAGGGTGACCTGCAGGTCCGTTATGTCGGCGCGGAACGCCGCAGCATTCAGTGTAATGCCGTTGGCGAGGCGCGACTTGACGCCGATCTCGTAATTCCAGAGCTTCTCGTCGTCGTAGCTCTGGAAGCTGCCGAAAATCAGTTCGTCCTCGGGCGAGCAGAGGGTCTCGTTGAGCGGGTCATTGACACCGCCGAGCCGGAAACCCTGGGCGACCTGCGCGTTCAGCGTCACGCTGTCGTTGACGTCGAAACTCGCCAGCACGCGCGGCGTGAAGCCGCTCGACGAGGTCTTGTCGGTCTGGTCGTCGCTGTTCGCAAACAATCCGCCGGACAGGAAGCGGCGCTTCTCGTCGAAGTTGTAGGAACGCCCGCCCACGGTCAGGCGGAACTGGTCCGTGAAGTCGTAGCTGACCTCGCCGAACAGCGCCGTCTGCTTGATCTTGTACGGCAGGTCCGAATTGTATGGTGAGTCGAGATCCGGATATCCGTTAGCGACGGCCGCCGACGTACCGGCCCCCAGAGTCGCGTCCGCGTAGGCCGCGTAACCCGGCGTCGGCAGGCGCTGCGCGTAGTCACGGTCCATGTCTGCGTAAAACACGCCGAAGAGCCACTGAAAGGGGCTGTCGCTGTTCGATGCAAAGCGCAGCTCGTAGGTCGTCTGCGAGAGGTTCGTCGTGTCGCGCAGGTTCGAGGGCAACAGGACGGCCGCGTCCGGGAAGCCCAGGTCAACCGACACGGAGCCGGTCAGCGCGCTGGCGTCGCGGCTGACGAGGATGTCGCGATTCAGGAAGCTGGCGACGAAGGTCATGTCGAACGCATCGTACGAACCGTCGACGACCAGGTCGCCGAGCGTCGTCTCGTCCTTAAAGCCCTCCCGCAGCAGCAGCCATTGCTGGCGATCCTTGAGCTGGATCGGCGGCCGCGTGGTCGTGTAGGGATTCGCGAACAGGTTGTAGACCTCCTGCCGGTTGAACCCGTCCGTGTCGATCTTCTGGTAGATGATCCGCGGCGTGATTGTCAGGTTGCGCAGTCGGCATGAATGCGACCGCGACGCGCGCGCCGTTGCGCGTGCCGCTGTTGACGTCGTTCCAATGGCCGCCGCCTTCGCGCAGCGCGTCGATGAAGCCGCCGTATTCGGTCGTGTAGCCGACCGCGCGCAACGCGGCCTTGCCGTCGGCGAACGGTGCGTTGAGCATGCCCTTCAGGTGACCGCCCATGCCGCCGCCGCTGATCGAATTGACGTCCAGTTCGACGGAGCCATCGAAGGTGTCGAAGTCCGGCTCATTGGTGATATAGCGGATCGTGCCGCCAATGGAGCCCGAGCCGAACAGCGTGCCCTGCGGCCCGCGCAGGGTCTCCACGCGATTCAGATCGTAGAGATCGAAGTCCGGCGTGAACAACGACAACGAGATCACGGACTCGTCCATGTACACGCCGACCTGCTCCTTCACGCCCGGCTGGTCGCGCACGATCTGACCGGCGGAGACGCCGCGGATCGCGACCTGGCTCTGGCCCGGGCCGAGGTTCTGGATCGTCAGGCCGGCGACGTTGCGCGCGATATCCTGGAGCGAGTCCGCGCCGGCGCGCTGGATGTCCTGTTGTGTCTGAGCGTTGATCGAGAACGGCACGTCCTGGATCGTCGATTCGCGCTTGGTGGCCGTGACGGTGATCTCCTCGACGCTTTCGGCCCGGACGACCGCGGTCACCAGCAATGCGGCGAGCGAAAAAAGGGAAAGGCGAAGTGCGGTGTGGCGACGATTTGTCGCATTTATGTGACTGAACATGACTAACCCCCCGAAGAATTGCCTGTTCACGAGTTAAGCTTCTGAATATTAACATAAGTCCCTTTCGGTAAATGCGTTGTGTTTTTGCAACAGACGGCCCGGACGGACCCCATTCCGGGGCGCCGGGATGCTGGAGCCGGGCGCATGAACCTGTTATACGATGCCGATGCTCGATGCTTTTCGTGATTTCCTGAAACTCGAGGCGGCCAGCGGCATTTTGCTGGTGGTGGCGTCCATCGTTGCGATCGTCGTCGCGAACAGCCCGCTTGCCGACGCTGTACGCCGCCTTCATCGACATCCCGGTCGAGATCCGCGTCGGGACCTTCGGTATCGCCAAACCGTTGCTGCTGTGGATCAACGACGGCTTCATGGCCGTGTTCTTCCTGCTCGTCGGTCTCGAACTCAAGCGCGAGATCCTCGAAGGCGAATTGTCGAATCGGTCGCAGTTCCTGCTGCCCGGGATCGGCGCCATCGGAGGCATGCTGCTGCCGGCGCTGCTGTATGCGTGGATCAATCGGGGCGACCCCGTCGCGCTGCAGGGCTGGGCCATACCGGCCGCGACCGACATCGCGTTCGCCCTGGCGATCCTGTCGCTGCTCGGCAGCCGCATCCCGCCGGCGCTGCGCGTGCTGCTGGTGTCCATCGCGATCTTCGACGACCTCGGTGCGATCGTCATCATCGCGCTCTTCTATACGGACGGGCTGTCGATGACGGCGCTGGCGGTTGCCGCGGCCTGCCTGCCCGTCCTCGCCGCTTTGAACCGGCGCGGCGTTGTCGAGCGGGCGCCGTATCTCCTGATCGGCGCCATCATGTGGGTTGCCGTATTGAAGTCCGGCGTGCATGCGACGCTGGCAGGTGTCGTGCTCGCGATGTTCATCCCGCTGCGCGATCCCTCGGGCGGGCCGTCGCCGTTGCGCTCGCTCGAGCACGACCTGCATACCGTGGTCGCGTTCGGCATCCTGCCGGTGTTCGCCTTCGCGAATGCCGGCGTCGCGCTGAGTGCCGTGTCGGCCGAGTATTTCATGCACCCGGTGCCGTTCGGCACCTTTACCGGGCTGTTCCTCGGCAAGCAGGCGGGCGTGTTCCTGTTCTGCTGGCTTGCGATCGCGGCCGGCTGGGCACGATTGCCGCAGGGCGTGAGCTGGTTGCAGCTCTACGGTGCCGCGCTGCTCTGCGGCGTCGGCTTCACGATGAGCCTTTTCATCGGCTCGCTCGCCTTCGAGAACTCCGGTGTCAACCTGTTGTTCGACGAACGCCTCGGTATCCTGGCCGGGTCGATCGCGTCGGCGGTCGGCGGTTACCTGGTCCTGAGAGCGGCGTCCGCGTCCGTACGCTAGCCGACGGGCATGCGCGTTTCGGGTTCGCTGTTGCTCGTATGCGCGCTCGTCATCCTGGGCGCGTGCGAGGCGCGCGTGCGCGGATCGTTGCCGCCGGTGCCGGTCCCCGCGGAGAACCCGGTCACCGAACCCAAACGGCTGCTCGGCAAGATCCTGTTCTGGGACGAGCAGCTTTCCAGCAACGACACCGTCGCCTGCGGTACCTGCCATCGACCGGCCAGCGGCGGCGCCGATCCGCGCGCCGCCGTCAATCCGGGCCAGTTGCCCGGCACGATCGACGACGTCGTCGGTTCGCCGGGCATCGTCCGGCTCGATGACGCCGGGCGGCCGGTGGAAGACCCGGTGTTCGGTTTCGGCGTGCAGGTGAGCGCGAGGACCAGCCCGTCGAATTTCGGCGCCCTGTGGGCAAGCGAAGTCTTCTGGGACGGGCGGGCGGGACCCGCTTTCGTCGATCCGCTGACGGGACGGATCCTGATTCGCAGCGGCGGCGCGCTGGAGGCGCAGGCGCTCGACTCGCTTTCCAATCCGGCCGAGATGGCGAAGACCGGCCGGCGTTGGGACGAGCTGACCGACAAGCTGAAGAATGCCCGGCCGCTGGCGCTGGCGTCCGCGCTGCCGCCCGACATCCGCGAGGGGCTGGCGCGCGATCCGAGCTACCCGGCGCTCTTCGAGGCGGCCTTCGGCAGCGGCGGGATCACGCCGGCCCGGATCGCGTTCGCGATCGCGTGCTACGAGCGCACGCTGGTCGCCGACCAGACGCCGTGGGACCTGTATCGGGCGGGCGACGAGAAAGCCATGACGGCACAGCAGCTGGCCGGCTGGAAGAATTTCCAGGATCTGCATTGCGCGGCCTGTCACGTGCCGCCGCTGTTCACGGACAACGGCTTTTTCAACATCGGCTTGCGGGACGCGGCCTACGATCCGGGGCGGGGTGCGATCACGCATGCGAAGGCGGACGCCGGCGACGTCAAGGTGCCGAGCCTGCGCAACGTCGGCCTGCGGCCGCGCCTCATGCACACCGGCGAAGACGCGACGCTGACGAGCGCCTTGCGTTTCTACATCGACACGGCGCCGTTCGAAGGGCGCGACGACATCCCGGGCGTCGGCCCGTATACGTTCAGTTTCGATCTGATCACGCAGGAGAGCCTGCGCGCCTTTCTCGCCGGTGCGCTGACCGACCCGCGCGTCGCCGCCGAACGGTATCCGTTCGACCGGCCCCGGCTCGCGAGCGAAGCCGAAGCGCACAGGATCCGGAGATACAATAAAGCATGCCTGCCTGGGTCTGGATCTGCTTCGGCCTTTTCATCGTTGCGATGATCCTGCTGGATCTCGGCGTGTTCCATCGCCGGGCGCACGTCGTCGCGATTCCGGAAGCGCTTGCGTGGACGGCGACCTGGATCTCCCTGGCGATGGTGTTCACCGTCGCCGTGTACTTCATGTACTCCGAGGGCGGGCTGGCGCGGCCAGGCATGGCGCTGGAACAGTTGACCGGCGCGGAAGCGGCCATGCAGTTCTTCGGCGGCTACCTGACCGAGAAGTCGCTGTCGATCGACAACATCTTCGTCATTGCGATGGTGTTCGCCTACTTTGGCGTGCCATTGCGGGATCAGCATCGGCTGCTGATCTGGGGCGTGTTCGGCGCAATCATCTTGCGCGGACTGATGATCGGCGGCGGCACGGTGCTGATGCACCGGTTCGCGTGGATGAACTACCTGTTCGGCGTGCTGCTGCTGTTCTCGGCAGCCAGGATGCTCGTCATCCGGCACGACAACATCGAGCCGTCGGGCAACCTTATCGTGCGGCTCGTGCGCCGCTTCGTCCCGGTTCGCGGCACGGCGGAGGGCGGCCGCTTTTTCCTTCGCGACGATGGCGGGTGGACGATCACCCCGTTGATGCTGGCGTTGATTTTCGTGGAGACGGCCGATGTCCTGTTCGCGATCGACTCGATACCCGCCATCTTCGCGATTACCAACGATCCGTTCCTGATCTGGACGTCCAACGTGTTCGCGATCCTCGGCCTGCGGTCGATGTATTTTGCGCTGGCCGGGATGATGCAGCACTTCCGCTATCTGAAGACGAGCATGGTCTTCCTGCTGGCCTTCGTTGGGACGAAATTGTTGTTAGCCGATGTCTACGAGATCCCTGTCCTGGCCTCGATCGCGATGATTGGAGCAATTTTGCTCGTTGGCATCCTGGCCTCGATATTCACGCAGGGCCGCGATTCGGCGGCGCTACTCTCGCCTCTGGCGGCCGAACTCGACAAGCTCGCGCAGGTGACCCTGACCCAGGGTCGCCGTGTCGCCATCCTGCTCATCGGCTCTTCGGTGCTGTTGCTCGGCGCGGCATTGCTGGTGCTGCCCGGTCCGGGCATTCCGTTCGTGCTGCTTGGCCTGGTCATCCTGTCCGCCGAATTCGTCTGGGCGCGGCGGTGGCTGGGCCGCGTACGGCAGCGTCTTGCCGAAGCCGGCAAGCGCGTCAGCCGGGCGCTGCACCACGACGAAGAGTCCTAGCCCAGCGTTATCACTCGGCCGCGCAGCGCGTGTCCTCGAGCACCCGGCGCGAGTCGTCGCGCCGGTCCACGAGTATGCAATGCGTGCCGTCGGTGACCAGCTGGAACTGGATCGGCGCCTCCATGATCCGGCCCTGCGCCGGCGGGTTGCCCATCGACCTCGGCGGGTTCCGTTCGATGATCAGCAGGCTCGAGTCGGTAAGCGCATCGTCGGCGAGAGCGACGTCGGTGTTCAGGAAATCGTTTACCACGCGCTGCAGGGCGGCGCGGCTGGCCGCGTCCGGCTCGACGATGCGCGCAGGCCTGTCGTCCGCCGTGGCCGCGGTCTGGCAGGCCGCGAACAGCAGCGGGGCGAACAATCCGAGGGCGGCTGCGCGGATCATTTCCCGTCGGGCCTCAGGATGCGATTCGTGCGCCACGGCGACTTCGGTATGAAAGGTTCGGTGGCGTCCGCCGGCGCGGACGGCTTGCCGAGCGTGCCGGGAGGCGCGATACCGGTCGGTGAGGCGCAACCCGCGCCTGCGCGGTAATCGAGCGCGGCGGCCAGGCGGCCCTCGGCGGGGTCGCCGAGCTGATTCGAGAAGTCATCGGCGACCGAACAGCCCGGTATGGTGGTCCCTGCCTGGCTGACGGTGTTGTCCGGCGAGAAGCCGTCGGTGTAATCGCCGAAGCCGGCCGCGTTGATGCCGCGAAACTGGATTGTGAAGTAGGTCGTGCCGCAGTTGTCGGTCGGGTAGAAGCCGTAGGGCTTGCCGCAGGTCGTCGAACCGATCTGGTACACGTCGACGCCGATGCCGCGCAGGCTGTTGATGATCGACTCGCTCGCGGAGCAGGTACCGGCGCCGGTCAGGACGTAGACGCGTGAGAGGCTTCAGCGTCGGCAAGTTTTGCCCGGCCGGCGTGCCGTGAAGACCTTGCGACTTGGAGTGGAACGGCGTCGGCGTCAGCGCGGCGCCGGTAATCGGGTCGGTACTGGGGTACTTGTCGTTGAATTGCAGTTCCTCGAAGGTCTTGCCGTTGGTCCGTGTTGGGCCCGCGATCATGTACGCGAGTTCGCTTGCGATATCCAGGTATCCGCCGCCGTTGTAGCGGATGTCGAGGATGAGGTCGTCGATCCCCTGGCCGCCATTGGATGCGTTCAACTGGTTCACGGCGTCGATCAACTCCTGTTCGGCGGTCGCAATGTGATCGTTGAACAGTATGTAGCCGACATTGCCCGACGCCGTCGCCAGCACTTGTACGTCCTGTACCGGCGTCGATGTGATGTTCTCGGACGTCAGCAGCACTTCACGCGGCGTCCCCGAACCCGGATCGAGCAGAGCGAACTTGTGCGTCTCGCCGGCGCCGGCCGGGTAGATGCCGGCGTTCAGTGTGTCGACGCCGGCCTGCGTATCGTCGTTGATGTCGACGTCATCGATGGCCACGATCGACGCACCGCGGACGAGGGGGATTGGCAGGTTCGTCGCCGGCGTGTTCGGCTCGGTATAGGCGACGAGCAGTTCGCGCGGTGGCATACTGGAAAGCAGTGCCCACTGGATACCGTAGCCGGCTTCGACGCCGGATTGCGAGAGCTGATACCACTGGTCCGAGGGGTACGTGAAATGGAACTTGTCTTTGTCCTGCCCGGACGCTGTCGTGGCATCGGTCTTCAGCACGTCGAAGTAGGCGAGCGGATCGTTGTAAAGGCCGGGATCCCGGTCGGTGATCTCGCTGTACCACAGGTAAGTGTCGTTGCTGTACGAACGCAGGAAGTTGTTCTCGTCGGTCGTCGTGCCCTGCTGGTCGGGGTAGGGCCGGCCAGTCGCCGGGTCCGTCCCCGAGCGGGGCGCTGCGCAGCGGGCGTAGAAATCGTTGTAGTCGGCGAACACGCCCTGTTGCCAGCCCGACCCGCCGCCACCACCGCTGCCGTTGGAGCCGCCGCCATTACTGCAGCCGGAGATGGCCACAGACGCCAGGAGGGCGATGGCGGCAAGCATCGGGCGCGCCACGAGCCACGAGCTGGTGCGGATGTCGGATTCCCTCATTGCGTCTGCTCCCTGCATGTTTGTCGATTGCGATAGTACCGCCGCTCGGTCGTCGCAATCCATATCGGGAGGGATTACATAATTACGAACCGCGCGCGAGGCGGCGGCGGTCAGTTGCTCGAGGCCGGCAGGAAAGAATCGGCGCGAGCACGCTGCCAGTGCGCGCGATACCAGGGGTCACCGGCGCCGTCACGGAGCTCGCCGGATTCGAGCCAGGGATAGATTTCGGCGTAGGTCGCCGACTGCGTCGGGCCGGTGCGCTGCGAGATGTGTCCGGGTGCGAGCTCGGCGGGCGTTTCGAGGCCCGTGGCGGCGACGAGGTCCATCAGACTGTGCAGCGTTGCGGCCTGGAACCTCGTGACGCGCTTGCTCTTGTCCGCGACGACGAGGCCGCGCTGTCGCGAAGGGTCCTGCGTCGCGACACCGGTTGGACAGGTATCCGTGTGACAGCGCCGCGACTGCACGCAGCCGAGGGCGAACATGAACGGCCGGGCGGCGTTGCACCAGTCGGCACCGAGGGCCAGGCAACGGGCCATATCGAATCCCGTAACGATCTTGCCGCTGGCGGCGAGCCCGATCCGGTCCTTGAGGCCCGCACCCACGAGCGCGTTGCGTGCGAACACCAGGCCCTCCCGGAGCGGGGTGCCGACGTTGTCGGAGAATTCCTCCGGTGCTGCGCCGGTGCCGCCTTCCTTGCCGTCGATCACGACGAAGTCCAGCAACGCGCCGCTCTCGAGCATGGCTTTGCAGATACCGAGGAATTCCCAGGGATTGCCGATGCAGAGCTTGATGCCGACCGGCTTGCCGCCGGAAAGCCGGCGCAACTCGGCCGCGAATTCGATCAGCTCCAGCGGCGTCGCGAACGCACTGTGTCTCGAGGGCGAAACGCAATCCTGGCCCGGCTTCACGCCGCGGGCATCGGCGATCTCGCGCGTGACCTTGGCGCCCGGCAGGATGCCCCCGTGGCCGGCCTTGGCGCCCTGGCTGAGCTTGATCTCGATCATGCGGACATGCGGATCCTTTGCCGTCTCTGCGAAGCGCCCGGCATCGAAGCTGCCGTCGGCGTCCCGACAGCCGAAGTAGCCGCTGCCGAGTTCCCAGATCAGGTCGCCGCCCTGGCGGTGATGGATGGACAGGCCGCCTTCGCCGGTATCGTGCGCGAAGCCGCCGTCGCGCGCGCCGAGATTCAGTGCACGGATGGCGTTACCGCCGAGTGCGCCGAAGCTCATTGCCGAGATGTTGAGCATCGCCGTGCGATACGGCTGCTCGCAGCGACCCGAGCCGACCTCGACGCGTGGCGCATCGTGGTGGTCCGCCGGTGCGATCGCATGATGGATCCACTCGAAGCGGCCCGCGTACACGTCGAGCTCCGTGCCGAACGGCTCGAAATCGTTGTCGCCTTTGGCGCGTGCATAGACGAGCGAACGCTGTTCGAGGCTGAACGGCGCACCCGAGAGGTCGCCCACGATGAAATACTGGCGCACGAACGGACGCAGCGACTCGAACAGCCAGCGCAGGCGCCCCACCACCGGGTAGTTGCGCATCAGCGTGTGTTTGCTCTGCACGAGGTCGAAGACACCGACGAGCGCGAGCGGCGCGGAGATTACGAGGCCCCAGCCCCACGGCGAATGCTGCGCGGCAGCGATACCGAACAGGGCGGTCGCGACCAGGGTCAGCAGAAAGATGATGAATCGGTCCATGTGGAGTTCAACGCAGGCAGCGAACGGGCGCCGTCCCGATTCTGCACCCTTCGGAGCCGCCGTGCCAAATGCACGCGCCCTACTCGGCGCAGCGGTTTTCCGTTGCGCTGCCGCGGTGGTATGGTGTTTTCCAGGGATTCAAACCTACAGAAACGGCGCCTCTGCAGTCTTGCCTGCGTTTCCTCCCCAGGCGCCATCCGGACTCGGAGAATAACAATGAGCGACTACGAGAATTTCCTGACACGACGTGAACTCCTGCTCGGCGGCGCGGCGCTCGGCGGTGCCGCGCTCGCGGGCGCACCTTCATTGCTGTTCGCGGCCGATGCAACACAGGCCGCAGCGGCCGGCCGCGATCCACTGGACGATCTCCGGAAGATGCTGCGCGGAGAGTTAATAGCGCCGGGCGATGCGTCCTATGATGAGGCGCGCAAACTCTGGAACGGGATGATCGACAAACGGCCATTGGCCATCGCCCGTTGCACGGGCGTTGCCGACGTGATCGACGTCGTGCGGTACGCGCGCAAGAAGAGCCTGCCGGTGTCGGTTCGTGGGGGCGGCCACAACGTGGCCGGCAAGGCCCTCAGGGACGGTGCCATCACGATCGATCTCTCGCCGATGCGTGGTATCCGGGTGAACCCGGAGAAGAAGACGGGACGCGCTCAGGGCGGCGCCCTGTGGGCTGCGCTCGACCACGAGACGACCGCGTTCAACCTGGTCACGACGGGTGGCACGGTATCGACGACGGGCATTGGCGGGCTCACGCTCGGCGGCGGCCTGGGCTGGCTCATGCGCAAGTACGGCCTTGCCTGCGACAACCTCGTGTCCGCCGACGTCATTACGGCGGACGGCGATTTCCTGACGGCGAGCGCCGACGAGAACGACGACCTGTTCTGGGCCTTGCGCGGCGGCGGCGGCAACTTCGGCGTCGTCACCTCGTTCCAGTTCGCCCTGCACGACCTCGAGCCGATCATCGGCGGTACGGCGATGTATCCGCAGGCGATGATCGGGGACCTGTTGCATTTCTTCCGCGACTTCACAGCCAGCGCGCCGGACTCGGTCACGACGATGTTCGGCGTAGCCGCCGGCCCGCCGGGGACGCCGCTGGAAGGGCAGAACGCCGGCATGATCATCGTGTGCCACTCGGGACCCGAGGACGAGGGTGAGCGGCTGCTGAAACCGGTCAAGGAATTCGGGCCGCCCACGCTCGACTTCATCGGCCCCATGCCCTACACGACCTTGCAGACGATGTTCGATGCGGGTTCGGCTCCCGGCGGTCGCAATTACTGGAAATCCAACTTCATGACGAAGCTCAGTGACGGGGCGATCGACGAGATCGTCGCCCGCACGAACGAACCGCTGGCCGGCGAGGGCACGCTGGTCCTGATCGAGCACCTGGGCGGCGCCGTCGGCCGGGTGGAACCGCACGCGACCGCGTTCTCGAACCGCGACGCGCAATACAATACCTCGATTCTTGCGGGCTGGACGAACCCTGCGGACGATGAGAGGAACATCGCCGCGACACGGGAATTCAGTGACGCCTTGAAGAAGTACGCGACCGGCGGAGGTTACGTCAACTACATGGCCGCCGACGAAGGCGAGGCACGCGTGCACGCGACCTACGAGGCGAATTACAAGCGGCTCGTCGAGGTAAAGCGCAAGTACGATCCGACGAACTTCTTCAGCGCCAATCAGAATATTGCTCCATAGACGGAAATGGCCCGCAACCCCGAGCTGACCCCCGGCCCGTTCCGAGCCGACTGGCCGAAGGACGCGAAGCAACTCCGCGACTGACCGGCCCCGGCGCCGCTCCCGCCCGGCGCCCGGGTCCTCTTGAATCCGGCTGCGGTCATGCTTATTATAAGCATGCTTACTATTTCAACCATCGGAACCCAAGATGACATCCGCTCCGGATCCCGAGAAGAGCGTCGGATTTCTCCTCGTCGACGTCGCACGCCTGATGCGCCGCGACTTCGACCGTCGCGTCCGCTCCACCAATCTCACCCAGGCGCAGTGGCGTGCCATCGGCCACCTCGCCCGCGAGGAGGGTATCAAGCAGACGGTCCTGGCCGACCGGCTTGACGTCAAGCCGATCACGCTCGGCCGCCTGGTCGACCGTATGGAGGCTGCCGGCTGGGTCCGGCGCCGTCCCGATCCCTGCGATCGGCGCGCCTCGTTGCTCTATCTCACTCCCAAGGTGCAGCCGATCCTCGAGGAACTGCGGGCTCGCGCCGCCGAAGCACGCGAGGACCTGCTGGCGGGAGTGCCGGCCGACGACCGTCAGACGCTCGCGAAGACACTGGAGCGCATGAAACACAACCTGGTTGCGTCGCAAACCGCCCGCGCCAAGAACCACAAGGATTGAAGCCGTGAGCGAAAACGAAGGGAATCAGGACGAGGGCCGGACCGCGGCCGGCAATAACGAGGCTGCGTCTGCGCCACGCCGCCGACGCTGGTTGCGGGTAACGCTGCTGGTGCTCGGGCCGCTCGCGGTCCTGCTGGTCGGCAGTTACGTCTATATGAATTCCGGCCGCCACGTCACGACTGACGATGCCTACGTCAAGGCCTCCACCGTGGCGATCAGCGCACAGGTCGCCGGGCCCATCGCGCAGGTACGGGTCGCCGAAAACGAACACGTGCGCGAAGGCGACGTCCTGTTCGCGATCGACGACGACACGTACCGCGTGGCGGTCGACCGCGCCCGGGCGCAGCTCGAGACGGTCCATTCGATGTTGCTCGGCGTCGCCGCCTCCTATCAGCAACAGGTCGAACAACTCAAGCTCGCCAGGACAAAGGCGGCTTTCAACAAGCGCGAATACGAGCGCAAGCAGTCGCTTCTCAAGCGGCATCTCGCCTCCGAATCCGACGTCGACACGGCGCGCAACGATTACGAGGTCGCCGAGCAGCAGATCCCTATCATCGAGCAGGCGCTCGCGCAACTGCGTGCCCAGCTCGGCGGCAACGCGAACCTGAAACCGGAAGACCACTCGGGCTACCGCACCGCCCGGGCCGCGCTGGAGTCGGCGGAGCTCGACCTCGAGCATACGGTCGTGCGGGCGCCCTTCGACGGCATCGCGAGCAAGGTCCCCGAACCCGGTGCCTACGTGACGCCCGGCAGCCCCGTCATGGGTCTCGTGTCCGACAAAACCATCTGGGTCGAGGCCAATTACAAAGAGACGGAGCTCACCCACGTCGCAGCCGGGGCAGTCGGTCGAAGTCAGTATCGACACGTACCCCGGTCAGACATGGCACGGCAAGGTGCAGAGCATCGCCCAGGCCACCGGCGCGGAGTTTTCGGTCATCCCGGCGCAGAATGCGAGCGGGAACTGGGTGAAAGTCACGCAGCGCATCCCGGTGCGGATCGCTCTCGACATCGGTGCCGACGATCCGCCGCTGCGCGCCGGCATGAGCGCGGTAATCGACATCGACACGCGCTACGTACGCACGTCGCCCAGATTGCTGAGCTTCCTGGTCCGGAAACTGGCGCCGTTACCGGAGGCCGTCGCCGGCCGGGATTGAGCATGACCGCTACCCAGCAAAGCGGCGCGCCGGTGCATCGCGGCCTGGTCGCGATCTCGATCATGCTTGCGACGATCATGCAGGTCGTCGACATGACGATCGTCAACGTCGCGTTGCCGCACATGCAGGGCGCCATGTCGGCGACGCAGGACCAGATCGCCTGGGTATTGACCTCGTACATCGTCGCCGCCGCGATCGCGACGCCGCTCTCGGGCGTGCTCGCCGCGCGCGTGGGGCGCAAACGCCTGATGCTCTGGAGTATCGCGACCTTCACGGTCGCATCGATGCTCTGCGGCCGGGCGGAGACGCTCGAGGAGATGGTTTTCTTCCGGTTGGTGCAGGGCACAGCCGGTGCCTCGCTCGTACCGCTGTCCCAGGCCGTGCTGCTCGACACGTACCCGCGCGAGAAGCACGGCTCGGCGATGGCGATGTGGGGCATGGGCGTCATGGTCGGGCCCATCCTGGGGCCGACGCTCGGCGGCTACCTCACCGAGTATTACAGCTGGCGCTGGGCTTTCTACATCAATCTGCCCGTCGGCATACTCGCCCTGCTCGGTACGACGGCATTCATGACCGAGACGGTCCGCGACGCGAGCCGGCGTTTCGACTTCTTCGGGTTCGCGTTGCTGGGCCTCGCCATCGGCGCGCTGCAGCTCGCGCTCGACCGCGGTGAAACGCTCGACTGGTTCGCGTCGCGGACGATCATTATCGCGGTCATCGTGTCCGGGCTGGCCTTCTACATGTTCCTCGTGCATATGTTCACGGCGGAGAAACCGTTCATCGAGCCGGGACTGTTCCGGGACCGCAACTTCTCGACCGGCGTGTTCCTGATGTTCACGATGGGTGTCATGCTGTTCTCGACGATGGCATTGATGCCGCCTTTCCTGCAGACGCTGCGCGGATACCCGGTGATCACGGCGGGATTGTTGCTCGCGCCGCGGGGCCTGGGCACGATGCTCGCGATGAACGTGGTCGGCCGGTTGATCGGCCGCGTCGACACGCGCTGGCTCTTGTTGTTCGGGTTCTCGATGATGGCCGTCTCGCTGTGGGAGATGGCCGGATTCAACCTCGACATCGGCACCTGGCCGATCGTGCACACCGGGATCGTGCAGGGCATCGGCCTGGGTTTCGTGTTCATCCCGCTGACCACGACGGCTTTCTCGACGCTGGCGCCGAAATTCCGCAATGAAGGCACGGCGATGTTCAGCCTGATGCGCAATATCGGCAGCAGTGTCGGCATCTCCGTCGTCATCACGATCCTCGGCCGCCAGGCGCAGATCAACCACGCGGAACTCGCGAGTGTAATCAACCCGTTCCGCCTGTCGACGCTGCCGACGGCCCTGCCGCGCGCGTGGGACCTCGCCGGGAGCACCGGCGCGCTTGCTCTGAACGGCGAAGTCGGACGCCAGGCCCTGATGATCGCCTATCTCGACGACTTCCGCCTGATGATGTACTTGACGCTGCTGGCGGTGCCGTTGCTGCTGTTGCTGCGGCCGCCGAAGTACGTGCAGAGTGCGTCCCGGACCGCATGACGGGTACATCAGCCAATTTGGTCGTTCTGCTGGTCGCCGCTGTAGTTGCGGCCCTATTGTTTTCGGGAAAGTTCGAGAAGGCAAAAGCATGGAAAGCCACGGTGACGCCGCTGGCATCCATCATCGGCAGCGGATTCCTGGTGTCCGTCCCGTTGCTCGCCCACGAAGTCGGCAACTGGGCATTGCCCGCGATGGGCGCCCTGATCGTCGTTGCCTACGTGGTGGGCGCGGCGATCCGTTTCAACATCCGCTATGCCGAGCCGATGCTCGCCGCACCGGCCGAAGACGAGGAAGTCCGTATCACCCAGTCGCTGGAGTATCTCTCGCACTTCGTGCTGGCGTTTGCCTACTTCATCTCCGTGGCTTATTACCTCGTCCTGCTCGGCAATTTTCTGCTGGACGGCATCGGCGTCACCAATGCCGTGGCGGCCAAGGGGATTGCCACCGGGATTCTGGCAATCCTCGGTTCCCTCGGCCTGTTCAGGGGGCTCGGGATGGTAGAACGCATCGAGAAGTATACGGTCGGCCTCAATCTCGCCGTCATCGCGGGGCTGCTCGGCGGCCTGCTCTGGTACAACGGAGCAACGCTGGTCGAGGGCGACTGGCAACTCGCCGCTGCCACGCCGAAGTTCAGCCTGCATACGTTGCAGGTGTTGCTGGGTCTGCTCATCGTCGTGCAGGGCTTCGAGACGTCGCGGTTCATGGAGGACGAATTCGACGCCGCGACGCGGATCCGGACGATGCGCTACGCGCAGTGGATTGCCGCCATCGTGTATGTCGTGTTCTTCGCGACGATGTCCGGCCTGTTCCAGTATCTCGGCGACAAGACCAGCATCACCGCGACGATCGCGTTGGTCGGGCATGTCGCTGTCGTCCTGCCGGTACTGCTGACGATCGGCGCCGTCGCGAGCCAGTTCAGCGCATCGGTCGCCGACAGCGTGGGTTGCGCCGGGCTTCTGGAGGACATCGCCTACGGGCACCTGAACCTGCGCCACGCCTACCCGCTGATCGCGACGATCGCGATCGCCATCGTCTGGAGTACCCAGGTCTTCGAGATCATCACCCTGGCTTCCCGGGCATTCGCGTTGTTCTATCTCGTGCAGACCTGCGTGGCGCTTTCGGTGGCCTGGGAGACGAAAGACCTGCGAAACCGTGCGGGCCATATGGCGCTGTATTCCGTCGCCGCGGCGTTCTGCCTCTGCATCGTGCTGTTCGGCGTCCCGTCGGGAGGCTGAGCAGGGTCACTGCCCGGATGCGGAAGCGTCACACCGGTCGATCAGGTCTCTCTGCACGCGGTTCGGATCGTCGATGAGGTCGTAGAATTTCTCGACGTAGTTCTTCGACCAGCGCATCGCGCGGTGCGCAGTCGAGGACGTCCCGGCGACCTCGTCGATGACACGGAACACGGCCTCACGCCTGCGCTCGAAGAGTCCGACGGTGTCAGGCAACAGGGCGTTGTCGATGCACAGCCCTTTGTAGAAGCGATTGCGCACGCTCGGTATCGGATACCGCGGATTGGGTTCCGCATACGGTGCGTTGACGAGGCCTGCGAAGTCGAAGTCGAAGGGCAGGGCGATGTAGAGCGGGCCGTCCGTCGAAGACAGGATATCCGAGTTGTGACAACAGGTCTTGTTCGGCTCCGGATTGACGAGTGAGTATTCGGTATTGCCGATCATGAACTCGAACAGGTCTACGAAATTCCGGCGGGCGGGTTCGTATTCGACCGCGCTCGCGCGTTTCACTCTTACTCGCTTTAGCGCATTGCGTCTTGCTACCGCCTTCTCGCCTTCGATGACGAAGGCGAAACGCGTCATCCTGGTCCCCGTCTGCGTATCGACATACATGATTTCCAACAGCCGCACGCCATAGCTGATTTCTGTCAGTTCCTGGAACAGCCGATAAGCCAGGTATTCGCGGGGGACGACCTTCGTGTAACCGGCATCGGCAGGCATGCATCGCGTGACGAGCTTCAGCTTGTCCTGGCCGTCGAACAACGTCCCGGCGACCTCCGTCTTCCTGAAATTCAGCCGGATCGGCGCAAAGTCGCAGTGCACCCTGTCGCGCCTGTAATGCCCGCGCGTGCGCAGCTTGACGGCAAGGGATTTGCTCGATCCGTCGGCGTCAAGGTAGATGAAGTTGCCTGCGACAGGGTCTTCGTCGGATCTTTCGTCCATGAGCTTCTTGAACGGTGCTTCGAGCGTTACCTGAAGAACCTCATGCTCCGCAAACAATGGAGCCGGAGGCAGGACGGCGGCCGGAAGAGTGGGCGGGAGTGCTAATGACACCACAGCCGCAAGCCCGCAAATTCTGAAGTTTCTCGCCATCCGCTCTGTGTTGCTCCCCGGAGTGAGTCCATTCGCTTGTGCCGGAATCGACCGTTCCCAGTCTGCTGAGGACGACCCTGCGAAGCCAGTGGATCAATTGCGGTGCTCAATCAGCAGAACTACCTATGGCCGGACTGCATCACGGCATAGAATGAAGGCAGGCCCGGAGAAAGGTCAGTCGACAATATTGCCATTGGGGACTCGATGGAAGGATTCTTATCGACGTACGGATATGCCGCGGTGATTCTCGGCGCCTTTTTCGAAGGCGAAACGGTCGTCCTCCTGGCGGGAATCGCGGCGCATCTCGGCTACCTCGAGCTGCCCTGGGTGATCGTCAGCGCCGTCGCGGGTGCAACCGCCGGGGACCAGACCTACTTCCACCTGGGCCGGATAAAAGGAATGGCATTGCTGGAACGCCACCCGACCTGGAACGCAAGGGCACGCAGAGTGCTCGATCTCATCGGCAAGAACGAGAACCTCGTGATCCTGGTATCCCGGTTCCTCTACGGTATCCGCATGATTACGCCGCTGATGCTTGCGATGTCCGGAGTGAGGCCCGTCAAGTTCCTGGTACTGGACCTGGTGGGCAGCGTGGCGTGGGCGTCCATCTTTGTCGCGATCGGCTATTTTTCCGGCCAGGCGCTGGAGATCGTGGTCGGCGACATCAGGCGCATCGAGATGATACTGCTCGCGGCGCTGGTGGTGCTCGGCGCTATCGCCGTGGGCGTCCACTATTGGCTGAAGCGGCGCCGGGAGCAAGGCTGACCCGGGAGAGATTTAGGCGAAAACTTACAGGGTTACATGCGCGGCGTCTGCCATCTGCAGCATCCGCGGAAATGCCGTAACCTCGTGTCCAGACATTGCAGGACGGAGACGAGCCGTCACGCTGCCAATCGTCGATCGAAGAGAGGACCCGATCCATGTCGAAAACCGTTTCCGAGATTCTCGTGGATGCCCTGTACGAGGCAGGGGCCCGGCGCTGCTACGGGATCGTCGGCGATACGATCAATCATCTGACGGACGCCGTGCGCCGGTCGAAGCTGGAATGGGTGCACGTGCGCCACGAGGAAGTCGGCGCCCTGGCGGCGGGCGGCGAGGCGTACATGCGGCGCGAGCTGGCGGTCTGTGCCGGTACCTGCGGCCCGGGCAGCCTGCACTTTCTGAATGGCATCTTCGAGAGCCACCGCAACGGCGCACCGCTCGTACTCGTCGCTTCCAACGTGGATCGCGCCGAGGAGGGGCTGGGATTCCCTCAGGAGGTCGATCAGCGGAAGCTGTACGAGCAATGTTCGGTCTTCTGCGAGCGTATCGCCCATCCCGATCAGGCGCGGCGCATCGCGGTCATGGCCGCGCAGGCCGCGCTTGCCCGATCCGGCGTCGCGGTCATCGTCGTCAATGGCGACATGTTCAGGCAGAAATCGGAGGATGACCGGCCCTGGCGCATCCATCGCCCGCGGCCGGTGGTCCGGCCCGCCGACGAAGAACTCGACGATCTCGCCGCCGCGATCTCTGGAGCGTCGCGGATCACGCTATTCGCCGGTATAGGCGCCCGCGACGCGCGCGACGATGTCGTCGAGCTGGCCTCGCGCCTGAACGCACCCGTCGTGCACACGTCGCGATCCAAGGAGTTCCTCGAACCGGACAATGCCTTCAACGTCGGGATGACCGGGATCCTGGGTAACAGCGCGGGCTATCATGCCGTCGCCGATTGCGACCTGCTGATCTGCCTGGGCACGGACTTCGCCTACACGCAGTTCTACCCCGAGAAGGCGCAGATCGTTCAGGTCGACATCGACCCGCTCAACATCGGCAGGCGCAGCCCGGTCGACCTGGGTCTCGTCGGCGACGTATCGGCCACGCTGCGCGCGTTGTTGCCGCGCCTCACGCAACGCAGCGACGACTCGCATCTTCGCCGTGCGCGGGAGCGGTGGGAAAAGGATCTCGAACGCTACGAGGACGATTCGGGCGGAACCGACCCCGAGCTGATTCATCCCCAGCATCCGGTACGGCTGCTGGACCGGCTGGCGGCAGACGATGCCATCTTTACGGCCGACGGCGGTTCGCCCATGGTCTGGCTGTTGCGGCACCTGAAGGCCAACGGGCGGCGGCGTTTCCTGACCTCGCTCTCGCACGGCACGATGGCGAATGCCTACCCGCAGGCGCTCGGCATCGCCAGGGCGTATCCGGGCCGCCAGGTGATCGCCCTGTGCGGCGACGGCGGCCTGACGATGCTGCTCGGCGACCTCCTCACGCTCGTGCAGGAGGATATCCCCGTGAAGCTGCTGGTATTCAATAACGGGTCACTCGGATTCGTGGAGATGGAGCAGCGCGTCGAGGGTCTGCTCGATGCGTTTACGCATCTGCAAAATCCGGATTTTGCCGAGCTGGCGCGGGTCTGCGGCATGCACGGCGCGCGCGTCGAGACGAGCGACGAGCTGCAGAACGCCATGGAAAGCTGGTTGCGCCACGACGGGCCGGCACTGCTGGACGTCAAGGTCAGCCGCCTGGAGCTCGTGATGCCCGGCAAGCTCGAAGTCTCGCAGGTCGCATCGAGCGCGATGTTCGGCGTAAAGGCCGTGCTGAGCGGGCGCGCCGACGAGCTGCTCGATCTGCTGCGCGACAATTTTCTTCGCTGATTTCGCCTGCGCGTCGCGGCGAAATTGCGCACTTGTCGGCGTTTTTGTGACCTGTGTCGGTTGGCCGGGCGTCTATTGGTCTGTATGCTCGGTCCGATGAGCGCCGGTCGACATGGGCAACCTTTCCTGAACTGCCCCGCAGGCCAGGGCCGGCGGAGTTCACAAGTGAACTCCCGGCCTGCAGAATCCGAATCATTAGACAAGCCAATCGTGCCAGTCGCCGGCGCATGCGCCGCGACCTGACGGCACCCCATCGCGATTCGCGCAGGCAAGACCCTGGTTGGTCTGGATGTCGATTCCCGTCCTCGGCATGATGCTTGTCGCGCTGATCATCTGCTCATTGAACAACTGGGGATTCGATCGGGACGGCTATTGGATCGTGCAGCGCGACTGGTTCTTCGCGTTAAACAGTGCTTTCACATTTTTCCCCAAGCGAGTCTGGGCGGACATTGCCGAACTCGGCTCAGGCGACGTATTGCTTCTTCTGCTTTCGCCATTGTTGATCTGGTATCCGAGGTCGTGGGTGGCAATGCTGTTTGCTGCGCCGGTCGCGGCGATACTGTCGGCGATCGTCAAGCATCTTGCCGCGGTGCCACGACCGGCAGCCGTCCTCGATCTGCAGCAGTTCACGGTGATCGGCGACGTACTGGCCGCGCATAATAGTGTTCCGTCCGGACATTCCATCACCATAGGTGCGGCGGGAATCGCGTTCCTGGCGACCAGAAGCCTCATACCCTCGTGCTGGCGGCAATGGCTCCTGATACTGGTAGTCATATGCATCGTTGTCCTGGTCTGCCTGTCCCGGGTAGCCGTCGGAGCACATTGGCCACTCGACCTGGCGATCGGCGCGGCGTTTGGCTGGATAGCGGGCCTTTGCGGCGCAAGGATGGCGCGATGCTTCTCGAAACCGTGGCGGTGGTCGCGAGCCCCGCACAGCCGTCGCGCACTGGGCGCGGCCTTGTTGTGCGCCAGCCTGATCTTGCTGGCAGTCGCACGGGGCACTTCCTACGCAACAGAGATCCTTTGGCTGGCCGTAACCTGCGGCGTGGTGACTTCGTTCTGGCTCGTCGCCGGCAAGGCTGACGCAATTTCACCCGGCGAATCGCGAGATCATTTGAAACCCAATCCATGATCGAAGAAGAAGTCCGGGCCGGGCCAATCAAGACCGATTGGTACAGATGGGTATCGAACGTCAATAGCAGGTTGCGCTGGAACGCAAGCGCGGCCAGGTTCATTGTCGTAGTCGCGCTCGCGAACGCGGTCATCTATCAGAAGCCGCTGTACTCATTTGCAGTCGCGAACCTCGATCTGCCATCCGCGGTCGGTTTGCTGACACTGATTACTATGTTCGTCTTGGTGTTCGCCGTCAGCACCGCGATCCTATCGCTGCTGGCATTGCTGACGCACCGGTTGTTGAAGCCGATCTGCATGCTGCTGGCCCTCGGCAACTCGGCAGCGCTGTACTTCGTCACGACTTATCGCGTGATACTGGATAAGTCGATGATGGGCAATGTGTTCAACACGGATACGTCCGAGGCGCTCGGACTATTTCATCCGATGTTGTTGTTGTACGTGCTCGTGCTCGGGGTCATCCCTTGCTGGTTGCTGGCGAATGCGCGCGTGCAAAAGACTCCCAGATGGCGTGTCGCGGCGCTCGGCGCCGCTACCGTTGTCGCAGCGCTCGGCTGGAACTACGTGGCGTCGAGTACATGGCTGTGGTTCGACGATCATGCGAAGCGACTGGGCGGCATGGTCATGCCATGGTCCTGGGTCGTGAACGCGACGCGTCACGAGATAACGAACCTGCGCAGTAACCGGCAACCGATCCTGTTGCCGCCGGCGAGCTTCGAGAATGACGGCAAGATGGTCGTAGTCCTGGTGATCGGTGAGGCGGCCCGGGCGCAGAATTTTTCACTCTACGGCTACGACAGGCCCACCAACCCGCTGTTGTCCGAATCCGGCGCCGTCGCGCTCAGGGACACGGTCGCTTGCTCGACCTATACGACGGCGTCGCTTCGCTGCATCCTGTCTCCCGAGGACACCAGTTCTCCGTTTGCGAAAAATCTCGAGCCGTTGCCGAGCTATCTGCATCGGTTTGGTGTGGATGTCATCTGGCGAGCCAGGAACTGGGGCGAACCGCCGGTGCAGGTTACGGATTATCAACGTGTCGGCGAGCTCAAGGCGCACTGCAAACGCGATGACTGCGATTACGATGGGGCCTTGCTGGCCGGCTTGTCGGAGCGCATCGAGTCGTCGACGCAGAAGAAGGTCTTCGTGGTGCTCCACCAGAAGGGCAGTCACGGGCCGTCCTACAACGCCGAATATCCCGCGCGATTCCGGGTTTTCAGGCCCGTCTGCGATTCTGTGGAATTGCAGAAGTGCACGCGTGAGTCGCTATTGAATGCCTATGACAACACGATCGTGTACACGGACTATTTCCTCAACGAAGTCATCAGGATCCTGTCCAACATGGGCAATACGCCCACATTGCTGATCTATATCTCCGATCACGGCGAGTCGCTCGGAGAGTATGGCCTCTATTTGCACGGCACGCCGTTTTCGATTGCGCCGGACGAACAGAAGGACGTGCCGTTCATCGTATGGATGTCACCGGCATTCATCGAGCAAAAGGGCATATCCGTAGCCCGGATGGCAGCGCAGGAACATCACTCGCAACTGAACGTCTTCCACAGTGTATTGGGAGCATTCGGGGTGCGCAGCGAAGCGTACGACCGTCGACTGGATATCTTTAGCGGTGCCGACGACAATTTCCGCGATCAGCCCGGTAAGCCTTGAGGCTCATCGCCGTGGGGCATCGGTGTGAAGCAGGATGCGGTCCGGACGCCAGACCAGGAACGCCGGAAAGCGACGATATCTTCTCTCCGACCCGGAGATTCGCTTAGAATCCGGGTAGCTTCAGTTTTGAGCCTGGCCCGGCCCAAAGCGAGGCGCAATTCCCAGGTCTGCGGGTGTAGTTCAATGGTAGAACCTCAGCTTCCCAAGCTGATGACGTGGGTTCGATTCCCATCACCCGCTCCAACTTCCTCGTCCGTTCCGGCCTGAGCCCCGACCGTGACCCAACATCCGCCGCCGAGACAGCGGCTCTGAATCTGGCTGCTCCGGCTCGTCGTCTTCTACACGACCTGGCCGTGGCGGGTCGGCCAAAGAAAGCGCTATCATGCGCGTCGCGCGGCAGCATCTGCTGCGGTCTCCGAAGAAACATAATCCCGGCGCATCACGGCAAGCGGCCCGGGTGTTTGGGCGGGCGATAAAAAGTGTACAGCCTTTCCCATGCATGCTATTTCTGGTAGCGGGCGCCCGCATAAGCAGACCAAGCAAATGGGTGTCCCTTTTGCAGCCGGTACGGCAGGATGACGTCACCCGTCTTCAATCTTCAGTTGTCGCTCGTGCTGACGAGCCTCATGATTGCGACGATCTTCTTCATCGCGTGGAGATCGCTCGGTCACCGTTCGCACGCACTGACCTGGTCCTTCGCATTCCTGGCCGGAGCGATCTTCTGGCTGCTGGTGATGTTCCCCGCCTGGTTCCCGAGCTTCGAATCCTGGTGGCTGGGTGCCAACGCCTTCGGCTTCATCCTCGTGACGCTCGGCCTGCGTGCACACTGTCAGCGCACAAATTGCCGCTACCTGCCGGCGAGCCTGTGGCCGCTGGCCGCGGTCTGTTACGGGGCGGTCGTCTGGACGACGGCGGTGCAGCCGCACGCCGGGCTCAGCGTCGCGATCCTGCCGTTCGTCTCGGCCACGAGCCTCGTCCTGTCCGCGCTGATGGTCGTACGGCACCGCCGGCACCCGCTGCCTGCCGAGTGGGCGGCGGCGATCATGATGACGCTGTTCGCGCTGGGCCAGTACCTGGCGGCGCTGTTCCTCGTCGGGCTGGGTCCCGATCGGGCGCTCGTGTTCGGGCAGATATTCGAGCGGCCGACCTTCCTTGCGATGCCCGCGGGCTTCGTCGGTGTCGCGATGTTCATTATCTTCATGCTCGCCTCGGACCTGTCCGAGGACATGAAGAACATCGCCGTCCGGGATCAGCTCACGGGGCTCCTGAACCGGCGCGGTTTCCGTGACCAGGCGGCCAGGGCGTTCGCGTCCGCCCGCCGTGGCGGCCTACCCGTGTCGGTGATCATGACGGATCTCGATCACTTCAAGGACGTCAACGACGAGTTCGGCCATGCCGCCGGCGACATGGCGCTCGAGCACTTCGCCGCTCTGCTCACCGAGGGCCGCCGTGCCGACGATTTCGCGGCCCGGATGGGCGGTGAGGAATTCGCGCTGGTGCTGCCCGGCACGACGCTCGAGCTCAGCATCGGCATTGCCGACGAGCTCCGGGAACGGCTCGCGGAGCGGCCGTTGATTTCGGAAGGCCGCCCGATCCGGATGACGGCGAGCTTCGGCGTCGCGACGATCTCGGACCGGGATTCGAGCCTGTCCGACATCATCGTTCGCGCCGACCGTGCCCTGTACCGCTCGAAGCGGGCCGGCCGCAACCGCGTCGATCTGGAGTCCTCGCAGATCATGCGCGCGCCCGATGGCACGCTAAAGGCTTTGGCTCGCTAGCACCACCGCAGCCGGCATGCCGAAGAACTACTGCGGGCCGAGTTTCTCGGTCGTGAACAGACCCTTCAATTTGCGGCCGAACGCCGCCAGCCCCGCCACGAGCAGGACGCCGAACTTCTTGAGCAGCAACAGGCCCGCCGTCAACAGGCCGGTCTTGGCGGCGATCTTGCCGGCGACCAGTGCGCCGAGGCCGTAAGCCGCCACTTCGTCGATGCTCGGGTCGAAGTCGACGTAGCGGCTGCCCTCGTTGAACTCGGCCATCGCGAGCACGTCGTCGCGATTCGAGTTGATCTCGGCAAGCTGGCTGCCGGCCGCGATGAAGGTCATCGTCAGGATGCCGCGGCGGCCCAGCGCGCGGATCTCGTAATTCAGGGTCGGCTCGTCACTGCCATCGAAACTCAGTTCCTTGGCCCAGTACAGTTTCTTGGAGACCGGGTCGTAATGCGGCGGTTCCGCCCAGCCGAGCAGTTCGATCGCCGGATAACCCTCGGCGACGCGATCCGGATTCGCGTCGTGGATATCGGATTGCATTTCTTCGAGCAGGTCGTCGTAATCTATTTTCGCCGCGTCCTTGTCGGAGACGTAACCGTCGGCCATGTAGTCGATCGTGACGGCCCAGCCCTCGGCATCCATCGGCGAGTAGTCCGACGGGATCAGCATGCCGAGGACGTCCTGGCCCGGCGGGTTGCCCCACAGGTCGACCAGTACCGACTCGGAATCCCGGGCATCGAGGAAGTAGAACTCGTCGGGCACGTGCAGCGTAGCGAGATTGTCGCCGAGCACGATGTCACCGTGCTGCGGATCGAGCGATTCCAGGATGCTCCTGTAATGTTGGATCTGCTGCTGGTCTTCGGGCGACAGCTCGACGGTCTCGTCGTCCTGGGCGAACGCCCCCGGGGCGAGGAACGCCAGCATCACGGCGGCAAGCGGCAGCCGGCTCGGTGCAAGGATCGACATGACGGTTCCCCGGCAGCGAAGAGTCGCCCCGACTATAGCCAATCGGGGCCGAATTGGCCTAAAACTGTGTCACACTCCACCGCCATGCAACCCGCCATCAGCATCAAGGGCCTGACAAAGACCTACGCCGGCGGCCTCACCGCGCTCGAATCGGTCGACCTCGACATCAAGTCGCGGCGAGATCTTCGGTTTGCTGGGCCCGAACGGCGCCGGCAAGACGACGCTGATCAATATCGTCTGCGGCATCGTCACCAAGACGGCCGGTACGGTCCTCGTCGACGGCCACGACATCGTCCGGGACTACCGGGCGACGCGGTCGAAGATCGGCCTGGTGCCGCAGGAGTTGCCGACGGAGACTTTCGAGACGCCCTGGAACGTGACCCGCTTCAGCCGCGGCCTGTTCGGCAAGCCCGACGACCCGGCGCACCTGGAACGGGTGCTGAAATTGCTCGGGCTGTGGGCCAAGAAGGACGAGAAGATCATGATGCTGTCGGGCGGCATGAAGCGCCGGGTGCTGATCGCCAAGGCGCTGGCGCACGAGCCGGAGATCCTGTTTCTGGACGAACCCACGGCGGGCGTCGACGTGGAACTGCGGCAGGAAATGTGGAACGCGGTGCAGAAGCTGCGCGAGACCGGCGTGACGGTGATCCTGACGACGCACTACATCGAGGAGGCCGAGCGTCTCGCCGACCGTGTCGGCGTGATCAATCACGGTAAGGTCATACTGGTCGAGGAGAAGAACCGCCTGATGCGCGAACTCGGCAAGAAAGCAGCTCGTCCTGCAGCTGGCGCAGCCGCTCGAGGGCTATCCCCGCACAGCTCGCCGAGTACGGACTCGAGCTCAACGGCGACGGCGACGAGCTGACCTATCACTACGACACGAAGCAGGATCACACCGGCATTACGGCGTTGCTGGCGGCGCTGAGCGAGGCCGGGATTCGCTTCAACGACCTGCAGACGTCGCAGAGTTCGCTGGAGGAGATCTTCGTGGGCCTGGTGAGCGCAACGCGATGAACTTCTACGCCGTGCAGGGCGATCTACCGTACCGAGATGGCGCGCATGCGGCGCACGCTCGTGCAGAGCATCGTCGCGCCGGTGTTGTCGACGTCACTCTATTTCGTGATCTTCGGCTCCGCGATCGGCTCGCGTATCACCGAGATCGACGGTGTCAGCTACGGTGCATTTATCGTGCCCGGCCTGATCATGCTGTCGATCATGACCGAGAGCATCTCGAACTGCGTCGTTCGCGATCTATTTCCCGAAATTCGCCGGCACGATCTTCGAGCTGCTGTCGGCGCCGGTCTCGCTAGTCGAGGTCCTGCTCGGCTACGTCGGCGCGGCGGCGACGAAGTCGGTCATCATCGGCCGCATCATCCTGGCCACGGCGAGCTTCTTCGTCGACCTCCGACATCGCGCATCCGGTCGTCATGGTCGCGTTCCTGGTGCTGATCCCGGTCTCGTTCTGCCTGTTCGGCTTCATCCTCGGCATCTGGGCCGACGGCTGGGAGAAGCTCACGATCGTGCCGTCGCTGGTCATCATGCCGCTGACGTTCCTCGGCGGCACGTTCTACTCGATCAACATGCTGCCGCCGGCCTGGCAGACGATCAGCCTCTTCAACCCGATCGTGTATCTGGTCAGCGGCTTCCGCTGGAGTTTCCATGCGAATGCCGACGTGTCCGTGGGCGTCAGCATGGCCATCGTGTTCCTGTTCCTGGCGGCCTGTTTCGGCGTCGTCTGGTGGATCTTCCGGACCGGCTACAAGCTGCGGACCTGAGTCGCGTCAATCGCCGAGCGTGTACTCGTCGATGATCCTGTCGATCGCCTCGCGGCAGACCAGACAAAAATAGCTGACCCGCGTGAACATCACGCAGTTCTCCTCGGGACGGTAATAGCCCTTGCCCTGGTAGTTTGCCCCCTCGAACGCGCCGACGGTGTTGTAGTACTCGGACGACTGCAGCAGGTGCTCGGTGTAGTCGGTCGTGTAGTGGAAGAGCTTGTTCATCTCGGCTTCCGGCGCGTCCTCGGCCCGTAACTTCCTGCGCTGTTCCTGCACCGCCAAGGAGTGCTTTTCGAACTGGGCCTTCGGCCACGGCGTCGGGATCGGCGTGTTCGGCGCGACCAGGTGCTTCCACTTCAGGTGCTCGGGATCGAGCAGGGCGGTGACGTTCGGCTCGAACGGCTCGACGATGTGCTCCGGTGCTTCGTAGGAGACATCGCTCGTGTAGTACTCGTCCGCCAGTCCGGCAAAGTGGTGCCCGAATTCGTGCACGAACAGGTATGGCGCCCATTCGCTGTTGGCCGCCGCGGTGCTGTAGAGGCCGTAGATGCCGCCGCCGCCGTAGACCTCGCTGTTGGTCAGGATCTCGACGAAATCGTAGGGCGTCGATGAGGCGATGCGGCGCATCGCCTTGTTGTCGAATGTCAGGATGTAACGCTCGGAGCGGAACGCGTCGTAGGTCGCCCCGATGGGCGAGTCGCGGTAGGTGTGCGTGGACGGCCGCGAGACACCCGATTGTGCCGCGGCCGGGGCCAGCGCCCAGACGTTGAAATCGTCCTTGCGTTCCTTGAACGGCGATGTCGCGAACAGGATGTTCGTCAGGTCGCGCGCCTTGGCAACGAACGCATCCTGTTCGGCCGCGGTGTAGCCGTCTCCGAGGATCAGCAGGTCGACCTTGTGCGCCGGGTCGCCGCTGTCGAGTATCGGCACCACAGCGTCCCGGTAGGCAGCCGATTCGTGGTGCACGAGGTAGTCCGCGGGATCGATGTGCGTGCGCCAGACTTCGACGAACGTTCTGCGGATCGCGCTTCTTCAGCACCACGTCGAATCCTTGTCCTGGGCGGGGAAGCGCAGGACTCGCTGAACGTGCGGTTGATCTCCCTGCGCCTCGCCCGTGGTTTCCCACTCGCCGTAGATGCTGCTGAAACTCCGCGACCAGGCCACCGCACCAGTGGCGGAGTCGACGATTTCGAACAGGTACTTGCCGCGCAGCGTCGTGTCGATCGGCGGCTCATGTTGCCGCTGAACGGCAGCGGTTCCAGCACGACCTCGTCGAGGCTGAAGAACTCGTCCGCGGTTGCCGGAGTGGTAGTAGTCGAGCCGCATGGTCGCCGGCGCAGCCGGCCGTGAAGGAGTGAATAAACAGTGAAACGAGAAGGGCGCAAGCCACCTGGAGTTTCATCGTGTCCCCGCTGGCGCGAAAACAGGAAGCCTACCAATAGCAGAAAATCGGCGGGCGAAACACCGTGGGTTCGATAGGCACGCGTTCAGATGCTGGCCGGTCTGGAAGGTCTGTGGACTACATGATCGAAGTCCCGGGCCGTTCCGCGGGATAGCGGACGGTCCAATCAGGCACGTTAAAAACGCGCTATTCTGCCCTGTTTCGATCCCCGCCGAGTTCGTAACAAGCCGATTTAGCATGGAAAACCGGTAGAATACCGGATATAATAACAGGTCTGTCTTAGCCACTCCGGAGGGACCTGCCATGGCCGCCGAACCGATCCCCATCGAAGCGCTCGATGTGCGCATCCTGGATCTCTGTCACGCCTCGATGCCGCCACCTACGAACTGCTGGTGGATCCGCGAGTTCGACGAACGCGGCGGTTCCTGAAGTGGGGGCTGGATAACCGGCGAGCTGGCTGGCCTGGCGCTCGACCTGTCGCTGGCCACGGCGCGCGAGAGGTCGGGTTGCGCATGCCCTGAAACAGTTGCCGCGGATCAGCGCGGCGTTCTCGACCGGCGCGCTGTCGTACTCGAAGGTGCGCTCGTTGACGCGGGTGGCGGACCGGGCAACGAAGAGGCCCTGCTCGCGTTCCGCTAAGAACACCGCCAGCCACGTCGCCGCGTACTGCCGGGACTGCGCCTGGGCAGCCCCGACTCGAGGGACCTCGCCGAGCGGGGTTCGCGAACCGCTCGCTGCGTCCACCGCGATGCCGAGCGTGGCACCCTGTCGGTCACCGTCGAGCTGCCGCTGGACGCCGGTGAGCTGCTGGAGAAGGCGCTGGACAAGGCCCGCGACGACGACTGCCTGCAGATTCCGGATCTCGTGGATACGGCCTGGTCGACCGGGCAGGCCGATGCCTTCGTCCGCTGCTCAAGGAGTACCTGCAGGGCAGCGATGATAGTAGGAGCAGCTCGGATCGCTACCTGGTCCACATCCACGTCGATCAGTCGGCGCTGGCCGGCGAGGTCTGCGGCGCCTTGGTGCCCATCGAGACGTCAAGCGGCTGTGCTGCGATGGCCGCGCGGTCGTGCTGACCGAGACGGACGGTCAGCCGCTGAGCATCGGCCGCCAGTCGCGCATCGTCCCGAAGGGCATCGAGCGGGCGGTCAGGGCCCGGGATCACGACACCTGCCGCTTCCGGGGCTGCCGCAACCGGCGCTTCGTCGACATCCATCACATCGAGCACTGGGCGAACGGCGGCGAGACCGCCGTCGACTAACTTGATGTTGCTGTGCGCCAAGCATCACGCGCTGGTGCACGAGCGGGGCTTCCGGATCGACAAGGACTTCCGGGACCGCTGGGCCTTTTACCGCCGGGACGGCATCGCGGTGCCGGACTGCGGCTATCACGGCCGCGACCTGGTGGACGACGACCGAAATGCGCCAAAGGCAAATCCGCCACGTGGCGGATTATTGAGCGCAGTGGAAAAACTCGTCAACGAGCCGCCGCCACCGGCATATCGGCACTAAGTATCCCGTATTGCCTGTATTTCGGGCGAGAAACAGCCAGAAAACACACTCCGCCGCGCCGCCGAGGCCCACACTCGCGTGCCAGCCGGGTTGCAGACCAGCATTGAAGTGCCGGGTCCTGACCCCGGGTGGGCCGGTTCATAAATGACTGAAAAACCAAGGGAAAAGTGTTAGGATCGTTTGCCCGAAACGATTTCCGCATAAACCATGGCGACCCGAACACTGACGATTACCAGCGCTGCCTTCCTGGCCCTGATCGGGCCGGCCGACCTGTTCATGCGCAGGAAGTGCTGGCGCTGCATGACACGGTGCCGGAGCAACGCGACGCTGCTGATGGTGCAG
>CAVZRD010000005.1:0-63858 GCA_963777675.1 uncultured Gammaproteobacteria bacterium | reverse complement strand
TGTAGCAATACATTTTTCTCTTCCTGTACTTCGTTCAGGTTGGTCTTGCTCATCTTCCACGCTATCCGCTACTCGGGTACGGGATAAGTATCCAGCGGGTCCGTAACGAATCCGACCGCCTCGGCGCCGCCTTGTTGCAGCAACACCATCGCGCCGACGACGTTGCCGTACGGCACCGCGCGATCGGCCTTGACCAGGATCGGTGTCTCCGGGCGGTTACGCAGCACGGCGCCGACGCGTGCGACGATCTCCTTCGCCGTCGCGGGTTTCTCCTCGTCGTCGCCGACGTTCAGGTACAGGTTGCCCTGCGCGTCGACGCTCAACACCAGCGGCGGATGGTCCGGTACGTCGGGGATGGGTTCGGCCCCGGCCTTGGGCAGGTCGACCTTGACGCCCTGCGTCAGCAGCGGTGCGGTCACCATGAAGATGACCAGCAGCACGAGCATGACGTCGATATACGGCACGACGTTGATCTCGCCCATGAGCTTGCGTTTCTGCAGCGGCGTGGCCATCTCAGCCCGCCTTCTTGCTGCGGGAATGCCGCTGCAGGATGCTGGAGAACTCTTCCATGAAACCGTCGTAACGGTATTCCAGGCGTACGGCCTTGTCCGCGTAGCGGTTGTAGGCGATGACGGCCGGGATCGCGGCGAACAGGCCCATCGCGGTCGCGATCAGGGCCTCTGCGATCGGCGGCGCGACCACGGCCAGCGTCGCGGACTGCACGTTCGACAGGCCCATGAACGCATTCATGATGCCCCACACGGTGCCGAACAGGCCGACATAGGGGCTGGTCGAGCCGATCGTCGCCAGCGTCGCGAGACTCTGCTCGAGACGGTCGACCTCGCGCATCTGGGCCACGTGCATCGCGCGCCGGCATTCCTCGATGACCTTGTCGGAGCTGATGTCGCCCTGTTGCATGGCGCGGTTGAACTCGCGGAATCCGGACTCGAAGATGCTGGCCATGCCGACGTTGCCGGCCCGGTCCCGGGTGGCGCTCCGATACAGCGTATTCAAGTCACCGCCGGACCAGAAGTTGTGTTCGAAATCGTCCGATGCATCCTTGGTGCGCCTGAGCAGACGGCGCTTGGTAAAGATGATGCTCCAGGACACGAGCGATGCCATGACCAGCAGCAGCAGGACGATCTGCACGGGCATGCTCGCGCCGAGTACGAGCGAAACGATGGATAGGTCTGGTGTCATGGTTTGTTTACCTCGAAAAACGATGCCGGTACACGCACGGGCCGCATCGAATCGGCGTTGAGATAGGCTGCGCGCACGTTGGCACGCAGGAGTAGTTTGCCATCGGCGCTGTCAAGAAAGATATTCTGCTCGATATCGAAGCTGGCACGCGAAAGACCCGCCAGCCCGGCCGTGACGACGATCTCGTCGTTGAAACGGGCCGGCGCCAGGAAATCCGCCTGCAACGACGTCACCACGAAAACGCGGCGTTCGTCGCGGCGCAAGGCGACCTGGTCGACCCCGAGTTCGCGCAGCCATTCGGTACGCGCTCGCTCGAGGAAACGGAAATAGTTGGCATAGAAAACGACGCCCTGCGCATCCGTGTCCTCCCAGTACACCCGGACCGGCCACTCGAACGGTCTGCTGGCTTCGGCACCGTCCATACGACGTCAGTCCTCACCGAACAGCGGGAGTTCCGCCGATTCGTCCCTCGCCGGCGCAGCCAGGCCAAAATGCAGATACGTGTTGCGGGTCGCGATTCGACCGCGCGACGTGCGCATCATGAATCCCTGCTGGATCAGATACGGCTCGAGCACGTCCTCGATGGTGCCGCGTTCCTCGCCGACCGCCGCAGCGAGACTGTCGATGCCGACGGGACCGCCGTCGAACTTCTCGATAATGGCCAGCAGCAGGCGCCGGTCCATGGCATCGAATCCGTGCGGATCGACCTGCAGCATGTCCATGGCGCGGATCGCCACGTCGGCCGTGACCACGCCGTCCGCCTCGACCTCCGCATAGTCGCGCACGCGCCGGAGCAATCGATTGGCGATCCGCGGCGTGCCGCGGGCGCGCCGCGCGATCTCCGTGGCGCCCTGGTCCTCGATCGGAAGGTTCAGGATCCCGGCCGAGCGGCACGCGATCGTCTCGAGCTCCGCCGTCGAGTAGAAGTCGAGGCGCTGCACGATTCCGAAGCGGTCGCGGAGCGGCGACGTCAGCAGCCCCGCACGCGTCGTCGCGCCCACCAGAGTGAACGGCGGCAGGTCGAGCTTGATGGAGCGCGCCGCGGGGCCCTCGCCGATCACGATGTCGAGCTGGAAGTCCTCCAGCGCGGGATACAGCACTTCTTCGACGACCGGGCTCAGCCGATGGATCTCGTCGACGAAGAGCACGTCGTTCGGTTCCAGATTGGTCAGGATCGCCGCCAGGTCGCCGGGGCGCTCGAGCACGGGCCCGGACGTCTGCCGCAGGTTGACGCCCATCTCGTTCGCGACGATGTGGGCGAGCGTCGTCTTGCCGAGGCCGGGCGGCCCGAAGATCAGTACATGATCCAGCGCTTCGCCGCGGCGCCGGGCCGCCTCGATGAAGATGCCCATCTGCTGCTTCACGGCTGGCTGGCCGACGTATTCGGCCAGCCTTTTCGGCCGAATGGCGCGGTCGAACGCCCGGTCGTCGGTGCGGGATTCGGCGCTCGTAACGCGATCGTGTTCGATGCCCGTCATTTCTCTAGCGTACCGCCTGCCGCAACGCGTGCCGGATGATGTCCTCGGCGGACTTGCCCGCCAGATCGGCATTGCCGATGAGGCGGTCCACTTCGTTCACGCGATAGCCCAGTGCCAGCAAGGCATCGACGGCCTCGCCTCGCGGCGTGGCCGCCACGCTCGGGGTACCGGCGCGAGCGCTTCCGCGCAGGACCGAGACCTTGTCGCGCATCTCGATGATGAGCCGTTCCGCCGTCTTGCGGCCGACGCCGGGGATCTTCACCAGCGCCGCCGTGTCTTCGTGTTCGACGCAGCGCCGGAAGTCCGCCGCGCTCATCGTGGAAAGGATTGCCAAACCGATCCTGGCGCCGACTCCCGAGACTTTCAGCAAGGTCCGGAACAGGCTTCGCTCGTCGCCGGTCGCGAAGCCGTACAGGAGCTGTGCGTCCTCACGCACCAGCACGTGCGTGTGCAGCTCGACTGCAGCACCGACCGCCGGCAGATTCAGGAACGTCGACATCGGCGTCTCGACCTCGTAACCGACGCCGTGACAGTCGATGACGATCCTCGGGGCCTGCTTGCTCGCCAGTGTACCGCGCAGGAGTCCGATCATCTGACGCTCGCCAGCGTCGCGGCAACGCCCAGCCGCGCGTCCAGTCGCTGCCGGTGGCCGTGGCAGATGGCGGCCGCGAGCGCGTCCGCGGCGTCCGCCGCCGGGGCGCCGTCGAGCCTGAGCAGGGACACGACCATGTGCTGAACCTGCTCCTTGCTTGCGGCGCCGGTGCCGACGACGGTCTGCTTGATCTCGCGAGGCGCGTACTCGACGACTTCCACATCGAAACCGAAGGTCGCGCACAGGGCCGCTGAGCGGGCGTGTCCGAGTTTGAGCGCACTGGCCGCGTTGCGCGCCATGAACACGCTCTCGATCGCGACGACGTCGGGCCGGTAGCGCTCGACGATCTCGTTCATCGAAGTGAAAATTTTTCGCAGGCGATCCGGCATCGGGCCGTCCGGGCTCCGGATCGTGCCGCTGGCGACGTATTCGGCGCGATCGCCCTCGAAATCCAGGATTCCGAATCCGGTCAACCGGGATCCCGGGTCGATCCCGAGTATGCGCCGCCTAGGTTCCAACGCCGGCCTCGCTTTGTTCGTACAGTTCGTCGGAGATGTCGGCGTTGCTGTACACCTCCTGGACGTCGTCGAGGTCTTCGAGTACTTCGAGCAACTTCAGTATCGAGGCCGCGCTGTCATCGTCGAGCTCGGCACTCGTCGAAGCCCGCATCGTCAGACCCGAGTCCTCGGGCTCGAAGCCGGCCGCACCCATCTTCGCGCGCACGTCTTCGAAACTGGCAGGATCGGTGAGCACCTCGATGGACCGATCCTCGCCGACGACGACGTCTTCCGCGCCGGCCTCGATCGCCGCGTCCATGATCGCTTCTTCACTGGTTCCCGGCGGATACAGAAGCTGGCCTACATGATTGAAAAGGTAACTTACCGAGCCGTCGGCTCCGAGATTGCCGCCGTATTTCGAGAACGCGTGACGGACCTCCGCGACCGTACGGTTGCGGTTGTCGGTCAGGCAGTCGACCATGACGGCCGCGCCGCCCGGTCCGTAGCCCTCGTAGCGCACCTCCAGGTACTCGACGTCGTCCAGCTCGCCGGCGCCCCGCTTGATGGCACGCTCGATGTTGTCCTTCGGCATGCTCTGCGCCTTCGCCTTGTCCACCGCCAGGCGCAGGCGGGGATTGGAGTTCAGATCACTGCCGCCCATGCGGGATGCGACCGTGATCTCCTTAATCAGCTTCGTGAAGAGTTTGCCGCGCTTCTTGTCCTGGGCGCCCTTGCGATGCTGGATGTTCGCCCATTTGCTGTGTCCTGCCATAGTTATCCCAAGCCTGACCCGGACACGCCCGGGTCAAATCTGCGCGTATGATAACGGTTATTGCAGGTACTGGCATCCGCACAAAGCTGCGCCAAATGTCCCTTTCCGAACGCGAAAAACCCGCCAACGGCAGCGAAACGGCCGACATCGTCCGGGACGCGGGTCGCTTCGTCGAGACCCTGCCCGACACGCCGGCGAAGCGCGCCGCGATCGAGCAGGGACGCGAGATCGCGGCCATCGTCGAGACCCTCGGCCTGGCCGACGATCTGCTCGCGGCGGCCCGCATCTACCCCGTGTTTCGCGAAAATCTTGTTGATATAAAGACTCTTGAAAACAATAAGTTAAGCGATATTTCTCGAATCGTTATCGACTTGTTGCAACTCGGTCACTTCTCCCTGCCCGGCGACTGGCGGCCCGGCGAAGCGCTCGCGGCCCGGCAATCCGAGGCACTGCGCAAGATGTTGCTGGCGGTGGTGTCGGACGTCCGCCTCGTGCTGGTGCGCATCGCCGAACAGCTGTGCCGGCTGCGGCACGCCAAGACCGCGGCGCGCGAGGAGCAGCGGGCACTGGCAATCGAGACGCGGGAAATCTACGCGGCGCTGGCGAACCGGCTGGGCGTCTGGCAGCTGAAGTGGGAGCTCGAGGACCTGGCATTCCGTTACCTGGATCCCGACACGTACAAGGCCATCGCGGCCGCGCTCAACGAGAAACGCGGCGAGCGCGAACGATTCATCGAGCGCGTCAAGGCGACCCTGCAAGCGGAGCTGGACCGACAGGGAATCAAGGCAGAGATCAGCGGCCGGCCGAAGCATATCTACAGCATCTACCGCAAGATGCAGCGCAAGGACCGCGGACTGGAATCGCTCTACGACATCCGCGCCGTGCGCGTGCTGGTCGACGACGTCAAGGACTGCTACGCGGCGCTCGGCGCGGTCCACAATCTCTGGTCGTATCTGCCCGGCGAGTTCGACGACTATATCGCGAACCCCAAGGAGAACGACTACCGGTCGCTGCACACGGCGGTGGTCGGGCCCGAGGGCAAGACGGTCGAAGTCCAGATCCGCTCGCATGCGATGCACCGCCAGGCCGAGCTCGGTGTTGCCGCGCACTGGCGTTACAAGGAAGGCGGCGGGTCGCCGGCGGCCTTCGACCAGAAGATTCGTTTCCTGCGCCAGTTGCTCGAACCCGAAGAGACCGACGACGACTTGCTGGCACGGCTGCGCGACGACATGTTCGAGGACCGCGTCTACGCGCTCAGCCCGAAAGGCGATGTCGTCGAGTTACCGGCGGGTGCGACGCCCCTGGACTTCGCCTACCACGTGCACACGATGATCGGTCATCGTTGCCGCGGGGCGAAGGTCAACGGCCGCATCACACCGCTCACCTACAAGGTGAAAAATGGCGACCAGGTCGAGATCATTACCGGCGGGCAGCCCCATCCGAGCCGCGACTGGCTGAGCCCGAAACTGGGCTATCTCGCCAGCGCGCGCAACCGGGCCAAGGTCCGCAACTGGTTCCGCCGCCAGGATCGCGATCAGCACTTGCGGGCCGGCCGCGAAATATTCGACCGCGAGCTGTCGCGCCTGCACGTCCGCGACGTCGCCACCGACGACATCGCGCGGTTGCTGAAATTCAAGAATGCCGACGCACTGAGCCTGGCCCTCGGCGCGGGCGACCTGACCCCGTCCGCCGTGGCGACGGCGCTGCAGCAACTGCGCGGGGCGCAGCCGGGCGCTCAGGACAAGCTACGCAAGGCGGCGCGGCCGAAGGAAAAAGACACGGGACCGCCCGCGATCAGCGGCATCGGCGACCTGCTCTGCAACTTCGCGCGCTGTTGCCGCCCCGTGCCGCCGGAAGCGATCGTAGGCTACATCACGCAGGGGCGCGGCGTGAGCATCCACCGCCAGGACTGCGGCAATTTGCTCGGACTCAACCAGCGCCACCCGGAGCGCCTCATATCGGTCGACTGGGGCGACACGGAATCGGCGACCTACCCCGTCGAACTCCGCTTGCGCGCGTTCGACCGGACCGGACTGATACGGGACATCAGCGCGGTCCTCGCCGACGAGAAGGCCAACGTGCTGGACCTGACCAGCCACACCGACAAGAAATCGATGCAGACGGTCATGGACATCAGTATCGAGATCCCCGATCTGCCCACGCTGAGCACGGCGATCATGCGGCTCGAGAAGCTGCCGAACGTCACGTCGGTCGAGCGCAAGGCCTGACCGGGGTCTATTCCGCCCGGCTGCCGCCCCTGGCGATGTCGGTGGCCAGCGCCATCATCGACGTGAGATCGGCGAGGTTGGCCGGCACGACGAAGGTGTTGCCCGACTTCGCGAGGTTGCCGAATTCGCCGATGTACTGCTCGGCGATGCGCAACTGCATCGCTTCGGCGCCGCCGCGTGCCGTCACCACCTCTGCGACCATGCGCAGGCCTTCCGCCGTCGCCGTGGCGACGGCGAGGATGGCCTCTGCCTCGCCCTGCGCCTCGTTGATCTGGCGCATCTTGGCCGCTTCGGATTCCTTGATGACCCGCTGCTTCTCGCCTTCGGCCTGGTTGATCTTGGCGTCGCGATCGCCTTCCGAGTTCAGGATCACCGCGCGCTTCTCGCGCTCGGCGCGCATCTGCTTCTCCATCGCGGTCAGGACGTCATGCGGTGGATTGATGTTCTTGATCTCGTAGCGCAGCACCTTGACGCCCCAGGGGTCGGACGCCTTGTCGAGTTCGGAGACGACGTTGGCGTTGATCGTGCCGCGCTCCTCGAACGTGCGGTCGAGATCGATCTTGCCGATCTCCGAGCGCAGCGTCGTCTGTGCGAGCTGGGAGATCGCGAACAAATAGTTTCCGATGCCGTACGACGCCCGCGCCGGGTCGAGTACCTGCATGTAGAGCACGCCGTCGACGCCGACCTGCACATTGTCCTTGGTGATGCAGATCTGTTCGGCGATATCGACCGCCTGTTCTTTCAGGGTATGCCGGTAGGCCACGCGTTCCAGGAACGGCACGAGAATGTGGAAGCCGGCGTCGAGCTTGCGGCTGTACTTGCCGAGTTTCTCGACGACGAAGGCGCTCTGCTGGGGCACGATGATGGCCGTCCTGACCAGGATGAAAATGCCGAGAACGACAACGCCGGCGACGGCGAGCAGCGTCGAATAGGATGGCTCCATGGACATGCTCCTTCGGTCTGTTCAGTCGGATCGGACGTCGAGCGTGAGTCCGTCGACACGCGTAACGGTCGCGCGCATGCCGGCCGTTATCCTGGCGTTGCCTACGTTGCGCACGGTCCAGTCGCTGCCCCGGTACTCGGTGCGACCGTCCGCGCCCGGCTCGAGGTCGTTGAGGATTCGGACCGACTCGCCGACGATGGAGTCGTGATAGTCCTCGCCGCCGGCGCGAAGCTTTTGGTACAGCGTGCGCCGGAAGGTAAAAAAGAAAAACAGCGACAACAGCACGAACGCGAGCCACTGTCCCCATTGCGGCAGCGCGACGCCGAACAGGGCGGCGAAGCCGACGAGTGCGGCCGAGATGCCGAGGAAGACGAGGTAGAACTGGGCATCGACGGCAAAGAGTTCGACGCACAGTAGCACCGCTCCCAGGATCATCCAGCTCCACCAGGTCATGGTCCGTCTCCACGGAAAACCCGACGCACTATAGCGCACTGTGCGCGACTCGGCGACGCCCGATCGGGTACCATGCACCGGGGCTGACGACAACACGAACGGGGAAAACCGCATGCAGGAATTCGTCGACCAGATCAATTCGGTCATCTGGAGCCCCGTGCTCGTCTACCTGTGTCTCGGCGCGGGACTGTTCTACTCGCTCAACACGCGCTTCCTGCAGGTCCGGCTGTTCGGCGAGATGCTGCGCCTGCTCTTCTCGAGCAAGGAATCGACACGGGGCATCTCCTCGTTCCAGGCACTGGCCGTTTCGCTGTCGGGCCGCGTCGGGACGGGCAACATCGCCGGCGTCGCCGCGGCGATCGGGTTCGGCGGGCCGGGTGCGGTGTTCTGGATGTGGGCCGTCGCCTTCCTCGGCGCGTCGACGGCATACGTCGAATCCACGCTGGGCCAGATCTACAAGGAAGTGGATGAGGGTCAGTATCGGGGCGGTCCGGCTTACTATTTCGAGAAGGCGATGGGCCAGAAATGGTACGCATGGCTGTTCGCGATCACGACGATCGTCGCCGTCGGTGTGCTGTTGCCGACGGTGCAGTCGAACGCCATCGGCAACGCGGCCCAGCTCGCGTTCGGCACCGAGGGTATGCTCGAGACCGCGCTGGGCGCGATCAGTGTGACCAAGCTCGCGACCGCCACGTTCGTCGTCCTGTTGCTGGGCGTGATCATCTTCGGCGGCGTCAAGCGTATCGCGCATTTCACGCAGGTCATCGTACCGTTCATGGCGATCGGCTATGTCCTGCTCGCCGTCGTGATCGTCGCCTATCACGTCGCCGATCTCCCGCATATCGTCGCGCTCATCTTCAAGGACGCGTTCACGCCCATGGCCGGCGTGGGCGCGGCCATCGGCTGGGGCGTCAAGCGCGGCGTGTATTCCAACGAGGCCGGCCAGGGTACGGGCCCGCACGCGGCCGCGGCGTCCGAGGTGCAGCACCCGGCGCAGCAAGGTCTCGTGCAGGCATTTTCCGTCTACATCGATACGCTGTTCGTCTGTTCGGCGACGGCTTTCATGATCCTGATCACGCAGCAGTATTACGTGACCGGCCTGGACGCCACAGTGAGCGGGGGAATCCTGACGAGTGCCGTGGAGGCGAACAGCCCCGCATTCACGCAGTACGCACTGCAGAGCGTGGTCGGCCCGTCCGGCAAGGTCTTCGTCGCGATCGCGCTGTTCTTCTTCGCATTCACCACCTTGCTGGCCTATTACTACATCGCGGAGACCAACATCGCCTATATCCGCCGCTCGTTCCGCTTCCCCCACGAAATCACGATATTCAAATTCGTGCTGCTGGCTTCGGTGTTCTACGGGACCGTGCGCACCGCCGATCTCGCCTGGGGACTCGGCGACGTCGGCGTCGGCGTGATGGCCTGGCTCAACATGGTCGGCATCCTGATCCTGTTCTTCATGGGCCGGCCGGCGCTCAGGGCGCTGAGGGACTACGAGGACCAGCGTAATGCGGGCGGTGACGGAATACCGTTTCGATCCCGAAAAGCTCGGCATCCGCAACGCGGATTTCTGGAAGCGCTGAGTGAGAAGGAGCACCCGATGACCACGAATATCTACTTACAGCGCAACGAGCAGGTGCGGCCCCTGTGCCCTCATTGCCAGAAGCAGCTCGAGAGCGTCTCCTATCGGGAGCTGCGCGGGGGCTTCTGGGGCAAGCGCTACATTTACTTCTGTCCGGGCTGCCGCGCCACACTCGGCGTGTCGCATCGCAAAGGCTTCTTCATGGGCTAGGCGGCCCTGTGCCGGGCTCGAGCGTCGCATCGCGGCTGAAGCCGCTCCTACGGATGCCGTTCCGAGCGAGGCAGGTGTGCCTGCTACGACTTGTTGGGGTAGTTCAGCGCGCGCTTGTCGGCGGCGAGCGCCGCTTCGTGCATCGCCTCGGCCAGGCTCGGGTGCGCGTGAATGGTACGTTGCAGGTCTTCGGTGCTGGCGTCGAATTCCATGGCCAGCACGGCTTCGGCGATCAGCTCGCCTGCCATCGGTCCGACGATGTGCACGCCCAGCAGCTCGTCGTCGTCCTCCGCCGAGATGACCTTGACGAAGCCGCTGGTCTGTTCGAGCGCCTTCGCCCGGCCGTTCGCGGAAAACGGGAAGCTGCCGGTCTTGTAAGCGCGCCCGCTGTCCTTCACCTGCTCCTCAGTCTTACCGACCCAGGCGATCTCGGGAGCAGTGTAGATCACGGACGGTACGACGTCGTAGTTGACCTCGGCCAGTTCGCCGGCGATGAGGTCGGCCGCCATCACGCCCTCCTCCGAGCCCTTGTGCGCGAGCATCGGGCCGCGCACGCAATCGCCGATCGCGAACACGCCCTTGACGCGGGTGCGGCAGGACTCGTCGACGACGATGAATCCGCGCTCGTCGAGCTGGATCCCGGCGTCTTCTGCGAGCAGGCCTTCCGTAAACGGCTTCCGGCCGACCGCGACGACGAGCTTGTCGAATTCGAGCGACTGTTTGCCGGACTTGTCTTCGTACTCGACCGTCACGCCCTTCTTGCCCGCCTTTGCCGAGATGAGTTTCGCCCCGAGGCGGATGTCCAGGCCGAGTTGCTTGAATTCCTTCGCAGCCAGTTTCGCGACCTCGCGATCGGCCATGTAGAGGAAATCGTCCAGCGCCTCGATGACGGTCACTTCGGCGCCGAGCCGGGCCCAGACACTGCCGAGCTCGAGACCGATCGCACCGGCGCCGACGACGCCGAGTCGTTTGGGCACATCCTCGAACTCGAGGGCACCCCAGGAATCGACGACGCGTTCGCCGTCGAACTTCGCCATCGGCAATTCGACCGGCGCGGACCCCGACGCCAGGATGACCTGCGATGCGCCGATTACCTCGACATCGCCGTCCACCGGCGTGAATTCGACTTTCTTGTCGGCCAGCAGCTTGCCGTGCCCCACCAGCCCGTCAACCTTGTTGGCCTTGAACAGCCCGGCGACCCCGTTGGTCAACTGGCGCACGATGGCCGCACGGCGTTTCTGCATCGTGGCGATGTCCATGCTGACCTTGCCCGTCTCGATACCGTGCTTCGCAAACTCGCCGTGCGCACGGTGATAGAGCTCGGAGGATTCGAGCAGCGCCTTCGACGGGATGCAACCGGCGTTCAGACAGGTGCCGCCGAACGCATTCTTGCCGTCCTTGTTCTTCCACTCGTCGATGCAGGCAACCTTGAGACCATTCTGTGCTGCCCGGATCGCGGCGATGTAGCCGGCGGGACCGGCACCGATTACCACGACATCGTAATTCCTGCTCATCGTCTGCGACTCCTCATACCTGCAGCAACAGCCGGCCCGGGTCCTCGAGTACCTGCTTGATCGCGACGAGGAACTGTACCGCTTCCTTGCCGTCGATAATGCGGTGATCGTATGTCAGCGCCAGGTACATCATCGGCCGTGCGACAACTTCGCCGTCGACGACCATGGGCCTCAGTTGGATTGCGTGCATACCCAGGATGGCACTCTGCGGCTGGTTCAGTATCGGAGTCGACATCATCGAGCCGAAGATCCCGCCGTTGGTGATCGTGAACGTGCCGCCCGTCAACTCGTCCATTCCGATCGTGCCGTCCTGCGCCTTGCCCGCCAGCTCCGCGAGTTCACGCTCGAATTCTGCGTAGCTCATCTGATCCGCATCGCGCAGCACCGGCACCATCAGGCCGCGGTCCGTCGACACGGCAATACCGATGTCAAAATAGTTGTGATACACGATGTCCGTGTCTTCGATCGACGCGTTGACGAGCGGGAAACGCTTCAGGGCTTCGATCGAGGCCTTGGCGAAGAAGGACATGTAGCCGAGCCGCACGCCGTGCCGCTTCTCGAAGGCGTCTTTGTAACGGCTGCGCAGCGCCATGACTTCCGTCATGTCGACCTCGTTGAAGGTCGTCAGCATCGCCGCCGTCTGCTGCGCGTCGACGAGGCGCTCCGCGATACGTGCGCGCAGGCGGGTCATCGGCACACGCTGGTCGGTGCGCTCGGGGCCGACCGGCTCGCCGGCCTCCGCTTCCGTGTCCTCCGCCGCTTCGCCGGAGGTGATGTTGTCGCCCTCCTCCGACTTCAGGAAATTGAGTACGTCGGCCTTGGTGATGCGGCCGTCCCTGCCGCTGCCTGCGACCATCGTCTCGTCGAGATCGTACTCGTCCAGCAAGCGGCGTACCGCGGGGCTGGTCTTGACCGGCCGGCTGCGCTCCTTCTGCGCAGATTCCTTCTGCGCGCTCGCGGCGGTTTGTTCTCCTGCCCGGCCTGCCCCGTCGAGTCGTCGGAATCCTCGGCAGCGCCGGCATCTTCGGCCTCCGGTGCACTCTCCCCCTCTTCCAGCAGTGCGAGCACGTCGCCCTCGTTGACGGTCGTCCCCTGCTCCACCCGTATCTCCTTCAGCACGCCGGAAGACGGCGCAGGGACCTCCAGGACGACCTTGTCTGTCTCGAGATCGACGAGATTCTCGTCGCGGGCGACGTTTTCGCCGGCCTTCTTGTGCCAGGCGACGAGCGTCGCGTCACTGACCGATTCGGGCAGTTGGGGAACTTTGATCTCGATGCTCATTGATCTTTTCGCTTTGACTTCCTGGGTTTCGACGACTTGCTGGCCTTGCTCTCGACCCCGAGCGCGGCCTCGACGAGCTGTTGCTGCTGCTGCCGATGCACCTTGAAGATGCCGGAGGCCGGTGCCGCCGCGCCCGCTCGTCCAGCGTAGTAGAGGTGCTGATGGTCTGCCAGCGTCTCCTGCAGACGGTGACGGATCTGATACCAGGCACCCTGGTTCTGCGGTTCCTCCTGGCACCACACGATCTCGTCCACGTGCGAATATTGATCGAGCACTTCCGAATAGGCCACGCTCGGGAACGGGTACAGCTGTTCGAGCCGGATCAGGGCGACGTCCTCGATGCCGTGGACCTGGCGGGCTTCGAGCAGATCGAAATAAACCTTGCCACTACAGAACACGACGCGCCGGGTCGAATCGGCGGGCATGTTCTCGATCTCCGGGATGACGAGGCGAAACTCGCCGGCCGACAGCTCGTCGATCGGAGAGACCGACATCTTGTGCCGGAGCAGGCTCTTCGGGGTCATCACGATGAGCGGCTTGCGATACGGCCTCAGCGTCTGACGACGCAGCAAATGGAACATCTGCGAAGGCGTTGACGGTACGCAGACCTGCATATTGTGCTCGGCGCACAGCTGCAGGAAGCGCTCCAGCCGCGCGGACGAATGTTCGGGGCCCTGGCCTTCGTAGCCGTGCGGCAGGAACAGCGTGATGCCGCAGAGCCGACCCCACTTCGCTTCGCCGGAACTGATGAACTGGTCGATCACGACCTGCGCCCCGTTCGAGAAATCGCCGAACTGTGCTTCCCAGATCACGAGTGTCCCGGGTTCCGTCGTCGCGTAGCCGTACTCGAAGCCGAGCACCGCCTCTTCCGACAACAGCGAATCGATGACTCTGAAGGCGTTGGGACGATCGACGATGTGCTGTAGCGGCGTGTATTCGCGGTTGTTCACCTGGTTGTGCAGCACTGCGTGACGATGGAAAAACGTGCCGCGACCGCTGTCCTGGCCGACGAGGCGGCAGTCGTAGCCATCGTCGATCAGCGAAGCGTAGGCCACGATCTCGGCGAAGCCCCAGTCCATGTCGACCTCACCCGCGGCCATCTTCGCCCGCTCATCCATGATGCGCTGCACGCGCCCGTGGAGTTTCATGTCGGGCGGGACGGTGGCCACCGTCTCGCACAGGCGCTCGACGGTCTTCGGGCTGATGCTTGTGTCGACGACCTCGTCCCACTCGTGATCGAGATACGGCGTCCAGTCGGCGGTGAATTCGTTGCCGATCATGCCCAGCGACGACTTCGGCACCGGCTCGCCGCGGTCCAGACGGTCCCGATAGGCGTTCTGCAATTCTTGCACGCCGGATTCGGTGATCAGGCCTTCCTCGGTGAGTCGACTCGCATACAGTTCGCGGGTCGTCTCCTTGTTCTTGATCCTGCCGTACATGATCGGTTGCGTCGCGGCGGGTTCGTCCGCCTCGTTGTGGCCGTGACGTCGGTAGCAGACGAGGTCGATGACGACGTCCTTGCGAAATTTCTGTCGATAGCCCAGCGCGAGCCGCGTCACGAAAATGGCGGCGTCCGGATCGTCGCCGTTGACGTGAAATATCGGCGCTTCGATCATCTTCGCGACGTCGGAACAATAGTCCGTCGATCGCGCGTCGGACTTGCGGCTGGTCGTGAACCCGATCTGGTTGTTGATGACGATGTGTACCGTGCCGCCGGTGCGGAAACCGTTCGTCTGCGACATCTGGAAGGTCTCGGTGACCACGCCCTGTCCCGAGAAGGCCGCGTCGCCGTGGATCAGGACCGGCAACACCTCCTGGCGTTCCGTGTCGCCGCGCCGCTGCTGTCGCGCACGGACCGAGCCCTCGACGACCGGATCCACGATCTCGAGATGCGACGGATTGAACGCGAGTGCGATGTGCACATTGCCGCCGGGAGTCCGCATGTCTGCGGAGAAGCCCTTGTGGTACTTGACGTCGCCCGATCCCTTCAGCCTTTCGAGATCGTAGTCGCCTTCGAATTCCTCGAACAGTTCCTCGGGAGACTTGCCGAGGATGTTCACCAGGACGTTGATACGGCCGCGGTGGGCCATGCCGATAACGAATTCGCGGATGCCGGTCGCACCGCCACGCTGGATCAGGTCGTCCAGCATCGGGATCAGGCTCTCGCCGCCTTCGAGGGAGAAGCGCTTCTGGCCGACGTAGCGCGTGTGCAGGTAGCGCTCGATACCCTCGGCGCTCGTGAGTTGTTCGAGTATCCAGCGCCGCTCGTCATCCGGCAGCGTGTCGTTCAGGATGCCTTGCTCGAAGCGCTTGCGCAGCCACAGGCGCTCGCGGGCGCGCGAGATGTGCGCGAATTCGGCGCCGACTTTACCGCAATAGATCGTCTTCAGCAGCGCCAGAATATCGCGCAGCTTCATGCGGTCGTCGCCGGTGCCGGCCAGCCCGCCGGTATGGAATTCGGTGTCCATGTCGGCTTCGGAGATGCCGAAGTAATCGAGTTTCAGGACGCCGGGCACGCGCCTGTCCATCAGCCCGAGCGGGTCGATGTCGGCAATCTGGTGGCCGCGCAGGCTGTAGACCTGGATCAGGCGCGAAACTGCCGCCTGCTTCTCGCCGGTCGCGGCGCGACCGGCCCGGGGGCCGGACCGCAAGGTCGCGGTGCGCCGGCCGCCGTTGCGGCCGGCCGCGAGGAGCTCGGCGCGGATCTCGGAATGGGCGATCTCCGTATCGGCATCGCCCAGCGTGTCGAAGTAGTCCCGCCACGCCCTGGCGACGGACGCAGGATCGTCCAGGTATTTCTCGTACAGGCCCTCCACCGCCGCGGCGTTGCCGCCGAAGAGCGGAGACGATGCGTACTGTTCCTTCAGGGAATGACTCATGAGGAGGCAGATTGTCGCCGCCGCGGGCATTCGCCGGGGCGCGGGCGTCTGTTCTGGCTTGCAAAAAGGGGCGCTAGTGTAGCCCAGGCCGTTGATATTGGAAACGGAATCGGCCCTAGGTCATCCCCAGCAAATTCACGAATTCGTAGCAGACGAGGCAGGCGTAGGCACTGAAGAATACGGTGAGGAAAATGCCCGCCCGCATGCGGTTGAGGAAGCGTGCATTCGCCAGAAACACGAGGATGAGGATGCTGGTGCCGGTCATGAGCATCTTGCTCGCGGCAAATGTGGCCGTCCCGCGGCCCAGCAAGGCGGCCATCATCGGATTCGCCTCCAGCATCCCGTGATCGATCAATTGCAGGGTCAGGAACGCGTCCAGCCCGCTCATGATCATGGTCCCGACGGCCAGGAAGAACAGCCAGGGGTGATGCCAGTCGAGGAATACGACGTCGACGTCGCCGCCGCGTCGCACGTTGTGGCGCCGTGAGCGGAAGTAACCGAACAGGACCGTCTTCCAGCTGAATTTTCGCCGGTCGACCACGGTACGCTTGTCGGCGATTGATCGTCTCACCTCCATGGTCCCCCCACTCCCTGTCCTACGGTCAATCCGGGCCGGGAATCTCGGCCCCGAGCAAATAGGCTATCAGATTGTCACGGTCGCTTGCATCCGATATTCCGGGGATCGCCATGCGATTGCCCGGCAGGAATCGTGCCGGATCCGCAAGCCAGGCGTCCCCGGGGCCGCGGCAGCCCGGGCGGGCGAATTCCGTCGAATTGCCGAGATAGGCCGCTGTATCGACAGGCGGGGCCCGGGCAGGATCGGCTTGCCCATCCGCTTCGGGAGCGAGCATGCCGCGCCGCTGGTCGACGATCGTCGCCATCCTAATCGTCGAAGCATTCGTGCTCGTGCTGCGGGCAATGTGGGAGCTGCGACTGCGACAGGGCGGATACGACGTCGCGGTTGCCGGGGACGTCAGTTACCTCGTCGTTCCGCCGCTCCTGGCGCTTATGCTGGCGCCCGCCCTGCGCCAGCAGCGCGCCCTGCTTGCGCGCCTGTTCGATCCGCGTGGAGTGACTTGCGCGGCGGCGACCGGTTTCGCGGTCGGCGTCCTGTCGAGGCTCGCCTGGTGGTGCGCGGTCGTCGTGCTCGGCGCAGTCGGCGGGAAGGGCACGATGGCATCCGCGGAGTTGGCCATTTCCTGGGACTGCCCGGCGCCCGCGCCCCTGCTGCTCGCGCTGATCGTCTGGACCTGCCTGATCCCGCTCGTCGAGGAGACGCTCGGACGCGGCCTGATACAGAGTCTGCTCCTGCAACACGGCCGGCGTTTCGCAATTGCGGGTTCCGCCGTCGCCTTCGCTGTCTATCACCCGCCGCAGGCAATGCTGACGGCGCTGCTGACGGGCCTGGTCCTTGCCGGCCTGCGGGCAAACTCGGGCAGCCTGTGGCCTCCCCTCGTCGCGCACGCGGCCTACGACGGCCTCGGCATCGTGGACTGGCGCTGCCTGCACGTGCAATGGCAACCGGGCATGGGTGGCCCGGCGTGGCTCACGCTGGCCGCGCCGGCGCTGCTTGCCCTCGTGGTGCTGGGCGGAGCCATCGTGTCGCTCGTGGCGGGTGTCAGGCCCGGGCCGCGCAAGGCGGCCCGGGCTGACGCTGGCTCACAGGGCGTTGGCCACCCGCTCGATGATGTATGACGTCGCCGAGACGAGGCCCTCGTATATGGCGATGAGGTCATCGCCCAGCGAATTGGGATCCGAGATCCCACCGAGATTATTGCCTTCGGCGCAATCGCCCGATCCGCCTGCGACCAGTCCGATCTCTTCCATTGTTAATACCCGCATAATTCGACCTCCTTGTCGATTGCTAGTGGATAACGCCTCTTGTACGCCCCAAGCTTATGACCTTGGCACTATCCACGTCAGTCCGAATTCCTCCCCTTTTGGTCCTGTTTCATCATATCCAGCGCGCCGTGCGGGGCGAGTGCGTGTGAACCAGTTCACAGTAGAAAGTGTGACGCAGGTTTAGGCTATTCCAGCCAGTCTCGCTACCGACCTGATATGAAATACGTCCTGAGCATTTGCTGCATCGTGTTCCTTTCGCTTGTCCATCCGGGCGACGCGAGTGCTCGTGAGAGTCGATTTGGACTGGGCGTCAAGGCCGGCACGCTCGGATTGGGACTCCAGGCGCGGTGGACTCCGTTTCGCTACCTGGATTTGAGAATCGGGGAGAATGCGCTTACGGCCGGTGTCGACGCCCGCTACGGCGACATCGACTACGATGCGGAACTCGAGCTCAACACAGTGTATGCGCAGGTCAATCTGCGCTTCCCGCGCAGTCCATTTCGGATCACGGCAGGCGTGTTCAGGAATCGCAACCAGATCAACCTGGTCAGTGTTGACTACACGGACATTACGTTCGGCGGCTACACCTTCACGAGGGAAGAGATCGGGACGATAACGGGCACCACGACATTTGCCAAGACAGCCCCCTATTTCGGCTTCGGTTTCGATTTCGGAAGACCCGGCCGGGCTGGGTTGAATTTCGATGTCGGAGTGCTCTGGCAGGCCGATCCCATTGTCACGCTGACTTCTGATGGAACGCTTGCAAGCGATCCGACGTATCAAATGATTCTTGAATCCGAACGGCAGGCATTGCTCAGTGACATCAGCGCCTACAAGGCCTTTCCAGTGATTTCACTCACGGTGGTCTACAACTTTTGAGCAGAGGCAATCGCAGGACGGTCTTGCCGTCTCATTTCAAAGTGCGTGGCTGTGTCCGACGCAGTAGTGCATCGCGGCGGATGAAGATGAGTGCGATGGCAACTGCGGACAACATCGGCAGCGGGATCCACATCAGTGTGTGCCAGCCGAAAAAATACATGATGGTGCCGGCGAGCAGCGATGCCGCGGCCGTCGTGCCGAACACCAGGAATTCGTTGACGGCCTGTGCCTGGAAACGCTCGGTCATCGAATACGTGTAGGTCAGCATCGTCGTCGCTCCGACGTAGAGCAGATTCCAGCCGATCCCGAGCGACACAAGCGCCCACCAGTAATGCAGGTACGACTGGCCCTGCAGGCCGATCACCGACGTCGCGAGCAGACTGCAAATACCGAGGAGCATCATGCGGACCACGCCGAGCCGCTCGATCAGGAAACCGGAGACGAGCGACGGCAGATACATTCCCAGCACGTGTGCCCGGATGACGATCGCCGTCTGCTCGATCGTGTAACCGTCGTGGACGTGCATGCTCAGCGGCGTCGCCGTCATGACGAGTGACATCAGCCCGTAGCCCGCAGTGCCCCCGAGCACTGCAACGAGGAAGACGGGCTGGCGGACGATATCCGGCAGCTTCCGCGCAGGCTGCGGAGAGAGCCGGTCCCGCTCAGGCGTCAGGCCAACATAGAACTGGAACAATACGGCCTGCACGAGGTACAAGGCCGCGAGTACGACCATGCTGCCTGCATACGGCACGTCCTCGATCCAGTGCTGACCCTGAGTCGCCAACTCCTTGCCGAGCAGCGCGCCACCGATCGAACCCACCAGGACGAACGATACGGCGCGCGGGATGTGCCCCGCATCGACCGATTCCGCTGCGGCGTAGCGGTACTGCTGGGTAAAGGCCATGTTGATGCCGAACAATGCCGCGGCAACGAGGAACAGCAGGAAGCTGCTCCCGGCGAGCGCCCAGCTCGCCGTGCTGACGGCGAGCATCGCGGAAAGGGAGGCCATCGAGAAGCCGTGGCGCCGCCCGACGCGCCGCATCAGCAGGCTCGCCGGCACGGTTGTCGCCGCGACCGAGAGGATCATGGCCGAGACCGGTACCGTCGCCCAGGCAGGTTCATTGGTCAGAGTCGCGCCAATGATGCCGGCGAGGGTGACGAACACGATCGAACCGGTGGCCGATATCAGCTGGCACGTCACCAGAATGATCAGGTTGCGTTTTTGCACCGGCGTATAATGCGGAAGATGTCCGGGGACGTCATCATTTCCGACGCGATCGGGATCCCGCTCGACGAGATCGAGTTGTCGGCGATCCGTGCGCAGGGAGCCGGCGGCCAACACGTCAATACCGCCTCGACGGCGATCCACCTCCGCTTCGATGCGCGTCACAGTCCGTCACTGCCCGACGACGTGCGCGAACGCTTGCTGGCGCTCGGCGATCGCCGCATCAGTTCCGATGGCGTCGTCGTCATCAAGGCCCAGGAGTTCCGCGTTCAGGAACGCAACCGTCAAGCCGCTCTCGAGCGCCTGGCCGAGCTGGTGCGGTCGGTTCTCGACGTGGCGCCGCCGCGCAAGCCCACCCGGCCGACGCGGGCGGCCGAGCAAAAACGCCTCGCGGAAAAGCACCGCCGCGGCAAGCTGAAGCGGGACCGCGGGCCGGTCGGCGAGGAGTGACGAAGCCGGCCATCCCGCTGGACGACAAGATGTTATTTTGGTAACATGGTAACCACTTTCCCTTGCGGAGTTGCCATGCCACCCAAAGTCGTCACCCGGACCCAGACCGGCGTCCGGCTGGAATCCTCCCTGCTCAAGGTGCTGAAGGCACTCGCGGAGTACACCGACCTGTCGCTCGGCGATCTCCTCGAAGGCATCGTCCTGCACGCCTTCGAAGGCAAGGCGCCATTCTCGGATCAGACCCTTGACGTCATCGGGCAATTGAAGGCGGTGTACGGTTGCGCGCTGACCGCGGCGGACAGTCACATGCTCACGGAGCACGGACAATGAAAGCCGACCGGTTTGCACAGCTGTCGATCGAGAATTTCGAAACGGGCAACGTCGACGTCGACACCTTCGATCACGAGGCTCACGTCTATATCGCATGGCTCTACCTGGAGACGTTTCCGCGCGCACAGGCGGCCGACCGGTTCTGCGCCGCCTTGCGGCGCCTCACCGAGCGTGTCGGCGTCCCCGCCAAGTATCATGAGACGATCTCGCGATTCTTCCTCGGGCTGATTGCACGGCGCCGCGATACGAGCGCGGCGGCGGACTGGCCGGCCTTTAGCCGTGAGAACGACGACCTGTGCAAGGGAGCGGCCGAGTTGCTGCAGCGCCACTACAGCCCCGAGCTGCTGTCCAGCGACCGCGCCAGGACCTCGTTCGTGATGCCGGATCGTCGCGTCGAGCAGACGGCGCTCAGAACAGGCCTTCGATCTCGCCCTGGTCGTTGACGCGGATGTTGTTCGGCGGCCGGCACCCGCGGCAAGCCCGGCATGGTCATGATCTCGCCGCAGATGACCACGATGAACTCGGCGCCGGCCGACAGTCGCACCTCGCGGATCGGCACGACGTGGCCGGTCGGCGCGCCCATGCAGGTTCGGGTCCGTCGAGAAGCTGTACTGGGTCTTGGCCATGCAGACCGGGAAGTGCGCCGTAGCCTTCCTCCTCGAACTGGTCGAGCTGCTGCGCACCTTCTTGTCGGCGATGATGTCGTCGGCGCCGTAGATCTCGCGTCGCGATGCGTTTTGCCTTCTCCCACAGCGGCATGCTCGTCCGCCATACAGGGTGCGGAACTTGGCCGCGCCGCTGTCGGCAAGTCTCCACGACCTTGCTCCGCCAGGTCTCGGCGCCGGCGCCGCCGTCCGCCCAGTGCGTGCATTCGACGGCGCTGACGCCGAATTTCTCGCAGTACTTTCTAACCAGCTGCCATCTCGGCGTCGGTGTCGGCCGTGAAGCGGTTGATCGCGACGACGGCCGGCACGCCGAACTTGTCGACGTTGCGCATGTGCTTGCCGAGGTTCTCCAGGCCGGCCTCCAGCGGCGTCCACGTTTTCCTTCCCTCAGTTCGTCCTTGGCGACGCCGCCGTGCATCTTGAGCGCCTCGCATCGGTGGCGACGAGCACGACCGCGTCCGGCTTGAGGCCCGCCTTGCGGCACTTGATGTCGAAGAATTTCTCGGCGCCCAGGTCGGCGCCGAAGCCGGCCTCCGTGACGACGTAGTCGGCGAGCTTCAGCGCGGTCGTCGGTGGCCATCACGCGAGTTGCAGCCGTGCGCGATGTTGGCGAAGGGGCCGCCGTGCATGAAGGCCGGCTTGTTCTCCAGCGTCTGCACCAGGTTCGGCTGCAGCGCGTCCTTCAGCAGCGCCGTCATGGCGCCCTGCGGCGTTGAGCTCGCCGGCCGTGACCGGCTTCGTTCTCGCGGTGTAGCCGACCACGATGTTGCCCAGCCGCTTCTCGCAGGTCCTCGAGGTCCGTCGCCAGGCAGAAGATCGCCATGATCTCCGAGGCCACCGTGATGTCGAAGCCGGCTCTCGCGGGCCACGCCGTTGGCGGTAGCCGCCGAGGCCGGACGACGATCGGACGCAGCGCCCGGTCGTTCATGTCGACGACGCGGCGCCAGGTCACGCGGCGGGGGTCGATGTTGAGCTGGTTCCCCCAGTGGATGTGGTTGTCGATCATCGCCGCCAGCAGGTTGTTGGCGCGCCGATGGCGTGGAAGTCGCCGGTGAAGTGCAGGTTGATGTCCGTCCATCGGCACGACCTGCGCGTAGCCGCCGCCGGCCGCACCGCCCTTCATGCCGAAGCAGGGCCCGAGGCTGGGCTCGCGCAGGCAGATCGCTGCTTGCTTGCCGATGCGGTTGCAGCCCGTCGCCGAGCCCGACCGTGGTCGTCGTCTTGCCCTCGCCGGCCGGCGTCGGCGTGATCGCGGTGACCAGCACCAGCTTGCCGTTGCCCCGCTTGCCCTTCGCCGGATGAAATCGGCGCCGATCTTGGCCTTGTCGTGGCCGTACGGGATCAGGGATTCCGCGGAATCCCGAGCTTCGCGCCGATCTCGGCGATCGGCAGCCGCGCTGCTGCGCGGGCAATCTCGATGTCGGTTTTGGCGGCTCACGGTGCATCCTTGTTTGGTTCGTTGGCAGGGGGCGCATTCTATAGCAACGGACCTGCAGAGCGGCGGGCAATGGCTTTCCGGGCCATGAAATCGCCGATTCCCGCACTGCGTCACGCACCTGTCGAGGTGATCGACATATACTGGAAACCTGTCGAAAAAAGTCGAAAATATCGACATGTTTCGACAACCTGTCGATTCGATCGACACGTTGGGCAGATATGTCGATATTTTCGTTATTTTATCGACATGTTCTCCGAGCCTGTCGACGGCATCGACACGTCGGGCAGACAGGTCGATAAAAGCGCCGCCGATCGACACGTCCTGGCGACGTGTCGATACGGTCGACAGCTGCCGAGGAGCTGACAAATGGCTGAATTTGATCCGAAAACCCCTTACAACGCGCTGCCGGAGCTGCCGCCGCCGGCGGATCAGATCGAGACCAGGAGATCCTGAAGCGCTGCATCGATGCCCGCGTCGCCCTGGCCGAACTCAAGCAGGCCGCCGAACTGATCCCCAATTCCGCCGTGCTGGTCAACGCCCTGCCGCTGCTCGAGGCGCGGGCCAGCTCGGAAATCGAGAATATCGTCACCACGACGGACAAGCTGTTCGAGTACGTGGATATCAACGAAGACAAGGCGGACCCGGCCACCAAGGAGGCGCTGCGCTACCGGACGGCCCTGTTCGAGGGCACCAAGATGGTCCGTCGCGAGATGTTGACCGTCGATATAGCGATCCAGATTTGCAGTACTATCAAAGGAGTAGAGCTTGATATTCGAGCGGAATCTGGAACGACGCTGAAAAGCCGCATCTCCGGCGAGGTGATCTACACGCCGCCCGAGGGCCAGAAGCTGCTGCAATCCAAGCTGGAAAACTGGGCCGCGTTCATGCACGAACAGACCGGGATCGATCCGCTCGTACGCATGGCGGTTCAGCATTACCAGTTCGAAGCCATCCATCCGTTCGTCGACGGCAACGGCCGCACGGGGCGTGTGCTGAACATCCTGTTCCTCGTCGATCTCGGCCTGCTCGACTCGCCGATCCTGTATCTCAGCCGCTACATCATCCAGAACAAGGCCGCCTATTACCGGCTGCTGCAGAAGGTGACCAAGGAGCAGGACTGGGGTTCATGGATCCGCTTCGTGCTGGAAGGCGTCGAGGAGACCTGCAACTGGACCACGGAAAAGATCAAGGCCATCCGCGAGCTGATGGAGCACACGGCGCAGTACATCCAGGCGAAATTGCCGAAGACCTACTCCTGGGAACTCGCCGAAGTATTGTTCAAGCAACCCTATTGCCGCATCGGCAACCTGGTCGATGCCGGCATCGCGAAGCGGCAGACCGCCTCCGTGTACCTGAAACAGCTCTGCGACATCGGCGTATTGAAGGAGTTTCGCTCCGGGCGCGAGACCCTCTTCGTGCACCCGAAATACATCGAATTGCTGACCGGCGAGGAAAACATCTGGGTCTACTACGCCGGCGTCGACACGGAACTGGAACAGAGCGCCGGCGCCGATTAGCCCGGCGGGCGGCGGCCGGGGATCAGGGCACGAACCTCGACGACCGGATCGTGCCCGGGCCGCGCGGCCAGGGCCGGATCGCGGATTTTCAGGTGCTCGATCCGGCGCGAGGCGTCGAGGGTCGCGAGGAACGGATGCCATGCATCCGTCGCGTTACGCCGATAATGACCCGACACCTGCCAGCCCGCCCCGTGTCGGTAGACGTAGCCCTTGCCCACCTTGCGGTCGACCGCCAGCGGGTCGACGAATTCCAGCTCGCCGGCGTCCACGATCTGCGCGACCTGACCGCGCGCGGCCGCGACCACCGATTCCTCGAGGCGCCGCTCGGCACGCGGCACCGGATCGGTGATCCAGCGGTAGGCCAGCGTTGCCACCAGTAGCCCGATCGCGGCCCCGAACAGATACGCTCCCGGCCGGTTCTTCACTGCGTCAGGCAATGCCGAGGATCTTGTGGGTCTGCAGGCTCAGGTGCCATTGCGGATGATGCAGGCAGTAGTCGATCGAGGCGCGCGTGTTGTCGGCGAGCCGATCGTCGTCGAGCGGTTGCAGGAAGAAATGATCGAACGCGAATTCCGCGAAGCGCTCGGGCCTGGCTTCGGGCTCGGCCTGCGGATAGACGAGTTTCAGTTCGTTGCCGCTGCGCAGCAGTAGCCGGCTTGCCGCCTTCGGGCTGACGCAGACCCAGTCGAGCCCGGGCGGCGCTTCGACCGTGCCGTTGGTCTCCACCGCGACCTCGAAGCCGGCGCCCTTGAGGGCGGTGACCGCGGCGCCGTCGAGCTGCAGCAGGGGTTCGCCGCCGGTGCACACGACGTAGGGTTTCGCGTGCGGCAGGGCATCGCCCGGCCAGTGCCGGGACACGGCCTCGGCAAGGTCCGCCGGACTTGCGAACCGGCCACCGCCCGGGCCATCGGTCCCGACGAACCCGGTATCGCAGAAGCGGCAGACGGCGTCAGCCCGGTCGCGTTCCCTGCCCGTCCAGAGATTGCAGCCCGCGAAGCGCAGGAACACGGCCGGCCGGCCGCTGCGGGCACCCTCGCCCTGCAGCGTGTAATAGATCTCCTTCACCGCGTAGCTCATGGCGCGAGCAGCGGGTCGGCGATGCCGGCCTCGGAGAAACCCTTCGCCCGCAGCCGGCAGGCGGGACACACGCCGCAGGGCGGCCGCGTGCCTTCGTAACAGGTGTGCGTCAGCGCCATCGCGGGTAACGCGCCGAGGTCGCGGGCCAGTTCCACCGTCTCCCGCTTGCTCCGGTGCATCAGCGGCGTGTGGACACGGACGTCCGACTCCATGCCGAGCCGCAGCGCCTCCTCGATCGCACGAATCGTCGGCGCGCGGCAATCCGGATAGCCGCTGTAGTCGGTCTGTGCGACGCCGGCGACGAGATGCCCGATGCCGCGCCGCCAGGCAAACGCGGCCGCGAACGTGAGGAAGATCAGGTTGCGGCCGGGGACGAAGGTGTTCGGCAATCCGGTCTCCGGGTCGGGCTCGGTGTGTATCTCGAGCGCGCGGTCCGTCAGCGCATTGCCGGAGAGCGCTGCGAACGTGTCGATCGGCAGGCAGGCATGCGCCACCTGCGCGGCATCGGCGATCTTCGCCGCACAGTCGAGTTCGATGCGGTGACGCTGTCCGTAGTCGAAGGCGATGCTGGAGACCGAGCCGGCACCGAAGCGATCCAGGGCCCAGTACAGGCAGGTCGTGGAGTCCTGACCGCCTGACAGCAGCACCAGCGCCTTGTCCGCACGCCCGTTCACGTCGAATCCGTCTGTTCCTGCCGGCGTCTGGCCCGCTCGTGCATGGCCTTCTCGAAGTCGTTCCAGTCGGGGCCGGTGTGCGTCACCAGGTAGTCCTTAGTCAGGTCCGTCGATACGCCCCAGAGCCGCTCGGCCATGGCTTCGTCCTGCATGTGCGTGTCGCCGACGATGGTCACGGCATTGCAGTCCTCGAAATACTTGCCGCTCGTCGCGCCGAGCAGCGGGCTGGTCGCCACGAAACAGCTCGTCGCTGCGCCCTGCGGGATGGTCTTGCCGTAGCCCAGTGCCGTCAGGACTCTGAAACCGCGCTGCTTGAAGCGGCTCATGTGCCGGTCGATCTCGGTATTGATCACGCCGGGATGCAGGGCATTCGCCGTGATCCGCGTGCCCTTGAGGAGCTTGCCGAGTTCCAGGGCGAACAGGGCATTGGCGAGTTTGGACTGCCCGTAGGCATGCCAGTCGTCGTACGTTTTGGAGGCGTCGAGATTGTCGAACTCGATCCCTGCGGCCGGCGCTCTCGTGTAGGCGGCGCGACTGCTGACCACGACGACGCGGCCTTGATACGAAAGATACAGGCGGCCGAGCAAGCGGTTCACCAGCACGAAATGGCCCAGGTGATTGACGGCGAAGTGCTTCTCGATGCCGTCGACGAGTTCCGGCTTGCCGCTCGCGCCGAGGTAGCCCGCATTGCAGATCAGCATGTCGAGTGCGAGGTTGATCGAGCGCACGGAATTCGCGCAGGCCACCACGGAGTCGAGATCGGCAAGGTCCAGCCGCAAAGGCGACGTCGTGCCGTTGACGCGCTTGCAGGCTTCCGTGGCCCGCTCCAGGGACCGGCTCGTACCGACGACGTAGGCGCCGCGCAGCGCGAGGACGCGCATGGTTTCGAAGCCGATGCCGGACGTGCAGCCGGTGACCATCGCCAGCTTGCCGTGCAGGTCCATGCCCGCCGTCACCTCTTCCGCCGTCGATTTCGCGTCGTAGGGACTGCGAGGCACGCCCGGCGTCGGTACCTTCTCGATGTCCGAACAAGCCGCGAGCGGCGCCGCTCCCGCGGCGGCGGCGAGTTTCAGGAACGTCCGGCGATCAGTCATCGAACAGTGCATCGAGCGCAGCGCGGGCCGCATCCTCCCCGGCCTTGCGGTCCGGGTCGAACGCGGCTTCGCTGGGCATGAACCAGTCGCAGAAGTTCAGGCGCTCCTTCTCGTAGACTTCCTCGGCGTCGTCCTCGCGGCACTGTTTGGGAACGCGCACGTCGAAATGCCGGCACATCTTGCAGACGTGCAGATCCATGCCACATTCCGGGCACTGGTCCTGCCTCGACAAGGGCAGCGACAGGTCCGCGAGCGACGCACCGCAGCGGAAGCAGCGGACATTGTGGGGCATCGGGGTGTCCAGCCGTTGTGAAAACCGCAGTATAGCCCGAGGGTCCGCCGGATTTGACGGGGCCCGATCAGTTCAGCTGGCTGGGGACGAACTCCTCCATGACCGCCTGCTTCAGTATGTCCGGCGGCAACAGGCCCTGATCGAGGATGAAGTCGTGAAACGCCCGCGCGTCGAACTTGTCCTGCAGCTTCACCTCGGCCTGGCCCCGCAGCGCCTGCAACTTGCCGTAGCCGTAGTAATACGCCGTCGCCTGGCCGGGGATCCGGTAGGTGTAGCGTTCGATCTCGTTCTGGGCCATGTCCTCATCGATGCCGACGTCCTCGACGAGCAGCCGTTTGGCTTCTTCCGGCGTGATCTCGCCCAGGTTCAGCATCGGATCGAGGAACATGCGGGCCGCGCGCAGGAGCCGGGCCTGCAGGCTGATCAGCTGCGCATCGAGCGGCAGGTACGGCTTGACCATCGCCTCCGCGTACAGTCCCCAGCCCTCGACGTTGGCGCTGTTGAAGGCGAAGATCGCGCGCGCGATCGAAACGCCCGACTCGATGATGCTGGAGAACTGCATCTCGTGACCGGGCCGTGCTTCGTGCGCGGTCAGCGTCCAGGCGCCCGCTGCGTACGTCGTGTCGTTCTGCGGCCAGCTCCCGTCGTCGTTCTGTTGTATGAGCGGGATGACGAAGTACGGATATTCGCCCGTGTTGCCGATCAGGCGCGGCAGCTCGAGGTGCGCCGCCGGCTGTGCGGCGGTCTCGGCCGCAGTCGCGATTCGGATACCGGCCTTCCGCTCGGGCAGGCTGATGAGGTCCTGGCGCACGAGAATCTGTTCGATGTCCGTGAGCACCGACCGGTAGTGGTCGACCAGCTCGTCGCCGTCGATCGCGCCGTCCTGCTTCAGGCGTGCGATGACCTCGCGGTAATCGGACATATCGTAGCCCTTCTGCCTGGCGACCAGCGGCGCGAGCGATTGCATCTCGTTGCGAATGTCCTCGTAGCCGCGGGTCCCCTGCTCGATCAGCGCTTGCGGCGAGGCGTCGACACCCCAGTTCTTCAGGGCATCCTCGTACATGACGGCCGGCTGCCGGAAATCGTCCCGCGCACGCGGCAGTACCTCCGCCCGGACCCAGTCGTCGTAGTCCCGCATCTGACGCGCCAGCGTCTCGTAGGCGTCCTGCCAGCCCTCGAGATCCGTGCCGGCGAGCAGGTCCTTGATGCCGCTGATAAAGGTTTCCGACCGCTGCAGGTCCTGCTCGACCTCGCCCCGGTAAGGGCCCACCAGTCCCTTGTCGCCGAAACGCTCCTGCATGCGCGCCTCGGCGAGCTTCGTGATCGGCTCGTAACCGTCGACGAGGCCGGCGTACTTCTTCAGGCGGACGACCGCCGCCGGATATCGCTCGCGCGGAATCTGCGGATCGATCAGCGCCCGGATTCCGGTGAAGACGGTCTGGTTCATGTTGTAGTACGGCAGCAGGTACTCGTGCTGGAGTTGCTGGCTGTGCAGCGTGTCCTTGCTCGCCTTGATCAGGATGCCGAGGTCCTGGCGGACTTTGGTGACCTGCTCGGACTCCAGATCCTTCTCGAGTTCGGCGACGACGTCTCCGATCAACTCCTGGCCACGTTGGTAGACTCCCGGGCCGAGGTCGGTGATCTCCTCGTCGAGGCCGTCGACGCCCACGCTGCCGGCACTCTCCGGGCTCAGCTTCGCGAGCGCGGCGAGCACGACCTGCGAATAGCGGTTGCTCTTCACGACCCAATCCCGCTCGGCCGCCGGGCTTGATCCGGCGGCCAGGCAAGCCGTCAGCAAGAACAGGTACTTCGACATGGATGCTCTCCTCCCGTAGCCATTCGACACGCGATACTCCGCTGATGCCCGGTCCACAGATTTGGACGCAAGATCCGGAAAAATCGCTGCGAGATGGCGCGCGCGTTGATAATATACAGTATTAAATTGTTGTTGTAACAGTTTGTTATTAATCTATATTTTTAGAACCCTTGCGCCGCGGACGTGGCCGGCCCGCAAATCCCGCAAGGCCCGGTTGGCTTCCTCGAGCGGGTAGCTCTCCGTCTGCACGCGGATCGGAATGCGCGCTGCGATCGGCAGGAACTCCGCAATGTCGCGGCGGGTGACGTTGGCGACGCTCTTGATTTCCTTTTCCATCCACAGGTGGCGTGCATAGTCGAGGCCTGCCAGCAGACCGCGGTCCGGCTGCTCCTTGCGGATCGCATTGATGACCAGCCGTCCCCCCGGCCCGAGCGACTCCAGCGCAGCGAGCACCGGCTTCCAGGCCGGCGTCGTGTCGATGATCGCCCGCGGCGCGTCCGGCGGTACGGCGGTCGTATCGCCCGCCCAGTCCGCGCCCAGCTCCAGTGCAAACTCGCGTTCTGCCGGGCTGCGCGCAAACACGAACACCGGACTCGCCGGATAGAGCGCTTTGGCGAGCTGCAGCACCAGATGCCCGGAACCGCCGAAACCGGTCAGGCCGAGGATATCGCCGTCACTGACGCCGGTCAGCCGAAGGGCGCGGTATCCCACGCTCCCCGCGCACAGCAACGGCGCCGCCTCGACATCCGAATACGTCTCCGGTATCGGGTAGGCGTATTGCTCCGGTACCGTCATGTATTCGGCATAACCGCCGTTGGCGTCCCGGCCCGTGGCGCGGAATGCCGGGCTGATGTTCTCGGCACTCGAGCCGTCGGACGAATGGATCCAGCCGACACCGACCCGGTCGCCGGTCGAATGCACACGACAATCTGCCGCGCTCGCGGCGACGCGACCCACGACCTCGTGACCCGGTATCACCGGCAGGAAATTCGGCGCCGTGCGGCCCTCGATCTCGTCGAGTTCCGTGTGACAAACGCCGCAGGCTTTGACTTCGATGAGAATCTCGCCCGCCGCCGGCTCGGGAGTCGGCACGTCCGCGAGCACCAGCGGCTCGGCGTTGTCGTCGAGGCTCGTTGTCGCGTGCAGGAGCATGGCACGCATGGTCGGACTCCGTCGCGGTCTCCGCGGCCAGTATATGCCGCGATTGTTGCCTGCAGGCAATGCGACTACACTCGATCGGGGTCTGAATCTCATCCACGGGGGCACTCGCATGAAACGGCTTCATGGGTTGACACTCTTGTTCGGCATGCTGCTGCTTGCCGCATTGCTGCCGGCCGGCGCTCAGGACGCCGCCGAGCCACAGGACAATACCGACGATGCGGCGGACGTCTGGGCGACCATCGAAGGTCAGTGGGCGGCGGAACAGAACGGGGACAACGACTGGCTGGACCGGTCACTCACGGACGACTTCTCCGGCTGGCCGAACGAGTCACCGGCCCCGCGTTCCAAATCCTCGATGAAGATGTGGGACCGCTTCAGCGACGATCAGGGCAGCACGATCCAGCACGAGTTATACCCGCTCGCCATCGTCGTGCACGGGGACGTGGCCGTCGCACATTACCTGTACACGAGCGCCTACCAGAGCAAGGCCGACAAGAAGGTCGAGGTCCGGAACGGCCGTTATACGGACGTCCTGGTACGGACCGGGGATGGCTGGAAATTCATCGCCTGGCACGGAGGCGCCTCCGACTAGGGTCTGGCTACCGGGAAAATCGTCCATAACACCCGATTTCGCCCACCGATTAAGCCCACGTTCAGTTTGCCTGGAGTAGTCTTGCAGCCAGAGTCGGGAAATCCGCCGATTGCAGGCGGAAACGGAGGACTCCGATGAGCACGCGAACGTCAAAACGGAAAACCTGCTGGCTGTGGCTGGCCCTGGTCGCACTGCCCGTGGCGGTCCCTGCCCAGGTCCCGGTGGACGAGAACGGCAATCCGGTGGCGCAGGCCCGGGTCGAGCCGGTAGCAGGCTCCGCGGCGCAGGACACGGCGCTGCTCGACCAGGCCGAATTGCAGAAGCTCGTCGGCCCCATCGCACTGTACCCGGACGATCTGCTCGCCATTGTGCTGCCGGCATCGACTTACCCCCTGCAGATCGTCGAGGCCGCCCGCTTCCTCGATGCCCTCGAGAAGGACTCGTCGTTGAAGCCCAACGACAATTGGGACGACTCGGTCGTCGCGCTGACCAACTACCCCGAAGTCGTCCGCATGATGAACGAGGACCTGGACTGGACCTGGAAACTCGGTGAGGCGGTCGTCGCACAGCAGACCGACGTCATCAAGGCGATCGAGTCCTTCCGCGACCAGGCCTATGCGGCCGGCAACCTGAAGAGCGACGACTTCCAGAAGGTGACCGAGGACGGTTCCGGAGCGATCGAGATCGCGCCGACGCAGGACGATGTCATTTACGTGCCCTACTACGAACCCGAGCGCGTCGTCGTGTACCAGCCCCGGCCGGTGTACTACTACTATCCGCGCCCGTACCCCGTGTACTACTACCCGTATCCCGCCGGCTACGCCTTCCCGTGCGACTATTTCTGGGGCGTCACCACGGCGTTCACGATCGGCTGGTATGCGCACGACCTCAACGTGTTCCATTACAGCTACTACGGGCACCCCTATTACGGCCACGCATACTGGAACGGCTGGTGGTACCGGCGCCCGAACATCAACGTCTACAACAATTACTACGTGCACGACCACCATGGCTACCCGCGGGACCGCTACGACCGCAGCGAGCACGGCGATCGCTGGCAACCGCACGGCCATACACGGCTGCGGCCGTCGGACCAGAGGATCGAGCGGACGCGTTACTATCCGAGCCCGAATTCGGTCGGCAACGGCGGCGCCCTTGCGGTGACGCGGCATTCGCAATCCGGCCAGGCGGCCCGGACCGCCGGCAACGGTCTCCGGATTCCGGCCGAGACCCGGCGCAGATCGACGTCGGCCCAGCCGATCCATTTCCGTCCGCGCACCGGCACCGCCGAACGCGCGGCTGTGAGCGCGCATGCCCGGACGACGGTCCCCGCTGCGCCGGCGCGTGAGCCGGTGGCGCAACGGCGCAGTCCGCCGGCCGCCACGCGGATCTACGGCGGCTCGCGGCAGACGCCGCAGATACGACAATCGTTCGTCGCGCCGTCGACCAACAACCGGTCGACGTACGTTCCGCAGACGCATACCCGATCGTCATTCGTGCCGTCGACGAACAACCGGCCGGCGCACGTTCCGCAGACACACACCCGATCGTCGTTTACGCCGTCGACGTCCGGGCGGTCAGCGGCCCGTTCGATCCCGTCCCGGCAACCGCAAGTCCGCCAGGCGCCGCGGCCGTCGCAGACAGGATCGGGCGCTCACCGCCAGTCGGCACCATCGCGAGCGTCGCATTCGTCGCATTCGGGAACTTCCCGGAGCAAAGCGCATATCGAAGGTTCGCGCAGGTCCAACCGCCGGTAACCCGCCCGGCGGCGGGACGCGTCAGCCGGCGTCGTCCCCCGGGTCGACGTCGTCAGCCGGTTTGTCGGCATATCTCTCCGACGAGAGCTCCCACGCGATGTAGACGATGCATGCCCCGGTGAAGAGCCCCAGGAAGACGAGGATCCATGGCAGCGCGTCGCGCATGGGCCCGATGGTAACACCGCGGGAACGGGCTATTCCTCCGCGGGACGGTCTCCCCGCGACAACCTGCCGGACTTGCGCAGCGCCTCGCGCAGCACGAACTCGATCTGCGCGTTGAGACTGCGCAGATCGTCGTTCGCCCAGCGCTGCATCGCGGTCAGCGTCTTTTCGTCGATGCGCAGCGCGAATGCCTTGCGTGCTGCCATGCTGTGACGTCCCGGCTGCGATCAGCCATAGAGGGTTCCGGCATTGATGACCGGCATCGTCGCTTCCTCGCCGCAGAGCACGACGAGCAGGTTGCTGACCATGGCGGCCTTGCGCTCTTCGTCGAGCTCGACGACGTTTTTCCTGGAGAGTTCGGCCAGCGCCATCTCGACCATGCTGACGGCGCCCGCGACGATCTGTGTACGCGCCGCAATCACGGCCGATGCCTGCTGCCGGCGCAGCATCGCGTTGGCGATCTCCGACGCATAGGCGAGATGGCTGATGCGGGCCTCGACGACGGTGACGCCCGCCTGTTCCAGCCGGTCCTGGATCTCGTCGCGCAAGGCATCGGCGATCTCGACCGGATTGCTGCGCAGCGCCAGGCCCTCCCCCTCGTGGGGTTCGTAAGGATAGGTCGTCGTCAGATTCCGCAACGCCGATTCGCTCTGGATCTTGACGAATTCCTCGTAATCGTCGACCACGAACAATGCTTCGGCAGTGTCGAAGACCTTCCACACCACGACCGCGCCGATCTCGATGGGGCTGCCGTTGGAATCGTTGACCTTGAGCCGCCCGCTCTCGAAGTTGCGGACCCGGGTCGAGACGGCCGACTTCGAATAGAACGGATTGGCCCACTTCAGCCCGGGTTCGTGCACCGTGCCGACGTACTTGCCGAACAGCTGCAGAACCTTGGCTTCGTTCGGGTGCACCATGAAGAAGCCGGCCCAGCAGATCGCCACCAGCACCGTGGCCAGCGCCGCAGCGATGATGCCGCCGATCGATATCGCCACCGCGGCGCGGTAGATCGCGTATGCAAGGCCCAGCTGGGCCACCGCCAGCACCACGAGCATCAGATAACCCGACGGCGCCTTCCTGACCTGTTCCCGGATCATCGCCTTCTCCTTGCCACCAAAACTGATATGATAATGATATCAGTTTGATACCAAGTCAAGGAACCTGACGCAGCGGGGGCGCTGGCGTCAGACTTTCAGGCGCCCGAGCACGATGGCCAGCAGGGTGAACGCGATGAGCGCCACGGCTGCGACACCGAAGAACATGCAGATGATGAATATCGTCTGTTGAGACATCGCGGGCCTCCGCCTTGGATCCGGTTCGTGGATTCTACCCCCGAGCCGTGGCCGGTCTCGACCCGTGCGCTGCGCCGGCCGGGATTCAGGATTCGGGGTCCTGCTCCCGCAGGTAGCGTCGGCGCAGCACGGCATGGCGTTTCGGCGGGTATTCCTCGACGATGGCCTTGCGCAGTTCGTTGCGTGCGACCAGCAACTGGTCGTCCGCGTTCTTGCGGGCGAGCCGGGCATCCTCCACGGCTTCGGATGCCTCCTCGAGCCGCCTCGGCCTCACCGAGGCGGCGCGGGCCTGCAGCTTTTGCAGGCGGGACGTTGCCTTTGCAAGCGCCCTCGCGGCGGCTTTGGCCTTGCGTTCGCCGGCCTGCAGTCGCGCGAGAGCGGCGCCAAACCGCGCCTGCGCCGACTGCCGGTACAGGTGGTATGCGACGAACAGGCACACTACCGCGGCGAGCGATGCCGCCAGCAGGAGGGCCCAGTTCCGGACTGCAAAATCCCCGTCCATGGCAGCGACAGTAGCGCGGCCGCAAGCCCCTGTCTGCGCGCTATTCCTCCGTTTCGGCCGGCGGGAACGGCGCCCCGAACGGGAACGGCTTTTGCTCGGTGTTGAACGTCAGATAGCGCGCGATCTGATACGTATAGGCCGCGAGCCGCTGACCCACCTGCTTGAGTTCCTCATTGACCCTGCCCGTGAACAGCAGCCACAGGAATCCCAGTGCGACGACCACGCTGCCGACGAGAATCGCCAGCCAGATCAGCACACAATAGACGATCATGTATCCCAGCCGTAACCAGGTCGAAGGCGATTTGAGGTTGTCCTCAATCGTTGGACGCTTGTCGCCACCCTCGGTATCCACCTGATCGACTGTCGGATTGTTGTCGGTCATCTGCCTCCTCCTCGGCCCGGCGCAAAATTCCGGGCGCGGGCCACATTGGCATTGTTACAATCTTGGACACGATGAGCCATAGGAAATTTCCGTATTGCGGGCCGGGCCGGAGCACGGGCGTCGTGGCGCTCGTGATCTTTTTCATGGCGGGCTGCGGCGGTCCGGCCGCCGACGCCGGCACCGCGCCCGACCCCGCGATACAGGCCCGGCAGATCGCTGCCACGAGCGTCATCGTGGATACCCACATCGACGTGCCCTACAAGCTCCGCAAGCGACCGACCGACGTCTCGGTGCCGGCGGACGGCTTCGATTTCGATTACCCGCGCGCGATCGCAGGGGGTCTCAATGCGCCCTTCATGTCCATCTATACGGAGGCCGAGCTCGAGGCCGAAGGCCGCTCCAGGGCAGTCGCCGACGAGTTGATCGATCGGGTCGAAGGCATGGTCGCCGCCGCCCCGGACAAGTTCGCGATCGCGCGATCGCCGGAGGACGTGCGGCACCAGTTCGGCGGCGGCCTGGTCTCTTTGGCCATGGGCATGGAGAACGGCTCACCCATCGAGGATGATCTCGCCAACCTGCAACACTTCTACGACCGCGGAATTCGCTACATCACGCTGGCGCACAGCAAGTCGAACCTCATCTCCGACTCGTCTTACGACGACAACAAGCGCTGGCACGGGCTGAGCGATTTCGGTGTCAAGGTCGTCAGGGAGATGAACCGGCTGGGCATCATGGTCGACGTCAGCCACATCTCCGACGAGGCGTTCTGGGACGTCATGGACGTCTCGGCGGTGCCGGTGATCGCTTCGCATTCCTCCGCGCGGCATTTCACACCCGGCTTCGAGCGCAACATGAGTGACGACATGATCCGGGCTCTCGCCGACAAGGGCGGCGTGATCCAGCTAAATTTCGGCTCGGGTTTCCTGACCGCGAAGGCGAACGCCTATGACAAGACCTTCTGGCCGACCACGGATGCCTACGAGAAGAGCCACCCCGACATGGCTCCGGGAGAACTTGAAAAGGCAGCCCTGCGCGAGTTCGAGGCCGGACACGGCCCGTACCCGTACGCCGACATCGACGACGTGCTGGACCAGGTCGACTACGTCGTCGGGCTGGTCGGCATCGAACACGTGGGCCTCGGTTCGGACTTCGACGGCGTCGGCGATACTTTGCCGGTCGGTCTCAAGGACGTGTCCTGTTACCCGAACCTGATCGAAGGCCTCCTGCGCCGCGGCTACGCCGAAGCGGACATTCGCAAGATTCTCGGCGAGAACCTGCTGCGTGTCTGGAGGACCGTGGAGAGCTACGCGGCCGCTCAGGCCGCGAGCAAGTCCAGCAGCACGTAGCGCAGGAGAACCTCGTAGCTGCTGCGCCCGAGCTTCATGCCGTCGGGTATCTCGAGGGTGTGGATCGGTGTGTCGTCCGGATCGCAGATCTCCTGGTAGATGTGATCGTCTTCCGTGTACACGCGATACTTGACTTCCCGATGCTCGTCGAACTTGAGCAATACCTGGCTGGGGGTCCAGTCCTGGATCGTCTTTTGCGCCATGATGCCCTCCTCGTTACGTCGCCGCCGCGCGTCGCGCATGCGGTGGCTCGGTGCTTACGCGAAGAGGTTGCAAGCGCTGTGCCAGATTTGCTCCCGGGGACGGCGGCATTCGGAGTTGTTATTTTTCAGACGCTTACGAGGATCGTATCCGGCCGGCGGCGCAGGCGGCGTACGCTGCGCGTCACAATCTGCCCCGCGTTTCAGGGGATTTGCGACAGGCGTTGAACATAAGACCGGGCTACCCGAGCGGCCAGAAGACCGCGATCGCCGGCACCGAGACCGCGATGATCAGGATTTCGAGCGGCAATCCCATGCGCCAGTAGTCGCGGAAGCGGTAACCGCCCGGCCCCATGATCAGCGTATTGTTCTTGTGGCCGATCGGCGTCAGGAATGCACAGGACGCAGCCACGGCGACGCCCATCAGGAAGGGATCGGCGTTCACGCCGAGCCTCGAGCTGATCTCGACCGCGATCGGGGCCGCGATGACGGCCGTCGCCGTGTTGTTCATCACGTCGGACAGGGTCATCGTCACCACCACGAGCAGCAGCAACACGACGATGGGCGACGAGCCGGCAGCCAGGCGGATCATCGCGCCGGCGATGAGCGCCGTCCCCCCCGTGTCCTGTAACGCAGCGCCGATCGGGATCATCGAGCCCAGCAATACGATCACCGGCCATTCGACGGACTCGTACACCTCGCGTGCCGAGACGATGCCGAACAGGATGAATGCGGCCACGACGCAGCCGAGTGCGATCGGCAAATAGACCAGCCCCAGGCTCGCCGCAACGATCGCGGCGACGAACAGACCCACAGCCAACCACATCTTGTTGCGCTGGATAACGCGCTGGCCCCGGTCCGCGAGCGGCAGCAAGCCGAGCCGGGCCGTGATGTCCGAGAGGCGTTCGTCCGACCCCAGCAGCAGGAGGACGTCGCCGGGCCGGATCTCCAGCTTGCGGACGTTCTCCCGGAAGCGCTGGGCCTGGCGGGATACGCCGATCAGCGCGACGCGATAGCGATACAGCAGCCGCAGCGACATGGCCGAACGCCCGACGAGGCGCGAGGATTCGGGGACGACCAGCTCGCTCAGCATCAGTTCGTCGCCGTCCAGCCGACCCTCCCCGCGACCGGCGTAGTCCAGGCCCAGGGTCCCGAGCGCTTCCTCGAGGCTGTCGGGGCTGGCCTCGATGACGAGCGTGTCGCCCGCCCGGATCTCGGCCGTCCGCGCGAGCCCCGGCAGGCGTTTCCCGGAACGGACCAGGCCCAGGATCTCGATGCCACTCTGTTCCGCGAGTTCATCGAGGTCGCGCACGCGCCGGCCGATGATGCTTGCGCCGTCGGGCACGCGCGCCTCGGCGATGTAGTCCGCCAGGTCGAACGAATCCTGCGCCACACCCGCGCCGATGATGTCCTTCGGCAGCAGGCGCCAGCCGATCAGGGCGACGTAGGCCACGCCGACGGCCGCGCAGACGAGGCCGACGGGCGCGAAGTCCAGCATCCGGTAGGGCGTCCCGAGCGCATCGCCACGGAACTGGCTGACGATGATGTTGGGTGGCGTGCCGATCAGCGTGATCATGCCGCCCAGGATCGATGCGAACGAGAGGGGCATCAATGACAGTGAGGGGCTGCGACCGCTCTTCTTCGCGGCCTGCAAATCGAGCGGCATCAGCAGGGCGAGCGCCGCAACGTTGTTCATGACCGCGGACAATGCGGCGGCCAGGCCGGCCATGATGCCCACGTGGGCTGCCAGACGACGGCCGGCATCGACGAAGTATCGGGCCAGCACTTCGATGACGCCGGAATTGGACAGCCCGCGACTGACGATCAGGACCAGGGCGATAATGATCGTGGCCGGGTGCCCGAAGCCAGAGAATGCGTGGTCCCTCGGCACGATGCCGGTCAGCAGCGCGACCAGGAGTGCCACGAAGGCTACCAGGTCGTAGCGCCAGCGCCCCCAGATCAGGAATACGAAGACGAAGGCCAGCAGTCCGAAGAGCAGGATCTGATCGGTCGTCACGGTGACGTCCCCGGTCCGGATCGAGTGGGCGACCATAGCAGAACGCGGCCGGCCCGCAACCGGCAGGACCGTCAACTGTCCCCCTCGAAATCCCGGCAATCATCCCCATACTGGCACTGGTTTGGGCGGGCCGGCGCTGCTATCATCCGCGCCCGAACGCCCGTCCGGCCCGGTAAATGGCGCAAGAATGCACCCCGGGCATGCGCCCGGGAAAGGCACGGTGGCAACACGTGCCTCCGCTCAAGCTACCTCCGGATCGTCCTCGCAGCCTTCGAGTTGGCGGGGTACGGCGTACGGCAGCTTGTAACGACAGAGATTCGAGACATGACAGACCTCAGCAAGTACCGGAATATCGGGATTTTCGCGCACGTCGACGCGGGCAAGACGACGACGACGGAGCGGATCCTCAAGCTCACCGGCAAGATTCACCGCACCGGTGAAGTCCACGACGGCGCCGCCACGACGGACTTCATGGAGCAGGAGCAGGAGCGCGGCATCACGATCCAGTCGGCCGCGACGAGCTGCGTCTGGGACGGGCACCGCCTGAACATCATCGATACGCCCGGGCACGTGGATTTCACGATCGAGGTCTACCGTTCGCTGAAAGTACTGGACGGCGGCATCGGCGTGTTCTGTGGCTCCGGCGGGGTCGAACCGCAGTCGGAGACCAACTGGCGATATGCGAACGACTCCGAAGTGGCGCGGGTCATCTTCGTCAACAAGCTCGACCGCATCGGCGCGGACTTCTATCGGGTCGTGCAGCAGGTCAAGGACGTGCTGGCCGCGAACCCGCTGGTCATGGTGCTGCCGGTCGGCGTCGAGGAAAACTTCCGGGGTGTCGTCGATCTGCTCACGCAGAAGGCGTGGATCTGGTCGGCGTCGGGCAATCCCGAGGATTACGAGATCACCGACGTGCCGGAAGACATGCAGGACCTCGTGGCCGAATGGCGCGAGAAGCTCATCGAGACGGCCGTCGAGCAGGATGACGCGATTCTCGAGCAGTACCTCGAGGGCAACGAGCCGTCGATCGAGGACCTCAAGCGGTGCATCCGCAAGGGCACGATCAACCTCGACTTCTTCCCGACCTACTGTGGTTCGGCATTTAAAAACAAAGGGCATACAGAACGTTCTTAATGCTGTGGTTGAGTATCTGCCGGACCCGACCGAGGTCCAGCCGCAGCCGGAGATCGATCTCGAAGGCAACGAAACCGGCGGCGTCGCGATTGTCGATCCGGACAAACCGTTGCGTGCGCTGGCGTTCAAGATCATGGACGACCGTTACGGTGCCCTCACCTTCACCCGGATTTACTCGGGCCGTATCAAGAAGGGTGACAGCGTGCTGAATACCTTCACGGGCAAGACCGAACGCATCGGCCGTATCGTCGAGATGCATGCGAACTCGCGCGAGGAGCGAAACTCGGCACAGGCCGGCGACATCGTCGCCCTGCTCGGCATGAAGAACACGCGCACCGGCCACACGCTGGCGGACGTCAATCATCCGGCGACGCTGGAACCGATGGTGTTCCCGGACCCGGTGATCTCGGTCGCCGATCAAGCCGAAAGACAAGGCCGGCACCGAGAAGATGGGCGTCGCCCTGAACAAGATGGTGCAGGAAGACCCGTCGTTCCAGGTCGCCACCGACGAGGATTCGGGCGAGACCCTGATCAAGGGCATGGGTGAACTGCATCTGGACATCAAGGTCGACATCCTGAAGCGGACTCACGGCGTCGAGGTCGAGATGGGCAAGCCGCAGGTCGCCTATCGTGAGACGATCACGAAGACGATCGAGGACAGCTACACGCACAAGAAGCAGTCCGGTGGTTCCGGCCAGTACGGCCGAATCGACTATCGGATCGAGCCGGCCGAGAAGAACGCCGGTTACGAGTTCGAATCGCTGGTCACCGGCGGCAACGTGCCGCGGGAATACTGGGGGGCGATCGAGAAGGCATTCCGCGACAGCATGGCGGCAGGCACGCTGGCCGGTTATCCCCTGCTGGACGTCAAGTTCTCGCTGCTGGACGGCGCCTACCACGCCGTGGACTCGTCGGCGCTCGCCTTCGAGATCGCGACTCGTGCCGCGTACCGGCAATCGATCCCGAAGGCCGGCCCGCAGCTGCTCGAGCCGATCATGAAGGTCGATGTGTTCACGCCGGAGGACAACGTCGGCGACGTCATCGGCGACCTGAATCGTCGGCGCGGCATGATCAAGTCACAGGAGAGCGTCCCGACGGGTGTGCGTGTCAAGGCCGACGCGCCGCTGGCGGACATGTTCGGCTACATCGGGCACCTGCGCACGCTGACCTCGGGACGCGGCCAGTTCTCGATGGAGTTCTCGCACTACGCCCCGTGCCCGACCAACGTCGCCGAGGCCGTCATCGCCGAGGTACAGGCGCGTAAGGCCAGCTGAAGGCCACCGGCGGGCGCTTCTCAGCCCCCCGCCGGGACGGCGCCGCGGCGCCGGTTGCGGCGCAGTGCGTCGGCACTGAACAGGATGACCGCGGTCCAGATGCAGCTGAAACAGATCAGGTGCGGACCGGTCAGCACCTCGCCGTACCAGACGCCCACGCAGAATTGCAGCGTGGGGGCGATGAACTGCATGAAGCCTATGGACGTCAGGGTCAGGCGTCTGGCTGCGAGCGCGAAGCACAATAACGGCACCACGGTCAACGGCCCCGCAGCGACGAGCAACGTGTCGAGTGCGACACCGCCGGCTCCGAATGCGGCTTTGCCGGTGACCTCGAGCCAGACCAGCACAACGATGGCGAACGGCGCCAGGATGAGCGTCTCGACGAACAAGCCGGGCATGCCACCGATTACGACCTTCTTGCGGATGACGCCGTAGATCGTGAACGCGAACGCCAGCGTCAGCGCGATCGCGGGCAGCTTGCCGCCGCTGATGGTCAACACGGAAACGCCGATCGCGGCGAGGATCACGGCGCCGATCTGGAGCGGCCGCAGCCGCTCGCCCAGGAACACCACGCCGACCAGGACGTAGACCAGCGGATTGATGTAATAGCCGAGGCTCGCCTGGAATACCTGGTTCTTCTGTACGGCCACGATATAGACGAACCAGTTGACCGTGATGAAGAACGCGGACGTCGCCAGCCAGAACAGCATCCGGCGATGCGCCAGCGCGCGCCGGACCTCGGGCCATTGCTTGCGCAGGTGGATGATCAAGGCGCCGAAAGGAACGGCCCAGACGACCCGGTGCAGCAGGACCTCGAGCGGCGCCACGGTCGCGACGATCTTGAAGTACACCGGCAGCACGCCCCAGATACTGTAGGCGATCAGGCCGGCGACGACGCCGTCACGGCTATCCTTCGTCTGCGGGTCGGTCATGCCGGGCGGCCAATCGCCGCTACCTCAGAGCGTTTCCGAGACGTCGCTTGCGGCGTCGCGCCCCATCAGCCAGCTCACGGCCCCGCGCGTCGCTGCGAAGCCGTCCAGCTGCAGCATGTACAGCGCCGGCACCAGGAAAAGGGTGATCGCGGTCGCGAACAGGATGCCGAAGCCGAGTGAGATGGCCATCGGTATGACGTATTGTGCCTGCACGCTGCGCTCCAGCAGAATCGGCAAGAGGCCGGCCGCCGTCGTCAGCGACGTGAGCATGATCGCGCGGAAACGCTCGGTCCCCGATTCGATCACTGCCTGCTGCAAGGGCACACCCTCGAGGCGCGCCTTGTTGATGAAGTCGACCATGACCAGGCTGTCGTTGACGACGACGCCGGCCAGCGCGATCAGTCCGAACAGCGAGAACATGCTGATGGCCATGCCCATGATGACATGGCCGATCACCGCGCCGATGAACCCGAACGGAATCACCGACATGATGATGAACGGCTGCGAATACGAGTGCAGCGGTATGGCGATCAGGGCGTAGATCAGGAACAGCGCAGCAATCGCAGCGATCGCCATGTTGCGTTGCAGAGTCTGCTGTTCTTCGCTGGAACCCTCGAGACCGTACTTGACACCCGAGTAGCGCGCCAGCAGCCCCGGGATGAACTCCTCGTTGATTGAACTGATGACCTTGCCCGGTTCGACGACGTCTGGATCGAGATTTGCCGATACGGTGACTGTCCGCTCGCGGTCCTTGCGCTGGATGACCGTAAAGGTGCGATCGAAGGACACATCGGCGACGGATCCGAACGGTACCTCGGTCCCGTCGGGGGTACGTATGCGCATGTTCTCGAGGTCGGCAATCGATCGGCGCTCCTCCGGCGGATAGCGGACCATGACCTTCAGCTCGTCCTTGCCCCGCTGAATACGCTGCGCCTCCTCGCCGTAGAATGCCTGCCGGACCTGCCGACCGAGCGTCGCCATCGTGAGCCCGAGCGCCTCGGCCTGGGGCTTGATCTTCAGCCGGATCTCGCGGCTGCCCGTGTTCGAGGAGTTGCGGATGTCGTAAACGCCCTCGTATTCGCCGAGCTTTTTCTCCAGTTCCGCTGCGGCAGACTCGAGCGCGTCGTAGTTGTCGCCGCTGAGCCGGAAGCTGAGCGGCGGGCCGCCGCCGAAATTGTTGCCGTCGGAGAACGTGAGATCCTTGACGCCGGGAATCTCGCCGACCCTCTTGCGCCACTTCGCGGAGATTTCTTTTACGTTCATCTCCCGGTCTTCGACCATCGGCAACTCTACGAAGGCCTCGCCGCCGGTGTCGCCGGTCGTGTAGATCACCATGTGATTTATCAACGGGTCGCCGTCCGGATGTGCGGCGTTGTACTCCTCGTTCATGTCCAGCATTGCCGACTCGATTCGATCGACGGCGGCGTCGCGTACCTCGGGTGCCGTGCCGCTCTCCATCTCCATGGACACCTGCACGAAGTCGCCCGGGACTTCGGGGAACATCACGAACCGGACCAACCCGCCGGAGAAAAGTCCGAACGTGAGTATCAGGCCACCCGTGAACGCCGCGGCCGTCAGGCCCCGGTTGCGGATGGCCTTCTCGAGCAAGGGCCGGTAACCGTTGTAGATCAACCGGTGCAGGCCGTGCTGCACGTGGCGCTGGAATTTCTGGAACAACCTCGGGATTCGTTCGAATGCGCCTATCGGCCGTTGCGGATGGAACAGGTCGTCCTCGTCGACCGGTTTGATATTGGCGTGTACGAGGTGCGCCGGCAGGATCAGTTTGGACTCCATGAGCGAGAAGAACAGGCACAGGATGACGACGACCGACATCGCGGCGAAGAACGGCCCGGCGAATCCGCCGATGAATAGCATCGGCGCGAAGGCGGCGATCGTTGTCAACACGCCGAACGTCGCAGGCAGCGCCACGCGCTTGGCGCCCTTGACGACGCTGTCGATCGAGTGCCCGTCCTTGCGTATCTGCGTGTAGGCGCTCTCGCCGATGATGATCGCGTCGTCCACGACGATGCCAAGCACGATGATGAAGCCGAACAGGCTGATCATGTTGATCGTCACCGGCCAGGGGCCGTGAGGCATCAGCCACAGCGTTCCGAGAAACGACAGCGGGATCCCCATGATGACCCAGCCCGCGACTTTCATGCGCAGGAACATCGACAGCATGATGAACACGAGCACGGCGCCCATGATCATGTTCTTCAGCATCATCGTGAGCCGGCCCTTCAGGTAATGCGATCGATCGATCCACAGATCCATCTTCACGCCATCGGGCAATTCTTTGGCCTTGCGCGCGGCGTATGTCTTCACCGCTGCGGCAGTCTTCAATTCGTTCTGCTGGCCGGTCGCGAGTACGTTCAGCGTGGCATCCGGCGTGCCGTCGAAGCGGCCGTAGCCGGCGTCCTCGACGAAGCCGTCCTTGATCGTGGCGATGTCGCCGAGGGTCAGCCGCGTGCCGTCGGGATAGGTGCGCAGCACCAGCTCGGCGAATTCGTGTCCCGCGTATACCTGGCCTTCCGTGCGCAGCCGGATATCGCCGCCTTCGGTGCGGATCGTGCCGCCCGGCATGTCCACGGACGAGTCGCGGATCGCCTGGGAGACCTCGGACATCGTCAGTCCGTATTTGCGCAGCACCTGCTCCGAGACCTCGACGCTGATCTCGTAGGCCGGCTCGCCGTAGAACATCACCTTGCTGATCTCGGGCATGGCGAGGAGTTCGTTCTGAACTTCCTGGGCCCAGATTTTGCGGCCCCGCTGATCCAGGTTGCCGTGGATCGTCACGAGGATCACCGGGATGTCCGGCTCGACCTTGTAAATGACGGGTTTCTCCGTCAGCGCGGGGAACGTCGAGATGGCGTCGACGCGGGTCTTGACCTCGGCCAGGATGTCGTCGACGTCGTAGTTGCGGGATACCTCGACCGTGACGGAGCCCATGCCCTCGGCGGACGTGGAATTGATCTCCTTGATCCCCTGGATGTCCTGGATGGCTTCTTCGACCTTGATGACGACGCCCTCTTCGACCTCCTGCGGCGCCGCACCGAGGTAAGGCACACGCACCTGCACGAGGTTGAGGTCGAAGTCCGGGGTGGTCTGTTTGCGGATCGTGACCGCAGAGATCAGCCCGGCAACGATGATCAGCCACATCAACAGGTTGGCCGCGACGTGGTTACTCGCCCACCAGGCGATGAGGCCCTTCTCCGACGTGGTCGTCCGCCCGCGCACCGTCAGTCTCCGCCGCCCGCCTCGGAAATGAGCTCTTCGCCGTCGTTGCCCGTCTCGCGTTTAGCGTCCCGAACATCGTCATCGGAGGTCCGCACCGTCATGCCGTTGGAAGGCGCCTCGATGGCGGTAAGCGAGATGCGTTCACCATCGCTGGCCCCGCTGCGCAGGTATGCATATTTTGCGGTGGTGCGGAGGATGTCCACGGAACGAATCTCGAGCCGGTTATCGTCGCCGACGAAAATGAGTTCGTCGGCGCCGCGGATCGCGCCGCGCGGCACACGAATCACGTCGACCGTGTCTTGCGCGATGATGCTCGCCGACACGAAGGTGCCGATCGGCAACGGAGTCCCTTCGGAGTGCAGCCGGTACGGATCGTCTATCCGCGCGACGGCGTAGGTTACCCTGCTGCGCTCATCGACGACGCCCTCGGACCGGACCACCCGCGCGTCCCACTCGATCCGCTGACCCTTCTGCACCGCAGACAAGCGAACCTTCGGCCCCGTCGCGGATCCGGAACCGGCGATGTCGGCGGCGTCGGGCAGGGCCACGAACGCAAGGTCCTGGTCGGTCAGCGCCAGCCGCACTTCGGCGACGTCGGTGGCGAAGGTCACGCCCAGCGGGGTGCCGGGATTGACGAACTGGCCGAGATCGGCATCCTTGCTGCGCACCATGCCTTCGTAGGGAAGCCTTATATAAGTGCGTTCCAGATTGCGGCGCGCCCGCACCAGCTCGGCTTTCGCCGTCGCCAGTGCCGCCGCGGCCGACGCGTACTCCGATTCCGCCCGGTAACCTTTGGTCCGCAGCTTGTCGGCGCCGTCAAACTCGATCTGGCGTTGCCGTACCAGCGCGTCCGCCTGTTCCACCGCAACCGTGTAATTGGTCGGATCGATGCGCATCAGCACTTCGTCCTTGTCGAATACCCCTCCCGGGATGAATTTCGGAGAGATGCTGACGATGGAGCCGGAGACCTCGGCGCTGAGCGTGGTCTGCGTGCGAGGCTCTGACGGTGCCCTGGCTCTGAATCTGGAACTTCTCGGGCTGTTTCTGGAGGGTCATCGTCTCGACGAGCAGGTCGAGGTTCTCGACCTCCTTCTTCTCCGGCGGCGTCCGCAGGGTCGCCAGCGCGACGACCAGGGCGGCTGGCACCAGAATAAGGGCCGGAATCAAAATCCAGCGTCGATATGCGGGTTTCATAGGAATGGATCCGACGTAAAGGGTAAAGCCCGCATATTCTGGTGGTTTTCGCGCCGGATTGCATGTGAATGTTGCGCGAACGTTCGGCCGCCGCGGGTCCGGCGGACGTCGTCTTTTTGTGACCTGACTCCATGAAATCGGCCGGAATAATGCCCACACTGCCGTTCAGACCCAGCGATTGCGCGGGATTCAGGGGATTCCTGCCGGCGACGACTTATGTACGAGACCCATTTCGGCCTGAAAAAGCGACCATTCCGGGCTCATGCACGCGGAAATGACGTCTTCATTGGTCCGCAGTCCGCAGCGACCATCAGTGGAATCAAGAAGGCGCTTGCGGCGCCGGACGGAATCGTCGCCGTCACCGGACCGATCGGCAGCGGCAAGACGACCCTAGCCTACCGGGCGCTGGAGGGCGTCGGTACCCGGCGGACAGTCATAACGGTCGGCAGGATCACGCTGGATCATGACGAAGTCCTCGAACTCCTGCTCGAGGGTCTCGGCGTCCAGGATCTGCCGCCGGGCACGGTACAGAGATTCACCCTGTTCCGCAGAAAGCTCGAGAAACTGTCGAAGGACGGCACGCGGGTACTCGTGGTCGTCGAGGATGCGGCGCGTATCGGTATCTCGGCCTTGTCCGAACTCGAGGCCCTCACGGCCGCCGACACGGGCGCCTCGGAGGGGGCCGGCGTCGTACTGATGGGAGCGTCCGACATCGCGAGCCTGCTGGCCGCACCGGAACTCGGGCGCCTGCGGCAGCGGCTGCGGCTGCGCCAGGCCGTTGAGCCGCTCAAGCCCGCGGAAATGCTGGCCTATTTCAAACATTGTTTCCGGCTTGCCGGGGCCGAGTTCGATGCCTTGTTCGCGGCAGGCAGCGCCGAAGTTCTGCATTCCCTGAGCGACGGCATTCCGCGCGTGGCCAACCACCTGATCGAGTCGACACTGACGGCCGCGGCGGAAAAGAAGGCGGAACAGATCACGCTCAAGCTGATTCAACACGTGGCCCATGACGAATACGGCCTGGATACCGAGCTCGCCACCGCTGCGGACGTGCCGCGGGTGGCCGGCGTCGCCCCCGAGGCGGGGCCTGCCCCGGTCCCCGAATCGCCTGCGCACGCGACCTCCGAAGCGGACACGACCCCGGCGGCGAAGACCGCCGAAGCAACCCGCGAGGAGGACGAAAGCGTCATCCCCGAACTCATCCAGGACACGCTGCCCGAACTGGAGATTCTGGCTCCGCAGTCTGCTGCTGACTCCCCGGCTCGCGGCAGAACCCGCAAGCGCGACGCGACGCCCGCCAAGCCGGCCGCCGCAGAGCTTACCGCCACGCCGGAACCGTCGAGCCCGGAACCGCAGTCCGGGCCGGGCACGCCGCAGCAAGAATCCCCTGCCGCGAAGGAGCAGCCCGCGGGCCTCGCGGCGGACGAGATCCCCGCCTGGGATCGCGACCCGACCCTGGCGGAATTGCGGCCCGACCTCGAAGCGCTGGAACATGCTATGGCCCTGGCACACGGAGGCGCGGCCGAGAATTCCGAGCCCGAACCCGAGTCCGCGGTTCCGGCGCCCGCCACACCGGAGACGCCCGGCGCCGGGGCGCCCGCGGCACCGGTGCCCGAGATCACGCTCGACAAGCAGATCCAGGCGAAGATCGACGAGGCGGCCGAGGCCATCAAGAAGACCGAGGCGCGCAAGGCCGCGAAAGCAGCGGCGGACGCCGAGTCCGAGGGTTCGCTCGACCTGGCCACGTCCGAGCACCCCGCCCTGGAGCTGCCGCCGAAATCCGTCGCCAGGCCGGCCAAGAACCAGGACGGCCCCGCTGAGGAAGCAGCTGCGGAGCCGGAGATCCCGCGGCTGGAAGTGTCGAGACCGGCGCCGGACGAGCCTGGGCCCGAAATGCCGGCACAGGCCCGTGACGACGTCGTACGGGCAAAGGCACCGGTGCAGGAGGAACCCAACGAGGAATTCCGACAGATTGCAGCCAATCTGGCCCGTGCGAAGACCATCGACGACGTCGACGACAAGATGGCAGAAACGCTGTTCGGTGAGCAGTTCAGCGCCATCGCAGCGCAGGTGGCCGCCAAGGCCGCCGCCCATCTGTCTGCCAACGACGACAACGGCGGCGGCGCCGCGGCGTCGGCACGCAAGCGCAGCGGCGGCGCTGTCGGGCAAGGCAACGGCAAGACACCGCCGCGTCCGGAAGGGCCGGGCCTCGACGAGTCCGCGTCGCGTCGCCTCGCGACCGTCCGCGCCTTGAACGGCGGCACGCCGGCGAGCCCCGTACCCGGCGGCGTGGTCCCGCCGCGCAAGACCGAGCCGGCAGAACGCGCCGCGCCGTCCGCCGCCATCGAGCAACCCAGGTCCATCGAGGAGCAGATCAACACCTCGATGACCCAGACGCTCAAGGCCCTGAAGGTCCGCCAGACCGCCGACGACGAAGACGACCCGGACGACGACGACAAGGACGGGAAAGGCGGCTTCTTAGGCCGCTTCCGCAAGTCCTGACAGTCCACACGACGCGAGACTCGCGCCGGCGTCCACACAGGCGCACGGTTCCCGGATACGTACTCACCGCAATCCGATTCAGCGACTGCGTTGATCCGGTTACACTTTCGGCACGGGATTGAAGCTGAAACCGGGGAGCGGATCATGGCTGAGTCTGTCCTTGCCGTCATCGAGCTGGACAATTTTCCTGAGGCGGTCGCGGCGCGCGCCGCGTGGCTGGCCGTTCGATTCGGCCTGGAACTCGAGCTCATGTTCAGCGACCCCAGCCTCGGTGTCCTGCGTGACAGCTTCATCGTCTCCAACAAGGCGCAGCTCATCGCCGACGACATCGCCGCGGCGCAACAGCACATCCTGGATGAACTCGGCGGCACGGTGGCGGCGTCGGGCCTGACCATCAGGACCTTCGTCAGTCACGATCGCCCGGCGGCGGACGCGATCGTCGCACGAGCCATCGAGCGCGAGCCGCGTTTTGTCGTGAAAGGCACGCAATATCACAGCCCTGCCGAGAGAGCGACGTTCGCCTACACCGATTGGCGCGTGATCCGCAAGTTAACGGTCCCCCTGTGGCTGGTGAAGCCCCGTGATTTCCAGGACCAGCCCGTCATCGTCGCGGCGGTCGATCCGACACACAGGCACGACAGGGAGAGTGTGCTCGATCAGAGCATCGTCGACGCGGGCAAGTCGCTGGCGACCCGCTGCGGCGGCCACCTGCTGCTGTTGCACACCTACGAGCGTCTGGTGGAGATCGGCCGGCATGCCGCGCTGAGCTTCAAACCCGTCAAACTGCCGATCGAGGAACTCGAGAACGAAATCCGTGATATGCACCGCGGGCGACTCGATGCACTCGCTGCGGCCAACGACATCCCCGCCGACGATGTGCATCAACTCCCCGGCCGCGCGCACGAGATCCTGCCGGCGTTCGCCCGCGCGCATTGCGCGGATGTCGTCATCATGGGCGCGCTGGCGAGGACGGGCCTGAAACATCGCGTGGTCGGCAGCACCGCGGAACGCGTGCTCGATCACCTCCCCTGCGACATCCTGATCGTGCACTCCGGGGCGCACTGAACGATCAGTCGCCCTCGTCGAACAGTTCGTCGAAGAAATTCCGCATCGCCGTCCAGGACCGGCGCTCTGCCGCCGGGTTATAGACCGTCCCCGCTCGCGATCGTTCGCCTTCGGATTGGTGAAGGCGTGCATCGTGTTGCCATAGGCATGCAGTTGCCAGTCCGCGCCCATCGCCGTCACCTCCGAGGCGAATGCGAGCACCGCCTCCGGCGCCGCCATGGGATCGTCCCAGCCATGCAGGGCAAGGATCCTGGCCTTGATTCGCTTGCCGCTCGTGTTGCCCGGCGAGCCGAGCAGCCCGTGAAAGCTGACGACTCCGGCCATGTTTTCGCCCGAGCGGGCGAGATCGAGGACGCAGAGTCCGCCGAAGCAGAAGCCGATGGCCGCGACCCGGCTACGGTCGACGACCTCCTGTTCGCGCAGCATGCCCAGCGCACGCACCATCCGGTGCTGCAGCCTTGCACGGTCGTCCATGAAGGGGCGGATCAGGCGCGCGCACTCTGTCCGGGCCGCTGCCGCGCACGCCCTTGCCATACAGGTCGAGCGCGAAGCCCGCGTAGCCGAGCGCGGCCAGGTCGCGAGCCTTGGCATCCTCGAAATCACCGCGCCCCGCCCACGTGTGCGCGATCAGGATGCCGGGCCGCGTTCCCTCGACCGCGTCATCCCAGGCCAGGCAGGCCTCCAGGGTGTCGTCTTCATCCTGGTATTCGATCGGTCTCGTCTTGATCGTCATCGCTCACAAAGTATGTCGTGCCGTGCCGTTGCCAAGCATCCGCAATCGGGATTGGGGGTCGTCGTGCGCTAATCGTGCCGCGTGACGACGTAGACCTCGTAGCGACCGGTCGGGCCGATGTACCACGACGCCAGCGTGCTGACGATGCCGACGATCAGTGCACCGAGGATGGCCGAGCCGAGGCCGGCCACGGCGAATCTTTCGAGGAGGGCCGCGACCAGGCCGAACATGGCCGCGTTCAGCACCAGCAGGAACAGGCCGAGGGTGAGGATCGTGATCGGCAGCGTCAGGACGAACAGGATCGGCCGGACGAACGCATTGACGAGGCCGAGCAGTATGGCGGCGAGGATGAAGGTGCCCGCACCGTCGATATGCACTCCCGGGATCAGCGCCGAGGCGACGAACAGGCCCAGCATCGTGATCAGCGTGCGAATAATGATGCCGTGCATCGCCCCATTATGGGGGCTGGCTACCGAGTTTGCTAGAATCGCGGCCGGCGCGCCCCGGTAGCTCAGCAGGATAGAGCACCAGATTCCTAATCTGGGGGTCAGAGGTTCGAATCCTCTCCGGGGCGCCAGTTCACCCCGTTACGGTCACCGTGATCCGGCGCCGGTGCGGTGCCTGCCGATGCTCCCAGAGGTACACGCCCTGCCAGGTACCGAGATCGCAGCGGCCTTCGCGCACCGGCAGATTCAGGTCGCCGTGCGTCAGCACGCTGCGAACGTGCGCGGGCATGTCATCGGGTCCTTCGGCGGTGTGTCGGAACAACGGATCGCCGTCGGGTGCCAGCCGGCTCATGAACGCCTCGAGGTCGCGGCGAACCTCGGGATCGGCATTCTCACAGAGCATCAGTGATGCGCTCGTGTGGTGGATAAAGACGTTGCACAAACCGGCGGCAGTACCCGAGTCGCGGACGGCGGCCTGGATCCGGTCGGTCAATTCGTAGCTGCCGCGGCCGTCGGTCGCGAGCTGGATCTGCACCTGGTGGATCATTGCGCTTCGGCGGGGTGATAGGGCTCCCCGTACCGCAGACGGATCGTCTTCGTCTTGCCGAACCACGGAATCGAGACCAGGTAGAGATTGTCGTACTCGTCCTCCGCAATCGGCGGAACCTTCTTGCTCGCGCCGAGATTCGCGATCAGGTCGTGCAGCGTATTGGCGTGGCCGACCACGAGGATGATCTTGCCCTTGTGTTTCTCCAGGATCTCGTCGAGCACATTTTCGGTGTCATCGGCATCGTAGGTATTGATCGGCAAATTCAGGGCTTCCGCGACGGGCTGCGCCGTCTCCTGCGAGCGGCGATAGGGCGTTGCATAGATTGCGTTGATGCCGGCCACGACGTCCGCATCCACCAGCTGTCTCGCGAGTTCGGCTGCCCGCCGCCTGCCCGCCGGACTCAGATCGGGATCGTCCGGCGGCGTCAGAGCCTTTTCCGCATGACGTACGAAGATGATGGTCGTGGTAGCCTGCGATTCGAAGAACCATGCCAGTCCGATTGCGATCGCCGTGTAAACGACGAGGATCTGCAAGCGGCGGCGCCAGCGGCGGCGGCGGCGATCCGGATCATGGTTCGAGCGCATGACCTGAGACTTTACGGCGTTTGGGAGACTTTGACTATTCTTGCCGGCGGTCGTCGCGACGGACCACGCGGTACTCGCCCTCGATGACGTCCGGCCGCCGGGCCTCGCCGCGGCGCCCGGAGTTGAATCTCGTCCTGCGCCCGAGACGGCGATTCAGCCACCAGACCCGAAGCCCGATGATCGCCGCCGCTACGAGGATCACCACGCCGAGCAGGGCGAACGCAAACACGCTGAGAAGGACCGATACCCCGATGAAAATCACCCCCGCGACGATGACGAGGAGATTGGCGAGCGGATTGCCGGCCTGGAAGCTGCCTTTTGCGTGTGTCTGGCGCACGTTACGTAGTTTCCTAAATCATTTTATATCAATATGTTACAAAACATACCTAAACTAAATTACTATGTTTTGCCGTAAACGGTCGTCCATTGAGACCCGCCATCAGTGTATCCGTTCGATATCGCGCCGCAAGCTTGTATCCGGGCACTGCAGCATCGACAATTCGCGGCGCGCATCCGGCCCTGCTGGCCGCTGGCCGGGGCCCGGCGCAAGCACCGGAGAGGTGGCAGAGCGGTTGAATGCACTGGTCTTGAAAACCAGCAAGGGTTAGTAGCCCTTCGTGGGTTCGAATCCCACCCTCTCCGCCATCCCGGTTTGCCGCCGACCGCAATGGTCTGCGGGTTTCCCGTATCCAGCGGTACAGGTCGCCGTGCTATTAGTGAATGGCCGGTGCGAAAACTGCGCACCGGGCGGAGCGTAACCATGAAAAGCCTCTCCATCCTTGCATTGCTCGTCGCGGTCCTGGCCCTTGCAGGTGGTTGCGACGAACAGAAAGCCATGTCGGAGCGGGGTTTCCGGCTCCCCGACGGCGACGCCGCCGCCGGCCGGGAAACGTTCCTGTACATGCACTGCAACCAATGCCACACGATTCGCGGCGAGGACCTGCCGAAAGTGCCCGGCTTCGAGCCGTACGTCGAACTCGGCGGGCCGGTAACCCGGGTCAAGACCTACGGCGAACTCGTGACAGCGATCATCAATCCGTCGCACAAGCTCGCGGAAGGCTACAAGAAGCAAGTCGTTTCCGAGGACGGCAAGTCGAAGATGTACGTGTACAACAGCTTCATGACCGTCCAGGAACTCACGGATCTGGTGATGTTCCTGCAGCCCTACTACGACGTGATCCCGCCGCAGTTCCAGTATCGGGTCTACCCGTAGATAGCGCTCTGGCCGCCCATGTAGGGGCGCAGCACGTCCGGCACGCGGACACTGCCGTCGGCTTGCTGGCAGTTCTCCATGACCGCGATCAGCGCGCGCCCGGCCGCGACTCCGGAGCCGTTGAGCGTGTGGATCAGCTCGGGCTTGCCGGTGTCCGGATGCCGACGCCGGGCCTGCATGCGGCGGGCCTGGAAGTCGCGGCAGTTGCTGCAAGAGGAGATCTCCCGGTAGCGGGCCTGCCCCGGCAGCCAGACCTCGAGGTCGTACGTCCTGGCCGACCCGAAGCCGACGTCGCCGGCGCAGAGCGCCACGACGCGATACGGCAGTTGCAGGCGCTGCAATATGGTCTCCGCATGGCCGGTCAGTTCTTCCAGCGCCCGCCCGGAATCGTCGGCCGCCACCAGCTGCACCAGCTCGACTTTCTCGAACTGGTGCTGGCGGATCATGCCGCGCGTGTCCTGGCCATACGAACCGGCCTCGGAGCGGAAGCACGGGGTATGCGCCGTATACCGGAGCGGTAGGCGGTCCGCGTCGAGGATCGCGTCGCGGGCGAGGTTGGTCAGCGGCACTTCGGCCGTCGGTATCAGGTAGAACGGCGTTTCCGTTGCGGTCCGGAACAGGTCCTGCTCGAACTTCGGCAGCTGGCCCGTGCCAATGAGGGCCTGGTCCTGTACGAGGTAGGGAACGTAGGCCTCGGTATAACCGTGCTCGGTCGTGTGCACGTCGAGCATGAACTGGATCAGCGCACGCTGGAGCCGGGCCAGCCCGCCGCGGATGACGACGAAGCGCGACCCCGAGATCCGGCTCGCCGCATCGAAATCGAGCATGCCGAGTCCCTCCCCCAGCGCGACGTGGTCGCGCGGTTCGAATTCGAATTTCGCCGGTTCGCCCCAGCGCCGCAGCTCGACGTTGTCGGCATCGTCCCGGCCGTCCGGCACGTCGTCGTCCAGCAGGTTCGGCAGGCCGAGTTCGATCGCGCGAATCTCGGCCAGCACGGTCTGCAGTTCGGCCTCACGCGCCTCGAGCGCCTCGCCCAGTTTCTTCACCGACGCCAGCAGCGGCGCGATGTCCTCGCCGTGTGCCTTCGCCCTGCCGATGTCCTTCGAGCTCCGGTTGCGCTCGTTGCGCAGCTCCTCGGTCTCGACCTGCAGCGCCTTGCGTCGCTCGTCCATCTTCAGATAGGCGTCGGTGTCGAACGTGAAGCCGCGTCTCGCCAGGTTGGCTGCCACGTCCGCTGCGGCCTGTCGCAATAACTTGGGATCGATCATCGTTTCCTGATCTCGGCCAGCAATTCGCGGATCTTCGACTCCAGTCCGCGCGGCACGGGATGATAATACGTACGCACTTCCATGTCGTCGGGGAAGTAGCGCTCGCCCCTTGCGACGCCGCCCTCCTCGTCGTGTGCATATCGGTAATGCTTCCCGTAGCCGAGCTCTTTCATCAGGCGCGTCGGTGCGTTTCGCAAGTGCAGGGGCACTTCGAGTGAGCCGAATTCGCGAGCGTCCTCGAGCGCTCGTCCAGCGGCGAGGTAGACGGCATTGCTCTTCGGCGCGCAGGCGAGGTACACGACGGCCTGTGCCAGCGCCAGCTCTCCTTCGGGGCTGCCCAGGCGCTCCAGCACGTCCCATGCGTCGAGCGCCAGCGCCAGGGCACGGGGATCGGCATTGCCGACGTCCTCGGAGGCGACCCGGATCATGCGTCGCGCGACGTAGAGCGGATCGCAGCCGCCGTCGATCATGCGCATCAGCCAGTACAGGGAGGCATCGGGATCGGAGCCGCGCACGGATTTATGCAATGCGGAGATCTGGTCGTAGAAGACCTCTCCCTGCTTGTCGAAGCGGCGATGCCCGCCCGCGATCACTTCCCGCACCACTGCCTCGGGAATCTCGGGTTCCGGACTCAGGTCGGCAGCGAGTTCGAGCAGGTTCAATGCCCGCCTTGCATCGCCATCGGCCGCCCGGCAGATCAGGAGCAAGCCGTCGCCCGCCAGCGAAAACCGGCCGCCGAAGCCGCGCGGTTCGTCCTCCAGTGCCTGCCCCAGGATCGCCGCGAGGGCCGCCTCGTCGAGGGCTTTCAATACGTAAATCCGCGCCCGCGACAGCAGCGCGTTGTTCAACTCGAAGGACGGGTTCTCCGTCGTCGCGCCGATGAACGTGAGCGTGCCGTCCTCGACGAAGGGCAGGAAGGCGTCCTGTTGCGCCTTGTTGAATCGATGTACCTCGTCGAGAAACAGCACCGTGCCCCGGTTCGCCGACTGCCGGTACGCGCGCGCTTCGGCGACCGCCGCACGGATGTCCTTCACCCCTGCCATCACGGCGGAAAGTGCGATGAAATGCGATGCGGTGCGTCCGGCGATAAGCCGCGCGAGCGTCGTCTTGCCCGTACCCGGAGGACCCCAGAAGATCATTGAGTGCGGACGACCCTGCTCGATGGCGCGCCGCAGCGGTTTGCCCTCCGCCAGCAGCTGCGGCTGTCCGTGGAACTCCTCGAGACGGGCCGGGCGCATCCGGTCCGCCAGCGGCCGCGCCGGGTCCGTCAGCGTCTCGTCGGCGAAGAGATCAGTCGGCTCCGGCACGTTTTCGTCTACCGAGCAATCGATCTTCGACCTTCGCCGCCCAACCGCCGATTCCCGCCAGCGCAATGCCGACTCCGATGATGATCCCGACTACGTCGGCCGTCAGGTCGAACCAATCAGATGTCCGTGAGGGGACGAAGTGCTGGACCAATTCGATTAGCATGCCAAAGCCGATCAGGCCAGTTCCGATCTTCCAGTATGATCCTCTGTCATATTGACCCGCAAACCACACTGTCAGGAACGCAAAAGTGAATCCATGCAGAAACTTGTCACCGTGAACCAGCCGCGTATCCATGGTTGTCTCGATCGGCAGCAACCAATCCATCGGCACCAAGGCGAGAATAAATACGGCCAGCAAGAGAAACGATCCTGCCCATCGCCAGCTGCGGGCATGCGGTAAAGGCAACATCAGCGTGTCGTATCCGCGACCGCGGGCACGCCGACGAGGTCGACGCCCTCGGGAACAGTGAACACGAAGCGTTCCGCGGGGATCGGCTCGTTGACGATCACGTCGTGCAGCGCCACCAGCGTAGTCTGGTCCAGGTTGTCCCGGAACACCATCCGGTGCAAGCCGTCCTTCGCGAAGCCGAGCTGGACCTCGAGGAAGCCGCTCTCCGTATTTTTCGGCTTCAAGCGGACCCAGGTCGTGCCGGAATCCTCGTAGCTGCCTTCGTAATCGAACTGATCCAGCGCCCCTTTGGTGCCGCCAAGCAGCATGGCCGGCGTGTCCGCCAGTGCGGCGGCCTGCGGTTTGACGGTCACCTGCGCGAGGTCGACGTCATAACTCCACAGGTTGAGGCCGTCGGCGATCAGCCACTGTTCATACGGCTCGGTGTAGGTCCAGCGGAAGCGCCCCGGACGCTGAATCTCGAGCGTGCCGCGGGTCCGTTCCACGACTGCGCCGGTATCGTCGAGCAGCACCTGCTCGAAGCCGGCCTCGAGAGTGACCATGTTGTTGACGAATTCGTCGACGAGACGCCTGCCGGGATCTTCCTCCCCGGAACCCGCTAGGGCTCGCGTCGCGGCAATGAGGAGCACCAGGCACAAGCGTCGCCGACCCATCCCCGGACCCCTATTCCTCGGCTGCCGTCGGTACCAGGATTTCCCGCGTCCCGTTGGACTGCAGCGGGCCGACCAGTCCGGCCGCCTCCATCGACTCCACCATCCGCGCCGCCCTGTTGTAGCCGATCTTAAGGCGCCGCTGGACGCCGGAGATCGACGCCTTGCGCGTCTCCAACACCACCTGCACGGCCTGGTCGTACAGAGGATCCTGCTCGGCATCGGACTCCTCCGCCGGCTGCTTGTCGATACCGGCGAGGCCCGGCGTCGGGCTCGCCGGCCCATCGAGCACCTCGTCGTGGTATCGGGGCGTACCGCTCTTCTTCAGTTGCCGTACCACCGCGTGCACTTCGTGGTCTGCGACGAACGCACCGTGTACGCGGGTCGGAACCGAGGTACCGGGCGGCAGGTACAGCATGTCACCGTGGCCCAGCAGATTCTCCGCCCCGATCTGGTCGAGGATCGTTCGCGAGTCGACCTTCGCCGACACCTGGAAGGCGATCCGGCACGGGATGTTCGCCTTGATCAGGCCCGTAATCACGTCGACCGACGGACGTTGCGTCGCCAGCAGCATGTGGATGCCGGAAGCACGTGCTTTCTGCGCGAGACGGGCGATGATCTCTTCGACCTTCTTGCCGACGATCATCATCATGTCCGCCAGTTCGTCGATGATGACGACGATGAACGGCAGAGGCGTCAGCGTAGGCAGTTCCTCCGGTTCGTCCTCCTCGAACGGCGGTGGAACGTAAGTGGGATCCCGGATCGGCTTGCCCGCGGCAATAGCTTCCTTCACCTTGCGGTTGTAGCCGCCGATGTTTCGCACGCCGAGAGACGACATCAGGCGGTAACGGCGATCCATTTCCGCCACGCACCAGCGCAACGCATTCGCGGCGTCTTTCATGTCGGTGACGACCGGCGCCAGCAGATGCGGTATGCCCTCATAAACGGAAAGCTCGAGCATCTTCGGATCGATCATTATCAGGCGCACCTGCTCCGGGTGCGTCTTGTAGAGGAGGCTCAGAACCATGGCGTTGATCGCGACGGATTTGCCGGAACCCGTCGTACCGGCGATCAGCAAGTGCGGCATGCGCGCCAGGTCCGCGACGACGGAGTTACCGCCGATGTCCTTGCCCAGCGCCAGCGTCAACGGCGACACGAGGTCGTCGAACGCCCGCGATTTCAGAATCTCGCCGAGCGTGACCAGCTCGCGGTTCTGATTCGGAATTTCCAGCCCGACGAATGACTTGCCGGGAATCACTTCCACGACACGTACGCTGACGACCGACAGCGAACGCGCAATATCTTTCGCAAGGTTGGAGATCTGGCTCACCTTGACGCCGGGCGCCGGGTCCAGCTCGAATCGGGTGATGACGGGACCGGGCGATACCGATTTGACTTCGACGTCGACCCCGAAGTCCTTGAGCTTGAGTTCGACGAGTCGGGACATCGCTTCGAGCGATTCCTCGGAATAGCCTTTCTGATGCGGCGGCGGATCGTCGAGCAGCGCGAGCGGCGGCAGTTCCCCGGCGGCCGGAGGATCGAACAGCGGCACCTGGCGTTCGCGCTCGGCACGGACGCTGGGTTCCAGTGCCGGGATCACGGGTTCGATGCGCGGCGGAAGCCGGCCTGCCGTGCGCTTCTTCTCCACTTCCACGATGTCCTGGCGGGCCGCGGACTGGCGGCGGCCCTCTGCCCGGTCGCGCAGCTCGCCGAGCTTCGCACGGGCATTCTCGTAGCCGAGCAGGCACACGCGGCCGATCCGGTCCATCACGCTGAACCACGAGATGCCGAGGAACAAGGACACGGACGCGACCCAGATCACGAACAGGAGTGCACTTGCGCCGAGCAGTTTCATGACCGCCGCGAGCCGCAGCCCGACGATCTGGCCGATGATGCCGCCGGCCGTCTCGTTGAAGCCCGCGGGCGAGAAGTGCAGCGTGGCCAGTGCACAGCTCGTGACGAGGGTCGCCACGAAGCCGCCGATGCGCAACGTGTAGTCCATCCGCGTGAGCATGTGCTGGGTCTTCTGTTCCCGATACAGCATCCAGCCCAGGTAGAACACCATGACGGTGAACAGATACGCCGGACGACCGAAGAAATTGAACAGCAGGTCTGCCAGCAGCGCGCCGACGCGGCCGATGCCGTTGTGGACCTCGCTGCCGCTGGTTGCCTGACTGAATCCGGGATCGGCGGGATCGTAGGTATAAAGTGCGTACCACAGGATCAGCGCCAGAGCCCCGAACACGTACAGTGCGCCTTCCCGGAGCGCGCGCGACACCTGGGCGGAGAGTCCGCTGGTCGACTGTGACTTCTTTTGGGCTCGTGCCATATCTACAGTAAACTGAAATCCATCAAGCGCCGGCCGGAACGCAAATGCCCGCGTCGGCGCCCTTGAAACCGCCGTGGCGGGCCGTATTTCAAGGGCTTGAGCGGGCAGATTCTTGCCTGAGCGAATACGGGCAAAATTATACATGACTGAAATACGCCACAGGCGGCTCATCATCCTCGGTTCCGGCCCCGCCGGCTATGCCGCCGCGGTCTATGCGGCACGCGCCAATCTCGAGCCCATGGTCGTCACGGGCGTGGAACAGGGCGGACAGCTGATGACCACGACCGACGTGGACAACTGGCCCGGCGACGTCGAGGGCCTGCAGGGGCCGGAACTGATGGACCGCATGTTGCGCCATGCCCAACGCTTCGATACCGAGATCGTCAATGATCATATCCATACCGCGGACCTGTCGGTCCGCCCGTTTCGCCTCGATGGTGACTACGGCAGCTACAGCTGCGACGCACTGATCATCGCGACCGGCGCGACCGCCAGGTACCTTGGACTGCCGTCGGAGGAAGCGTTCAAGGGTCGCGGCGTGTCGGCCTGCGCAACCTGCGACGGCTTCTTCTATCGCGGCAAGGACGTCGCCGTCGTCGGGGGCGGCAACACGGCCGTCGAGGAAGCCCTGTATCTGAGCAACATCGCCTCGAAGGTGACGCTCGTCCACCGCCGCGATCAGCTCCGCGCCGAGAAGATCCTGCAGGACCATCTGTTCGAAAAGGAGAAGGACGGCAACGTCGAGCTGATGTGGAACCACGTCGTCGACGAAGTGCTCGGCGACGAGTCCGGCGTCACCGGGCTGCGCCTGCGCAGTACGAAAGACGCGTCCGCGACCGACGAAATCGATCTGGCGGGCGTATTCATCGCGATCGGACACAGTCCGAATACACAACTATTCGAAAACCAGCTCGAGATGAGGAACGGCTACATCGTCGTGCGTTCAGGCATCGAAGGCAATGCGACGGCGACGAGCGTGCCGGGTGTGTTCGCGGCCGGTGACGTCGCGGACCAGGTGTACCGCCAGGCCGTCACGTCGGCCGGCGCCGGTTGCATGGCCGCGCTGGATGCCGAAAAGTATCTCGATGCGCTCGAATCGGACGACCGCGACGCTAGGGCCCCGCACGCGGCGGCCTGACCCGCCGGGGCCCTGATGCAGGTCTCCGTCAATGCTGGGATCGGCGATATCGACGCCGCCGAGTGGAACGGCCTCGGCGACGACGACTGTCCGTTTCTGCGCCATGAATTCCTCGCCGCCGCCGAGGACAGCGGGTCGGTTTCAGCCGCGTCGGGCTGGACGCCGAGACACCTGACGTGCCGGCAGGACGGACGCCTGGTCGGTGCCATGCTCCTCTATGAGAAGTCCCATTCCTGGGGCGAATTCGTGTTCGACTGGGCATGGGCCCGGGCCTACGAGCAGGCCGGGCTCTCGTACTACCCGAAGCTGGTCTCGGCGGTACCGTTCACGCCGGCCCCGGGCCGGCGCGTCCTCACCGCCGGCGGCTCGGACCGCGCCGCCACAGGCGCACTCGTGTCGGCCTCGATCGAGCTGGCCCGGGACAGCGGCTGTTCGTCGCTGCACGTCCTGTTTCCGCGCCAGGACGAACTGGATCCGCTGCATGACGCCGGCCTGCGCTTGCGCAAGGATTGCCAGTTCCACTGGCACAATCGCGACTACGGCGATTTCGACGACTTCCTGGCGACATTCAGCTCGGCGAAACGCAAGAAAGCCCGGCGCGACCGGCGCCGGGTCGCCGAAGCCGGCATCCGGTTCCGGCGCCTTTCGGGCAGGGAGATCGGGGCCGACCTGTGGCAGGCGGTCTACAGGCTGATCAGCATGACCTTCATGCGCAGAGGTTCCCTGCCCTACTTCAATCTCGAGTTCTTCATCCGCGTCGCGACGGCCATGCCCGACAACGTCCTCGTCGTACTGGCAGAACGGCATGGCCAGCTGATCGCGGCAGCCGTATTTTTCGAGAGCGAATCGGTGCTCTACGGGCGCTACTGGGGCAGCGACGGGAACTACGACGCGCTGCACTTCGAGACCTGCTACTACCAGGGTATCGACTATTGCATCCGGACAGGGAAGCGGATCTTCGAGCCGGGCACCCAGGGCGAACACAAGATCAGCCGCGGTTTCGTGCCGGTACCCACCTGGTCCGCGCACTGGCTCGTGCATCCCGAGTTCTTCTCAGCCATCGCCGACTACCTGGACGAGGAACGCCGACACGTGGACCGATACATGCTGGCAGTCGACGCCCACAGCCCGTATCGCAACGATCTGCCGCCGGCATCCGAAGAGGACGACGCGTGAGCGGCAACCGGATCGTATGGCTGAGTGCCGACGATCCGCCCGATGCCTTTCCCGCGGTGGAGCTGGCGCTCGACGAGCCCGATGGCCTGCTTGCCGCGGGCGGTGACCTGTCCACGCCGCGGCTGCTCGCGGCCTACCGCGCCGGCATCTTCCCCTGGTACGAACAGGGTCAGCCGATCCTATGGTGGTCGCCGGACCCGCGTTGCGTCCTGCCGCCGTCCGATTACCACCTGGCCCGGCGCATGCGCCAGCTCCTGCGCAATTCGGAACTCGAGATCCGCTTCGACAGCGCTTTTCCGCTCGTCATCCGCGCATGCGCCGCGCCCCGCCGCTCGCAGCGGGGCACCTGGATCACGCCGGATGTAACGACCGCGTTCGAGCGCCTGCACGACGAAGGCTGGGCGCATTCGGTCGAGGTCTGGAACGGCGACGCCCTGGTGGGCGGACTGTACGGTATCGGCATCGGCCGCGTGTTCTTCGGAGAATCGATGTTCAGTGCCGTCCCGAATGCCTCGAAGTTCGCGCTGCTCGCGCTCGTCGGCCACATGACCGAAAACGCGATGGAGTTGCTGGATTGTCAGGTGGTGTCACCGCACCTTCTCTCGCTCGGCGCCACGACGATTCCGCGCCGGATGTTCATCCAGGTCCTTGAACGCGCCTGCCACGCGTCTGTCCGCGCACCGGCCTGGCCGAACTCGCCGGTGCCGGTCCGAGCGCTGCGCGGAGACTGATTGCGACTTCAATTGCATTGAGTCGCCCATTTCTGCACAATTCGCGGGCATTTTGGCACGGAGACAGCCACACCTTGGCGAAAGAAGAAGCAATTCAGATGGAGGGCGTCGTCACAGAGACGCTCCCGAACACGACGTTTCGAGTGGAACTCGAGAACGGACACGTCGTGACTGCGCACATCTCCGGCAAGATGCGCAAGCACTACATCCGTATCCTCACCGGTGACAAGGTCACCGTCGAACTCACGCCCTACGACCTCTCCAAGGGCCGCATCGTCTACCGCGGCCGGTAATTACAAAAAGGCACTAGTCCCTCGGGAGGTGTTCCAGTTCTTTGACGTTGCGCTCCGTGCGTAGCACGAGCGTATCGTCGGGCCCGACCGTGATGCGCACGTGGCCACCGTCGGCGAGATCGCCGAACAGCAGTTCCTCGGCAAGCGGCCGCTTGATGTGCTCCTGGATGACGCGGGCCATCGGTCGGGCGCCCATCTTGGGATCGTAACCGCGTACGGCGATCCACTCGCGTGCGGCGTCGTCGAGTTCGAGCGTGACCTCGTTCGAATCCAGCTTGGATTCCAGCTCGACGACGAGCTTGTCCACGACCCTGCGGACGGACACCTCGTCCAGCTCAGAAAACTGGATGATCGCGTCGAGGCGGTTGCGGAATTCGGGCGAGAAGGCCTTGCGGATGATCTCCATGCCGTCGCTGCTGTGATCCTGCTCCGTGAAGCCGATCGAAGCGCGGCTCATCTCCTGTGCGCCGGCGTTCGTCGTCATGACGATGATGACGTTCCGGAAGTCCGCCTTCCTGCCGTTGTTGTCCGTCAGGGTGCCGTGATCCATGACCTGCAGCAGCAGGTTGAACACCTCGGGATGCGCCTTCTCGATTTCGTCCAGCAGCACGACGGCATGCGGGTTCTTGGTCACCGCCTCCGTCAGCAGGCCGCCCTGGTCGAAACCGACGTAGCCGGGCGGCGCACCGATCAGGCGCGACACCGTGTGCCGTTCCATGTACTCGGACATGTCGAAGCGGATCAGCTCGACGCCCATGCACAGCGCAAGCTGCCTCGTCACTTCGGTCTTGCCGACGCCCGTCGGCCCCGCGAACAGGAATGCGCCGATCGGCTTGTCCTCCTCGCGCAGGCCCGACCGCGCCATCTTGATCGCCGAGCTCAGCGCCTCGATCGCAGGATCCTGACCGAAGATCGTCAGCTTGAGGTCCCGATCCAGCGTCCGCAAGGTGTCGCGATCGGACGCCGAGACACTCTTCGGCGGGATCCTCGCCATCTTGGCGACGATATTCTCGACGACTTCGATGGTGACCTTTTCGCCGTGTTGCAGGCGCATGTTGGCGCCGGCTTCGTCGATTACGTCGATCGCCTTGTCCGGCAGTCGCCGGTCGTTGATGTGCCGCGCGGCGAGCTCCGCCGCAGCTTCGAGGGCGCCCTGCTCGTACGTCACGCCGTGGTGCTCCTCGAACCGCGACTTGAGCCCGCGCAGGATGGCGATTGTCTCGGCGATGCTCGGTTCCGGCACGTCGACCTTCTGGAAGCGTCGCGCCAGGGCGTGATCCTTCTCGAAGATGCCGCGATATTCGGCATAGGTCGTCGAACCGATACAGCGTATCTCGCCATTCGCCAGTACCGGCTT
>CAVZRD010000004.1:0-141976 GCA_963777675.1 uncultured Gammaproteobacteria bacterium | reverse complement strand
GCTCGAGAGCCCTGGATCCGGGGCACTTCAATCGTCCCCCACCGGCGATGTCTTCCCGATCCTCTTCCACCCATAAGGCCCCATGTCCATGCCATGTATCGGTCCGCAACGTGAGAGCTATGTCATCCGCCTCTGGACCGAGCCCGACGAAGAGCATCCCGCCCTTCGCGGCTCCATTCAAAACGTCCAGACCGGCCACAAGACCTATTTCGACGCTATCGACCTCCCGGTGCAGCTCCTCCGGGAGTCCGCTCGACGCCTCGGCGACGACGAGCCCCGCGCTCCCCTCGCCTAGGCGCCTTCACATGCTCACGGAGTCCCCAATGTACCTCAGCCATGCGCCCATCGGTGCCTTCGCCTTCAAGCGACGGTTCGCCCAAGCGGCCGTCGGCGTCGTCGCCTTCCTGGCCCTCTTCGCCGGCGTCGCCGCCACCGCCCACGCCCAGAATCCCGTGGTCATCAACGAGGATCCCTCCACCGCCCAGGTGGCCCTCCCCATCCTCAACTACCTCGGCAACAACGACGTCTGCGATACCTGGGTCGAGGTCCAGAACATCGGCAACAACTTCACCCGGGCCGCCCTAGTGGTCTGGGGCGCCCCCGGCTTCTGCCCGCCCCAGTGCGCCGGCCCCCTCAAGGTCGAGTGCTCCGGCTTGCTGAAGCCCGGCTCCACCTGGAACTTCGTCTACTCCCAGATCCCTTCCGGCGCCAAGTCCGGCATGGTCTACTCCTTCAACGCCCGATCCCTCTCCGAGGTCGGCCTCGCCGGCGAGTTCGGCTTCGACGACGTCATCGCCGATCTCATGTGCGAGTCCCTCTTCTTCGGTGTCGTCGGCGACTGTGACGACTTCCGTCGCTTCCAGATCGCCTTCAACCAGGGCTCCACCTTCGCCGGCCTCCCCATGGACGTCGCCGTCGGCGAGCCCATCGCCGTCGAGGTCCTCCGCCAGTGCTCCGGACCTCAAATCCAGAACGTCATCGCCTCCAAGTACTCCGGCACTGAGGCCTACGAGTTCGGCGTCTACGACCCCGTCTTCGGCGGCTACTCCTACTACTCGCCCCTTCTCTACGCCGGCGCCTCCGGCTTCGAGTCCATCATGTACGTCCAGAACACCGGCACCGGCTGCTCCACCGTCGAGATCTGGTTCCGGCAGCAGGACGACTGCGTCCGCGCCCTCATCTGCGAGGTCTTCACCCTCGCCCCCGGCGAGACCTACCAGTACTCCGCCTCCGACTGCGTCGGACCCGGCTGGCTCGGCAGCGCCTGGCTCCGAACCTCCCAGCCCATGGCCATCGCCGTGGATCACATCGCCCCGTCCCTCCTCATGACCTACTCCGGGGTGCCCGGGCAGCTTAAGTACACCTTCAACGGCGACCCCTTCTTTACCTCCGGTTCCTACGTCGCCTACGGGCCCCTCATCTACTCCGAGTATCAGGGTTGGGACACCGGCATCCAGGTCCAGAACCTCTCCGGCACCCTGGCCGCCAAGGTCAAGGTCTACTTCCTCGACCGCTCCGGCGACATCGTCACCACCCTGGTGGACTGGATCTGCCCCCGCGGCAGCCAATCCTTCTTCCTCCCCGCCGTCGCCGGCCTCCCCGGTAACTGGGTCGGCTCCGTTAGGGTCGAGTCCCAACAGTGGTTCACCCCCGGTGGCCCCTCCGTGGGACCCTCGGCCATCACCGCCATCGCCCACCTCATCAAGTACTCCGACATCCAGCGAACCTCCGCCAACGAGGCCATCGCCTACAACCTCCTCCAGGAGTACGAGGCCTACGACTGGCAGATCGGCTCCGGCACCGGCGGCACCACCTCCGGCGTCGGCCTCTTCGCCGTACCCTCCCTGGTCAAGGATCGGGACGGCACCGGCGTCACCACCGAGTTGGCCATCGCCAACTTCGTCCCCAAGCCCGGCTTCACCGACTTCGCCATCTACCTCTACGACATGAACGGACTCATTGACTTCGTCTGCGAGAAGCTCAACGAGAAGCAGGTCGAGTACATCGACCTGCAGACCTGGGGCTACCTCGCCAACGGCTTCAAGGGCTCCGCTGTCATCTCCGCCACCTTCTGGGAGCACGACGTCTTCGACGAGAACGGCAACTTCCTCCGCAACCTCGTCGGCCTCGGCGGCGTCGTCGTGGAGCGCACCGGTACCATCCTCGGGGAGAACATCCCCGGCGACCAGGCCACCGGCACCGCCGCCTTCCCGATGCCCGTGGGCTTCGACTTCGAGGGCCCCCAGGCCCCGGTCTGCCCCGGCCTGGAAGGCGCCCCCGGCTTCGGCGGCCAGCCGGACTGCCCCAACGTCCTGCTCTCCTCCGGCAACATCAATCTGACCATCCCCGATGGCGGCACCGTCGAGCACGTCCTGAACGTCGGCAACACCCCCATCGGCTGCCTCGTCGCCGACGTCAACCTCTCCCTCGGCATCCTCCACGGGAGCGACTCCGACCTGCGCGTCTCCCTCGTCCATGCCGGTGAGGAGTCCCTCCTCTTCGACGGCATCTGCGGCGCCGACGACAACATCATCACCACCCTGGACGACGACGCCCCCGCCACCATCGGCTCAACCTGCCCACCCGTGGGCGGCGTCTTCGCCACCCAGTCCGGTAGCGCCCTGGAGGAGTTCAGCCTGGACTTCATGTCCGACTCCCCCAACGGCGACTGGGTCCTCAAGGTCGAGGACACCAACGCCAACGGCCAGGGCGGCACCCTCCTCAACTGGTCCCTCGACATCACCACTGGCACACCGTGAGCCTGACGAGCCCTCGTGTCCTCCCGCCCGCTCCGGCGGCCCGGGAGGGCACGAGGAGCCCGTCTCTCCTCTGCCGCTGACCCGGCATCCACACAAGCGCCCAGCAGGCCCCCCTCGAGGGGGCCTGTTGTTGTTTACGCGGCCCGCAGGCATGCATCCGCCGGCGGAGCGGCGAGCGGGGTCCCCAATGAGCACGACCGAAGAGCGCCTCCGGCATTCGGCTCGGAGGGGTTCCCGTTCGTAGCCCAGAGTGGCAGGCCGAAACCGAAGCGCTGGTGTCCGTCTCATGCCCGTCGCGGGTTTACACACCACGGCAGGGCCGGTTCTTCACCTGCCGACGAATTCGTCCGCGATTGACGAGACAAGAGCGCTTGAAGGGAGTCCCAGTGTCTTCGTGCCCATCTTTCCGCCTCCCCGTTCCCAGCGGGTCGCCCAGGACCGCATCCTCGCGCCGAAATGCCAACATGGCGGCGGCGTTGATCCTGGCTGCCACGGTCTGCGGCCTCGGTACAGGTGGAGCCGCGGCCCAAATGGAACCCGTCGCCGGCGCGCTTGTCCCAGCGACTGCCGCCGGCGCGCCCGGCGCAGCGACCGAGGCGCACCAGTCCGCGGTTGCCGTCTCGGAGGTACCGCCCTTCTTCATGCCCGCCCCCGGCGGCGGACCGAAGGTATTTGTCGCCGCTTTCTCGGGGGCGAGGGTCACAGTTCAGCCTCACCAGATCGTGGTGGCGTCGGCGGAGCGTGAGGTCACGTTCAGGTTCGACGGCGCCGACGGCGATACGGTCGTCGGCGCGGGCCTCCTGCCCGGCGTGGCCAACGCCCTGATCGGAGCCGATCCAGCGGCCTGGCGGATCGGCCTCCCCACGTATAGGGCTATCGACTTCCCGGACCTGTACCCCGGGGTCGATGCCGAGGTCGTGCTCGATGGGGCCGGACTCCAGGCGACCTTCCGCGCGTCTTCGCGCCAGGATCTGCGGCGCATTGCGCTGGTTGCCATCGAGGGTGCCGGGCGCCAGACAGTGACTTTGGACCGAGCCGCGACTTTGGACCGAGCCGCGACCTTGGATCGAGCCGCGACCTTGGATCGGGCCGCGACCTTGGACCGGGCCTCGACCTTGGACCGGGCCGCGACCTTGGATCGGGCCGCGACCTTGGATCGGGCCGCGACCTCGCCACGCGCCGCCGACGCCGAGACCCAGGCGCCCTGGCCCGGGGCCCGGGCGCCCAACGCTTTCGGAGAGAGCCTGGACGCGGGAGGAGACGGCCTCGGTGTAGGCGCCGACAGCGGCACGGAAGTCGTTGCCTCCGCCAGCCTGGACTTCTCGTCCTATCTCGGCGGCTCGCTGGACGACGTCATCCGCGGTGTCGCAGCCACCCCCGCCGGAGAGGCAGTCGTGGTGGGTAGCACCGCCTCCACCAACTTCCCGGTTGCCAACCCCCTACAGCCAAGCCCCGGGAGTTCCGGCGGCGACTTCGACGCCTTCGTGGCGAAGTTCAGCGCGACTGGCGACGCCCTCGTGTTCAGCACATTTCTGGGTGGCAACGAGCAGGACGGGGCCTACGCCCTCGATCGCGACGCGGCCGGCGCGTTGTACGTCGCCGGTTACACGCGCTCCGGGGACTTTCCTGTCGCCAATGCGTTTCAGGACAAGAACGCCGCCCGGGGGAAGTCGGACGCGTTCGTCGCCAAGCTCGATGCCTCCGGCGGCTCCTTGGCTTACTCGACGTACCTAGGGGGCACCGGGGACGATCCCGCCTTCGGAGTCGCCGTGAACGCCATCGGGGAGGCGTACGTCGTCGGCCTCACGGCCTCGACGAACTTTCCGACGCGTGCCGCCCTCCAGGGCCAGCGCCGGGGTGACTCGGACGCCTTCGTCGCGCAAGCTGACGTCCGCCGGTGATGATGTCGTCTTCAGTACCTACCTGGGCGGCAGCAGTCTCGAGGAAGCGGCTGGCGTTGCAGCCACCGACGACGGCGCCGTGGTTACCGGCACCACCAACTCTATCAACTTCCCGACGGCGGCGGCGGCTCAGCCAACCCGCGGAGGCGGTCAGGACGCCTTCGTGACCCGCATCGCCGATCCGACCGGTGGGGACAACGCCAAGCTCACCTGGAGCACCTACCTAGGGGGCAGCGGCGACGACGGCGGCGCAGCGGTCGACCTAGCCGGCGGCAATCGACCGGTTGTGGTGGGCGACACAGCGTCCTCGAACTTCCCGACGAAGGCCGCCTTCCAGGCATCGAATCGGGGCGGCGGCGACATGTTCGTCACGCTCTTCGACCAGGCCGGCGCCAGTCTAGCGTTCTCTAGCTTCCTCGGGGGCAACGGCAGCGACGCGGCCCATGCCGTAAGCGTGGGAACCGACGGCCTTGTCTATCTCGGGAGGAGAGACGGACTCCTCGAACATCCCCACGGTCAACGCCTTCCAAGGCAACCGCTCGGGTGGCGTCGACGGCTATGTCGCGGTGGTGGATCTCGCCAACCCCGGACTCCGGTTCGCCAGCTACGCGGGCGGTTCGGGCTCGGACATCGCGCGCGCCGTCCTGCCGCATTCGACAGGCATTTTCCTAGCCGGGGAGACCGGGTCATCCAATTACCCCACGAATGCCCCGCTGTCCCCCTCCAGGCAAGGGAAGCTCGACGGCTTCTTGCTCCGGTTCGCCCCGGGGGCTGTGCCGTCGCCGACCGGCACGCCGCCATCGCCGACCCCGACGACGCCTGGGCCGGACCCAAGCGAGACCCTGGAGACGCCGGTTCCCACAACCGCTGTGCCGACGACCGCCGTGACCACAACACCGGGGACGACCACGCCCAGCCCGACCTCTGGCTCGGCCACCCCGTCCGCTACGCCCACGGCCACCAAGACGCACATGCAGACGCCGACCCTGGAGACGCCGGTGACCGCGACACCCACCGCCACTTTAGAGACCGGGAACGCGATCTACGTGCCGAGCTGCGAGTCGTCTTAGCGGCACGGCCCGGAAGCCCCCGGTGAGCACCGAGGCCGTGGGGCGCGGGCGTGGCAAGGAGCAAGCCGGGAGGCGTACCCGCAGAGGTACGTGCCCGGCGCAGTGAAGCGGTCCACGGCCGATGCGCCGCGGGCCGCGCCGCACAGCGGGCTTCTAGCTCAGGACACGAGCTTCCTGTCTACGGAACGATGTTGACGAGCCGACCCGGCACGTAGATCACGCGCCTCGGTTCGGCTCCGTTCAACTCCTTCTGGACGACGGGGCTGGCCAGGGCGGCCGCCACGGCCTGCTCCTCGCCGACATCCGCGGGCAGGGTGACTCGGTCGCGCAGCTTGCCTCGGATCTGAACCCCGATTTCGACGCTATCCTCGGCAGCCGCCGCGGCGTCGTAGGCGGGCCAAGGCTGCAGATGGATCGAGTACGGGTTGCCGCGGCGAGCCCAGAGCTCCTCTGCAATGTGCGGCGCCGCCGGGGCCAGCATCAGCAGCAGCATAGTCGACAGCCTCGTCCCAGACAGCCGAATCCGCCAGCTGCTCCCGATGCTCCTTCAGCGCGTTGCGCAACTCCATCATCGCGGCGATGGCCGTGTTGAAGGCGTAGGTTTCGTAGTCGGCGGTTACTCGCGCCAGGGTCTGGTGCGCAACCCGCCGCAGCATGCGGGACGCTTGGGGTCGGCGGACCCGGTGCCGGGCCGGGACTGTGAGAGATCCCACACATCGTGCAGGAACCGGACCGGGCCCTGAATCCCCCGCGGATCCCATAGTCCACCTTGGTCCCACGGACCTATGAACATCAGGTAGACTCGCACCGCGTCGGCCCCATGTTCGGCCACCAGCGCGTCGGGATCGACGACATTACCCCGGCTCTTCGACATCTTCTCCGAGTCCTCACCCAGGATGATGCCCTGATTGAAGAGCGACAGCATCGGCTCGTCGAATTCCCCACGAGGCCCAGATCCCGCATCGCCTTCGTCCAGAAGCGGGTGTAGAGCAAGTGCATGGTCGCGTGCTCGATGCCGCCCGTGTAGCGGTTCACGGGGAGCCACTCCGACATCGGCGGGATCGAAGGGCCCGGCGGCGCAATGCGGACTCAGGTAGCGGTACTGATACCACGAGGAGTCCACGAAAGTGTCCATCGTATCTGTGTCGCGTTCCGCCGGGCCGCCGCACTCTGGACAGGTCACGTCGCGCCAGGCGTCAGCGAACTTCAAGGGCGACTCGCCGGTTGGAAGAAACGCCACGCCCTCCGGCAGCGTAACCGGCAGGTCCTCCTCGGGCACGGGCACCGGCCCGCACTCCGGACAGTGGATCACGGGGATGGGGGTGCCCCAGTAGCGCTGGCGGCTGATCAGCCAGTCCCTCAGCGGAACGTCACCGCCGGACCGCCCAGCCCGGCCTCCTTCAGGGCCGCCGCGATCGCCTCCTTGGCTTCTTGGCCCGGGGGCACGTAGCTTCCGACCGCGGTAAGGCTCTGGTGCTCTTCGGCAGACCACTCCGCTCGCGACAGCTTCCCGAAGCTAGTGAGCCCAGTGAACGCCCCGGAGTTCACGAGGACCCCTGGACCCGTGTAGGCGGCCTCCAACATGGGCGCTTCCCGACGTCTGCCCATCCTGCTGTGGGCCCGTACTGTCTGCGCTCATCCTGTGTGGGCCCCGTCCTGTGTGGGCCCGTCCGTCGACGCGTCCCGGATCATCGCCGCGGCCATGCCGACCGCGGTTTCGTGTCCCCGCCGGCGGCGCCACGACAGTCTTACAGGCAGCCCGTAGGTCTGGGCGAAGGCAAAATCCCGCTCGTCGTGAGCAGGCACCAGCATGACCGCGCCGTGACCGTACGTGGGCAACACATAATCCGCCACCCAAATGGCAGACGCTCGCCGGACAGCGGCTGACGCACGTACGCCCCCCGTGTCGACGCCCGTCTTCGGTCTGTCCGCCGCCAGTCTGTCGATCTCCGTCTCGCGCTCGGCTTCTGCGCGATACCGAGCCACGGCGTCCGCCTGGCCCGGCGTCACGACGTCTTGGACGGCGGGGTGTTCTGGCGCCAGCACCACCGCCGTCGCGCCGAACAGCGTGTCGGGGCGCGTCGTGAAGACCTCGATCGCCGGCCCCTGCCCATCCGCCGGGAAGACGATCTCGGCACCCTCGCTGCGGCCAATCCAATTGCGCTGCATGGTCTTGACCCGTTCGGGCCAATCCAGGTCGTCCAGTCCCGCGAGCAACTCGTCCGCGTACTCCGTGATGCCCAGGAACCACTGAGCCAGCTCCCTCTTGACGACCGGCGTCCCACACCGCTCGCAGACCCAGGTGTTCACCCACAACCTGCTCACGGGCCAGCGTCGTGTTGCAGCTGGGGCACCAGTCGACAGCGGCCCACTTCCGATAGGCTAGGCCCCGCTCCAGAAAGCGCAGGAAGAACCACTGGTTCCATCGATAGAATTCCGGTTCGCTCGTGACGACTTCGGCGGACCAGTCGAACATGGCCCCCATCGTGCGCAGCTGAACGCGCATCCGGGCGATGTTCGCGAGGGTCCACTCCCGGGGATGAATGCCGCGCTGGATCGCGGCGTTCTCCGCCGGCAGCCCGAACGCATCGAATCCGAACGGGAAGAACACGTCGTTGCCCTGCATCCGCTGAAAACGCGCGCTCGCGTCCGACGGGGCGTACGCAAACCAGTGACCCATGTGCAGGTTGCCGGACGGATATGGGTACATCGTCAGCGCGTAGTAGGGGCGCTGGGGGGATTCGGGCCGCCGATACAGCGCGTCCTCCTGCCAGCGCGCCTGCCAGCGGGCCTCGATGTCCCCCGGGCGATATGGTTCCGTCATGGGGTGGCTCCCTGGACGATGGAGAACGACATGCCGTCGCGCAGCGGAACAAGCGTCGAAACGAGGCGTGGGTCTTCCGCCAGGCGGTGGTTGAAGGCGTCCATGGCGCTCGCGTCGGTTTGATCTCCCGGATTCACGACGTCGCCTCCGAGAAAGACGTTGTGCGCCAAGATGGCGCCACCCGGACGGGTGAGCTGGATCGCGTGCTCGAGATACGCCGGATACGAAGGCTTGTCGGCGTCGATGAACACGAGGTCGAAGGTCCCCTCTCCAGCGAGGTTGGGCAGTAGATCCAGAGCGCGGCCCTCGCGCACCTCCACCGTGACCCCTAGATCCGCGCCCGTCAGCAGGCGCCTGGCCAGCGCGGCGTGCTCTGGGTCCATCTCCAAGCTCAACAGACGTCCGCCGGGGGCCAGGCCGCCCGCGATCCACGCGGCGGAGTAGCCGGCGAGGGTCCGATCTCCAGGGCATTGCGGGCACCCACGGCCCGGGCCACGCCACGGAGGAACCGGCCCTCGTCGGGCCCCACTTCGATGCGCGGGAACCCGTGCGCCTCGGTCTCCTGCTGGATGCGCGCGAAGAGCGCTTCCTGTGCCTGGAAAAGGGCGCCGACGTAGGACCGAAGCTCGGGTGTGTACTGTTCGGCAACCGCCATGACCCTACTCCTTTGCGCAATTCGCGCTGACGACCGATGTGGCGCGGTCCGAATGCCGGCGGGCTTTACGGCCGCGACACGAGAAAAGCGTCTAGATGAAAGGCGTCTAGACGGGCGTCGCCCACTTCTTCCAACGAGGAAGTGGGCGACGTGTGGAGCAGAGGGGACTCGAACCCCTGACCTCTACAGTGCGATTGTAGCGCTCTCCCAACTGAGCTACTGCCCCGCAGGTGACATCCCATTATATGGAGGGGCCTGGCGACACCCAATTGACCGCGGGTCCGGGTTCCACCATGGCGTAAAGGGTCGGCCGCCTCGACGCATCGTGGCGATTCCTTGCCCGGCGGGGCGACGGGGCACCATCATCACCCGAAGCGAGGAGGCAGAAATGCCAGAAGAAGCTGGGGACCCGCCTGTGCGGAGGGGCCGTCACACGTTCGAGGAATACTCGGCCGCGCGGCGGACGCAAGGGTTGGCGTTTTCTCCCGACGGCGAAGAGGTGGCGTACCTTACGAACACGTCGGGGCAAATGAACGTCTGGAAGCAATCGGTGCACGGGGGATGGGCGTGGCAGCTCACCACCTTTCAGAGCCGGTCGGCCCGCGGGCTTGTCTGGCCGCGCGGGGACCGCGGCATCGTGGTCATGGCGGATCGGGACGGCGACGAGCGCAATCAACTCTACCGAGTTCCGGAAAGTGGCGGACGGGCCGAACCGCTGAGTGGCGCCTTCGACGCCCAGCACATCCTGACGCCTTGGAGCGCGAGCCCTGACGGCCGTCTCCTGGCCGTCGCGGCAAACGAGCGCGCCGCGGCGGACATGGACATCCTGATCTTCGACCTCGACACGGGGGACGCCCGCTGCCTGGTCTCGGCCGACGCCTACCATCTGCCCGGCCCATGGTCCCCGGACGCCAAGCACCTCCTCGTCATCCGGATGAACGACTTCGCCGATCAGGACCTGTTGCTGGTGGACGTGGAATCCGGTGACCAACAGCTTCTCACGGAGCACGATGGGGAGATCGTGAATCTGCCGGGGCCCTGGTCGCCGGACGGGGCCGGCTTTTATTCGTCACCAACGCCGACCGTGACCACAGGGGCCTCGCGTTTTGTCGGCCCGGAGGCGAAAGGACGTGGGTCGAGACGCCCGACTGGGATGTGGAGTCCGTGGATCTCAGCCCGGGCGGGGCGTTCCTGGCTTGGACGGTGAACGAGGCCGGCTACAGCCGGCTGTACCTCCGGGACTTGCGAGCCGGCTCTCGGGTGCAGGTGCCCTCGATGCCCGACGGCGTCGTCACCCTGCCCCGCTTCTCGCACGATGGCACGCGCCTCGGCTTCTATCTCGAGCGGCCGCGTCACATCGACGAGCTGCATGTGCTCGCCCAAGGCTCATCCGAAATTGAGATCACGCGGCTCACTTTCAGCATGATCGGCGGCGTGCCCGAGGACGACATGGTGCCCCCCGAGGCCATTGAGATCCCCGACGGCACTGGGGGTCAAATCCCGGCTTTCCTCTACCGTCCGCCCCGGGCCTCGGCGCAGGAACCTGTTCCGGCAGTACTCTCCATCCACGGGGGACCCGAGGAGCAGGAGCGGCCTACCTACGCGCACGGCGGTCTCTACCAGTACCTGGTGAATCGGGGCATCGCCGTGCTGGCGCCGAACATCCGGGGGTCCACCGGCTACGGGAAGGCCTATGGTTCAACGCCTCCGCCCGGCGGGACTGGGGCGGCGGCGTGTCGAGATCTGCGGGCCTCGGCAGACTACCTCCGCTCCCTCCAATGGGTCGACCGCACGCGGCTTGGGGTTTACGGTCGCGGCTATGGCGGGTTTGCAGCTCTCACCGCGGCGACGCGCCTGGCCGACTACTGGCGGGCCGCCGTGGACATCTTCGGGCCGTCCAACCTCGTGGCGTTTACGAGGTCCGTTCCGCCGTTCTGGAAGCGCTACATCGCGCGCTGGGTCGGAGATCCCAGACGGAAAGCGACCGGCTCGCGGCCGCGTCACCCATCACCTACATCAACCGCGTGCGTTGCCCGGTCCTTATCATTCAGGGCGCCAACGACCCCCGCGTGCCCCGAAGTGACAGCGACCAGGTCGTGGAGCGACTTCGATCGTTGGGGCGGGAGGTGGAGTACCTCGTCTTCGACGACGAGGGCCACGGATTCACGAGACGCGCGAACGAGCGCCGCGCGCTCGAGACGACGGCCACTTTTCTGGAGCGCCACCTAAGGAGCTAGGGGCGCGGCCGGAAACCCCCTCCCCTAGGGGTGCGCCACGCGGCCGGCGCACGGGCGCTACCGCCGCCAGGCAGCCGCCCACACCGAGGCGTCCATCGGCCAGCGCGCCGCGACGTCAGCATTGTCGATGCCCACGGCCTCGAGGACATCCCCGCCGGCGGCCGCCGCCAGCGCATAGTCGCCGCCTGGCGAAAGCCCAACCAGCCGGGGCGCACCCGCCGACGAGAGCCCGGCCGCGGGCAGACCCTGCGACGCGTCCCCTTGGAGAAGCTGGCCGCCGCCGGCCCCGCCGGCCAGCCAAACGAGTCTCTCGCCGTCCGTGGACCAGGCGCGCGCCCGCGGGGGCCGACCCGTCGGGCAACGTCGCCCATGCGTGTACGGCGCCGTCGACGAGGTCCATGACCTCGATCTGCCGGTTCCGGGTGTCGACGTAGGTGAGGCGGCGATTGCTCGGGTCGGGGGCGACCTGGCCGGTGGGAATCGAGGCGCCGCGACGCACGACGGCCTGGCCGCCGGGCGGCACCCACAGAATCGAGTGGGCGGGGCCGCCGGCCGGGGGCTCCGCCGTTAGCGCGACCTCGTCTCCCGGCCCCGCCGCCACTATGCCCGGGCCGCCCGGGCCGACGGCGCGATACGAGGCGGCCCGCACGGTCGCGACGACGGTCCGGTCCGGAGCGGCCGAGACGGTCACGATCGCACTGCCGGCGTACACGGGACGCTGGAATTCGTACGGGCTGACGACGGCCATGATGTCGCTGATCTGATTGACCCCGAGCAGCGCCGCGACGCGCGGCATGAGGTCCTTCCCGAACGTCGTGGACGGACCGAATACGTGGCTGTAGCCGTCGGCGATCGCGGCGACCTGTGGCGCCAGCACGGCGGCGAGCGGACGGGCGTTCTCCGGCCGCTCGACGGTGAGCACGCGATGCACCGACGCGAGTGCCGCCGCCTCGGCCGCCGGCCCGGAGGCCGACTCTGCGAACACGGCGACGTCGATCTCGGCGTCGGCGATCTCCGCTGCACAGGCGATCGTCTTGGCCGTCGTCGGATTCAGGACCGCGCCGTCATGGTCGGCGATGATCAGTATCTTTGCCATCACAGCAGCCCCTTGTCTTGCAGGAGTGTCACCAGCGCCGGCACGTCGTCCACCCGGACGCCCTTCTGCCGCTCGGGAGGCGCTTCGAAGGACTTCTCGGTTACTGTCGGTGCGGGAGTCACGCCGAGGTCGGACAGCGCCAGTTCATCCAGCGGCTTCTTCTTGGCCTTCATGATCTCGGGCAGTTTCACGTAGCGAGGTTCGTTCAATCTCAGATCGGCGGTGACCACCGCCGGCAGGTCGACCTCGATGACCTGGAGGCCGACGTCGACTTCGCGCGTGACGCGCGCGGTGTTGCCTTCGAAGCTGATCGCGGACACGAAGGTCGCCTGCGGCCGGTCCCACAGCGCGGCCAGCATCTGCCCGGTCTGATTGTTGTCGTCGTCGATGGCCTGTTTGCCCACGACGACGAGATCCGGATTCTCGCGGTTCACGAGTTCGAGCAACGCTCGCGCGCAGGTCAGTGAATCCGCCTTTTCCTCGGTCTTCACCAGGATGGCGCGGTCGGCACCCATCGCGAGGCCGGTGCGCAGTTGCTGCTGTGATTCGGCCGGACCGATCGAGACCACGACGACCTCCTGCGCCTCGCCCCGTTCGCGGATCCGCAGGGCCTCCTCGAGCGCGATCTCGTCGAACGGATTGATGCTCATTTTGACGCCCGCGGTGTCCACTCCGCTGCCGTCGTTCCTGACTCGTACGCGGACGTTGTAATCGACGACGCGTTTCAATCCGACGAGGATCTTTTGCACGTGATATCCCTTAGATTTTGCGATCGGGTGTTACGGTGAATTCGTGGACGGGCCGTGCCCGCGGCCGGTATTGTCCATGACACGCTCAGGGTGTACAAGGCCCGGACGGGCCGAATCCGGCGGGCGAGGGTATGAACTACGACGATTTGCTGATCAGCGTGGACGAACTTCGGGCGCGGCTCGACGACCCCGGCCTGCGCATCGTGGACTGCCGGTTTCAGCTGCTCGACCCGCAGGCAGGCCGGCGCGACTATCTCGAGGGCCACATCCCCGGCGCCGTTTATGCAGACCTGGACCGGGATCTCGCCGGCCCCGTCCGCGAGGATTCGGGTCGGCATCCGCTGCCGGATCCCGGCGAGTTCCAAGCGACGCTCGGGCGTCTCGGCATCGACCGGGAGACGGCCGTTGTCGCCTACGACGACGATACCGGCGCCGTGGCATCGCGTGCCTGGTGGATGCTGCGCTGGCAGGGCCACGACGACGTCCGGCTCCTCGACGGCGGCATCGCGGCGTGGCGGCACGAGGGCCTGCCGCTGGAGGCCGGCGAGAATCGCGTCGAGCAGCGCCGCTTCCGGCGTTCGCCGCGTGCCGGGCTCGTGATCGCCACGGACGCGCTGCTGGCCAATATCGGCACTGCCGGGGCGGGTCCGTTGGTGGACGCGCGGGCCGCGGCACGCTTCCGCGGCGAGGAAGAACCCATCGACGCGGTGGCCGGACACGTGCCCGGCGCCGTCAACTTGCCCTATGATGCGAGCGTCGGGGCGCAAGGCCGGTGGCGCAGCAGCGAGGAACTCGCGGCGCTGTGGGCCGGCGTACTGGGCGTGGCCGACGAGCGGCCCTGGTCGGTGATGTGCGGCTCGGGAGTGACCGCCTGCCACCTGGTCGCCTCGGCGCTGCTGGCAGGCCGCAGCGAGCCCAGGCTGTATGCGGGCTCCTGGAGCGAATGGATCCGGGACCCCGATCGGCCTGTCGCGATCACCCGCCGAGACGGGCGCGGGCAGCCGGCGGACGCGGAAGCCACATGAACTTAATGCGCCACCCGCGGGTCCTAACGGACAGGATAGAGGCTTCGAGACACGCGTTTAGTTTACTAAACAACCCGAAAATGGCGATGAAAAAATATTTGTTAAAACCGCTAGTTATACTACTTTTCTCAAGTGTTATTTCAAGTTGTGCCACGTCGCCCAACCCGCCCCGGGAGCTGGCGAACGAGCCGGCACCGAGGGGCAACGATTGCATATCGCAGGGGAGTATCCGAGACTATGAAGTGTTGGACGACGGCAACCTCATCGTCACCAGCGGTGTGAAACGGAAGTACCACGTCGCGCTGATGCGCCGCGCTTTTGGCCTCAGGTCATCCTGGCGCATCGGCTTCCAGACCAGGTCGGCGCAGGTCTGTCCTGGCTTCAGCGACCTGGTTTTCGATGACGGTACGGGCCTGCAGTCCATCCAGGTTTCGTCGATCCGGGCGCTGACGCCGCAAGAATACGACGACCTGCTGGTCCGGTTCGGCAAGAAGCAGCCGGAACGTAAACAGGCCCCGGCGCCCGAGAAAGTGGAGGGCGCCGAGGTAGAAGCGCTGGACTGAATCGTCGACCGGTTCCCGGAAGCACGGTTCGGTCACGCAATCCGCAATCTCCGTGCGGACCCACCCGGCCAACCTCAGGGTTGGCCGGGTTTTTAGAACCTATCTCAAAATACTTCGTGGTCGCGACGGCTTGCGGTCGTCCTGCCGTCACTCGACAATCGACGGTCCTTTGAAATACCAACTTGTTGAATTGCACGGGAGGCGCTGCGATGAGCGGCCCACTGGCGGGTGTCCGGGTACTGGACATGAGTCGAATCCTGGCCGGTCCGTGGGCCGGCCAGTTGCTGGGAGACTACGGCGCGGATGTCGTGAAGGTGGAGAAGCCCGGCGCCGGGGACGACACGCGCCAGTGGGGGCCCCCCTGGCTCGGTGACGGCAGACAGGGCGAAGCCGCCTATTTCCTTGCTGCTAACCGCAACAAGCGCTCCATCGCGATCGATCTTGCCAGCACCGAAGGGCGTCGCGTCGCGTGGCTACTGGCGGAACGTGCAGACGTACTGATCGAAAATTTCCGGGTCGGCGCGATGGCCCGCCACGGCCTCGACCCGGAGCGCCTGTGCGAGGCGAATCCGGGGCTGATCTGCTGCTCGATCACGGCGTACGGCCAACAGGGTTCGCGGGCGCAGGAACCCGGCTACGATGCGATGATCCAGGCGATGGGCGGACTCATGAGCATCACCGGCGCGCCGGACGCGGAGGGCGGCAGCCCGCAGAAGGTCGGCGTGGCCATCGCCGACCTCATGGCGGGCATGTACGCCGCAACGGCGATCCTGGCCGCGTTGCACGAGCGCAGTGCCTCGGGCAAGGGCCAGCGCATCGACGTGCCGCTGTACGACAGCCAGGTGGCGTGGCTGGCCAACCAGGCGCTGAACTTCCTGATCGGCGGCGAGAATCCCGGCCGGCTCGGTACCGCGCACCCGAACCTGGTTCCGTACCAGGCGTTCCCGACGCGTGACGGACACCTGATGCTCGCCGTCGGCAACGACCGCCAGTTCCGGGCCCTCGCCGAGTGCCTCGGCGCAGCCGAACTGGGCTCGGACCCGCGATTCCTCAGCAACGCCGATCGCGTCGAGCATCGCGAAGTGCTGGTCGGCCTCATCTCGCAGGTATTCTGCCGCGATACGAGCGCCGCGTGGCTCTCCCGCCTGGCGGGCGCCGGCGTGCCGGCCGGGCCGATCAATTCCGTCGCCGAGGTCCTGACGGACGCCCATGCCCGCGAACGGCAACTCGTGCGCCGGCTGGCACATCCGCTGGACGACGCAATGCCGACAGTCGCGAATCCGGTGCGATTCTCGAGGACGGCGGTGCGCTACGATCTCGCGCCACCGCTGCTCGGAGAGCAAACGCAGGGCATACTGCATGACTGGCTCGATTATGGGGAAGAGGCGATCGCGCGCCTGACGGCGCCGGGTGCCGCCTGCTATCCGCACACAGACGACGAGAGACCGGATGGATAATCCATTGCACAGCAGCGAAACGCTGCAGGACGTGAAGTACGAGATCCGCGGCCAGCTGGCGCATCACGCCGGCGAGCTGGAGAAACGCGGCTACGAAATCATCTCGCTGAACATCGGCAATCCGGGCCTGTACGGTTTCCGGACGCCCGAGACGATGCGGCTCGCGATGATCGAGAATCTTGCCCAATCCGAGCCGTACTGCCATCAGAAAGGCATTTTCCCGGCGCGCGAAGCGGTCGTCATGCAACAGCAGGAGCGTGGCATCCACGGCATCAGCGCCGAAGAGGTGTTCATCGGCAACGGCGTCAGCGAGCTCATAGACCTGTCGCTGCGGGCGTTGCTGAACCGCGGCGACGAGGTGCTCGTGCCCAGCCCGGACTACCCCTTGTGGTCGGCGGCCGTCGCGCTCAACGGCGGCAAGGTCAAATACTATCGATGCGATCCCGGGCGCGGATTCCAGCCGGACGTCGCCGGGATCGAAGCGCTGATCGGCCCGAAAACCAAGGCGATGGTCATCATCAATCCCAACAACCCCACCGGCGCAGTCTACGGCCGCGACACGCTCGAAACCATCGTCGGCCTCGCCACCCGCCATGGCATCGTCGTGCTCGCGGACGAGATCTACGACCAAATGGTGTACGACGACGCACAGTTCGTGCCGATCGCCACGCTCGCGCAGGATACCGTGTGCCTGACCTTCTCCGGTCTGTCGAAAGTCTACCGTGCCTGCGGCTATCGCGTCGGCTGGTGCGTGTTTTCCGGCGACCTCGACCGTGCTGAGGAATTCATCCACGGCATGGAGCTGCTGGCCGCGTTACGCCTGTGCTCCAACGTGCCGGGGCAATGGGCCGTGCAGACGGCACTCGGCGGATTCCAGAGCATCCAGGAACTCGTACGGGCGGGCGGGCGCCTGTATCAGCAGCGCGAAGCCGTGCTGGATCGCGTCGAGGAGAGCCGTTTCCTCAGCGTGCAAAAGCCCATGGGCGCGATGTATGCGTTCATCCGCCTCGACGATCGCTTCCGCGGGCGGCTGGACGATCGTGCCTTTGCGCTCGCCCTGCTCGAGGATCGGCACGTGCTCGTGGCGCCGGGCAGCAGTTTCAATACGCCGTATACGGATCACTTCCGGATCACGACGCTCCCCGACGTCGACACGATCAACGTCGTGTTCGACCGGATCGACTCGCTGCTGGAGCAACACGCCTGATCGATGTATGAGTGGCTCGACGATGGCGACGCCGTCTCTGCGCAGACCGTAACGGCCAGTCGGCGTCTGGCGCGTGCGCTGGTCGCCGAAGTCGCCGCGCGCGAGATCGGCCGCGGCAGACTCGCATGGCGCCGGCCGGCGATCCATGCGTGGCGGGACTGGCTCGGCAACCTGCTCTGCAGCGCACACGCAGGCGACCTGCCGACCCGGATCAATGGCCATCAGAGTCGCGTGATCTGGGAGCGCTGCATACGGCGCGAAGTCAGCGATCCCCTCCTGAACGTCGCGATGCTCGTGCGCCAGGCACGCACGGCATGGGAGCGGCTGCGCCAGTTCGGCGTCTCGCTGGAGGAGTGTGCGCGCACGGCGAGCGGCCGGGACCAGCAGTTGTTCGCTCGCGCGGCGCGCCGCTATCAGGCCGAGCTCGAACAGGCAGGCTGGATCGACGAAGACGCCGTGCCGGATCTCGTCAGGACGCTGATCGCCGAAGGACGCGTCGACGTGCCCCGGCGGCTGCGGGTTGCCGGCTTCGACCGCGTCGTGCCGCAGGTGGCCGCGATCCTCGAGGCGGCGCGTGCGGCCGGTGCTGGCGTCGAAACGGTGCCGCCCGCGGCGGCCGACAAGGATGCCGCACTGTTCGGCTTCGAGGGTGCGGAGGCCGAGCTGCGCGCTGCCGGTGCCTGGGCACGGCTGGCACTCGAGAAGGATCCGGCCCAGCGGCTTGCCGTCGTCGTGACGAACCTGGAACAGGATGCCGACCGGGCGGCGCGCCTTTTGCGCGAAGGCTTCGTGCCGGGCTGGCAATGGGCGCCCGAGAGCGTCGCCGCGGCCGTCAACGTGTCCTACGGCCGTGCGCTGGCAGACTATCCGGCGTGTGCCACGGCGATCCTGCTGGCACGCTGGCTGAGCGCCGACCTCGCGTCCCGGGAGGTCAGCCTGTTGCTCGGCGCGTCGAGCATGGGAAGCCACGCCGGCGGAGGCCGCAGCGGACTCGAATTGCGCCTGCGGCGTATGCCGGAGCAAGCCTGGTCGCCGGCGGCGCTGCGGAGCGCCCTGCATCGCCGCGAAGACGCCGCCGCGGCGGCGGACTGGCTGGTCCGCCTCGAGCGCCTAGCGGAGCTGCGGCGTGGCCTGCCGCAGCGGGAATCGCCGGCGTTCTGGGCCGCGCGCATCGACGAGGCGCTGAATCTGTTCGCCTGGCCCGGCGCGGCACCGCTCGACAGCCCCGCGTTCCAGCTCGTCAACCGCTGGCGCGAACTGCTCAACGAGCTGGCCCGCCTGGAACTCGTCAGCCCGTCGATGGGCGCGGCCGAGGCCGCGGCACGGCTGGCGGCCATGGCCGCGGAGACCGTGTTCCAGCCCGAGACCGGTGCGCCGGCTTTGCAACTCCTCGGTCCGCTGGAAGCGGCGGGCCTGCAGTTCGATCGCCTCTGGATCGCGGGCCTGACGGCGTCGGCCTGGCCGCCGCCGTCGCGGCCGCTCGCACTGATTTCGCGCTCGTTGCAGCGTCGCCACGGGATGCCCGACGCGGAGCCGCAGGACACGCTCGACTACGCGCGACGCGTGCTGACGCGACTCCTCGGCAGTGCCCGCAGTGTCGTGTGCAGTTTTCCGCGCAACGACGGCGATGCGCCACAGACCGCGACGGCGCTGCTGGCGCAGCCGGGCGCACCGGACGAGGCGCCGCCGGACCCGGGCTGGCGTGCCACGCAGCTGGTCCCGGCGAACGGACCGGTCGCGGCCGATCGTGATCCGGTGCCGCCGGTCGGCGACGACGAACGCGTGGCCGGCGGCGCGGCGACGATCCAGCGCCAGCTTACCGAGCCGTTCGCCGCGTTCGCGCAGGGACGCCTCGGCGTGCGCACGCTGGATCCGATCCGTCCGGGGCTCGCACCCTGGTTGCGAGGCAACCTGTTGCACGACGCGCTGCACGCGCTCTATGGCAAGCTCCCGGCGCAGTCGGAACTCGCGGGCTGGGACGCCGCGGAACTCGAGCGGCGCGTCGATGCCGCTCTCACGACGGCGTTCCGGCGCCATGAACGGCATGCGGACGCGACGTTGCGCGCGCTGCTGCGTCTCGAGCGGGAGCGGGCGGCGCGGTTGCTGAAACAGGTCGTGGCGCAGGACGCGGACCGCGTCCCGTTCCGGGTCGTTGCCGTGGAGCAGGCGCTCGAGGCCGTGATCGGCGGCGTCCGCCTGCACCTGCGGTTCGATCGACTGGACCGGCTCGATGCGGGCGGGCTCGTCATCCTCGACTACAAGACCGGCGCGCGGCGCCGGCTGCTCGGCCGCGACGGGGAACCGAAGGACCATCAACTGGTGGTTTACGCGTGCGCCGTCGACGAAGCCGTGGCGGGCCTCGGGCTGGTCAATGTCGACAGCCGTGTGGTCGACATCGACGCGGTCGGGCCCGCATTCTCCGCGGCGGACGGGTTCGCAGACCGTCTGGCACGCTGGAAGGAACGCGTCGTCGCGGCGGGCCGGTTACTGGCCAGGGGCGACGTGCGCGTCGACGGCCACCCCTCGGCGCAGGCGGCGAGACCGCTCGCGTTGCTGAGTCGCATCGAGGAATTGCGCCGTGACGACTGACGCGACGCTCACTCACGACGACGAGGCGGCCCGCGCGGCGGCACTCGACGTAGCGCGCTCGTTCATCGTGCAGGCGCCGGCGGGCTCCGGCAAGACCGAGCTCCTGATACAGCGCTACCTGAAATTGCTGGCGGTCGTCGATGCGCCGGAAGAAGTTCTGGCGATCACGTTCACCCGCAAGGCGGCGGCCGAGATGGGATTGCGCGTGCTCGAGGCGCTGCGCGCCGCGAGCCGGGGACAGCACGCGAGCGAACCGCACATGCAGGTGACGGCGGACGCGGCCCAGGCCGCCTTGCGGCGCGATCGCGAGCGGGGCTGGGACATCATCGCGAACCCGCGTCGCCTGCGCATCCAGACGCTCGATTCGGTCAACGGCATGATCGCCCGTGCCCAGCCGCTGAGCTCGGCGGGCGCCGCCGGCAATGCGATCTTCACCGATGCGGAGCTGGCGTCCGCGTACCGCCGCGCCGCCGCATTGACCCTGGATCAACTGACCGAGCCCGGCGAATTGCACGATGCGACGGAGCAGGTACTGCTGCATCTCGACAACAACACGGGTATCTACATCGACTACCTGGCCCGCATGCTCGCGACGCGGGACCAGTGGCTGCCGTTTATCGGCAGCGGTGCCGTCGACGGCGCCCAGGCCGAGGCCCTGCGCCGGCGTTTCGAGTCGAGCCTTGCCGACGCTGTGAGCGCGCATCTCGCGCAAACCCGGCTGGCAATGCCGGCGGACAGCGGCGAGCTGACGGCGTTGGCACGCTACGCCGCGGCGCAGTTGCTCGACGCCGGCCAGACGGCCAATCCCGTGTGTGCCTGTGCGGATCTCCGCGAGCTGCCGGCCGGCGACGAAGCCGGCCTGGCTCACTGGCGCGGCATCGCCGAGCTGTTGCTGACCGCGAACGGCGAATGGCGACGGCGCGTGAACAAGACGCAGGGCTTCCCGACCGGCGACGCCGGGGAGAAGGACGCGCTGCTGGCATTGATCGCGACCCTGCGCGAGCACGACACGTTGCGGCGCTTGCTCGACGCGACGCGTACGCTGCCGCGGCCGCGCTACGACGCGGATCAGTGGCAGGTGCTGCTGGCGCTGTTCCGGCTGTTGCCGCTGGCCGTCACCGAGCTGCAACGGCTGTTCGGCGAACGCGGCATGACCGACCACACGGAGGTCGCGTTGAGTGCGGCGCGGGCGCTGGGCACGGCGGAGCAGCCCGGCGACGTGGCGTTGCTGCTCGATTATCAGTTACGCCACCTGCTGGTCGACGAAATGCAGGACACGTCGAGCGCACAGTACCGGATGCTCGAAGCGCTGACAGGGGGCTGGACGGAAGGCGACGGCCGCACGCTGTTCTGCGTCGGGGATCCGATGCAATCGATCTATCGCTTTCGCAACGCGGAGGTCGGTCAGTTCCTGCTCGCCCGGCGGACCGGCATCGGCGCGGTCGCGATGGCGCCGTTGACGCTGCGCCGCAACTTCCGCTCCGGCGAGCGCCTCGTCGACTGGTTCAATGCGGTGTTCGCACAGGTGCTGCCGCAAGCGGACGATCCGTCGCGCGGTGCCGTCTCGTATTCGGCGGCCGTGTCCGTGCCGAAACAGGCCGGCGCCGGCGAATGCATCGTGCACCCGTGCTTCGGCGGCGGCCGGGCGGCGGAAGCGCGCGAGGGATGTCGGGTGCTCCGCGAGATTCTGGACGCGCACCCGGACGACGACGTCGCCGTGCTCGTGCGCAGCCGATCCCATCTTCCGGTCCTGCTGGCCCTGCTGCGCGAGGAAGGCATTCCTTACCGCGCGGTCGAGATCGATCGCCTGACCGATCTCCCCGAGATCATCGATGCACTGGCGCTGACGCGCGCCCTCGTGCACGCGGGGGACCGGCTCGCCTGGCTCGCCCTGCTCAGGGCGCCCTGGCTCGGACTGGACTGGAGCGACCTGCACGCGCTGGTCTGCAACGAGTCGCAGCGGACCGTCGCCGAGTTGATGCACGACGACATCCGGCTGCGCCGTCTGTCCCCGGATGGCCGGCGACGCCTCGTCGCCTTCCGCGACCTGCTGGCCGACACCGCCGCCGGCGGCCGCGTGGAGGGGCTGCGCGACCGCGTCGAGCGCACGTGGCTGACGCTGGGAGGTCCGGCGGCGCTCGGCAGCAGCGATGCGGTCCGCAACGTGTACCGCTTCTTCGACGTGATCGGTGCTATCGAGACGGCCGGGTCGCTGCCGGACGTCGCCGAACTGGAAGCGCGGCTCGATCGTGAATACGTTTCCACCGATGCCCCGGCGCGCCTGCAGGTGATGACGATGCATCGTGCCAAGGGGCTGCAATTCGACCACGTGCTGTTGTACGGTCTCGGCCGCGTGCCGCGCCATCGCGATCCGCAGGTCCTCAACTGGTTCGATATCCCCGACGAACACGGCGATACGCGCAAGGTCATCAGTCCCGTCGCGCCGCGCGCCGAACTGGAGAAGGACCCTATCCATGCCTACATCGGCAAGGTCGAGGCCGACAAGGACGCCAACGAACTCGGCCGGCTGCTGTACGTCGCCTGCACCCGTGCGAAGAAATCATTGCATCTCGCCGGCCACGTGCGCATCACGAAGGACCGCGTCGGTCCGGACCCGCGCAGCCTGTTGCAACTGCTCTGGCCCGCACTCGCCGAACGCTACGAGCGCGACTTCGACCCGGACGCACACACGACGCGGGAAGCGGACGAAAACTGGTTGACGCCTCAGCTGCGTCGACTCGCGACGCCCTGGCGTCTGCCGGCGCCGGTTCCGATACCGGGGCATCGCGGCACCGAGGCCGTCGCCGGCGAGGACCGCGCGGTGGATTACGATTGGGTCGGCGCCGGCGCGCGCGCCGCCGGTACCGTCGCGCATCGCTGGCTGCAGCTCGCGGTAAGCCGTGGTATCGAACTGCCGGTGGACCAACCGGGCCTCGCGCGATCGATCAGCCAGCGCTGGCTGCGCGAACTCGGCGTCGTAGCCGACGCGCAGGAGCCGGTGCTGCGCCGCGTGCTGGACGCGCTGCGCGGCATCGCGGCGGACGCGACCGGGCGCTGGTTGCTGAGCGGCGAAGGCCACGCCGAGCTTGCACTTTCCGGCGTCGTCGAAGGGCGCGTCGAGTCGATCGTGATCGACCGCGTGCGCGTCGACGACGACGGCACGCACTGGATCGTCGATTACAAGACCAGTTCGCACGAGGGCGGCTCGCTGGCGGAATTTCTCGCGTCCGAATCCGAACGCTACCGGCAGCAGCTCCGACGTTACGCAGACGTCTACCGCAACTACGCCGGCGTCGAGGCCCGCTGCGCGCTGTACTTCCCGTTGTTACAGGAATTCGTCGAGGTCGCAATTGATCGCGGCTGAAGCCGCTCCTACGGATGCTATTGTGCCGCCGTGGTCTGTCAGCATCCGTAGTAGCGGCTTCAGCCGCGATGAGCGTGCGACAAATTACAGCTTGCCGTCGAGGCGCATCTCGTACTGGCCGCGTTCGTTGGCGGTGCCGAGGAACTTCATCTGCTTCGAGAGGCGGGCGGGCGTGTTCGTTTTCGGCGCAACGAGCGCGCGGAACTCGTAGGTCCGGTCCGGACGGATCTGGACGGTGCCCGCGACATCGACGACGCCGTCGGTGTCCTCGACGGTGCCCATGACCCCGCTCTCCTGCGTATAGAACTCGACGCGGTAGCCGCCGATCGGCGACGGGTCGATCATCGGGACGAGCAGCCCGGCGACTTCGACCTTGCCGTCGATCGCAACCGGCAGGCCGCCCTCGATCTCAATTCGATCCAGTTGCGCGTTCAACTTGCCGCCGAGTCCCGGCATGGCCGCCAGCTGCCGCACCGCCTGTAACGGCAGGGACGCTCTGATGCCGTGCGCCACGACCTTGCCCGTGATCCCGACGGCGATGCTGCCTTCCAGGAATCCGGACGCAGGACTCGCCTCGATCGAGTACGCGAGCTTGCCGGCGAACAGCGACAGCGGGTGGAACCGCCAGTGCAACGCGCGCAGGTAGAAGCCCTCGATGTCGCCCTGGCTGGCGCTGCCCGACCACACCGTGCCGGCGATGCCCTCCAGGATCACGCCCTGTCCACCGAACCAGTGATAGGCCACGCGTGCCGGAAACATCGCGATCAGCCCCGCGACGAACGTCACCAATCCGATGGCGACGAGTCTGGTGCGAGATTGCATCAGGGTGCGCGTTCCAGCGTCAGGGTGGCGTCGACGCGGCCGGGTTCCCCGCGGCCGGGCGCCGAGAATGCTCCCGAGGTGACTTCCATGCCGTATTGCGTGCTGAGATCGCCGAGCCAGAGCGCGAGATCGTCGAAAGCGACGTCCTTGAATTCCACGCGGATGCCGTTACTCGTGGTCGGTTGGCTGCGTTGCAGGGACTTGTCGAGGCCGCGAGCCCGCAAGGTGCGATCGACGATAACGACCGGTGTCTGGCCGGCATCGGGTGTCGCGGGCGAAGCATTGCCGCTGTCCGGCATGTTCTTGAGGGCGCCGAGTTCGGCAACCGAGCGTTGCCAGTCCGCCACGCTGGCGGCGAGCGCCGATTGCCGCCTGTCCAGCGGCATCCAGGCGAGGGCATACAGCAAGGCGACCGTCACGAGCACGGCGCCGGCGAAAAGGAATATGCGTTCGCGGGGCTGCAGCGATTCCAACCAGTCCTTCATGCGCCCGCCTCGCGAATCTGTATGCGACTGCTGATCCTGTCGCCGACCTGGTCGGTCGACTGGATCGATGCGCTGAAGCGCCCGGAACTGCTGACCGACTTCTGTATGCCGTCGAGGGTGGAGACGTCGGGTGCGCTGAGTCGTACGTCGACGACCCCCGCGCGATAGCTGATCGCTTCGAGTGATGCCGCGTCGTGCTCCGTGAGTGCGCCGGCGAGTACCCGCAGCGACGGCAGGAAGACCTGTGCCGCGACCGGTCCGCCGCGGCCGCGCCTGAGCGAGTTCACGGTCGCGACCGGGTCCACGATGGCGGTCGTGTCACCGGGTCGAATCTGCCGATACAGTTCGGTGAACTGCGCCTTGAGCGCCGCCTCCTCGCGGCTGAGACGCCAGGTGTCGACGACCTTGCCGGCATAGCCGGCGAGGATCAATGCAAGCAGCAGGGCGGCGGCATAGCGCCAGGGCCGCAGCACGGTGCCCACTTCGGTCTTCGGCCCGTACCGGCCCTGCAACAGGTTTACGCCGCTGCCTGCCGCGACGGTGACGGCCAGTCGCGGCAGCACGCCGTCCGGCAGCAGGTTGATGTCCACGTCGGCCAGTTCGTGGCGCAGCGCCAGCCAGTCGTGCCGGAAGCGTTCCTCGTCGGCCGCTTCGCAATACACGAGCAGATGCGCCGGTGCCGGTTCCACGCCCTCGAGCGCGTCTGCCACGCCGCCTGCGTCGCCCAGCGAGCCGGCGACGACCAGCGCGTCACTGGGTTTGACTCCCTGCATCACGAACTCGTTGTCGGCACCGTCGTTGAACAGGATTTCGTCGCCGGCGACCAGCAGGCTCAGCGTGCCGGGGATTCGTGCCAGGCCGTAGTTTTCGGGTATCAGGCGCGCGGGCGCTATGCCGGCCTTCGTCAGCCGTCCCAGCCACGCCGACATCCGCTCGTGGGCGACCACGGCGACCGGCGTGCGGCCGCTTTCGCGCCGGGGTCCCGCCGCGAAGTGCAGCGTATCGATGTCGTCGGCCAGGTATTCCTCGAGCGCGAAGGGAAGGGCGGCCTGCAGCCGCGAGCCGCCGCGTAGCGGAATGTCGACCGTCGTCGTGAGCACGTTCGTGGCGGGCACGAGCACGATCACGTCCCGGCCCTGTACATCGAGCACGGCGTCGGCGAGCGGACCGGTGGCGGGCGGACCGAGCCGCGTGCCGTTGCTGTCGACGACGATCCAGCTCACCGCGGCATCGCGGTCGTCACCGAGTCGAATGACCAGATACTCCGACATCGTCAGGTCGTCCCCAGGCTGCGCAGGATCGGCACTACGTCGCCGCGGGGACTGCGCTCCAGCAAGCTGTAATAGGTGATGCGAACGGTATCAATCCGGACGACGAGCTTCAATTGGAAGAACTGGGTGCTGTCGTCGATCTCACTCAGAACCTCCTTCGCAACGAGCGGCGAAAACGTGTTCTTGACGTCCGCGAAACCGGATTCCGCGCGTTCGCTCATGAGCTGCTCGACCTGGGCAGTCGTCATGTTCTCGTCGAGGGACTGCAGTACCGGCCCGGTGGCCGTGTTCACGTTGATGGTGGTGCGTTTGGGTAACGCGGTGATGTGCGGCAGCAGCAGGTCGAGGCTCGCCTTGTCCATGCCCTGCAGTGCGCCGAGTTCGCTGGTGCTGGAGACGAGCTGGTCGGCGGTCCGGTACGGCGGAATGAAACCGGTATAGATCGAATCCTCGGCGCCGTCCGGGAAGGACGGGTTCTGATCGGCATCCAGCCAGTCCGCGGCGATCGTCGCGAAACGCGGGTCCAGGCCGAGTGCAACGAGCAGGCGCTGGAACTGTGCCAGCGACGTCGGGTCGACCTTGCCGTCCTCGCCGATGAGATTGTTGATGTTGAAGCGGCCCTGCAGGTCCTCGACCTTGCCGAACACCTGGCCGTTCTCGACTCCTTCGATCGGCAGGCCGGGCAAGTCGGCGGCCCAGATCTCGCCGAGATGATCTGTCTCCGAATCCTCGAGGTCCTGCGCGAGAATCAGCTCCAGCCAGTTCTCGGCTCCCAGCGCGATCTGGATCGCCTGGTCGCGGATCAGCGCGACGCTCGTGCGGCGCACCTCCAGCGCGTTATCCCAGGCCAGCCGGGAAGCCACGGAGCCGGCCAGCGCGGCGATCAGCACGGCCGTAATCAGCGCCACGCCGCGATTCCGGCGCCCCGGCGTCATGGCGCCACCTCGATCAGGCGGCTGATCTCGCCCTCGTCAGTGAGCGTCAGGACGAACTGCACGGCGCGCGGCCTTGCGCGCAGGCCGAGCGCGGCGGGTGCGCCCTCGGGCGGCCAGGTGTCGCTCCATTTGCCGTCGGCCTGCAGGAATTGGAACGCCAGGCTTTCGACGTCGTCCAGCAGCACCGTCGCGACGGGCTGATTCGAGAAAGTCCGGTCGAGTACGTTCCAGTGGTACCGGATGAGCTTGCCGTCTTCGATCCGGTACGCCGACCGTTGCAGGGTGCCGCGCGGCAGGCCGGCCGGATTGCTCCAGCCGCCGTGCGTCAGCTCGAGCGCGAAGTCGCCGGTACGACTGGTGCTGATCGCCGGCACGTAATTGTCGCCGAGATCGCCCCGCACCGGCCGTGGCGCCGCCTGCAGCAGGTCGTCGCCGAGGAACCGCACCGTGCGCTGCACCGCCTCCAGGCGATCCATGCGGTCGGTGAGCATGGTGGCATTGTCGAGTGTCTGGCCGAGCGTGGCGTAGGCGAAAGTGGCGAGTAATCCGAACACGGCGATCGCCACGAGGATCTCGATCAGCGTGAAGCCGGCGCATTCGCGGCGAGTCATCGCGTCTCTCCGGAGTACACGGGCGTCGAGTTCCAGATCCTGTTGCTCTGGCCCGGGATGACCGGCTCGCCGATGAAACCGGTCTCCGTGCGTATCGCGTCGTCACTGCCCGCGTGCGTTATCGTGACGTCGAGGCGGAACAGGTTCTCGACGCCGGTCTCGGAGACGACGGCACGCCAGCCCCAGGTCGTCCCCGCGTAATCGACTTCGCCACTCGTCTCGGAGACTTTCGGGATGACGTTCGCCAGCCGCATCTCGGCGATCTTGTTCTGGGCGATCCAGCTCGCGTAGGTGCGCTCGCGCATGGTCCCGGCGGCATCGAGCATCTGGCTCATGCTCGCCGCGACCGCCGTCAGCGCGAGCGCGACCACCACCAGTGCCACCATGACCTCGAGGAGCGTGAAACCGGCTTGCCGGTGGCGGCGAGGCACAGGTCAGCTCTCCGAAGACGTGGTTTCGATCGCGCCGGTCACGTCGCCCTGCAGCACGATCGACTGATCCGAATGCACGCGTCGGATCGCAAGTTGGAACGGCGTGGCGTCCCCGCTTGAGAAGATCATGACGTGCGGCTCGTAGCGCTGGGTCAGGTCCGGGTTGCGCATGTCGTTCTTGTCTTTGTCCTTGCCCGGGTCGTCGATCGTGGCGGGCTGGTCCTGCAGCTGTACCTTGCGCCCCTCGAGCGTCAACACGAACTCCACGTCGTCGGGCAGCCGCCGCAACCGGAACAGGTCGTCGTCGGTGATCTCGACCCAGCGTTCGGTAAGCGGATCGAACTCGACGAAGCGGTAGGCACCGTTCATGAATTCGAGACCGAACTCGCGGCCCTCCAGCGTCGCCTCGTTTTGTGCCTCGGCGACCAGCGACGTCAGGCGCCGGGCTTCGGTATCCAGGTCGCGATTGTTGCCGAGCAGTCCGATCGAGAGCAGGACGACGGACACGACGATCGCGACGATCGCCACGACGACCAGGATCTCGATCAGCGTGAATGCACGGATTTTATGGCGCGTGGTCATGAGGTCCGCACGCGAAGGCGGCAAAGCGGCGCTAGTACCCTGTCAACGTGATATTGATGCATTCAGTTGACCTGTCAGTGGTCCCGGCAAGGCACGGCGAGCATGGTGTAGCGCCGCTACATGAGCGAGTCGTAACGCGGCCAGGACCACTGACAGGCCAACCCATAGGGCGCCCCTGTGGTGTCTCGCCGCCGCGTTGCGCCGCTTGACAAGGGCTCGCCATTGCCTGCGCGACGCGCCTTGCGGCGAAATACCACAGGGACGCTGAATGCATCAATATCACGTTGACAGGGTACTACTCGTCGACGTTCCAGTTGCCGATGTCGGCGTCGATACCTTCGCCACCCGGGCGGCCGTCCTTGCCGAGCGTGTAGATGTCGACCTCGCCGTGATTGCCGGGATTCTGGTACAGGTAGTCGTTGCCCCAGGGGTCCTTGGTGAGGCGGTCGATGTACCCGCCGGGCTTCCAGTTCTTCAGGTTCGGATCGTTCGGCTTGCTTACCAGCGCCTGCAGGCCCTGTTCGGCGGTGGGATAGGCGAAGTTGTCGAGGCGGTAGAACTTGAGCGCGTTCTCGTAACCGCGGATATCGGCTTTCGCCTTCGTGATCTGCGCATCGTCGATGCGCCCGATGACGTTAGGTGCCACGATGGCGGCGAGAATACCGATGATGATGACCACCACCATGATTTCGATCAGGGTAAAGCCGGCCTGGCCCGAGGGCAGGCCCGAATCACGTTTCACTCTCGTATCTCCACGGCGGCGGCGCCGCCGAAATTGACTGCTCAAAAGCTTAAACGTCAGTATATCAAACATGGGGTTACGCCTAGTCGACCGAAGCCGCAGCGGACTGGCCGTCTGGGCCCTTCCCGTCGCCATCCTGGCGGTCTCGGCCGGACTCGCCGCGGCGGGAGATTCCGCCCGCGAAGCGCTGGCCTTCGACCGCAGCGCGATCGCGGCGGGCGAGGCCTGGCGACTCGTCAGCGCGCATTTCGTACATCTCGGCTGGCCGCATTTTCTGCTTGATTCGACCGGTTTGCTGCTCGTGTGGTTCCTCGTCGGCGGCTGCCTCGGCCCGCTGCGGTGGCTGGCGGTGCTCGGCAGCGTCGTGGCCGGGATCGACGCCGGCTTCTGGTTCCTCGAACCGCAGCTCGTCTGGTACGTGGGGCTGTCCGGCGTGGTGCACGGGCTGCTCGCGGCGGGGATCGTGGCGGGTCTCGGCAGGGACCGCCCCGAGCTGGCGGTGCTGGCCGTGCTGTTGCTGGCCAAGCTGGGCTGGGAGCAGCTCGTCGGTCCGTTGCCCGGCTCCGAAGCATCGACCGGCGGCAACGTGATCACCGCGGCGCATCTGTACGGTGCGGTCGCCGGAGTTGCCGCCGGCGCCCTGCTGGGCCGGCACCGGCCTGTTTCGGATTAGAGTCCGGGCGCCGGCATCTATATAATCGCGGGCTTGGGGGTCTCTGAAGGGAGAGCAACTTGTCCATGGCCATGGTGTTTCCCGGACAGGGATCCCAATCGCAGGGCATGCAGGCCGATCTGGCCGAGAAATTCCAGGAGATCGAAGACACGTACGCCGAGGCCAGCGAGGTCCTGGGCTACGACCTGTGGCGTCTGACGCAGGACGGCCCGCCGGAGCGACTCGGCGAGACCGTCGTCACGCAGCCGGCGATGCTCACGGCCGGCATCGCGGCCTGGCGAGCCTGGCAGGCCGCCGGCGGGGCGCCTCCCGATTTCATGGCGGGCCACAGCCTCGGCGAATACACTGCGCTGGTCTGTGCCGGCGCCCTGAATTTCGACGACGCGCTGCTGCTGGTCCGGCGCCGTTCGCAATTGATGCAGGACGCCGTGCCCGTCGGTGAAGGAGCGATGGCGGCGATCATCGGCCTGGACGACGATGCGGTGCGCAGGATCTGCGACGAGGCCTCCGGCATCGGCGTGGCCGAGCCGGTCAATTTCAATTCACCCGGACAGGTCGTCATCGCGGGACACAAGCCGTCGATCCTGCGGGCCGTCGAGCGCGCCGAAGCGGCCGGTGCCCGTCGCGCGGTCCTTCTCAAGGTGAGCGTGCCTTCGCACTCTTCACTGATGATCAAGGCCGGCGAGGCACTCGCGGATTCGCTGCGGAGCGTACCGATCGACGAGCCTTCGGTCCCGGTGATCAACGCCACGGATGCGAGGCCCTACACGGACATCGAGGACATCCGCGCGCACCTGGCAAGGCAGGTATACAGCGCGGTGCACTGGGTCGACACGGTCCGCTACATGCTGGCCGAAGGCACTTCCGCGATCGTGGAGTGCGGGCCGGGCAGGGTGCTGTCCGGTCTCGTGCGCCGCATCGCCAACGGCACGCCCGTCTACAGTATCGACTCCGTCGAGCGGATGCAGGCCGCACTGGCGGGTTGATGAACGGGATCTTCACCGACAAGGCACTCGCGGGCGAAGTGGCGCTGGTCACGGGAGCGTCGCGCGGTATCGGTGCCCGCATCGCTCGCGCGCTGGCGGACGCCGGTGCGCAAGTCGTCGGCACAGCCACGAGCGAGTCCGGCGCCACTGCGATCTCCGCGGCGCTGACGGGTGCCGGCCGCGGCATCGTGCTCGACGTCGCCGCCGACGCGTCCGTGCTGGCGGCGATCGACGACGTGCAGGCAAACGAGGGTCCGCCCACCGTCGTCGTCAATAACGCAGGTATCACCCGCGACAACCTGCTCATGCGCATGAAGGCCGAGGAGTGGGACGACGTGCTGGCGACGAATCTCTCCGGCGTCTACCGCGTCAGCAAGGCCTGCCTGAAGGGCATGATGAAGGCACGCAAGGGCCGCATCATCAATGTCGCGTCCGTCGTCGGCATCATGGGCAATGCGGGACAGGCAAACTACGCCGCCGCCAAGGCCGGCATCATCGGTTTCAGCAAGTCGCTCGCGCGCGAGATCGGGTCGCGGAACATCACCGTCAACGTGGTCGCCCCCGGTTTCATCGATACCGATATGACCCGCGTGCTGCCCGAGGATCAGCGTGCCGCGCTGCTGGCCGGAATCCCGCTCGGCAGACTCGGCGATACCGGTGACATCGCCGCCGCGGTGGTGTTTCTCGCTTCCGCGGCGGGAGCCTATATCACGGGCGAAACCTTGCACGTGAACGGCGGCATGTTGATGGACTGAATCGGCGGAATTCCGTGTAGATTGCCATGGGCGATTCACATACAATACCGTGCCACGGTCAGGCTGCGCCTTGATATATCAAGGGGTTACGCCGTCCGAAGCGTTTTCGGCAATGCGGTCGGGCGCATTCAACGGTATCGCCGTGGATCTTTTTGATGAGTCTTCTCAGGAGAAGCAACCGCTATGAGCAGTATCGAAGAACAAGTTAAGAGCATCGTCGCCGAGCAACTCGGCGTGAAGGAAGACGAGGTCACGAACGATGCTTCGTTCGTCGATGATCTGGGTGCCGATTCGCTCGATACCGTTGAGCTGGTGATGGCCCTCGAAGAGGAATTCGAGACGGAAATTCCGGACGAGGAAGCCGAGAAGATCACCACGGTGCAGCAAGCCATCGATTTCGTTACTGCTCGTCAGAGCGAAGGCTGATTCCCGGGGCGCGACGCAGAGCGCCGCGCCCACTTTCGGCCGCCGCGCGGCAGTCCTGCCTCTCCCAGGTGTTGGCCGGATAACACACTAGCGGAGCCCCCTTGAAAGAACGACGCGTAGTCATTACCGGCATGGGCATCATCTCGCCGGTAGGCAGCCGCGTGGACGATGCATGGCGCAACGTCTGTGAGGGTGTTTCGGGGATCCGCCTGGTCGAGGACTTCGATATCAGCAGTTTCCCGACGCGGATCGGGGGTATCGTCCAGGGCTTCAATGTCGACGATTACCTGACGCCGAAGGAAGCCCGCAAGACCGACCCGTTCATCCACTTCGGCATCGCCGCGGGCGTCGACGCGATACGCGACGCGGGCCTCGAGATCACGGAACAGAACGGTCACCGTATCGGTGTCGCGATGGGCGCCGGCATCGGCGGCATCCGGACCATCGAGGACAACCACACGCGGCTGATGGAAGGCGGCGTGCGCAAGGTTTCGCCGTTCTTCATCCCGGGCAGCATCATCAACATGACGTCCGGCAACGTCAGCATCATGGAACACATTACCGGGCCGAACGTCTCGATCGTCACCGCCTGTGCGACGTCGTCGCACTGCATCGGCTTCGCGGGACGCTGCATCGAGCACGGCGATGCCGACGTCATGCTGGCCGGCGGTTCCGAATACGCAACGACACCGCTGGCCATGGCCGGGTTCTGTTCTGCCAGGGCCATGTCCACGCGCAACGACGAGCCGACACGCGCGAGCCGTCCGTTCGACGTCGAGCGCGACGGTTTCGTGCTGAGCAACGGCGCGGGCTGCGTCGTGCTGGAGGAACTCGAGCACGCCAGGGCTCGCGGCGCCCGCATCTACGCGGAGCTGGTCGGGTTCGGCATGAGCGGCGATGCGTATCACATCACGCTGCCGCCCGCCGACGGCGACGGCGCGCGCCGGTCGATGGAGGCGGCCTTGCGCGACGCGAAACTCGAGCCGTCCGCGATCGACTACCTCAACGCCCACGGTACGTCGACGCAGGCAGGCGATGTCGGCGAAACGGTGGGTATCCGGCGGGCGTTCGGCGACGCCGCCGACAAGCTGCTCGTCAGCTCCACGAAATCGACGACCGGCCACTTGCTCGGAGCCGCCGGCGTCGTCGAGGCGATCTTCTCGGTGCTGGCAATCGACAAGCACGTCGTGCCGCCGACGATCAATCTCGAGCAGCAGGATCCCCTCTGCGATCTCGACTACGTGCCGAACGCCGCGCGCGAGGCGGACGTCGAGGTCGCCATGTCCAATTCCTTCGGTTTCGGCGGCACGAACGGCACCCTGATCTTCCGGGCGTTCCACTGATAGTCGCCCATGTGCGGTACCATGAGGCCGCAGGGCATGTTCCAACGGAGTCGCGTACGTGAAACGGCTGATCATCGTCGTTGGCGCTGTGCTGGTCGCGGTGGTTGCGGCGGCGGCGCTCGCCATGGCGAAATACCTCGAGTCGCCGCTGACGGTCGCCGAGAGCGGCGTGGAGTTCGAGATCGCGCCCGGCACATCGTTCCGCGCCGTGACCGATCGGCTGGGCGAGCTCGGCGTCACGCGCCATCCGCTCCTGCTGCGCGCCTATGCCCGATGGACCGGGCAGGCGAGTGCGGTGCAGGCCGGAGAGTACCTGATCGAAACCGGCACGACGCCCGTGGACCTGCTGCACAAGTTCACCAGCGGCGCCGTGCGGCTGCACCCGTTCACCATCGTCGAAGGCTGGAACCGGTGGGAACTGCTCGATGCCCTGCACGAGCGTCCGTACCTCACGGCAACCATGACCGACGAGGACTGGCCGGGTCTGCTGGAGGAACTGGGCGCGGCCGTGACGCAACCGGAAGGCCTGTTCCTCCCCGAGACCTACCTCGTGCCGCGCGGCAGCAGCGACCGCACGGTGCTTGCGAAAGCCTATACGCTCATGCAGGACGTGCTGAGCGACGAGTGGCAGCATCGCGACGAGTCGGTACCGCTGGCGACCCCGTACCAGGCGCTGATCCTCGCGTCGATCGTCGAAAAGGAGACCGCGCGTGCCGACGAGCGCGCGCGCATTGCCGGCGTGTTCGTCCGGCGGCTGGAGAAGCGGATGCGGCTGGCGACAGATCCGACGGTCATCTACGGGATCGGCGAGGCTTTCGACGGCAACTTGACGCGCCGTGATCTCGAGACCGACACGCCTTACAACACCTACACGCGGGCCGGACTGCCGCCGACACCGATCGCAATGCCGGGACGCGCTTCGATCCATGCCGCGCTGCACCCGGCCGACGGCGACGCCCTGTACTTCGTCGCGACCGGCCTGCCCGACGGCAGTCACACGTTCTCGGCGACCAAGGATGAACATGACGCGGCCGTTGCCGTCTATCTGAAGCGGCTGCGCAAGGCGCGACAGCAGGGAACTTGATTTTGGAAACCGGAAAGTTCATCACTTTCGAAGGCATCGAGGGCGTCGGCAAGTCCACCAACATCGCCTACCTGGAGACGGCGCTCAAACAGCGTGGCTGCCGGGTGCTGACGACGCGCGAACCCGGCGGCACGCCGCTCGCCGAACGGATTCGCGACCTGGTCGCCGAGCACGGCGACGAGGCGATGCCGGACATGGCCGAGCTCCTGCTCGTGTTCGCCGCGCGTTCGCTGCTCGTCAACAACGTCATTCGGCCGGCGCTCGCGGCCGGGACCTGGGTGCTCTGCGATCGTTATACCGACTCCAGCCGGGCCTACCAGGGTGGCGGGCGCGGCCTGCCGCGGGAGCAGATCGACCGGCTTGCGGACTGGGTGCACGGCGACCTGTGGCCGGACCTGACGGTGCTGCTGGACGCGCCGGTCGAAGTGGGGATGAGTCGGGTCGGCAAACGCGGCAAGCCGGACCGTTTCGAGGCGGAACGCTACGAATTCTTCGCGCGGGTGCGGGAGACCTATCTCGGTATCGCCGCGGAAGAGCCGGAACGTTTCGTCGTCGTGGATGCGACGCAGCCGCTCGCGACCGTGAAGCAGGCGATCGAGTCGATCGCCGCTGCCGCAACACAATGATAATTCACTTAAATAGTATTCGATAAGCGATTGTTTTAATGGATATCGTTTGGCTCAAAGACTTCGCGGATAGCTGGCGTGCCCGGGTCGCGCAGAACCGGCTCCCGCATGCCGTGTTGCTGACCGGCAGCGCCGGTGTCGGCAAGCGTGCCGCGGCGGCCTGGCTCGCCGGGCTGCGCCTGGCCCCGGCCAGGACGCCGGAACTGCCGCAGTACCCGGCGCCGCCGCCGGAGCACCCGGACCTGCACTGGGTGACGCCGGAACAGGACCGCGCCACCGTCTCGGTCGATCAGATCCGTGCCCTCGTGGCCGAGTTGAGCCTGACCAGCCATGCCGGCGACGGCAAGGTCGCGGTCATCGAGCCCGCCAACGCAATGACCGAGAACGCCGCCAACAGCCTGCTCAAGACGCTCGAGGAGCCGCCCGGCGACGCACTGCTGATCCTGATTGCGGACCGCACGGGGCGCTTGCCCGCGACCGTGTTCAGCCGCTGTCAGCGCATCGACGTCGCGGCGCCGGGGGAGGCGGACGGCATTGCCTGGCTCGACCGGTTGCAGCCAGGCGCGGCCTGGGCACAGGCCCTGTCGTTGACCGGCAATGCACCGCTGGCGGCGATCGGCGCGCTCGAATCGCTGGAGACCCACGCGGGGATGAGCCGCGATTTCACGGCCGTGGCACTCGGCGGGGCATCGCCGCTCGACGTGGCCGCGCGCTGGGCCAAACTGGAGCCGGCGTTCGTGCTGGAATGGCTGGCGCGACGCGTCCAGCAGGCGATTCTCGGCGCCTGCGGCGCGAAGCGTCCGGTGCCGGACGGAATCCCGGCGGAATCTGTGCTACAGCGCATGGACAGGCGAAATCTCTTCTGTTATCTAGACACGATCAACCGGCTACGCGGTCAGGCGGCAGGGTCGTTCAATGTCCAGCTCACTCTCGAGGGGCTGCTGATCGACTGGGCCGAAGGCCTGGCGAACTGCGGCCGGAGAGCGCCGGGCGGGAGTTCGGCTCTGCCGGCCATGAGGTAAACGATGAGCAAACCGGGACTTTTGACGCTGACGATCAAGGACAAGAGTGCGCTGTATCTGGCGTACATGCCCTACGTGATCAACGGCGGCCTTTTCATCCCGACGAACAGCTCGTATCGCCTCGGCGATGAAGTGTTCATGCTGCTGAACCTGATGGGCGAGGAAGAGAAGATCCCGGTCGCCGGAACGGTGATCTGGATGACGCCCAAGGGCGCGCAGGGCAAGCGCACGGCCGGCATCGGCGTGCAGTTCTCCGACCAGGACCAGGGCAATACGCAGAAGAAGATCGAGAACTATCTCGCGGGCGCCCTCGGCGGGGACAAGCCCACCCACACGATGTAGCTATTCCTTGTTGATACCGCCCTGCAGGACGTAGGCCTGATAGCCGCGTTCGTTGAGGATGTAGGCGCCGGCCGAGCTCCGTCGTCCCGTATCGCAACAGACCACGTAGGTCTTGTGCTTGTCCAGCGTGTTGATCTTCAGGCGGATGAAGTACAGCGGGATGTTGATCGCACCGTCCATGTGGTGATTCTCGAACTCGCTCGGCAGCCGCACGTCGAGCCACTGGCCGCCCTTGGCCACGATCTTCTCGGCCTGTTCCTGGGTGACCCAGTCCAGCATCGGCTCGTTGAGCAGCTTCTTGAAGTCGTCCTTGCCGAGGCGCATGACCGAACCTTCGCTCGCCATCGTGACCGTGGCATTGCGTTTGGCGTCGGAGATCAGGGCTTCCTCGCCGAAGGTGTCGCCGACGTTCAGCTCGGCCAGCTTGATGCCTTCCTTGGAGAGCGGCGTCTCCCGCGTCACGGTGGCCGCGCCGCGCGTGAGCACGTAGAAATAGTCGCCCTCTGCACCCTGTTTGAGGACTACGTCGCCCTTCTTGTAGTTGATCTGCTGCATGCGCATGAAGATCGCCTGGATGTTCGCCGGCGGGATTTTGTGGAACGCCTTGGTCTGCAGCAGCATCGTCATCCAGTCGTCGCCGCCCTTGTTCGACCTGCCCTGCAGCTCCGAGACCTCGTAGGTCCCGGTCTGGTCCCAGGTCAGCATTACGTCGAGCAGGTCGCTGTCGATAGAGATGAACTTCACGCGGTCGCGTGCGCGCGCCGAGACCCGGCGCGGGAAGACGGGCGCCACGGGATTGCGGGCGGGATCCGTGCCCCCTTCGATCGTTTCGACGACCTTGCCCTGATCGATCAGTTCGAGAACACCTGAGGCAACATAGAAGGTGCGTTTCTCGGTGTCGCCTTCCTTGAACAGGACCTGGCCGGGCGACAGCTCGCGCAGCTGGACCTTGCGTGCAAGGGCTGCGAGATTGTCGCGCTTCAGGCCATTCAGCGGCGAGAAACTTCTGAGCAGCTCCGTGCTTATCTGCTCACCCGTCATTCTTCATCCTGATCCGGCTCGTGGTAGCGCCGTATTCTACCTTTAATTCAATGACTTCCGATACACCGGATGGCGCGCAGCGTGAAGCGGCGCACACTCGGGGCACTGCGCAGTGGCTCCTTTGTATCACATCTTCGACCAGCCGGGATGCGGGGTGAAGCGCTCGCCGTGTGCGGCGGCCAGCCGCTCGAGCGCCGCCACGACCGTATCGACGCCGCGATCGCGCGCATAGCGGATGGGTCCGCCAAGGAATGGCGCAAATCCGGTGCCGAATATCACGCCCGCATCGAGGAGTTCCTCGTCGGCGACGATGCCGTCGGCGAGGCATGCGACGGCCTCGTTGACCATCGGCAGGATCAGCCTGTCCTGGATATCGGCCGGCGCCTGTCCACCACCCGCGTCAGGTTTCACGGCCTTGCCCTCGACCCACTGGTAGAAGCCCTGCCCGGATTTACGCCCCAGCCGGCCGTCGTCGACCATCGATTCGAGCCTCGGCGGCAGCGGGCGGCCCGTCGCGGCGAACAGCACTTTCGAGACGTGCAGCGCGACGTCGATGCCGACGCTGTCGACCAGTTCCACCGGCCCCATCGGCATGCCGAAGCGCTCGGCCGCCTGGTCGATCGCGACGAGCGGCACCCCGGCCTCGACGAGCTGCATCGCCTCGTTCATGTACGGCGCCAGGATGCGATTGACGACGAAGCCCGGTGCACTGAGGCATTCCAGCGGCAACTTGCCGATGCCCTTGACGAACGCGAACCCGAGGTCGAGCGCTTCCTGTTCCGTATCTGCGCAACGGATCACCTCGACGAGCGGCAGCGCCGCGACGGGGTTGAAGAAATGCAGCCCGATGAAACGCCGCGGATCCGGCAGCACGCTGCGCAATTCCTCGAGGCGAATGCTCGAGGTATTGGTCGCCAGGAGTGCGCCGGGTTTCATCTGCGTCGCGAGCTCGCCGTACAGCGCCTGCTTCGCCTCGAGGTTCTCGAAGATGGCCTCGATGATCAGGTCGGCCTGCGCGATGCCGTCGCCGGCGACGTCGGAACTCAGCCGGGCCGCCGTCGCCGCGCGGTCGTCGTCGCGGCGGACCCGCTTCCCGAACAACTTGCCGGCTCGCTCGATGGCCGGGCGGACATATTTTTCCTCGCGATCCTGGAGGGTCACGGTCAGGCCCTGCAGCGCACACCAGGCCGCGATGTCGCCGCCCATGACGCCGGCACCGACGACGTGCACGTGCGTGATGGACTTGTCGACCTTGTTTCCCTGCGCCTTGAGTCGAGTGCGCAGGAAGAATACTCGCACCAGGTTGCGCGAGGTCGGCGTGCACATCAGCCGCGCGAACGACCTGGCTTCGGCTTCGTAGCCGTTGTGAACCGATGCGCCGGCCTTTGCCCACAGATCGACGATGGCGTAGGGGGCAGGGTAGTGCTCCCTGCGCGCCCTGGCAGCGACCTGCTTGGTGAGCGCCATCTTCACGAACGGCCGTACCGGCCACAGATTCAGGAGTCTTTCCATGAACGGAGCGGTGTGTTTCGGTTGCCGGAAGGCGATCATCTCCTTCGCGGCCTGCCGCCAGTTGTCATGCGACACGATGCGATCGATCAGGCCGATCTTGCGCCCGGTGTCGACCGTGATCGAATTGCCGGTGAGCATCAGCCGCATCGCCGGGCGCACGCCGCACAGCTGCACTGCGCGCACGGTGCCGCCGAAACCGGGATGCAGGCCGAGTTGCACTTCGGGCAGGCCCAGCACCGGCTTGTCGCCGGCGATGCCGATGCGATAGTCGCAGGCCATCGCCAGTTCCAGGCCGCCGCCCAGCGCAAACCCGTCGAGCACGGCAACCGTCGGGCATTCGAGCGACTCGAGGCCCGAGAACAGGCGCTGGCCCTGTCGGGTCACTTCGTACGCACGTTCGGGCGTGTCGATGGACGTGAATTCGTTGATGTCCGCGCCCATCACGAAGGCTCCCTGCTTGCCCGAAAAGATGACGACGCCGCGCGGCGGTGCGGATTGCAGGTTCTCCAGGAGTTCGCCGAGTTCGGTCATGACGTCGGTGGACAGCACGTTGGCGCTGGAGCCCACCTTGTCGAGCCGCACCCAGGTGATGCCGTCGTCGTCGGTCTGGGTCGTCCAGTGATGCGGATGTTTCATCGGGTTCTCCCTAGGAGCCTGTCTGAGTAATGCGCACAATTTCAGCGTGCCGTACAAGGCATGCGGCAAGGCGCGTCCTGCCGGCAATGGCCCAGTCCTTGCCAAAGGACGTAACGTAGCCACATGCCTTGTACGGCACGCCCTCCGGGAACCGGTGACATGCGCCAGGACCGCGTTGCATCCCTTGCCAAGGTCCCGACATTGGCGGCGGTATGCGCCTTGTCCTGGCGCATGTCACCGGTTCTGAAATCATGCGCATTACTCAGACAGGCTCCTAGGCGAGCTCGAAGTCGCAGACGAGTGGCAGGTGGTCGGAGAATTTCACCTGCGGCACCTCGAAGCGTGTGACCCGTATGCCGTCCTGGTACAGGATGAAGTCCAGCTCCTTGCGAGGCGCGCGACTCGGGTAGGTCGGGATGCCTTCGGTGTTCGCGGAAGTCAGCTTCGCGGCCCGAAGGAAGAGATAGATTTCGTTCTCGCCCCAGAACGTATTGAAATCGCCCGCGACGATGACGGGCTTCCTGGTCTGATGCACGAGGTCGTACAGGCGCCGCAACTGGAGGTGCCGATGCCTGTATTTCAGGGACAGGTGTACGAGGTAGACCGCGAAATCCTCCATCTCGAGTTCGATGATCAACCGCTTGATGCCGGTATCGAAGTAATGGAACTTCTCGCCGTGCACACGGTGTGCGGCCATGAACGCGTTGCCCTGTTTGCGGATAATCGGCAGGATCTTGTTGATCGACTTCGACCCGTATTTCGTCTCGTACGAGGTGCTCATGCTGAGGTTCGCCGCGATGGACTCCGCCTGGTTGACCTTGCGGCTGCGGATCGACCCGGTATCGACCTCGATGAGCCCGACGATGTCGGGATCGACCGATTTGATGAAGCGGGTGATCTCGGGGAGGACGCTTTGATTGCCCAGTACATATCCGGCTCCCGGCAGCGGCATGTGCATGCTCGCGCCGCCACCGACGGCATACCGGATGTTGTAGAGGAGCAGTCGCATGAGGTGGAGCGTACGATACAGAATCGCCTATAGCTTGGGAACCATCGCACACCCCGGGCTTTCAGGGGCGCGAGGCGCGTCCGAATTGGCTAAACTCGGGGTTCGTCAGTGTCCGAAGGGGAGCCGCCGGTGTCCGAGAGAAATCCGATCCGGGTGTTCGTCACCCACGCGTTCGCAGAATCAGATGACTATCTTCGGGTCTTCGAGTTCCTGGAGAGCGTGGATCGCTTCTACTACCTGAATGTCAGCAAGCCGGAGAACGTGCCCGCCTCGGGCGGTATGGAGGCGATCAAGGACGAACTGATCAGCCAGATCAAGGACTCGGAGGTCGTCGTCGTCGTCGCGGACGTCATGGCCGAGAAGCGCGACCTGGTCCGCTACATGATGGACGTCGCGGAGGCGAATGACATCAAGATGGTTGCCATACAGCCGTTCGGCGGGGTGGCCGAAACGCCTGACGAGATCGTCGAACGCGTGCAGGCACACATCGAGTGGAACGATCGAGAGATGGTCGACACGATCAAGTTCCTGGCCCGCGGCGAAGATACCACGCGCTGGGAAGTCATCGATTTTCCGGGTTATGAGTCGGAAGAAAGTAACTAATATAACAATGGCTTAATGTAGTTACTTAAAGTAATTTATGATAAAGCCTCTGGTGATAGCCCACCGCGGCGCCTCGGGTTACCTGCCCGAACACACGCTGGAGGCCAAGGCCCTCGCACACGAGATGGGCGCCGATTACCTGGAACAGGACGTCGTCGCCACGCGCGATGACGAGCTCGTCGTGATGCACGACGTCACGCTCGACGACGTCACCGACGTGGCCGCACGCTACCCGGGGCGCGACCGCGAGGACGGCCGCTACTACGTCCGCGACTTCGATTTCGCCGAATTGCGCGACCTGCAGGTCTGGGAGCGGATGAATCCCGACGGAACTCCGGTGTACCCGGACCGGTATCCTGCACGCACCGGCGATTTCCACGTGCACACCTTCGCCGAGGAGCTGGACTTCATCCGCGGTCTGAACGCGAAGGCCGGCCGCGAGGCCGGCGTCTATCCGGAGATCAAGCGTCCGGCCTGGCACCGCGAGCAGGGCATCGACGTCACGCCGGCGTTCCTCGAGGTCCTCGGGCGGGCCGGCTACACCGGGCACGACGATCGCGTGTACGTACAATGCTTCGACGACGCCGAGCTGCGGCGACTCCGGCACGACCTGGACTGCCGACTGAAGCTCGTGCAGCTCATCGGCGAGAACGACTGGCACGAGGCGGCGACGGACTACGAGGCCCTGCGCACGGCCCGCGGGCTCGAGCGGCTGGCGCGGACCGTGGACGCGATCGGGCCGTGGGTCCGGCAGCTCTACGAGCTTCCGGCCGGCCGGCCCGCCCCGGTGGATAGCGGCCTCGTCGCCCGGGCGCACGCGGCGGGTCTGGCCGTGCATGCCTACACATTCCGTGTGGACGACCTGCCGCCGGGGTTCGATTGTTTCGAGGATCTCGTCCGGTACACGGTGACGGACCTGGGTATCGACGGCCTGTTCACGGATTTTCCGGACCGCGTCCTCGAGCTAAGGATGCCTTAAGCTTTCGTACCTACTCTGTCGGCCATTATGCGGCCGACGATCCGGACTGTCCTGTCCCTGACCCTGGTACTGCTGTGCCCGGCGCGCGCGGCTTTTTCGGACCTGCCGACGGATCTCCGTGCGTACGAGGGCAAGGTCGTGATCGTGGATTTCTGGGCCTCCTGGTGCGCCCCGTGCCGGCGTTCGTTCCCATGGCTGAACGCGATGCACGACCGCTACGCCGACGACGGGCTCGTCATCCTGGCGGTGAACATGGACCAGGACCGCGGCGCCGCCGACCGCTTCCTGGCCGAATATCCGGCGCGTTTCACGGTCGTGTTCGGCGAGGGCGAGACGCTGGCCAGGGACTTCGACGTAATGGCCATGCCGAGCTCCTACCTGATCGGGCGCGACGGCAAGGTGCTGCATCGGCACCTGGGATTCATGGTGAAAGACCAGGACGAGTACGAGGCGGCGATCAGCGACGCACTCGGACGCAAGGAGTGACGGAATGAAGACTGTGTTTCGGGTCGTGATAATCGCCGCCAGCGTGGCGTCGGCCGGCTGTGCCTCCATCGGCGTGCAACCCTGGCAACGCGACGTACTCGCCCGGCAGGACATGCAATTGACGACCGATCCGGTCGAAGCCGCCATCGACGATCACATCTATTTCAGCAAGGAGGCCTCGAGCGGCGGCCGCGGATTCGGCGGCGGCGGCTGCGGCTGCAACTGATATGGATAACGATAAGCGAGCGATTACGGGCGCCCTGGCGGCAGCGACCTGCGCCTTGCTCGGGACCGGCTCGCCGCAACCGGTGCAGGCACAGGAAGAGCCCGACTGGAACTTCGACACGGGACTCCTCTATTACGGGGAAGGCGACAACCGGGTCCAGGATCTGAGTTTCGACGTGCTGGCACGCAGGAACCTGCTCGACGAGCGCTCGCTGACCCTCGGCTTCACCGTCGACTCCCTGACGGGTGCGACGCCGACCGGCGCGCTGCCGCAAGCCCTTCCCCAGACCTTTACAAGTCCGTCCGGGCGGGGCGGGTATACCATCTCGGCCGGCCAGTTGCCGGTCGACAACACGTTCCACGACACGCGGCTGGCCGGCAGGGTGAACTGGCAACAGCCGCTCGGACGCCTGACGCTGATCAACCTGGGCGCGACCGCCTCCAACGAAATCGATTACCTGCACCTGGGTCTGAATGCCCAGCTCTCGCATGACTTCTTCAAGCGCAACACGACGCTGTCGGCAGGCGCCGCCGTCGCGCGCGACACGGTCAACCCGATCGGTGGTGCGCCTGTGCCGTTCACCCAGATGCAGGCTGCGACCGGTGGCGGTGGCGGGGGCGAGGATGGCGAGGGCGGCGACGGTGGCGGCGGTGGCGGCGGCCCGGGCGAATCGAAGGACGTCACGGATTTCATGGCCGGCATTACGCAAGTGCTGACGCGGAACCTGCTCGTGCAGCTGAACTACTCCTACACCGATTCGAGCGGCTATCTTACCGACCCGTACAAGGTGCTCAGCGTCATCGATCCGAACACGGGCGACGGCGTCCAGCTCACGCCCGGGGTCGGACTCGACGGACCGACCTACCTGTATCTGTACGAGCATCGTCCCGACACGCGCAGACAGCAGAGCCTGTACGGACAGGCGAAGTACTTCATGGACGGCACCGTGCTGGATCTGTCATACCGTTACATGACGGACGACTGGCAAATCCATTCGCAGACAGTCGATCTGCACCTCAAATGGCCGCTCAACTCGACGGACTATCTCGAACCGCACCTGCGTTTCTATCGGCAGAGCGAGGCGTATTTCTATCGCCCCAGCCTGAACGACGGCGAACCGCTGCCGAACTACGCCTCGGCCGACTATCGGCTCGGCCGTTTCAACGCCTTCACGGCGGGTCTGAAGTACGGTTGGAAGTCGGCGAACGGCGCCGACATGTCCGTCCGTCTCGAGTGGTATCGGCAGACCGGCAAGATTCCGCGGAATATGCTGACCGGAGACCAGCTCCTCGTGAATAACTTTCCGGATCTCAATGCACTGATTTTGCAGTTCGGCTACCGATTCGGCCGCTAATGCGTCATGGGCAAGCGTGCCACATCGCGCCGTGTGACGGTGACCCGGGCCGGCGACCACTGGCAGGGACGATTCGAGGCGATGGCCTGTCCCTGCGAAGTGCTGAGCGAGGCGGCGAACGCCGGCGAGGCGCGCGGGCTCACGCAGCTTGCCGCGACCGAGGCCTGGCGCATCGAAGACAAGTTCAGCCGGTACCTGGCCGGCAACGTCGTCGACCGCATCAACACGGCCTCCGGGGAGCCGGTGGAAGTGGATGCGGAGACCGCCATGCTGATCGAATTCGCGACGACGCTCAATCGGCTGAGTGACGGCCAGTTTGACATAAGTTCCGGGGCGCTGCGGCGCGCGTGGACCTTCGACGGCAGCGACCGGGTTCCGACGCCGGCGGCCATCGCCGCCGCATTGAGGGCGGTCGGCTGGCATCGGGTATCGTGGACGCCGCCGCTGTTGCGACTACCCGCCGACATGGAAATCGACTTCGGCGGCATCGGCAAGGAATACGCCGTCGACCGGGCCGTGGCCATCCTTCGCGAGCAGTCTCGGGTGAGTTGCCTCGTCAATTTCGGCGGCGATCTCGCCGTGACCTCGACGCCGGGCTCGCGGCGTGCCTGGACGGTCGGCATCGAGCCGGCGGATGCCGGTGCGACGCGGCCGCCGGCGCGTCTGTCGCTCGCGGCCGGTGCACTTGCCACGAGCGGCGATACCCGGCGCTACCTGCTCCGTGACGGCGTGCGCTACGGCCACATCCTCGATCCGACGACCGGGTGGCCGGTACCGTATACGCCACGGTCCGTCACCGTGGCGGCCGATACCTGTACACAGGCCGGTATGCTGAGCACGCTCGCGATGCTCGAAGGGGAGGGTGCAGAGGCATTCCTGGCCGCGCAGGGGGTACGCTACTGGTGCTACCGCGACTATCCGGCCCGGCATGGGAGCGTCGCGCACTCCGCTTGAGACCTTCCGCAGGAAGGCATTTCAAACGCTTGATATCCTGACGAAATTCCGATCCCGAATTCGCGGCTGCGGGAGCGAATAGCGCACCTGCTGGGCCGTTCCGGCGTTTCCGGACTGAGAACTCCGTCCTGTTCTGGCAGGCAAAAGTGCATAATCTATTCGGATGTTTGTCGACCTGCCTCAGAACCTGATCCTGTACACATTGGGAGCATTTCTGCTCGGCTGGCTGCTGTCGTCGATCAGTTCGAGCCTCGGTTCCAAGGTCAAAGCCCGCAAACGCGACGCGCGCGACGATCGCATTCGTCAACTCGAGGCCGAGCTTCGCATCGCGGTCGGCGACAAGGAAAAACTGACGGCGAAGGTCGAGCAGCTCGAAAAGGAGCTCAAGGAAGCGAAAGCCGGTATCGAGAAGCGCGACAACGTCATCTCGCACCAGCAGAGCCGAATCGAAGATCTGACGTCCGATCTCAAGGAATCGGTCATGAAGACGCGCGAGTTGCGCGCGGAACTGTCCGACAGGGCGACGGAGAATTTGCGCTCGGCAGTGAAGCTCCGCGAGGTCGAAACGGAACTCGAAGTCGCCCAGGCATCGACCGACATGATCGCAACCGGCGTGCTGGACTATTCCCTGGCCCCGGACCCCGACGAATCGGCCGAGGAAGTACGGCAGGACGAGGACAACCAGGTCATGCTGGACGAAGCCGACATGACCAAGGCCGCCACCTGATATAATTAAACCCCGCAAAAACAGGGGGTTGACATGGGGATCATCGATCTTTGGCTGCCGATCGTCGTATCCGCCGCGGTGGTGTTCTTCGCCAGTGCCGCGGTCTGGATGCTCCTGAAATGGCACAACAGCGACTGGCATAGGACTGCGGACGAGGAGGGCGTGCGAAGCGCATTGTCCGGATACGCACCGGGCGTCTACCTGGTGCCCTACGTCATGGACCCGGCCGCGATGAAGGACCCGGACGTACGGAAAAAGTACGTGGAGGGGCCGCAGGCTTACATCACCGTGGTTCCGAACGGCCTGCCGGCGATGGGCGGCAAGTTACTCGGGGTATTCATCTTCTACGTGTTCGTCGGCGTCCTGTGTGCGTACGTGCTGACTCGTACCATCGGCGCCGAAGCCGGCTATCTGGAGGTCTTTCGCGTCACCGGTACTGTCGCGTGGACTGCCTACGGTCTGGCCTACATTCAAGACAGCATCTGGTTCGGCAAGCCCTGGTCCGTGACCATCAAGAACCTGGTTGACGCCCTGATCTACGGCCTGTTGACCGCGGGAATCTTTGGCTGGCTGGCGTGACCGAGGCGGGACTATGCGCCGGCTGATCGTCCCGGCCTGCCTGTTGCTGGCCGGTGTCGTGATCGGCGCGGTCGGGACTGCACGATTCCGACAGCCGTCGCCGGCGGCACGCTTCGAAGCGCCCGTCGAACACGACCTCGACGTCACTCACGAAATGAGTGTCGAACAAGCCGAGGCGGTTCGAAAAGACCGCTTCGCCTCGATCCGGACGATCGAGGAAACGCTCGCACTGCCGACCGATTTTGCCGAGACCGAGGCGCTCTACGTGATCGCGGGGCGCGCCGACGCCGAGGAGGTACAGAACCTCATCTACCAGGCAGCCCGCATCCGCGAACTCGAGGACCGGCAAGCCGCGCTCGGTATCCTGTTTCTCCGGCTCGCGGAACTCGACCCGAGATCCGCCATCGCCATCGCGCGAAGTCCGACGTTCCGGGCGGAGAAGACATACGAACATGCCGTATGGACGGCATGGGGACGACTGGATCTCGGCGGTGCGCTGGCGGCAGCGAAGGAGGGCGACTCCGCCCAGCGCGAGCTGGCCGGGCAGGCGCTGTTTGCGTCCCTGCGCGGCCTCGACGATGCACGCGTTGCAGAGATCGCTTCGGTGCTGGGCATCGAACCCGGGCGTAATGTCCGGGCACAACAGGTGTACGCGCTGTACACGAATTCGCCGGCAGACGCGATCCGGTACATCGAGTCGCTCCCGTCGCCCGCCGATCAGCGCGAGATGTTCGGCTGGCTGGCCGGGTTCCTGGCGCGCTCCGGCGCGCCGTTCGATCCGGCGTTGCCGGATCTCATCAGCTCCGAGGCGAACCGTCAGATGTTCCGGCAAATGCTGGATGTGACCCTTGCTTCCACCGATCCCGAGGCCGTGCTTCGGAACGCGCTTGCGGCGAACGACAACGGGCCCATTCGCAATCAGCAAGTTCTCAGGGCGCTACAGGCGCTGGCAAACCAGGACGCCGACAAGGCGCTCGAGTGGGCGCATACGCTGCAAAGGGACGGCGACGAATCGCTGCTCGTCGGCGTCATCGGACAATTGGGACAGAGCGATCCGGAACGGGCTATCACCGAAGCTCGTGCGCTGTCCAACCCGCGAAACCGCGACGCGGTATTTACCGCGATTGCGGCTCAGGCGAGCGACCCCGCCGTTATCAATCGCTTCGTGGGGATGATCGAGGACAGTCGGCAGCGCCGAATCGCCATCGTCCAGGCTGCCTCGATCCTTGCCATGAAATCACCGGACGACGCGATCGCCTGGGCCTCGACTTTGCAGGCCTCCGATCAGCAGGTGGCGCTGCAGCAGATCGGGAGCAGGCTGGTCGACTCGGACGTCGATGCGGCAATCGCGTTGCTGGGCCAGATCCCAAACGGGATCAGCGGCACATCGCTTGCCAGGCAAATCGCGAGCAACCTGGCCAGTCAGAGGTCCATCGAAGCCGCACAAGGCTTCATCGACCGGTACAAGGGCACACCGGAATACTCGCAACTGCAATTTACCGTGTTATCGCAACTCGCTTCTTCCGACCCCGACAAGGCGTTGCGAATGGCCGATCGAATCCAGGACGGCCGCATGCGCGACTCGGCCTATACTTCGGTCGTCAGACAAATTGCGCGGGCCAATCCGCAACAGGCTATCTCCATCCTGAGTTACATCCATGACCGGTCCATGCGAGAGCAAGCCGTCTCGCAGATCGTGCAGGGCATGAACATGTCGGACCCGGCGGCCGCAGCGAATTGGGTCGTCGGTCTGCCGTCGGGCCGGGAGCGGGATGTCGGCATCTCGGCCCTGATTTCGATGGGTCAGGCCCCGCCGGATAACGTCGACTCACTCATCAACAGCATGAGCGACGACTCCTTGCGCCGGCAGGCGGCAATATCACATATCGCTCGAACTGCGATGCAAGATCCCGTCGAGGCGCGGCGGTTGATGGACCGATACCACCTGACGGAACAGGACCGGCAGCAGCTGGAGCGTATTTTGAGTGGCAGCTACGGCGACGTCATAGTCGATTAGAGCGTCTGCGCCACGAGGCCGACTCAGAAGCTCTGTTTCGTCATCACCACGACCTGCATCTTGTCGATGCTGGGGTCCCCGTCCATCGGAAATGCGAGATCGATGTGCAGCACGTTGCCGAGGCCCGACCGCGTGCTGCCGATACGCAAGCCGACGCCGGCGTCTTTCAGCCAGCCCATGTGCGTCTCGCCGTAACCTGCGCCTCCCCAGGTGCGGCCGGCATCGAAGAACACCGCCGCGCCGACGTGAAACAGCCGGAGCGGGAACCAGTTCGAGAAAAAGCGTTCTTCGAATGTCACGAGACTGCTGCTGGAACCGGCCTGGTAGCGCAGGGGATAGCCACGCAGGCCGTTGTCGCCGCCGAGCAGTACCGGGTGATCGAGATCCAGGTTGTGCCCATAGGTACCGTTCAGGCTGGCGAAGAACAGCCACCGGTCGGACTGGCGGTGATAGAACCTGGCCGAGGCGCCGAGCATCAGGTCCTGGAAACCGCTGTTCTCGTAACGTGATGCGAACGAGCCCGACAACAGCCACGAGGTGTGTTCCGAATCCCCCAGTCCCTTTTCTGCATCGCCACTGATCATCAATGCGTTGCGATCGGAACCGAGCGCGCTCAACGCGGGCCCGACTCGGGCCGATAGCCTGGTGCCGACAAAGCGATCCTCGACGCGGCCGATCTGGTCGAAGTTGTGGGCTTTCTCGTAGTCGTCCTGGATCAAATCAACGCCGAAGAACGGGTACACCAGTTTGCGGTCATCGGGGATTACCGAGCCCTGGTAGTTGCTGTTCACGACTTGCGTGAACGACTGTTCGTCGTACTTCGCGCCGGCGTAATAGCGGGTCGCCCAGCCGTTGTGCAGACCGTGGGACCAGCCCCTGGCGAGCTCGTAAATGTTGCTGGAGTGTGCATATTCTCCAACGATGTCGCCGAGGTCGTAGTACGAGTCGACGCGCCGGTTATCGTAGAAGGACAGGTCATTGGCGTCCGTGGAATCCAGCGAGTAGAAGGGCTTTCCGAAATTCACTTCCTTGGAATTGCCGTCGCTGTTGTTCTCGAATCGCAACTGCATCCGGTACCACGTATTGCCGACGTTCGGATCGAAAACCTTGATGAATTTCGAGTCGCGGTCGACGTTCGACGTGGAGAAGGCCTCCACCTGGATACCGGAACCCAGCAGATTGGTTTCTCTTATTCCCAGCTTGGTATCGTTCTTGCCGCCACTGCGCGAGAACGAAAAACTCGGCACGAGGGACCATGTATCACTGGTCCGGACAGTGACGTCCACGTTGCCGTCGGCGTTGACGTCGGATCGTATTGAAGCCGTCTGGATGAAGCGGTTCTCGCGCAGTATGCGCTCGGATTCCTGTAGCAGGCGCTGGTCATACTGATCGCCGGGTTTGAACAGCAGCTGTGCGGAGACGACATGGGGCTGCGTCTTGATGTGCAGCTTGTCGGCCAGGCGGTAGAAAAAGCTGTTTTCCTTCGGATTGTCGAGATCGAATACGTTGCGTGGATCGACGACGACCTGGTCGATCACGGCATCCGGACTCAGACGGCTTCCAGGCACCAGCAATGACCCCGGGGACGCAAGGTTCGAATCGGGCGCCTGCGCCCAGGATGTCGGCGGACTGGCGAGGCTTGGCGCACCGGGCACGCCCAGGGCGACCAGGGCCACGACGGAGACAAGCCTGCGGTGGTCTGCTTGCAAGATTGGGGACATCCGAAGCGACTTTGCGCCACTGAGCTTAAGGGAGTCTTAATCGGGGCCCGGCTGGAGCGGCCGGAGACGGCAGGGCGCCGCCCGCTGGCAGGTGGTGGTGGCCTCTAAGCGAATATATCCATAATTTAACATAATATACATTATGCGCAGTTATCAGCGAGCCGCTTTGCACACGGCTGCATAGAAGTCGAGATCCTCGACGGTCGTCATTCCAAGGGGCTTTGGCCTGGCGCTCCATATTGCGATCACGACGTTCTCGCGCGGGTTGATGTAGATCTGCTGACCGAAGATGCCGGCCGCTTCGTAGGCGCCGCGGTGAATCGGGCTTTCCGAGCGGCCGATCGGCCAGAGCATGTACCCGTAATCCACTTCCGATCCGGCGATCATCTTCGAACTGCTGGCGGCTTCGATCCAGCCGGCCGGCAGGATTTGTTCGCCGCCGGCTATTCCCCCGTTTAACAGGAACAGCCCGAATCGGGCATAGTCTCTGAGGGTGGCAGTCAGGCCGCTTCCGCCCACTTCGATGCCGCCCGGCGATTCAAGCCACCATTTGGCGTCGGACTCCATTCCGAACTTCGACCAGATCTTTTCGGACAGGTAGTCGGCCAGGTGGCGACCCGTCGCAGCGGCGACCAGCGCCGCGACAACCTGCGTCTCTCCAGTACTGTAATTCCATCGCGTGCCGGGTTTCGCCGCACGCGAGAGCTCGGCCATGACGTTCAACATTCCGCCGGGCTTCTGGGCGATCTGTGCCTCTAGCAGCCGACGCCGATCGGACGTCGGGTCGGTATAGGTCTCGTTCCACTCGACGCCGGAGGCCATCTGAAGGAGATTCCGCACCGAAACGCCCTCATACGCGCTGCCTTTGAGTTCGCGGACGTACTTCGTGACGTCATCGTCGATGCTGTCGATGTAGCCGTCCTTGATGGCGGCACCCACCAGGGTGGCAGTGATCGACTTGACGACGGACATCGACATCCAGCGGCTGCGTTCGGTGTTCCCCAGCTGATAGGTCTCATAGATCACCTTGCCGTTCTTGATCGCGATGAGACCGCTGACGCGATTGAGGGAAACGTAATCGAACAGGTCGTAGGTGTTGCCGTGCGATTCAAATCTCAGCGAGGTCAGCGGTTTGTTGCTCGGCGGCAGCGGATACACGCTGGGACCGCGCTTCACCGTCCGGGTCGAGAACAGCCGATCGATGTTTCTGAATGTATTGACCTGGATGTCGGGCATCAGCGCGCCGTCGTAGACCTGGCGTGCGGTACCGATGGGTTCTTTCGAGTGCGGATAGTCGTCCTCGGCCATCGCGAGCGGCTGAATGACGAGCAGACAGGACAGTAGGACGAACTGTTGTCTCATCGCATTCCTCGGCCCGATCCGCCGGTTATCCAGGTTGCCGTCGAAATTCTGGTATCAGCCGCCTCGGTTCATCATCAATTCCGAAAAGATCAGTAACACGACGCCGATCAGGAGCGGAATCAACCCCACGAGATACACGGGAGCCCCTGCCGCGAGCGCTTTCAGGAAAATCATCAGACCGACGCCGACGGCCATGTTGATGAGTCCGGCCACGCGGGCCTTTGTCCGCACCTGAGCGGCATCGGCCCGGGAATTCTCTCGAACGTATTCCAGTATCGGACCGGCATCTCCCGCTTCCGCGATTCTCCGACTCATTTCATCCCGATAGTGGGTTTCCCGTTCCTTCTGACGGCTCTCGATCCAGACGACGACTGAGATGAATGCAAAAAACACCGTGCCAAGGACCGCGATCATCAACCAAAATGCTGCCGACATGAGCCCACTCCTTCAGTGGAAATCTTGTGTATTCTGTCCGTCAGACGAAAGGCGCGGAGATCCGGTTGCATTTTTTTCAATCCGGCTCCCGGCGAGAAAACGCAACCCAGGCGCGAGATGTCTCGTCTGACCGGTCGTGGAAGACGAATAAATGAGCCAAGGTGAGGAAGATGAAGCCGCGATCGGACGTGTCCTCGATGGGGAAACGGCGGCCTTTTCCGCAATCGTGGAGCGCTGGCAGGGTCCGTTGATCAATCTCGCCTACCGCTTCTGTCGCGATCGCGGACGGGCCGAGGATATGGCCCAGGAAGCCTTTATCCGGGCATTTCGAGGGCTGAAATCGTGGCGCCGCGAGGCGGCATTCTCGACCTGGCTGTTCGCGTTGGCAACCAACGTCTACCGCGACGAAATGCGCAGATTCGCGCCGGTATCGGTACCCATGGACGAAAATGTGGCAGCAGAAGGATCGGAAGAGGATGCGGCCGATGAGGCTGATCGGCGCAGATTGGTGCACAACGCAGTGCAATCACTGCCGCCAAAGTATCGCGACCCGGTGCTGCTGTTCTATTTTCACGATCAAAATATCGCCGCGACGGCCCGCAGCCTTCGCCTGCGTGAAGGCACCGTCAAGGCAAGGCTGTCCCGAGGACGGGCTCTGCTCGAGTCGAAGTTAGGAAACAGGCTATGAATCCCGATGACATCGACCAGGTTCTGGCGCACGAGAAGGACATCTCGCCCTCGCCGGATTTTCTTGCGTCCGTGATGAGGGCCGTGAGGCGGGAGGCGACGTCCCTCCCGCCGCTCAAGTTCCCCTGGCGCCGTGCCCTGCCCGGCTTCCTGGCGACGTTCGTGGCACTCGCAAGGACGATCTGGGATCTGGTCAACTTCCTGCGCGATGCGGCGTCCTATGCGGTCATCAAGGAGCAACTGGATCATCTCGCGGCGCTCGCCGCGGGATTCGGACTGCAGTGGATTTTGCTCGCCGCCGTGGTTACGGTCGTTTCGCTTGCGCTGTCCTTGAAATTGGTGGGCGGCAGGCACTACCTGAGCTAGCTGCGCGCCTCACCATTTACCAGTCGAGCCGGTCGGCCACTTCGAGCAGTTGTTGAGGGCTTGGACGCACGCGATAGTCCATGGCGCTGTGCGCCCACAGGACAGTCCCGTTTTTATCGACAAAGAACGCAGACGGTACAGCAATCTTGTGGTGATCTCTGCCGGACCATGCACTCAGGTCAATACCGTATTCCTTGTAGCGCTCGCGCGTCGCCTCATCGACTTCCATTGTTACCCTGAACGCCTCGAGTGCATGTAAGTCGGGGTCCGACAATACCGGAAACGGAATCTCGTAGGTGTTCTGCACCAGGCTGGAAGCGTCTGTTTCGTCGACGCTGATCAAAACGGGCAGAATTCCTCGTTCCTCGAATTTCGGATATGCCAGGGTCAGTTGCCGAATCTGAAGGTTGCAATAGGGACACCAGCCGCCGCGGTAGAAGATGACGAGAAGGCGGCCCTTCTTACGGAGCTCTTCCCAACTGACGGATTTGCCGTCGAAGCTGTGGACTACAAAGCCGATAACTTTGTCGCCGGGGCGAAGGCCGATCCCGTGGTCATTTGTCCCGAGTTGCTCAGCCGGGGTGATGCCAAGGTCCGCGTCGCCGGTCGGCAGAGACAGCTGATCCGCCGCGATTCCGGCGCCGGCAAGACCCGAGGCCAGAGCAATGCAAATGCACAGAAGGGTTCTAAGACGAAGTTGCAGGTAGGGCATGGCGCGCTCCTTGATGTGTATTGCCGGCCAGGTCTTCCGAGTCGCTCATTACGACTCGGTCAGGATACGCTGCTCCGAGTTTGCCTTCTCGGCCGCAAAGGCTTCGAACCAGGGCTGCCTGGCGACGGCTGGCCGCGCCTTGCAGCGTTCGTACCAGGCGTGCAGCCCGGGAGCCTCGCCCTCCGGTAATCCGAGCCCGTCGATGACGGTGCCGAAGAACGGCAATACGACGATGTCCGCGATCGAAAACTCTTCCCCGATGAAAAGGGTCCGTCGCCCAGATATTCTTCCCAAACTCGGCACTCCGACAGCAATTTGTCAACGCGGTCGCCCAGGTCCGCACGTCTGCTGCCGCGGAACTTCACCGAACCGAAGATGTTGGTCGGATCGAGTTTTTGATTGAATTCGGCTATAAGACGAAGGCACGTCGCCATCTTTGCCGGGTCACCCGGGGTTAGCGACGGCTCGGGGTACCGGTACTCGAGGTACTCGACGATCGCGACGCTCTCGTAGATGCGTACGTCTCCATCCACCAGTGCCGGTACCTGTCCGCGTGGATTGATCGCCAGAAAGGCAGGCTGCTTGTGCTCGCCCTTGAAGAGATCGACCATCACGTACTCGTAGTCGAGACCCTTTTCATCGAGGCACAGCTGCGCGCGCATCGAGTTGTTCGAGAACGGGTGGGCATAGAGTTTCATTCGATCTCACTCTGTTCGGATCAATGGCCGGAATCTCCGACGTAGATCGTGCCCTCCTTCATCACGAAGGTCGGATGTTCGGTCGTCGAGATGTCATCCAGCGGATTGCCTGCGACCGCCACGACGTCGGCCGACTTGCCCGCCTGCAGCGAGCCCGTGACGTCGGAGACGCCGAGCAGGTCCGCAGCATTGTGGCTGCCGGCCATCAGGGCCTGGGTCGGTGTGAAGCCGTTCTTCACCATCAGCGAGAATTCCCTCGCGTTCTGGCCGTGCGGTTCCACGCCCGCGTCGGTGCCGAACGCCACCGGCGTACCGATCTTCACGGCGTGCTGGAACATGATCATCATCTGCGCCGATGCCGCCCGCGCCTTCTCGGCGATCTGCGGCGGATAGTTGTCGGCCTTGGCGCCGACCCAGAAACCGGCGAACAGCGTGGGGACGAGATAGACGCCCTTCTCCTTCATCAGCTTGAGGGTGTCGTCCTTCAGGAAGGTGCCGTGCTCGATGGAATCCACGCCGGCCGCAATCGCCATCCTGGCGGCCTCGTCGCCGTGGCAATGCGCGGCGACCTTGCGGTGCCAGGCGTGGGCCTCGGAGACGATGGCGTCCATCTCGTCCTGCGAGAGTTCGGGCACGTCCACCGGATCGGATTCCGACAATACGCCGCCGGACGGCATGAACTTGATGACGTCGGCGCCGTACTTGATCTGGTAGCGCACCGCCGCGCGGCACTCGGCCACGCCGTTGCAAACGCCGTCGATGGGCCCCAGCGGCTTGACCACGTTGGGCGGGTACGGTCCCTGGTCGGCGTGGCCGCCGGTCGAGCCGATGGCGTGTACGGCGGTAAGGATCCGCGGTCCTTCCGTGACGCCGGCGTTCACCGCGTTACGCAGCCCGACGGAAATGTAATCGCTCGCACCGACGTTGCGCACGGTCGTGAAGCCGGCCTCGAGGGTGCGCTTGGCGTACAGCGCGGCATAGAACGCCTGCTCCGGCGGGAGACGGAACGTGTACTGGTAGAAGTCCTTGTAGTAGTTGTCGTGCATCTCGCCGGACAGGTGCACGTGGGAGTCGATAAACCCGGGCAGCAGCGTGGCATTGCCGAGGTCGATCACCTGCGCGCCGGCGGGCACCTCGAGTCGCTGGCCCACGGCGCCGATCTTCTTGCCCTCGCACCACGACCATGCCGTTGTCGATCAGCTTGCCGGATGCGCCGTCGAACAGGTGTGCCGCCTTGAGGACGACCGGTTGGTCCGGGGCTGCGGGCGGCGTATCCGCCTGCGCCACAGCGGCACCGAACAACAGGCCGAACGCAAAACCGAGACTCTTGAGAAGGATCTTACTCACGACAAACTCCTTAGCAGGGCATTCCGGGTGGCCGAGAGTATGACCCAGGCGCCGAGCGCACGCCAAATCCAGTCGAACCGATCCTTCTGCAGCTCCCGGTCGATGGCAACGCATCTTGGTCGGCACCGCGCTCGCCGGCCTATTGACGCACCACCGCGGCTTCGGCCTGCCTGGAATGCTCCCGCCAGCGTCGCCGAACCTCGCGCCGGCTGATCCCGAGGTCCCGTAGCGCATGGCGATGATCGATCAGGACGACGGCTTCGCACAGCCACATGAGCGTGCGCCATGACCGTCGAAATACCCACCGCCGCCACGCCGTGAACGCCTGGGTCCGGAAAAACTGGCAATGGAATCCGAGATGGTCGCGCTCGTCTCGCTGGATCTCCCGCAGCAATTCGCGTACCCGGCAACGCGGCAGCCGCGAGGCGATGAGTTCGTAGTAGCTCAGGCCAACCACCTCGGCGGCGAGCAGCACCAGCACCTTGAGGCGCAGTCCCATGAGCCGGCGGCCGCGGACGAACAGGCGCGCAGTCCAGTTCTCGGCGAGGAGTTCGCCGCCGAGCAGGCGAACGCAACATGCCAGCACGTCCGCATGCCGGTGTTCTTCGGCGACGAACAGCTCGATGCAGTCCGCGTAGTCGGCGTCGAGCCCGGGAAGGCGGCTCACCCTGGCCTGGCCGATAACGCTGCCGCCGCCGGACTCGCCAAGTTGGAAGATCGCGAGCGAACGTGCAACGGACGCCGGCAACTGGCTGTAGTCGATGTCTGGCTTCGCTGCCGGTAGCGCGCGTTGCGAGCGAGCGGTGAACAGCGCCTTCCAGTATTTGAACCCCGTCGTGCCGTCTCGCATCGCCCTCTCCCGCCGAGCCCAGGGCCTTTATGCCCGCGCGGCGTGGCGATCGAAGGGAGGATCGGTGACGAAATGTGGCAGTTGCCCTGATTGCGGATTGCCGGCTCAGCGGCCGGCAGGCGCGCTCAGCCTGTACACCGGCACGACCGGCAGCGACATTCAAATTCACGTCCCGATTCGTGTAGTCTTTGCATTCGTGTGCCGCGCAAATCATATAGCCCGCCTCATCGCAGCGCTGGCCTGTATCGGCCTGGCGGCCGCTTGTACACCGTCGGACCAGCCGCCCGACGCCGCCGAGGGGCCCGTTGCCTGCAAGGATCTCGCGGCATTCCCGGTGCCGGAGACGACCATCGAATCGGCCGATGTCGTGGCCGCCGGCGCGTTCCAGCCGCCGGTGCCGCAACCGCCCTTCTTCCAGGCGGATTATTCGACCCTGCCGGAATTCTGCCGCGTCACCGGCTCGATAAAGCCGACGCCGGACTCGGATATCCGATTCGAACTCTGGTTACCCGGCGAGAACTGGAACGGCAAGTTCATGCAGACCGGCAACGGCGGCGCGGCGGGTTTGATCATTTATTCGTCGCTCGCCGACAACCTGGGCCATGGCTACGCGGTGGCCAATACGGATACCGGGCACCGGGGAGGCATGGGCGACTTCAGCTGGGCGGCCGGCCACCCTGAGAAGTTGATCGATTTCGAGTATCGGGCCGTGCACGCACTTACGGTCGTGGGCAAGGCACTGACTGCCGCCCACTACGGCCGGGTCCCCGACAAGTCCTACATGGTCGGCTGTTCGACCGGCGGCCACCAGGGATTAATGGAAGCCCAGCGTTTTCCGGACGACTACGACGCCATCCTGGCCGGCGCGCCGGCGAGCAACATGTCGTCGTTATCGGCACTGAGCACACAGATTCCCCTGAACCTGGGGCCGGCAGGCCTGCGCTTCAACAAGCTGGGCATGCTGCAGGAGGCGGCGATAGCCGCTTGCGATGCGAACGACGGTGTGAAGGATCGTGTGATCACCGAGCCCTCTCGCTGTGACTTCGATCCCGCTGCGCTCAAGTGCAAGAGCGGCGAGACCGGCCAATGCCTGAGTGCGAATGAAGTCGCGGCCGCCAGGCGCATCTATGCCGGCGTGGTCGACAAGGGCGGCAAGGTGCTGTACCCGGGCACCGGCCCCGGCAGCGAGACGGCCTGGGCCGCCTATTCATCGCCGCAATTCGACATCGGCACGAGCTATTACCGATACGTCGTAATGAACGACCCGGACTGGGACCCGGCGACGTTTGACGTGGACGCGGACCTGGCACGCGCCAGGAAGGTCGACCTGGGCGTCCATGGCACGATGGATGCGGGCCTCTCGGAATTCGTCGCTCACGGCGGCAAGCTGCTCATATACCATGGCACGACCGACGGGCTCATTCCTTACCGCAGCTCCGTCAATTACTACGAGAGTGTCGTCGAAACGCTCGGTGCCGATGTAGTGAAGGACAGCGTGAAGTTCTACCTTGTCCCGGGCATGAATCACTGTTTCGGCGGGACAGGCGCGTACGTCGTCGACTGGCTCGCCGCCCTCGAACAGTGGGCCGAGCAGGACAAGACGCCGGGCACCTTGCTCGGCACGCACCCCGCCAACATGCCCGGTGCACCCACGACAATGCCGGACAAGCCATTTACCCGCCCGATCTGTCCCTATCCGCAGGTCCCAACGTACAAGGGCAGCGGCGACGACACGGATGCGGCCAACTTCGAGTGCGCGGCGCCTTAGGACGCCCGTTCGGAGTATGAAAACCTGGGTTGCACTGCTGCGCGGCATCAACGTCGGCGGTCATCACAAGCTGCCGATGAAACGACTCGTCGAGCTCATGGAAGGCAATGGCTATTCCGACGCGCGCACTTACATCCAGAGCGGGAACATCGTGTTCAGGAGCCCGACGCAACCCGGCACGGCGATCGGCGATCTCATCGAGGGCGAATTCGGCTTCCGTCCCGGCCGTACTGATCCTGGGCGCCGGCCGAATTCCGGCGAGCCCTGGATAAGAATCCGTACGACGTCGACGTCGGCAAGAGCGTGCATGTCTTCTTCTGCGACAAGAAGCCGGCGTCCGTGGACTTTGAATTACTTGAATCTCTGCGGGCGGCATCGGAGCACTACACGCTGGCCGGCAAGGTGTTCTACTTGCACGCGCCGGATGGCATTGCGCGTTCCGAACTCGTCGCGAAGATGGGTAAGGCCTTTCCGGGCGTGACGATGACCGCCAGAAACCTCAACACGGTGAGAAAACTGGCCGACATGCTCGGATGACGGACCGGGTGACTGTCGCTGAGGATTAGAGCTTGTGCTTGCCCGACCGGTAGAAGCGGATCTCCGCCTTCTCGAGCGTCGCGAGCCCGTCGCCGATCGCACCGTCGATCAGCGGCAGGAAACGTTCGATGCGTTCCTCGGTATCGACGATCTCGATGATGATGGGCAGGTCGCTCGACAAGCGCAGGATCTTCGCCGTATGCAGGCGGCTGTGCGCCCCGAAGCCCTCGAGGCCGCGCAAGACAGTCGCGCCGGCCAGACCCTCCTCCCTCGCCTTGCGCACGATCCATTCGAACAGGGGCATCCCTTCGTACTTGTCGTTTTCGCCGATGAATATGCGCAACAGCTTGCCTTCTTCCGGGAGCAGCATCGTCAGGTCCACTTCGAGGTCGTGAGGTTGTAACCGGCCCAGACCAGCGCAAGCCCGGCGATCACGTGAACGCCGACATAGGCCAGCGCGCGCGGGAACTCGGCATCGCGCAGCAGCGCAAAGGTCTCGTAGCCGAAGGTCGAATACGTCGTGAAGCCGCCCAGCACGCCGATCAGCGCGAACGTGCGGAATTCCGGCGTGAACAGCTGGCGCGCATCGACCAGTCCGGTGAGCGCGCCGATCAGCAGGCAACCGCAGAGATTCACGGTCAGCGTGCCGTACGGGAAGGTGCTGAACGGTATCCGGCTCTGCACGAAACCGACGAGCCCGTAGCGGAACATGGCGCCCACGGCGCCTCCCGCCCCGACGAGGAGAAAGCTGATCAAGGTCGATCTCAAGGCCTGCTCACTTGCTTCCGCACTTGCTGCGCCGGGATCGGCAACCGTGCGCCAAGTATCTTGTGGGCGTCCGGTCGATGCAAGTTGCGGCTTTCGCAGCTCGAGTCCGGGATAGGCCCCGATCGCGGATGGTGCGACACTACGCCCACCATGAATACACTGAGCTGGATCGTACTGGGCGGCCTCGCCATGGCAGCCATCTCGCTGGTGGGTGCCTTCACGCTGGTTCTGAAGCCGGCGACGCAGCAGAAGCTGCTCCTGCCGCTCGTCGCTTTCGCAGCCGGCTCGCTGATCGGCGGTGCGTTCTTCCACATGATCCCGGCCGCGCTGGCGTCCGGACTCAGCGGCTTCGGCACGGGAGTCGCCGTCGTGGCGGGCTTCACCCTGTTCCTGATGCTGGAGCAGGGCTTGCATTGGCATCACTGCCAGCAGGCCGAGAGCGAGCGGCGGCGGCCGATGACCTGGCTGATCCTGATCGGAGACAGCCTGCACAATTTCCTCGGCGGCCTGGCCATCGCCGGCACCTTCGTGGTCGATATCCGGCTCGGGATCACGACCTGGCTCGCGGCTGCAGCGCACGAGATACCCCAGGAACTCGGCGATTTCGGCGTCCTCGTGCACGGCGGCATGTCGAAACGACAGGCGCTTCTGTTCAACGCGCTGTCGAGCCTCACCTTCCTGTTGGGAGGGCTGGTGACCTACGGCTTGTCATCGCAACTCGACACGAGTTGGCTGATCCCGTTTGCGGCCGGTAATTTCGTGTACATCGGCGCGGCGGACCTGGTGCCGGAAGTGAACCGGCACGCCGACCTGAAGACCAACCTGGTGCACCTCGGCGCGTTCCTGCTCGGCGTCGTGCTGCTGCTGATCGCGAAACTCACGATCCCGCATTGACGGATCGGGGGGCGGAGCGGCGTCGGGGAATGCTAGACGCCCGGCCGGATCTCGACCTGTTCGGTGTCGGTACTGCCCGAGCGGCGTTCGTCGCCGGCGAAATACTTGATCTCGCACTCGCCGATCTGGATCGTATCGCCGTCGACAAGCTTGTGTTCCCGGATCTCGTAACCATTGACGGAGGTGCCGTTGGTGCTGCCGAGATCGGCGATCATGGCCTGGCCGTCGTTGTAGCTGATCAGGGCGTGGTGACGGCTCACGATCGGGCTGTCGACGCGGATATCGCACAGCTTGCTGCGGCCGATCAGCAGGTGACCCTGGCGGAGAGACTTCTCCTCCAGGTCCTTGCCGCTGAGGCGGCACACCAGGTGGCCGTAGTGGACGTCCACCCGATCGACGGCCAGCGTCGCCGCGTGGTCGACCTCGCGGCGCCGGTCGGCCGGATAGCGCAGACTCTCGTAGGCAGTCTTCACGACCGTGGTCGTGATCTTCGAGATGTTATGCTCGTCCGCAAGTTCGAGACTGCGGCTGACCAGCGAGCTGATCGCGTCGGGGACGCCCGAGCACAGATCGTGAATCAGCGTGATGGCCTGGTATTCGAAGACGTGATCGATCAGCGTCCGGCCGGCCGCTTCGACCCGGCGGCGCGTGTACTCGGTGGTCTCTTCGAGCGTGAACGCCGCCAGCGAGATGCGCTTGCCGGCATGCGACGTGACGGCGCTCAGTGGCCGCGTGTTCAGCAGTTCCTGCATCGCCGGCTGGCCTGAGATGACGAGCATGAGACCGTAGCGACCGCCGACTTCCATATCGATCAGCCGGCGGATCTTGTCGAAAACCCACCATTCGCTGTCCTGCAGTTCCTCGATGCAGATGACCGTGCGGTAGCCGTGGCCTTTCTGATACGCGAGGAACATCGAGAAGATCGTCTCGAGGTCGTTGGTGCTGAGATCCTTGGGGAAGAATCCTGCGGCGCTGATGACGCGCCGCATCAGGTCCTGCGCATCCTCGCAGGGCGCGTTGATCCGGGCGACCGCGACCGTGTCGTCCAGCTCGGCCAGGAAGGTCTTGAGGACGAAACTCGAGGCGGCCTTGCCCCGGCCGATGACGATCGCCAGCGGCTGGCGCTTCTCGAACGCGGTATGCAACCGCTCCAGTGCGCTGCGATAGCACTGGGTCAGAAACGCCGGCGAAGGCTCCTCGACGCCGTTTCTGTCCGCGTTCGGCGGAGTGTCGGGTTGGGCAACTGCGGCTGCGCTTTGCTGGGGCCTCTTCACGATCGGGAATCCAAGGCTCTTGTTGGGATATTCTTTGAATCTCAGTCTAGGCGAGATCCGCCGGCAAGTAAAGTTTCGTGCGAAGTTACGCCTGTAATTAATTGATCCCTAAGAGATAAACAATCAAATGCAGACAAGACTACCGTCCAGGATCGCCTCGCAGCTCGTCCTCGTAGCGTTATGTCTCGCCGCCCGGCCCGGCCTTGCGGGCTCCCGGCCGGATGTCCCCGCCGCGCGCCTCGAAGGGCCGTTCGAGTTTCACAGCCAGGTCTTCGCCGGCACGGTCCGCCGCTACTGGGTGTTCGTGCCGGCGCAGTACTCGCCCGACCAGCCGGCGGCCGTGCTCGTTTTCCAGGACGGGCAGCGGGCCACGAACCCCGACGGCCCGCTCCGCGTCCCACAGGTCATGGAGGACCTGATCGCCAGCGGCGACATGCCGGTTACGATCGGCATCTTCATCACGCCCGGAAACCGCTCCGAGCACTATCCCGACGATCTCGGCATGGGCAACCCCGATCACCGCGCCGAGGAATACGACTCGCTGACCGACGACTATTCCCGGTTCCTGATCGACGAGCTGCTGCCGAAGGTCGGTGAGACGTACCGGCTGAGCGAGGATCCCGAGCAACACGCGATCGGCGGCACGAGCAGCGGGGCCATCTGCGCGTTCACCGTCGCCTGGCGAAGGCCCGACGTGTTCCGCAAGGTCATCAGCTTCATCGGCAGCTACACGTCCATCGGGTTCCGGCCCGATACCGATCCGATCCGGCTCGGCGGGCAGGACTACCCTGCCCTCATCCGCCGCGAGCCGATCCGGCCGATCCGTATCTTCATGCAGGACGGGAGTAACGACCTCGACAACGAGTGGGGCGCCTGGTTTCTCGCCAACCAGCAGATGGCTGCGGCATTCCGCTACGCGAACCGCATCGCCGATGTCAACGACAAGTCCGGGCCGCGTTATGCGCTGCGGACCGTGTGGACCGCCGGCTCCCACTCGGACGACGACGGCGGCGCCCTGCTGCCGGACGCACTCCGCTGGCTGTGGTCCGGGGAACCCTGAAGCGCCTCAGATCGGGTTGCCGTCCGCGCCCAGCTCGACGATCTCGTAGCCCAGCTTCTGGAGGTCCGGCAGGATCTTCTTCTTGTCGCCGACGACGACGATGATCATGTCGTCCGCGTCGAGCAGCTCGCTCGCGAGTTGATCGATCTGCTTCTCCCCGATCTGACCCAGGATCCGGTTCTGTACGTCCACGAAGTTGTCGTCGAGATCGAATTCCTGGATCTGCGCCAGGAATACCAGCTTCTGCATCGGCGTCTCGAATTCACGTGCGTCGCTCTGGCCGAGCGCGCGCCGCGTAAACGCGAGTTCCTTTTCGGTGATGCCGTGCTCGGCGTAGTTTCGGATCTCGTCCTCGAATTGCACGATGGAATCCGCGGTGGCATCGGTGCGGACGCCGGCGCTGGCCGTGAACGTGCCGAAATCCTTGTTGCCGTCGAAGCTCGAACGCGCGCCGTAGGTGTAACCCTTGTCCTCGCGAAGATTGAGATTGATGCGGCTGTCGAACGTGCCGCCGAGGACAAAATTCATCACGCCGGCGCGATAGAATTCGCCGGTGGCGTCGTATTTCAGGGAACGCTTGCCGATGCGGATCTCGGATTGTGCGGCGCCGGGCTTGTCGATCAGGTAGATCTTCGTCTTGCCGAGGTCCGGGAACGGTTTCAGCGGGGCTTCCTCGACCTCACCGCCCTGCCACTTGCCGAACACCGCGAGCTTGGGCAGCAACTGCTTCTCGGACAGGTCACCGACCGCGACGATGCTGGCGATGCGAGGCGAATAGTGCATCGCATAGAATTGCTTGACGTCGTCGAGCGTGATGTTGCCGATCGTCTGCTCGGTGCCCAGGTCGGAATGCGCGAAGCTGTTGTCCTTGCCGAACAGCAGCAACTCGTAGGCGTCATTCGCGGTCGCCGCCGCGTCCTTCCTTCTGTGTTCGATCACCTGCACGACCTGCGACTTCACACGTGCGAAGTCGTCCGGGTCGAATTTGGGCGAGAACAGCATCTCGGCTGCGATATCGAGCGTCTCGTCGAGATTCTCGGTGAGGCTGCGGATCGTCATCGTCGACTCTTCGTCGTCGGCGCCGAAGGTCACGCTGGACCCCAGCTTCTGGAGCCGGTTGCTGATCTCCTCGTTCGTGGATTTCGTCGTCGATTCATCCAGCATCTGCGCCGTGACGACGGCCAGGCCGAGCTTGTCGAGCGGCTCGTCCCGCTGGCCTGCCTCGATACGGAGTTCGAGTGCGATCGTCGGCACTTCGGAGTTCAGCGCGCCGAGCACCTGGACGCCGTTATCCAGCTGCTCCCGCCAGATCCGCGGCACCGTCAGGGTCGGATTGGGGCCGGCCGGCGGCTCGACGCTGCGGTCGAAATCGTCGACGGGCTCCCGCAGGGCGATATCCGTCGCCCTGGTCTCGGGCAGATCGGGGAAGTTGCGCTCGGGCCGACTCCAGTTGTCGGGCTGCGCGATCAGGTCTTTCCGGCCCTTCGGCACGATGCTCATGATGACCGCGTGGCGGCCCTTGATGTACTTGCGGTACACGCGCATGACGTCGGCCTTGGTGACCTTCTCGTAGCGCGCGATGTCTTCGGCGGTCATGTCGGGATTGCCCGTGAAGGTCTCGTAGGTAGCCAGCCGATTCACCTTTCCCGCGACGCTCTCCAGGCCGTAGATCATCCCGGAGACGATCAGCATCTTGACGCGGGTGAGGTCGTCGTCCTCCACGCCGCGCTGTTCGAACTCCGACAACGTATCGCGCGCGATCTTCTCCATGTCCGCCAGCGTCTTGCCCGCAGCCGGATTGGCAAACGTGTAGATCGTGAACGTGCAGGCCAGCTCCTGGCAGTTGTGTCCGGCGCCCGCCTGTACGGCGAGTTGTTTCTTGACGATGTTCTTGTACAGCAGCGATGTCTCGCCCTGCCCCAGGATGGACATCAGGACGTCCAGCGGTGCTTCGTCGGGATGGTAGACGTGCACCGTCGGCCAGGCCATGTACAACAATGGCAGTGCGACGTTGTCCTCCATCGAGATATAGCGGTCCGCGTCGAGCGTGACGGCCGGCTTGTCGGGCATCGCCACCTTCGGGCCGCGCGGGATCGGCCCGAAATACTTCTTGACCCAGGCCAGTGCCTGGGCTTCGTCGAAACGGCCGCCGATCGTCAGCGTCGCGTTGTTCGGACCGTACCAGCGCAGGAAGAATTTCTTCAGGTCGTTGACGTTGACGCGATCGAGGTCGGCGGTATAGCCGATTGTCGGCCAGGAGTACGGGTGCCCCGGCGGATACAGGGCCTCGTTGACGCGCACCGACAGCATGCCGTAGGGGCGGTTCTCCAGGTTCTGGGCACGCTCGTTCTTGACCGTGTCGCGCTGGATCTCGAATTTCTTCTCGGTGACCGCCGGCAGCAGGAATCCCATGCGATCCGCTTCCAGCCAGAGCATCTTCTCGAGCTGGTTGGACGGTACCGTCTCGAAGTAGTCGGTGTCGTCGGTGGTGGTCTGGCCGTTCATCGTGCCGCCCGCCTCGGTGACGATCCGGATGTGCTCCTCGTCGGCGACGTGCTCGGAGCCCTGGAACATCATGTGCTCGAAGAAGTGGGCGAAGCCGGACTTACCGGGCTCCTCGCGTGCCGAGCCCACGTGGTAGGTCACGTCGACGTGGACGATGGGGTCGGACTGGTCCTGCGCCAGGATCAGTGTCAGGCCGTTGTCGAGCAGATACTTGTGGTACGGGATGACGAGCTCGTCGTCTCCCTTGCGCTCGACCGACTGCACCAGGGTGATGCCCGATGGCGGCTCGATCTTCGCTTCGCGGGCCGGAGCCGCGTGGCCGGCGGCAAACGCAAATACCGCCAGGAGCGATAATCTCGATAACTTCATGCTGGGGTCCTTTGGCTTCCAGTCATCCGACCCCGGAAGTATGCCGTGGTTCAGGCCGTTTCGCGTAATGGCTCCGGTGCGCGCGGCCGTCCGGCGCCGCGATTGCGCAGTACGAAGACGTTGCCGGACAGGACCAGCAGCGTGCCGATGATGACGGTCGAATCGATGTGCAGGCCTTCGAAAAGCGCCGACAGGATCAGCGCGACGACCGGGAACATCACCATCGCATAGCCGGCCTTGTGGGCGCCGATCCGGCCCAGCAGCGTGAGGTACGCACCGAACGCGACGATCGAGCCGAATACGGCGAGGTACAGCAGCGATATCACGTAGCCCGGCGTGGCTTCGAACACGAAGGGACGGCCGTCGACGAGGGCGAGGATCCCCGTCAGGATGGCGCCGTACATCATGCCCCAGGCATTGGACTGGACGACGGGCAGCTTCCGCCGCTGTGCGCCCTGCGAGACCATGTTGCCGAACGAGGCAAGCACGGCGCAGAGCACCGCCAGCACCGACCCGTAGAACACCGAATCGGACAGACTGATCTCGCCGATCTGCGGCGCGAACAGTGTGACGATGCCGGCGATCCCCAGCACCGAACCGATCAATACGCGCGGGTCCGAACGGACGCCGAAGAACAGGCGGGCGTTGAGAATATTCATCCAGACGATCGTGGAGAACGCGATCGCGGTCAGCGCGGACGTGATGTGCAGCTGCGCCCGGTAGGCGAACACGTAGTTCAGGCTGAACAGGAACACGCCCATCAGCAGGAACCAGCCGTGCTGACGCAGCGGGAAGCGCAGCTTGAGGCCGCGCAGGCCGCACCATGCGAACAGCAATGCCGACGCGATCACGTAGCGATAGACGATCGAGACTTCGGGCTCGACGGTGCCGAGCTGGAACTCGATCGCGAACCAGGTCGAGCCCCAGATCAGCACAGTGATCACGTACAGCAGCAGATTGTTCACTTCTGCCCCCCGCAGTCCTCGTCGCGCATGACGGCGTAGAGTGTCGCACGATGCAGGTTACGGTAGCGATGCAGGCGCAGGGCCGGCGACGCGAGCGAACGGAATGCGTCGCGCCAGCGGGGCTTGGGCAGATTGTGCAGATCTGCGAATCGGGCATTTTCGTTGCAGGGCTGCATGGTCGTTATCTCCGACGGGTTGAAACAGGGCTTGACTATACGCTCCAATTACAGCTATAACAGACACAGTTTTTTAGAAATGTAACCTATACAGTTATGCTGGCAATCGACAAAAGCGCGGACGCCTACCTCTACCGTCAGGTCATCGATCTGATCAACCAGAACATCGACGACGGCACCCTGCGGCCCGGCGACCGCCTCCCCTCCCTGCGCAGGATGAGCCTCAGTGCCGGTGTGAGCGTGCCGACCGTGCGCCAGGCCTACGTCGAGCTCGAACGGCAACGGCGCGTCGAGGCCCGTCCCCAGTCCGGCTACTACGTACGGCATGTCGGTGGCAACGAGATCGTTCATCCGGGCCGCTCGTCGGCCGGCGCACCCTCCGCGGTGGAGTGTCGGCCCTTGATGAGCCGCGTCTACGACGGCATCGACCACCCGGGTCTGGTGCCGCTCGGCATTGCCAATCCCTGCATGGCGAAACCGGCCGTGAAGACGCTGAACCGCACGATGAAGCGGGTCATGGCGCGCGCTGAGGAACGCAGCCTGGGCTATGCGACGACGCTCGGCGAACCGCAGCTCCGGCGCCAGATCGCTTTGCATTACCTCGACAGCGCCGGCGTGAAGCTCGAGCCAGAGAATATCTGCATCACCAACGGCGGCCAGGGCGCGCTGTTCCTGGCACTGCTCGCGGTCGCGTCACCCGGCGACGTTATCGCCGTGGAAACCCCGACCTATCACGGCCTGCTCGAGCTGATCGACAGCCTCGGCATGCTCGCGGTCGAGGTTGAGACCTGTCCCGAGGAAGGCGTCGTGCTTTCGGAGCTGGAGCGCGTGCTCGAGAAGCATCCGGTCAAGGCGTGCATGTTCTCGACGACGCTCAGCAACCCGCTCGGCGTCACGATGCCGGAGGAAGACCGGCGCCGGCTCGTCGCGCTGCTCGAGAAGCATGACACCGTGATGATCGAGGATGACGTCTACGGCGATCTGCGCTACGACGGCATTCGGCCGACTCCGGCGCAGTTCCTGAGCCACACCGCGAAGATCATCACCTGCGGCTCATTCTCCAAGACGGCGGCGCCGGGCTATCGCGTCGGCTGGATAGCCACCGACCGGTACATGGAACAAATCATCCGGTTGAAGATCGCATTCTCCGGTTCGTCCGGCCTCCTGCAGCAACTCACGCTCGCCGAGTTTATCGCCTCGGGCGACTACCTGCGCCACGTCAAGGCGTTGCGGCCGGTGCTCCAGCAGAACGCGGAGCGCATGAGCGCGATGGTCGCGGAACACTTCCCGGCCGCGACGCGTACGTCGAAGCCGGTGGGCGGCTGCGTGCTGTGGCTCGAGCTGCCGCGGCACGTGAACTCGGTGCGGCTGTTCGACGACGCGATCGGTGCCGGAATCAGCATCACGCCGGGCCCGATCTTCTCGCCGTCCAAGCGCTATTCCAACTTCATACGGCTCAGCTTCGGCCACCCCTGGAGCGAACGTACCGAAGGTGCGCTGCGGTGGCTCGGTCGCCGTGCGCACGAGCTGGCGGGCTGACTAATTGCACTTCGCAAGCCTGGCACGCGAGTGTCGGCCTTCCGCGTCCCGGCGGAGTGCATGATCCGGCTGTGTTCATCCCTCAAGCGCGGCCGGACAGTACCTGTAGGAGCGGCTTCAGCCGCGATCGCCCGTCTAGGTGACGAATTGGTGCCGATACGCCGGCGGCGGCGGCTCGTTGACGAGTTTTTCCACTGCGCTCAATAATCCGCCACGTGGCGGATTTGCATTTGGCGCATTCTGGTCGTCGTCCAGCATGTCGCGGCCGTGATAGCCGCAGTCCGGCACGGCGATGCCGTCCGGACGATAGAACGCCCAGCGGTCCCGGAAGTCCTTGTCGATCCGAAAGCCCCGCTCATGCACCAGCGCGTGATGCTTGGCGCACAGCAACATCAGCTGGTCGACGGCGGTCTCGCCGCCGTCCACCCAGTGCTCGACGTGGTGGATGTCGACGAAGCGCCGGTTGCGGCAGCCCGGGAACCGGCAGGTGTCCTGGTCCCTCGCCCGCACCGCCCGCTCGATGCCTTTCGGGACGATGCGTGACTGGCGGCCGATGCTCAGCGGTTCGCCGGCTGCCGTCTCGGTCAGCACCACCGCGCGGCCGTCGCAGCACAGCCGCTTGACCGTCTCGATGGGCACCGATGAGCGGCCCACCTCACCGGCCAGCGCCGACTGATCGACGTGGATGTTGACCAGGTAGCGATCCGAGCTGCTGCGCCCCTCGTCGGGACTACCCTGCAGGTACTCCTTCAGCAGCGTGACGAAGGCATCGGCCTGGCGGGTCGACCAGGCCGTATCCACCAGGTCCGGGATCTGCAGGCATTCGTCGTCGCGGGCCTTGTCGAGCGCCTTCTCGAGCAGTTCGCCGGCCTCCAGTGGCAGTTCGACGGTCACCGACAGCGTGCCGCGCTCGGCATCCCGGTGGATCCGCAGGGACCGGTTGGCAAACGCCCGCTCGGCGAGGTCCCTGGAGTCGGGGCTGCCCAGGCGCAGTTCGCGGCAGTACTCGGCGACGTGGCTGGCGGTGTTCTTGAGCGCGAACGCCACCAGTGCCTCTTCGTTGCCCGGGTTCGCCACCCGCGTCAGCGCGCGGACTTTCGAGTACGACAGCTCGCCGGTCGAAAACGCCGCGCAGATGTACGGCAAGTGCTTCAGGGCATGTGCGACCCGCACTTTTTCGCGCGCGGTCGCCAGCGACAGGTCGCAGCGCCAGGCGAGCCAGGTGGCGGTGTTCTCCAGCCCCCACTTGAGGCAGCCGCCGCGTTCGTCGAACTCGCGGATCATCACCAGCAGTTCGTAGGTGGCGGCATTGAGGCGCTGACAGAGATCCAGGATGCGCGCATCGAGCGCTTCGATGGGGGTGAGTTCGACCGCCATGGCAGGTCCCTCCGGGGTGGCTAAAACAGACCTGTTATTATATCCAGTATCCTACCGCTTTTCCATTCTAAATCAGCTTGTTACGGGCTACTTTTCTACCGCAGTCAGTCCCCATCGTTCGTGCCGCGCGGCAAGCGACTCGTCCGGATACTGAGCGCATACCTTCGAGCAGCAATTCAGACGATCCCGGCGTTCCTGAGCGGCAACTCCCGGATCCGCTTGCCGGTCGCGGCGAAGTACGCGTTCGCGATGGCCGGCGCCAGCGGCGGCACGCCAGGTTCGCCGACGCCGCCCGGCGGCGCATCGATTTCCATGATGTGCACGTTGATGGCCTTCGGCGCGTCTTCCATGCGCAGGATCGGATAGGTGTCGAAGTTGCCCTGCACGATCGCGCCGTCTTTCGCCGTCAGCTCGCCGTACAGAGCGAGGCTCATGCCGAACATGCCGGCACCCTCCATCTGCGACTTGACGCGGTCCGGATTGACGACCAGGCCCGCATCGATCGCGGTCCAGAGCTCCTCGACGGCCAGCTTGCCGTCGGTATCGACGCTCACCTCGGCGACCGTCCCGACCGTGGTCAGGAACGAGCGATGCACCGCGATCCCCAGCCCGTGGCCCTCCGGCAGCTTGCGGCCCCAGCCCGCCATCTCGCTGACCTTGCGGACGACCGCCGCGATGCGCCCCGTATCGATCGGGTGCTTGTCGAGCGATTGCCCGTAGTTCTCGTACTCGGCGCCGTCGGCTTTCGGATCGATGCGCCGCGGCGGGCCGAGCAGCTTCAGCAGGTGGTCTCTCGGATCCATGTTGGCGGCATGCGCCAGCTCATCGACGAAACTGCAGTTCGCGAAGGCGTGGAAGACGTTGCAGACCGAGCGCAGCCAGCCGATACGGACATAGGCCTGCGCATCGCCGATCGTCAGGTGCATGTTCGGCACCGCGTAGGGATTGTCGACGAAGCCGAGGCCGAGCTCGCCGGCGCTGGGCCCGGTGATGTTGGGCGCGAAGGTCGAGCTGATCGACGGGAAGGCCGTGCAGTGCTGCCAGGCCGTGACGTTACCGTCGCCGTCGAGCGCGGCGCGGACGTGCTGGGCACTCACGGAGTGCAGGTAGCCGTGGCGAATGTCGTCCTCGCGCGTCCAGGTCACCTTCACCGGCTTGCCGGTCTGGCGGGCGAGCCACGCCGCCTCGGCGATGAAGTCCGGCTTGGACTTGCGGCCGAAGCCGCCGCCGAGCAGGGTCACGTGGACCTTGACCTTCGACTTGTCGATGCCGAGCAGGCCGGCGACGGTGCCCTGTGCGGCCTGTGGGTCCTGCGTGCAGCCCCAGACCTCGCAGCCGCCGTCCGCGAGCATGACGGCCGTCGCGGCGGGCGGCTCCATGGGCGCCTGGGCCAGGTGCGGTGCGTAGTACTCGGCCTCGACGGTCCGGGCCGCGCCGGCGAACGCGGCGTCGACGTCGCCCCGGTTCAGCACCTGCTTGCCGCCGTTGCGTGCGCTCTCGGTCAGCGTCTTGCGGTAACTCGCGGAATCGTAGACGGCATTCGGACCCGGATCCCACTGGATCTCGAGCGCCTCCCGGCCGCGTTCGGCGGCCCAGGTGTTGCCGGCCAGCACGGCGACGCCGCCCAGCGGATTGAAAACCGGCGGCGACGTGGGCGGCGGCAGCTCGATGACGTCGACGACGCCGGCGATTGCCCTCGCCGCCTTGTCGTCGAGCGACTTCACGGTGCCGCCGAGCGCCGGGCTGCGCTCGATCGAGGCATACAGCATGTCGGGCAGCACCGTGTCGATGCCGTAGTGCGCCCTCCCTGTCGTCATGTCGAAGCCGTCGATGATGTCCATCGAGTGGCCGATATAGCGGTAGTCGGCCGGATCCTTGAACGGCACCTCGCTCGGCACGTCGAGGCCGGCCGCGACTTCGACCAGTTCGCCATAGCGGGCGGAACGGCCGCTTGCCGCGTGGCGCACAGTCTGTTCACGGGTGATGCACTCGGCCGCCGGCACGCCCCAGGTCTTCGCGGCGGCCGCGATCAGCAGCGCGCGTGCCGTGGCGCCGGCATTGCGCAGGATGTCGAACTGGCGCCGGATGCTGGTCGATCCGTCGGTGTTCTGGTCGCCGTATTTCTCGTCGCCGAGTGCCTGGATCAGTTCGATCCGGTCCCACTGGGCATCCAGCTCGTCGGCGATGACCTGCGGCAGGCAGGTGCGGATGCCCTGCCCCATCTCGGACCGGTGGCAATAGATCTCGACGATGTCGTCGTCGCGGATGTTGACGTAGACGTTCGGCGCGACGCTCGGCGTCGATGCCTCGTCGGCGAACGCAAGGCGGCCTGCGCCTGTCATCGTCAGTGCGAAAACGAGACCGCCACCCGCGCGGCCGGTCTGGCGCAGGAATTCCCGCCGGCTGATGCGTTCGAGCGTGCTCATGACTTGTACCCCGCGGCCTTGTGGATCGCCTCGCGGATGCGCGTATAGGTCCCGCAGCGGCAGAGGTTGCCGCTCATCGCATTGTCGATGTCGGCGTCGGTCGGGGCGGGCTTGGCATCCAGCAGGGCCGCCGCGCTCATGATCTGCCCGGACTGGCAATAGCCGCATTGCGGCACGTTGAGCTCACGCCAGGCCCGCTGGACCGGGTGATTGCCGTCTTCGGAGAGGCCTTCGATGGTCGTGACTTTGCGGCCGGCCGCCGACCTGACGCGGAAGACGCAGGAGCGCACCGGCGAGCCGTCCACGTGCACGACACAGGCGCCGCACAGCGCCTTGCCGCAGGAAAATTTGGTCCCCGTCAGTCCCGCGACGTCCCGGATGGCCCAGAGCAGCGGCATGTCCGGATCGACGTCGAGCGAAACCGGCTTGCCGTTCAGGGTGAGATCGACCGCCATCACTGTCTCCTGCCGTGTTCACTCGCGATGGAGGCAATCCTAACACCAACACGGCGGCGCGCGCCCGCGCGCTGAAAGGCGGTAGCGGAGACTCCGGCGGGGAACCCGCGGGAGCCGATTCAGAGGGCGCGGCGGCGGTTGTACGGGTCGTTCGACTCTACGTCGGCCGCGGGCTCTTCGAGCGACAGTCCCTCCAGCTCGTCCGGCGAATCCATGAGTTCGCTGCAGCGACGCTGGATCAGTTCGAGCTTCAGCGAGACGCTGGATTCGGACAGCGGGACGTCCATGACCTTTTCTTCCATTGGACCTGGCTCTTGGTACCGTCGCCGCATTGCGACAGCTTCATCTGTCGCAGTATAGAGACAGGGGATGCCCCGAATTGTGAACCGCGTCACACCCGGAGTCCCGAAAATCCGGCTTTTCCGGCACTTATGTCAGATCGGCCGGATTTTCGGGATGGCAACCGCCCTACGGCTTCACCCGGTCGATGATGCCCAGCACGACGACCGTGGCAGCCGCGGCATAGAAGAGACTGCTGATCCCGCCCAGCGCCGAGGTCAGCCACGGGCCGACGACCGGTATTGCATTCAGGGCGCCGTACGATACGCCGAGAGCGATCGCAGCAACTAAGAACCGCATGCGGTTCTCTTCTGCGATAAACCAGGCACCGACGATGCCGAACAGTGCGATGAGCACGTCGCTGTATGGAAACGCCTTGAAGCCGGCGACGATAGCCACCAGCAAGCCAACGATCATGATGATCTTGTCAATTCCCATGGTGAATCCCCTTTCGTTTGTTTTTCTTGTCGTTGTTGTTGCCGTTCTTCTTGTAAAGAGGCCGCTTTGCACGGCCGCGGAAAGCATAACAGGAATTGTTTCGAAAGGTTTACAACTTTTAAATCAAAGAGATATAGATCTTTATTAGAGTAATCTCGAACTAAGAATCAGAACCTCACGAGCGCCGAGCCCCATGTGAAGCCGGCCCCGAATGCCTCGAAGAGCAGCAGCTGGCCGCGTTGGATGCGTCCGTCCCGGACGGCGGTATCCAGCGCCAGCGGGATCGAGGCGCTCGACGTGTTGGCCTGCTCGTCCACCGTCACGACGACACGCTCCATGGGCAGGTCCAGCTTCTTTGCGGCGGCGGCGATGATCCGCAGGTTCGCCTGGTGCGGCACGAGCCAGTCGATCTCGTGTTTCTCGATGCCGTTGTCCGCCAGCGTCTCGCGGGCGATCGAGTCCAGCGTCGCGACCGCGCGGCGGAACACGGCGTTGCCGTTCATCTGGATGTACGCCTCCCCGGCCCGCAAGGCGTCGTAGCCGGAGCCGATCCCCTGCGGGACCTGCAGGAGGTCGGCGTACTGCCCGTCGGAGTGCATGTGGGTCGCGAGGATGCCCGGCTCGTCGCCGGGCTGCAGGATTACGGCGCCGGCGCCGTCGCCGAACAGGACGGCCGTGGCCCGGTCCTGCCAGTCCGTGATCCGCGAGAGAATCTCGCTGCCGATGACCAGCGCGGTTTTCGCGCCGCCGGTCGCGATCAGCCGGTTGGCCAGATCCAGCGAGTACACGAAGCCCGAGCAGGCCGCCTGGATGTCGAACGCCGGGCAGCCGTGGATGCCCAGCCGGCGCTGGATGATGCACGCCGTGCTCGGGAACACCTGGTCGGGCGTCACGGTGGCCACGATGATCAGGTCGATATCGGTCGGCTCGATGCCGGCCATCTCGATCGCCGCCGAGGCCGCCGCCATCGACATGTCCGAGCAGGTCTCCCCGTCCGCCGCGATGTGGCGGCGGCAGATGCCGGTGCGTTCGCGAATCCATGCGTCCGACGTGTCCATCATCTTCTCGAGATCGTGATTGGTCAGGACTTTCCCGGGCAGATAGCTGCCGGTGCCGGTGATGCGTGCGTATGTCATCGATCGCGTTCCTTTCAAGTCAGCGCCGCAGGAACGCGGCCACGTCGCGCAACGTCGGATGGTCGAAGACGTCGCTGATGTCGAACTTGCCGGGGTAGCGCTCGTCGACCGCGAGCACGATCTCGGTCAGTGTCAGCGAACTGACGCCGACTTCGAACAGGTTGTCGTCGGGCCCGATGATCCGCTCCTTGACGAATTCGCGGCAGATCAGCTCGAGTTCGGCGACCAGCGGATCCGCATCGGTCGGGGCGTCCGACATGGGCCGGAGCATCGTTGCCAGCACCTCGTCGAACTCGCCGTCCAGGTAGGCGCCCAGCAGTGCGGCGCGCTGCAGCTTGCCGCTGGTCGTCTTGGGGATCTTCTTGACCGGGATCACGTGATCGACTTCGAGACCGCTGTGCTCGGCGATCCGGGCACGGACCCGGTCCGCGAGCCGCCGGAAGTCGTCGATGCCGCGCCGGTACAGCACAAACACGATCAGTTCCTCGGTCTGGCTGCCCCTGCGCCGCGTACCTCCGGCGACGACCTTGCCGAGATCCAGGCCCTCGACCGCGGCGGCGATCTCCTCGATGTCGTGGGGATAGTAGTTCTGGCCGTTGACGATGATGATGTCCTTGGCGCGGCCGGTGATGACGAGTTCGCCGTCGACGAATACGCCGCAGTCGCCGGTACGCAGCCAGCCGTCCGCGGTGAACAGCGCGCGTGTCGTCGCCTCGTCGCCGTAGATGCGCTCGGTCATGCTCCCGCCGCGGAGCTGGATGTTGCCGATGCGGCCCTGGTCCAGCACGGTGTCGGCGTCGTCGGCGATACGGATTTCGACATCGCGCATCGGCTTGCCCACCCTGACGAAACTGACGGCATCGTCCTCGCCCGGCTCCGCGGACTCGAACGGTTCGCCGATGCGCAGCGAGTGGCGGTGCACGACGATCCGGGACAGTTCGCGGCCGGGTTCCGGGAAGGAGACGCCCACCGTCGCCTCGGCGAGTCCGTACACCGGGCACATCGCCGAGCGCCGCAGGCCGAAGGGCGCGAGTGCGTCCAGGAACTCCTCGCACAGCGCGAAAGAGATCGGCTCGGCACCGTTCAGGATCAGTTTGACGCGGGACAGGTCGAGATCCTGCGGACCCTTGCGCTCGAACAGCTTCAGGAAATGTTTGTAGCCGAAGTTCGGCGAACACAGCTGTGTCGTCCCGAGTTCGTCCGCCTTCAGCATCCAGAGCAGCGGGCGCCGTACGAACACGCTGGTGTCCATGACGGCGTGATTCATGCCGGCCGCCAACACGCTCAGGTGGAAACCGATGAGGCCCATGTCGTGCGTCAGGGGCATCCAGCTCAGGCTGGTCTCGTCCGGTCCCCAGCGCGCGGCCTCGACGATGGCACGGATGTTCGTGCACAGGTTGCGATGCGTGAGGCAGACTCCCTTGGGGTCGCTGGTCGATCCGGACGAATACTGGATGAAGGCGAGATCCTGCGGATCCGCGCTGCAGATCTCGCCCGCCTCTCCCGGCCGGACGTCGCCGATCAGGGCCGTGGCCGACTGCAGTTTCGAACTGATGTCGTCCAGAGATTCCGATGCCGCGAATTCGAGCAGCCGGTCCAGCAACGGCGCATCGGTGAACAGGGTCCCGCGTTCGAGCTGTCCCAGTATCCTGAACAGCTTGTAGCGATGTTCGTCGCTGATACCCACCGCGACCGGCACGGGGACGATGCCGCCGAGAATCGCGGCCCAGAATGCGACCACGAAGCTCTCGTTCGAGGTGCTGAAGACGACCAGTTCGTCGCCTTTGCGCATGCCGCGTGCCTGCAGCGAACCGAGCAGCGCGAGCGCTCTCTCCCACAGGTCCGCGAAGCTCAGGGTCGATTCGTCCTGTTCGCCGTCGATGAACCGAATGTGGCGATCTCTGCCGCGTGCGTCCGCGAGCAGATCGGTTAGAGAGTCATGGAGTTGCATTCGATCGTCGTGGCAGTGCCCGCGACATATTACATTGACCGGCAGTGAATCGATACTGCAAACTCGATTGCCGTCAGATCCTTGCCACGAAATGAGCAAAGAGCAGCCTGTCGAAAACACCTCAACCGAGAACGGACCCGATACCAGCGGCCGCCGTCGACTGACGCCGCTGCGGCGTCTGTACTACTTCCTCGGCATGCCCGTGCTCCGCGCCCTCACCTGGCTCGTGACGCGGACGTATCGCTACGTCGCCGTCATCGGAGAGGACAACATCAAGCCGTACATCGACAGTGAGGCGGCGTGCGCCCCGGCCTACTGGCATCAACATCACGTGCTCTGCTCGACGTTGATCAAGAGCTGGATCGACCGCGGCTTCAAGGCGTGCTTCCTGATCTCCGCGTCCGTCGACGGCGAGGTCCCGGAGCGCATCGCCCGTGCCTGGGGTGCGGAAGTCGTCCGCGGCTCTGCCAACACGGGCGGCGCACAGGCCCTGCGCGACCAGCATGCGATGATGAAGAACGGCTATTCGATCATCTCGACGCCCGACGGACCGCAGGGCCCGCAGCACGAATTCAAGACGGCCGTCGTGATGATGGCGCGCATCGGCAATGTACCCATCGTGCCGATCGCCTGCGCCGCCGAAAGGGCCTGGTACCTCGATCGATGGGATGCATTCATGATCCCCAAGCCGTTCAGCCGGGTCGCGGTTGCAGTCGGGGCACCGTACGCCATACCCCGCGGCACGCCGGTGCAGGAACTCGAGCCGCACCGGTTGAACGTTCAGCAAGCGGTCATGTCCCTGATGCGAGAATGCGAGGACCGATTGAAATCGGCCTGAGGTCTCATCGATGCGAATGTTCGCCAAAAAATCCCGCGTGGGTGTCCTGTTGTGCCTGGGGCTGTGCATGAACGCGGGAGCCGGCCGCGCGGAGACGCCGCTGACGCCGTACACGGCCGAGTACGACGTCCAGGTCAGTATCGCGGGCGGCCGGCTCGACACGCAACTCGTCGCGAACGACGGCGGCTACGTCGCGACCCACACCGTTCGCGCGACGGGCTGGGCGCGCATGTTCGTGCACGGTTCGATCAGCGAGACCTCGATGTTTCATGCCACGCCGGACCGCGGCCTGCGTCCGGATCGCTATCACTCCGAAGATTCCCTGTCGCGCGACAAGGGCACCGTTTCGATCCGCTTCGACTGGAACGACGGGACCGCCACCGGCAGGGTCAACGACGAGGCCGTCGTCACGGATCTCCACGGCACGGTATTCGATCGCATCTCGATCCAGTACGAGCTCATGTACGACCTGCTGAACGGCCGGCCGAGCGACATGTACGTGCTGTTCGACGTGGATGAGCTGAAGCCGCTGACCGTGCGAAACATCGGTCACCGCAACATCGAGGTCCCGGCCGGCACTTTCGATGCGATCGGCATACAGCACGAGACCGGGAATTCGAAGCGCACGACGACGCTGTGGTGCGCGAAGGAACTCGGCTACCTCCCCGTCATGATCGAGCAGTACCACAAGGGCAAGCTCAGCGGTCGGGTGGAGCTCCGCAAGTACACGGCGACTCCGCCGCAGGACTGACGCTTCAGCTCAGCGTGATCGTGAGCTGCAGCAGGAGCAGCATCGCGGCGGTGACGAAACCGCCGAGCAGGACGCAGGCCGTCCAGCGGGCCAGGTCGCCGGCATAGGCGATCACGGGCGCCGCGGGAAGCGCTGCCAGGCAGCCCAGTGGATACACCACGAGCGCGACGTAAGGGAAGCGGTGTGCCCAGTCGCGGAGTTCCGGCCGCGTACGCGCCGCCGTCGCGATGTCCTGCATGGGACCCAGCCGTTCGAGCGCCTGCCGTTCGGCAAGGTCGCGATCGAGACCGGTCGTGAGCGCATCGTCGACCAGGTCGTCGAAATGCGCGTCGAGTTCGCCGAGCGTGCGGCGTACCTGCCGCGGCGCCATGCCGAACCGCAGCAGGTCCTGCTCGAGTGCCGCAAGATCAGGCCGGGGCACGGGCCGGGTTCTCCAGTGCATTCGAGATTCCCCGCTGTACGCGCCGCCAGTCGTTCTGGAGTTTCGTGAGCCGTTGCCGGCCCTTGCGCGTCAGGGAATAGTAGACCCGGGTCCGGCCGCCGACCGAACGGCGCCGCGAGCGCAGTGCCCCGCCGCGCTCGAGCCCGTGGAGTACCGGGTAGATCACGCCCTCGCCCAGCGAGATCGCCTCGCCCGTCGCGGCACGGACCGATCGCACCAGTTCGTAGCCGTACATCTCGTTCTGGTCGAGGAGGCGCAGCAACAGCAGCTCGGGCACGCCGCTCATGAAGGGAGGATTGCTCTGCGCCATCGCCGGGATGCTCGTGACCGTATCCGGACAACATGCCTTGAACAACAAGGTATGTCAACGCTTACTTTGTAGTTCGAGGTATGTACAATATACCTTGCCGTTCTAGGTAACGGTTCGAGATGTCGGACTAGTGCGTTCCCAGGGCGGCGGTCGGTACGAGGCCTTTTCTTCCCGCCGGGCCGAGTATCGTCGCCGCCCGTTTTTCGCAGGGCGCGGTCATCAGACGCGATCGAAGGTCTGACGCAGATCCAGCAGCGTATTGCTGCCCTTTGCGATCCGGATCGTGCGCACGAGCGTCTTGCCGCCGTCCGCGAGGCGATACGTCTCGGACAGCAGGGCGTCGTCCTCGTCGAGCGTCTCGATCGCGTAGGCCTCCCCTTCCCAGCCGGATGCCCGCTGCGCCTTCGCCGCGCCGATCTGCACCTCGCGATTCTCGCCGAAGCGGTATTCCTCGACGATCGCCCGGTCGAAGCTGATGAACAGGCCGGCATCCGTCTGCGTGATCTTGAGGTTCTTGCCGGTGGTCAGGAACAGTTGCACGAGCGTGCCGTCCCTGCGCTTCGTGTCGCCGCCGTCCCCACGCAGGCGCCAGCGACCGGACAGGTCGACGCCGGCCGGCACCGCCGCACTCTTGGTCTCGAGCGTCCGATGTCCGGCGCAGCCGGCGACGCCGAGCGTGACCAGCGCGAGCACGCAGATGACCCGGCGGACATCCATCACGAGTCCGGCAACGGAATGAAATCGGTCTCGCCGGGCACGGGCGGGAAACGGCCCTCGCGCCAGTCGCGCTTCGCCTGTTCGATGCGTTCGCGCGAACTGCTGACGAGGTTCCACCAGACGATCCGGGGTCCCTCCAGCGTCCCCCCGCCGCACAGCATCAGGTGTGTGTCGGTCGCCGCCCGCAGTTTCGCGGAAGTCTCGTCCGCCAGCACCGCGAGCGTGCCGGGCGGCGCCGTTTCGCCGCCGACCGTGCAGTCGCCTTCGACCACGAACACGGCCAGCTCGTCGGTCTCGGGAAGCTCGAGCTCGGTTCCCGCGGCCAGCCGCGCCTCGACGTAGACGATCTCGCTCTCCGACGTCACGGGCGACGTCGCGCCGTAGGCCGAGCCGATGATGACGCGCAGCGATGCACCGTCGCGTTCGACGGCAGGGATCGCGTCGGCGGGATAGTGTTCGAAGCGCGGATCGGTCTCTTCGAATTCCAGCGGCAGCGCGACCCAGGTCTGGATGCCGTGCAGCCGCTGTCCGCTCGCCAGCACCTCGTCGGTGACCTTCTCGGAGTGCACGATGCCCTTGCCCGCCGTCATCCAGTTCACCGCTCCCGGCCGGATCGTCTGCACGTAACCGAGGTTGTCGCGATGCAGGATTTCGCCCTCGAACAGGTACGTAATCGTCGCGAGGCCGATGTGCGGATGGGAGCGCACATTGACGCCCTTGCCCGGCGGGAAGTCGGCCGGGCCCATGTAATCGAAGAACACGAACGGGCCGACACGTGGGCGCCGTTTCGACGGCAACAGGCGGCTCACGGTGAATTCACCGAGATCCCGCTTGTCCGGGTGCAGGACCTGCGAATAGACGGCGTTGTCGGGCATCAGGTACTCCATCACTGGGTGGTGGCGAGTCGGCGCGAGAAGTCGTTGTGCCGCGTCACGCGGACAGCGTCAAGTCCGAGCCAGTGACCGAGCGCCCGCAATTCGGCGGCCAGTCGCGCGACGCCTTCGTCGTCGACGCCGCCCGGTTCCTCGTGCGCCGCGCGCACCAGCAGGCGCCGCCCGGCGCGGTCCGCCTTCAGGTCGACCCGAGCGACGATACGGTCACCGAGCCGGAACGGCAGTACATAGTAGCCCCATTTGCGCTTGTGCGCGGGCACGTAGATCTCGATGCGGTAGTGGAAGTCGAACAATCGCTCGGTGCGGGGCCGGAACCAGATCAGCGGATCGAAGGGCGACAACAGCGAGGCGCCGCGGATCGCCCGCGGCAGCCGTACGCCGGCAGCCAGGTAAGCCGTCGGCTTCCACCCTTCCACGCGGACCTCGGCAAGCGTGCCCTCTTCGACGAGATCGGCGATTCGCGGCGCGCACTCGCGCGGCGACATCCGATAGTAGTCCGCGAGATCCTGCAGCGTGCCGACCCCGATCGCGGCGGCGGCATGTCGCAGCGCTTCCCGCTGTGCGTCGGCCTTGTCCAGCGACCGCGCGAGGTGCTCGCGCGGCAGCACGCGTTCGGGCAGATCGTAGACACGCTGGAAATTCGACAGGCGCCGGGACACGGCCAGTGCGCCGCGGGCGAAATGGAATTCGAGAGCCCGGCGCGGCAATGACCGGTACCAGTCACCCGGCTTGCGCTGCGGTGCCGGCAGCGGCGGCAGGTCGTCGGCGGTCAGCGCCCCGTCGCGGCGGACCTGTTCCAGCACCGCGTCGAGGTAGGTGCGACGACCGCGCAGCTTGCGCAGCGGATTGTGGTCGTGCATGCGATGCGCGCGGCGCCGGTGCTCGAACCAGGCCCAGCAATGCGCGGGCACGATCGATGCCTCGTGCGCCCACTGCTCCGTGAAATCGCCCCGCGCGTAGACGAAGCGATCGAATCGGTCGCGATCGAAGGCCCCCAGTCTCGACCACAGGACGAGGTAGTGCGCCGGCACGAGGACGTTCACGTAGTCGAGTTGCAGCAGACCGAGGCGTCGGATCTCGCGCCGGAAATGACGGGCGTCGATGGCTCCGGCGGGTCGTTCCCGGCCGAAGCCCTGCGCCGCCAGCGCGATGCGTCTCGCTTCGCCGGCCGAGAGTCGCTGTCGTCGCATCGGTGCCCTGGATCAGCCCTCGACGAGCCCGTCGGCGCGCCGGCCGGCAGCGACGGACAGGCGCCGGTCCGTCGAACTCACGTCGTCATGCGAGCGGACGCCGTCGAGCAGGCGCCATTCGCCGGTGCAGTCGGACGCCGTGAACGTCATGCACAGCCAGCCCCGATGATCCGTCTCCATGTAGGCGAGGTTCGCGTTCAGCGCCAGCGTCGCATCGCTCAGCGCCCCCGGATGCCTGAGCGGCAGCGATTGTCCGAAGCCCGGCGAGGTCACCGAGGGCGCCATGAACTCGACGGCGACCGTTTCCTCGCTCCCCCTCGGTACCAGGTTGGCGGCGAGTGCCGTGTGCAGATCGCCGCTCAGGAACACCGGATTCGCGCAGGTCTTGCCGACTTCGGCCAGCAGACGCTCGCGCGCGGCGGGATAGCCTTCCCAGGAATCGAGGAGCAGCGGCAGATCGAGCTTGCTCATGGCGACGTGGTAGTCGAGCTCCTTGCGCGGGATCCCGGCCGGACGGTCGGGATCCAGCAGGGGTTCGAGGTCAGGCGAGCGGACGGCCGCAACGAGGATCTGTTGTCCGATGACCTGCCATGTCGTGTCCTTCGCGCGGGACAGGGCCTCCCCGAGCCAGGCGCTCTGCTCTTCGCCCAGCATGCGGCGCTGCGGGTCGTCGATGATCTTCTGTGCCGCCTCCCGCTCCATCCGCGGATCGATTGCCGGCTGCCGGTCGCGGCCGTACAGCCGGGTATCGAGCATGATCAGCGACAACAACTTGCCGTAGCGGAACTCGCGGAAGATGCGTGTATTCGCGCCGTCCGCCTTGCCGCGGATCGGTGTCCACTCGAAATACGCCTTGATCGCCGCGTCGCGGCGCACGGGCCACGGCCCTTCGCCCTCGTTATGGTTCTCCGCGCCGTCGTGCCACGCGTTGTTGGCGATCTCGTGATCGTCCCACACGGCGATGAGCGGATGCGCCGCGTGCAGCGCCTGCGAGTCCGGGTCCGCCTTGTACTGCGCGTAGCGCAGGCGATAGTCCTCGAGCGTGATCGCCTCGTGCACCGGCTGCGGGATCCTGCCCAGCTCCTCGGCGTGTTCGGTCGCATAGCCGCCCAGGCCGTGCTCGTAGATGTAGTCACCGAGGTGGATCACGGCGTCGAGGTCGTCGCGTGTGGCGATCTCCCGGTACGCGTGGAAGTAGCCTGCCGCGAAATTGGAGCAGCAGACCACCGCGAAGCGCGCCGAGTCGATCGTTCCCGCCGGCACGGTGCGCGTGCGGCCGATCGGCGAACTCGTGCCATCGATCGTGAACCGGTAGTAGAGGGTCCTGCCGGCGGGCAGCCCCTGCACGTCGACCTTCACGGTGTAGTCGCGGTCCGCGCCGGTGTCGAAGCGGCCGCTTTTCAGGACCGCCATCAGGTCAGGGTCGGTGGCGATCTGCCAGTCGACGCCGATGCGCTCGCCGGTGCCACCGCTGACACGAGTCCAGAGGATGACGGCGTCGGTGAGCGGATCGCCGCTCGCGACACCGTGACGGAAGCTGTAGCTTTCGGCGCGGACGTCCGAACGCGGGCGGACGCCGGCCCAGGCCGCGGCCAGCCCACCGACGAGCCAGCGCAGGAATTTACGGCGCCGCACGGGCATCCTCCTGCCGCACCGGCTCGCCCCGGGCGACGACGGCGAGGCCGGCCAGCGACAGGGCAAGATAGGTCGCCGCGGCGGTCCACAGTTCGCCGGCGATGCCCGGTACGCCGAGCTGCACGACCGCGACGCCGACCGGGACGACGACGAGCAGGCGCAGCAGTTCCAGCCGGACGGCGTACTTGCGGCCGTCGTTGATGAGGCCGAGCGTGTACAGCTGTGTCCACAGCAGCAGGCACGGTACCAGCGCGGCGCGGGCGCCGCCGCGCGCGTAGAGCACGGCGATCCCGAGCGCCGCGGCCAGGGCGATGGCGAACTGGGCCAGCAGGTAAGCCCGCGCCGGCCCCGCGATGCGCGGGTCGTAGCGCCGGAACGCGGCCGGCTCGCGGCAACGCTTCGGGAAGCGGGCCTCGACGTCGGCGGGCCGCCAGCCGGTACGCCGGAACCAGATACCCAGCCTGTCGCGCCAGCGCCGCGCCCGCCGCGCGTCGAACAGCAGGTAGTCGTAGACCTGCAGGTTGGCCCAGAACGGATTCCAGTTGGCGAGCGGCTTGCGCACGCCGAACACGACCGGATCGTCGTCGCGCTCCGCCTGGAAAGTGCCGAACAGCCGGTCCCAGACGATCAGCATGCCGCCGTAATTCCTGTCGATGTAGCGCGCGTTCTGTGCATGGTGGACGCGATGGTTCGACGGCGTGACGAGGACGCGGTCGAGCACGCCCATGCGGCCGACGTGTTGCGTGTGCACCCAGAATTGATAGATCAGGTTGACCGCGTTGACCGTCAGCAGGACCCGCAGCGGAAATCCGAGCAGGAACAGCGGCAGGTAGAAAATCCAGCCGAACAGGAAGCCCGTGCTCGTCTGCCGCAGCGCCGTCGACAGGTTGTAGTCCTCGCTCTGGTGATGCACCGCGTGCGCCGCCCAAAGGACCGACACCTCGTGGCTGAAGCGATGGAACCAGTAATAGCAGAAGTCCCAGGCCAGCGCGGCGACGATCCACAGTGCGATGCCCCGCGTGCCGGCATTGAACCATTCGAGCGGCATGTCGACCAGTGCGAGGTGCTGCAGCACGTAACCCCAGGCGGCGAGCGGCAGCAGCCGCGTGAAATACCCCGTGGTCGTGCTCAGGATGCCGGCGCTGAGGCTGTTGACCGCGTCGTTCGCACGCAAGTATCGCGTCCCGCGGGCACGGTCCACCGCGAGTTCGATCGTGAGGGCGAGCAGGAAGAACGGCACGGCCAGCGCGATGAGGTCCATCGCGCTATGGTAACGCCATCGCATCATCTCGGGTAAGCTCGCGGGCTGATGCCGGATCCGGACGACGATGATCAATCCCGCCGAACTCGACCTGTTGCGCAAGGCGCTCGCGGTGCTCGCGGACGGTTTCGACGATCTGCCCGGGTACACGCCGGACTTCGACGTCGAAGCGGCCGGGCAGATACTCGGGCGCGTCGCCGAACGCATGGCCGACAATTATCCGTATTTCCACCCGCTGTATGCCGGCCAGATGCTGAAACCGCCGCACGCGATCGCGCGCATCGCCTACGCGCTGTCCCTGTGGATCAATCCGAACAATCATGCGCTGGATGGCGGCCGGGCGAGTTCCGCGATGGAAAAGGAATGTATCGTCGAGCTCGGCGGTCTGTTCGGCTGGGACAGGCCTTTTGGCCACCTCGCCGGCGGCGGCACGATGGCCAACCTGGAGGCGCTCTGGGTCGCCGGCCGCCTGCATCCCGGCAAGCGCGTCATCGCCTCGTCGCAGGCGCATTACACCCACTATCGCATCAGCGAGGTCCTGGGCCTGCCGTTCGATCACGTGTCCGCGGGTCCCGACGGGCGCATGCGGCTCGACGCGCTGGAGGCCGAGCTGCGGCGTGGCGACGTCGGCACCGTGGTGGCGACGATCGGCACCACCGGCCTGGGCCGTGTCGATCCGCTGCCGCAGATCCTCGAGCTGGCCGACCGTTTCGGCGCACGCGTGCACGCCGACGCGGCCTACGGGGGTTACTTCGGACTCGCGGGCGAACTTGCGAGCGCGACCCGTGCCAGCTACGACGCGCTCGACCGCGCCGACTCCATCGTCGTCGATCCGCACAAACACGGACTGCAGCCCTACGGCTGCGGCTGCGTGCTGTTTCGCGATCCGGGAGTCGGGTCGTTCTACAAGCACGACTCGCCCTACACCTATTTCAGTTCGGCGGAGTTACACCTCGGCGAGATCAGCCTGGAGTGCTCGCGGCCCGGCGCCGCGGCAGTCGCGCTGTGGGCGACCCTGCAGCTGTTCCCGCTCGAGCGTGGCGGCGAGTTCGCGGCCATGCTCGACCGCTGTCTGCTCGCCGCGCGGGACCTTTCGCGCCGGCTCGATGCGAGTTCGCACTACCGGCCCGTGCTGGAACCCGAACTCGACATCGTCGTGTATGCCGTGAACGCCGACGACACAGAGCAGGCCAGCCGCAGGGCGCGCGCCGTTTTCGAGGCCGCGGCGGCGCAGGATCTGCACCTGTCGCTGATCGAATTGCCTGCCGCTCTGGTGTGCGCGAACTTGCCCGGCATGACGGCGTCGACGCCGACCGTGACCTGCCTGCGGTCGGTGCTGATGAAACCGGAGCATGCCGACTGGGTCGAGCGGATCGTCACGATTCTCGAGGATTGCTCCGGCTGAGGGAAATCGCGGCTGAAGCCGCTCCTACGGATTCTATTTGGCCACCTCGGCTCGTTGGAATCCGTAGGAGCGGCTTCAGCCGCGATACGTGATCAAGGGACCTCTTCGGAGATCGACAGCTTGACGTTGCTGTTCTGCGCGGGCGTGACTTCCAGCTCGCCGTACCAGTCGCCGGGCTGCTGGACCGGTTGCCCGGACAGCGAGACGCGCGCGACGACTTCGAAATGGTCGAAGCCCGACAGCACCCGCCCCGGCACCATCGAGTCGCCGTCGCCGAGCTGCACGGTGGCCGGGAGTTCCGCGAGACGGCGCCGGGCGACCGCGATCGGCGGGCCGGGTTGCGACGGGTCGCGGGCGATTACGAATACTGTGGCGTCGTCGGGCAACGCCGCCTTCGCGGCAGCGGACAGCGAGATGTCGATGCTGACGATGGCGCCCGCCTGTTCGGCGGGTGCCTTGGCGATGGCCGGCGCCTGCGTGGGCGGCGGCTGCACCGCGGACACGGGTTCACCGCGCCATTCCGCGATCCGCTGGCGCAGGATGCCCTCGATCTCCGCCGGTGGATTGAGTGCCAGCAAGCGCTCCCAGCGGTCTGCGGCCGTCGCCTTGTCGCCGCGGTTGACGGCGCCGATGCCACCGTAGAACAGCGCCTGCGGGTTGTTCGGGTCGATCGCCAGCGCATTCTCGAACAGTTGTGCGACACGGCCGGTGACCGAGTCTTCCTGGCCGCTGGCGAGCAGTGCCTCGCCGAGCGAGACCAGCGTGGTGGCATCCTGCGCCGACTCGAGGTCGACGGCCTTCTCGTAGGCCTTCACCGCGCCGGCGCCGTTGCCGACGTGCATGTACGAGCGGCCCAGCATTTTCCAGCCGTCGACGTCGTCGGGGTGCTTGTCGAGCCGCGCCACGAGTTCGTCGATCATCTCTTCGATGTTGTGGCCGGCGCCTCCGCCGGACGGCGTACCGGGGCTGCCTTCCCAGGCGTAAAGCCCCGACGACAACGCGACGATGCCGACGATGAGCGCGGCGCTCAGCGGCGTGAGCCTGCCCTGCCGGCGGACCAGCGGCCAGACGGCGAACGCGATCGCGACGATGCTCATCGCGCCGAACACGAACCACAGGGTCATGACCGGCCCTCCGGCTCGCCATCGTCGCCGTCGATCGGCAGCGCCATGCGCCTTCTGAGGACGCCGACGAGTATCACGGCGCCGCCCAGCAGCAGGATGCCCGGTGCCAGCCAGAGCACGAGCGTCTTGCCGCGCGCGCGCGGCTTGTACAAAGCGAATTCGCCGTAGCGTTCCACGAGGAAGTCGTAGATTTCATCGTCGGTCTTGCCCTCCTCGATCATGCGCCGGATCTCGCGCCTGAGATCCGCGGCGAGGAACGCGTTCGAATCCCGGATCGTCGTGTTCTGGCACTTGAGGCAGCGCACCTGGTCGATGATGTGCTCGTAACGCGCCTGCAGCTTGGGGTCGTCGAACTCGAGGCCCGTGTCGATGGCGCGCGCGGTCCCGGTCAGTAACAGCACGGCGGCGATGACGAGCGCGCGCCTCACGTTCCCGGCTCCTGCGACTCGATCAGGGGCACGAAATCGCGCTCCCAACTCTGGGTGTCGAGCGGACCGATCTGTTTGTGCAATACCTTGCCGTTCGACCCGATCAGGAAGCTCTCGGGGGCACCGTACACGCCCCAGTCGATGCCCGCGCGGCCGTCCTGGTCTTCACCGATCTCGGTGTAAGGGTTGCCGAGCTGCTGCAGCCAGTTCTTCGCCTCGGCGGATGTGTCCCGCCAGTTGATGCCGTAGATCGGGATCGCCTTCGACTTTGCGAGTTCGAGCAGGAATCGGTGTTCGTCGCGGCAACTGACGCACCAGGTGGCCCAGACGTTGACGAGCACGGTCTTGCCGGCGAAGTCCGCGTTCGTGATGCGCTTCGACGGATCCGCGAGCGTCGGCAGGTCCAGCTGCGGTGCGGGTTTGCCGATGAACGGCGACGGCAGCCTGCTCGGATCCTCCCTGAGACCCAGCGACAGCAGCACTACCAGCGCGGCGAACGCGAGGACCGGGATGAAGGCGCGGAAACTCACGAGTCTTCCTCCTGCGCCGGACCGCCCCGATAGCGGCGGTCACTCAGTGCGATCAGTCCGCCGAGCGCCATGACCAGCGCGCCCCACCAGATGAAACGAATCATAGGGCTTGACCTGGATCCGGACGCTCCACGCATCGCCGCCGAGCTGGTCGCCGAGCGCGACGAACATATCCCTGTCCCAGGCACTTGATGCCGGCCTCGGTCATCCGGATTGGTTCTGGACGCGGTAAACCGCTTCTGCGGTCAGCAGCGTCGTCGACGAGACTGCCGTTGTCGGCGCATCTCGAACTCACCCTCGTCGGCTCGATAGTTCGGCCCCTGCGACCTTGCTCGTGCCCTCGACAGTGAACTCGTAGCCGGCGCGTTTCGAATGCCGATCTCCCGGCATGGCGCTGCGATCGATCTCGACCGTGAACGCAGACGCCAGCGTCGCGCCCAGGATGAATAGCCCGACACCCAGGTGGGCGACGGATCATACCGATTGGGCCCGGTCATGCCGGTACGCCGTTCACCGGCGCAGGATCGCTGGATCGGATCTAGCAGCGCGCTCGCACAGACCCAGAGCGCCGTGACCTACGCGCAACCATCGTGAGGACCGATGGCGGCCGAACGAAAGCCACGGCAAGGTGATGCCGATCACGAGCGCGATAGCGGCCGGCCAGACGCAGCGCTGCGGAGCGCGGCCTGTCGCGTCTTCCGCCATGCCGTGTGCATGCCGACGCCGAGCACCTATACCAGCGGCAGCATGGGCATGATGAAGCATTACGTTGAACCAGGGCGGCCCCACTCGAGATCTTGCCGATACCGGCCCATCCGATCAGGAGCGGAGCGAGTGTGCCGACGAAGACCAGCGCCGTCGCGACGACGAGCAGCATGTTGTTCAGGAGCAGGAACGATCTCGCGCGACATCAGCCGGAAGCCGCCATCCGCGATCCAGTATCGTGCGCGCGAAACGCGTACAGCGTCAGCGCGCCGCCCGAGGATCACGATCCGAGCAACGCCAGATGCATAGCCGCGCGTGGGATCCGACGCGAAGGCATGCACCGAGATCAGCACGCCCGAGCGCACCAGGAACGTCCCCAGCAGGCTCAACGAAAACGCCGTGATCGCGAGCAGCAGCGTCCAGCTCTTGAAAATGCCGCGCTTCTCGGTCACCGCGAATGAATGGATCAGTGCGGTGCCCATGAGCCAAGGCATGAACGAGGCGTTCTCGACGGGTCCCAGAACCACCAGCCGCCCCAGCCGAGCTCGTTGTAGGCCCACCAGCTGCCGAGCGTGATACCGATCGTCAGGAATATCCACGCCGCCATGGTCCACGGCCGCGTCCAGCGTGCCCATTCTGGATCGAGCTTGCCGCTCAGCATCGCGGCGACCGCGAACGCGAACGGACCGAGAAGCCGACATAACCGACGTAAAGGAGCGGCGGATGCATCACGATGCCGGATCCTGCAGCAGCGGGTTCAGGTCGCCGCCGTCGAGCGCGGCGCCGGCGACAGCCGTAGAACGGATTCGAGGTCAGCATCGTGTACAGCATGAAGCCCGCGACTGCAGACCCGAGCACGCCGATGACGCGAGCTCGACGAATTCGAGCTGCGGCAGGCGCTGGCTGCACCAGGCCACGGCGCACGGTCCAGACGGCGATCAGAGTGATCCACAACAACATGGAACCCTCGTGACCGCCCCAAACCGCGGTCGACTTGTAGCAGTGACGGCAGCGCCAGTTGGAATGCAGGCGACGTACGAGGACCGAATATCGTCGTGCAGGAACGCCCAGGTGAGGCATGGCGAACGCGACGCGACGAACAGAATTGGCCCGCCGATCGCCGGGCCGCGCGACGCCATCCAGGGTCCTTGCCTCGGTTGGCGCCGCCCAGCGGCAGAGACCGCCCTGCAGCAGACTCAGCGCAAGCGCGATGGTCGAGCGCGAATTGACCGTATCTCCGGGATCATTTCGCCGTGCAGGCGCCGTCTCGCCGGCGGAGCGCCGCGTCGCGTCCTTGACGTGGTCGGCCAGCGCGTCTGCAACTTCGGGCGGCATGTAATTCTCGTCGTGCTTGGCGAGGATCTCCTCGGCAACGAACACGCCGTCGTCACCGAACCGGCCGTACGTCACGACGCCCTGCCCTTCCCGGAACAGGTCCGGCAGAACACCGGAATACCGCACCGGCACGTTGCAGTGCAGATCGGTCACGACGAAGGAGATGTCCATCGACCCCTCCTGGCGCTTGACGCTGCCGTCGACCACGAGACCGCCGATCCGGAAATTGCGATCCTTCGGGTAGTCGCCCTGGGCGACATCCGAGATGTCGATGAAGAACATCATGTTGTCCTTCATCGCGCGCAGCGTGAGTGTCGTCGCGACGATGACCCCCACGGCCACCAGTCCGACGGCGAGCATGCGTTGCTGACGCGGTTTCATTGTCCCTCTCCCGGGGCGTTGTCAGGCCCTAATGCCTTGATACGCACCTCGATATCCCTGTAGACCTGTCGTTGCCGGACTCGTGCCCGCCAATCGCAGATGATGAGGACGACGGCGGCCATCGCGAAGCAGCTCCAGACGTAACCGCCGTAGGAGCCCATCGTGAAGGCGCTCATGTGCTGCGTCCTGCGGCGGACAGCACCATGTCGCGCACCCAGCGCGTACGCCGCTCGCGGAACAGCACCTCGGCACGGACGCGGCGCAGCAGCAGCGCGCCGAAGACCAGCGTGAAGCCGAGGATGTTGATCAGCAGCGGCACGAGCATGTCGGTGTCCATCTTGCCCTTCATTACCGTCTCGCCCTGGTGCAGCGAGGTCCACCAGTAGACCGAGTAGTGGATGATCGGCACGTTGACGGCGCCGACCAGCGCCAATACCGCACTCGCCTTGTCCGCCTTGACCGTGTCGTCGATCGCGGCCCTGAGCGCCATGTAGCCGAAATACACGAACAGCATGATGAGTTCGGAGGTGAGTCTTGGATCGCCCCACTCCCACCAGGTTCCCCACATCGGCCGCCCCCAGATCGATCCCGTGGCCAGCGCGAGGAACGTGAACCAGGCGCCGAGCGGCGCCGCGGCGGCCGCGACGGCGTGCGAGAGCTTGATGCGCCAGATGAGGCCGATGGCGGCGCTCACCGCCATGATCATGTAGGTCATCATGGACAAGTAGGCTGCCGGGACGTGCACGTAGATGATGCGAAACGCATCACCTTGCTGGTAATCCGGCGGCGCCACGAACAGGCCGGCATAGCAGCCGTAGCCGATCAGCAGCAGGCCGGGCACGGCCAGCCAGGGCACGATCCTGGGGGCAATCCTGTAGAAATGTGGCGGCGAGGCCAACCGGTGTATGAAATTCCACATCGCTGGGGATTTTACTCGTTACTGATCCGTAATGCGGCGGCCGTGGCAAACGGCGCGATTGATACGATTAACACAGCATAAGCCGCAAGGAAATAGAGGCCACCCGCAACGCTGTCGCCGGTTGCCACGAGTGACACCGTCCGGGCGCCGAAAATCAGCACGGGCATCGCAAACGGCAGCACCAGCAGGCTCAACAGCGCAGTGCCGCGGTGCAGGCCGACCGTCAGGGCGGCGCCGATGGCGCCGAGCAGCGACAGGCTGATGGTGCCGAGCAGCAGCGTCAGCATCAACACGCCGACCACTGCGACGGGCATTCGAAACGTCAGCGCCACGACCGGCGACACGATGACCAGCGGCAGGCCGCTGGTTATCCAGTGCGCCAGCGTCTTGCCGAGGGCCAGGGCCGGCAACGGTTGCGGGCTGACCAGCATCTGGTCGAGGCTGCCGTCCTCGAAGTCCGAGACGAACAGGCTGTTCAGCGACAGCAGCATCGCCAGCAGTGCAGCCGCCCATAACACGCCGGGGCCGCTGAACTCGAGTTGCTCGTTGCTCGGCCCGACCGCGAGCGGGAACAGCGTCGCGACCATCGCGAAGAAGAACAGCGGATTGAGCACGTCGCCGGGTCGTTTCCAGGCGAGCAGCAGGTCGCGCCGGGCGACGGCGACGACTGCCGCGAGCAGGCCGGGTGTCTCGCCGTCCATTACTGCAAGAGCACCTTGTGCACGGTCGCGTCGATTTGCACATCCTGGTGCGCGGCCATGATGCACATCCCGCCGCGCACGAGATGCTCCTGCACCAGGTCGGCGACCAGGCGGCGGCCGTCCCGATCCAGGTTCGTCACCGGCTCGTCCATGAGCCAGAGCGTCGCCGACGACAGCAGCATACGCGCGAGTGCCACGCGGCGCTGCTGGCCGGCGGACAGGGAGCGCAGCGGCAGGCGCTTGAGGCGCGACAAGCCGAGCCGCCGGAAGACTTCGTCGCGATCGGCGCTGGCGGACGGCCGCAGCGAAGCCTCGAAGTCGAGATTCTCGGTGAGCGTCAGATCGGCCTTGAAGCCCACCCGGTGCGCCATCCACACGAGGGATGCGTGGAATGCCTGGCGCTGATCCCGGGTCGGCACCCCGTTCCAGAGGATCTCGCCGGTCTCGAACTCGAGGAGGCCCGCGATCGCCCGCATCAGGCTGGTCTTGCCGCTCCCGTTGAGGCCCTCGAGCAGGAGCATCTCGCCGGGGTTTAGCGCAAACTCGACGCCGCGGAACAGGCAGCGTTCACCGCGGAAAAGCGTCAGGTCCTGCCCGGATAGCTGTGCGCTCAATGCCTTAGGCCTCGTCCTGTACCGTGTATAGGGTGTCTCTCGCAGCAAACATTGCTTGTTTTCAGTTCCTTAGGCCGGATTGTTGATCGCTGGTCTAGTTATTGTTCGCGTCCGCTTGTTCCGCAAGAGATCGGCACAACCCTGATTGCACGGCACAAACGCCGATCGTAGACTGGATTGCCCGGGCAACATCGCCGGCGGGGGCGGAATTTCAAGTACGAAATCATACGCGACGATACGGATGGCGGGTCGACTATAGATGAATCTGGGCGAAGCGGGGCTCAACGAACAACCTTTTCGCACACACGGCAAACCACTGTCGCTGGTATCGTACGCGTCGTTCAAGGAGGCGCTCAAGGTCTTCGAGCAGACGCGGACGCTGCGCAAGGGACTCTGCCTCTTGCAGGGTCCGACGCTTTCCGGCAAGTCGACCCTGATTCATCATTTCACCGAATCCCTGGCCGAGGACGCATCCGTCGCCGTCGTCGACGGCAGTGGCCTGAATACGACCGCCCTGCTGCAGGCGATCCTGCGCCAGTTCGGATACGACCTCGACCAGAGTCCGGCCGGCGAACTTCTCGGCATGCTGCGCGTGTTCGCGCTGCATCAGGCCGCCTCGCACGAGCCGCCGCTGTTGTTCATCGAGAATACGCATGCCCTGAACCCGAGCGCGTTGCGCGTGTTGAGCGAACTCGCGGACCTGAGCGTCCGTGGACAGCGCGCGCTCAAGATCGTGCTGGCGAGCGACCGATCGTTGCGGCCGGTCGTGGATGCGCCCGTCATGGCGAGCATCGCACAGAGGGTGACGCACGACGTTCACCTGCGCCCGATGACGGAAGCCGAAGCCGCGGAGTACCTGTACGCGAAACTGCGTGCCGCCGGCAGCATCGTCCCCGAATCCGTTTTCCCGGCCGAAACCTGCAGCGAGCTGTGGCGCGCTTCGGGCGGCTGGCCGGGAATCCATGACCGACTGGCGCTGCTTTCGCTGGCGAAAGCAGAGCGCCTGCCCGTCGAGCCGGAGGCCGTCGAACGGCCGATACTGCCACAAGGCACCTGGGACGAGACGCTCACTGCCGAAGCAGAGAAAGAGCTCGGTCCGCCGCCCGACGCGCCGATACTGTACGTCACCCATGAAGGCCGGACCATCCGCGAGATGGCATTCACCCGGTCGCGGCTAATCATCGGCCGCTCGGAGCATAACGACATCTCGATCCCGAGCAAGTTCGTCAGCCGCCATCACACGCTGCTCGTGCGGCAAGGCAACAGGACGTTCCTGATGGACCTGCACAGCACGAATGGCACCTTCGTGAATTCGAAGCGGGTTTCGCACGAGGTGCTTGCGGACGATGATGTCATCAGGATCGGCAACCACCGGATCAAGTTCAACGATCCGCGGGCGAAGAAGCGGGAACCGATCGAAGGCATGGATTTCGGCGATACCGCGGTAATGAGGACGCTCGAAGATTTGCGGCGCCAGCTCGCGAAGGACAATACCGCGATCCTGCCGGTGCTGGACGACGAACTGCCGGCCTCCGGCGCCTGAACATTACCCGAAAAACTTCTGCCGGAAATGCTTGCGGCACATCGAGACGTAGCGCTCGTTGCCGCCGATCTCGATCTGCGAACCTTCGGTGATGGCGGCGCCCTGCGCGTCGAGACGCACCACCATCGTCGCCTTGGCGCCGCAGTGGCAGATCGCTTTGAGCTCCTTGAGATTGTCCGACCAGGCGAGCAGGTACTTGCTGCCTTCGAACGGCTCGCCCTTGAAATCGGTGCGCAGGCCGTATGCCAGCACCGGGATGTTGAGCTTGTCGGTAATCTCGCCGAGCTGGAATACCTGATCCCTGGTGAGGAATTGCGCCTCGTCGATGAGGACACAATGCAGCGGCTCCGCGGCGATGCGCTCGCGGACCATCCCGAACAGGTCGTCGTCGACGCCGAAGCTGGTCGCTTCCGTCTCGATGCCGATGCGTGATTTGACCTTGCCGGTGCCGTAGCGGTCATCGACCACCGGCGCCAGCACGAGCGTGTTCATGCCGCGTTCGCGGTAGTTGTAGCTCGACTGCAGGAGCGCGGTCGATTTGCCGGCATTCATCGACGAGTAATAGAAGTACAGTTTCGCCATGCGGCGATGTTAATTCCGCCCTGCCGTCAATGCGAGCTATCGCCAGACCAGGTGCGTGAGGATGTTCTTCAGGTTGCGGCGCCTCGGCCGGGCGCAGCCGGCGCACAGCGCGCGCGGCGTGTGCCGGTGCGAGAGGATCTGAGGAATCGGCGTGATGCGACCCTCACGGTAACAGCCACTGCAGATTACGAGGTCGGAGGTGAGCGCGAGCAATCGGTAGTCGACGTTGTCGCGCGAAGCGGGGGTCATCTTCATCCTGCGTCCTTGCGAGGGACCGGCGAGTTTTGTCGCAAATCGCGCGAGGAAAGTCCACCAAGTGACTGGTATTTATTGAGAATTTGTGAGGCAGTTAACGCTTGCGGCGAGAGCTGATTGGCAGCTTCGCGGCTACCGGATCGCGACGCCGGCGTTCAGGGCCGCCGCGTGAATGCAGTCTACCTGCCGGTAGTCGATGGCCTTCGGATTGAAATAGATCTGGGCGTCCGGGTCCGATAGCAGTTTGTCCACGGGTATGTGCTGTGCCGCCACCTGATCGCGGACCATGCCGACCACGCAGCTCGTCATCCGATCCAGGGTCTGGTCCGCCACGTCTTCGGCCTCCTTCGGCGACAGCCCGGTACGCTCGAGGTTGATCAACAAATTACGCCGGAACTGCAGGCGTAACTCCTTGCGGAACTCCGGCGCCAGTCCGTTGAGGTACTCATCCAGCCTGGCGTAGTCGGTCTGCACGGCGGCATCGTCTTCGGCCTCTTTCACCCATTCGACGTCGGAGCCGTCCGCATCCTTGCCGGTGAGTGTCGTGCCCTCGACAGAGAGCGTCTCCCCGGTCCAGCCGTCGTTGTCGTAGTCGATCGATATGGCGTCGTCGCTGACTCGCAGCGTGAAGTCACTCTCGTTGATGCTGCCCTGGCATCGACGGTAGGACACCATCATGCGGGCGTTGCCGCGGTAGGCACGAGCGGTGATCTTCCTGGTGACGGACAGTGTCCCCGACAGGGTTCGTTCGCCGCAGCGCTGGTCGGTCGCCGGAAGCGTGGCCGTCTGCGTCCAGGTACCGAGCAGGTCGGGTGTGTCCTGGGCTGCCGCAGTCGGCAGCCCGTACGCGCAGGCTGCGAGAAATGCCGCTTTGGCAAGGCGATTCGGCATGTGGTTTTCCGTGCCAAACACTCTTCCGGAAGGATAACGCAAGCACTGCCTCCGGCTACAACCACGGTCCGCCCGGGACTGACCGGCCGCCCGTGGGGCATTGCGTTATTGTAGCCATGCCACGCAGGTACTCGCCATCTCCGCCGTTTTGGTGGCGCCGACGTTAGCAGCCCGTTGCCCTTAACCCGGCCGGATCTTCAGGTCCACTGCAGCGTCTCCTGTGCGGATACGGCTCGCCAGAACGCGCTACGGCGGACGAAGACGTCCGTGAAGCTCACACGAACGATGTCATCTGCCTCCGCGCCCTGGAGCACGTTGACACCGGTGACGACGGCCATCCGCTCAGCGTAAATACGCACAGCAACGTCCTCGAGCCTGATGGTGTGATACGCGCCGGCTACCGGAGGGCTATTGAGGACGTCGTGCTTGGTACGAAATGTGCCGCGAAAAGTCGTATCCACGAAGCTGTCATCGAGGAGCCGATCGAGGGTGGACTCGTCGTGAGCCTGGATTGCGGCGACCCATTCGTCTTCGAGCTTGACAAATAGTGATTCCGGCGGCGCGCTCGCGCAACCGACAGTGAGCACAGCCAGGGCCAGCAGAAAGCCGGCGGTGATTCGTCTCAAATTTCTTCCCCTTGCCTTGGTGCCCGGGGTGGGACTCGAACCCACACGACCTTTCGGTCAACGGATTTTAAGTCCGTAGCGTCTACCGGTTCCGCCACCCGGGCGTGACGCGTGAGGAATTGGAGGCTAGGGTCGGAATCGAACCGGCGTCCACGGCTTTGCAGGCCGCTGCATAACCACTCTGCCACCTAGCCCCGGGGGTCCTGCGTCTGGCTCGTGAAACCTACCACACCGGCGAGCGGGCGTCGCAGTATACCCCGCGATTTCGCCGACGCAATTTCAAATTCGAAGGTGGCGGCCGATCGGCAGCTCACGGATGCGCTGACCCGTGGCGGCAAAGATCGCGTTGCAGATCGCCGGCGCGACGGGCGGCAGCGGCCCTTCGCCGATGCCGCGGGGTAGCTCCTCGCTCGCCACGAACTCGATCTCGAGCGCCGGCGCCTGGCCGATGCGGCAGAGCCGATAATCGTCGAAGTTGCTCTGCTCCACGACGCCCTCCTTCACCGTGATCTCGCCGAACAGTGCCGCGCTCAGGCCGTCGAGGATGGCGCCTTCGGCCTGGGCCATGGCGCCGCCGGGGTTGATGACCAGCCCGCAGTCGAGCGCTGCGCAGATGCGGTCGACCCTGAACGAATCGCCGTCGACGCTGACCTCGGCGACCTCGGCGACCCAGGTGCCCTGGTCGTAGCAGGCGGCGAGTCCGCGGCCGCGGCCTTTCGGCAAGGCCTTGCCCCAGTCCGCGAGGCCGGCGACTTTTTCCACGACGGCCCGCAGGCGCGCGGCGTCGAAGCGGAAGTTCGGCAGGACCTGCACAGTCTGCTCGTTGCCGATCAGGGACAGCCAGAATTCGAGGGGGTCTTTACCGGCGGCGTGCGCGAGTTCGTCGACGACGCCCGCCATCACGAACACGTTCGACGAGCTCGACACGGCGCGCCACTGGCCGAGCGGTACACGTGCCGGCACCGCCGTGTATTCGTAGCGCAGGTCGGGCACGAACGCGGCCGGGAATTCGTAGTCGCCGATCTCGGCGGGCGACCCCTCGCGCTCCAGGTAGGGTCCGCGCGGGTGGCTGGCGACCTTCTGATGCCAGAACGCGACGCGGCCGTCACTGCCCAGCCCGGCGCGGACGCGCTGCACGCTGGCGGACCGGAAGTAGTCGTGGCGGACGTCGTCCTCGCGGGGCCAGACGACCTTGACCGGCCGGCCGCTGTCGCGCGCGAGCAATGCGGTATCGACGACGAAATCGGCGTAGTAGCGGCGCCCGAAGGCGCCGCCGCTGCGCATGACGTGGATCGTAATGTCCGCCGGCCGGATCTCGAGGGCTTTCGCGACGGCTTCGGCCGCCATGCCCGGGTTCTGGGTGGGTGCCCAGATCTCGGCCTTGCCGTCGGCGACCCGCGCCGTGCAGTTCATCGGTTCCATCGGCACGTGCGCGAGGAACGGCAGCCGGTACGTCACATCGATCGAGCGGGCGGCCTTGCGGGCAGCCCTGTCGACGTTGCCGTCGTCGCGGACGCGCTCACCGTCCTGGCCGTCGAGCGCCGCCTCGAAACGCTTGCCGAGCTCGGCCGAATCGTCGAGAGAGGCCGGCAGGTCCCATTCGACCTGCAGCTTCGACGCCGCCTCGAGCGCGGCCCAGGTCGACGTCGCAAGCACGGCCACGCCGGAGACGAAGTTCGGGCAGTTCGGCAGGATGATGCGGCCGCCGTGGTCGCTGTTTTTCAACAGGCGGACGTCGACGACGCCGGGCACCTGCCGCGCCTGGCCGTCGTCGAACGACGCCGGCTGGCCGTCGCCGACCGGGCAGCGCCTGACGACGGCGTACAGCATGTCGGGCAGCTTCAGATCCATGCTGTAACGCTGCTGCCCGGAGACGATGGCATCGAGGTCGACGTCCGGAATCGAGCGGCCGATCACCCGGAAGTCCGCGCTGTTTTTCAACGTCGGTGCGTCGGGCACGGCCTCACTCGCCGCCGCTTCTGCAAGTTCGCCGTAGGACAGGCTCTCGCCGGATACGGAATCGACGACCCGTCCGCGACTCGCGCGAAGTTGTGCCGGGTCAAGCTGCCAGCGGCGTGCCGCGGCGGCGATCAGCATCTCGCGCGCCGCCGCGCCGACCTGCCGCATCGGGCCGGCATTCAGGCGCACGGACAGGCTGCCACCGGAGAACTGCAGGTCGACCCCGGGGAGCCAGTCGGCCTGCTCGACCCGTATCGCCTCCCAGTCCACCTCGAGTTCCTCGGCGAGGATCATGGGCAACGCGGTCTTCACGCCCTGCCCCATCTCGGGGTTCTGGGCGAACAGCGTGATGACCCCGTCCGTGTCGATGCGGATCAGCGGATTCAGCCAGACCCGGTTGACCGAATCCTGGGAACGTGCGGGCCACGGGATGCCCAGCACGAGACCGGCGCCCGCAGCGGCAGCGAGCTGCACGAAGCGGCGCCGGTTGATGGCGGTCTGATCGATGCGTGTCGACACGGAATTCCCCCGGCCCTTTGCCTTAGAGTGACCGCCGCCAAGGGGTTTGGTTCAGGGTCGACGCGGCAGTGCATGGATTCATTGTAAGCCAGCGCCTCCAGAATACCGCGGACCGGGGAGCGAAGCCCGTCACAGGTGCGGCATGTGACCAGATCATGTATTTTCGGTGGCCCAATGGCGGAGACGCAGACACTTCGAGCCGCACGAGACGCGTACCGGCGAGGGGCATGGGCAGACGCGACTGATCTGTTTCTGCGTGCGGACACAGAAGCGACACTCGCAATTGACGACCTCGAGGATCTCGTCTGGGCGGCGGCAATTTGTGCCCGGGACGGCGACATGCTCGAAGCGCTCGAGCGGGTCTATGCGCATCACACGGCCGAGGACGATCACGAGGCCAGTGCGCGGGCAGCTTTCTGGAGCGGACTTCGTTACATGATGATCGGTGAGGTCGGGCTCGGGACGGGCTGGCTTCAACGCGCGGCGAAGCATGCCGAGGAGACTGCGGCCGAATGCGTGCAGCGCGGTTATCTGCTCCTGCCGCAAGTGTTCATGCATCGCGGCAAATATGCCTACGACACCGCCGTGGAGATCGCCGACAAGGCGATCGCCATCGGCGAGAAGGCCGGCGATGCCGACCTCATCGCGCTTGCAGGAAGCCTCAAAGGCGGCCTGCTGTTTCGATTGGGCAGGATCGATGAAGGGTACGTGCCGATCGACGAAGCGATGCTGCTCGCCAGCAGCAATCAGCTTTCGCCGCTCGTCAGCGGCATCGTCTACTGCGAGATCGTCGCCTCCTGCTGCCGGGTACTTGAAATGGCACGCGCGCGCGAGTGGACCGCGATTCTCGACGACTGGTGCCGGCACAATCCGCAGGCAAAGTCCTTTGCCGGACTGTGCCGCGTGCACCGAGCCGAGGTTCTTCAACTCGAGGGTAACTGGAGCGAAGCCTTCGCGGAGGCCGAGCGCGCGAGCCATGGCCTGCAGGGAACGACGGAGCAGACGGCGATGGCCAACGCCGCCTACCGGCGCGGCGAAATCCTGCGGCTGCGCGGCGAATTCGCGGCGGCCGATACCGAATATCGCCGCGCCGCGGAGATCGCCATCGACCCGCAGCCGGGCCTGGCATTGCTTCGACTCGCGCAGGATCGGTGCGAAGAGGCGGCGGCCATGATCCGACGCGCGCTGGACACTGCCGGCGATACGGCGCAGAAAACAACGCTGCTGCCGGCGGGTATCGAGATATTCATCGCATGCGCCGACCTGGAGGCGGCGAAGAGTCTGTGCCGTGAATTGGACGAGATCGCGAACCAATTCGGCACGGAAATCCTTGCATGCGTTGCCGATCAGGGTCGCGGGCTCGTGGCGCTGGCAAGCGGCGAGTTTGCCGATGCAGTCGCCGTATTGACCCGCGCACGCCGATACTGGTCGGAATTCGGCGCGCCCTATCTCGTGGCCCGCCTGCGCGTCGAAATCGCCCGAGCCTATGCCGAACTCGGCGACCTCGAAGGGGCCGGGATCGAGCTCGACGCGGCGGAAAGACCATTCCAGGAACTCGGCGCCAAACCCGACCTGGCGCGCCTGCGGGCGATCCGGGCGCGAAACGGGGCGCCGGCAGTCGGCAAGCTGACGCCGCGCGAGCGGGAGGTTCTTGCCTTGGTGGCGGACGGGGGCTCGAACCCTGAAATTGCCGAGGAACTCGGCGTGAGCCCCAAAACGGTGAATCGGCACGTCGAAAATATCCTCGACAAGCTCGCCGTCTCGTCCCGCACTGCCGCCGTCGCCAAGGCGCTGAAGTCCGGCATGATCTGAGCCGCCCAATTGGGTAGATCGCCCCATCGGAAAAAACCGGGATGGGTCATCTTCACGATGAAGACCGGCCGCCGCCCGCCTAGGCTCCACTCCAGTCACAACGCCGAACTGGAGAACGATCATGAGCAAAACACGGACTGCCAGAGACGCAGTCGGTACGAAGGCCGGCCGCCATCCGGCGGATCTCGTCGAAACCGGGAATCTGTTGCGAACCCAGCCCGGGGCGCTCCCGGAACAGGCCGCAACGAAATCGGCCCGAACCGTGAACCGGCACCACGACGTCGTCGTAATCGGCGCGGGCCAGGCCGGACTTTCTGTCGGCTATCACTTGAAGCGGCGGGGGATCGACCACGTCATCCTCGATGGTGCCTCCCGCCTCGGTGACGCCTGGCGTAACAGGTGGGATTCCCTCAGGCTCTTCACACCGGCGAAGTTTTGTGGTCTGCATGGCTATGGTTTTCCGGCGAGCAACGATACGTTTCCCACGAAAAACCAGATGGCCGACTACCTCGAAAGCTACGCTCGGCACTTCGAGCTGCCGGTGCGCCTGGGCAGCCGCGTCCAACGATTGCACCGATCGGACGGCCGGTTTCGGCTGGAAACCACAGCGGGAGAGTACGCAGCCGATCGGGTCGTGGTCGCGGCGGCAAGTTACCAGCAACCCCGTCTGCCGGCCTTTGCGCGCGACGCGGGCGACCGACCTTTTCCAGATGCACTCCAGCGAATACCGCAGACCCGATCAGATTCCGGATGGCCCCGTGCTACTGGTCGGCGCGGGGAACTCCGGGGCCGAAATCGCCCTGGAGCTGTCCCGGACACATGAAGTGACCCTGTCCGGTCGGCATGTTGGCCATATCCCCTTCAACATCGAGGGATTTCTCGGACGAAAGCTGCTGGTGCGTCTTGTCATCCGCGGACTGTTTCATCGCGTGCTGACGATCCGGACGCCCATGGGCCGTATCTTCCGCTCCAGGATGCACGGGCATGGAATGCCGCTGGTCCGGACGCGGCCAGGCCAGTTGGCACGCGCCGGAGTACGTCGGATCGGCAAGATCGCCCGCCTCAGCGGGGGCAATGCGGTGTCGGAGGACGGCGAACAAGTCACCTTCGACAGTATCGTCTGGTGCACGGGTTTCCACCCCGGATTCGACTGGATCGACCTGCCGGTGCTCGACGAACACGGCACGCCGCGCCACCGATTTGGCAAATCCGCCGATGTGGACGGGCTTTATTTTGTCGGACTTCCTTTCCAGTACGCCGTATCTTCGACGCTGGTGTCCGGCGTCGGACGTGATGCCCGACGCGTCGCGCGCTGGCTCGCAGAAGATCGAGTGACGTCGTAAGCTGACGCTCTCGAGCACCCCTCAAAAGGACCGGAACCCGTGAAGCAACAGCGTGGCGATCCCCTGGAACCGGCGATACGCGCCCGCGCGATGCCGGCGGACACGAACCCGTCCGGCGACATCTTCGGCGGCTGGCTGCTGTCGCACATGGACCTCGCCGGCGAGATCGCGGCCCGCCGGCGCGCCGGCAAGCGCGTGGCCACGGTGGCGGTCGATGCGATGGAATTCCATCGGCCGGTGAAAGTCGGTGACGTCGTCAGTTTTTACTCCTCGATCGAGCGCGTGGGCACGACGTCGCTCGCGGTGCGCATCAATGCCGAGGCCCTGCACGAGGAAAGCGGCGAGACGGCGGCCGTCACGGAGGGCGTGTTCGTCTACGTGGCGCTGGGGGACGACGGCAAGCCGACGCCGGTCGATGGCTAGCCCTTGTCGGCTTCTCCGATCTCCATTCCCAGTTGGTCCACGTAGCACCAGCTCCATGTCTCGCCCGGCTCGAGTGACGACATGATCGGATGCTGTGTCGCTTTGAAGTGTTTCGTCGCGTGCCGGTTCTTCGAACTGTCGCAGCAACCGACATGACCGCAGGTACGGCAGAGCCGCAGATGTACCCAGGTGTCGCCGGTCTTCAGGCACTCCTCGCAACCGTTCGTACGCGGTTCGTCTGTACGTACGGAATCCAGATGTTCACATTGCATACGAGTCTTCCCGATCTCCGGTGCCGGTCGTCGAAGTCTACGCCGAAACCGGCGAACCGGGCGTTCCCGCGGGAACAACGTACGGCCGATATCGCTGGAAGCGGTCACTCAGCCGGACCAGACGATTACTTCAGTGACGGCCTGCATTCCCGCAGAGGCGCCGCTGGCAGAGCATCCTGAAACTAAGATTGCACACATTGCTGTCATGTGCCGGGCCTAAACATGTTTCCAGTGAATCCTCCAAATAATAAGACGGGAGCAACCAAACTGGCCAGAACCAAAGCAGTCGATTCGTATCTTGGAGGAGGCAGACCTTGTCCAAACTGTCGGCCGTCTACATGATCGTGCCAAATACGAATCCTGTTCCGCTTGCAATAGCAATCCCGTGGGCGGGCCAATCAAGGCGCAAATCAAACCGCCAAACGTTCCGGCGGCCACAATCCACAATACCCCAGAATCTGGCGGTACCCGCGTCCGGCCATAGATTGAGTGACAGTTCAGCAAAAGTGAATGCGGCGTAGATTCCTAGCATCGGGCCGATCATGTATCGAAGCACAGTCATGTTCGAGGGGCCCTAGGTTTAGTGCTTGTATCTGACCAACGAATACTGACGATGCCGTGGCGTCCGTCGGGCAATTTGTGGCGTTGAGACATTTTCGCAGGACGACCGCCGGGCATCCGATTTTAGTCACAAGCAGGCTCTGCAGGGCGCTCTGCCCAACGACCGCATTCCTGAGGAGATATACCGGCCGGTCACGAACGCGCGACAGGCGGCCGAGATTGGCGAAACCTAAAGTAGATTCCAGGAAATCCGCCACGTGGCGGATTTTTGCAACGACCGAGTCGAAATCTGCGACGTGTGCAGTGGGTTGATAGCCCTGCTAGTCGCAGAATTCCGGGTGCAGTAGCGGGGTATCCACGCACCATCGAATGGACGGCAGGGCCGGTCGACCAATGGTTAGAGCAACGATCAGGAATCTCGCAGCTGGCCTGAAGCTGGCACTTCTTCTGCCGGTGCGAGGCACGGACTTTCGGCCGACCCTCGCCGGGTCGCTCTTCAACGTCGTGCTGGGCGTGCTTGTGCTGGCTGTGTTCAGTCACGCGCACCAGCAAGGCGATATCTATTTCAACGACTTCGCAGCCGCATTTGTCGGTGCCGTACTGTTCGCCGCGTTGATCTCAGCAATCGCTATCGTGCGTGCCCGTGGCAGCCTCGACCGGCTTCCGGAATTGATTACGCCGATTTCCTCCTTGTTCCCCTGGATGGTCGGATTTCTGTCGAGCCTGCACCTGTACCTGAATCCATCGGCCGACAGCACTCTGCCCTGGAGTGTTGCCCTGCTCTGGTGCGTCACGATCGTGATTCGCTCGGTTCGCCTTGCATTTGAAGACGCCTCGCCGCGCCTGTTGCTGGGAACGGCGGCGCTCATGGTCTGCCTGGCGGCCGCTGTTTGGTACCGCGGCTATCCCCTCGACCTGTACTACTCCTACGACGACAGCGAATACGACACGTACATGAACGTGGACGAGGAGTCCGTGTTTCTCAGCCAGGCGCGCCTCCTGGACGACGAGTTGGCGCGTATACAACCATCGACGCCCGGCAAGGCCGATGTCTATTTTGTCGGCTTTGCGGGTAATGGTGACTCGCCGGTGTTCGGCAAGGAGGCGAGCTACGTGCAAGAACGCGTAGCGCAACGCCACCCGACCGCGGGCCGCTCTTTGGTCCTGAGTTCCGATCTGGAGAAGCTGGATTCCGTGCCGCTGGCGAATACCTACAATCTGTTCCGGACGATATCTGCGATCGGAGAAAAGATGGACGTCAAGGACGATGTCCTGTTCCTGTTTCTGACGTCCCACGGTTCCGCGGATGCCACCATCGATGTGTCGATGTTTCCTCTCACGCTCAAAAAACTCAGCGCCGAGGATCTGCGTGCCGCGCTCGACGAAGCGAGCATCGAGTGGCGCGTCATCGTCATTTCGGCGTGTCATTCCGGATCGTTCATCGATCCGTTGAAGACGAATCGCACTGTCATCATGACCGCTGCGGCGGCGGACAAGACGTCGTTCGGCTGTTCCAAGGATCGTGATCTGACGTATTTTGGCGAAGCATTGTTCCGCGATGCATTCGATGACGGCGGCGATCTATTCGAGTCATTCGATAAAGCCAAGGTCTTGATCGGAGAACGAGAACGGCGCGAAGGCCGGAGTTCGTCCGACCCACAGATTTTCGTGGGCAGCGAGATCCGTGAGAAATTGGCCGGTCTCGAGACGTTGCCGGTAATTCCCTGACTAAAAGCAGGCGGATGAGCTATCCACCTGTTTTTCTAGGGAATTTGGAGCGGGAAACGAGGCTCGAACTCGCGACCTCAACCTTGGCAAGGTTGCGCTCTACCAACTGAGCTATTCCCGCCGGAGACACCGCGCTGAGCGCGGAGGGTGGAGATTCTAGCCCGTGGACCCGGGCTGTCAAGGAATTCCGGCTCGCTAACGGTCCTGATTCTCCATGATGAACGGCCACGCGGCCCGCAGGTAAACGATCATCGACCAGACGGTCATGGCGACGGCCGCGAGCAGCATGCACGAAGCCGATACGGTAGATATCGAGCCCGTACAGCTTGTGCTCGTACACCATGAAGCCGATGCCGAACATCTGCAGGGCCGTCTTGATCTTGCCCGACCAGGCGACCTTGACGTTGGCACGCTCGCCGATGATGGCCATCCATTCGCGCAGTGCGGAGATCGTGATCTCGCGGCCGATGATGATCATCGCGATGATGTCCACCCACCAGCCCTGGTCCGTCTCCACGAGCATCACGAGCACGACGGCGACCATGAGCTTGTCGGCCACCGGATCGAGGAACTCGCCGAACCGGGAGGTCTGCCCGAAGCGGCGCGCCACCCAGCCGTCGACCAGGTCGGTCACGGCGGCGATGCCGAACAGGAAGGCGGCGATCGGACGGGCGTCGGGCAGCGTCGAGTAGAAGCAGACGACGACGATCGGGATGGCGGCGATACGGAACAGGGTCAGCAGATTGGCAAGGTTGATGCGCATGGACCCTGTCGTGCTCAATTCCGTCCGTCGAGGTGCAGATCATTGTATATGGATTCCGCGAGGGCGCGACTGATGCCGCGAACCTTGACGAGATCGTCCACGCCGGCACCGATGATGCCCTGCAGGCCGCCGAACTGGCGCAGCAGCTCGCGCCGCTTCTTCGGGCCGAGCCCCGGGATCTCCTCCAGCCGCGATCGGTTGCGGGCCTTCGCGCGCCGCTGGCGGTGGCCGGTGATCGCGAAGCGATGCGCCTCGTCGCGGACTTGCTGGATGAGCAACAGCGCGGGCGAGTCGGGCGCAAGGCGAATGGCTTGCTTGCGTCCCGGCACGAACAGCTGCTCCGCGCCGGGCCGGCGCGCCCTGCCCTTGGCGACGGCGACGACCCGGATCCAGTCCAGCGCGAGTTCGTCCAGCACCGTCAGGGCCTCGGCCAGCTGGCCCTTGCCGCCGTCGACGAACAGGATGTCCGGCATCGGCACCTCGCCGCGCTTCACCCGGGCGTAGCGGCGCTTCAGCGCCTCGGCCATCGCGGCGTAGTCGTCGCCGGCCGCCTCGGGCTTCGAGGTTGAAGCGCCGGTAGTCGCTCTTCAGCGGCCCGGCCGCATTGAACACGACGCAGGACGCCACGGTGGCCTCGCCGGAGGTGTGGCTGACGTCGAAACACTCGATCCGCGACGGCGTCTCGTCGAGGTCGAGGGCCTCGGCCAGCGCCGCGAACTGGCGCCGGATGGTGGCGTTGCTGGCCACCTGCAGGTTGAGGCCCTGCTGCGCGTTGGTGGTCGCCATCTGCCGCCAGCGGGCGCGGTCGCCGCGGACCCGGTGCCGGATCGCCACCTTGCGGCCCATGCGCTGGGTGAGTTCGGCGGCCAGCAGTGCGGCGTCCTCGATCTCGAAGTCGAGCACGATCTCGGCCGGCGCATCCCGCCCCAGGTAGTACTGTGCGACGAAGCCGTTCAGGATCCGCGCGCCGTCGGTCTCGCCGGCCAGCCGCGGGAAATGATCGCGACTGCCGACGACCGCGCCGTTGCGGATGAACAGCACCGTCACGCAATGGATCGCGCCGTTGGTTGCGAAGCCCAGGACATCTAGATCCTGGCCTGCCGATCGCGAGACGAGCTGCCTGGCCTCGATCTCCTTGAGTTTCGCGATCTGGTCGCGCAGGCGCGCGGCCTGCTCGATACTCGCGTGCGGCAGCGGCCTCCTCCATGCGCGCGACGAAGCGGTCGATGACGCTGCGGTTGCGGCCTTCCAGGAAATCGATCGCGGCATCGACGTCGTGCCGGTATTGCGTCTCGGTGATCAGCCCCACGCAGGGCGCCGTGCAGCGCTTGATCTGGTATTGCAGGCAGGGCCGCGTGCGGTTCGAAAAGAAGCTGTCGGTGCACTGTCGCACGAGGAACAGCTTCTGCAGTTCGTTGAGCGTCTGGCGTACCGTGCCGGCGCCCGGATACGGTCCGAAGTAGCGGCCCTTGCCCTTGCGCGGCCCGCGGTGAAACTTCAGGCGCGGGAAGGCGGTGTTCCGTCGAGACGTAGATATAGGGATAACTCTTGTCGTCGCGCAGCAGTGACGTTGAAGCGCGGCCGGTGCTGCTTGATCAGGTTGTTCTCGAGGATCAGCGCCTCCGCCTCGGTGTTGGTCACCGTCACCTCGACGTTGGCCACCAGCGCCATCATCGCGGCCGTCTTCGGATCGGTGTGGCGGCGCGAGAAGTAGCTCGAGACGCGCTTCTTCAGGTCCCGCGCCTTGCCGACGTACAGCACCTTGTGCTTCGCGTTCAGCATGCGATACACGCCGGGGCGGTGGGTCAGGCTGCGGAGGAAGGATTTCTCGTCGAATGTTCGCGCGTCGTCCACGTCGCTATTTATCCAGCAACTCCCGTGCGCGTGCAAATACGGACTCGAACATCCCGGCCGTCAGGCGGCCGGTGTTGGTGTTGTAGCGGCTGCAGTGGTAGGAGTCGAGCAGCCGCATGGCGCCGAGCGTCGTGCTGCGCCTCGTGGGCGAACCGGATCGCCGCCTGGCGGAGGCCCAGCGCCCTGACGACCGCGCGATGCGCGATGCCGCCGAGCGCGAGCACGACGGCGCCGGCCGGCAGCGTGCCGAGTTCCGCGGCGAGATAGGCGTTGCAGGTGTTGATCTCGGCGCCGACCGGCTTGTTGTCCGGCGGCAGGCATTTGACCGCGTTGGTGATGCGGCAGTCGATGAGCCGCAGGCCGTCACCGGGATCGAGCGCCTCGGCTTGCGAGGCGAAGCCGAACTTGTGCAGCGTGGCGTACAGCAGGATGCCGGCGTGATCGCCGGTGAACGGGCGGCCCGTGCGGTTGGCGCCGTGCATGCCCGGTGCGAGCCCGACGATCAGGAGTCGCGCCCGCGGGTCGCCGAACGGCGCCACCGGCCGGCAGTGGTAGTCCGGGTGGCGCTCGGCGACGGCGTCGAGGAACGCGGCGAGGCGCGGACAGGCACGGCATTCAGGTCGTAGGTAAGCTTCGTAATGGTGGTTCCTCTGACGTTGGAGCCCGCCCCAGCGGGCGATATCGACACGATCGCGCGCCGGGGCGCGCTCCTACAGGTCGTCCATGTGGCGGATGACCGCGTCGCCGAAACCGCGGGTGCCGACCAGCGTCGCGCCCGGGAACATCTGCTCGAGCTGCTGCTCGACTTCCTTGCGCCCCGTGCGGGCGCTCCCGGCGCATCGGCTGGTGGATCGCTTCGCGCAGACGCGCGAGGTCGAAGGTCAGCTCGCCGTTCGCGATCGTCTTCGCCACGCCCTTGACGATCAGGTCTGCGGCCTCCTTCCAGCCGATGTAGCGCAGCATCATCTCGGCGGACAGGATCAGCGAACCGGGATTGACGCGGTCCTTGCCGGCGAAGCCGGGCGCGGTGCCGTGCGTGGCTTCGAAAACGGCCGACCGCGTCGCCGATGTTGCCGCCCGGCGCGATGCCGATGCCGCCGACCTGTGCCGCGAGCGCATCGGAGATGTAATCGCCGTTCAGGTTCAGCGTGGCGATGACGTCGTAGTCTTCCGGACGCATCAGGATCTGCTGCAGGAAGTTGTCGGCGATGACGTCCTTGATGACGATCTCGCGTGCCGGTCACCGGATTGTCGAACGCCAGCCAGGGGCCGCCGTCCTTCTCCGTGCGCGCCGAATTCCTCGCGGGCGACGTCGTAACCCCAGTCCCGGAACGCGCCCTCGGTGAACTTCATGATGTTGCCCTTGTGCACCAGCGTCACCGAGCCCTGGTCGCGATCGATGCAGTACTGGATCGCCTTGCGCACCAGCCGCTCCGAACCCTCGCGGGAGACGGGCTTGATGCCGATGCCCGAGCTGGCCGGGAAGCGGATCTCGGTGACGCCGAGTTCCGTCTGCAGGAAGTGGATCAGCTTGTGGACCTCCTGCGACCCGGTCGGCCACTCGATGCCCGCGTAGATGTCCTCCGTGTTCTCGCGGAAGACGGTCATGTCGACGAGGTCGGACTGTTTCATCGGCGTCTGCACGCCGGGGAAATAGCGGATCGGACGCACGCAGGCATACAGGTCCAGGGTCTGGCGGATCGCGACGTTCAGCGAGCGGAAGCCGCCGCCGACCGGCGTCGTGAGCGGTCCCTTGATCGACACGACGTAGTGCGCGAGCGCGTGGAGCGTCTCGTCCGGCAGATACTCGCCCTCGCCGTACACGCGTGCCGCCGCCTCGCCGGCGAAGACCTGCATCCACGCGATCTCGCGCGCATCGCCGTAGGCCCGCGTCACGGCGGCGTTGACGACGTCCAGCATCACCGGCGTCACGTCGGCACCGATGCCGTCGCCCTCGATGTACGGGATCACCGGGCGGTCGGGTACTGCCAGCGTGTGGTCCAGGCCCGCCGTGATCGCCTCGCCGTCCGGCACCCGGATGTGGTCGTACTGCATGCGTTACCCTGCCGGGTTCTGACCCGGGAACTCGCAAAGGGCGTGCATTGTAAAGGATTCACCGAGGACGATCGCCGCGAGGCGCTCCGCGGCCTGGCCGAGCGCACTCGCGTCTTCGCGTTCGCCGAGGGCAGCGCACTCCGCCTCGAGCAGACGCCGGAACAGTGCGCCGGTCACGATCTCGCCGCGATCCAGCACGCCGGTCGGCTGCTGGACCCATTGCCACAACTGTGCGCGAGCCAGTTCGGCCGCGCCGGCGGCAGCCAGCTGCTCCGGACCCACGGTCTGTGCGGTCGCTTCGCCACAGCGGCAGAGCCAGGCGAGCGCCGTGCGGATGGCCGTGTGAATTCCCTGCTCGGTGATGCGCCCCTGCGGCACGTGCAGCAGGTCGCCGGCCTCGATCGCAGCGTCGCCCGCGGGTTCGTCGAGCATCCCGACGCCCTCCGCCGCACCGATCAGCGCGGCGCCGCGGCGCTCGCAGACGCGCTCGAGCAGCCTCGTGTATGACCGCAGCAGGTGCGTCTGCGGCGTGATGTCGGCACGGTCCGGGAGGATGCAACCCGGACGGGCGTGAAAGGCCTGCACGAAGCCGAACAGGTAGCCGTCGTAGTCGACCTCGACCTCGCAGACGAGGTCACGCAGTTCGTGCAGCGTCTCGTCGATCTCGAAGGTGCCGTGCAGCGTGTCGGCGCGCAGTCGCAGTCCGCCGTCTCCGGCCAGGCGCCGCAGGCGATCTGCCAGTGCGGCCGCTTCCTGCGCGCTGTCCAGGCCGCTCACGCAGAGCGTCGCCGGCAGCGGGCCGCAGACCCGCCACTCGGCTTCGCGCAGCGCGCGCGTGGCACTCGGGAAGTCGGGCGTGTCGCCGGCTTCGACGGCGGCGAGCCAGGCCCCGCGCGCTGTCGAAAAATCGGAAGAATTAACCTTATAAATCTGCAGGTTAGGAAATCTTCTTAAAGTCTGATCTAGTTTCGTTCCGATGCAGGCCGGCGATGCGCATCGCCACTTCCATCGCCTGCTCGTAGTTCAGGCGCGGATCGACCGGTCGACTTGTAGGCGCGTGCCAGATCGCGATCCGTCAGGCCGCGGGCGCCGCCGGTGCATTCGGTGACGTTCTCGCCGGTCAGCTCCAGGTGCACGCCGCCGAGGCGGCTGCCCATGCTGGCGTGGACGCGGAACGCGGACTCGAGTTCGGCGACGATGTTGTCGAAGCGGCGCGTCTTGGTGCCGTCGGCGGTCGACTCGGTATTGCCGTGCATCGGGTCGCAGACCCACAGCACCGGCGATCCCGTCTCGCCGGCCGCCTTGATCAGTTCGGGCAGGCAGTCCTCGATCGCCTTGGCCCCGAAGCGATGGATCAGCGTCAGCCGGCCCGGCTCGTTGTTCGGATTGAGCACGCCGATCAGCGCCTGCAGCCACTCGCGGTCCATGCCGGGCCCGACCTTGATGCCGATCGGATTGGCGATGCCGCGGAAGTACTCGACGTGTGCGCCGTCGACGGCCGCCGTGCGCATGCCGATCCACGGGAAATGCGTCGTCAGGTTGTACCAGCGCTCGCGGCGTTCCAGGTAGCGCGTCTGAGCCTGTTCGTAGAGCAGGTGCAGGCCCTCGTGCGCCGCGTAGATGTCGGCACGCTGGGTCTTGTGGACCTTCTCGCCCGAGATCGTCTCCAGGAAGTCCAGCGAATTGGAGATCGAGCGCACGATCTCGTGATAGTCCTCCGCCATCGGCGAATGGCCGACCCAGCCGAGGTCCCAGTACTCGGGGTGGTGCAGGTCCGCGAAGCCGCCGTCGATCAGCGAACGGACGAAATTCAGCGTCAGCGCGGCCCGTTCGTAACCCCGCAGGATCAGCTGCGGGTCGGGGATCCGTTCGTCGGCCGTGAAGCCGCTGCGGTTGACCAGGTCGCCGCGGAAACTCGGCAGCGATTGCCCGGCGCGTGTCTCCAGGTCGGCGGATCGCGGCTTGGCATACTGGCCGGCCATGCGGCCGACGCGGATGACCGGCTTCTTGAGGCCGTACAGCATCACCAGGCTCATCTGCAGCAGGATCTTGAGCTTGGCGACGATGTTCTCGGACGTACACTCGTCGAAGGTCTCGGCGCAATCGCCGCCCTGCAGCACGAACGCCTCGCCGCGCTGGGCTTTGGCGATGAGTTGTTTCAGCGCGTCGACCTCCCAGGAGGTCACGATCGGCGGCAGCCGGCTCAGATCCGCCACTGCGCGGTCGAGCGCCGCCGGGTCGGGGTAGCTGGCCTGCTGGGCGGCCGGCAGGCTCTGCCAACTCGCCGGATGCCAGTCCGTTCTGGCTCTCGTTCTGCTCACTCGAAAATACCCGTTGCGTTGCGCCGACGCCGCCCAAGTGCGTCGGTTTGGACGGCAGACTATGCCATGTCGTTTTCGAAAACGCCAAAGTTTCTCGTGTAATCAGCGTGTTACCGTCGTGTGGAAAGCCGGTGCCGGGATTGGCACAATGCGCGCCTGACTTTTGCCGCCGGACCGGCGGTTTTTTTGTTGTTCGGGGGATAACGTATGCACGACGTGCTGGTGCTCGGCGCGGGCAAGATCGGCGCACTGATTTCGGGATTGCTGGCAGAGTCCGGCGACTACCGCGTACTCCTGGGCGACTCCAAGCCCGGCGAGGCGGCCCACGTGGCCGGCGCGCACGGGAGCGACAACATCGAAGCCCACGAATTCGATGCGAGCGACGGCGCTGCCCTGACCCGGCACGTGCGCAAGCACAAGCCGGCCGCCATCGTGTCGAGCCTGCCCTACTTCTGCAACGTCACGGTCGCCGAAGTCGCCCGGGCCGAGGGCCTGCACTACTTCGATCTGACAGAGGACGTCGCCGTCACGGCCAAGGTGCGGGAACTCGCCGCCGGTGCCGACAAGGCCTTCGTGCCGCAAAGCGGTCTCGCCCCGGGATTCATCAGCATCGCGGCGAACGAGCTGATCCAGCACTTCGATTCGCTGCGTTCCGTGAAGCTGCGGGTCGGCGCCCTGCCCCAGCATCCGAACAACGTCCTCAAGTACTCGCTGACCTGGTCGACCGACGGCCTGATCAACGAATACGGCAACATGTGCAACAGCATCGTCGGCGGACAGTCCGTCGACGTGCTGCCGCTCGAGGGCCTCGAGGAGATCGAGATCGACGGCACGCAATACGAGGCGTTCAACACCTCGGGCGGGCTCGGCTCTCTCGCCGAGACCTACGGCGACCGCGTCACGGCGATGAACTACAAGACCATCCGCTATCCCGGTCACTGCGACCAGATCCGGTTGCTGATGAACGATCTCGGGCTGAACCAGATCGCGGGACGCTGAAGCGCATCCTCGAAGCCTCGGTACCGCAGACGCTGCAGGACGTGGTCGTCATCTACGCCGCGGTGACCGGGCTGCAGGACGGCGAATTCCGTGAGGAGAACTACGTCAACAAGGTGTATCCGCAACTCGTCGGCGGCGGCTGTGGTCCGCGATCCAGATCACGACGACGGCGGGCGTCTGCAGCGTGCTCGATCTCGTCCTGGCCGACCCCGACGCCTACCGCGGCTTCGTCGTGCAGGAGCAATTCAGCCTGACGGACATCCTCGACAACCGTTTCGGCGAGCTTTACGCGCACGGCGGCACCAACATCGAATCTGCCGAACTCGTCGCGCGCGGCGAGACGGGCCACCAACGCAAGAGCTGAGGAGGCGATATGAACAAGATACTGGACAGGCTGGGCCTCGCAGCGGTCAACCCGGGCACCTGGCTCGGCCCCGAGAGCAGTGAGGACGCGAGCGCGGACGTGATCGAGTCCGTGAATCCGGCCACGGGGACGCCGATCGCCGGCGTGCGCTCGACATCGGGCGCCGAATACGACCGCGTCATCGCGGCTGCGCGGGACGCATTCCGTGACTGGCGCCAGGTGCCGGCGCCGGTGCGCGGTGACGCCGTACGCCACATCGCGGCGCGCTGCGTGACCACAAGGACGCGTTGGGCAGCCTGGTCACGCTCGAGATGGGCAAGATCAAGGCCGAAGGCGACGGAGAGGTGCAGGAGATGATCGACATCGCCGACTTCGCCGTCGGCCAGTCGCGCATGCTCTACGGTCGCACGATGCAGTCCGAGCGGCCGCGGCACCGGATGTACGAGCAGTGGCACCCGCTCGGCGTCGTGGGCACGATCACCGCGTTCAACTTCCCGGTGGCGGTCTGGTCCTGGAATGCCTGCATCTCGGCCGTGTGCGGCAACGTCAACGTCTGGAAGCCGTCGCCGAAGGTGGCGCTGTGCGGCGTCGCCGTGCAGAAGATCGTCAACGAGGCGCTCGCCGACCTCGATCTGCCGCCCGTGTTCTACCTCATCAACGACGGCGGCACGACGCTCGCGCAGCGCTTCGTCGACGATCCGCGCGTCGACCTGGTCTCCTTCACGGGCTCCTGCGCCGTCGGGCGCAAGGTCGGCGAACGCGTCGCGGCGCGCATGGGCAGGAGCCTGCTCGAACTCGGCGGCAACAACGCCATCATCGTCGACGAATTCGCCAACCTGGAACTCGCGGTCCCCGCGATCGTGTTCGGGTCGGTGGGCACGGCCGGCCAGCGCTGCACGACCACGCGGCGGATCCTCGTGCACAGCTCCCGCTTCGACGAACTCAAGGCCGCGCTGGTCAATGCCTACGGGCAGGTCAGGATCGGCGACCCGCTGGAGGCCGGCACGCTGATGGGACCGTTGATCGACGAGGCCGCGGTCGAGCGCTTCCTGGCCGCCTGCGACGCGGTGCGCGCCGCCGGCGGCGAAGTGCTCTGCGGCGGCGAGCGCCTGGACGGGCCCGGGAACTTCGTCACGCCCGCGATCGCGGTCGCCGAGAACGACTGGGAGATCGTGCAGACGGAGACCTTCGGGCCGATCCTCTACCTGGTCCGTTTCGATACGCTCGAGGAAGCCGTCGCGATGCACAACGGCGTCGCACAGGGCCTGTCGTCGGCGATCTTTACCGACCGGCTGCAGCATGCCGAATACTTCCTGTCCAACCTGGGTTCCGATTGCGGCATCGCCAACGTGAACATCGGCACCTCCGGCGCCGAGATCGGCGGCGCCTTCGGCGGCGAGAAGGAGACCGGCGGCGGCCGCGAGGCCGGTTCGGATGCCTGGCGCGCCTACATGCGCCGGCAGACGAACACGATCAACTGGGGCTCGGAGCTGCCGCTCGCGCAGGGCATCAAGTTCGACCTGTGACTCCGAGCTCATTGCGATGGAGCGCAGCTACGAAGCAATCCACGGCCGAACGCCGCGGCGGTAGTGGATTGCTGCGCTTCGCTCGCAATGACTCACTGCAGCGTTCGAAACGAGTTGGCGTCGCGGTTCTTGCGGACCTTGCCGGCCTCGAATACCTGCCCGCTCATCGCGATGTAGACGCCCGGCGGCGCGACCTGCACGGCCGCGACGGCCATGCCGATGTTGAACACGGCATCGGTCGAACGGAACCGCGCGGGACTCAGCGCGCCGGTCAGCACGATCGTCTTGCCTTCAATGCCCGCGAGCACGGCGGCGGTCTCGACCATCGTGTCGGTGCCGTGCGTGACGACGAAATAGCGCCCGTCGTCTGCGGCGATCAGGTCGCGCAGCATGCGGCGGTCCGCATCGGTCAGATCGAGGCTGTCCTTCTTGAGCGGGGCCGCGATCTCGTAGTCGAACTCGACGAGGCCCTCGGACAGGATGTGCCTGACCTGTGAATCTCCGACCTCGAATCGACTCAGGGAATCGAAGTAGATCTTGTCGATCGTGCCGCCAGTCGTAATGAAACGTATGAACATGCGGGATCCGCCCTGCTATCATCGGAGTATGCGGTATTGTGCCATCCTCGCCTGCCTGTTGGCCGCGCTCTGCGCCGGGGCTGCCCGGGCGGACGGCAGCGTGGTGCAGCTGGAGATCGACGGTGCCATCGGCGCCGCGACGGCCGAGTACATCACGAGCGGCATCCAGCACGCCGAGGAAACCAAGGCCAGCCTCGTCATCATCCGGATGGACACCCCCGGGGGCCTGATGTCGTCGATGCGTGACATCATCAAGGCGATCCTGGCCTCGGACATACCGGTCGTGACCTACGTGAGCCCGGACGGCGCGCGCGCCGACAGCGCCGGCACCTACATCCTGATGGCGAGCCACGTTGCGGCGATGGCGCCGACCACCCAGGTCGGTGCCGCGACCCCGGTCAGCCTGTTCGGGGGCGATGCGACGCCGAAACCGCCGGCGGCGCCCGGTCAGGAGGAAGAGGACAGCGACAAGAATCCGGAAAATCCCGCGGCCGAGCCCACGGCCATGGAACGCAAGGTACTCAACGATGCCGTCACCTACATCCGCGGACTCGCCGAGCGTCACGGCCGCAACGCCGACTGGGCCGAGGACGCGGTCGTCAATGCCGCGACATTGACGGCCAAGGAAGCGCTGGAACAGCACGTCATCGAGTTCATCGCCAAAGACCGCGCCGAACTGCTGGAGGAACTCGACGGTTACGAGGTCGAGGTCGCCACGGGCAAGCGCACGATCGAGACGAAAGATGCCGTCGTCGAGGTATACGAGCCGAACTGGCGCATCCGGATCCTGTCGGTGATCTCGAACCCCGAGATCATCCTGTTGCTCGGCATCGTCGGTCTGTATGGACTGTTGTTCGAGGGCTGGAATCCCGGCGCCGTGCTGCCGGGCGTCGTCGGCGTCATCTGCCTGCTGCTCGCGGCGTATGCCCTGCAGTTCCTGCCGGTGAACTACGCCGGCATGTTGCTGATCATCGTCGGGCTCGGCTTGATGACGGCGGAGGCGTTCGCCCCCAGTTTCGGTGCGCTCGGCCTCGGCGGCATCGCCGCGTTCGTATTCGGAGCGATCATGATGTTCGATACCGGCGTCCCGGGATTCGGGATCTCCCTGACCTTCGTCATCTCGGTGGCTGTCATCGCCGCATTGCTCATTGTCTGGGTGGTTACCTATGTATTGAAACTGCGCCGGCGCGGGGCCGTGACCGGGCGCGGTTCAATCGTCGGCGGCTCCGGCAAGGCCATGCAGGACTTCACCGGTGATGGCATGGTCTGGCTCGAAGGCGAGTCGTGGGCCGCGCACAGCAAGGTGCCGATCAAGAAGGATGAGCCGGTCATCGTGACCGACATGAACGGGCTGGTGCTCGAGGTTCGGCCGGCCGATCAACGCAAAGCAGCCGGAGCCGGTTTCGAGGCCGGTTTCGGGAATACAGAGCAGGAGACCTGAGATGCCCCTAGCATACGTCGGAATCATCATCGCGTTCTTGGTCGTACTGGCCTACAACATTTTCAAGATCCTGAAGGAATACGAGCGCGGCGTGATCTTTTTCCTCGGTCGTTTCCAGAGCGTCAAGGGCCCGGGCCTCATCATCCTGTTCCCGGGAATCCAAAAGATGGTCAAGGTCGACCTGCGCGTCATCGTCCTCGACGTGCCGACCCAGGACGTGATCTCGCGCGACAACGTTTCGGTCAAGGTCAACGCAGTCATTTACTTCCGCATCGTCGATCCCGAGAAGGCCATCATCCGGGTCGCCAACGTTTTCGAGGCGACCAGCCAGCTCTCGCAGACGACGTTGCGATCGGTACTCGGCCAGCACGAGCTCGACGACATGCTTGCCGAGCGCGACAAGCTCAACGCCGATATTCAAGCGATTCTCGACCAGCGTACCGACAACTGGGGGATCAAGGTGGCCAACGTGGAGATCAAGCACGTCGACCTCGACGAGAGCATGATCCGCGCCATCGCGCAGCAGGCCGAGGCCGAGCGGGCCCGCCGCGCCAAGGTCATCAATGCCGAAGCGGAGAAGCAGGCCGCAACGATGCTGGCGGAAGCCGCAAAAATCCTCTTGCAGGAAGAACAGGCGCTGCAACTGCGCTACCTGCAGACGCTGAAAGAGATCTCGAACGAGAGGACCAACACGATCGTGTTCCCGATGCCGCTCGAGTTCGTCGGGCCGATCCTGGGGCTGGGCAAAACCGCCAGGAAGGAAACCTAGGCCGACGGCAGGACGATCGTGATCTCGGCACCGCCCAGGCGGGACCGGCCGATGGAGAGCGTCCCGCCGTAGGACTCGGCGATGTCCTTGACGACGGCGAGTCCGATGCCGTGGCCCGGCGTGGATTCGTCGAGTCGCGTCCCGCGCTGCAAGAGAAGCTCGGCGGCTTCTTCCGGGATCCCGGGCCCGTCATCGCCTACCGCCAGTACCATGCCGCGGCCGGCGCGATCCGGAACGGACAGCCGGACGGAGATCGATACGCGGCGGCGACACCACTTGCAGGCGTTGTCGAGCAGGTTGCCCGCGAGTTCCAGGAAATCGCCCTTGTCGCCGCGAAAACGGACCCCTTCGTCAATGTCCACTTCGATCCGGGCGCCTTGTCGTGATACACCTTGGCCATGCCGTCAACGAGGCGTTCCACTTCCCTGCGAACCGACATGGCCGCCAGGACGAGCTTGCCGGCTCCGTGCGCCGCCGGCTTGCGCAGCTGGTAGCGCACGATCTCGTCCATGCGGTCGATCTGCTCGTTGAAGCGATCGGCGAGTGAGCGAAGCTTCTCCTGCTGCAACAGCGCCCGCATCGCGGCGAGGGGCGTCTTCAGGCTGTGCGCCAGGTTGTCCAGCGTGGTCTTGTAGCGATCCGAACGCGCGCGTTCGCTGTCGATCAGCAGGTTCATGTTGCGGGCCACGCCGCGGAGTTCCGTCGGGAATACGCCCGCCAGCGACTCTCGCCGGCCCTCTTCGATCTCGCCGATCTGCGTCTCGATCTGCCGTAACGGCCTCAGCAGGCCCCGCAGCAGCGCCGCGATGGCGAGCAACATGATCAGCGCGACGGCCGCGAACCAGCCGAAGAGCTGATGCCGGAATTGCGCCACCTGCGCATTGAAGGAATCCAGGCTCTCGGCGACCTTGAACACGAAAGGCCTGAGCTGCTCGTCCGGGAACTCCCATTCCACGGCCATGCTGAGTGTCAGCAAGGGCGTGCCATCGCCGAGTTGCTCGTGCAGGAACAGCAGGTTGCCGTCCTTCGAGACGGCACCGAAGGGTATCTCGATGCCGAGCGCGGAGCGCGACCGCCAGACGGTCTTGCCGTCGGCGCCGCGGATCTCCGCGTACAGGCCCGAGCCGATCGTGCCGAAGCGCGCCTCGTGCAGGTCGGGCGGCATCTCCAGCGTGCCGTCGTCGGTCGGTTCCGCGGCGGCCAGCAGGCCCATGAGCTGGCCGTCCAGGATGTCCTCCTGCGCCTGTTCGCCCGCCTTGCTGAAGGCGATGTCGAGCACGGCGATCGTCGCGCCGAAGAAGAACAACAGCAACACGCTGACGGAGATCAACAGGCGGGCGCTGAGCGAGGACAAGGTGACCTCAGTCGGTGTGAGTACGTTCCAGCGCGAAGCGATAGCCGCGTCCGCGCAGCGTCTCGATCGGCTTGATCGCATTGTCCGGATCGAGTTTCTTGCGCAGCCGGCCGATGAAGACTTCGATCACGTTGCTGTCGCGTTCGAAGTCCTGGTCGTACAGCCTTTCGGTCAGTTCCGTCTTCGAGACGACCTGGCCGGCGCGGACCATCAGGTATTCCATGATCTTGTATTCGAAGCTCGTCAAATCGACGGCGACGTCGTCGACGCTGACTTCCTGACGGGACATGTCCAGCTTCACCGGGCCCGCGGTCATGACGGACGACGCCCACCCGCCGCTGCGGCGCAGCAATGCGTTGACCCTCGCGGTCACCTCTTCGACGTGGAACGGCTTCACGACGTAGTCGTCGGCGCCGGCGTCCAGGCCGTCCACCTTGTCTTCCCAGCGGTCACGCGCGGTCAGGATCAGGATCGGGAAAGTGCGTCCCTTCTGTCGCGCCTCGCGGATGATATCGAGGCCCGAGATTTCAGGGAGTCCTAGGTCGATGATCGCCAGGTCGATCGGATATTCGAGTGCGCAGTACAGGCCTTCCCGGCCGTCTGCCGCCTGCTCGACCGCGAAACCGGCCTCCGAAAGCTTCGCGGCGAGCGATTCGCGCAGGGTTGCATCATCTTCGATCACGAGCAGGCGCATCGGGGTATCGTCCGGCCGAACGTTAGCGATCCCGGCGACAGCCGCGAATCTCGATGGTCCTGACCTTGCCGTCCTTGGTCAGCACCTTGATGCGGTGGACCTCGCGGTTGCCGTCGATCTTCGTCTTCGCGCTCAGGATTTTGCCGCCGGTCTGCCTTCGTACCTGCTCGATCGCTTCCGACAGCGACGGGCAGCCGTTTTTCTGCGCGGTACGGTTGTCGGTCCGTGCGGCGCCATCATCGAAGCGTGCGAGCAGCTCGTCGGACGCAGCGTCCCGATGGAAGGCGTAGGTCGCCACCGGAGAGATGGCGAGCAGGGTGCTCAGGATCAGTGTCAGAAGGAGTCGCAAAGCGTTATACCAGAGGTTCGTGGCGAAGTTATCGGTCGGCGCGGCACAAGTGTGGTACGCCGACCGATGGATTGCAATGCGCTGCCTCACAGCCGGGTGGCGTCGTTCAGCCCGCCGGACGCACGTTGACCTGCACGCGAAGTCGCGGACCCGGGTCGTACGGCATGCGGGTCTGGTACTTCTGGCCGTGGTAGCGGTAGACGACGTCGTAACCGTCGATCCGCTGCTCCTGGTGCGTCGTGTACCGGGTCTCGCAACGGCGCACGGGCTGGGTCCGCTCGACGTAGCCGGACGCATAGCCGGCACGTCGCCTCGCGGAATCGTTGCCGATTGCCGCACCGACCAGCGAGCCTGCTACGGTTGCCGCGTCCCTGCCGCTGCCACTGCCGAACTGGTGTCCGACCACGCCGCCGATGATCGCGCCGAGGAACGTGCTGGCGCCGGCGCCCGGAGGCTGCCGGTATTCCCGGTAAGTCTCGGTGTCGTTCCAGCATTCCTCGACCGGCGTCCTGACCGTGACGTAGCGAACGACCGGCTGCGAGCTGAGCACGTTCGCATAGTCGTACACGGCCGGGCCGCGTCTGTCTGCGAAAGCGGAGGTGGAAACCCCGAGCAGCACAGCGGCTGCCGCCAGACCTGCTGTCACTCGTTTGCTGTTCATAGCCTTCTCCATTGCCACTTTGCGCCGGCTTTGTGCCAGCCACGGTGAGAAGACTACGACCGTGCCAATGAACCGGGCCTGAATAAACGGGTATCGCGGCTGAAGCCGCTCCTACAGGCGCCACTAAGCCACCGCGGTCAATTCGCATCCGTAGGAGCGGCTTCAGCCGCGATCAGTGGTTACGGCACTAGCCCACGCGGGCCTTGGCGGCGCGCCATTCCTCTTCGAGTGCGTCGAGCGACAGGTCGGCGATGCCCCGGCCTGCGGCGCCGATGGCCTGCTCCATGGCGCGGAACCGACGCTCGAACTTGCGATTGGCGGCGTCCAGCGCGGTCTCCGCGTCGACACCGAGATGCCGGGCCAGGTTCACGACCGTGAACAGCAGGTCGCCGAATTCCTCGTGGGTTCGCGCCGCGTCTCCGCCGGCGTCGGCGAGCTCGGCCAGCTCCTCGTCGATCTTGTCGCGGGCGCCGGAGGCATCCGGCCAGTCGAAACCGATGGCGCTGGCGCGTTTACCGAGCTTCTGCGCCCGTTTCAGGGCAGGCAGTGCGTGCGCGATCCCGGCGACGGCGCTGGTGTCGTCCACCGCCTCCCGCTCGCCCGCCTTGATCCGCTCCCAACTGCCGGGGACGTGCCCGGCCGCCCGCTCGGCGGCATCGCCGAACACGTGCGGATGGCGGCGCAGCATCTTGTCGGTAATCGCGGCAGCGACGTCGCCGAACGCGAACAGACCTGCCTCCTCGGCCATCCGCGAATGAAAAACGACCTGGAACAGCAGGTCGCCGAGCTCGTCGCGCAGGCTATCCGTGTCCTCGCGCGCGATCGCGTCGGCGACCTCATAGGCTTCCTCGATCGTGTAGGGGGCGATGCTCGCGAAGTCCTGGTCCAGGTCCCAGGGGCAACCTTCGTCCGGATCCCGGAGCCTTGCCATCACTTCAAGTAATTTATCGATATACTCCATAACTAGTTGTTAAATAATGCTATTAATGAAACGGTCGATAATGAAGGCCGTCGCGCCCCAGATGCGCCGGCCGTTGAAATGGTACTCGGCCATCGTGACGGTGCTGCCGCGCAGTCGGCGTTCGACGAACACGCGGTTGGCGGGTTCGAGCAGGAATGCGAGCGGTACCTCGAAAGCACTGTCGACCTCGATGGTGTCGATCGCGGGTTCGGTGCCGCGTTCAACCAGACCGACGACCGGCGTCACGGCAAACCCCGTCACGGTCGGCATCGGGCGCAGGAAGCCGATGATGTCGACCTGCCCGGGGGCGATGCCGACTTCTTCTTCCGTTTCCCTGAGCGCCGTCGCGGCGATGTCGCCGTCGCAGGCCTCCATCCGTCCGCCGGGGAAACTCGACCTGCCCCGCATGGTGCCGAAGGCCGGCCGATCGCTGCGTGAGCAGCAAGGCGAGCCTGCCGGGGTCGTGCTGCATGACCGGGATCAGTATGCCGGCCGGCGTCAGCGACTCGGTGAGTCGTTGCCGGGTATCGACGGGCCAGTGTTCGCTCCCGGCGGGCAGGACGACGTCCAGAGGATCGCTCGGGAGCGCCGTCACCGCCAGGCGCTGCTTCAAATAGTCGGCGGTGATCGCGGGACTGATTGCCATCTAGTTCTTGATGCCGCCCTCGGTCAACGCGGCCGGGTCGAGCAGCCGGTCGAGTTCCTCGTCGGTCAGGTCCGTCATCTCGCGGGCGATCTCCTTCACCGGGCGGCCTTCGGCGTACGCCTTCTTGGCGATGGCGGCGCCCTGCTCGTAGCCGATGACCGGATTGAGCGCCGTCACCAGGATCGGATTGCGGTCCAGCGCCCGGTCGAGGTTGTCGACGTTGACGGTGAAGCCGGCGATGGCCCGGTCGGCGAGCCAGGTGCAGGCGTTGGACAGCAGATCGATGCTCTGCAGCAGGTTGAGAGCGACCACCGGCAGCATGACGTTGAGCTGGAAATTGCCGGACTGACCGGCGACCGCGACGGCCGCGTCGTTGCCGAACACCTGCGCGGCGACCATCGTGACCGCCTCCGGGATCACCGGGATTCACCTTGCCCGGCATGATGCTGCGAGCCCGGCTGCAGCGCCGGCAGCGCGATCTCGCCGAGGCCGGCCAGCGGCCCCGAATTCATCCAGCGCAGGTCGTTCGCGATCTTCGTCAGGCTGACGGCCAGGACGCGCAGCTGGCCGGAGACTTCCACCGCCGTGTCCTGGCTGCTCAGTGCCTCGAATCGCGATGCCGCGACGGAGAACCCGATCCCGGTCTGCTCGCCGAGCAGCACGGCGACCTTGCTGCCGAATCTCGGATGCGCATTGATCCCCGTGCCGACCGCGGTGCCGCCCTGCGCGAGTCGCCGTGAGACGGGCGAGCGAATCGGTGAGGCGCTCGGCGGCATGATCGATCTGCGAGCGCCAGCCGTCCAGTTCCTGGCCCAGCGTTACCGGCATCGCATCCATCAGGTGCGTGCGGCCGGTCTTGACGATGTCACGCACGCTCGTCTGCCTTGTTCTCGAGCACGTCGGCAAGATGCCGCAGCGCCGGCAGCAGCGCGCTCGTGGATCGCGATCGAGCCGCACTGACGTGCACGCAGGTCGGGATGACGTCGTTGCTGCTCTGGCTCATGATTGACGTGATCGTTCGGATGCACCGCCCTTGCCGAGGCGTCCGCTGCCAGGTGGGCGATGACCTCGTTGGCATTCATGTTCGAACTGGTGCCGGAACCGGTCTGGAACACGTCGATCGGAAACTGGTCATCGTGCTCGCCGGCGGCAACTTCCAGCGCGGCCTTCTGAATCGCCATCGCGACATCGCTCTTCATGAGGCCGAGTTCGGCATTGGCTCCGGCAGCGGCCCATTTCACCAGCCCGAGCGCAGAGATGAAGCGGGCCGGCATCGGCATGCCGCTGATCGGGAAATTGTCGACCGCCCGCTGCGTCTGCGCGCCCCACAGTGCGTCCGCCGGAACCCGCAACTCGCCCATGCTGTCGTGCTCCGTACGAAATCCCTTCTTGCTCATTGCCTGCCGAACCTCCATGGTCGTATGATGAGCGCTGCCGCGGATGTATGCATTCGCGCTTCGCGCGCGCAAGTCTACACCGGTTTCCACTGCATGAAAGTCTCGACGCTGAGAGCCCTTTCACCGACCGACGGCCGCTATGCCGACAAGGCCGAGCGGCCTGCGAGATTCTTCAGCGAATACGGCCTGATCCGCTATCGCGTGCTGGTCGAAGTCCGTTGGCTCCAGTGGCTCGCCGACGACCGGGCGATCGCCGAGCTGCCCGCCGCTGTCGCCCGTCATGAAAGACGTCCTCAATCACCTCGTCGACGATTTCGGTCCCGACGACGCCGAGCGCATCAAGGCGATCGAGGCTAACGACCAATCACGATGTCAAGGCGGTCGAGTATTTCATTCGCGAGCGGCTCGGGGACGGTCCCGAGACGCGCAGCGGTCAAGCGATTTCCTGCATTTCGCTTGCACCTCCGAGGACATCAACAACCTCGCCTACGCGCTGATGCTGCGCGACCGCGCGCAACGACGTGTTGTTGCCACCGATGCGGGACCTGCTCGCGAAGCTGCAGTCGATGGCCCGCGACATGCGCGACTCGCCCATGCTGTCGCGCACGCACGGCCAGACCGGCGAGCCCGACGACGCTGGGCAAGGAGATCGCGAATTTCGTATCGCGACTCGATCGCGCCCAGCGCAGCAGTTCGCAGAACGTCGAGGTCCTCGGCAAGTTCAACGGCGCGGTCGGCAACTTCAACGCACACGCCATCGCGTATCCCGACGCGGACTGGGTCCGGATCGGCCAGAGCTTCGTCGAATCCCTCGGGCTGGATCCGAATCCGTACACGACGCAGATCGAACCGCACGACTGGATCGCCGAGTACGCGCACGCGCTCATGCGCTACAACACGATCCTCATCGACCTGTGCCGCGACGTGTGGGGCTACATCTCGCTGGGCTATTTCCGGCAGCAGGTCGCGAAGGACGAAGTCGGATCCTCGACGATGCCGCACAAGGTCAATCCCGATCGATTTCGAGAATGCGGAAGGCAACCTCGGTGTCGCCAATGCGCTGCTGGGCCACTTTGCCGCGAAATTGCCGGTCTCGCGCTGGCAGCGCGATCTCACCGATTCGACGGTGCAGCGCAATCTCGGCGTGAGTCTTGCCTATGTCCTGATCGCGCTCAAGTCGTTGCGCAGGGGTCTCGACAGACTGCTGGTCGACGACGCGGCGCTCGCGGCGGACGTCGACCGTGCCTGGGAGGTGCTGGCCGAAGCCGTGCAGACCGTATTGCGTCGCTGCGGCGTGCCCGAGCCGTACGAGAAACTGAAGGCCGTGACGCGCGGCCGCCCGGTGAGCCGAGAAATCCTCCACGAGTTCATCGGATCCCTGGATATTCCCGCTGCGGAAAAGACCCGGCTGTTGGCGCTTTTGCCCTCCGGGTACACCGGGCTCGCCGGCGATCTGGCCAAACGCCTCTGAAATTCGGGCATCTTGTTCATTCCTGATCGCCGGCGCCCATATGTGAAATCGGGCGGGTCAAACGGCAACTTCTGTCGCCGGGCTGAATCCCGCGCCACGCAACGGATGGGAATAGTTCGCATCGTCGGCAAGCGCTCTCAAAACGTGACGCAGTTGGCACAGCGGAACTTGTCCGCCCGGTAAGATGCGGTCCTGCGAGCATATTTTTTTTCTGCGGGATTCCGACGCGCGAGATATGGAACAGGCACGAGAGAGAGGCAGACGCTGGGTCATATCGACGCATGAGGAAATGCGTCAGGCGGTGATCGATGTCGCTCGCGAAGCAACCCGCAAGGTATCCATTTTTACGCACGACCTGGAGCCGGGCATCTATGACGATCCCGATTTCCTCGAGGTCGTCAAGCGCCTCGTGCTGTCGCAGACATACTCGCGCATCCGCGTCCTGATCGCGGATCCGTCTCGCGCCATCAAGAACGGCAACAACTTCGTACACCTTGGCCGGCGTCTGAATACGTACATCGAGTTCCGTCACGTGCGCGAAGACTTGCGCACGCATGCCGAATCGTTCTGCATCGCCGACGAGATCGCCCTCGTCTATCGCCTGCAAGCCAACAAATGGGAAGGCATCGCAGACACCTACGAGCCTGCCGTCGCGAAGCTCTACGGCAAGATGTTCGACGAAATATGGCTGGCGAGCGAAGTGGAAGTGGAATTCCGTCAACTGGGAATCTGAAACAACAAGAATGTATCCGACGGACCTGACAGTCTCCGCGGTAGTGGAGGACAACGGCCGGTACCTGATCGTCGAGGAACGTGCGGCGGGACGGACCGTGCTCAACCAGCCCGGGGGCCACATCGAGGACGGCGAGTCACCCGAAGTCGCCGTGATCCGCGAGACCCTCGAGGAAACCGGTTGCGACATTGCCTGCGGCGAACTGATCGGCGTGTATCTCTGGATACACCCGCAAACCCGCCAGCAGTTCCTGCGAATCGCCTACGTCGCGAGATACCTGGCCTGCGACGAGCAACGCAAGCTCGACGAAGCCGTGGTATCCCGCAAATGGCTGACGCGCCAGGAACTCGAGAACCGGCGCGACCGGCTGCGCTCGCCGCTCGTGTTGCGCTGCATCCGTGACTACGAGTCGGGCCGCCGGCAGACCGATATCCTGTTCTCCGGCATGCTGCCGCTGCAACATCACGTCGACGCCGTCCTCGCCACCGCCGACCTGGTCTGATATTCGCGGCTTCAGCCGCGATCACCCGCCGTCCCGTTTGACACATGGCGGTACAATAAGCCGATCATGTTCGAGGAACTTCGCAATCGGAAGATCGTCGTCGGCCTGTCCGGCGGGGTCGATTCGGCCGTGGCCGCCCTGCTGCTGAAGGATGCGGGCGCGGACGTCGAGGCCCTGCACATGACCAACTGGGAGGACGACGACGGCTACTGCGAGGCGGCGCGTGACCTGCAGGACGCGCGCCGCGTCTGCGAGCAGCTCGGAATCATCCTGCATCACGCAAATTTCGCGAGGCAGTATCGCGAGCGCGTGTTCGAGCATTTCCTCGCCGAATACCGTGCCGGGCGCACGCCGAATCCGGACGTGTTGTGTAATCGCGAGATCAAGTTCGGCGTGTTCCGCGACCATGCGAAGCGCCTCGGTGGCGAGCTGCTGGCGACAGGGCATTACGCCCGCACGGCACGGGTCGACGGCGAACCGGCGCTGCTGAAGGCCGCGGACGCGGACAAGGACCAGAGCTATTTCCTGCACGCGGTAAACTCCGAAGCGCTGCGCGAGACAGTGTTTCCGCTTGGTGATCTCGTCAAGGCCGAGGTGCGGGGCATCGCACGCGATCGCGGACTCGTCGTGCACGACAAGAAGGACAGCACCGGCATCTGTTTCATCGGCGAGCGGCCGTTCCGTGAATTCCTCGGCACCTACCTCCCTGCACAACCCGGGCCGATGCTGACGCCGGACGGCCGGCACATGGGGGAGCATCTCGGGCTGATGTACTACACGCTGGGCCAGCGCCAGGGGCTGGGCATCGGCGGGCGCGGCGACGCCGGCGGTGCACCCTGGTACGTCGTGGACAAGGACCTCCGAGCGCAACGCGTTGATCGTCGATCAGGGCGACAGCCCGCTGCTGTTCAGCAGCGCGCTTGTCGCCTCGAAGCCGCAATGGATCGGCCGGTCTCCGGCCGGGCTGGCCGGGGCGGCTGAGACTGACGGCGAAGGTCCGTTATCGGCAGCCCGATCAGGCCTGCACGGTGACGGCGACCACGGACGATGCGCTGGAAGTCCGCTTCGAGACGCCGCAGCGCGCGGTGGCGCCGGGGCAATACGTCGTTTTCTACGCCGGGCAGCGTTGCCTTGGGGGCGCACTGATCGAACGGGCCGTGCGCGATGGATCGGCGGCGGCGAGCCGTGTCGCACTCGGCATTTGACGGGCCACGCCGCTTCACATTCGTTATAATGCGCGCCCTCTGGCTCCGAGCGGGCCACCGTGGGCAACTATCCCGGAGAAAAGACGATGAAGGACAGCTTCGGCGCGCGGTCGACGCTTGCCGTCGACGATGACAGTTTCGAAATCTTCCGCCTCGATGCGATCGGGGAAGGGCACGTGGATCGACTGCCCTACTCCCTCAAGGTGCTGCTGGAGAACCTGCTGCGCAACGAAGATGGCCGCGACGTGACCCGCGAGGACATCCTGGCCATCGCCAACTGGGACCCGGAAGCCCTGCCTTCGACCGAGATCTCCTTCACGCCGGCCCGCGTGATCCTGCAGGACTTCACCGGCGTGCCGGCGGTCGTCGATCTCGCCGCCATGCGCGACGCCGTCGTCCGGCTCGGCGGTTCGGCCGACCGAATCAACCCTCTGTCGCCGGCCGAACTCGTCATCGATCATTCCGTGCAGGTCGACTATTATGGCGCCGCGAACTCGCTCGATCTCAACAACAAGATCGAATTCAACCGCAACAAGGAACGCTACGCGTTTCTGCGCTGGGGCCAGACGGCATTCCAGAACTTCCGCGTCGTGCCGCCGAATACCGGCATCGTGCACCAGGTGAATCTCGAATACCTGGGACGCGTCGTGTTCGACGTCGACGCAAACGGCACGCGCCGCGCGTACCCGGATACCCTCGTCGGCACCGACTCCCACACGACGATGATCAACGGCCTCGGCGTGCTCGGCTGGGGCGTCGGCGGCATCGAGGCGGAGGCGGCCATGCTCGGACAGCCGATCACGATGCTGATCCCGAACGTCGTCGGCTTCAAGCTGACCGGCTCGCTGAAGGAAGGCACGACCGCGACCGATCTCGTACTCACTGTGACGGAGATGCTGCGCGCCCGGGGCGTCGTCGGCAAATTCGTCGAATTCTTCGGCGACGGCCTGGCGCATCTGCCGCTGGCGGATCGAGCGACGCTGGGCAACATGTCTCCCGAATTCGGGTCCACCTGCGCGATCTTCCCGATCGACGGCGAGACGCTCCGTTACCTGAAACTGTCCGGCCGCGATCCGGCCCACATACGGCTCATCGAGACCTACGCAAAGGAACAGGGATTGTGGCGACACGACGGCCAGCCGGATGCGCTGTACAGCGACGTGCTCGAACTGGACCTGTCGACGGTCGAGCCCAGCATCGCCGGGCCGAAACGGCCGCAGGACCGTATCGCCCTGAGCGCCGCGAGCAAGACGATCCAGCGCCACGTCGAGGCCGCCATCGCGGACCGTGAGTCCGGCGGCACGGCGGCGGTAGAGCTCGACGGCGAGTCGTTCGAGCTCCGCGACGGGGCGGTCCTGATCGCAGCCATCACGAGCTGCACGAACACCTCCAATCCGGAGGTCATGGTGGCCGCCGGCCTGCTCGCCCGCAACGCCGCCGCCAGGGGCCTCAAGACGAAGCCCTGGGTCAAGACCAGTCTCGCGCCTGGCTCCAGGGTGGTCACCGGCTACCTGGAGAATGCCGGCCTGCTCGACGACCTGGATGCGCTCGGCTTCTACACGGTCGGCTACGGCTGCACGACGTGCATCGGAAACTCGGGTCCGTTGAAAGCGGAGATCGCCGCCGGCGTCGACGAGGCCGATATCGTCGGCGCGAGCGTATTGTCCGGCAATCGCAATTTCGAGGGTCGTATCCACCCGCAGGTGCGCATGAATTTTCTCGCATCGCCGCCGCTGGTCGTCGCGTACGCGCTGGCGGGTAACATGGACGTCGACCTCTACGAGGACCCGCTCGGCACCGATAACGACGGCAAGCCCGTCTACCTGAAGGACATCTGGCCGAGCCGCAAGGAGATCCAGGACGTCATCGGCGCCAACATCAATTCCGGGATGTTCAAGTCGAACTATTCGAGCGTGTTCGCCGGCGACGCCAACTGGAACGGCATCGACGTGCCGGAAGGCGAGATCTACGAATGGGACCCGCAGTCGACCTACGTGAAGAACCCGCCCTACTTCGAGGACATGTCGGCCGAGCCGGCCGCAGTCGCCGACATCCACGGCGCCCGGGTCCTCGCATTGCTGGGCGATTCGGTGACGACGGATCACATATCGCCGGCAGGGAGTATCGCCAAAGACAGCCCGGCCGCCGAGTACCTCGAGTCGCACGGCGTGAAGCCTGCGGATTTCAACTCCTACGGCTCGCGGCGCGGCAATCACGAGGTGATGATGCGCGGCACCTTCGCCAATATCCGCCTGCGCAATCTGCTCGCGCCGGGCACGGAAGGCGGCTGGACAAAACATCAGCCGAGCGGCGAACAGATGACGATCTTCGATGCGGCGATGCGCTACCAGCAAGAAGACACGCCGCTCGTCGTCATCGCGGGCGCCGAGTACGGTACCGGTTCGTCACGCGACTGGGCGGCCAAGGGCACCCTGCTGCTCGGTGTCAGGGCCGTCATCGCGACGAGTTTCGAACGCATCCATCGTTCGAACCTGATCGGGATGGGTGTCCTGCCGCTGCAGTTCGCCGAAGGCGAAGACGCGGCAATCGCTGGGCCTCGACGGCACCGAGACCTATGATATCGAAGGCCAGGCCGACCCGGCCGCAGGCACCGTCACCGTGACGGCGACGCCCGCGTCCGGCAAGCCCGTGCGCTTCGAGGCGACCGTACGCATCGACACGCCCAAGGAACGCGATTACTTCGAACACGGCGGCATCCTGCACTACGTGTTGCGTCAACTCGCCGCCTGACGATTGCGAGGGGAACCCCGGTGCTGCAGAAAACGGCTACGAGCCTGCTGGGCAGGCCCCCATGGATAAAGATCTCGCTGTGGCTGCTTGCCGTGCTGATCCTGGCGGGCTGCATCCTGGATATCTACTGGTCGCGGACGCCGGACGTGTTCTGGGTCAACCGCACGATCGACGACGATCGCGTGGTCGTCGGTTACTCGACCACGGATACGCTGATCCGGGTCGCCGAGACGCTGCTGGACAAGCCCGGCGGCTACCTGTCGAACGATCGCATGCCGCCGAGCGTGTTCCTCGACAACATGCCCAACTGGGAATTCGGCGTGTTGCAGCAGGTGCGTGACCTCGCGCGCGTGATCCGCAACGACTACAGCCGCACGCAATCGCAGTCCAAGGAAGACCCTGATGTGGCACTGGCCGAGCCGAAGTTCTTTTTCGACAACAATTCCTGGATACTGCCGCGGTCGGAGTCGGAATACCGGGACGCAATCGCGGGTTTCGAACGGTATCGCGACCGGCTCGTCGGCAACGGCGAGCCCGAGGCGCAGTTCTACGCGCGTGCCGACAATCTGCGCGAGTGGCTCGCACAGGTCGAGAAGCGCCTCGGCAGCCTGACGAAGCGGCTAGGCGACAGCGTTGCGACGACGCGTATCAACGAGGGTCTCGCCGGCGACCGCTCCGCGGGCGCGGCAAAGACCCAACCCGACACGATCGACGTGCGAACCTCCTGGTTCGAGGTCGACGACGTGTTTTTCGAAGCCAGGGGCACGGCCTGGGCACTTGTGCATTTCCTTCGCGCCGCGGAGTTCGATTTCCACCAGGTGCTCGCGGACAAGAATGCCGAAGCCAGCCTGCGCCAGATCATCCGCGAACTCGAAGCCAGCCTGCAGCCGATGCACTCGCCGATGGTCCTCAACGGCAGCGGCTACGGCTTCTTCGCGAATCATTCGCTGGTCATGGCGAATTACCTGGCGCGCGCCAATGCCGCGGTGATCAACCTGCGGGAACTGCTCGACCAGGGTTAACGGGCGCTCAGTGCAGTCCTACCCAGGCCGGGATCTGCGTCCAGGCCTCCCCGAGCGCCTTGTCGAGCCGGCGGTACTCCGGTTCGAAGTGCCCGACGCGTTGCCAGAAGCGCCGCGAATGATTCATATGCCGTGCATGGCAGAGTTCGTGGATCATCAGGTAGCGCAGCAGCACCGGCTCCAGGAACAGCAGGCAATAATTGATGCTGATCGTGCCGGACGACGAGTGGCTGCCCCAACAGCTGCGCTGGCCGCGGATGTGCATCGCCTTGAAGGGGCTGTCGGTCAGGACGGACAGCGCGCCGAGGCGCGGCGCGAATTCGGACCGCGCGATCGATCCCAGCCAGCGTTTGAGGGCGGACACGCAGAGTGCTTCGTCATGCGTCCGGCCGCTGAGCACGACGACGTTGTCGCGGCAGCGATAGCGTACCGTTTCGGCGTCGTGTCGTCGCTCGTAACGGATCCGGAAGCTCTGCCCGATCGCACGCAGTTCGACGCGCTGGGGGAGAACGAACGGCTCGGGTGCCACGATGCGGGCGAAAGATTCCCGCGAGCGCTCGATCCATTCGCGGTTCTCCTCGACGAAGGCCTGCACGTCGCGCGCCCGTGTCCGCCTCGGAACCACGACTTCCACGCGGCCGCGCGGAAAGACCTTTATGGACAATCGTCTCGCCCGTGCGCTGACGCGCACGTCGAAGGCTGGCAGAGCCCCGGGGGCGTCCCTGTCGGGAAACAGACGCAGTTGTTCGGCCGTGCTCTGCACGGCGCTATTCTACGGGCGTTGTGCGCGGAATCGTAGCGTTATCAGGGCCGCTTGCCGGAGAAACGAACGGCATCGTCCATCGACATGACGCCTTCGACGCCGCCGACCTTGGCCGATTCGCTGATGAAGAGCTTGACCTTGCGCTCCAGCCTGATCGTTCCTTGCACGCGTGATCCCGGACCGATCACGATCTCGGGCGGATGCGAATCGTTTCCGAACCACGAGTGCGGCTTCTTGACGACCAGGTCGCCGGCGATGACCGCGCTGTCACTGAGTTCGACATTGCCGTTGACGGTCGTGACGTCGCCCCCGACATGGCTGCCGTGAAAACCGAGACCGCCGTTGACGGTGCTGACGTCGCCGCCGGCCGAACTGCCGTCCTGCAGTTCGATGCGGCCGTTGACCGTGGAGATCTCGTCCGCGGTCGTCTGCTCGCCGACCTCGATGGCCCCGTTTACCGTAGACAACGCGCCGCACTTGACGCCGTCGCCGATGGCGACACTGCCATTAACGGTGTGCGCATCCCCGATCACTGCATTCTTGCCCACGTGGATTCTGCCGTTCACGGTTTCCAGGCCTCCGGCTACGGTCGCACCGTCACCGACGGTGATGCTGCCGTTGACGGTCGATTCGCCGTCGGAGTGGGCGCCTGCCTCGACGTTGCGGCTTTTGTTAACATCGGCGCCGTATACCGGAACCGCCATCAATACCAGCAGCAGGCTGACCGTAAACGCGTTCTTGAGCAGGACCTTGTTCATTTCCCCATCCTATGGCATCCGTCTACCTGTTTGATACCGGCCAGCCTGAAACGGTTGCATGATGCCGTACGAGTTGATCGACATCGGTGCGAACCTGGCTCACGACGGCTTCGACGCCGATCGCGACGCCGTGATCGGCCGCGCCGCCGAGGTCGGCGTGCAGCGGATTGTCGTCACCGGAAGCAGCCGCGAATCGAATGTTGCCGCGGCCGGGCTCGCGCGCGCCAGGCCCGGCTGCCTGTATGCCACGGCCGGCGTCCACCCGCACCACGCACAGGACTACGACGCGGAGACCGCGGACCAGGTCCGCGATCTCGCCCGGCAGGGCGCCGTCGTCGCCGTCGGCGAATGCGGGCTCGACTACTTCCGCAATTTCTCGCCCCGCGAGGCGCAGCTCGAGGCCTTTCGCTCGCAGCTCGAGATCGCCGCGACGACCGGTTTGCCGGTATTCCTGCATCAGCGCGACGCCCACGACGACTTCGTCGCGACGCTGGAGGCGGCGCTGCCGTCCGTCTCGAGGGCCGTGGCACACTGCTTTACCGGCGACGCGGCGACGCTCGCGGAGTACCTCGAGCTCGGCCTCTGGATTGGCGTCACGGGCTGGATCTGCGACGAACGCCGGGGCCGCGAGCTCTACGAATCCGTTGCAGCCATCCCCGACGACCGCTTGATGATCGAGACCGACGCGCCCTACCTCCTGCCGCGGACGCTGCGGCCGAGACCGAAGTCGCGGCGCAACGAACCCGCGTACCTTGCGGAGGTCCTGCGCGTCGTCGCCGCCGCGCGCGGCCAGACTGAGGCGCACGTCGCGCGCATCACCACGGCCAACGCGATGCGCTTTTTCGATCTCAGCGAGGCCGATCGTCGTGCAGGGCCTGCCGCCGGATCAGCTCCCAGTGCGGCTCGAACGCCTTGATCTTGACCTTGGCCGCGGCCTTGTCCGGTTCACCGAACTCGGCTTCCAGGCGGTCGAGATTCGTGACGAGCCCCGGCACGCCCTTCGTAAACTCGGCGGTGTCCAGGAACAGCAGCCTTCCGGCGACCGGCACCTGGCGCACGATCTGCCGGACGGCCGCGATCCGGTCGTACAGCCCGGCCTGCGGGTTCGGGAACGTGTAGCGCCGCTCGGAACTGATAACCGTCCATTCCTGCATCTTGTCACTGCCGAACACCCTGCCGACGACGTCCTTGACGTCCAGGATCAACAGGCCCTGCGACGTCAACAAAAGGTGATCGATCTGGATTTCGCCCTCGTCGCCGTTCGGGATCAGCAGTCCGTCGATGCGATCGTAGGCGATCTCCGACAGGACCTGCTGCAGGCGCGGCAGGCGCCGGAACCGACGATAGAGCGCCCAGCCGGCGACCAGTAACGCCGCGGCCCCGGCCAGCCACGGCCACTGGAGGGGGATTCCTGTCGGCAAGTCGGTCACTCGAAGTGATTATCCATGGCGTCCCGCATCGCCGCCAGTTCGGGCTCGATGCGCGTCGACCGGCTGGGGCGCGACAGGATCGCCGCCAGCTCCGGGGGCAGCGGTAAGTTCGTGCCGATCAGCGGTTCAACGATCATCTCGAACTTGGCCGGGTGAGCAGTCGCTACGAGAATCCAGTCGGTATCCTGCCGGGTGGCGGCGTCGAACTGCCGCCACGCCCAGGTCGCGGTTGCAGTATGCGGGCAGGCGGCGACGCCGAATTCCCCGTAGTCGCGACGGATTTCCGCGGCGATCTGCTCGTCGTCGACGGACAGGACGCCGAGGCGATCGCGCAGCACTTCGGCATCGCCGAGCAGGCTCCGCAGCCGCTCCATGTTGCTCGGGTTGCCGACGTCCATGGCCGAGGCCAGCGTGCGGACACTGGGCCGCGGCACCCACTCGAGCGTCCGGAAGTAGTCGGAAATCGTGCGATTCGCGTTCGTCACGAGCACCACGGGGCCGATCGGCAGGCCCATCTCGCGCGCCAGGATGCAGGCGAGCGCGTTGCCCAGGTTCCCGGTCGGGATGACGAACCCGGGCGCATTGCCGGTCTGCCGATAGTGCCGCAGGCTCGCATCCGCGTAGTAGGTCGTCTGCGGCAGCAATCTGCCGATGTTGATGCTGTTCGCCGAGCTGAATCGATAGCGGGCCGCAAGGTCCCGGTCGGCCATCGCCGCCTTGACGAGGGCCTGGCAGTCGTCGAAGGATCCCGCGACGGCCAGCGACAAGACGTTGTCACTCCAGCAGGTGAGCTGCTGCTTCTGGCGCGCCGAGACCCGCCCCTCCGGGAACAGTACGACGACGCGCATGCCGGGCCGCCCGTCGAAGGCGGCAGCCACCGCACCCCCGGTATCTCCCGACGTGGCCACGAGGATCGTGAGCGGCGCCGCGGTATCGCCCTGCAGCCGGCTCAGGCAGGCTGCCAGGAAGCCCGCGCCGATGTCCTTGAACGCCGCCGTCGGGCCGTGGAACAGCTCCAGCAGACCGACGCTGCCGCTCTCGGCGGGGAGCGCCGTGACCGGGATCGGAAATCGGAAGGTCTCCGCGACGACGTCGTCGAGTTCGCCGGTCAGGGCCGACCCGGTGAAGAACGGCCGCAGCAGCCGGACCGCGACGTCCTGCACGGTGTCGGCGCCGGCGAAGTCATCGATGCCGAAGGCCGGCAGCGATTCCGGGACGAACAGGCCGCCGTCCGCGGCGAGCCCCTCGACGAGCGCCGTGTCGATACCGACCGGCTCGCCGCCGCGCGTACTGACGAAGCGCACGCTCAGACTTCCAGCCGGGCGCCCGGCGCATCCATCGGGCTGACCCAGGATTCGCACTGGATGCCGAGGTTCCGGCATGCCTGCTCCATCGCCATGGCCAGGTTGCGGGCCCGGGCTTCCTCGCAGAGTGCGAACAGGCTCGGCCCGCTGCCGGACAGGCTGAAGCCGAAAGCACCGGCCTTCAGCGCAGCTTCGCGCACGGCCTCGAAGCACGGTACTGCTGCCGAGCGCTGCGGCTCGATGACGATGTCCTTCAGGGTCTTGCGCAGCAGGCCGATGTCGCCGGTCGTGCAGGCCGCGATAAACCCGGCGAGGTAACCCTGCTGTCCCAGCCACTGTTCCATCGAGTAGCCCTTCGCCAGGCTGCGCCGGGCGTGAGCCGTGTTGATCTGCAGGTCGGGGTGGATCAGCACGGCCGCAACGCCGGCTGGCGCGGCCAGGCGCACCGTCTCGGGCAGCAGGACCGCGGGGCACAGGACGAGCCCGCCGAACAGGCTCGGCGCGACGTTGTCGGCATGCAGGCCCCGGCTCGCGAACTGTTCCCCTTCCAGCGCGAACGGCAGCAGCGCGTCGATCGCGAGCGGCTGCTCGAGTAGCGCATTCACGGCGACGACGGCGGCGACCGCGGATGCGGCCGAGCTGCCCATGCCCGATTGCAGCGGCACGCCCTTGTAGACGCTGATCTCGACGCCACCGCCCTTGCCGTGCGCGGTCCACAGCGCCTGCGCGGCGATCGAAGCCGTGTTCTGTTTCGGATCCCGCGACAGGTACGGATGCGGCTCGCCGCCCAGCCCGAGCACGTCGCCGATCGTGACCCCGGCGGCGTCCGTGCGGCGTGCCGACACGCGGTCACCCACGCCGGCCAGCGCGAGTCCGAGCATGTCGAAGCCCACGGCCAGGTTGCCGATCGACGCCGGTGCGAATGCCGTGACCGTCTCAGACATAGCCCGCACCCGTGCTCAGGTAGGCGGCAAGCCGCAACAGGTCGGAGAACACGCCGGCCGCGGTCACCTCGGGACCGGCTCCGGGCCCCTGGATCACCAGCGGATTGGCGGAATAGCGCTCGGTCTGGAATTGCACGATGTTGTCGGTGAGGTTGATGTTTGCGAACGGGTGCTTCGGTTCGACGGCTTCCAGGCCGACGGCCGCATTGCCCTCGGCGTCGAGCGTGGCCACGTAGCGCAGCACCTTGCCGACGGCCGCCGCTTCCCGATACAGCACATCGATCTCCTCGTCGTGTTCCGGCAGGCGATCGAGGAATTCGTCCAGCGAGCATTCCCGTAACGGCTCCGGGACCAGATTCTGGACCGGGAAATCGCCGATCTCCAGCGGCCGTCCCAGTTCCCGCGCGAGGATCGCCAGCTTGCGGGCGACGTCCATGCCCGACAGGTCGTCCCGCGGATCCGGTTCCGTGTAGCCGCTCGCTTTCGCGGCGCGCACGATCTCCGAGAACGCCTGCTTGCCGTCGTACACGTTGAACAGGTAGGCGAGCGTCCCCGAGAAGATGCCGCGGATCGAACGCACCTGGTCGCCGGTATAGATAAGGTCGCACAGCGTATTGACGATCGGCAGCGCGGCGCCCACCGTCGTCTCGTAGAAATAGTGGGAACTGCCCGCGTCCGCCGCCTCCTGCAGCGCCTTGTAGTAGGCGTACGGGCCGCTGAAGGCCTTCTTGTTCGGCGTGATCACGTGGATGCCGCGCGTCAGCCAGTCCGCGTAGCGTGAGGCGATGTACTCGCTCGCCGAGCAGTCGATGATCACCGCGTGCGGCAGGTATTCGGGATTGACGTGCGCTTCGAACGCATCGAGGTCGGTGTCGATAGCGCCGGTCGCGAACACGTCCTGCCAGGAGGTCAGCTCGATGCGCCGGTCGGCGAGCAGCATCTTTTTCGAGCGCGCAATTGCGCGGATCCGAAGGTCGATGTTGAAGTCCTGCTCCAGCTTCGGTCGCTGCTTCTCGAGCTGCCGGAGCAGCGTACTGCCGACGGTGCCGGGACCGATCAGGCCGATCGAGAGCGTTTTGGCCGACAGGTAGAATCCCGAGTGCGCGGCTCTGAGCGCTCGCGTCGCCTCGTCCGAGTCGACGACCGCGGAGATGTTGCGTTCCGAGGATCCCTGCGCGATGGCCCGGATGTTGATACCGGCGCGGCCCAGGTTACCGAAGAAGCGGCCGGCGATCCCCGGCGTACCGGCCATGCCGTCGCCGACGACCGCGACGATGCTCTGGTGTTCCGTCACGTCGACGCGCTGGATCTGTCGGCTCGTGAGTTCGACGGCGAACTCGTCCTTGATCACCTGGCGCGCCAGCGCCGCCACGTCCTGCGGCACCGCGACGCAGATCGAATGCTCCGAGCTCGCCTGCGAGATCAGCGTCACCGATACGCCGGCGTTCTTCAGCGCGGAGAACAGGCGGTCGGCGGTACCCGGCACACCGATCATGCCGGTGCCCTCGAGGTTGACGAGCGCCATCGCGCCGATCGCGGTGATCCCCTTGATGTCGTTGGCGCCGGCGGGCGCCGCCACGATGCGGCTGCCGGCATGCGAGGGATTGAAGGTGTTGCGGATCGTGACCGGGATGTCGTTGTCGATCACGGGACCGAGCGTCTGAGGATGGATGACGTTGGCGCCGAAATATGCCAGTTCCATCGCCTCGTTGTAGGTGAGCTGCTCGATCACGCGGGCCTCCGGCACGCGATTCGGATCGGCGCTCATGATCCCGTCGACGTCGGTCCAGATCGTGAGTTCGGACGCATCGCCGAGCGCCGCGATGATTGCCGCGGAGAAGTCGCTGCCGTTACGGCCCAATGTCGTCTGCAGGCCTTCCTCGTCGGCGGCGATAAAGCCGGTCACGACGGCGATGCCCTCGAACTCGCGCGGCACGGCGGCATAGAACTTCGCCTGGGACGCGTCCCAGAGCACGGTCGGGCCGAGTTCCGTGTGGCGGACGGTGATGATCTTGCGGGCGTCCAGCCAGGTTCCGCCGCGCCGCTCGTCTTCCTGCGCGAGAAACGCTGCCAGCAGCCGGGCCGACCAGATCTCCCCGTAGCCGGCGACGACGTCGCGGCTGCGCCGCGGCGCCGAGCGGACCAGGGCGATCGCCTTCAGGACATCGCTGATGTCTTCGGCGTCCTGGCCCCAGGCATCGAGCACCTCGACCAGATGCTGTCCGGTGACCAGCTCGCGAGCGGTCCCGCGTGTAACGGTCGCCGAGGGCGTGCAGCTCTTCGGCGTAACTGTCGTCGTCCTGCTCGGCGAGCGTTGCCAGCCGCAGCAGCGCATCCGTCATGCCGCCCATGGCCGACACGACGACGCCGATGCGCTTGTCGGCGTAATCGAGCAACAGGCCCGCGACGTGACGGAAGCATTCGGCGTCGCGCAGGCTGCTGCCGCCGAATTTGTGGATTTTCCAACGACTGTCCAAGGCACTGCCCGCGGCGAAAACCGTGAATGATAGCGATAGTTAAAGGTGCCGTCCCCTGTTTTTCAGGAAACGTTCCGGGGCAGAAATGGGATTGTCGGGAGGTCCCGGGAGTTTCCGCGGCATCGTCGCGTATTCGTTGCTGCTACCAGCTCAGCGACGAATCAATCCTAACTTCAGTTACGGACGAAACCTAAAGTGCTTTCGAGGAAGTTTCTGCGGAAACACCTGATCTGACTGTTCTTGCGGCAAGCATGGGTCAAATCGACCGCCATGGCAGAAGCACATAAAACCGTCGAAATCGAAGTCCTTCATTTGACCTTTTCTTACCTTGGAAACGGGGCAACCCAGGTGCGTACAGGTCAGGTCCACGACGAAGATTTCGGGGCGAAGTGAACGGTAAGGATTTCGAGCATCCTCGGGCTGAGTCGACGCACGGGAATCGGGATCTCTAAGCATGTCTCTACCCGTTTCAATGCTGCGCAGCATCTCGTCTGTTCGCCGTTGAATGCGTACGGGGCGCGCCTTCCAGAGAGCGGCCATGGATTGTCCGGGCCGTAACCCCTGAATATTGACTTCGACGTCCGGGCCGGGTTGCTCCGCACGCCTTATTTTCATTCTGAGCTTGCGCAGCCAAAGGGACTTTGGGAGTGCATAGAATGCGGCGGCAAATCCACCGGCAAAGCCGACAAGCAGTCCTGCGAAAACCCCGAGGAAATCGCGCCGACCGACTCCCCGCCGGGTGCAATCCTGCTTCTGAATCTCTTCCTTTGCGATCTGCGGGTTCCTTAGCGCTACTTGAAGGTTAGTCGGCTGCTTCAGGCAAGCACCAGCCAAATAGATTACCACTGGTCGAACGATCGGAACCGGGAGTGAGGCAACCGCATAGACGTTCAGTGGAGGCCGTCACTTGCGGAACTCAAGCGGAACTTAAAGTGGTTTCGAGGAAATCCGCCACGTGGCGGATTATTGCCCAACCAGGAAAATTAACTTTCGGGGAATCATCGCGTCGATCGACTGCCGAGTTATGGTGGGGCGTGTAGGGATCGAACCTACGACCAGTCGGTTAAAAGCCGAATGCTCTACCTCTGAGCTAACGCCCCTCGCGCGTGCCGGCGGCATGATACCGGACCATTTCGGAATGACAAGCCGGTCAGACGCCCTCGGAATCCATGCGTTTCAGGTATTGGCCCGCCAGGCGGGCCGCGGTCGTTTCCGGATAGTCGGCCTGCACGCGGCTCAGCGTCGTGCGTGCCGCGTCCCAGCGTTTCAGGCTGTAGTTGCAGTAACCCATCTTCAGCAGTGCGTCGGGCACCTTGCTCGAATCCGGATAATCCTTGATGACGAGCTCGAAGTCCTTGAGCGCCTCTTCGTATTTGTTATTCGCGTAGTACGACTCGCCGAGCCAGTACTGGGCGTTGGCGGCCAGATTGCTGTCCGGGAACTTCTCCAGGAATTCCTTGAATGCGGTCGCCGCCATGTCGTAGCGTTCGCCCTTCAGCAGCTCGAACGCGACCTGGTAATTGTCGCGGTCGCTGCCGCTCGGCAGCGGCAGCTGGCCCGGCGGCAGCGTCCCGCCTTCGAGCACGTCGTTGGTGCCGCGGGTCTTCTGTGCCTTTTCGAGCGCCTGGATCCGGGCGTCGAGATCGGCATAGAGCTGCCGTTGTCGTTCCGCTGTCGTCCGGGCGTCGTGCTCCAGCGTTTCGGTCTTGCCCTGCAGTTCGTCGGTACTGCGCTCTAGACTGCCGACCTGCTGCGTGAGCTGCACGAGACTCTGGTTGTCGACGATGCGTTCGATGGCTTCGACGCGCTTCTCGAGCGCCGCGACCTTGGCCTCCATCGGATCCTCGGCCGGCTGCATCAGCGCGCAGCCGGCGAGCGGCGCCGCGGCGAGCATCAGCGCGTAAGCCTTGGCTTTCCTCACTCCCCGGGCCCCGTCAGCGCATGTACTTGAATTCGACCCGCCGATTCTTGGCATAGGCTTCTTCCGTGCTGCCCATCACGGCCGGCCTTTCCTCGCCGAAGCTCACCGTGGAGATCTGGTCGGCGGAGGCACCCTGGATCAACAGCAGGCGGCGTACGGTCTGCGCACGGCGCTCGCCCAGCCCGATGTTGTATTCGCGCGAGCCGCGCTCGTCAGCGTGCCCTTCCAGGCGCACCTTCAGCTCGGGATGCTGCGCGAGTTGCTGGGCGTGGCGCGTGACGATCGGCGTGTCTTCCGGCCGCAGCTCCGACGAGTCGAAGTCGAAATAGACGATGTTGGCGAGTTCGCCGGCACTCGGGT
>CAVZRD010000003.1:0-25848 GCA_963777675.1 uncultured Gammaproteobacteria bacterium | reverse complement strand
GCACCCATCGAGGCCGTGACGACGGATGCGGCTTTGCCGACGCACACACGCTTCGTCGAGCTCAAGAGCAGCGAGTCTGATCGGCCGGATCTGCAGACGGCGTCCCGCGTCGTCGCCGGAGGCAGGGCACTCGCGAGTGCGGAGAATTTCGAGATCATCTACAAGCTGGCCGAGAAGCTGGGCGCCGGCGTGGGGGCGTCCCGCGCCGCCGTCGACGCCGGCTACGTCCCCAACGAGATGCAAGTGGGCCAGACCGGCAAGATCATCGCACCCGAACTCTACATTGCAATCGGGATCTCCGGGGCCATACAGCACATCACGGGCATCAAGGACGCCGGGACGATCGTCGCCATTAACAAGGACGAGGAAGCGCCGATATTCGAAGTTGCCGACATCGGCCTGGTGGGCGACCTGTTCAAGCTCGTCCCGGAACTAACCGAGGCGCTGTAGTCCCGCTCTGTCAGAGCGCGGCGAGGATCGACTCTGCGCTGCTGACGGCAAACTGGCCGGGTTCCTCGACGGCGACGTGGGTCGCGGTTCCGTCCTCGACGACGATTGCAAAGCGCTGGCCGCGCATGCCCATGCCGAAGCCCGAGCCGTCGAGTTCCAGGCCGAGCGCCCTGCTGTAGTCGCCGTTGCCGTCGGCGAGCATCAACACCTTGTCGCCGACACCGCTCGACTCGCCCCAGGCATGCATGACGAACACATCGTTGACAGCCATGCAGGCGACCGTGTCGACGCCCCGCTCCCGCAACGCTTCGGCGTGATCGACGAACCCAGGCAGATGCTTTAGCGAACAGGTCGGAGTGAATGCGCCGGGGACCGAGAACAGCACGACCTTCTTGCCCGAAAACAGCGCGTCTGTCGTCATGGAACCGGGCTTCGAGTCTTCCCAGATCCCGAACGTCCCGTCCGGCATCCTGTCACCTGCCTTGATCGTCATCGCGTACCTCCGTCGTTGTCGCGGCCAATTTGAGAACCATTGTCATTCTCGCAGATGCACCGGCACCGGTCCATCGGCCCCGCGACGTATAATATCCAGCCACGGAGGGCCCATGGATTTCACACTGACCGAAGAACAACAGATGATCCAGGACGCGGCGCGCGAGTTTGCTCGCAGCGAGATCGCGCCGGTTGCCGCCGAGTTCGACGACAGCGGCGAGTTCCCCGTCGAGACCATCCGGCAGGCCGGCGCACTCGGCTTCATGGGGATCGAGATACCGGAGGAGTACGGCGGCGCCGGGCTCGACTCGATCTGCTACGTCCTCGTGATGACCGAGATCTCCGCCGCCGACGCCGCCCACGGCACTATCGTCTCGGTGAACAATTCCCTGTTCGGCGTGCCGCTCCTGCACTTCGGCACGGAAGCTCAGAAACAGGCGTTCCTGAAGCCGGTCGCATCCGGCGAAGTCAACGGCGCATACGCGCTGACCGAACCGCAGTCGGGCTCCGACGCGGCCGCGATGCGGTCGACGGCCCGCCGTTCCGCGGACGGCAGCTACTACACCATCGATGGCCGCAAGTCCTGGATCACCTCCGGGCCCGTCGCGAAGTATCTCATCCTGTTCGCACAGACCGAGGCGCCGGACGGCCAGTCGACGGGGATCAGCGCCTTCGTCGTCGACGCCGACGAGCCGGGTTTCCACCGCGGCAAGAAGGAACCCAAGCTGGGCATCCGGGCATCGGCAACCTGCGAAATCGAACTCGCGGACTACCGCTGTCCTGCCGAAAACCGGATCGGCGAGGAAGGCCAGGGCTTCCGCATCGCGATGACCGTCCTCGATTCGGGGCGCGTCGGCATCGCGGCGCAGTCGCTCGGCATCGCGCGGGCCGCATACGAAGCCGCGCTCGCCTATTCCCGCGAGCGCAAGGCCTTTGGCGCCTCGATCGGGACCTTCCAGAGCATCCAGAACAAGCTGGCGGACATGAAGACGCGCATCGAAGCGTCCCGGCTGCTGGTTCTGCAGGCGGCCTGGGCCAAGGAGCGAAGCAAGACGACGGGCGAGCGCAACACGCTGAATGCGAGCGTTGCCAAGCTGTTCGCGTCCGAGACCGCGATGTTCGTGACACACGCGGCGCTGCAGATCCACGGCGGCATGGGCTACAGCAGGGAGCTGCCGCTCGAGCGTTACTTCCGCGATGCCAAGATCACCGAGATCTACGAGGGCACGAGCGAGATCCAGCGCATGGTGATCGCGCGCCAGGAGACGGGCTTGAGATAGCTGCACGGGACCGCTGCGCCGATCGCGGCTGAAGCCGCTCCTCCGAGCTCCGTTTCCGCCACTGCGATGGATGAGAATCCGTAGGAGCGGCTTCAGCCGCGATTTAATAATCGTTGTCCGCCACGTGGACGATCAGCCCGTCGAGCTCGTCGTTGACCTCGATCTGACAGGTCAGCCGGCTGTTCGGACGGCGCTCGTACGCGGCATCCAGCATACTGTCTTCCATGTCGTCCATGGGCGGCATCTTGTCGAGCCAGGCTTCGTCGATGTAGCTGTGGCAGGTCGCGCACGCGCAGGCGCCACCGCACTCCGCGACGATGCCGTCGATGTCGTTGTTGATGGCGCCTTCCATGACCGAATAGCCGTTCTCGACTTCGACCTCGTGACGGACACCGTCAGTGGTGATGTAGGTGATCCTGGGCACTATCCTGGCTTATTCTCGGAAATGTCGCGCGCAGTTTGAGGGGCGCTGCCGCCAAGCGCCAGCGCCCCCGTTTGTAATCGTGATTCGTCGGATATCGTCTTGTCAGAGCCTGCCGCTCTTCGCTCTCTTGGCTTCGACCTCGGCCTGCTTCTTGCGGGCAGCCTGCTCCGCGAGACGAATCTGCTCGTTGCGATCCATCTCCTGGCGGATCACGTTAATCCATTGGTTCGCTGTGCGCTTGGACCTGGACGATCTGGCCGCGGCCTCGAAAGCGGAGATGGCGTCATTGTAATGGTGCAGATTGTAGAGGCACATGCCCAGCGAAATCTGTGCATTGTCCGGACTCTTGAGCTTGCCCTTCTTGAGGCCATTGCGAGCCGCGCCGGCACAGTCATTGTAGTTGCCGGTGTTCAGGTAGGCATTCGCCAGGCGGACGTCCAGCTCGCCGTCATCGCTCAGCCGGGCCGCCTCCTTGAGCGCCGGGATGGCCTTTTCGTCTTCCATCGCGAGTGTCCAGGCCTGTGACAGCAGACGATAGTTCTTCGCATTCTTCGACACGCGGCCGGCGGCCATCTCCTTCTCGAGCAGCGTGGCGGCTTTGTACGGGACCTCGCGCTGCATATAGAGCTGCGCCATGGTCACGAACTCCGATTCCTTCTCGAACATGCCCTGGTCATTGGCAGCGGCATAGGCGTTGATCAGGTTCTTGTCCTCGCCGAGCTCCGTGTAGGCACCGGCCAGGGAAAACCAGTAGCGCTTCTTGGGCCAGTTGGCGAGCAGGATCTTCTGGATATCGCGGACCTTGCGATAGTCCTCCTGCTGGAAGTAGGCGAAGTTGAGCAGCACGTACCAGTCTTCCCTGACCTCCTTGCCGCGCTCCTTGGCGATCCGCATCGCGTTCTCGATCGGCTGGATCATTTCCTTGTAGCGCTTGACCTGGTACAGGTTCTGCGCCTTCAGGATGAACGGCTCCGGGGCCGGATTCGGTTCCAGCAGGAACCACTTGTCCAGGGTCGTCAGTGCCTTGTTGTACTGCTCCTGCATCGTGTACAGCTGCGCGAGCGTGTACATCACCTGCTTCTTCATCTGCTCTTCCAGGCTCGGGATGGCGACCATGCGCTCGTACGTCTTGAGCGCGTTCGGGATGTCCTCCATGTTGTAATACACGAAGCCGATGTAATTCAGGACGTTGGCCTGCTCGTACTCGGTCAGCTTGTCCGGGTTGTAAAGCTGGTTCAGGAGCTTCAGCGCGCCCTGGAAATCCTTGGCATCGACGAGATCCTGTGCCTTCTGGATTCGATCGTAGACTTCCTTGCTGACCGCCTGAGCCTGCTTCGTCTTCTGCTGTTCCGAGCGGCGCTGGGCCTCGCTTTCGTCGTCCTGTGCCAGGACCGGACGCGCGACGGCGAGGCCGACGAGGAGCGTCAGGCAGACGGGCAACAATGAGCGAATGGTGCTATTCATAACGGAACGTTTCCTCTTCGATCTGTCGCATCCCGCCAGGGTTACCGGACCGGGCCTGCCACCTAGTCCTCGATCTGGAATGAAATTCGCGTCTTGACGTTCGGCACCTCGACGGGGACGCCGTCGACGACGCGCGGTTTGTACTTGAACTTCAATACCGCACGGAGTGCCGCCCTCTCGAACAGGGAACTCGTCGAATACAGAATGACCGGATCCTTGACCGTGCCGGTCGCCGTCACGGTGAAGGACAGGTCGACGTAACCTTCCAGCCCGCGGGACAAGGCACGCGCGGGATATACCGGCGCGACGCGCACGATCGGCAGGTAGTCGCCCTCCGCGATATTCATGCCGCTCGGACCGCCGATATTGGTATCGGTCTGCACCGTCGGGGCCGCGACGTTGATCGTCGGCGCGTCCGGATCGATCTGATCCATGTCCTGCGGCGGCGTCTCGGGCGGCGTCTCGGGCGGTTTCGGCGGTTTCTCGGGCGTATAGTCCTCGGTATTGAGCTGCTCGTTGCGGCGCACTCGGACGAATTCCAGTTTCGCGCGCTCACGCGGCGTCGTCAGTGCGCCCTTGCCGGTCTTGATGAGCAATTGCATGACGAACAGCAGCGCCACCGTGACGATGACGCCGACCACGACGGAAAAGGCATAACGGCCTAGCATCGTTTACTTCTCCCCGGCGAGCCGTGTCGCCGTGCAATATTCCCGCGCAACCTCATACTCTTATGGACTGAAACGGCCACCCGCGGTTCCTACTCCTCTTTCGTGGATATTGCGACATTGGTGATACCCACCGCCTTCGCGGCCTCCATGACCACCACCAGCATCGCGTTGGTCGATTCCTTGTCGGCCTGGATGACCAGAGAGCCCTTGGGGTTCTCCGAGTGCAGGCGCTCGATCGCGGCACGCACGCCGCCCGGATCGATCTTCTTGCGATCGACCCAGATCTCGTCGGCGGGACTGATCGCGACCAGGATCGCGGCGTCTTCCTGCTTCTCCAGCGTGTAGGCTTCCGGGCGATTCACGGTGATGCCGGCTTCCTTGATGAACGAGGCCGTCACGATGAAGAAGATGAGCATGATGAACACGACGTCCAGCATGGGCGTCAGGTTGATCTCGTTCTCTTCCTCTTCGGCCTGCAAGGCACGTGAGATGCTCCGCTCTGCCATACTATGTCGTCTCCAGATCGATTACCCGGCGGGTTTGCACGCCGCGTCAGCTGCGCTCGTCCGCGAGCGAAATATTGTAGACGCCGGCCAGCCGGGACGCGTCCATCACCGTCACCAGCATCTTGTTGGTGGACTTCTTGTCTGGCCTGGATGACCACCGAACCCTTCGGATTCTCCGACATGCAGGCGCTCGATGTTGGCACGCACCGCGCGCGGATCGATCAGGCGACGGTCGATCCAGATCTCGTCGTTATCGGTGATCCTGACCAGGATGTTGGTGTCCTCATTCTTGACGTCGGTGACCGGCGCATCCGGCCGATTCACGTCCAGTCCTGCCTCCTTGATGAACGAGGCCGTCACGATGAAGAAGATGAGCATGATGAACACGACGTCCAGCATGGGCGTGAGATTGATCTCATTCTCATCCTCTTGCTGTCCCAACTCGAAATGATGCTTGGCGCATGCAACTGTCCTCAGTGATCCATCGTCAGCGAGTCTTCGAGAAATTCGACCTCCCGAGTCGCGCGCCGGGTCAGGAGCGTGACGAGCAGCACGCCCGACAGGGCGCCGACCATGCCCGCCATCGTCGGAATCGTCGCCTGGGACACGCCGGCCGCCATCGCGCGCACGTTGCCGGACCCGGACACCGCCAGTACCTGGAACACGCTGATCATGCCCGTGACCGTGCCGAGCAGGCCCAGCAGCGGGCACAGCGCGACCAGCGTCTGGATCATCGGGATGCTCCTGTTCGTGGTCACCTGGAACCGCGAGATCATCATTTCGCGAATCTGGTGGGCGTTCCAGGAGCGCCGCTCGGGGCGCGATTCCCAGTCGTCCCGGATCTTCTGCGACGACAGCCCTTCATCGTCGTGCGGAAAAACAGGATCCGCTCGGTGATGAGGACCCACATGATGAAGATCGTCATCGCGATCAGCTTCAGCACGGGTCCGCCGAGGCCCATGAAATCCCGGATGGATTCAATCGCATCAGTCAGCCAAAGCATCGCAGCTCCTCCGGTACGCGCCGTTCCATCAGCCGTGCTTCTCGGAATGCTCTGCCACGAGGCCGGCACTCTGCGACTGCAGGATGTTGACGATCTTGCGGCTCTGGCCGCTGACCAGCGTGTGCAGCAGCACGAGCGGGATCGCCACGCACCAGGCCGATCACGGTCGTCACCAGCGCCTGCGAGATACCGCCGGCCATCATCTTCGGGTCACCGGCACCGTACAGGGTGATGACCTGGAAGGTCTGGATCATACCGGTGACGGTACCGAGCAGACCCATGAGCGGCGCCACCACGGAAATCACCTTGATCAGCAACAGGCCCTTCGTGAGCCCGGGCATCTCCTTGAGCGCCGCTTCGCTGAGCTTGAGTTCGATCGTCTCGGTGTCGGCGTTCCGATTGCTCTCGTAGGCGGCGAGCACGCGGCCCAGCGGATTGTCGGTGCTGGCGCTGTCGCGTTTGAGCTGCGCGCGAACCTTGCGGCTGTCCGCGGACAGTCCGATCCACCGCCAGATGGCGACCAGCAGGCCGATAATGCCGAGCACGATCGTCGAGTAACCGACGATACCGCCCTGGTCGACCTTCTCACGGAATGTCGGCGTCTCGACCAGCAGACCGAGGATGCTGCCGCGCGTGACGTCGATACCGAAATCGACGTAGCCCGAATCCGCTTCCATGAGATCGGACGTCGTGCTCGTGTAGCGGCCGTCGGGCTGACGCTGCAACTCGGCGACCGTGCCGTCATCCGCGTTGTACTTCAGGTAGCCGTCTTCGGACACGATGTTGAACGTGCCGACCCGCACGATGTTCTCCTCTTGCTGCTCGCCGTCCGCCTTCGTGACCGTGTAGGGGAACTCCACGACCTTGCCGGACTCGTTGATCTCGCGCTGCAGCTCGTACCAGAGCTTCTCGATATCCGAGATCTGGGCCAGTTCCGTGGCGCTGGACATCTTGCTGCCCAGCTCGACGAGGAACTTCTCCCGATCCGGATACTGCAGATTGGTGAGGGACTCCTTGAAACGCGCCTGCGTGTCGCCCGAAACGGTCTGCAGCACACCGAAGAGTTCCTTCAGGGCGCCCAGGCGTTCGTTCAGCGCCGCGCGGGCGGTCGTGATCTTTTGCTGGTTGTCCTGGAAGCTCTTTTCCAGCTGCGCACTCTCGTTCTCCTGGCGCGTCCGTTCGGCGCGTGCCTTGTTGAGCAGTGCCTGTTGCTGATCCTTCTGCGCCTTGAATTCCGCCTCGCGCTTGCGGGCCTCGGCATTGTCGCGGGACTCGCCCTGTTTGATCAGGTTCAGCAGCTGCGACATGCTGGCGGCTTGCTGATCCTTGGCCTGGCTCTGCGCCAGCGCGGTGCCGCCGGCGCAGAGCGCGATCGACGCGGCGACGATTATCGTTGTTATGCGTTTCATCTAGGTCGCCTCCGCGGGTGCCGGTGCATGGACTGGTACGACGATCAGCTCCGGTGCGATGAGCTGTTTGGCCATACGCAGGCCCTTGCGAACCTCGTTACGTGCGGAGTTGTCGATGACCCACTGCCGCTTGTCGTTGTCCCACCTGCCCGTGATCTTGTAGTCGTCGGACTGGAAAAAGAGTGCGATGCGGCCGATTCGCAGCATGTTGTAGCTGCGCGTGGCCCCGTCGAGCGTCAGGGACTGCGTGTAGTACTCGCCGGAGCTGCCGTAATCGTTCTCGATCTGGTACGCCTCGAGGACCTTGCGGAATTTCTCGGCCACGCTGACGTCGGAACGCTCCATGATGGCCTTGAGATCATCGATACGCTTGGTCCGCTCGTCCATCAGGAACGGCACGTCCAGCTTGATCGACTGCTCGAGGCCGTCGATCATGCGTTCCATCAACGGGAAGATCTGGCGATTGATGACGTCGACCTGGTCCATGGACAGCGAGATGTCCTGCAATGTCGCTGCCTGGCCGTCGACCTGGGCCTTCATGAGGCGGTTGTACACCTTCAGGCCGTCGATTTCCTTGTTGATCGCGCGATAGTCGTCTTCGAGCGAGCGCGTCGCGTCGACGACCTTGTTGATTCGTTCCTGCGATTCCTGGGCCAGCTGAAGCCGATGATCCTCGGCCTTCAAAACCTGGTCGACGGACTGTTGCGCAAGAACGCCGCCGGAGATCGCAACAAGCGAGGCTGCAAGGATTGCAGTGCCTTTGCGCCGACTCTTGTTTGTGCACCGTTTCATGAACGCTCCTTACCTAAAGGTCGAAATGTATTTCTGGTGTTGCGAATTGAGATGCAACGTATCCGCTGATTATCTGCTCATGTATTAAACAAGAATATCAGACCCTGCCGATTGCAGGTCCGCATGCGCACGCGACCTTGTCCACGCCGGCCGCGGCGATGAATTCTCTGGACCCTTGACTCTCTTTTTTCCGTGGCCATCCGGAACGCTCCGGTTCCGGCTTCCCCGCCTTTTCTATTTAAAATCTTCCCGGGCCCCTTGGTACCCGGGGGCAAGAATAACATATGCTTGATGGATCGCCAGCCCGGCGACGACATAAGGAATGGGCGTTCAAAGGCACCGTGCGGCGGCCTTCCGGAGGCCGATTTGGTATCACAAGTAACTGATATTTCGAAATTTGACATCGTTTGAAGCATGCAACATGATCGCCCGTCATGAACATGGTCCGGAACCGTTCGAACGTCCGCAGCCGCGAACTGGCGTTGCTGCCGGCCCCGCTTGCGCTCCTTCTCCTTGGAGGACAGGGCGGGTAACGCGTATCCGGAAACAGGCATTCGCGACCCCGCATCCGACCAGGATAGTGGGGTTTTTTTTGTTGACCTCGAACTTGGACATGAAAATGACAGACACAAGAGGCATTGCGCCGGAGATTGAGCATCATGCGGTTGTATTCTGAGGCAGACGTTGACACCCGTTGCCTGGCCGACAGGCAGATCACGATTCTGGGCTACGGCAGCCAGGGCCGCGCCCATGCACTCAACCTCAAGGACAGCGGCTTCGACGTCGTCGTCGGCCTGCGTCCGGACGGCGCCAGCTGGTCCCAGGCGAGTCGCGACGGGCTCGTAGTGAAGAGCCCGGACGAGGCCGTCAAAGGCGCCGACGGTCATCGCGTTCCTGACGCCCGACATGGTGCAGAAGGCGCTGTACAGCGAGCGTGGTCGATCACATCGACGAGGGCGCCACGCTGCTGTTCGCGCACGGCTTCACCATCCACTTCAAGCAGATCGAGCCGCGCGAGGACCTCAACGTCGTCCTGATCGCGCCGAAAGGGCCCGGCGGCCTCGTGCGCCGGCAGTACGAGGAGGGACACGGCGTGCCCTGCCTCGTCGCCGTGCATCAGGACGCCACCGGCGACGCGCTGACGATCGCCCTGGCCTACTCCGCCGGTATCGGCGGCGCCCGCGCCGGCGTGATCGAAACGACGTTTGCCGAAGAGACCGAGACCGACCTGTTCGGCGAACAGGCCGTCCTGTGCGGCGGCGCGACGGAACTGATCGTCGCAGGGTTCGAGACACTGGTCGAGGCCGGCTACCAGCCCGAGGTGGCCTACTACGAAGTCATGCACGAACTGAAGCTGATCGTCGACCTGCTGCACGAAGGCGGCTTGCGCAAGATGTACAAGTACATCAGCGACACGGCGTCCTGGGGCGACATGGTCAGCGGGCCGCGGGTCGTGGGTCGCGACTCGCGCGAGGCGATGAAGGCAGTCCTCGCCGACATCCGGGACGGCTCGTTTGCCCGTAACTGGATCAAGGAGAACGAGGCGGGCATGCCCGAATTCCGCAAGCGCCTGGCGGCCGATCTCGAACACCCGATCGAGAAAGTGGGCGCCGAATTGCGCGCCCGGATGGACTGGCTGGAAGCATAGAGGCGACGCACCGGGCGGATGACCCGGCGGAGGACAACGGCAATGGCGGACACATCGCCCCAAAACCGCATTCGGATTTTCGATACGACCCTGCGCGACGGCGAACAGGCGCCGGGCTGCAGCATGACCATCACCGAGAAGCTGCGCGTTGCGCGGGCGCTCGCGGAACTCCGCGTGGACATCATCGAAGCCGGCTTCCCTGCCGCCTCCCCGGGCGATTTCGAGGCCGTGCGGGCGATCGCACGACGAGGTCTCGAGGCCCGTCGATCTGCGGGCTCGCGCGCTGTAACCCGGAGGACATCGAGAAGGCTGCACGCCGCCGTGAAGTCGGCCGCGCGGCCATCGCATCCATGTCTTCGTCGCCACGAGCGCCATCCATCGCGAACACAAGCTGAAGATGGCCAAGGAGGAGATCATCAAGAGCGCCGTCGGCGCGGTGCGCATGGCGCGCGAATGCTGTGCGACGACGTCGAATTCTCGCCCGAGGATGCCTCGCGCACCGAGCTGTCCTCCTGGCCGAAGTCGTCACACGCGGCGATCGAGGCCGGCGCCACGACGGTCAACATCCCGGACACGGTCGGCTACACCGTGCCCGCGGAGTTCGACGAGTTGTTCCGCTACCTGAAGCAGAACGTCGCCGGCATCGACGCCATCACCTCAGCGTGCACTGTCACAACGACCTCGGCATGGCGGTCGCGAACAGCCTCGCCGCCGTGCGCGCCGGCGCGCGCCAGATCGAATGCACCATCAACGGCATCGGCGAACGCGCCGGCAATTGCAGTCTCGAGGAAGTCGTGATGGCGCTCGCAGACGCGCGGCGACTTCTTCGGTCTCCACACCGGCATCGACACGACGCGCCTGTATCCGACCTCGCGCCTCGTATCGAGCATCACCGGCATGCACGTGCCGCGCAACAAGGCGATCGTCGGCGAGAACGCGTTCGCCCACGAGGCCGGCATCCATCAGCACGGCATGCTGCAGCATGCCTCGACCTACGAGATCATGCGCCCGGAAGACGTCGGCATCAGCCGCTCCAACCTCGTCATGGGCAAGCACAGCGGCCGCCACGCGTTCCGGGACCGCGTTCGCGAACTCGGCTTCGACCTCGACGAGTTCGAGACCAATCGCGGCCTTCCAGGAATTCAAGAAGCTCGCCGACAAGAAGAAGGACGTGTACGACGGCGATATCGAGGCGATCATCATGAGCGCCGACAACACTTCGACCGGTCCCTGGTCGCTGCGCTCGATTCGCGTGCAGACGCTCACGGACAGCCCGGCGCAGGCGACCGTGGTGCTGGTCGGCGAGGACGGCGAGGAATCGACAGCGACCGCCGGCGGCGACGGCCCGATCGCCGCGGCCGTGCAGGCGCTCGAGGAGCTGACCGGCATCGTCATCACGCTGCGCAACTTCGAACTGCACAGCGCGTCGATCGGCGAAGATGCGCAGGGCGAGGTCACGGTGACCGTCGAACACGATGGCGACACGTTCCGCGGCCGCGGCGCCAGCGTCGATATCGTCGAGGCCGGCAGCCGCGCCTGCCTGGAAGTGATGAACCGGATCCTGCGCAGGCAGAAGCGCGACGACGGCGACTCGACCGCGAGACGGGAGCGGGCGCTGATCTGATGGGCGGAGCGCGGACGCTGTTCGACAAGGTCTGGACGGACCACGTCGTCGTCGGCGAGACCGACGGACACGCCGGCGGTCCTGTACATCGACCTGCACCTGATCCACGAGGTGACGACGCCGCAAGCGTTCACGCTGCTGCGAGAGCAGGGAATCGCCGTGCGGCGGCCGGACCTGACGCTGGCCACCATGGATCATTCGACGCCGACCTCCGCCGTCACGAGTTTCAGGGACCTCGCCGTCGTCGTCGGCTGAAAGTGCCGCCCGGCAGGTGCACAAGCTGCAGGAGAACTGCGAGGCATTCGGCATCGAATTGCTCGGCTTCGACAGCGACGACCGCGGCATCGTGCACGTCATCGGCCCGGAACTCGGCGCGACGCAACCCGGCAAGACCATCGTCTGCGGCGACAGCCACACCAGCACGCACGGCGCGTTCGGTGCACTGGCCTTCGGCATCGGCACGACCGAAGTCGGCCACGTACTGGCGACGCAGTGCCTGCTGCAGCGCAGGCCGAAGACGCTGGCCCTGGACGTGGACGGCACCCTGCCCCGCGGCGTGACCGCCAAGGACCTGATCCTGGCGATCATCGGCAAGATCGGCATCGACGGCGGCACGGGCCATGTCATCGAATATCGCGGCACCGCGATCGCCGGCCTGGACATGGAGTCCCGCATGACGATCTGCAACATGTCCATCGAGGCCGGCGCCAGGGCCGGCATGATCGCGCCCGACGATACGACCTTCGAGTACCTCGAGGGCCGGCCGCGCGCGCCGCAGGGAGCCGACTGGGACCGCGCCGTCTCGCGCTGGCGCGCCCTCGCGAGCGACGACGATGCAGCCTTCGATCGCAAGGCCTCGCTGTCGGCCGGCGAGCTGCAGCCGATGGTGACCTTCGGCACCAACCCCGGCATGGTCGTCGGCATCAACGAGCCGGTGCCAGACGGCGACGGCGACGGCAGCTTCCGCAAGGCGCTCGACTACATGCGCGTCGAGACCGGCAGGCCGCTGGCCGGCACCGGCGTCGACGTCGTCTTCGTCGGCAGCTGCACGAACTCGAGGCTCTCGGACCTCGAGCAGGCGGCCGACGTGATGCGCGGCCGCAAGGTCGCCGACGGCGTCCGGATGCTCGTCGTGCCGGGCTCGCAACGCATCAAGAAGGCGGCCGAAGCCCGCGGGCTCGACCGCGTGTTCATCGAGGCCGGCGCAGAGTGGCGCGAATCGGGCTGTTCGATGTGCATCGGCATGAACGGCGACACGGTCGGCAAGGGCCAGCTCAGCGTCAGCACCAGCAACCGCAACTTCGAGGGCCGCCAGGGCATCGGGGCGCGTACCGTCCTCGCAAGCCCGATGACCGCCGCCGCGTCCGCCGTCACCGGAACGATCGCCGACCCGCGCCCGTTCCTGCGCGAGTCGGCGTCGTGAAACCGATCCGGCGCATACGGGCACGGACCACGGTGCTGCCGACCCGCGACATCGACACGGACCAGATTATCCCGGCGCGTTTCCTGACGACGACGACGCGCGAGGGGCTGGGCGAATTACCTGTTCCACGACCTGCGCTTCGACGGCGACGGCCGGCCGATACCGGACTTCGTCCTGAACCGTGCCGAATCGAAGGGTTGCGAGATCCTCGTCGCCGGGCAGAACTTCGGTTGCGGATCGTCGCGCGAGCACGCGCCCTGGGCGCTGCTCGATTACGGCTTCCGTGCGGTCGTCAGCACCGAGATCGCCGACATCTTCCGCAACAACGCACTCAAGAACGGCCTGGTGCCGATCGTCGTCGACGCCGAGACGCACCGCCACCTGCTGGACAATCCGGGCATCGAACTGGACATCGACGTGGCACGCTCGATCGTGACGCTGCCGGACGGCAGCAGCGCGAGCTTCCCGCTCGACGGTTTCGCGCGCCATTGCCTGCTCGAGGGTATCGACCAGCTCGGTTACCTGCGCCAGCAGCTCGATGCGATCCTGAAGCTTCGAAGAGACACGACCCTGGACGCCCTGATCACACTCCTGCCCGGCGACGGCATCGGCCCGGAGGTCACGGCCGCCGCGCATCGCGTGCTGAAGCGTATCGCCGAACGCCACGGCCACGCCTTCACGTTCGACGTGCATCTGATCGGCGGCGCCGCGATCGATACCACCGGCGACCCGCTGCCCCCGCAGACGGTGGCGAGTTGCCGCGACAGCGACGCGGTACTGCTCGGCGCCGTCGGCGGCCCGAAATGGACCGGCGGCGCGGTGCGTCCGGAGCAGGGCCTGCTGCAGCTGCGCGCCGACGCTCGGCGTGTTTGCGAACCTGCGTCCTGTGCGGGTCATCGAAGAACTCGTCGCCGCGTCGCCGCTGAAACCGGAGATCATCACCGGCGTCGATCTGCTCGTGGTCCGCGAACTGACCGGTGGCATCTACTTCGGCGAGAAGACGCGCGACGACGCGTCGGCGTCTGACGTCTGTGCCTACAACGTGACGGAAATCGAGCGCATCGTGCGCGTCGCCGGGCGCCTCGCCAGCCTGCGCCGCAAGAAGCTTTGTTCCGTCGACAAGGCGAACGTCCTCGAGACGTCGCGCCTGTGGCGCCAGGTCGCCGACCGCATCCTCGCCCGCGAGTTTCCGAAGCTGGAGGTCGAGACCCTGCTGGTGGACGCGGCCGCGATGCACCTGCTCAGCCGGCCGCGGGACTTCGACGTGATCGTCACCGAGAACATGTTCGGGGATATCCTCACCGACGAGGCCTCGATGCTCGCCGGTTCGCTCGGGATGCTGCCGTCGGCCTCGCTCGGCGATTCGAAGCGCGGGCCTCTACGAACCCATCCACGGCTCGGCGCCCGATATCGCCGGGCGCGACGTCGCCAATCCCTGCGGCGCGATCGCCAGTGCCGCGATGCTGCTGCGCCACAGCCTCGGGCTCGCCACCGAGGCGGCCGAAGTCGAGGCTGCGATCGCGGCTGCCATCGCCGACGGGGCGCGCACCGCGGACATCGACGCCGGCCGCGGCAAGGCGCTGTCGACGACGGCGATGACCGACCGCATACTCGCGAAACTCAGCTGACCGCCGTCATCGGCGTGCGCACATGGCCGGATGCGCGGAAGCGCGCGATCAGTTCGCCGAGTTCACCGGTCTCGATCAGGAAGCCGTCGTGGCCGTGCGCACACTCGAGCAGCACGTGGCTCGAATTGGGCAGGCCGTCGGCCAGCGCGCGCTGCTCGTGCGGCGGGTACAGCGTATCCGTGCTCACCGATACGACCAGCGCCGGCTGCCGGATGCGCGAGAGCACCTCGTCGTAGTCGCCGCGGCCGCGGCCCAGGTCGTGCGTGTGCATGGCGCGCGTCAACGTCACGTAGGTGTTGGCGTCGAAGCGGGAATTGATTTTTTCACCCTGGTGGCGCAGGTAGGACTGCACCTCGAACAGCGTCTCGTCACGCTTGTGCCGCCCGAAGCGCTCGTCGAAGCTCTGCCAGCTCCGGTAGGTGCATACCGCCATCATGCGCGCGGCGGCGAGTCCCCGGCACGGCGGATTGTCGTCGCTGTAGTCGCCGCCGTTCCAGTTCGGATCCGCCTCGATCGCCGCGCGCTGCGCCTCGCTGATGCCGATGCACCACGCCGAATGCCGGCCGCCGACGCCGATCGGCACGATGCTGCCGACCCGCTCGGGATACATCGCCGCCCACTCGAGGGCCTGCATGCCGCCGAGAGACGGACCGGTGACCAGTTCGAGCCGCTCGATCCCGAGCACGTCCAGCAAGGCCCGCTCGACCTCGACCATGTCTCGCACGCTGATGGCCGGGAACGCGGCACCGAAGCGCCCGGCGCCGCCGGGTTTCGGACTCACCGGTCCGGTCGTGCCGTAGCAGCTGCCGAGGATGTTGGCGCAGACGATGAAATCCTTCGCCGGATCGAACGCCCTGCCCGCGCCGATGATGTCCGGCCACCAGGCCTCGACGTCGGCCGAACCGGTCAATGCGTGGCAGATCAGCACGGCGTGTTCGGACGCGTTGCCGATGTCGCCCCAGGTTCGGAAGGCGACGACCACGTCGTCGAGGCGCTCGCCGCTTTCCAGGCGGACCGGATCGGGCAGCTCGATGAACTGCGTGGCGTCGGAGATGCAGGCGCGCAGGTGCGCGGGAAGTTGCATGCGCCAGGCTCCGTTCAGGCGACCGCCGCGGACTGCGGCGACACCGTCTCCGCGGCCGCCGCCAGGGCCTGCCGCAGGTCGGCGACCAGATCCTCCGTCGCCTCGAGGCCGACGGAGAGCCGGATGAGGTTGTGGCGGATGCCGGCCGCCGCGAGCGCCTCCGGGCTCACCGGGGCATGCGTCATCGACGGCGGATGGCAGACCAGGCTCTCGACCCCGCCGAGCGACTCGGCCAGCGAAAAATACTGCAGCCGGTCCACGAACGCGCGGACCGCGGCCTCGCCGCCGGCGATCTCGAAACTCACCATGCCGCCGAAGCCCGACTGCTGGCGGCACGCGATGTCGTGGCCGGGATGCGACGGCAGGCCGGGATAGTAGACCCGGTCGACACCGGGATGCTCGTCGAGCACCCGGGCCAGCTCGTTGGCGCTCTCCTCGTGCTGGCGCATGCGGGCCTGCAGCGTGCGGATGCCGCGCAGGGTCAGGTAGCTGTCGAACGGTGCGCCGGTGATGCCGAGGCAGTTCGCCCACCACGCGAGCTTGTCCAGCAGTTCGTCCGTCGAGGCGACGATGGTGCCGCCGACGACGTCGCTGTGACCGTTCAGATACTTGGTCGTCGAGTGGATCACGAGATCGGCGCCGAGGGCCAGCGGCTGCTGCAACGCGGGCGACAGGAAGGTGTTGTCGACGGCGTACAGTCGTGCCGGCCGCGCGTGCCCGGGCCGCGATGCGTTCGATATCGACGATACGCAACAGCGGATTGGACGGCGTCTCGGTCAGCAGGATCTTCGGCTTGCGGGCGAAGGCCGCGTCCAGCGCCGCCGGGTCCGTCTGGTCCGTGAACAGCACCTCGAAGTGCCCCTTGGCGGCCAGGTGCTGGAACAGCCGGAACGTGCCGCCGTAGCAATCGTGCGGGGCAACCAGCAGGTCGCCCGGCTCCAGCAGGTGGCACAGCAAGGTCAGGGCCGCCATGCCCGACGACGTCACCACGGCGCCCGCGCCGCCTTCGAGCGACGCGATCGCCTCCGCGAGCGCATCGCGGGTCGGGTTGCCCGAGCGCGTGTAGTCGTATTTGCGCTTCTCGCCGAATCCGGCGAACGCGAAGTTCGACGACAGGTGCAGCGGCGGCACCACGGCGCCGTGCTGCGTGTCCGACTCGATCGCGGCACGCACGGCGCGAGTGGCGGTTCTTGCTTTGGATGTCATTGCGGGTCTCCGGTGACGGTTCCGATACACTCTTCTCTCATCGGAACCCTGCGGAGTCCGCGGGGTGGGAATCGCGCCCTTCAACTGTTGATACGACACAGCGTGTTGCAGCGACTCTCATCTATCGGTAGCCGTGCCGCGAAGCACCGCCCACCGCAGGAGTTGGCACCTTTTCAGGATGGTTAGTCCTGAAGGTTGCCCCGGCTTCAAAGGGCCTTTCCCTCAGCCGGTCTCGATGAGTACGGCCAGTCTATGCGGCTTGCGCCGAGTGCGTCAAGACACACTCCGCACAAAATTGGTCACATCGGAAACCGACCCGGCCCGGTGCCGGCCGCGCCGCTTGCAAGTCCTGTATTAATGTAATAGTGTAATAGTATATTATTACAAGGCCCCGGCCGATGAAACCCAACCGCAACGACAGCGAGCGCCGCCAGGCGGCCGCCGAGGATGCCCTGTTCCGGGCCGTGATCAGCCTGCGCACGGCAAACGAGTGCGGCAACTTCTTCCGCGATCTGTGCACGCCCGCCGAGTTGCAGGCGCTCGTCGACCGCTGGCGCGTGGTCGGCCTGCTCGAGCAGGGACTCACCTACCGTCAGATCCACGATCTCACGGGCGTCAGCGTGACGACGATCGGCCGTGTCGCCCGCTTCCTTTCCGCCGGCTACGGCGGTTACCGCAAGGCGATCGAGCGCAGCGCCGCGGCATCCCACTGAGAACTCCTCCCATGGGCAACAGCGAACAGCGCATCAAGATCGCGGTGCAGAAATCCGGCCGCCTCACCGAGCACTCGCTCGACCTGCTCGAGCGCTGCGGCGTCAAGTTCCGGCAGAGCAAGGACCAGCTCTTCTGCTACGGCGAGAACATGCCGATCGACCTGCTGCTGGTGCGCGACGACGACATCCCCGGGCTCGTCGCCGACGACGTCTGCGATCTGGGCATCGTCGGCCTGAACACCGTCGAGGAGAAGCGCCTGCTGTCCCGCGCCGGGGGCGCCGACGACCCGTTCAAGCAGGTCTTCGCCCTCGATTTCGGCCACTGCCGGCTCGCGATCGCGGCGCCCGATGGCACCGAGTATCGTGGAGTTGAATCACTTCAAAATAAAAAGATTGCAACAAGTTATGAAGGTATCTTGAGAAATTACCTTAATAATTGCGGCGTCGACGCCGAGGTCGTCCACCTGTCCGGAGCCGTGGAGATCGCCCCCAAACTCGGCCGCGCCGATTTCATCTGCGACCTCGTCTCCACCGGCTCCACGCTGGCCGCCAACGGCCTCGTCGAGGTCGAGGTGCTGCTCGAGAGCGAGGCCGTGGTCATCCAGACGCGCGCTCCGCTCGGCGACAGCAAACAGGCCCTCGTCGACCGCATCCTGCAGCGCCTCGACGGCGTGCTGCAAGTGCGCGAGAGCAAGTACATCATGCTGCATGCCCCGCGTGCCGCGCTGGCGGAGATCCGCAGCCTGCTGCCGGGGTCGGAAGCGCCGACGGTCATCCCCCTGGAAGGCACGACGGACAAGGTCGCGGTGCACGCCGTGTGCCGGGAGACCGTGTTCTGGGAGACCCTGGAGAACCTCAAGGCGGCCGGCGCGAGTTCCCTGCTCGTGCTGCCGGTCGAGAAGATGCTGGCCTGAACCATGATCGCGGCGATCCACCACTGGAACGAACTCGGCGAAGACGCCCGCAAGGCGCTGCTGGCACGCCCGGCGGTCGCGGCCGGCCCGGCGACCCGGGAACGCGTCGCCGGCATCGTCGCGGCGGTGCGCCGCGACGGCGACGAGGCCGTGCGCGAGCTGACCCGGCGTTTCGACGGCGTCGAGGTCCTCGCCGTCCGGGTCGGCGAAGACGAATACGAGACTGCGCTGGCTGCGCTGGAACCGGCGGCGATCGCGGCGATCGACACCGCGATCGGCAACGTGCGCGGTTTTCACGAGCACCAGCGGCCCGCAGCCTTGTCGATCGAAACGATGCCGGGCGTGCGCTGCGAGCGCGTCAGCCATGCGCTCGACGCGGTCGGCCTGTACGTGCCCGCCGGCTCCGCGCCGCTGCCGTCTGCCGCCATCATGCTGGCGGTGCCGGCCGCGATCGCGGGTTGCCCGCAGCGCATCCTGTGCACGCCGCCCCGCAAGGACGGCCGCGCCGACCCCGCCGTCGTCGTCGCGGCGCGGCGCGCGGGCGTCACGGACATCTACCGGATCGGCGGCGCGCAGGCCATCGCGGCCATGGCCTACGGCACGGAGTCGGTGCCGAAGGTCTGCAAGCTGTTCGGCCCGGGCAATGCCTGGGTCACGGCGGCGAAATCGCTGGTCAGCGCCGACCCCGAGGGCGCGGCGATCGACATGCCGGCCGGCCCGTCGGAAGTGCTGGTAATCGCCGACGGCGCGGCGCAGGCGGAGTTCGTCGCCGCCGACCTGCTGTCGCAGGCGGAGCACGGCGCCGATTCGCAGGTGCTGCTGCTGACCGACAGCCGCGAGCTGGCGTCGGCCGTGCAGGAGGAGATCCGGCAGCAGCTCGCGACGCTGTCCCGGGCAGCCATCGCGCGCGAGGCGCTCGGCCATTCGCGCCTGATCGTCGTCGACGACATCGCCGCGGCGGTGGCGATCAGCAATCGTTATGCGCCCGAACACCTGATCCTGCAGGTCGCAGGGGCACGCGAGCTGCTGCCCGCCATCCGCAATGCCGGTTCGGTATTCGTCGGTGCCTGGACGCCCGAGTCGGTCGGCGACTATTGCAGCGGCACCAACCACGTCTTGCCGACCTACGGTCTCGCGCGCGCCTACAGCGGTCTCGGCGTCGAGCAGTTCATGCGGCAGATGACCGTCCAGGAACTCACGCGCGACGGCCTCGCCGGCCTGGGCGAGACCGTGCTGACCCTCGCCGGTCTGGAAGGCCTGGACGCGCACGCCGCTGCGGTCCGCCGCCGGCTCGGAGCCGCGACATGAGCATCGCCGAACTGGCCCGGCCGGAGATTCGCGCGCTGCGGCCCTACGAAGCCGCCGTCCAGGTCGACGACACGATCCGCCTGAATGCGAACGAGGCGCCACGGACCGGTGCGGCCGACCGGTTCCGACGGCCGCTCAATCGCTACCCGGAGATCCGGCCGCAACGACTGCGCTCTGCGCTGGCCGCGCGCTACGGCTGCCGACCCGAGGAACTGCTCGTCACGCGGGGTTCGAGCGAGGCGATCGACCTGCTCATGCGCGCGTTCTGCCGTGCCGGACTCGACAGCGTCGTTACGACGACGCCGACGTTCTCCATGTACCGCCACTATGCCGCCGTGCAGGGCGCGGCCGTGCGCGAGGTCGCGACGGCGCGCGAGACGAGTTTCGCGCTCGACGTCGGGGCTATGCTCGCGGCCTGCGACGACTCGACGCGGCTGATCTTCGTCTGCTCGCCCAACAACCCGACCGGCAACCTGGTGCCGGCCGCCACGTTGACCGAATTGCTGGAAAACGCGGCGACCGGTCCGCGATCGTCGTGGACGAGGCCTATATCGAATTCGCCGATGCGCCGTCGGCCGTCGAACTCCTGGCGCAATATCCGAACCTGCTCGTGCTGAGGACGCTGTCGAAGGCCCTGGCATTCGCGGGCGCACGCTGCGGGGCGGTCATCGGCAGGGCCGAGGTCGTGGCGCTGCTCGACACGATCCAGGCGCCCTACGCACTCGCGACGCCGGTCGTCGAGTGTGTCGAGAACGCGCTCGAGGGCGACGACGACGCCGCGCGCGGCCGGCTGCGCGAGATCGTCGCCGAGCGCCAGCGCGTCGCAGCCGAACTCGAGCGATTCCGCAGCGTCAAGCGGGTCTGGCCGAGCGCCGCCAACTTTCTCCTGGTCGAGGTCGCGGACGCGCCGGAACTGATGCGCCGCTGCAGTGACGACAAGGTGCTGTTGCGTTACTTCGGCGGCGAGCTGTCGCGACTGCGTGCGCATCACGATCGGCTCGCCGGCCGAGAACCTGCGCCTGCTCGAATGCTTCACGGCCCTGGAGGCGAGCTGAGATGGCGACGAAGGTGCTGTTCCTGGACCGCGACGGTACGCTGATCGAAGAGCCCGCCGACAACCAGGTCGACGCGCTCGAGAAGGTCCGCCTGACCGCCGGCGTCATGCCGGCGTTGCTCGAGCTGGCGGCGAGCGGCTACCGCTTCGTCATGGTGAGCAACCAGGACGGACTCGGCACGGAGGCGTTCCCGGAACGCGACTTCCGCCTCTGCCAGGACCACGTGCTGGCGCTGTTCGAGTCGCAGGGCATCCGCTTCGACCGAGATCTTCATCTGCCCGCACCTCGCCAGCGACGGCTGCGAATGCCGTAAGCCGCGCGCCGGCCTGCTGACCCGCTACCTCGCGGAGACGGACGTCGACCTCGATGCGTCCGCGGTCGTCGGCGACCGCGAGACCGACCTCGAACTCGCCGAGCGCATCGGCGTCCGGGGCTTCCGGCTCGGCGCCGGCGGACTCGGCTGGGCGCAGATCGCGGTCGCGCTCTGTCACGCCGACCGGCAGGCACTCGTCGAACGCAACACGCGCGAGACGCGCATCCGCGCGGCCGTCAACCTCGACGTCGCCGCGCCGGTGTCCGTCGCCACCGGCATCGGCTTCTTCGATCACATGCTCGAGCAGATCGCGAAGCACGGCGGCTTCTCGCTGATGCTCGATTGCGCAGGAGATACCGAGGTCGACGAGCACCACACCGTCGAGGACACGGCCATCTGCCTCGGCGCCGCGCTGCGCAAGGCACTCGGCGAGAAACGCGGCATCGGCCGCTACGGTTTCGTGCTGCCGATGGACGAGAGCGAAGCCAGGGTGTCGCTGGACCTGTCCGGGCGCGGCCGCTTCGTGTTCGAGGGGCGCTTCCCGCGCGACTCCGTCGGCGCCCTGTCCACCGAGATGGTCGAGCACTTCTTCCGCTCGCTCGCCGAATCGCTGGGCGCCGCCCTGCACCTCGAGGTCCGCGGCGAAAATGCGCACCACATGGTCGAAGCCTGTTTCAAGGGTGTCGGCCGCTGCCTGCGCCAGGCCCTGCACCGCGAAGGCGACGAGATGCCGTCGACCAAGGGCATGCTGGCCTGACATGAGCAATTCCCGGGTCGCCATCATCGACAGCGGCGGCGCGAACATCGCCTCGCTGGTGTACGCGCTGCAACGCCTCGGAGCCGACGCGACGCTCACCACCGATGCCGGCGCCATCCGCCGCGCGCCGCGCGTCATCCTGCCGGGCGTCGGCGCTGCGCGTGATGCCATGCAACGATTGCGCGACCGCGGCCTGGTCGACGTCATCCGCGGTCTCACGCAACCCGTGCTCGGCATCTGCCTGGGGCTGCAGTTACTCGCCGACGCCTCGGAAGAAGAAGACGTCGAATGCCTCGGCATCATCCCCGGCACCGCGACACAGCTGCCGGCCGACACGCTGCACCCGGTGCCGAACATGGGCTGGTGCCCGATCGTGCGGCGCAGCGATCACGCGCTCCTGGACGGTCTCGGCGACGGCAGTTACTTCTATTTCCTGCACAGCTACGCGCTGCCCGTCTCCGACGTCACCGTCGCGTCCGCGGAGCACGCCGCGGCCGTTTTCCGCCGTCGTCAGCCAACGCAATTTCGTCGCCGCCCAGTTCCATCCGGAACGCTCGGCGGCGGCAGGCTCGCAACTGTTGCGCAACTTCCTCGGGGCCGACGCGTGAACGTGATCCCCGCGATCGACCTCAAAGAGGGCCAGTGCGTCCGGCTGCTGCGCGGCGACTTCGAGAACACCACCGTCTACGGGGACGACCCGGTGGAGATCGCGCGGCGATTCGCCGGTTTGCGAACCACCGACCTGCACGTCGTGGACCTCGACGGGGCGCGCTCGGGTCGGCAGGTCAATCGCGAGATCGTGGAGGCCATCGCGCGCGAGACGCCGCTGCGCATCCAGCTCGGCGGCGGCATACGGGACCGCGAGACCGCGACGCAGTGGCTGCAGGCCGGAATCGCACGCTGCGTCATCGGCAGTCTCGCGGCGACCGACCCGGATCTCGTCAAATCCCTGCTCGCGCAGCTCGGCGGCGAACGAATCGTCCTTGCCCTCGACGTCAAACTCGATGCCCGCGGGGAGCCGCTGGTCATGACACACGGCTGGACCCAGTCCAGCAATACGTCCGTGTTCGAATACATCGACGACTTCCACGACGCCGGCCTGCAGCACGTGCTGTGCACGGACGTCGGCCGCGACGGCGCCATGGCGGGCCCGAACGTCGAACTCTACCTCCGCATCCTGAAGCGTTTCCCGGACCTCGCCCTGCAGGCATCGGGCGGCGTCCGCGACCTCCGCGACCTGCAGACGCTGCGCGCGAACGGCATCCCGGCCGCGATCACGGGGCGGGCCCTGCTCGAGGGCAGGATCACCGCGAAGGAGATGGCAGCATTCCGGCGAAGCGCATAATCCCGTGCCTCGACGTCCGTGACGGCCGCGTCGTCAAGGGCGTGCGCTTCCGCGATCATCGCATCGTCGGCGACATCATCGAGCTCGCCCGCCGCTACTGCTCCGAAGGTGCGGACGAGCTGGTCTTCTACGACATCACCGCGAGTCCGGACGGTCGCAGCGTCGACCGGAGCTGGATCGACCGCGTCGCGGCCGTGATCGACATCCCGTTCTGCGTCGCCGGCGGCATACGCAGCGTCGCCGACGCCGAGGACGTCCTCAACAAGGGCGCCGACAAGATCTCCGTCAACTCGCCGGCACTCGAAAACCCGGAGCTGATCGGCGAGCTCGCGCAGCGCTTCGGATCGCAATGCGTCGTCCTCGGCGTCGACAGCCGCGAGGAAGACGGCGGCTACTTCGTGTACCGGAACACCGGCGACCCGGACAAGACCGCAGCGGCGCAGCGTTCGACGCTCGACTGGATCCGCGAAGGCCAGGACCGCGGCGCCGGCGAGATCGTCCTCAATTGCATGAACCGCGACGGCGTACGCCGCGGCTACGATACCGAACAGCTGGCCCTGGTCCGCGCGCACAGTCCCGTGCCGCTCATCGCGTCCGGCGGTGCCGGTGCGCGCGAGCACTTCCTCGACGTGTTCACGCGCTCGCGTGTCGACGGCGCGCTCGCGGCCAGCGTATTCCACAGCGCCGAGTTGCCCATCCCGGACCTGAAACGCTACCTGGCCGGGAACGGCATCGACATCCGACTCTGAGGTCAACACCATGGCAACCGACTTCCTGCAAACCTTGGAGACCATTATCGCGACGCCGGCATGATGCCGACGCGAAAGACAGCTACACGGCTCGCCTGTTGCGGGCCGGTGTGCGGCGCATCGCGCAGAAAGTCGGCGAGGAAGGCGTCGAGCTGGCGCTCGCGGCCACCGATGGCGAGCGCGACGAAGTCGTCAACGAAGCCGCCGACCTGGTCTATCACCTGCTCGTGTTGCTCCATGCCCGCGACATCGCGCTCGCCGACGTCGTCGCCGCCCTCGAGTCCCGCCACGAAAACATGTAGGAGCGCTGCTTGCCAGCGCGACCCCGTGCCGAAAAAAGGTGTCAGGCGGTCTCCAGCGCGCGTGCTTTCTGGCTGGCGGGCCGGGCGAGGCAGCGGTCGGCGTAGGCGTCGAGCACTGGCTGCGCGTCGAGCATGCCGAACATGCGCATGAAGTTAACGGCAGAGCCGAGCATGACGTCGGCCGCGGTAAAGTCGTCGCCCATCACCCATTGGCGGTCGGTGAGTCGTGCCGTCAACGTGTCCAGCATGAGATCGAAGGTACCCCAGGCATTGCGGGATTTGTTCGGCTCGAGCCCGTGAAACTTCTCCGACATGGCGGGTTCGATGGTGGCGGGCGTATACAGCAGCCAGTACAGGAACGCACCGCGCCGCGGATCGTCGATCGCGGGCGCCAGCCGGCCCGGCGCATATCGATCGGACACATACAGACAGATCGCCGCGGAGTCGGCCATGGCCACCTCGACCGTCGACGAGCGCAGGCACCTTGCCCAACGGGCTGGCGGCAAGGAACTCCGGCGAATCACGTCGATCGTCGGCGCGCAGGTCGACTGTCTCGATCTCGTATTCGACACCGGCCTCCTCCAGCAACCAGACCGCTCGTGACGCGCGCGTTTGTTTCGCCCAGTAGAGTTTCATCGATGCACCCCGCTCAGATGACGATCTTCCGGCGCGACTTCGCGCCGGTTGTAGTAGGAACTCATGACATAGCCGTAGGCGCCGGCATTGGCGATCAGGATGACGTCGTCCTCCTCGTCGGCGGCAGCAGCCGGTCGCTGCCGAGGCGATCGCCGGTCTCGCAGATCGGCCCGACGATCGTCACGGTGTCCGTCGCCGTCTCGTCGGCGCGCGTCAGGTTCACGATCTCGTGATACGCACCGTACAGCGCCGGCCGGATCAGCGAGTTCATCCGGTACCGACGCCGACGTAACGCTGATCGCCCTTGCCCTTGACCTGCGTGACGTGGGTCACAGCACGCCGGCCTGCGGCGACCAGATAGCGGCCGGGCTCGAGCCAGAGAGCGTAATCCGGGTAAGACTTGCGGATGTCGTGCAGGGTGGCATCCAGCTTCTCGAGGTCGAACGGCTGATCGCCGGGCTTGTCCGGCACGCCGATGCCGCCGCCGAGATCGATCGAGCGCACCGCGGGAACCGCTTCGCGACCTCGGCCAGTTCAACGGCAACGGCACGCCAGTTGTCCGGGTCGAGGATGCCGCTGCCGCTGTGCGCGTGCAGGCCACGATCCGCGCGCCGGCTTCCCTGACCAGCCGTTCGAGTTCGTCGACTTCGAAACG
>CAVZRD010000002.1:0-83655 GCA_963777675.1 uncultured Gammaproteobacteria bacterium | reverse complement strand
TCCCGCACCACGTACCGCAAGGAGCGCGTCCTGCTAGCCGGCGACGCGGCGCACGTGCATCCCCCTGTGGGTGGTCAGGGTCTCAACATCGGTATGCAGGATGCAGTAAACCTGGGATGGAAGCTCGCCCAGGTGGTCAAGGGAATTTCGCCAAATAGCTTCCTCGATACCTACCATACCGAACGCCATCCGGTCGCCGCCCGCGTGCTGCAAAACACGATGGCGCAGGTCGCACTGCGTCGCCCGGACGACCGAAGCAAGGCGCTCGGCGGAATCGTTTCGGAACTTCTCCGCATGGACGAGCCGCGCAGACGGTTGGCCGCGGCGATGGCCGGACTGGACGTTCGTTACGACTTCGGCGAAAGTCATCCGCTGCTCGGGCGCCGGATACCCGACCTCGACCTCGTGACCGCAGACGGGCCCGTACGGGTCTTCGAATTGCTACACGATGCGCGGGCGTTGTTGCTCAACCTCGGCGAGGCGAGCATTGGCGGTGCCGCCCCGCCGGCAAGTCGCGTTCGGTCGATGGATGCCAGGTGCCAAGCCACTTGGGAACTCCCGGTGATCGGAGCCGTTTCCGCTCCCGAAGCCGTGTTGGTGAGGCCCGACGGCTACGTTGCGTGGGTGGGAGGCGAGAATCCGGCGGGGCTTGCGGATGCACTTGCCTCCTGGTGTGGACTGCCAACTACGAAGTTGTCCAACCAATCAGGCTCGAAATTGCATCCGGTTGCCAGGAGGCAATCTTCATCCACTGTATGGCGCAAGACAACTCCATGTTGATGCTTGAGTTCGGGATACCGGGGCCTTCCCCTGCGAAACGGTTTTCGCCGTTTGAGGCCGGGTCCCTCAACCCAGCAGGTCCTTAATATCGCCCTCGATATCCTGAGGCTTGACCGTGGGCGCATACCGCTTCACTACGTCACCGTCCGTGTCGACCAGAAACTTGGTGAAATTCCACTTGATGCGGCCGCCCAGCAGGCCCGGGGCTTTCTGCTTCAGGTATTTGAACAGCGGATCGGCACCGGCACCGTTCACGTCGACTTTGGCAAACATGGGGAAGCTCACGCCGTAGTTGAGCTGGCAGAACTCCTGAATCTCCTCGTTGCTGCCCGGATCCTGCTTGCCGAACTGGTTGCAGGGGAAACCGAGGATCTCCAGACCCAGGTCCCGGTACTTGACATAGAGTTCCTCGAGGCCGGCAAATTGCGGTGTGAAGCCGCACTTCGAGGCGGTGTTGACCACGAGCAATACCCTGCCCTTGAAGTCGCTAAGCTTCTTTCTGGAGCCACCGATCGTGTCACAGCTGAAGTCGTAAACCGCGGTCATATCCCAAACCCCGTTAATGAGGACGCACCTCAGTATAGCTCTGCCGCGGTACCTGACGTTTTCGGCCCGCTCTGGTAAAATTTCATTTTTAAGTGGGGCAGTCCCCCTGACCCCGCAGACCGTCGAACCGGCACCGATGCCTCACATCCTCTTCGCGGCCCTGTGCGCGGAGATGAGAACGCTTGCGAGCTTGAGATATTCCGTGGCCGCAGCGTGACGATTGGATGACTCAGTGAAGGCAGGTATGGGTGAAAAAGAAGCTTCGGCGGAAGCCGGCGAATTGCCCATTGCACAGGACGAAAGTCAAAGGCTGAGCCTGCTCTCGCTGTCGGTGGTGGCACTGGCCGTCGGCATCGTCACGGGATACGGGGCGATCCTGTTCCGCGGCCTCATCAACGTGTTGCACAACCTGTTCTTTTCCGGACAGTGGTCCTGGCAATACGATGCCAACGTCTTTACGCCGCTGAGCCACTGGGGGGCGTGGGTCATCCTCGCGCCGGTCCTCGGCGGTGTCATCGTCACCTTTCTGGTCACCCGCTTCGCGCCCGAGGCCAAGGGTCACGGCGTGCCCGAAGTGATGGATGCCATCTATTATCGCGAGGGCATCATCCGCCCGATCGTCGCCGTCGTGAAATCCCTCGCCTCCGCCGTAGCCATCGGCAGCGGCTCCTCCGTGGGCCGCGAAGGCCCCATCATTCAGATCGGTTCGGCGCTGGGCTCCACCGCCGGACAGATCATCCGCATGCCGCCGGGCCAGCGCATCGCGCTGGTCGCCGCCGGTGCCGGCGCCGGAATCGCCGCGACGTTCAACACGCCGATCGGGGGCGTCATGTTCGCCATCGAGTTGATGATGCCGGAAGTCAGTGCCGCGACATTTCTGCCCGTGGCGATTGCGACGGGCGCCGCCACCTTCATCGGCCGCCTGTACTTCGGCCCACAGCCGGCCTTCTTCGTCCCGCAGATGGAACCCTTCCCCGCCGACGCCAGCGCGGCGATGCTGCTGACGCTGTACGCTGTCATGGGTGCGGTGACCGGCGTGGCGGCGGCCGGATTTGTCCGTGGCCTGCAACTGGCCGAGGACGTATTCGACAAGATCCCGTACCGCTACGTCCGCCATATGCTGGGCATGCTGTTCGTCGGCGTGTTGATGTACGTGCTCTTCCGCACGCTCGGCCAGTACTATGTAGACGGCGTCGGTTACGCCACCATCGAGAGCATCCTGGTCGGGCAGACGTCGGTCGTATGGCTGCTGGGCCTGCTGTTCGTCTGCAAGGCGCTGGCCACCTCGAGCAGCCTGGGCTCGGGTTCCTCCGGCGGCATCTTCTCACCGTCCCTGTTCATGGGCGCGACGCTGGGCGGCGGCTTCGCCGCATTGCTGTCGGCCGCGGGCATGCCGATCCCGTTGAGCATCCCGGCCTTCGCCATGGTGGGCATGGGCGCCATGGTCGGCGGCGGCACCGGCGCGGTCATGACGGCGGTCACGATGACCTTCGAGATGACCCGCAACTACGACATCGTCATGCCGATGATCCTGGCCGTGGCCACCAGCGTCGGCATGCGCCGGCTGCTGTCCCGCGAGAACATCTACACGCTGAAGCTGTTCCGCCGCGGGCGCGTCATCCCCAAGGCGCTGCATGCGAACATGTTCCTGGTGCGGCACGCGCGCGAAGTGATGGATCCGGACGTGCTGGTGCTGCCCGCCGAGGAGAGCTTCGACAACTTCCTGCGGCAGCATGAAGACGAGCAGCGCCTGCGCCATGTCGTGGTGACCCGCAACGGTCGCATCTACGGCGTGATCCGCGTGAACACCGGCCTCCGGCACGGCCTGGAAGCGACTTACACCGGCGCGACGCTGGGCGACGTGGCCAATCGGGCGTTCACCGTCGTGGGCGAGCACGCGATCGCCTCGAACGTCATTACGCGCATGTGGCGCAAGAACGCGTTCATGGCGGTCGTCGTGCGCGGCAGCGGCATACCGCACGGCGAGGACGTGGCCGGCGTCATCACCAAGGAACACGTCGCCGATTCGGTGGCGAACGGCCTGAAGATCTATCCGCGCTGAGGCGCGGCGGGCGGGATCGCCTCGGCCAGGCCGGTTCCCGGCCGAAGACTTGCCGCGCCGGCCGTTACTGGATCTCGCCGTCCCATTGCGCGAACTCTGCATCGTTTCCCTGCGCCGGGCGCCAGCTCAGCGTGCCGTCGATATGCCGACCGCCGACGATCACATCGTCCAGGTTCAGCCTCTCGACGTTCTCGACGTCGAATGTCCGAGCCGCTCCGCCGACGGATACGCTGCGCATGGTCACGTCGCACAAAGGCGCGGCGTACGGTGCATCGACAACCATGAACCGACCCACCCGGTCGGCCCGCACATCTTCGAAGAAAATATCTCGATAGGTGCTCGGAAATCGACCGTCCGTTTCGTCGCCGCGCACGAGCTGGAACCAGAACAGCGTGTCGAACGCCCCGACGTGCAGGTTTCGCACCCGGATATGCTCCACGACACCGCCCCGGTCGAGACTGCCTTTGAAACGAACCGCCGACTTGCCTCGCCGCAGGTCGTTGTCGTCGAAGAAGACGAAGCGGACGCCGCCCGACATCTCGCTGCCGATTGCAATGCCGTCGCCGCCGCGCGTGTCGTTGTGTCTTACGACGACATACTCGCTGGGTATCGCGATGTCGCGGCCGTCGCGGTCGCGACCCGATTTCACGGCCACGCTGTCGTCGCCAGCTCGGAAGTGATTGTTCTCGACCAACACGTAACTCGATGAGTCCACGTCGACACCGTCGTTGTTGGCCCTGTGGCTGGCGACATTGACCCGCCGGACGGTAGCGCTCTGCGTAAACACCAGGTGGTTCACCCAGAACGGCGAATTGCTGATCGTGTAGTCCTCCAGCAGCACCCGGCGCGCGCCCAGGAACTCGATGGCACTCGGCCGCAGGAAGGTGCCCTCCCCGAACACGCGATTCCCGACCGGCACGCCCTCCTCGCCCATCTGCCGCAGCCGCAGGATATCTTCCAGCCGTGGCAACGCGTCGTAGGTATTGCCGCTCCAGGCAAGAAATTCGCTGTTCGCGTTGCCGTCGATCAGTCCCTTGCCGGTGACCGCCACGTCCTCGACGTCGGCGGCGTAGATCAGGGGCGAGTACCCCATCATCATGGTGCCTTCCCAACGGGTCCTGACCACCGGCAGGTAATCGGCTGCATGCGGCGAAAACAACAAGGTAGCGCCTTCGCTGACGTGCAGTTCGATATGGCTTCGAAGCACGATCGGCCCGGCGCTGTCCCAGTGGCCTGCCGGCAGTATCACGCGTCCGCCACCCGAGCCGGACGCCGCGGCGATGGCAGCCAGGATGGCCGGCCGGTCATCCCGGCCGTCGTCGGGCGTTGCGCCGAAGTCCGTGATGTCGAACTGCACCGGGGGGATGTCGGGCAGCCGGATGCGCGACACGATGTCGTCCGCCATGGACCAGGGCGCGACATCGGCGCTGTGCGCACTGACGCTTGCCGAGACCTCTTGCGAACACGCCGGCAAGTGCAGCATTGCCAGTATGACAAGAAGAACTGTACACGTCCTCGGCATCATCCGAGGGGTACTGAACCACACGAAGCTTACGGGCGCCTTAAGGCACAAATTAACGGGCTACTCGGCAGCGGGGATCGGCGTGGTCTCGAGGCGGGCGGGATCGAGTACGACGTGCTTGATACGGCGGCGATGCCAGGTGTAGACGTTATGGACTTTTCCGTCGCGAGCCTGGATCACCGAAGGAAACGAAATCCCTAGCGCCAGCGGTCGCCGGCGTTCCTGACGTAGTGTCGATACAGGTAGCCCCACGGGATGACGATCGGCATCAGGATCACGCCGGCAGTGATGGCCGAGAAATCATCGGCAAATGTCGCAGGGGTCTGGCCTGAATACCATTGTGGCAAGCCGAAGTCGAAAAGCCAGATCGCTTTCCAGGCGAACTCGAACATCAGCAGGGGCAACATCCGTAGCGGATAGCGCAGGCCGAGAATGGCAAGCAACCAGATGCCGCCGAGCAGGCTCGAAATCACTCCGCGCGCCATTGGCTCGTGGCTGTCGAGTCCCGGGAGGATCATTTGTCCCAGGCCGACGACGAGAAGCAGGTAGGTGGCGCGCAGCAGATAGAGCCGCCAGAGCGGCACGTCGTGGGAAGTGGGCGGCAGGTGTGCGGTTGAAACCGGACGGTGTTCGGTGCCATGTGCTTGTCCTCGTTCCAGGGTTCCGTACGAAACGGCGCTTATTCGGCGTCGGGTTCGGATTCGAATTCGAGCAGGTCACCGGGCTGGCAATTCAGCGCCCGACACAGCGCCTCGAGTGTCGTGAAGCGGATTGCACGCGCCTTGCCGGTCTTGAGGATCGACAGGTTGGCGAGCGTGATACCGATCTGGTCCGCGAGTTCGGTCAGCGTCATCCGCCGGTCGTGGAGCAGGTCATCGAGCTTGACGACAATCGCCATCGTCACACCGTCCCCTCGAGCTCATCACGCATCCGGGCGCCCTCGGCAAACACGCGCGCGAGCACGAACAACAGGAGGACGGCGAGCCAGCCGCTGGTAGAGAAGCCGGCATCGAGATGCAGAGGATGCGCCGGGGTTGACACGAGCCCGGCGATTGCGCCGATGACCACACTGAGAACCTGCAGGCCGAGCAGCGCCCAGGCGATGCCCAGCAGCTTGCCGGCATTTTCTGCGGCGAACGAGGCCCGCGCCCGGACGCTATCGACGATATCGAGCAGACGCCTCAGGATGACGTATTGCAAAGGGACGCTCACGAGGCCCAGGGCAGCGATAAGCCGCATGCCCTCGATCAGCGGCCCGGTTTCCGCCGACGGAGGGACACCAAGCGCGGTCATTACAGGCACCTCGGCAACCAGGCTGGCGATGAAGCCGGCAAGGATCGCGACGCCGTAGAGCCAGTTTAGGACAATGAGCAAACGCAAGGTGACGCGAGAGACGCTGAGAGCGGTCGGGACGGGTTCGAGCATGGGCCTGCACCTTCCGATCGTAGGAATATTGATAAACAATAAATAATTTATTGATAAACAGCAAGTTTTTTGTTGTTAGTCAATAAATATCGGGTATGCGTTCAGTGAATCGAGGTCACGAGTCGCGCCTTTTGAGGCGCGATTCCGACCGTCGCGACGGCCCCGTGGTTGAACGCAAGATAGTCTGCCTCGATCCCGTCGCTGAAGATCACGCCGTTATTACCCATGTGCGACGTGATCCGCAGCGGCGAGTCGTCAGTGATGGTTCCGTAGACGATCGAGGTTCCCGTTGCCTTGCTGGGAAATGGTTCGCGGACCGCGAAGACCAGGTAGTCATCGCTCCAGTTGAGCCGACCGCCATTGGGCGGCGGAGACACCCTGCCGCCCAGGGCTTCGACGACGCCTGCCGCGCCTCTGTACACGGACTGAAGCCATCCGGTAGATCCGGCGCCGGTTGAGATAATGATTCCGCTGGACGACTGAAATTCCTCCCGTTCGCCGATCCGGATCCCGTAACGGGCGGATACGTGAGAGGACGCGCCGACGAAGAAATCGTTGAAGGCGAGTAACTGTTGTCCATCGGTCAATATCGTTCGAGCCAGCGTGACGCTCTCGAGTCCCGCCCTGCCCTCCAGTGTCCCCTGCAACGCTGCGTCGAACGTGTCGGGAGCAAATGGGAGCAGGACGCCATCGTAGACGCCGGGGTCCGGGTTGACGGCGAATATGGGCTGACCTGACAGATACTTTGCCGTGTTCGAAACCAGCCCGTCCTGACCAACAACGATCACCAGGTCGTCGTCGCCGAAAGTCATTTGCGGCAGCGAGGTACGATCGACGATATGACATTTCATGGTCTTCGGTATCGAGGTTCGCACGCTGCCCAGCAGGGCCTGGTAGCGTTCGTGGGCAGCTTGAATGTGATCGAAGTCCTGGCCGGCATGCTCGAGGTAGAACCGGGCTTGCGGCGCCGTTGCGAACCGCGCCGCAAGCTCGTCCAGCTCCGTCTGGCGCGTGATGATGATGGCCGTCTCGTATCGCGTCGAAGCCATCTTCCGCTCCCTAGTGCTTCCCGGCGGAGACCCAGCTCGCCACTTTGGTCAGGAGGTCCGGCGTGATACTCAGATTCTCTATCATCCCGGCATTGCCCGCCCACTCCTTCAGCGCCAGGGCCAGCAGAGCCTGAGGTGGCATTGCGCTGTAGGGATTGAGCTTCAGCTCGTCCGCCTTCGCTTCCGCCTCAGCCAGGGTCAGGTTGTTTCTCGCCTGTGTATCGACGAGATCCTTGCGCCGATTCTCGAGTTCGACTTCCGTATTCAACTCGCTCTGGCGGATTTGCCGTTCCTCGGAGACGGCTGCAGCGCGACGCGCATAGATCGCCTGATCGGCCCGCTGCTGCAATCCCTCCCGATAGTCCGCTTCGAGCGCCTTGCGCATTTCTGGCGTGGCCTTCACGGCAGTGAAGTGCAGACTCTCGAGTGCGACACCAAGCTGGGCGATCGAATCATCGTCGACGACTTCCCGGAAGACCTGGACCGCCAGACTGTGCACGTTGGTTATGGCCTCCTCCAGCGACAGGGCATTTACCTTCCTGCGAGTCTGGCTCTGAACGAGGTTCACGATGCGCTGCACGAGCTTATCCGGATCCTCACTCGTGAACCTGGCGCTGGAAGGATCGATCGTGAAATTGAGACGGTTCGCGACGAGCGTAGGGTCGGTGATCCTGTATGTCACGGTGCCCTGAATCGACACTTCCTGGTAATTCGCGGTCGTCTCGGTGAGAAGGAACTGCGCCTCCTGGCTCACTACAGGTACTGCGGCGACAGATGTGTTCATCGGCATGTACCAGAAGTTCGCGCCGACACCGCTGGCGACGATCTTGCCGTTGCGATAGCGGATGACATGGGTGCTGGGTTCGCCCTTGAAGTACCTGATAAGCATGTTGCACCTCCCTTACTTGATGATGCGAACAGTCTCCGGATCGATCGCTCGATAGAGCCTGGCGGGTCGATGAGCACCTTCGCGTCGTTCCTGCCCGGTTTCCTCGACTGCTTGCAGCGCGAGGATTCGTTTCCGGAAATTTCGCTTGTCGATCGGCTCGCCGAGTATCAATTCGTAGACGGATTGCAGCTCGGTGAGCGTAAATTCGTGTGGCATGAACTGGAATGCGATGGTCGAGTAGTCGAGCTTGGCCCGAAGCCGCTCCAGTGCCATATCGAGTATCGTCTGGTGATCGAACGCCAGCGACGGGAGTTCTTCGAGCGCAAACCAGCCAACGGCTTCGGTGTCGGTCGCAGCCCGGATCTGCAACCGGTCGGAAGGTATCAATGCATAGTAGGCGACGGTGATGACGCGCTCGCGCGGGTCGCGATTGGGCTTGCCGAAGGTATAGAGCTGCTCGAGGTAGACCCCGGTTACGCCCGTCTCCTCTCCCAACTCGCGCTCGGCCGCTGCGTCGAGACCCTCGGCGATGCCGACGAAGCCGCCGGGCAGGGCCCAGGAACCCAGGTGGGGGTCTTCGGCTCTCTTTATCAGCAGCACCTTGAGCGCCTGGTGCCGAATCGTGAAAACTACGATGTCGGTAGTTACTGCCGGGTGCGGGTATTCGTACTGGTACATGGCAACGATAAGTGTAATAAGGACACTAATATGTTAGTGTACCTATCACACTAAAGTCAAGCGATCACACAAATATCAGCTAGGTGATCGTAATTACTTGTTTCTTATTGTTTTTATCCGGCAGCGTGGTCTGCCGGCTCGGCTCGAGCGGCTCAGATGCGCCACTTGGGGCGGTCGTTTTGGAGACCGATCACCGGCTCCAGTGAATCTCCCCGTTCAGCGCGGCATCGCCACCATCACAATGTTGCTCGAATCGCAGGTCGATTGCGTCAAGCGCCGGTCCGTCATAAGTCACGCTGTCGACCACGAACCAACCCGTGAGCGTATTGCAGTTGGCATTCTCGCCGGTCCAGCTGAGCCCGCCTCTCGCCGGATTGTTGAAGGGGATGCCCTGCAGATCTCCGTAGTAGCCGACTTCGATCCGGTCGAGCGAGTCCATGGGCTGGAAACGCCCCTGCCAGTATTCCTGCCTGTTGACTGCTATGGACAGTTCCGAGCCGTTCCAGTTGACCGCAAGTTGACTGTTGCCCGGTGCATAAAGATAGCTGCCGCCTGCGCCGACGATGTCGTCCGGGTCACTTTCCAGATAAACGTAGTTGCCGGACGCAGGCGTCGTGCCCGGCGGCGGCTCCCACAGGCCGGCCGGCGGTGGTACGAGCGGCCCTGGCGGTCTCGTCGGGTCATTTGCATCCCAGTGGATTTCTCCGTGTAGTGCAGGGACGCCTTCTTCGCAATGCTGTTCGAATCGCAAATCGATTGCCGCCAGCGCCGCGCCATCGTAGGTCACACTGTCGACCACGAACCAGCCGGATACGTCGTTGCAGCCGCGGCTTTCCCCATCCCAGTCCAGACCGCCTACCGTCGGATTGTGGAAGGGATACCGACTCAGATCCCCGTAGTAGCCGGGCTCGAGCTGGCTCAGCCCGATCATGCCCTGAAAATCGCCGTGCCAGCGTTCGTCCCCTATGACGGCCACATCCAATCCCTCGCTGATGGGCTCGAGCGTGATTACGCTGTCCGCCTGGGTATAGAGGTAGGTGCCGCCCTGACCGACATAATCGCCCGGCTCGCTTTCAAGGAAAACGAAATTGCCCGATGACGGAGTTGCACCGGGTACCGGTTCCCAGAGGCCGGTCGGCGGCGGCACGATCGGGCCCGCCGGTTGCGTCGAATTATCGGCTTTCCAGTGTATCTCGCCGTGCAGCGCGGGCGCCCAGAGTTCGCAATGCTGCTCGAAGCGAGCATCCAGAGAGGTGAGCATGTTGCCGTCGTAGCTCACGTCGTCGACCACGAACCAGCCGATCAACCTGTTGCAGCCCCGGTTGTCTCCGAACCAGGACAGGCTGCCCTGTGTCGGATTACCGAACGGATAGCGTTGAGCATATGTGTAATAACCTGCTTCGATCCGATTCATCGAATTCATGGCCCGGAAGGTGCCGTTCCAGCTTTCATCGCCGAAGACGGACACCGATATTTGCGGGCCCGTTGCCTCGGCATCGATGACCGAATTCTGGTCGGTATAGAGATACGTTTCACCGGCGCCAACGAACTCGTATTGATCACTCTCCAGATAGACGTAGTTGCCTGTCGCAGGTGTAACGTCTGGCGGCGATTCCCAGAGGAAGGCCGGCGGGGGTACCAGCCGCCCGGGGGCACTCGTGGTGTCATTGGCGTCCCAGTGAATCTCTCCATGCAACGCCGGTTCTGCGCCCTCGCAATGTTGTTCGAATCGAATATCGATGCTGGAGAGGTCCGGTCCGTCGTAGGTCACCTGGTCGATGATGAGCCAACCGTTCAGCGTGTTGCAGCTTCGCCCCGCTCCGCTCCAGTCCAGTCCGCCCGCGGATGCCACGTGGAAGGGGTAGCGCTCGATATCGAGGAAGGAGCCCGGTTCGATTCGGGTGTAGGTATCGGGCAGCTGAAACATGCCATCCCAGTAGTCGTCTCCCAGTACGGTGACTTCGAAGAACGCCCCATTCGTCGAAACCGTAATCTCGCTGTTCGCGTTCGTAAAGTCGTAATCCAGACTGTCGCCTACCCAGTCACCCAGATCACTCGTCAACCTGACGTAGCTCGAGCCCGTGTTCGGCGGCTCACCCGGAGGGATTGCCTGGGGAGGCGGGTCCTGAACCGGGGGTGGATTCGGATCGTCGTTCGCATTCCAATGGATGGTTCCATGCAGCGCGGCGACACTGTTCTCGCAGTGCTGCTCGAATTGCAGATCGAATCCGGTGATCCTCGGTCCGTCATATCTGACCCGGTCGATGGTCAGCGTCCCTGTCAACTGGTTGCAGCCTCGTCCCGATCCGCTCCAGTCCATTCCACCAACACCGATATCGTGAAACGGATATCGTGTGAGATTGTCGTAAGTACCGGGTTCGAGTTTCCAGAGATTCTCTGGCAGCCTGAACTTGCCGGTCCACCAGGCCGCACCCGCATCGACGTCTACCCTGAGATATGCCTTGTCGGACGCAACACTGATTTCTGAGTCTGCGGTCGTATGCAGGTAGTGCTTGCCACCGCCAATGTAGTCGCCGGCGTCACTCGAAAGCTCGACATAGCTGGCATCTCCTTGTGTCGGCGGCGGCGGCGGCGGGGGCGGGGCCGGATTGCCCGTGGGCGGCGTCGCAGATGGAGACGATCCTCCTGAACCACAAGCCGCAACACAAAGAAGCCACGCCGACAATACTGAAATTCGGAACCGACGCTCGAAAATGACTGATACGTTCACCTGGATTCCTGGATGAGCCAGCCGCCCTGCTTCGAGTTGTTATTAGTTCGGCTCCTCGCAGATTATCATAGGGCATCCTGTCGATCATTGAACATAGGACCGCCCATGAAGCGCACAGTACTATCTCTCCTACTGGCTGGCGTAACAATCTGTCTGACCAGCGCCCTGGCGGACGATGTCGACCCGTTACCCGACACGGCCGAACCGGGTTCGATCGAAGCGATCGCGAAGTTCACGACCGAGCCGCGCTACCTCAGCCCGTGGGTCGCCTACGTTCCGGTATCGGACAGCGTCCCTTCGCCCGCGAGCGTCCTAGGGCACGTGATCGGCGCCGCCGGCGAGCTGACCCATTCGGAAGCCATCGTTGACTACGTGCGTCGCGTCGGGACCAGTTCGCCGCGCGTCCACGTGGAGACCATCGGCGTGTCCGAGGAAGGCCGGGACATCGTCCTCGCCGTCATCGGCGACGAACAGGGCATCCGTGAGCTGGATCGCCTGAAGGCCGCGAACGCGGCGCTGGCCGACCCGCGGACGACGAGCCAGGAAAAGGCCGAGGAGATCATCTCGACCGCACGTCCTGCGTACTACTTCAACTGCAACCTGCACGCGGACGAGACCGGCAGTGGCGAGATGTGCATGGAGCTGATCTATCGGCTGGCCGTTTCCGAACAGCCGATGATCCAGGCCATCCGCAAGAATTTGCTGGTCCTGATCAACCCGATCTCCGAGCCCGACGGCCGCGACAAGGTCACGGACTGGTTCTACAAATACCTCAAGGGCAAAACCAATTTCGACGCGCTACCGCGCCAGAGTCCGCCCTACTGGAGCCATTACGTCTTCGTCGACATCAACCGCGACGCCCACCAGAAGGACTTCGCGACGACGCGGGCGGTGAGCAAGATGTACTTCGATTACCACCCGGTCGTCGTGCACGATCTGCACGAAGCCATTTCGCTCATGCTGAGCTGGAACGGGACCGGTCCCTACAACCCGCACATCGATCCCATCGTCCTGTCCCGCTGGCTTGAGATGAGCTTCCACGAGATGACCGTGATGAACGCGTTCGGCATGCCCGGTGTCTGGACCTGGAATTTCGGCGACGGCTTCGGGCATCACTACCTGGACTCCATCGCGATCAACCACAATGCCATCGGACGCGGCTACGAGACCTTCGGCAACTCGACCGCCGAGACGGTCACCCGGCATGCCGACGAGGACAGCCTGACCCGCGAATGGTACCGGCCCTGGCCGCCCGACCCGGTGTTCCGCTGGTCGATACGCGATGACGTGAACTACCAGGAGACGGGCGCGCTGGCGATCCTCGACTGGTCGGCCCGACACGCGAAGGAGATGCTGCGCGACTTCTACCGGACCGGCTACGATTCCTGGCGCAAGGGCATCGATCAAAAGCCGTACGCCTACGTCATCCCGGCGCACCAGCCGGATCGCCGGCGCGTGGCACAGATGATCAACCGGCTGCGCGATCAGCACATCGAGGTAGGCACGCTGGCGGCACCGCTGTCGCTGGCCGAAGGCGACTTCGCGCGCGGCGACTACATCGTCAAGCTGGATCAGCCTTACCGCAATTTCGCCGTGGACGTGCTCGAGCCTCAGAAATTCCCGGCCGAATCGGAGAACCTGCCCTACGACGACATGTCCTGGGCATACCCGGTGGGCTTCGGTGTGAAAACCGTGCCGATCGACGACGAGCGGGTGAAGTCGACATCGCAGATCCCGCTCTCCGAAGACGCAACCGCGAAAGGCTCCGTGCACGGCAAGGGACCGATATATCTCCTCCGCGAGCAGGGCCAGGAGTCTCTGCTCGCCGCGCGCTACCGGCTCGGCGATGCCGACGTCAGGATTTCCGAACGAACATTCACGCTGGACAGGATGACCTATCCGCCCGGCTCATGGATCATTTCGGCGGGCAAGGACCAGTCGGCAGACGATCTCGCCGATAAAGTTGCCGGCCTGGCCGACGAACTGGCCCTGGACTTCACGTCGGCCCGCAAGGCGCCCGACGTCGCGAGCCATGCCGCGCCCGTTCCGCGTGTCGGCCTCTGGGTACCCTGGGCGGATACCGACATGATGGGCTGGATTCGCTACATCTTCGATCGTGACTCCATTCCCTACACCTATTTAAGGGACGAGGACCTTCGTGCCGGCGGACTCAAGGATAAGGTGGACGTGATCGTCTACGGGCCGTTCTCGCGACTCCAGCTCGCCGGCCAGATCCACGGCATCGCCGCTACCGACGGTCCGATCCCGTTTCGCAGCAGTCCCGAATTCCCGAGTCTGGGCAAACCGGTCGCATCCGACGACATCACCGGCGGCCCGGGCTATGCGGGCCTGGCCGAGCTGCAAAAATTCGTGGAATCCGGCGGCGTGTTGTTGACGCTGGGCACCGGCACCACGCTCGCACTGGAGGGCGGGCTGGTGAGGGGCGTCCCGCGGGTCTCCGATTCGCCCGTCTTTACACCCGGCATACAGTTGCGCGCGACGTTCGCGCAGCCCGATCACCCGCTCGCGTACGGCTATAGCCCGGAGACGACCGTGTTTCGGACCAACCTGCCCGTCTACGACACGCCGCGGCGCTGGTTGACCATGGCGTATTGCACGTCATGCCTGACCGGGCCGGTCGATGAGCGTCACGTGGTCATGGTCTGGGGCGGCGAAGGCAAGATGGTGGTCAGCGGCGGGATGCGCGGCGAGGCGGATCTCAAGGGCCACCCCGCCGTCCTGGACACGCCCACGGGCGCCGGACACATCGTCACCTACAATTTCAGCGGCATCCACCGCGACATGAATCCCGCCCAGCGCCGCCTCGTCTGGAATGCGATTCTGAACTGGAATGCGCTGCCGACCGATTCCCCGTGACGCTAGAACCGCCACCGGCGCCGCTTCGGCTCCAGGCCATAGACCTCGTCGCGGATTCCTTTCACGCCTCTCGTGCTCACGAAGACGACGAAAGCGATGAGCCCCAGGAAGAAGATCAGCTGCGCGCCGAGTACGACCGACGACGGGATCCAACCGACCGCCATGCGGCGGTAGATCTCGGCCCATGAGCTCGACTGCGTCGGGTGCATGGTCAATTTCAGCCACCAGGCGCCGAAGAACAGGGCGAAGATGAACAGGTAATTTCGCCGCAGTCGAAAGCCGATCGCTTCGACGAATGTCGTCTTGAACTTCGGCTTGTGAAGGTCGGTCGCAACCATCAGATGCCACTTCCGCATCGGTGAGATGAGTTGTCTCGTGATGATGGGCAGCAGGAAGTTCTCCTCGAGCATGCGCACGCGAGCCCGATAGACTTCGAAGTAGCGGTAGCGTCGCGCCTCGATGACCAGGAAGAACAGGATGATCAGGTTGGACAGCAAGATGATGACGTGGCTGTGCTCGCGGCTGGAGAAGGAAAACGAGAGCACGCCGGCGGTCGTCAGCACGGCCCAGTTCGTCGTCGTATCCAGACGCTGCCGCCAGACCATCGCGCGATGCGACTCGCCGCGGTAGAAATGCGTCATGACATTGAAGTATTCCGGCCGGGTCAGTGCGTAATCTTCGAATGTCTGCGATTTGGCAGAGCTTTCCTGATCTTTCGGATCCATAACCAAGAGTCTAGCAGGCAAACGGCCGAGGCCGGAGGAGCCGGATTCTGATGCGGCGCGTGTTCGGACACGCCTAGTCGGGAAGGATCGCCGACCCGGTCACTTCGAAACTGCCTGCCAGCCCCGATGCCGGCCTGAGCCCGTCGCGCGAGACGGGTTGACCGCCGCCCACCCAGACGTTCGACGGGGCCCGGAACGACGCGGCGTACGCCGTCCTCGTCGACGGTGCTCATGCTTGCGGTCATCGAGCGTGAAGGAGACCGTTCCGGTTTCGCCGGAGGCCAAGTGTATCCGGCTTGAACCCGGCCAGGGCACGGATCGGAGCCCCTTCGACTTGCGGCCGGTCGAGGTAGAGTTGCACGACCTCGTCGCCTTCGCGGCCGCCTGCATTGGTCACATCGACCGTGACCGTGACGCTGTTGCCGGCGGCCGCCCGCTGTTTGGAAACACGTAGCTTGCGGTACTCGAAGCGGGTGTAGGACAGTCCGTATCCGAACGGGTACAGCACCTCGCCATCGAAGTATCGATAGCTGCGGTGCGACATGTCGTAATCGGAGAACGGCGGCAGGTCGTCGACGGAGCGGTAGAACGTGACCGGCAGCCGACCTGCCGGGCTGAAATCGCCCGCGATGGCGCGGGCGACGGCGTCGCCGCCCTGACCGCCCGGATACCACGCCTCGATGATCGCCGGCAGGTTCTCGTCCGCCCAGTTGATGCTCAGGGCGCTGCCGTTGATGAGGACCAGCACGACCGGGGTCCCCGTCCCGGTCACCTGTTTCAGCACCTTCCGTTGCGGGGCGGGCAGATCGAGGCTCGTCCGGTCGCCGCCGGCGAATCCCTCGACGTCGATGTGCATCTCTTCGCCTTCGACCTGTGACGTCAGGCCCGCGACGAAGACGACCAGATCGGCATCCGCCGCCGCGGCGACGGCGTCCCGAGCGCCCTTGTCGCCGGGCACGGCCCAGAGCAGGCGCTCGTCGCCGTGATCCTGCCGCTGGAAGGCCTCGACGCGGATCGGGTAGATCTTGCCCGCCTGTAACTCGACCCTTCCCGTCGCGATCGAGGGGCGCCAGTCGACGTTCCATGCATCGACGATGGACTTCCCGTCGACCCGGATTCGGTACCCGCCATTGGCGTCATATCGGAAGGTATACTGCGCCAGTCTCCGGCGCACGGATGAATCCGGACCAGCGGATCGCGCCGTTTTTGCGCTCGCCTTGCCACGCATACCGAACTTCATCGCTGACGAAAGTCCGGGCCGGTTCGCCCCCGAAGGACCGGTCCTCGAAGACGGCCGCCGCCAGCCCGGGCGTCCGGCAGCGGGCGTCGATGCAGAGATTCGCCGGCGGGCACGGGCGCGAGCGCGGGGTCGATGAGTCCGGAGCCTTGCGCGCAGGTCACTTCGGCGTCCGGGAACCGTCGCCGGATCCCGTCCAGGACGGTGACGGGATGGGACGGGTCGCCGTTGTAATTCCCGACCAGCGAGGCGATGGTATCCGCATTCGGGCCGATCACGGCGATGCGCCGCGGCGCCTCGCGCAACGGCAGGAAGTCGTCTTTGTTTTTCAGAAGGACGAGCGCCTTCTCCGCGGTCTCGAGCGCGAGCGCGCGATGCTCGTCGGTGTCGTTGTCGCGAGCCGTGATGGACGGAAACACGTCCGCGGAATCGTCGAACTGGCCGAGCCGCATGCGGGCCGTGAACAGGCGCAGCAGCGCCCGGTCGATGACGGCTTCGGACAGAACACCACTGCGCACGGCGCTGACGATGTTCTCGCTTTCTTCCGCGTCGCCGCAGATCACGTCCATGCCGGCCTCGAAGGCGGCCGCGACGCCTTGCTCCGGCGTCTTCGTGTAGTCGTGACGGTCGTCGGCGTAGATATCGCGGACGGCGCCGCAGTCGGAAACCACGTAACCCGCGAAACCCCATGCTTTGCGCAAATAGCGCGATAGCAGTTCGTCGCTGGCACAGGCGGGAACGCCGTTGACGGCGTTGTAGGCGCACATGACCGACCCGGCGCCGCCTTCCATCACGGTTGCCCGGAATCCGGGCAGGTACGTGTCGGCAAGATCGCGCGGGGAAGGATGTATGTCGTCGCGGTGGCGGCTCGGCTCGGGACCGCTGTGCACCGCGTAGTGTTTGGGCGTGGAGATCGCGCGCAGATAGGTGGGATCGTCGCCCTGCAGGCCCTGCACGAAGGCCACACCCATGCGCGAAGTGAGGTACGGATCTTCTCCGTACGTCTCCTGGCCTCGTCCCCAGCGCGGGTCGCGGAAGATGTTGATGTTGGGTGACCAGACGGTGAGTCCGGCGAACCAGTCCGAGCCGCCGAGGCGATGCTGCTCCGCGAGATACTTGGCACGGAATTCGATACCGATGACGTCCGCGACCTTTTTGAGGCGGGGCGCATCGAAGGTCGCCGCCAGGCCGATCGCCTGCGGGAACACCGTCGCATAGCCCGCCGCCGCGACGCCGTGCAGACCCTCGCTCCACCAGTTGTATTCGCGGATGCCGAGGCGTGGGATTGCGGCCGCATCGTTGACGAGTTGCGACGCCTTTTCCTGCAGCGTCATCCGCGACACGAGGTCGGCGGCACGTTCTTCGAACGGCCGGCCGGTATCCCGGTAGATCGGCGGGCTCTCCGTGGAAGCGTCGGTGGATGCAGCTCCGGGTTTACCCGGGCAATAAAGATTCGAATCCCCTGGCGTGCTACCGAGATCCATGAGCTCGATATTGCGGAACTGAACCGGGTGACCCTCGGCCTGCAACGATATGTAACCGCCCGTCATGGGTTCTTCGTCGCGAAACAGCGTTGCGTCGTGGCCGGATACGCCACCCCCTCCATAGGTCGGGTGCTCGTACTCGAGGACTTCCTTGCCGTTGATGTAGTGCACGATCTTCTCGTCGCCGAGCACGAGGATTTCGCCCTTGATCCACTCGGTGCCGTCGAAGGTCGGCGCCGTCGAATCGATGCAGTGCGTTTCCTCGAGATGCCCGGCATACACGACATTGCTGCCGGGCGTGCACAGGTTCCCCGTCGGCCGCGGCTTGCCGTCACCGCGCCCGCCGAGCAGCTGGAACTCGAGCGAGATCGGGAAGTCCTGGTCCCGTGGCATCGACTCCGGGCACGGCGAGTGGATCATCACGCCGCTGTTGCGAAAGGCCCAGTCCGGAATTCCCCGCGCCGGTTCGCCGTAGATCCGGTATTCGAACCGGAGCCGATAGCGCGAGTACGGCTTCTTATAGAAGAGGTGTCCGAAACGGCCGTCGAAGTCGTCGTAGCCGTCGAAGGAGACCGTGATCGCGCCGTCCTCGACCCGGAACGTGTCGGCGAAATTCTCGCCCAGCGCGTAGCCGCGGATCTTCGGCACCCAGCCGTCGAGGCTCTTGCCGTCGAAGAGCGGTATCCACTCCCCCTCTTCTGCCGCCGGCGCGGCCAGCGAGGCCGCCAGACCCGCAAGCGCGATCAGGCCGGCGTATACCCATCGGGTGGTTTTATGGTTCATTCTGTGGACCCGGCCACGAGTCGAGTCACAATGGTGTTCAAGTCGCCTTGTATTTTCAAGCTGTTGCACTGATATCAGCCAGACCTGTCACGTCGGCGTGCGTGGCGATGACGCATGTTTCCCAGGGAATCGACGACCGGAATCGATGGCGAACAACGTAGATAACGAAGCCAGGGACGCCGAAGCGAGCCTATTGCGGCGCGCGCTCGGCGTCTTCGGCTATACGCATCGGGCGATCCAGCTCGTGTGGACGACGAGCCGGCCGCTGACGCTGCTGCTCGCCGTGCTGACCCTGGCCGCGGGCATCCTGCCGGCCGCGGTCGCGTGGGTCGGACGGCTCATCGTCGACGGGGTCGTCGCGGCGATGGCGCAAGCCACGCCGGACCCCGGCCCCGTCCTGTGGCTGGTCGGCGTCGAGGCCGTGGTCGTCATCCTGCTCGCCGCGAGCCAGCGCGGCCTGTCCGCGAGCCAGTCGCTGTTGCGTGCCCTGCTCGGCCAGCGCGTCAACGTCATGATTCTCGAGAAGGCCCTGACGCTGCAGCTTGCGCATTTCGAAGACTCGGAGTTCTACGACAAGCTGACACAGGCCCGGCGCGAAGCATCGAGCCGTCCGCTGAGCCTGGTGAATCGCACCTTCGGGCTCGTGCAGAACCTGATCTCGCTGTCGAGTTATGCGGTCCTGCTGTATGCGTTCTCGCCGTGGGCCGTCGTGATCTTGATCGGTGCGGGCCTGCCGTCGTTCTTCGCCGAGGCGAAGTTCTCGGGCGATGCGTTCCGGCTGTTCCGCTGGCGCTCGCCGGAAACGCGCATGCAGATGTACCTGGAGACCGTCATCGCGCGCGAGGATGGCGTCAAGGAAGTCAAGCTGTTCCAGCTCGGCCCCAAACTGTTGCAGCGCTACCGCGATATCTTTCGCAAGCTGTTCGTCGAGGATCGTCGCCTGACACTGCGCCGCGACGGATGGGGATTCGTGCTGGGCCTGGTTTCGTCCGCCGCGTTCTACGGCGCGTACGCATGGATAGTCATCGCGACCGTCTACAACCGGATCACGCTCGGCGCCATGACGATGTACCTCATGCTGTTCCGGCAGGGCCAGACCGCCGTCGCGGCCATCCTGTCCGCAATCAGCGGCATGTACGAAGACAACCTGTATCTCTCCAACCTGTACGAGTATCTCGGCCAGCCGGTGCCGGCGCGCCAGGGCCGGATGTCACAGGGTCCGGCTCCGGAGCGGGGACTCGAGTTCGAACACGTCTCGTTCGCCTATCCGGGAGCAACCGAAAACGCGTTGACCGACATCAATTTGCAGCTTCGACTGGGCGAGAGCCTCGCCCTGGTCGGCGAGAACGGCTCGGGCAAGACCACCCTGATCAAACTGCTGACGCGCCTGTACGAGCCCACCGAGGGCCGCATCGTGCTGGACGGCCTCGACCTGAAGGAGTGGGACGTCGAGACGCTCCGGCAACGCATCGGGGTCATCTTCCAGGATTTCGGCCGCTACCAGTTCACCGTGGGCGAGAACATCGGTGCCGGGGACGTGCGCCACATGGACGATGAAGAACGCCAGATGCAGGCCGCGCAGACGGGCATGGCTGCGCCGTTCATCGATACGATGCCCGAAGGCTACCGCACACAACTCGGCCGTTGGTTCAAGGGTGGGCGCGAACTCTCCGGCGGTCAGTGGCAGAGGATCGCGCTGTCGCGGGCGTTCATGCGCAGCGGTGCGGATATCCTGGTCCTGGACGAGCCGACGGCGGCGATGGACGCCACGTCAGAAGCAGCCGTCTTCGAGTTGTTCCGCGCGCAGAGCAAAACGAAGATGACGATCCTGATTTCGCACCGCTTCTCCACGGTGCGCGCGGCCGATCAGATCATCGTGCTGCACGAAGGAAGGATCGTCGAGCACGGCAGCCACGAGAGCCTGCTCGCAGAGAACGGCACCTATGCGCAGCTGTTCCGCCTGCAGGCGAAAGGATATCAGTAGCGCCGATCGCGCGTCACCGGCTGCACGCCGCATTCGACGAAAACCGGATCAGGGGTGCAACTGGCGCTTTCGGCGCCGGCGGTACTCGTGCAGCAAGGGTTCCGTATAACCGTTCGGCTGCTCGCAGCCCTTCAGGACGAGATCGCACGCCGCACGAAACGCGATGCCGTCGGAATTCGGGGCCATGTCCGAGTAGGCGGGATCGCCGGCGTTCTGCCCGTCGACGACTTCGGCCATGCGCCGGAACGTGTCGATCACCTGTTGCCGCGTACAGACGCCATGGCGCAGCCAGTTGGCGATGTGCTGGCTGGAGATGCGCAGCGTCGCACGGTCTTCCATCAATCCCACGTCGTTGATGTCGGGGACCTTCGAGCAACCCACGCCCTGGTCGATCCAGCGCACGACGTAGCCGAGGATGCCCTGCGCGTTGTTGTCGAGCTCCGCCTGCACCTCGTCGGCCGACAGCCGGTTTGCCGGATCGCCGAGCGGCGGCATGAGAATGTCGTCGAGGCTCGCTTCCTCGCGCTCCGCGAGCCGCGCCTGCACCGCCGCGACGTCCACCTCGTGGTAGTGCATCGCGTGCAGCGTCGCCGCCGTCGGCGACGGCACCCAGGCGCAACTCGCGCCCGCTTCCGGATGCGCCCGCTTGGATTGCACCATCGCCTTCATCTCGTCGGGCTTCGGCCACATGCCCTTGCCGATCTGTGCCTTGCCCGGCAGGCCGCAACGCAATCCGATATCGACGTTGCGGTCCTCGTAGGCCAGGATCCAGGGCTCGGACTTGATTTCTTCCTTGCGTAGCATCGGGCCCGCCAGCATGCTCGTGTGCATCTCGTCGCCGGTCCGGTCGAGAAAGCCGGTGTTGATAAAGACGAGCCGGTGCCGGACGGCGCGGATGCAGTTCTCCAGGTTGACCGTCGTGCGCCGTTCCTCGTCCATGACGCCGATCTTGATGGTATGCCGCTCGAGCCCGAACAGGTCCTCGACGCGATCGAACAGGGTATTGGCGAACGCGGCTTCGCGCGAGCCGTGCATCTTGGGCTTGACGATATAGATGCTGCCGCTGCGGCTGTTCCGGTACTGGCCCTGGCCTCGCAGATCGTACAGCGCACAGGCCGTCGTGATGACGGCGTCCAGGATGCCTTCGAAGACTTCGTTGTCGTCGCGGTCGAGCACGGCATCGGTCGTCATCAGGTGGCCGACGTTGCGGACCAGCATCAGGCTGCGGCCGGGCAGCGTCAGGATGCTCCCGTCGGCAGCCGTGTAACGGCGGTCGCCGTTGAGCCTTCTCGTCAGCGACTCGCCGCCCTTGTCGAAACTCGCGGACAGGGTCCCGCGCATGAGGCCCAGCCAGTTGCGGTACACGGCAACTTTGTCTTCGGCGTCCACGGCCGCGACCGAATCCTCGCAGTCCTGGATCGTCGTGACGGCGGCCTCGAGGACGACGTCGCAGACCTTGCCGGGCGCGTCGCGGCCGATGGGATGCGTCGGGTCGGTGCGGATCTCGATGTGCAGGCCGTTGTTTCGGAACAGGTAATCGCGGCGATCGCCGTCTTCCGATGCGCCCACGAAACTCGAAGCACGCCGATACGCGCTGTCGTTCGGATCCGCGTGACTCGCATCGGGCAGCGGGATCACGCGATCGAGGAACTCGGCTGCGTACGCGATCACGGCCGCGCCGCGCTTCGGATTGTAGTCTGCGCCTGCCTCGTGGCCGTCGTCGTCGGGGATGACGTCCGTGCCATAGAGCGCGTCGTACAGGCTGCCCCAGCGTGCGTTCGCCGCGTTAAGCGCGAACCGCGCGTTACTGACTGGCACGACAAGCTGCGGCCCCGCAACCTGCGCGATCTCCGGATCGACGCCGGCCGTGTCGATATGGAAAGCGTCGCCGCGTGCTTCCAGATAGCCGAGGCCTGCGAGGAATTCCCGGTACGCGGCCGCGTCCCACGGCTTGCCCTTGCGGGCCTTGTGCCAGGCGTCGATCTGCGCCTGCAGACGGTCGCGTATCGCGAGCAGCTCCCGATTCTCCGGAGTCAGCTCGTCGATGATCGTCTCGAATCCGCGCCAGAATTCCTCCGCGTCGATCCCGAGATCGGGTAGCAGTTCGGTGTCGACGAACCGCCGCAGTACCGGGTCAACCGTCATCGCGGCGGCCGGCTTCGCGGCGGCATCGCTCAAGCGACGAACTGTTCCTCTTCGGTGCTGCCGGCCAGCGCGGTCGTCGACGAGAGCCCGTGCATGATCGTGTTCTGCACGGCGTCGAAATAGCCGGCGCCGACGAACGACTGGTGTTTCGCGGCGCGGAAACCGTATTGCTCGTCATCGAATTCCTGTTGCTGCAGCTTCGAGTAGGCGTACATGCCGTCCTGGCGGTAGGCCCGGCTGAGCCGGAACATGCTCGAGTTCAGCGCGTGCCAACCGGCCAGCGTGATGAACTGGAATTTATAGCCCATCCTGCCGAGTTGCTCCCGGAACGTCTTCATGGTGGCATCGTCGAGGTTGGCTTTCCAGTTGAACGACGGCGAGCAGTTGTACGCGAGGAGCTGATCAGGGTAAACGGCATGGATCGCGTCCGCGAAGCGCTGCGCCTGCTCGAGGTCCGGCCGCGAGGTCTCGCACCACAGCAGGTCGGAGTAAGGCGCATACGCGAGTCCCCGGGCGATGGCCTGATCGAGGCCCGCTTTCGTGCGGAAGAAGCCTTCCGGCGTCCGCTCGCCCGTGATGAACGGCCGGTCACGCTCGTCGGCGTCGGAGGTAATCAGGTTGGCCGCATCCGCGTCGGTCCGCGCGAGCAGGACGGTCGGCACGCCGCAGACGTCGGCCGCCAGCCGTGCCGCGGTCAGTTTCGCGATCGCCTCCTGCGTCGGCACGAGCACCTTGCCGCCCATGTGGCCGCACTTCTTGGCCGAGGACAGCTGGTCCTCGAAATGGACGCCGGCCGCCCCGGCCCGGATCATGCCCTTCATCAGTTCGAACGCATTCAGGTTGCCGCCGAAGCCGGCCTCGGCGTCGGCGACGATGGGCGGAAACCAGTCGATATCGGCATCGCCTGCGAGCGCGTGGATCTCGTCGGTGCGGATGAACGCGTTGTTGATGCGCTCGATCATCTTCGGCACCGAATCGGCGGGATACAGGCTCTGATCCGGATACATCTCGCCGGCCGAGTTGCCGTCGCCGGCCACCTGCCAGCCCGAACAGTAGATCGCCTTCAGGCCAGCCTGTACTTCCTGGATCGCCTGGTTGCCGGTCAGCGCGCCGAGGGCGCACAACGGTTCTTCCCGGTTGACGAGCCGCCACAACTTCTCGGCGCCGAGCTTCGCGAGCGTGTGTTCGATCCTCACGGTGCCGCGCAACTTGACGACGTCCTGCGCCGTGTACGAACGTTCCACGCCCGTCCAGCGCGGACTGTTGGCCCACTCCGATTCCAGCCTCGTTATTTCTTCCCTTCTGTCCATTGCTTTCTCCGGCTTCAGTGCCTTGCGGCCCACGACGGCAAAACCGCGATCCCGTCGTTGTCGGCCGCCAGCAGGTCTCCCGAATGAATCAGCAGTCCGCCGATGCGGACCGGCTTGCCCACAGTACCGATCCCGCGCTTGCTGCTCTTGCGCGGACAGGTCGCCAGCGCGAAGACCGCGACGGGTGTCGCCCTGATCTCGTCGACGTCTCTCACGGCGCCGTTCACGACCACCCCTGCCCAGCCGTTATCCGCGGCCATCTTTGCCAGGTTGCCACCGAGCATCGCGCAAGTCGTCGACCCGGAATTGTCGACCAGCAACACGCGGCCGGCGCCCTGCTCCTGCAGGATTCGCTTCACGACGGAATTGTCATCGCGCGTCGAGACGGTCTCCACGGGACCCAGGCACAACGCCTGCGCGCCGAGATTCCGGAACGACTGCTGGATGACTTGCGCCGAAGGGTATCGGTCGCAGAAGTCGGCGGTCGCCTGTCGGCCGATCGTCGCCGGCGCTCTCAGTTGTTCTGCCTGTTGCATTGCTCACCTCCCGTACGAAGACCAGACTACCGTCGCATGCGATCAGCTTGCGCACCCGCTCGATGCCGTGTTCGAGCGATCGCTCGATAGAAAGAAGAAACTCACGCACTTCGCGGATGCGGCGCCGCCGTGCCGCATCGATACGGATCTCGATGCCGCGCGCGCCGCTGCGGAACACGAAGCTCCGCCGCGCGACGGGCCCGCTCCAGCCGACGAGCTGCCGCGCCTCGCGGAGTCGGACCTGCCTGCCGTCGGCCAGGATTGCGACACATTCCGCATAGCGCATCGGAATGACGATGGCGTAGTCGACCGCTTCGGCGTGGCTGGCGCCCGCCAGCGGGACCATCCGATCCAGAAACCCCGTCTTTGTGTACATGCTGCTTTCCCCCGGCGTCGAAGTGTCTCGAAAGCGTGTGATCTCTTGCGCTGAGGGTTATACTAAGCCGACTTTTCAAGAAATTTCACAATAGAAATTTCACACTGTTAATTTTACAGAAGCCCGGATTATGTCAGGAAAACAAGGGATTCGCCGCAAGGCTCATTTCGTCGGCACGAAGATCAAGTTGCTGCGCAAGCGAAACCGGCTGACGCTGGAAGACCTGTCGGTCCGCTGCATCCAACTCGACGCCGAGGCCGGGCCGTCGGTGTCCTACCTGTCGATGATCGAGAACGGCAAGCGGGCGCCGTCGGCGCGCCTGCTGGCGATCATCGCCGATATCTTCCAGAAGGACGTCGACTGGTTCTTCGATGAGTCGCTGGAGGGGCCGGTCCTGGACCCGGCGCCGGCAGACGCCGCCGTCGCGGGACTGCCGCTCGAACCGAGTTTCCTGTTTTCCGAGAACCTGCTGCAACTCGCCATTCCCGAGTTGCTCGCCCAGACCGGCACCACGGGTCAGCAATTTGCGCATCTCCTGATCCGCTCGCACCAGGAAGCCAGTCACAATCGCTTTCCGGACCTGGAGCGCGCTGCCGAAAGCGTCGGCAAAAAGCGATTCCCGCTGCACGTCGAAGATGTACTGGAACTGGCGGCCGGGATCGGCCTGGAGATTCACTGGTTCGACAAACCTGCCTTCAAGGACCGCGGCGAGTCGGCTCCGCCGCTCAACACGCTCGTCCGTTCGTTCTTCGATGCGCCCAACAAGGTCTACCTGAACAAGGCGCTCGAAAAGACGCCCGAGCGACTCAAGTTCGACCTCGCCAACCAGATCGCACACATGGTCCTCCACGACGGCGATGGCGCACGGGCGACACAGTTTTCGGGTGGGCGCCTCGACGGCAGACGCCATCACGGCGAGGGCCCGAACATAGACGCGAAGGACATCCTTTACGCGTGGCGGGATTTCGAATGCAAGTATTTTGCAGCCGCCCTGCTCGCTCCCAAGATGCCGTTCCGCCAGTTCCTCGCACGGCACGCGTACACGATCGACGCCGGCGACATGGTCGAGCTCACGCGCACGCTGGTCATGCGAAGGATGCCGAGTGTCAGCCCCTATCCGTACTGGCACTACTTTGACGCCTATCCGCCCGGCAACTTGCGTGCCGTGTATCGGGGCAATGGTATCCCGCTGCCCTGGGGAAATATGAAGCTGATCTCGGACCCCTGCCAGCACTGGGCGGTATTCCGCATGCTGAACACGCGATCGAGCCGGCCGTCGTCGCAGATCTCGGTCCTGAGATCGGGAGACGACAAGCGGCTTTATTGCTGCCAGTCGATGCGCAGCAAGGATGCGGCAGGCAATCCGCATGTCCTGTGCGTCGGCGTGGATCTTGCGCCCGCGTTACAGACGCAGGGCATCGACCCACGCGCCACCATCGATGCGATCGAGTCGAGCTGCAATTCGAGCGGCGGATCGGGACAGATCCCGAGTGCGGCGAGGAAGCAGCTCGAGAGCATCAGCAGGATCCTGAACATCGGCTGGATCGCGGAGGGCGCGCAGAAGGACGCGACGATCATCTGTCCGCGCAGCAGCAACTGCCCGCGCGAGAAGCATTGCCTCGGAAAATTATCGACGCGGCACAAGTCGGAGATCGACAACATCCGAAGGTCGCTCATGGCCACCGCCACCTGAGCGCCGGAGTCGACTGCTGCAACGCCAAATCGAATCTCCGATATCTGCTATATTTGCGCACTGCAATGTATTTTTCCTGAAGATGTGTCAAAAACATTGCTTATATTTCAATAGGTTAATAAAATCCAAGTCATTTCTTCTTGCATTGCAAGATAAAAGGCTTACTATACTGCAATGCAAAAGGTCCCCTCCCACTTTCCCCTTTTGCGCTGGAGTCGATGCCATGACCACGTTTACTGAAAACTTCGAAAAAATGACGGAGCTGCAGAAGCAGGGACTGGAGCCGGTACGCAACTTCGCGGAATTCGCCGTCGAGGCGATAGAGCGGGTTGCGCGCCAGAACTACGCCCTGGCGGGCGATATCCTCGAGTTCGCGGTGGTGCAGGTCAAGCTGCCCGTTAACGTCGCCGAGCCCAAGGAACTCTTCGAGCGCCAGATCACAACGACACGCGAGTTCGCCGAACTCCTGACGAATCGCGTCAACGAGTATGTCGAACTGGGTAAGGCCCTGAACGAAAAGACAACCTCCCTGTTCGAAAAGGACGTCGTCGAACCGGCAAGGAAGGCGGCCAAGGCGGCGACCCAGAAGGCGGCTTAAGACCGTCATGCAATTGCACGGCAAGGCGCTCTCCCCCCGGGCGCCTTGCCTGTGCGTCTCGCCGGAATCGGAGCTAGAATTCACGCAAACCGGCGGCGGACGAAATGGCCGAACATCTCATCAAGAAATACGCGAACCGGCGTCTGTACGACACGGTTACGAGCAAGCACATTACGCTCGACGGTATCCACGACCTGATCGTCGACGGTCACGACGTCAAGATCATCGACGATACGACGGGCGAGGACATCTCCCGCTCGATCCTGCTGCAGATCATCGCCGAACGCGAACAGGCGGGCCGGCCGATGCTCGATGCCGATTTCCTGATGCGCATCCTGCGCCTTTACGGTAACCCGATGCAGGACATGGTCGGCGAGTTCCTGTCGCGCAGTTTCGATGCCTTCGTGACACAGCAGAAGCAATTCCAGCAGCAGATGCGTGCGGCGATGGCGGCGACGCCGCTGGCCACGATCCAGGAACTCACCGCCAACAATCTCAAGGCGTGGCAGGCGATGCAGGATGCATTGCTCGACAAGAACAAGGACAAAGACGAAGACTGACCCTCGGAGTGCCCGGTGACTGAGACAAAAAAAGAGCAAGGAGCGGTCAACGGCGATCTCGAGTCGATGTCCGCCGAGTTCATGAAGATCCTGGCCCGGAACCAGGAGACCTACGCCAGGCTGATGACGGTGCCGCAGCAGGCGGTTACGAGCCTGCTCGATCCATTCAATATCATGGGTTCGTTCGCCGCGGGCGCACAGCAACTCGCCTCGAATCCCGAAAAGCTCATGCAAGCCAATCTCGAGCTATGGCAGCAACACGTGAAGCTATGGCAGCACGCGGCGGACAAGATGCTCGGCAAGGAGTCGGAGCCGGTCGCGACGCCCGACAAGGGCGATCGCCGCTTTAAATCGAAGGCGTGGGAGGAGAATGAGGTCTTCGACATCATTCGCCAGTCTTACCTGATCACGAGCCGGTGGCTCATGAAGACGATGTCGGACATCGACAATCTCAGCGAGGAAGACGCGCGCAAGATCCGGTTCCATACCCAGCAACTTGCCGATGCGCTGTCGCCGAGCAATTTTCTGATGACCAATCCCGAGGTCATCCGGGAAACGGTGGAAAGCGGCGGCCAGAATCTCCTGCGCGGGATGCAGAACCTGCAGCGCGACCTCGCCGCCGGCGACGGCAATCTCAAGATCACGATGGCCGACCAGGAAGCCTACGAAATCGGCAGGAACATCGCCACGACGCCTGGAAAGGTCATCTACCAGAACGACATATTGCAGTTGCTCCAGTACGAGCCAACGACCTCGATGGTCTTCCGGCGGCCATTGTTTATCGTCCCGCCCTGGATCAACAAATACTACATACTCGACCTGCAGCCCGAGAATTCCTTCGTCCGCTGGGCCGTCGACAAGGGTTACACCGTGTTCCTCGTTTCCTGGGCCAATCCCGACGAGAAACTGGCGGACAAGACGATGGACGACTACCTGCGCGAAGGCATCCTGCAGCCGCTAGATGCCATCGAACGGGCTACCGGCGAACGCGATGTGACAGCGATTGGCTATTGCGTCGGCGGTACGTTGATGGGCGCCGCGCTGGCGCTGATGGCCGTGAAGGGCGACGATCGCATCAAGGCGACGACTTTCTTTGCCGCACAGATGGACTTCTCAGAGGCCGGCGACCTGCGCGTCTTCATCGACGAGAAGCAACTCGATGCCCTCGATGACAAGATGAAAGAGAAAGGCTATCTCGAAGGGGATCAGATGTATTCGGCATTCAATCTGCTGCGGGCAAACGACCTGATCTGGACCTTCTACGTCGACAACTATTTGCTGGGCAAGGACCCGCTCCATTTCGACTTATTGTACTGGAATTCGGATACGACCCGTATGCCGCGCAAGCTGCACATGTTCTACCTGCGCGAAATGTATCTTAAAAACAATCTCGCGAAGCCGAACGGCATCACACTCGACGGCATTCCGATTGATCTCGGCAAGGTGACGATCCCGATCTACCTGCAGTCGGCGAAAGAGGATCACATTGCGCCCTACAATTCCGTCTTTAAGAACAAGGCATTGTTCTCGGGTCCGGTGCGCTTCATGCTCGCCGGGTCCGGACACATTGCCGGAGTCGTAAATCCACCCAACGCACACAAGTACAATTACTGGATGAACGAAGACCAGCCAGATGATCTCGATGACTGGATCGCCGGCGCCGATTATCACCCGGGCTCCTGGTGGGGCGACTGGCACAACTGGTTGCAGCAATACTCGGGCGAGCTCGTCGAGGCTCGTACCCCGGGCAGTGGCGCGTTGCCCGTCATCGAGGACGCGCCGGGATCCTATGTAAAGGTGAGAAGCTGAGCATGGAACTTAAAGATAAAACGATCGCTATCACCGGGGGCGGGCGCGGCCTCGGCGCGGCCATGGCGGTGCGTCTCGCGAAGCTGGGCTCGAGGATCGCACTGATCGACCTCGAAGTGGCCGGACTCGAAAAGACGGCCGGCATCTGCAGGAGCGCGGGGTCTCCCAAGTCGAGACTTACAAAGTCAACGTCACGTCCGAGCCGGACGTCGAGAAGTTGTTCGACGAAATAGCGTCAAACTTCGGCGCTCTTGACGGGCTCGTCAACAATGCCGGCATCACCCGCGATGCCTTGACGCTGAAATACAAAGACGGTGCACTGGTCTCGAAGATGTCGCTCGCCGAATGGCAACTCGTCATCGACGTCAATCTGACGGGCGTATTCCTTTGCGGTCGCGAGGCGGCGGCGCACATGATCGATCTCGGATGCAAGGGCTGCATCATCAACATCTCGTCTGTCTCCAGGGCCGGCAACATGGGCCAGCTCAACTACTCGGCCACCAAGGCCGGCGTCGCGGCGATGGCCGTCGTCTGGGCGAAGGAGTTCGCGCGCTACGGTTTGCGCGCCGCCGCGATCGCGCCGGGCTTTATCGGCACCGAAATGGTCAACGCGATGAAGCCGGAAGTTCGGGAGAAGCTGACGGCCGGCATTCCTTTGCGCCGCATCGGCGATCCGGACGAAATTGCTGCGACGGTACAGTTCATCCTGGAGAACGACTACGTGAGCGGACGCTGCTTCGACGTGGACGGCGGGCTGCGCCTGTGACGAAGGCGCTCCCGGCGCCAAGGGACGCGGGGCATCAACGGGATCTTGTAGCCGGGACATACCAGATCGGCGAGGTGTAGGCGCATTCCTGGAGTGTTTTGGCAAGCCTGGGGTTGGGTTCGATGTGGGCCCGGATCGCATCCCAGGTTGACCAGCGACAGGTCGGATCTTCGAGCACGCGGACGTAATAGAAAGCGTTCCGTCCCGGATCGAACCCGCCGGCGCCGGCGCAGAAATCGTCCACCACAACGCGGGCACCGCGCTCCGCCAGCAGCCGTGCGTGTGCCCGGCCCAGACCGCCGCCGGCCCCCGTCACTATCGCCACGCGACCCGTCAGATCTATCACCCTCGACTCACCCCGCAGGTATCGGGTTTACGGACACTACCTGTGCCAATTGCGGGAGCTCCAATGAGGCAGCCCGCCACGCAATGAGCACAGTGTACTGAAATATAAGAAGAAATATCTTCACTCACCGAACACTTAATATTCACTCTTTCGTGAACGAATATTGACTCCGGGCCCAAAGAGCGTAGATTGTCCTGCGGGGGGATATGCACCGAAGGGTTCACGGTATCGGGTCCCTTGGCATATTTCCGGGGAGATGACCATGAGTACACTTATCGAGACAAGGCGTGCCCTTTGCCTGAGCATGTCGGTGCTGTTACTGGGCCTATTCAATTCGGCAGGCGCACAGTCAGTTTCGCCGGTGGCCGGAGACACAGCCGGCAATACCAACCCGAATATCCTGGACGAGATCATCGTCACCGCGGAACGACGCAGCGAAAATCTTCAGACGACGCCGATCTCCGCATCGGTGTTGAGCGGAGAGGAGCTGGCGAAGTACGGCGTCAACGTGGTGGATCAACTGCAATTCGCGACACCCGCGGCAACTGTCAACAATTTTGGCCAGGGCATAGATTTCAATATCCGCGGCATTGGCAAAGCCGAGCACAACACGCAAACGACCACGGGCGTGATCACCTACCGTGACGGTGTGGCCACTTTTCCGGGGTATTTCACCGCGGAGCCATACTACGACATCGCCTCCGTCGAAGTGTTGCGCGGCCCGCAAGGTACCTTCGTCGGCCAGAACGCGACCGGCGGCGCCGTCTTTATTACGTCGAACAACCCGGAAATCGGTGGCAGCACGGACGGCTACGTTTTAGGTCAAGTCGGCAACTACAGCGATTTAGCGCTGCAGGGCGCAATCAATCTGCCGATAAGCGACACGTTTGCTGCGCGTATCGCCTTCAACGGCGAGAGGCGTGACAGCTTCTACAATATCTCGGGCCCCTACACTGGCGACAACGGTGTGCGCATCGCGAGTGGCCGCCTGGGGTTGCTCTGGGATCCGGCTGGCGGCTGGTCGGTGCTGTTCAAGACGGACTACAACTATCTGGACCTTAGCGCGTATAACGCCGACCCCGCAAATTCACCGAACGATATCTTCGACATCACCGCCAACGCCGACCTGCTGGCCAGGGATCATTTCGTGCGGTCGGTCCTGAAAGTCGAATACGAGTTCGACAACGGAGTGATCCTGCGATCGATCACCGGATACCAGGACGGCAACACGGCTTACCGCGCGGATCTCGATGGAACCAGTGCCGGCTTCAACACATTTCGCGATTCGGTCGATGAGACCATTCACTCGGAAGAAATCAACCTAATCTCGCCCGATTCCGGACGGTTCACCTGGGTTTTGGGCGCCTATCTGCAGAAGGACGAGTACAATTTCCTGCCCGGCCAGTTCGTGATCGGCGTGCCGCCAGGCAGTCCGGCAACCGAGTATGTACTCGAAGGCACAAACCCGAAAGACGCCAGCGCCGTATTCGGCCAGGTGAAGTTCCGGCTGTCGGACAGCTTCGAGGTGGAGCTCGGTTTGCGGCACTCCAAGCACCGCACGGAGAACGACGTTTCCGTCGTTCAATACGGGGCGCCCATCGAGGACCAGCAGAAGGCCGAATTCTCGGATAATTCCGGCAAGGTGGCTTTGAACTGGTTCGTCACCGACGAAAGTTACATCTATGCCTTCGTTGCGTCCGGATTCAGGCCGGGCGGTCTTAACGTTCCGGTTGGTCTCGGGCTTCCCGAGCCGTTCGACGCAGAGACCGTGACCGACTACGAGATCGGCTGGAAGGCATCCTGGGCGAGCGGCCGCGTGCGGACGCAGGTGAACGCATACCGCAACGACTATGACAACTTCCAGGTAATCATCGGCTATCCTGACTTCCCCGTGTTCGGCATCGAACTCAACACCATCGGTACGACCAAGATATCCGGAGTCGAGGCGCAGGTTCAGGCCCTGTTCGGTGGCTTCTTGCTGGATGCAGGGCTCGGCGCGATGAGCACCGAGCTCGGTACCTTCTATGCGACGGATCCGAGGCTGGCATCAGCCGTGCCGTGTGACCCGACGACCGGTCCCGAAAGCGCCACCTGTATCGACCTCAAGGGAACCGATCAGACCTACGCGCCGGATTTCACTTTCAATATCGGTATGCAGTACGACTTCATGGTCGGTACGGACACGATTACGCCCCGGCTCAATTTCGGACACGTCTCCTCGCAGTGGGCGACTTTGTTCCAGAACGAGGCGTTGGGCGACAAGATCGAGGCAAGGAATATCTTCGGCGGACAGATCGCCTGGCAACACGAGGACTACACGGTAACGCTTTACACCACCAATCTGACGGATCAGCACTATGTCGGCGCCCTCAATTCGGGACTGCGCTTTGGCGGCCCGCCGCGTCAGTATGGACTGCGGGTGACGAAGACGTTTTGATTGACCGGAGGTCCTGCTGGCCGCCATGCCTCGACGGCGGCCGGCAGGTGCTCCTTGCGCCGAATCCCTCCAAACGCACATGCAGCATTACGCCCTGACCATTGACAAATTCCTGGACCACGCCGCCAAGTGGTCGGGGGAACGCGAGATCGTCTCGGCACATGCCGGGCGAGTAATGCGTCGCACGGGCTATGCGGAGCTGAGGACACGCAGCAATCGTTTGTCCGGCGCTCTAAAGGCGCTGGGCCTGCGCCTCGGCGATCGCCTCGGCACGCTGGCCTGGAACACGCAGCATCACCTCGAAATGTACTACGCAGCCATGGGGGCCGGCCTCGTCTGTCATACGCTCAACCCACGTTTCACCGCAACCCAGCCTCGCCGCAATCATCAACGAAGCGGAGGATCGCGCGCTCGCCGTGGCTGCTAACCTGGCACCGCTTCTGATGAAGCTGGCTCCATTGTGTCCTACGATCGAACACGTCATCCTGATGGATGGATACCCGAACGGTGAAATATCCGTCGAAGGCGTGGACGCGAGAGTCTGGTCCCATGATTCTCTGATTCGGGAGCGGGGCGCTCCGGTTCTGTGGGGCGACTTCGATGAGGAAACGCCCTGCCGGACTCTGTTATACCTCGGGCACCACCGGCAAGCCGAAGGGCGTACTTTACACGCATCGCTCCAACTATCTGCACACGCTGCGCGCACTGCAGGCGGACTCCATTGCGCTGACGGGCAATGACGTACTGTTTGATCGCCGTGCCCATGTTCCATGCCAATGGCTGGGGGCTGCCCTTTGCCGCGCCCGCTGTCGGCGCCAAGCTTGTCTTGCCCGGGCGTCACACTGATGGCGCCAGCCTGGCCACGCTGATTCGGGAGGAAGGAGTGACCGTCGCCGCGGGAGTGCAAACTGTCTGGCTCGGCGTCATCGACCACCTCGATGCGATCGGCGGCGAACTGCCGGACCTGAAGCGCGTGCTCATCGGCGGCTCGAAGTGTCCCGACGCCCTGATCCAGCGTATGGAAAAGCGGCTGGGTGTCCAGGTGCAGACGAGCTGGGGAATGACCGAACTCTCGCCCCTGGGGACCATTACCGCGCCGGATGCTGCGACAGATCGCAAACCTCGCCTCCGGCCGCCCGCCGATGGGGCTCGACCTCAAGCTCACCGACGCTGACGGCGTCACATTGACCCGCCAGCGCGGCGTGGTCGGCCATCTCACGGTGAAAGGTGCGAGCGTCGTCGATCGCTACTACAAGTCCGAAGTGGACGCCCTGGACGAGGAGGGTTACTTCGACACGGGCGATCTTGCCAACATCGACGAGGCCGGCAATCTCACGATCTGCGGGCGCTCGAAGGACCTGATCAAATCCGGCGGCGAATGGATCAACCCGGCGGAAATCGAAGACATCGTCGGCCGCAATCCCGGTGTCGGGCTTGTGGCTGTCGTGGGCCGGCCGGACGAGAAATGGGGGGAACGCCCGGTTCTCGTCGTCGAACCGCGTGCAGGACAACACCTGCACGAACAGGATCTTCTCGGGCTTCTCGCGGCAAGGTCGCCAAGTGGTGGATTCCGGATCAGGTCGTGAAAGTAGATTCCATGCCGCTCACCGCATCCGGAAAAATCGACAAGAACCGGTTGCGTGCCGAATATGCAAACGTGGAAGTCGCAGCAGAGTGAACACACGGTTGACGCGCGCGAACCGATCTCATTAGACTTGATTCTATTCTGACTCCGCGACACGATCCGACGACGAAAGTAACGGCGCAATGCCCACAGCTCCCAAAAAGCGGCCTCGCCGCAGCAAAGCAGAGCAACGCGCGGAAAGCACAGAACAAATCCTCGACGCGGCCGAGTATCTCTTCTCGAAGAACGGACTCTACGGCGTAACCCTCCGCGACGTGGCGAAGCGAGTGGGAATCCACACGACACTCGTCCACTACTATTTTCAGGACAAGAAGCATCTGTTCGAAGCGGTGTTTGCACGCAGGGCCTCCGTGACCAGTGGTCGCCGAATGGTGGCGATGGAAGCATTACGAGGCGGAGGCCGGCGCCAATCCGACAGTAGAAGGCGCGCTGCACGCCTTCCTCGATACCGACCTGGACCTCTACTACGAGGGTGGTGAGCACTGGATGAACTATGCTGCCTTTTGCGCCCGCGTCAGCAACACGCCGGAGGGCGCGGAGCTGATGGACGTCTATTTCGACCCGGTCGTGCTCAAGCTCGTCAGCATCCTGAAACGCGCATTGCCGGACTACTCCGACGAAGACATCTTCTGGGGTTATCACTTCGTGACGGGCGCACTGATGAACACCCTCGCCCGCACCGGGCGCATCGATCGCCTGTCGGGTGGGGTCTGCCGCTCCGACGACTTCCCCGCCGTCAAGAAGCGGATCGCCAAGTTCATGGCGGCCGGTTTCCTCACGCTCAAGGACTGATCGGGACCGGTGCGGTTACGGGCAATCCGAGCCCGGGCTCTTGGAGAGGACCGGGGAGATAAGCCCGGTGTTCCAGTGCCAGGGTACTTGTCGCTCGCCTTGCGCCGGCAAACTGCCGCTTCGTGCAACTCATACATGCCCGGCATCAGGTGATCCGACGGGACTGGGACATCCCGAAAGTCCATGTAGGCACGAGACGAACCGTAGGCCGGCCAGTCCGGCTCCTTCGCGGCAGTGGGCCTGCCGGTCCGGGCGAAACTGGTCCAGTAGTCCATCATCGCATTGGAAAACGCGATGTCTTCCGGCGTTTGTGGATTCTTCGGCCACAATGGCGGTGTCCGATCCAGCGTGCCGAACACATAGGGCAGTTCGCTTGCGTGGAAAGCGTGCAGCCCGGCCTCGTCGGCAGCCGGGTAGCCGTGATCGAATAGATAGAGATACGCCGGCTGGCCGAGCTCGGTCTGATTTCTCACAAGCCGCTCCGCCGTCCAGCCATACAGGGCGTCTCGCGTCGTCGCGTATATGCTCTCCTGCATGTCGGTCGCCGGATAGAGGCGGCAGAAACTCCTCGGCCAGATCGAGATACCGCTCGCGAATGGCTTTCTCGTACTCGCTCGCGGTTGCAGGCGGCGGCGGTGCGAGAATCTTCAATGAGCGGATCTCGCCGCTGTTGAATCCGGCCAGCAGCGGCACGGGTGCCTGTTCGCCCCGCTCGAATGTGTCCACCAGCTGCTTGGTGAGGATCTTGCCGTCGACGGTAGCCAGCCAAAAATAGCCGTTCGCCGCCGTGAATCCGCCAGTTCCTGCGCATCCATGGCGCGCAAGGCCTCGATGTCGGGGGCATGCAGCTTTTCACCCAGGCTCGCTCCGACGTCTTCGGCAGACGGCTGGCCGTAGCGGCTCTCCTTGAGTACGGGCGTGGAGACCATGTAGCTGCTTTGCGCGATCGCTTTCGAGAACAGTTCCCGGGCTTCCGGCGAGGCCATCAGGTACATGACGCTGAGACCACCTGAGGACTCGCCGGCAATCGTCACATTCGAAGGATCGCCGCCGAATGCCGCGATGTTTCGTTTCACCCATCGCAGGGCCTCGATCTGATCGAGCAGACCGTAATTCCCAGATACCCCGAACGGTGACTCCGCGCTGAGTTCCGGGTGCGCCAGGTAGCCGAACACGCCGAGCCGATAATTGATCGAGACCACCACGATGCCGTGTTCGGCGAGGCGTGTGCCGTCGTACAGGGCTCCTTGCTCGAACCGCGCGTCATGGCGCCGCCGTGGATCCAGACGAACACGCCAGCACCTTTCGCGTCGGTGGGCGCCCAGATATTCAGAGTCAGGCAGTCCTCGCTCGTCGGGCCGAGGTCGGCCGAGTAGATTGTGGAATAGCGTGCCTCGGGTTGTGCGCAGGCGGCCCCGAACTCCACCGCCTTCCGGGTGCCCGACCAGCGAGGCAGCGCAATGGGCGGCTTCCAGCGCTGCGCCCCGACCGGCGGCTCCGCGTAAGGGATGCCTTTGAACACGCGCAGCGGTCCCTCGGCCCGGCCTTCCAACAGACCGGCCGGAGCATCCACTTCGGGCGGGGACTCGGCACTCGTCGTAGGTAACATTTCGGAACCTCGCTCATTGCACGATGCAGACGTAATTGCGAGACAGGCAGCCAGGGCGGCCAGAGAAGCTTTGCGTGGTGACGGGGTCATTTCGTTTTTCCCTCACTCTCGATACTCTCCCGTCTGAGTGCACGCGACAGAGCCAGAAAAAGGGCTATCGCAAAAACGTAGAACGGCGTGAGTGTATACAGGGCGATTTGCAGGGAGTTGTCGGGATAGCTCGCGCGGAAGAAATCGCTGGCAGCACCTACGTAGGTGGGCCCGAGGCCGAGGCCGATGAAGTTCATAACCAGCAAGAGCAATGCGCCTGACATGACGCGCTGATCGGGCCGAACCTCCTCCTGCACCAGCGCGACCGAAGACGACAGATAAAAATAGTTCAGGAACATCGGGCCCGAGAGCAAAAGCACGGAAAGCTGCCACGACGGTGCCCACACGAAGGCGAGATAGAACGGGATGGCCAGCGTGAGCGAGGCGGCGGGGATCAGCGCGTAAGCCTGCTTCGAACGCCGCGTATACCGGTCAATGACCCAACCGGAAACTCCGATGCCCGCGCTCATGCCGATACCCACGACGAGCGAATAGTAGAGGGCGACTTCGTTGAGAGTCATCCCCTTTTCGCGCATGAGGAAGAGCGTCGTGAAGTTGCCGAGGCCGTATGTGATGAATTGGGTGGAACCGCTGCCGAGCGCGGCGAGCAGGAGCGAGGGCTTCGAAAAGAACATCGTCAGGGTCTCGAAGAATCCCGATTTCGGAATGCCTGCATTCGCAGAGTGATCCAGGCCGCCGCGGGGCGGTTCACGCACCAGGACGAGAATTCCGAGCGCCGCGACGACGCCGACCGAGCCGAGGACGATGAATGCGTAACGCCAGCTGAATGCGGCGGCGATGGACGCCCCGAACGCGATCCCGAGAGCGGCGCCGATCGGCGGGCCGAGATTGTAGATCCCGAGCGCCCTGCCACGTCGGCCGGGCGGGAAATAGTCGGAGATGATTGCGTAGGACGGCGGAACACCGCCGGCTTCGCCGAAGCCGACGGTCATCCGCGCCACCACAAGCTGCGGGTAGGTCTTCGCGATGCCGCAGGCCATGGTGGCTGCGCTCCAGATCGTGCAGGCGAGCGCGAGGACGGCAACGCGATTCGTCTTGTCGGCGATCCAGCCGACCGGAATCGCGATGAAGCAATAGAAGAATGCGAAATACAGGCCGCCGATCAGACCCAGCTGGCTGTCCGTGACCTGCAGTGTGTCCTGGATCGGCTTCGCGAGGATTGCCAGAAGCTGCCGGTCCAGGAAATTCAGGACATAGACGAAACAAAGCGTCCCGAGAACGATCCATGCGCCCGTGGCAGGCGCGGCGGGGAGTGACTGCGGCGCGATCCCTGCTGCACCCAGGTCGGGGCTCACCGAGGCCTTGTGATCGACTTTCATTTTGCTAGATCACTTCGAACAGGCCCGCCGCACCCATGCCGCCGCCCACGCACATGGTGACGACCACGTATCTCGCCTTGCGCCGTTTTCCCTCCAGCAAGGCGTGTCCGACCATGCGAGCGCCCGTCATCCCGTACGGGTGGCCGATGGAAATGGAACCGCCGTTGACATTGAGGCGCTCGTCGGGCATTCCCAGCCTGTCCCGGCAATAAATCACCTGCACGGCGAAGGCCTCGTTCAATTCCCAAAGGTCAATGTCCTGCATGCCGAGGCCATTGCGCTCCAGCAACCTGGGGACGGCGAAAATGGGGCCGATTCCCATCTCATCCGGCGCACAGCCGGCCACGGCCAGTCCCCGGTAGTAACCCAGTGGTTCGAGGCCACGCCGTTCCGCCAGTTTCGCCTCCATGAGTACGGCCGCGGAGGCGCCGTCGGAGAGCTGGCTGGCATTGCCGGCGGTGATACTGCCGCCATCGAAAACGGTCTTCAGTCCCGCAAGACCCTCGAGATTCGTCTGCGGCCGGTTGCCCTCATCCATTCCCAAAGTGACGGTTTCGTAGCCCACCGCTTCCGTATCCTTGTCGATCACGGCCTTCACCGCCGTGAACGGCACGATCTCGTTGTCGAATTTGCCTGTCGCCTGGGCTGCGGCGGTCCGCTGCTGGCTTTGCAACGCGTATTCGTCCTGCGCCTCTCGACTGATCCCATAGCGTCTGGCGACGACCTCGGCCGTGTCCAGCATCGGCATGTAGATATCGGGATGCAGTTTCAGCAGTTCCTCGTCCTTGTATCGATACAGGTTCATGTGGTCGTTTTGGACGAGACTGATGGATTCCACCCCGCCTCCGACAGCAATTGGTACGCCGTCGTCGATGATTTGCTTTGCGGCGGTTGCGATGGCGTACATGCCGGAAGAACACTGTCGGTCCACACTCATGCCGCCGACGGTTACCGGCAGGCCGGCTGCCAGTGCCGCGACCCTACCGATATTCGTGGCGGTGCAGCCCTGTTGCATGGCGCATCCCAGCACGACATCTTCGACCTCGTCCGGCGCCACGCCGGCACGGGCGACTGCCTCCCGTATAACATGGCCGGCCAGCCGGGCAGCATGTGTATTGTTGAATGCGCCTCGATAGGCTTTCCCGATGGGCGTGCGTGCGGTGGAAACGATAACCGCTTCCCGTTTACTCATGGCAGTCTCCACCCGGGATCGGCATTTCGCCCCGAAGTATCCGATACATCATGCGACCAATTCCCCGCCTCGTCAATATTCACTATTGCGTGTGTGAATTTCTTTTTCGCCAATCCCCGCGTGTCGCCCCAGGGGCCAGGCGCGTGCAATGGACGCTTATCTATTGAGCTCGAATCGGTAGGCTCTCCACCCTGGTCCCGCCGAGGACCGAGTCGTACTCGTCTGCCCATCGAATGAGCCGACTCTCGCTACTACCGGCCGCCGTCGCGGCCTGCGCCCTCCTTCTCGCGGCTTGCGGCGAGCGTGCCTCTCCACCCGTTGCCGAGCCGGCCGTGCCGCGGGAGACGTCGGAGTTCGTCGGCAGCACGGCCTGCCGGGACTGCCACGTTAGCGAATATGCCGACTGGATCGGATCGGCGAACCGGACGAGATCGCCGCCACCGTGCAATTCATCCTGGAAAACGACTTCGTGAATGGCTGCTGCTTCGACGTCGACAGGGGCATGCGCATGTAAGCAACGCTTTCGGTGTTACACTCCCGGCCTCCAGCGTCACCGGGAAAGGGGGACACCGGAATGCTCCGCAATCCACTGCTGACATGCTCGCTCGCAATTCTGATCGCGAGTTTCTCGGGCACGGGTGCACAGGCGGCGCCGGCCCGGAGCGACGACGCCCGCGGCTCACGTCACCCTCGGCCCAACATCGTGCTCGTCATGAGCGACGATCACGCCTACCAGGCACTCGGGGCTTACGGTTCCGACGTCAACAAGACGCCGAACATCGACCGCATCGCGGCCGAAGGCATGCGCTTCGACCGCGCATTCGTGACCGACTCGCTCTGCGCGCCGAGCAGGGCGGTCATACTGACTGGGAAGCACAGCCACATAAACGGCGTGCGCAACAACGAGACGCCCTTCGACAGTTCGCAACCGACGTTTCCGGCAATGCTGCGGAAGGCCGGATACGAGACGGCCGTGTTCGGCAAGTGGGGGCTGAGTGCGGATCCGACCGGGTTCGACGATTACGGCGTGCTCGGCGGTCAGGGCGGCTACTACCAGCCCGAGATCCATTCGCCGGACGGGCAGTCGGTAAAGCAAGGGTACGTGACCGATGTCATCACGGACATGTCGCTGGCGTGGCTGCGCAAGGTACGAGACGACGGCAGCCCGTTCATGCTGATGGTCTGGCACAGCGCCCCGCACCGGGAGTGGCTCCCCGGGCCGGACCACCTCGGCGACTTCATGTCGGCACCGCTGCCGGTGCCCTCGACCTTTTTCGACGACTATGCCGGGCGCCCCGCGGCCGCCGCCGCCGAGATGCGGATCGCCGACAACATGGGCCTGACGAACGACAACAAGATCGATCCGGCGATCGTCAAGGCGCTGGGCCTGCATGGATTCCTGCCCTGGTATGACGAAGCCTATGCAAACAATCTTGGCCGGCTGACCGAGGCACAACGGCGACAATGGGACAAGGTCTACGGCCCGATCAACGCCGAATTCCTGAAGTCGCCGCCCTCGGGCGAAGCGCTCACCCGATGGAAGTATCAGCGCTTCATGCAGGACTATCTCGCGACGCTGCAATCCGTGGACGACAGTGTCGGCAGGATCCTCGACTATCTCGACAAAGCCGGCCTGGCGCAAAATACCGTCGTCATCTACCTGTCCGACCAGGGGTTCTTCCTGGGCGAACACGGCTGGTTCGACAAGCGCTTCATGTACGAACAATCGCTGCGTACGCCGCTGCTGGTGCGCTGGCCCGGCGTCATCGAACCGGGTTCCGTCGACACGCACCTGGTGCAGAATCTCGACCTGGCGCCGACGCTTCTTTCGATGGCCGGGGCGCACGTACCCGGCGACATGCAGGGAGCAAGCCTCATACCGATACTGGAAGGAAAGGCACCGGCATGGCGCGATGCGATCTACTATCACTATTACGAATATCCGGGAATCCACGCCGTGAAGCGCCATTACGGTATCCGGACACAGCGATACAAGCTGATCCATTTTTATTACGACATCGACGAATGGGAACTCTACGATCTCGATGCGGACCCGGACGAGATGCATAACGTATACGACGACGACCGGTACGCCGCCGTGCGCTCCGAATTGCGCGAGGAACTGCAGGCCGTCCGCCGGCAATACGGAGATTCCGACAAGCTGACGAAGCAATTTCTGGACACCGACCTGGCGGCGGCGCAGTCGCACTAGTCCTCGGAATCCAGCCAGCCGCCGTCGAAGCCGATCGCCTCGAGTCCCCTGCGTACGTACGGATTCTTCCGCATCGTGCGCCAGACCAGTTCGCTGCGCTGGTTCTCGAGCATCGCCAGTATCGGGCCCTGGTCGATGCCGATATAGTCGTTGGCCACCCAGCCGAGTCCGGGCACGGCCTTTCCCGACCGGCCGTCGTAGTTCCCGGCAGAGACACTCTCGTTGAAGGAATCCCGGAATCCGTACTTCGTGTACAGGTATTCGCCGAAGCGGTCGCGCATCGCCATCAGCGCGCGGACCGAAAGGACCGGCGTGAACGCGACCGAAGCGCCGGCCGCCGTCGGCGCGATGGTGCCGTCGTCGACCACCCGGATGGCGGCCGCGCCGCGCGCGGCGTAGCCGAAGAAGGTCCGCTTCCTGCCTCGCACGGTCCGATCCGCGGACCCGCCGGGCCCGTCGCAGGCGGTCAGCCCCCAGATGTCGCCGCCGTAGCCTACCCAGTCGTTCGGGTTGTCCCGGGCGTAGGCGTACTGCGACAGCGTCGCGCGCCGGCTGTTCTCGAAATAGTCGATCCCCTTGCGGCGCATGAAGTCGTCGCGGATGCCGCGGAAGTCGATCCAGACATGCGAATACTGGTGACCGAACAGCGGCTCGAAGGCGAGGTGCTCGTACCCGTAATACGTCGTCCAGACCTCGTCGAGCCCCGTAGCCCAGCCCTCGTCCCAGGCGCTCCGTGTCACGGGATGGGTCGGCGAACCGAGCGCCAGGACGTAGATCAGCATGCCTTCGTTGTAGCCGATCCAGTCCTGACTCTCGAAGCCTGTCTCCGGCTTCCAGCCCATGGCGATTCCCTTCGACGCCGGGTCGTTGGAGGCCGGCGGATCACCCGGGCCGCGCAGGAAGAACGTCCAGTCGGCGCGCCGGTACAACGCGTCCGCGGTCTCGCGAATGGCGCGTTCGACGGGATCGTCACGATCGTAATAGGACTGTGCGAACAGGACGCCGGCGAACAGAAGGCTCGTATCGACCGAGGAAAGTTCGGTCCGACGGTGGCGCGTCCCCTTGCCGAAGTCGAGGAAATGATAGAAGAAGCCCCGGTAGCCGGCGACCCCCTCGGCCTCCGGCCCCTGCGGTGCGGCAAGATAGACTTCGAGGCAGCGCAGTGTTCGAGCGGCCGCCGCGGCACGCGAGACGTAACCGCGCTCGGCGCCGATGGCATACGCCGTGAGCGCAAATCCGGTCGCCGCGATGCTCGAGAACGGCGCGGACGGCCAACGGTCCGGGGCGAGGCAGTCTTCGGGGTCGGTCGTTTCCCAGAAGTAATCGAACGTCCGCCGGGCCAGTTGCTCCGCAAATGCGGATTCCTCGGGCGACAGGACGTCCGTACCGTCGCCTGTCTCGGCCGCCGCGGAAAGCGGGGTCCCGCCGGCCCACGCGACGCCCGCGGCAAGCAGCATGGCGAGTACTATGGTCGTCTCGAACGGGCGCAAATCCCCTCTCCTGTGGCATCGACCCGAGTCGACGCTGACAACGATTGCAAAGCAAAAAACCAGCTTTTTCAATCCCTCTTGCAATTTCTGACATCGATATCTAAGGTTAGCTCGACGCGCGGCTTCGCAGATCCCGGTTCCCCCGCCGCGCTCGAAGCGGCCGCCGGTCCGGGCGGCAAAGGCCGCCGCGACCAAATCCGGGGTGGGAAATGCCGATGAGACCTTGCCTGTCGACAGTGCGGACCAAGCTGCTGCAACTGGCCGTGCCGCTCGTATTACTCGTCGTCTCGGCGGACGCCGCGGACGAAACGCCGTGGCACGATCCGCCCGAGATGGCCCCCTTCATCGACCAGCTCCTTGCGCGCATGACGCTCGAGGAACAGATCGGGCAGCTCGGGCTCTTTACCAGTGACTGGTCCGTCACCGGACCGACCGTTCGCGAAGGCTACAGGGACGACATCCGCGCGGGACGCGTCGGAGCGATCTTCAATGCGTATACCGCCGATTTCACCCTCCAGCTCCAGCATCTCTCCGTAGACGACACCCGCCTCGGCATTCCGCTGATGTTCGGCTACGACGTCGTCCATGGCTTTCGGACGATATTCCCCATTCCGCTCGGGGAGGCGGCATCCTGGGATCTCGCCGCGATTGAGCGCAGCGCGCGGGTCGCGGCCACGGAAGCGGCCGCCGAAGGCATCAACTGGACGTTTGCGCCCATGGTCGACATCGCACGCGACCCGCGCTGGGGCCGTATCTCGGAAGGTGCCGGCGAAGATGTCTACCTGGGCTCGCTCATCGCCGCCGCGCGCGTCCGCGGCTTCCAGGGCGATGACCTCGCGGCCGTCGACACGGTACTGGCGACCGCAAAACACTACGCGGCGTACGGCGCGGCGCAGGCCGGCCGCGACTACAACACGACGGACATGTCCGACCGTGTCTTGCGCACGACCTATCTGCCGCCATTCAAGGCCGCCGTCGACGCAGGCGTCGCGTCGGTGATGACCTCGTTCAACGAACTGAACGGCATCCCCGCAACCGGCAATCACTATCTCATCACCGACATCCTGCGCGGGGAATGGGGCTTCAAGGGCTTCGTCGTCACGGATTACACGTCGATCAACGAGATGGTGCAGCACGGCTTTGCGAGCGACCTGCCGCACGCGGCCGAGCTCGCGATCGACGCCGGCGTGGACATGGACATGCAGGGCGGCGTGTTCACCGAATACCTGGGCCAACTGGTGAAGGAAGGGCGTGTGAGCCAGGCGCAGATCGAGCGCGCGGCGCGACGCATCCTGGAGATGAAGTACCGCCTCGGCCTGTTCGAGGATCCGTATCGTTACTCCGATCCCGCGCGCCAGGCGGCCGAGATCTACAAGCCCGAGTACCTCGAGGCGACGCGTGACATGGCGCGGCGCTCGATGGTGCTGCTGAAGAACGCCGGTGCCACCCTGCCCCTGTCCGACAAACCGGGCACTATCGCATTGATCGGTCCGCTCGCCGACAGCAAGTCCGACTTGATCGGCAGCTGGTCGGCGGCGGGCGACCGTGACAAGAAACCCGTGACCGTACGCGAGGCGCTCGTAGCCCGTCTTGGCGATAGCGCCCGGGTATTGTATGCGCGCGGTGCCGGTTACGCCTTCGGGGACGTCGGCGATCATTCCGGCTTCGAAACGGCGCTCGAGGCGGCGCGGGCGGCAGATATCGTCATCGCGGTCATGGGTGAGCGGGCGGACATGAGCGGCGAGGCAGCCAGCCGCACCAGGCTCGACCTGCCGGGCGCTCAGTCGGCATTACTGAAGCAGCTCGTCGCCACCGGCAAGCCGGTCGTGCTCGTGCTGATGAACGGTCGTCCGCTGGCACTCGACTGGGCCGACGAAAACGTCGATGCGATCCTCGAGGCCTGGTTTCCCGGCACCATGGGCGGACTGGCCGTCGTGGATGTGCTGTTCGGCGACTACAATCCATCGGGCAAGCTGCCTGTGACGTTCCCGCGCACTGTCGGCCAGGTGCCACTCTACTACGACGCGAAGAATACGGGTCGCCCGTACACGCCGGACAAGGCGGACGAAAAGTACCTGTCGCGTTACCTCGACACGCCGAACACGCCACTGTACGCATTCGGCTACGGGCTCAGCTATACGCATTTCGAATACTCGGATGTCTCCCTCGACGCTACCGAAATCGGTCCGGGCGACACACTGACGGCCTCGGTGACCGTGACCAATACCGGCGACTACGACGGCGAAGAGGTCGTGCAGCTCTATGTCCACGACCTGGTCGGTTCGGTGACCCGTCCGGTCAAGCAGTTGAAGGGGTTCCAGAAGATCCGTCTCGCCGCGGGTGAGAGCCGCAGCGTTCGATTCTCGCTGAATGCGGATGACCTGGCGTTCTACCGCGCGGACATGAGCTACGGGAGCGAGCCGGGCGATTTCGAGCTTTTCATCGGTGGCGCGTCGGACGACGTGCACGCCACCCATTTCAGGCTCACCGGCGGGGCAGCCCGGTAGCGACGGTGGGCGATCGATGAGGTCCGGTCAAGTTGTTTGGACAACGATGTCACAATTTTCGAATTTTCCTTTATTTTCCTTTAGTTTTGTCCTAGGATCGATGTCATCTGGCGGGCACCCGAATCCGCCTGAGCATGAAGGAGGGGGTTAACATGTCGCGTAAAAGCGTTAAGAACGCGGTGCGCAACGCGTGCCGCGCAGACTCGCCGAACAACACGCCGTGGCTGACGAAACGGCCACAACGCACGGTGCTCGCCGCCGCCGTGGCCAGCTGCCTGATGATGGGAGCGCCGAACGTCGAGGCGCAGTCCGCCAATTCGAACCTTCGTGGCCTGGTGTCCAGCGGCACCGGACCTGCGGCGAACACGGAAGTGGTCGCCACCAATGCCGCTACCGGCGTCGTCAGCAAGACGCAGACGGATGACAACGGCAGGTACGTACTCATCGGCTTGCCGCCGGGCACTTACGTCGTGAAAGCCGGCGATGCCTCCAACGTCGTGACGCTGTCGGTCGCGTCCAACGCCGTATTGAACCTGGAGCCCGGCGCACAACCACAAATGGAGGAAATCACCGTCTACGGGTCGCAGATGGCCGCGGTGGACGTCATGACCTCCGAAGTGGGCAGCACCATATCCCCGCGGGAGATCGCAGAGCTGCCACAAGCCACGCGCAATTTCCTGGAGTTCGCAGATACCGTACCCGGCATGGCATTCACGACGGACGCGCAGGGAACGACGAGCCTGCGCAGCGGCGCGACCAGCAAGGACCGCGGCAATCTGTTCATCGACGGCGTGGGCCAGAAGAGTTACGTGCAGGCGGGCGGCATCGCCGGGCAGAACTTCACGCGAGGCAATCCCTTCCCCCAGCTCGCCATCGGCGAATACAAGGTCATCACGTCGAATTACAAGGCCGAGTATGGCCAGACGGCCGGTGCGCTGGTGACCGCCGTGACACGTTCGGGCACCAACGACTTCCAGGCCGACGCCTACTACCGTTACACGGACGACGGTCTTCGCAACAAGCGGCCGGACGAGGAATTGCCCGGCTCGCAGAAAGTGACCTCCAAGACAGAGGAATACGGCTTCGCCGTGGGCGGACCGATCATCCAGGACAAGCTGCACTACTTCCTGGCCTACGAGTACAAGGACCTCGTCACGCCGCGCAGCGTCCTGCCCGACGTCAATGCCACGAACTACGTACAGTATCTGCCTTCCGACGTGCAAGCCCAGTTCGGCCCGCACGACGTTCCGTTCACCGAAGACCTCTACTTTGGCAAGTTGAGCTGGAACGTGACCGACGAGGACCTGATTGACCTGAGCATGAGTTATCGCGACGAGGTGCAGGTCGATTCCGTCGGTGGTACACGCTCCGCGCAACACGGCCGGGACGTCATCAACAAGGACAAGCGCGCCACCTTGCGCTGGGAGCGCCGTTCGCATTCCTGGTTCAACGAGGCCCTCCTGACGTATGAGAACACGGAGAACAACCCGTTTCCGACGAGCATCGGCAACGGCACGACTTACGCCTTCCTGAATCGCGACCCCAACACCGGCATGAGCCAGAACGAGTGGAATCTGATCGAGACCGGCCCGTCGAGCGGTTTCGATGCGCAGGCGCGCAAGCAGGACGGCTGGACCATCGCCGACAATCTGACGTTCTTCGGGCTCGACTGGCACGGCGACCACACGGTCAAGATCGGCGTGAGTTACAAGGACATCCAGCTCACATCACAGGACGCCGGTGCGATCAATCCGCAGTTCAAGTACGAAGTCGACACCGGCGGCGTGGCGGCGCAGCCCTATCGCGTGGATTTCCTGGCGCCCTTCAGCGTGCCGGGACAGCGTGCGCGTGTGGTTTCCGACAGCAAGCAATATGCGTTCTACGCTCAGGACGACTGGGCGATCGGCGACAAGCTGATCCTGAATCTCGGCTTGCGATACGACTACGAGACGAACCCGGCGTATACCGACTTCGTGACCTCGCAGGACTTCGTCGACGCCCTCTACCAGGACGATCCCGCCAACCCCGGCCATCCCTGGGCGGATCGCCTGTTGGCGAGCGGCATGAACGCGGCCGACTACGTCAGTGACGGTCACAACCGCAGTAACTACGACGGTGCCTGGGCGCCGCGCTTCGGCTTCTCCTACGACTTCAACGCCGACGAACAGTATGTGTTGCACGGCGGCGCCGGCCGATTCTACGATCGCAACCTGTTCAGTATCCTGTCGCTGGAAGTCAGCAAGGCCGCCCTCTCGCCAGTCGCGATCTACTTCCAGGACCCGAATTCGGGTATGTGTTACCGCGACGACGGCCGGCCTTGCGTCCCCTGGGACCAGACCTACGCCGACCAGGGCATCGACGCCCTGACGCAGATCCCCGTCACCACCGGCAGCCGCGAGTTGTTCATGCTGAACAACGATCTGAAGACGCCCTACACGGACCAGATCAGCCTGGGCCTGTCGACCCAGATCGGCGACTGGCGCACCGACGCGACGATCCAGCAGGTCAACGGGTACGACGGTTTCATCTTCACGCTGATCAACCGCTACCCCGACGGCTCGTTCTTCCAGAACGGCAGCCAGCCCTGGGGCGAGCCGGTGCCCGGCTATGCGAACACGATCCTCGGCAACAACGGCATCGAGTCGAGAAACACGCAGTTCCTGTTCTCGGCCACCAAGCCGTATACCAGGGAATCGGGCTGGAGCCTCTCGATCGCCTATACGCACACCGACGCGCAGCACAATCGCCAGATCGACGACAATTACGCGTTCGACAAGGCCCGCATCCAGGATTATCCGTTCATCGCCGCGAACGGCGTGCCGGAGCACCGTATCGTCGCCGCGGGATCGATCGACGGACCGTGGGACACGACCTTCGGCGCGAAGATCGTGCTGGAGACGCCGCGGCCGCTGAACACGATCCGCGACTACGGCAACCGGCCGCCCGACGGCTCCTACGCCCAGCCGTTCGCCTACAGTCCGCCCGCCACCGGCAGTTTCCTGATCGGCGGCAACGTCTGGGGCTATCGGACCGTCGACCTGCAGGCGACCAAGGAGTTCCGCGTCGGCGACTTCGGTTTCACGGCGCGCCTGAACCTGTTGAATGCCTTCAACTACCCGAACTACTCGTCATTCAACCTGGTAGATGTCGGCTCGGGAGGCACCCTGGATCCCGTCGTCACGGTGAACAAGTTCGGCGACACCTACTACGTGCCGCGCACGATCACCTTCGAGGTCGGCTTCAACTACTGAGGCCTGACCTCCGGACGCGGGCCCCGGCGGCGTGCGCTTCCCCCCGCACGTCGCCGGGAGGGCTGCCGCGCAAAGCGAGCGGCGGCACGATGCTATGATCCGTCCGTTACCGAGATGATTCCCGCACCCATCAGCAACATCGTCATCGTGGGCGGCGGCACGGCCGGATGGATGGCCGCCGCCGCCTGCGCGCACGTGCTCGGGCCGGAATACGACGTGCGCCTGATCGAGTCCGAGCAGATCGGCACCATCGGCGTCGGCGAGGCGACCGTCCCGCACATCAAGGCCTTCAACAATCTCCTGCGCATCGACGAAGCCGACTTCGTCCGCAGTACCCAGGGCTCCTTCAAGCTCGGTATCCAGTTCGTGGACTGGGGACGGATGGGCGACAGCTACGTGCACGGTTTCGGCACGAGGATCGGACCGGATCTCGGCCTGCTGCCGTTCCACCAGTACTGGATCAAGTCACGGCTGGAGGGCAAGGCGCGCGACATCGGCGCTTACACACTGAACACGGTCGCCGCGCTGCGCGGCAAGTTCATGGTCTCGGCGAGCGACGCGCCGGCCGGATCGCCGCTCGCCGACATCGCCTACGCCTACCACTTCGATGCGACGCTGTACGCGAGCTACCTGCGCAGCTTCGCCGAGGAGCGCGGCGTGACGCGCATCGAGGGGATGGTCCGCCGGGTCAACCTGCATCCGGAATCGGGCTTCGTCGAATCCGTGAGCCTCGAATCCGGCGAGGTCGTCTCGGGCGAGCTGTTCGTCGACTGCACCGGCTTCCGCGGGCTCTTGATCGAGGGCGCGCTCGAGACCGGCTATCACGATTTCACGCACTGGCTGCCCTGCGACCGGGCGCTCGCCGTGCGCTGCGAGAAAGCCGGCCCACCCGTACCCCACACGCGATCGACCGCGCGCGAGGCCGGCTGGCAGTGGCGCATCCCGCTGCAGCATCGCATCGGCAACGGCTACGTCTACTCGAGTGCGCACATCGGCGACGACGAGGCCGCCGCAACCTTGCTCGGCAATCTCGATGGCGAGCCGCTGGGCGAACCGAAGCTGTTGCGCTTCACGACGGGGCGCCGCAAGAAGTGCTGGAACAAGAACGTCGTGGCTTTGGGTCTCGCCAGCGGCTTCCTCGAGCCGCTCGAGTCGACCAGTATCCACCTGATCCAGTCGGGCATCGCCAAGCTGCTCGAGCTGTTCCCGCGCGAAGGCTATGACGAGGTGCTCGTCGATCGCTACAACGCGCGCGTGGCCTTCGAGTACGACCGCATCCGCGATTTCATCATCCTGCACTACCACGCGACTGCGCGCGACGACACGCCGTTCTGGGATTACTGCCGGACCATGTCGATTCCGCCGGAGCTGCAGGCCAACATCGACCTGTTCCGCGACAGCGGCCGCTTCTTCCGCAACGCGGACGAGCTGTTCGCGGACATCAGCTGGATCCAGGTCATGCTCGGCCAGCACATCGAGCCGCGCGCCTATCACCCGATCGTCGACCGGGTACCCGCCGAGGACATCTATCGCTTCGTCGACGGCGTCGCGCAGACCATCGAGCGCTGCGTCGACGCGATGCCGGCGCACCAGGACTTCATCGATCGCTGCTGCGCCGCACCGATGCCGGCGTGACGGGGGCCCGGGCCCGTGGCGAAGCGCACAACGATAGCCCTCGCCGCGGTCGCCGTCCTTGCGCTCATCGCCGCCGGAGCGCTGCTTCCGTTACTACGCCCGGAATCTCCGGATCACGCCGAGACGGCTGCGCCGAAGGGGTCCGCTCCAGCGGAACCAACGGCGGGCACAGCGCCTGAGCAGGTCGCCCCGGCGACGATGACAGCGCACCCGGACGGGGTTGGCAGCAGCAAGAATGCACAACCGGCCGACCCCGAATCGCACGCACAAAACGAGTCGGTCAGCAATACAATTATCCTGACACCCGACATGCTGACGGGTGATGTGCCGTCGTACCTCGGCTATGTGATGGCGATGCCGACCAGCGACCGCAATCCGCGTGGCTGCAAATCGCCCTCGAGACTGCTGGCCGAGATGTCACAAGAGTCGCGGGACGAACTGTGGGCCTCACGTGTGGAACGCGAGCTTCGGGACCTGCTCTTGCCACATCCCCTGGGCTTTCCCGTTTCCGTGGGGTGCCGCGCGACGTTTTGCCAAGTCACGGAAATCGGCGATCCCTTCGCTGCCACAGGCCCGGCCAAAGGACCCGTCGAACAAGCTTTCTGGAAAGATTTCTGGGACCGCCTGCGCGCCAGCCCCGTCGCCGCGGAGTTCGCCAGCGAACACTGCTTCGCAGGCACCTATGCGCCGAAGCCATCGACTTTCCCGCCACCGTTCATAGCCGGTTGCATTTATACGAGTAGCGGACAGGCGACGCCGTCGGAGCCGGCCGACTGCGCGCCGTTCACGCCGGATGAGGAACCCGCCGGGACCGGCGACCGGTGATTGTTCCGGCGCGTCGCGGCTTCATTCCGTCTCGTCGTCCTTCTCGAACCCGATAGCGTCGAGCGCCGGCTGGATCTCCGGGTTGGCCATGAAATTCTTCCAGACGAGCCCGGTGCGGTAGTTTTCGATCATCACGGTGATCGGCGCCTGGTTCAGCGCCATGTACGCCTCTTCGAACCAGTGCTGAGTCTCATTGAAACCGTCGTGGAAACCGTAGATGCCCCAGACCCTGTCGCCCAGGTCGCGGTAGTAGTGCTTCAGCGCGGCCATCGATTCCTGCGGGGTCCAGGGCATCGAGGCGAGCGAGGCCATGACATTGATCGTGCCGTTGTCGTCGCGCGGCAGCGGCCGGCCGCCGCCGTTATTGATGCCGGCCGACAAGCCCCACGTGTCTTCACCGTAACCCTTGAAGCCGCGCGGGTTCTCGACGCAATACGCATGGCTGATCAGCGCAATGGCGCGGTTGTTCCTGGCGTAATTGGTGTACCGGTCGTGGATGCCGCGCGGATCGAAGCCGAAGAACGAGAAGTGCGTGAAGAACAGGTCCGAGCCGTTGCCCTCGCCTACGTCAAGCTTGATGCCATAGTAGGTATTGCCGTTGACGTAGTGATCTCCGGCCATCGTTCGGCTCCAGTTCTGCCGGTAGTGGACGTTGCGTTCCGAGGTGCCGGCCCAGCCGGTGTGATAGAGCTCCGCGGGCACGGGGTGGGTCGGCGACGCGATGGCGAGCAGGTAGATGATCAGCGTCTCGTTCCAGCCGACGAGCGGATGGCTGATATGGAAACCGTAATCCGGTGACCAGTGCCAGTACAGTATGTCGCTGTCGGGCGTCTTCCGGTACCAGTCCCATTCGACCTCGCGCCAGAGCCGCGTGACGGTGTCGCGTATCTCCCGCTCGACGGCATCGTCCCGGTCGAAATACTGGCGCGCGGCGAGCAGGCCCTGCATCATGAACGCGGTCTCGACGAGGTCGCCGCCGTCGTCGTACTTGCCGAAGAAGGGAACGACATGGCCGGTATCGCCGTTGAGGAAATGCGGCCACACGCCGTGAAAACGGTCGGCGCGCGCCAGGAACCGGACGATCTTCAGCACGCGTCGCGCCACGGCTTCGCGAGGTTCGAATCCGCGCTCCGCCGCGACGAGCATCGCCATGACCCCGAAACCGTTGCCACCCAGCGCCAGCAGGTTGGCGTCGCCGGGCATGACCTCGGGCGCGAGCCCCGCCTGGGGATGACCCGCCTCCCAGTAGTAGCGGAAGGTCCCTTCCTGCACCATCGACAGCAATTCGTCATCCGTAAACACGCGCGTGTTCGCCGGTTTCGAAACCGGTGATGGCGCAGACTCGTTGCCGTCCAGGTCGAGTGCCGTCACGCGGTAGACGGCTTTCTGCGGCGGCGCACCGGCAAAATCGGCGTAGCGCGCAAAGGTAGCCTGCTGTGTGCCGACGGGCTCGAAGTCCTCGCCGTCGCGCGAGCGATAGATTCGATACTCGAGCAGGTCATCGGCGTCGACCGGCGTCCAGTGCACATCGAAGTGTTGTTCCATGCCGCGTACATCCACGGCCCGTGGTGCAGGCGGCGGCGTCCCGTCGTCCGACGCGCCCTCGGCGATGCGGACGTCGTCGAGGTAGAGCGTGTGCGGCTCGTCGTCGTCGAGCCCCTGCGTGAAATTCACGCTTGCGACGTCGGCGATCGTGAATTCGTTGTCGCGCGTGTTCTTCACGGGCTCGTCGAGGATGTCGGCAAACCGCAGTGTCACCGTCGTCCATTCGCCGGCAGCGATTCGCTTATTGCCACTCACCAGCGTCACGGCAGGCGTGCCGTGGCCGTTGCGGTCGGTCAGGTACAGGTGCGGGGAATTGGCCGCCGTGATCCGGGTATCGGCCAACACCCGGAACGACAACGCGTCTCCCTCGAAATGAAACGGACGAGCGTAATGCCGGCCGACTCGGATCGAGGCCTGCCAGTCTCCGCCGAACGCGGATCGCCAGCTCAGCCTCAGTGCGTTCGGCGGACTCGTGAAACGGTCGACGGCCACCGGCAGCATTCCCTCGATCAGATCGAGCGAACTCGGCTCGACCACGCTTCCCCTGCTGCGGTCGAACGCATCGCCCGCAGAACTGTTGTCGAAGATGACGTGTCGGTCGTAGTACGACGGGGCCTCGCTTGCGGCCACGACACCCGGTGGGCCCGCCAGGACCAGCAGCACAACGACGTACGGGATACAGCGCGGACCGGGCATTGGAACACCCCCTGCGGCCATGATTAGCAGTGGACCGGAACTTCTTTCTTTGACATCGATACTACGTGAAAAGCTACTGAATTCAAAAGACGAGTTGCATATCGTGATATCGATGTCTATCGTTGGCTTTCGGCACGAGGAAACCACGACGGCTGCGATGCCCGAAAGGACTGACTGAATGCGGCGCGTCACCATAGGCGAGGTTGCCCGACGGGCCGGTGTATCGCGCAAGACAGTATCGCGCGTCATCAATGGCGAAGCCAATGTCAGCGACGAACTCCGCAGGAGAGTCGAGAAGGTTGTCGCGCAGCTCAACTACAAACCGGACCGGCAGGCACGCAGCCTGCGATCCGGAAAGTCGTTCCATATCGCATTCCTGTACGGCTCACCGTCGTCGTATTACGTCATAGGACTGCTTGAAGGCATTCGCAAGGTCTGCACGGATCACGGCTACCAGCTCGTCCCGTTTGAAACCGAAGATCTCGGGTCGCGGCTCGTAATGACCCTGCTGGAGTTCATTGAAAGAGAGCGTGCGGACGGTCTACTCATGATGCCGCCGATGACGGACAACCATCAGATTCTTGCGGCACTCGACGACGAAGGCGTGCCGTTCGCGCGGATAACGCCGGGCAGCCTGTGGCCAAATGGCGTCGACGTCGTGACGACCGATCGCGCGGCCGGCCGCGAGATGGTCGAGCATTTGCTGGAACTCGGACACCGACACATTGGATTTATTGCCGGACACCCGAACCATCTCGCAATGGCAGCAAGGCTCGATGGAGCTCAGGACGCCATCCGTGAGTGGACAGGACCGCCGGCCGAGCTGATCGTCCGGCAGGGCATGAACACGTTCGACAGCGGGCTCCAGGCCGCAGGAGAATTGCTCGACCTCACACCGAGGCCGACGGCCGTATTTGCAGCCAACGACGACATGGCATTCGGCGTGATTTTCGAAGCGCACGAGCGTGGTCTGCGTGTACCGGACGACCTGAGTGTTGCGGGCTTCGACGATACGCTGCTCGCGCCGCATATCTGGCCGGGTCTCACGACCATCCGCCAGCCGGTCGTCGAGCTCGCTGGCCAGGCCACGCTCATGCTGCTTTCCCGGATCAAGGGCGAAACGATCGAGCGGGAGACGAAGCTCGCGACGTCGTTTGTCCGGCGCCGCTCCACCGGCCCCGTCCCCGCCAACACGCCGGCCGCCGATAGCGACTTGTCTTGAGCACGGCCCAGGGAGCACTCGACCGCCGCTCGATTGTCGGATACGGCATCGGCGACTTCGGGATGACCCTGTACTGGGGCGCCGTCTCCTACTTCCTGTTGTACTGGTACACGGACGTCGTCGGCCTGCCGCCCGCCGTAGCGGGTTTCGTGTTCTTCGTCGGTACCGCCTGGGATGCTCTGACGGATCCGACCGTCGGCTACCTCGTCGGGCGCAACCGGTCGCGTTGGGGGAAATACCGGCCGTTCCTCCTGTTCGGATCCGTGCCTCTGGCGCTGTCCTTCGTGCTGCTGCTGTGGGTGCCGCCGCTGCGCGATGCCGCACTGACCGCCGCACTGCTGGCCGCGCACCTGCTGTTCCGAACCGCCTATACGATCGTCGGCGTGCCGTATTCCGCGTTGTCGGCACGGATCAGCCGGCACAGCCAGGACCGGACGAGACTGGCCGGCGCCCGGATGGTCGCTGCGCTGGCCGGCACTCTCGTCATTAGCAGCGCAGGCTTTCCGCTGGTTCATCTCCTCGGCAAGGGCGACGAGCGCAGCGGCTTCTTCTTCCTCGCGATGCTTGCCGGTTCCTTCGCCGTCCTGATTCACCTCGCCTGCTTCGCCGCCACGCGCGAACCGCCGGAAACGGGACGGGACGGCTCCGGCCGGGAGCGTCCGTACCGATTGTCGGAAGTGGCCGGTATCGTCCGCGCCAATACCGCGTTCCTTTACCTGCTGGCAATGACCCCGCTGTTCTCGGCGGCGGCGGCGGTACTGCAAAAGTGTCTCGTCTACTACGTTAAGTACGGCCTGAACGCGCACGCTCAGCAGCACGTTGTGCTGTTCGTACACGGCCTGGCGGCGTTGCTCGCGACGCCGGTTTGGGCATGGGTCTCCCGTCACCGGGGCAGGCGCAAGGCATGGCGCTACTCGACCGGACTGCTCGTTCTCGCGGCTCTCGTATTGTTCCTCGTTCCCACGACTGGCATTTCGAGGTTTCTCGTCCTGCTCGTGCCCCTGTCATTTGCCTACGCAGCGATGGGTGTACTGTTCTGGTCCATGCTCCCGGACACCATTGAATTCGGCCAGTGGCGCAGCGGCGTTCGCGCCGAATCCCTGTTCTTCGGCATCGCATCGTTCGCACAGAAGATGTCGATCGGGATCGCCGGATGGTTCCTCGGCGGCATGCTGGGTATCGTGGGATTCATCGCCGATGCGCCGCAGACCGAGAAGACGCTCGTGACCATCAAGGCGGGAATGACCCTGGTCCCCGCGCTCCTGCTCGTGCTCAATCTGCTGCTGGTGCATCGCTATCCGCTCAATTCGCGCCTCCACCAACGCATCCGCGCCGAGCTGGACGGCGAGGATACCGAGGCCTGATCGGGTCCAGGGAGCATCGACACAACCGAGGATTCCGGACGCGTTTCGTCCGGGTTTCGATTACGATGTGTCGGTGCAGGCCGTCAGCTTGCTTTCCATATTCGGTTCCGCGCGTATGAATCCGAACCCGCCAGTACTGGCCGTGGCCACGGCATGTGCCGCCCTGCTCGCCGGCTGCGGAAACGACGCTCCCCCGCCCGATTCCGAGACGGCGGCACCGGCGGCCGTCCCCGAATTCGTCGGCAGCGGCGCGTGCAGGCACTGCCACAGCGCCGAATATGCCGACTGGATCGGTTCGGACCACCAGCAGGCGATGCAGGTCGCCAGCGACGATACCGTGCTCGGCGACTTCGACGGCGCCGAATTCACCTACTACGGCGAGACCACCCGCTTCTACCGTGAGAACGGCGACTTCATGATCCGCACGGAGTCCGCCGACGGCACGACCGGGACCTGGAAGGTGGCGGACACGTTCGGCGTGCGGCCCTTGCAACAATACCTCATCGACTTCCCTGACGGCCGCAAGCAGGCCTTCCCCGTCGCCTGGGACACGCGGCCCAAGGCACAGGGCGGACAGCGCTGGTTCCACCTCTACCCCGACGAGTACATCGGCCCGGACGATCCGCTCGACTGGCGCAAGGTCTACCTGAACTGGAACTACGCCTGTGCCGAATGCCACTCGACCGACCTGCGGCCGAACTACGCGATGGACACGAACACGTTCGCCACGACGTACTCCGAGATCTCGGTCGGCTGCGAGGCCTGTCACGGCCCGGGTTCGGAGCACCTTGCGCAAGCCCGGTCCGGCACATTCGCGCCGGACTACGGCCTGCCCGTCGACCTCGACGACGAGCACGGCGCCGAGTGGCGCATGGACCCTGCAACCGGTATCGCCAGACGCAGCGCGGCCGCGCCGAAACAGGAGCAGCCGGAGGCCTGCGGCCGCTGCCACTCGCGGCGCAGCGTGCTCACCCTGGACTACACCTACGGACGACCGCTCACCGATACTCACCTGCCCGCGTTGCTCGAGGAGGACCTGTACTTCCCGGACGGGCGCATGAAGGACGAGGTCTACGTCTACGGGTCGTTCCTGCAGAGCAGGATGTACGCCAGGGGCGTCACCTGCACGGACTGTCACAATCCGCACACGGCGAAACTGATCACCGCGCCGGATCAGAACGGCGTCTGCGCGCGCTGCCACCTGCCGGCCCGCTTCGCCACGACCGGAGCACAGCGGCACGGCATCGACCGATTGCGTCGGCTGCCACATGCCGCCGCGGACTTACATGGGCGTCGATGTCCGCTACGACCACAGTTTTCGCATCCCCGGAGACGGCGCATCCCAGCACGACTACGGCGTGGCGATCGCCGCGGCCCGCGCGAGACCCGCCGACGACGCGCTCGTCGCGGAGCTGGACACCCACGACGATCCCGGGATCGCGCGTGCCACGATGCTGGAGCTGCTGACGCCGTCGGCGGACCCGGCGGTGCTCGCCGCACTCTCGAAAGGACTGGCCGACCCGGATCCGCTGGTGCGGGTCGGTGCCTTGCGCGCCCTCGGCAACTTCCCTTCGAGCGTCCGCCTCGACATCGGAACCGGACTGCTGGCCGACGGCAATCGCAGCGTGCGGGTGGCGGCGGCCCAGACGTTCGTGGATATCCACGACCTGTTGCCCGTCGCGGCGGCCCGCGCGTTCCCTGCCGCGGCCGACGACTTCCGTAAAGCCCGGCTTGCCACGGCATCGGTACCGGGCTCGCTGACGGTGCTCGCGGAGTTCGAATCGCGGCTGGGCGACGAGGCGCTCGCGCAGCAGTACCTGGAACAATGCGTGCGTATCGATCCGGATTTCGCATTGGCGCATCACAGCCTCGGACTGTCGCTCGTTCGCCAACATCGCTACGACGAGGCGCTGGAGCAGCTCCGCAAGGCCGCGCAGCTCGACCCCGACAACATCCGCTTCGCGTACGTCCTTGCCGTCGCACTGAACTCGATGGACCACAAGGACGAAGCGATACAGCTGCTGCGGGATGCCCGGCGCCGCTTCCCCGACGACAAGGACCTGCAGTCGCTACTGGATTCGCTCGAGACGGAGCCCGAGTAAGACCCCCTATCCCGCCGGCAGGCTCAGGGACCTGCGCAACTCGACCCGGGGGATGACCAGGTCGCGCAGCGACACCGCGTCGAGCCGGCCGAGGAATGCGTCGAGCGCGGCCCCCAGTTCGCCGGCCAGCACACAATGGGGCTGGATTCGGCACCTCGAGGCCGCCGGCTCGAAGCATTCGACGAGTTCGAAGTCCGGCTCGAAGTCCCGGACCACGCGACCCACGCTGATCTCAGTTGCATCCCTGGCCAGCCTGAATCCGCCATTCCGGCCCTGCACTGTCTGCAGATAGCCTTTCGCACCGAGGTTGTGCACGACCTTCGACAGGTGGTTGCGCGAGATGCCGTAGTTCGCGGCAACCTCGTCGATGCGTGTCAGCTCGCCGTCCCTGAGTGCGACGTATATCAATGTCCTCAAGGCGTAGTCCGTATACGTCGTCAATCTCACTTTCGTCGCCCCCACGGCTCTTCCAATTTAAACATGTATCATGTATATATGTTTTAAACAATAGCCATCGAAACCGGCAATCGAAAGGGAGTATTCATGAACAGCGAGACTGGCGCAGCTGCGGCATCGTCCGTGGACCGGCTTTCGCCCTGGTGGCGGCGTTCCGTACTGATCGTCATGGCGATCGGCTTCGCCGTGCTTATCTTCATCACCGTCAAGGTCCATTACGATGCCCCGCCCATCCCGGCCCGCGTCGTCGACACCGACGGCGCGCTCGTGTTCGACAGCAAGGACGTTGCCAACGGACAGGAGGTCTTCCTGAAGTACGGCCTCATGGACAACGGGACGATCTGGGGTCACGGCGCGTATCTCGGGCCGGATTTCTCGGCGCAGTATCTGCACACGCTCGGGCTCGACGTCGCCGACGCGTTTGCCCGCGAGCGTTTCGGACGCCCATACGACGATCTGGCCGTCGACGAAAAGGCCATGGTCGAGGCGCTGACCCGGACCGAATTGAAGACCAACCGGTATGACCCGGGTACCGACACGCTCACGTTCTCCGGCGCCGAGGCGGCTTCGTTCCGCCGACAGGTGCGACTGGTGGGCGGACTACTTCGCGAAACCCGAAGGCAACGGCGGTTTGCCGGCGAACTTCATCACCGCCGGCGACGAGCTCCGCGAGTTGACGGCGTTCTTCGCCTGGACGGCCTGGGCATCCGTGACGGATCGGCCGGGCGAGACTTCGACGTACACGAACAACTTCCCCTACGACCCGCTGGTCGGCAACACGCCGGCCGCCGGCGCGTTGCTGTGGAGCGCGATCAGCCTGATCGCCCTGCTCGGCGGCATCGCCGTTGTGCTGCTCGCGTTCGGCAAGTTCGACTACCTCGGCTGGAAATCTTCCGACGTGCGGGTCGAACCCGGACTCGTGCCCGGCCACCCGACGCCGAGCCAGCGCGCCGTCATCAAATTCTTCGTCATCGTCGGCCTGCTGTTCCTCGCGCAGGCGCTGGTCGGCGGCGCGACCGCACACTATCGCGCGGATCCCGCCAGTTTCTACGGCATCGACCTGTCCGGCTTCCTGCCGAGCAACATCCTGCGTACCTGGCATCTGCAGCTCGCGATCTTCTGGATCGCCACCTCCTATGTCGCCGGTGCGCTGCTCCTGGCGACCGAGGTCGGCGGACGCGAACCGCCGCGGCAGGCGCTGTACATACACATCCTGTTCGCGGCGCTGGTCGTCGTCGTCGTCGGCAGCCTGCTCGGCGAGTGGGCCGGTATCTTCCAGTGGCTCAGGAGCAGCTGGTTCTGGTTCGGGGAGCAGGGCTGGGAGTACCTCGAACTCGGCCGGGCCTGGCAGATCGGCCTGGCGATCGGGCTGGTGTTCTGGTTCGGCCTGCTGGTGCGCGGCGTGGCCCCGGCGTTGAAATCCGCGGAGCTTCGCGAGCAGGCCTGGTTCTTCCTGATCGCGGCACTGGCGATACCGGTCTTCTATCTGCCGGCCATGTTCTTCGACGGCACGACGCATTTCTCGATCGTGGATACCTGGCGGTTCTGGATCATCCACCTGTGGGTGGAGGGCTTCTTCGAGTTCTTCGTCACCGTGCTCGTCGCCGTAATCCTGTCCGGCCTCGGCGTCGTCACCCGCACGACCGCGACCCGCGTCATCTATCTCGACGCGATTCTGTACTTCGGCGGCGGACTGATCGGCACCGGGCATCACTGGTACTTCAACGGTCACTCGCAACTCAACATGGCCCTGTCCGCCGTGTTTTCGGCGATGGAGGTCGTCCCGCTGACGCTGCTGACACTCGACGCGTGGGACTTCATCAAGGTGACGCGCTCGCAACGCGACCTGTCCGGCAATCCGATCCCCGTGCCGCACCGCTGGACGTTCTATTTCATCATGGCCGTCGGGGCCTGGAACTTCCTCGGCGCGGGGATTTTCGGGTTCCTGATCAACCTGCCGATCGTGAGCTACTTCGAGATCGGCACGGTGCTGACGATCAACCACGGCCACGCGGCGATGATGGGGGTGTTCGGGATGCTCGCGGTCGCGTTGATGGTGTTCTCGGTCCGTCACGTGTCGACCGAATCGCAATGGGAGGACCTGCAAAAATACTTCAAGATCTCGTTCTGGGGGCTGAACGTCGGGCTCGCCATGATGGTCGTGCTGAGCCTGTTCCCCGGCGGGATAATGCAGCTCCTCGACGTGCTCCATAACGGTTACTGGCACGCACGCGGGCTGACGTACACCGGCCAGGGCACGCCCCGCCTGATCGAATGGCTGCGCACGCCGGGCGATCTCGTGTTCATCATCGTCGGCGTCGTCCCGGCACTGATCGCCGTAATGAAGTGCTATGTCAACGTGCGATCCGGTCCGCGCCCCGAGATGTCGATGGCGGACGCCCGGACGTAACGCGTACCCGGTCAGTTTGAAGTTGACAGGGTACTAGTCGTAGCGGAGGTCGGAGGCTTTGCCGCGGAACACCCGGTACGCGAAGATCGAGTAGCCGACCACGACCGGCAGGACGATGATCGCGCCGACGAAGATGAACATCAGCGACTTCGGCGCCGCCGCGGCCTGCCAGATGGTCAGGCGGTCCATCACGATGTACGGGAACAGGCTGTACGCGAGACCGTGGAATGACAGCAGAAAGATTGCGACGGTGCTGCCGAAAGGCACCCAGTCCCCGTACGGATTGTCCTGCGCGAGCCGCACGGGCAGGCGCACGAGCGAGCGATACGCGATGAAGAACATCGTGACGGTCATCGCCGGGATGGGCCACAGTACGATCAGGTGCTCGAGTCCGAACCACTTGTCGAAGATGCGCTGGCTGACCAGCGGCGTCGCGATGGAGACAGCGGCGACGCCTGCGGCAAGCAACAGGATCGAGCGTCGTGCCCAGCCCACCGCGCGCTGCTGCAGCGGTCCCGTGGTCTTGATGATCAGCCAGCTCGACCCGAGCAGCGCATACCCCGATGTCAGGCACAGGCCGATCAGCCAGGCGAAAAGGTAACTCCACAGGTCCTGCGTGAATCCCGTCACGACGCGCCCCAGCATGTAGCCCTGGGACATGGCGGCCAACGTCGAGCCGGCGATGAACGCGCGGTTCCAGATCCGCTTGTGCTCCGTCCTGGCCTTCACACGGAAATCGAAAGCGACGCCGCGCAGCGTGAGTCCGATCAGCATCAGCGCGACCGGCAGGTACAGCGCGCCGAGGATGATGCCGTGCGCGACGGGGAATGCGACGAGCAGGACGCCGACGCCGAGCACCAGCCAGGTCTCGTTCGCGTCCCAGAACGGGCCGATCGACGCGATCATCGTATCCTTTTCGTCGTCCGTGCCGGCACCGAGCAACAGCCCGACGCCGAGGTCGAAGCCGTCGAGGACGACGTAGGCGAGGATCGCGAGCCCCATCACCAGCATGAAGGCGAGCGGCAGCCAGCCCGCGGGCGTCGTCAGGTCCGGCATCGCCTCAGGCACGCTCTGACTCCGGGCGGCGCGCCGGCAGCACCGCGGGACCGAGTGCGGCCGGCCCCGACGCCTTGGTCTCGGCGAGCCCGGCCTGGCGCGCGAGATGGAACACGACCGAGACGTAGGCCACGATCAGCACGACGTACAGCGTGAGATACAGCGCCAGCGTCGTGCCGATGCGGCCCGCCGGCACCGCCGTGACGGCGTCCGCCGTTCGCAATACGCCGTGTACGAGCCAGGGCTGGCGCCCGATCTCCGTGGTGTACCAGCCGCTGAGCACGCCAATCCAGCCTGCGAAGGTCATCGCGACGAGGATGCGCGATACGGACGGTGGCACGGTTCCCCGCCGCCGCAGGTGCCAAGCGGCGAGCCAGGATACCGCGAGCATCAGGACGCCCATGCCGACCATCACGCGGAACGCCCAGAACACCGCGGCGACCGGGGGATGTGCATCCGGGAAGTCGTCGATGCCGCGCACGATGCCGTCGGGATCGTGGGTCAGGATCAGCGACGCGACACCTGGCAGCTCGAGGGCGTAGTGATTCGTCATCCCGTCGGCATCCGGTATGCCGAACAGGACCAGCGGCGCGGCACTGCGTGTCTCCCAGAGCGCCTCCATCGCCGCGATCTTTGCCGGCTGATATTCCAGCGTATTGAGACCGTGCGCGTCGCCGGCAAGGATCTGCGCGGGCGCGAGAATCGCGGCCATGACGATGCCGACGCGGAGCGTCGATTCCGCAGCCGGCGTCCTGTCGCCCCGGGAGATGCGGTACGCGGACAGGCCTGCCAGCAGGAACGACACGGTCAGGAACGAGGCCAGCATCGTGTGCAGCATGCGGTAGCCGAAGGACGGATTGAAGATTACGCCGAGCCAGCTCGTCACGTGGGCGACCCCGTCACGCATCTCGAATCCGGCCGGTGTGTGCATCCACGACACGAGCGCGAGGATCCAGAACGCCGACAGGCTCGTCCCCACTGCGACGAGCACCGTCGCCGCCGTGTGCACGCGGTTGCTGACGCGATTGAAGCCGAACAACATGACGCCGAGGAACGTCGCCTCCAGGAAGAACGCCGTCAGCACCTCGTAGGCGAGCAGCGGCCCGGCGATGTTGCCGACCGTGTTCATGAAGCCGGGCCAGTTGGTCCCGAACTGGAAACTCATCGTGATGCCGCTGACCACGCCGAGGGCGAAGGTCAACGCGAACACCTTCACCCACAGGCGATAGGCGTTCATCCATTTCGAATCCTGCGTGCTGTCGAAACGCAGCTTGAAGAACAACAGCACCCAGGCGAGCGCTATCGTGATCATAGGGAACAGGATGTGGAAGCTGATATTCGCGGCAAATTGCAGCCGCGACAAGCTTAGCGCATCCGGCATCCCTCAGATTCCCGGTGTCAGACTGCGGTCTCGCCCGCCGGACGGAAGCCGAAGAACTTACTAAAGACGTACGCCGCGGGGCAGAATCCCGTATACGACTGCTGGAACAGGTTGGCGCCCACGAACACCGTCAGCCAGACGAAGGCCGGATGTACGAAGTAGGTGAGGACGACGGACAACAACACCATGATGCCGGCAAAGGCGTCGACGGCGTGTTCGAGTGACATTCTGGTTCTCATCGGAGACTCCTGCTGGATTCGAATCCGGGGAGAGCAATATATTACGAATCACTAAATTAGTAAAGTCTTAATTAAAACCGGGCAGGTCCATCAGCTCACGATAAGGCCGCCTCGCCGCTGCCGGCCGCCACCGGCACCGACCGGCTCCAGGCCTCGCCCTCCCTGAGGGCGACGACCTCGCCTTCTGCGAGGGGTTCCCAGGCTTCTCCGGTCAGCGGGACGCTGGCCAGCAGCGTCAGCTCCTGGGGCTCCGTCGCGAGCCCGACGCCGGCGTGGCGCAGATCCGGCGGCCGTTCGTCGCAGCGACGCTTGAGCATGTGCAGTCCCGGGGGCGCGATGCGCCCGTCCTTCTGCGTGCGCCGGTGCGCATGCGCGAACAGCATGTCGCCGTCGCTGTAGATAAAGTTGGCGGGACCCATGGGACGCAGCCACGCGGCGAATTCGGCCACGATCGAAAGCCGTTCGTCCGGGTCCGGCACGCCGTCTTCGATTCCGTCCCAGAGCGGCGACATCCGCTGCAACAGACAGCAAAACGCATACTCCGAATCCGTCTCGCCGACCCGGTGGAACCGGTACTTCCCGATGTCGCAGCGGGCCTCGATGTCTTTGAGCGTACCGTTGTGGGCGAACACGTGGACCTTCCCGCCGAGCTCGCGCTCGAACGGTTGTGTATTGCGCAATGCGATGCCGCCGCGCGTCGCACGACGGATGTGGGAGACGACGAAGCGGCTGGGCGGTCCCTTCTGCTCCATGAAACGGACGAGTTCGCTCTGCGAGGCCGGCGTGGGCTCGCGCAGCAGCAGGACGTCGCCGTCCTGATAATAGGCGAGCCCCCAGCCGTCCTTGTTCGGACCCTCGAGGCCGCCATGGCGGGCCAGCCTCTCGAGCGTGAAGTCGACGACGGTCGGAAGCCGGCTCGATACCGCGAACAGTTCACACATGATTCGGCCGCCGGTTCATACGCCTATTGTAGGAGATGCGGACGCGCAAACAAAAACAGCCGCACGGATGCGGCTGTTTTCGTCACAAGATCGAGGTCGAGCTCAGAAGCGCCAGAGTATGCCGACAGACACCATGTTCATGTTGCTGACATCCTTGATATCGAAGCGTTCGTACTCGCCTCGGAGCTCGATCGAGCTGATATTGAAGCGGAGGCCGACACCATAGGCGGAATCGGTCCCGCTGCTGGAATCCGACATGCCCAGGTAGCTGGTCTTGCCGTCCCAGCGGATGACGCCGACCTTGGCGAACGCGCCGATCACGCCGAAGTCGAGGCCGGCGACGCCGAAGGCGCTGAGCCCGGTCGCATCCAAACTCGCCTTTTGGCCCTGGAGGGTATCGGACTGTGAACCGAAGTCGACGTAACCTGCCTCGACCGCGAAATCGACGACCGGCAGGTCGACGATGTAGCCGCCGAAACCTTTCCAGGCCGACCCGCTGCTGCTGAAATCCGTTGCGTTAATATCGATCGCAGTCTTGCCGACGCTGCCCCCCAGATAGAACCCCGAGTCGGCGAATGCGGCCGGGCCACAAAGGATACCGGCAAGTAGCATGGCAACTGCCGCCAGGCGGCGACCGCCGGCGAATCGTGGGGTTTTCATGTCCGTGCCTCCAATATTGCCCAAGCCTGCATACAGTAGTTTATTCCCGTTTCCGGCAAATGACGATCCGGTCACACTTTTGCACCACCGAGCGGCCGACCGATCGCTGCCCGTACCCGGTCGACAAACTCGCTCGCCTGTGCCGCCCCGCTCGTATCGAATTGCAGCGCCTGCTTGGCTTCTGCCTCGTCCAGCCCCTCGGCGATCGCGCGCTGATGCTCCAGAACGCCGATATCGGCTTCCGATGCATCCCGCCCTTCGCGCTTCCTGCGCCTCACGCGCTCCGCCAGGACGTCCCGGGACGCTTGTATTTCGACGATCAGGAATGCCGCGTTGCAGCCCTCCGCCAGACGCCGCGCCCGCTCGCGTTCGGAGCGCCGCAGGAACGACGCATCGAGCATGACGTCCATGCCAGACAGGAGCGACGCGCGGGCGGCCTGCAACAGGCAATCGTAGGTCTTTCTCGTCATGGTGGAATCGTACAGCCCCCGATCGAGGCCGGAGTCGCTGCTCGTCGTCTCGCCGATCCCCGCCAGCCGTCGCCGCTCGATATCGGAGCGGACGCGGATCGCGGGCAGCGACAGCATGATCCGGCTCGACAGCCAGGTCTTGCCGGATCCGGAGAGTCCACACGCGATCAGCAATGCCGGCACGTGCTCCGGCATCCACTCGCTCGCAACGTCGCAATAGTGGCGCATCTCGTCCAGGTCCCTGCGTCGATCGCGACCGTCGCTGCGCTCCGCACCGCGGATCGCAAGCACCTTCGCCCGGATCAGGCAGTGATACACGACATACAGCGCGAGCACCCGCACACCCTCGTAGTCGCCGGTGCATTCGAAGTAGCGATTCAGGAACTGATACGCGAGGTCGCGGCGCGCGTGCGCGACGAGATCCATCACGAGAAATGCGACGTCGCTGACCACGTCGATCGTACGCAGCGCCGGGTCGAATTCGATGCAGTCGAATGCGACGATACCGGACGGCAGCCGCACGAGGTTACCGAGATGCAGGTCGCCGTGGCATTCGCGGACGAAGCCGGATTCGGCACGCTGTCTGAGAACGCCGTCGAGCGAGCGCAGGCGCTCCTCCGTCCACCGCCTGAGGCTCGCATAGGTACCGTCCTCGAGCCGGTCGACGAGGTAGCCGAAGTTCTCCAGCATCGGCGCGGAAACGTCGCGCACCGCATCTACGCCCTTCACGCGAACCTGCAGCGCTTGCCCGTGCCGAGCTGCGAGCATCTCGGCGAGCTCGATCATGTCGTCGCCCGTGAGACAGCCGGCCTCCAGTTCCGCGGCGAGTATCGCCTGCTGCGGGAATCGCAGCATCTTCACGGCGTACTCGATCGCCGTGCCGTCGCCGCCGACCCTGGGACGGTCGGCCGTACCCGTGATCGGCACGACGTCGAGGTAGATCTGCGGCGCCCATTGACAATTGAGCCGCAACTCTTCCTCGCAGAATCGGCGCCGCAGTTCCAGCGTCGAAAAATCCAGGAAGCCGAGCCGCACCGGTTTCTTGATCTTGTAGGCGTATTCCCCCGCGAGGACGACCCAGGAGATGTGCGTCTCCAGGACCTCGATGTCTCCGGCGGGATGCGGCCAGGCCCCGGCCCGCGACAGGGACCGGATCAGGGCTTCATCGTGCTGCACCGACCTCGCGTTCCAGATCGCTGATATTGCGCTCGATCCGTTGCAGGCGCTTCTGCTCCTTCTGCAGGTCCTTGTCGGATTCGTAGTCTCCCTTTTTCAGCCGGCGCTCTGCATTGCGCACGTCGAGTTGCAGGCTGTCCAGTTCGCTGTGCAGCCGGCTGTACCGGGCTCCGGCAGTCATCGCGTGGCGGCGTGCCATCTGGCCCGGCATCTCCGGGTCAACCGCATCCGGGCCGGCCGAGCGCCCCACGGAGAAGCCGACCGTGGTGTTCGGCGCGACCTCGCCGCGCGCGGACACCGTGTTGTGACCGCCTGCCGGTACCGACATGCCGGACGGGTCGAGGGCCTCGAGACGCGACCCGAGCCGGTCCAGCCGCCGCTCCAGCTGCTCGGCGTAGCCGCTCAGGCGCTTGAGAAATTGCTGGTCCGTCTGCCGCTGTTGTGTCGATTGCGCCAGGGCTTCGGAGCCCGACGAACACAGCAATGCCGGCGTCAATATGAGCGTGGCGATCAGGGAATTGACCGAAATCTTCATGGCGGGACTCCGCAGGTTTGTGCCGGTCTTGCCATCCAATGTACCTCAGAACCGCAATCGAAGCATCGCCTGCAGCTGCTCTTCCGAGTGCTGCCCGGGGAACCCCGCGTAGCGCCAGGCCGGACGCCTCGAGACGATTCCCAGCCATTCCAGCGCCACCGAAACGTGTTCCGACACGTGATAACGGTAGCCGATCGTCCAGGCGTGGCCTTCGTCCGTGTTGTCGTCCAACGGTACCGGGTCGCGGTCCGTCACGTCGAAATCGTCGTAGCGCAGCGTGAGGCGCTGGTTTCCGAATTCGCGCGTCAGCAGCACGAACCAGCTACCGAAGCGCGTGTCCACGGCGTGCGCCGCGCCGAGCAACGGCCCCATGACGGTGCTGCCGCGCATCCACTGGGCCACGAGACCGACCGCGCCGGGCAGATCCGCCTGCAAGCCCAGCTGGTCGAAGCGCGTGCGCCAACCGTACTGGCCGCTCTCGAATGCGGTCGGCAGGGCGCGATTCTCGAAGTGAAGCACGTGCAGCTGCAGCCGCCTCGAGTATCGCCAGCCGGCGCCGACATAGAAGCCCGGCCTGTCGTCCACGTCCCGGAAAGGAGTGACGTACGGATCCTGTTTCGCGAATGTCATGCCCGGCTGCAGTTGCGGCAGCGGCGCCAGCGGGAGTTTGTCGCCGAAGCGGGTCTGCCGCTCGTGCACCGACCAGCCCTTCCATGCCAGCAACGAACCCGCCGGATCGGCGCCGGTGAATGCCGCCGCCTGCACGGAGAATTCGTGCGTGCCGCCGAGTCTCGACGGACGCCGGCTGACGGACATCTCGATGCCGACGGTCCGCAGCTCTTCGGCAACCCAGGTGTTGATCGCCGAGAGATTCAGGGTATACGGACTGCTCCAGCCCGGGTCCGGACTCTCCAGCGACAACGGGGGATAGAATGCGCCCAACCGGAAGCGGAGCCGATTGGCGGACCGGGGTACGGGCCGCCACTGCAGGTACGCCTGCGTGAGGCCGAGAATTCCGCCGATGTCGTCGCTGTAACCCTCGGCGGCGACGCGGACACCCAGCGTGTTGGTCAGGCGGCCCGAGTAATCGACGAACGCGCGATCGAGGACCGCTCCGTCCGAGTCATTCGCCAGCTTGCCGACGGACCCGCTCGTCCACGCCGGCAAGGACGACACCTGCTGGAAACCGGCATCTGCACCGAGCGCGAGCTCTTGTCCGGGCGCGATCTCGAGGGCGGATGCCGCGGGCGGCAGCACGACACACGCGACGGCAAACGCCTGCTTCAGTACTCTGACCATTGCACGGAATCCGTCCCCGGATCGAACGGCGGACGCAGGCGCTTCTCGAGCCTGAATGTCACCGCCGTGTTGGCGCCGTGCGGGAGGGTCCGGGTCAGAAGTTCGTCGGCATCACGGATGCGCGGGCTCCAGATCGTGACGGCATAGCCGGTTGCGGCGTCGTCGACGTCGAGCTCGAGCGTGCCGTCGCCGTCCGTCTTGCCGAAAACGTCGGTGTCGACGACCACGATGTATCCCAGCATCTGATCGTGGATGTTGCAGCCTAGCGTGACGATACCGTCGTAGCGGAAGGTTACCGGATCGTTGGGATCGCCCTTGTAGAGAGGCAACACGAAGTCGTTCGGCTTGGAGAAGGAGTACACGTGATGGGCGACCGCGTCGCTGTTCGGGAAGTCCACCGCCGTGCCTTTCTGGACGACCAGGATGTGGGGCACGAACTGCTTGTCGCGCTGATCCATCACTGCCCTGCCGGGAGGCTTGCGGCTGCTCTCGCGCACGCCGTCCTGAATCACGTACACGGCGACGTCCGGTACCGGCATGCCGTCCGGATCTACCACCGATACATCGAGTGTACCGGCGTACGCCGCGGCGGGTGCCGCCGGCAGCACGAAGAGCATCAGGAGCAGGCCGCCGACGAGACGGTACAATCGAGGGGCCATTGTGTTCCCGCGTCGTGGAATCCCAGGTCCCGCTAGTCTAGGTCGAGCACGTGCCGGCTAACCGTGAACTCGCGCACACTCCATTTGACAGAATCCGCCTAGACTGCATAACGCTTTGATTTTTGTAGGCTATGCACGGGCAGCCATGCAACTCAAGACGACCTTTCGCACCAAGCTGCTGCTGCTGACGATCGTGCCGCTCGCCGTGGCACAGGTCGTCACGCTACTGGCGGTCATGCGCACGGTAGAGAACGACATCCGGTCCGATGCGCGCGAGTCCCTGACGATCGGGGCGGGCGTCGTCAACGAATATCTCGAGTCCCGCACCGACCAGCTGCGCACCAGCGTCGGGGTGCTGGCGGCCGACTATGGCCTCAAGGAAGCGACCGCGACCAACGATGCCGCGACGATCCGCTCGGTACTGGACAATCACAGCCGCCGGGTCGGTGCCGATCTCGCCGCGCTCGTGGATCTCGACGGCAACGTCGTCGCCAGCACGCTGGATCCGACCAACAGCAGTTATGCCGACGTCACGCACCTGATCTCCGTCGCCAGCCGTCAGCAACAGGTGTCCGCCGCATTCCTGTCCGACGCCGCCTACCAGCTCTTCTCCGTGCCGCTGCGTGCACCCGTCACCGTCGGTTGGGTGGTGCTGGGTTTCCGGATCGACGATGCCCTGGCCGGGCGCATAGCCGATCTCACGGGTCTCGACGTGACCATCCTGCACAGAGCGGATGACAGGATCGAACTCATCGCGACGCAGAGTGCGGATCCGGCCGGCATCGACGCGCACCGCCGCACCGACACGGTGTACATGGCCAGCGAGGATACGAACCCGTCGCTGACGATTCAGACGCCCTTCCTGCACGGCGACCCGTCCGTCCTCGTCGTGCTGCAACGTTCCATGCGCGAGGCGATGCAGCCGTATGCCGAGGCCCGCCGCGGCCTCATCGTATTCGGTGCGGTCCTTCTCGCATTCGTCGCCGTCGCGGGTGGCTGGTTCTCGACGACGATCGCCCGCCCGCTGCGCACACTCGGTGCGGCGGCCCGCCGCATGATCGCCGGCGACTACGAACGCAGCGTCGACGTGAAGTCGGACGACGAGTTCGGCGAGCTCGCAGCGAGTTTCAACGCGATGCAGACCGCCATCGCGGAACGCGAGCAGCGGATTACTCACAATGCACTGCACGACCCGCTGACCGATCTGCCGAATCGGGCGAGCGTGCTCAAGTCCCTCACCCTGATGATCGAGCGGGCACGACGGTCCAATTCCCGCGTCGCGATCCTCTCGATCCGCCTGCTGCGCATGAACGAGATCACCTCGACGCTGGGCCACAATGCCACCGACGAACTCATCCGGACCACGGCGCGGCATCTGCTTGCCAACGTCGGCGGCGGCCAGATGCTCGGACAGACCGGCACAAACGAATTCGTCCTCCTGTTGCCGGGCGACGACGTGGAAGGCGCCATTTCGCAGGTCGATCGGATCGAGAACCTGCTGGGGTCCGGGGTGACGCTCGGCCGCGTGAACATCATCCTGCAGACGCAGGTGGGTATCGCCGAATTTCCGCGTCACGGCGACGCTGCCGCGGACCTGCTGCGCTTCGCATCCATCGCCCGGACCGAGGCCGAGACCCACAACGAACGCTATCGCGTCTACCAATCCGGACACGAAGACCAATTCGTGCGCCGACTGCGCATCGTCAACGATCTGCCGGCGGCGCTGCGGCGCGGCGACGTCGAGACCTGGTTCCAGCCCAAGGTGTCCCTGCCGGATACGCAAGTCTGCGGCGCGGAAGCACTCGTGCGCTGGCAGCATCGCGAATTCGGCCGGCTGAACCCGGACGACTTCGTGCCGGCGGCCGAACAATCCGGGACCATCGTCGCACTCACGCGGCACGTCATCGCCGAAGCCGTCCGGCAGTGCCGCAACTGGGAGGAGGCGGGTCATGAACTGCAGGTGTCGGCGAACCTCGCCGCGCGCGACCTGCTCGATGAATACCTTCCCTACCATGTCATGCAGATTCTGAAAGAACATGGCCTGCCCGCGCAGCGGCTGACCCTGGAAGTCACGGAGAACTCGATCATGGAGGACCTGCAGAAAGCGCTGTCGGTGCTGGACTGCCTGCGTGACGTCGGCGTGCGCATCTCGATGGACGATTTCGGCACCGGCCATTCGTCGCTGGCGCAGCTCCGCAACATACCGTTGGACGAACTGAAGATCGACAAGTGCTTCGTGACGACCCTCTGTAACGACGCGCACAACGACGCGATCGTGCGGACTGCCGTGGAGCTCGCACACAGCATGCACCTGGGAGTGGTCGCCGAGGGCGTCGAGGACGAGCCGACCTTGCGGCGCGTTGCCGAGATCGGCTGTCAGCAGGCGCAGGGATATCACATGAGCACGCCGCTCCCGGCGCAGGATTTTCTCGCCTGGCTGCGCGGCTACGAGCCGAAACCCGTGGCCGAGCGACGCGGCGGGGGTCGCGCGTTCGCGTCCTGAGGCACGATGGACGGCGTCGCGTGGAATTTTCGAGCGTTCCTCATGCGAGCCTTGCTCGCGTGGCCGCTCTTTGCCGCGGCGCCGGCGCATGCCACGCCCGGCGACGTCCTGTTCAGCGACAATTTCAACGATACGTCTCTCGCGCCGTGGACCACCACGGACACCAGCCGATCCGGGATCCTGACCGGCGGTCAGACCTCCGGCTCCGGTCCGCGCGCAGCCTACACCCGCAACGGTCCGGTGACGGTCACGAGCCCGACGTTTTCAGCCGCGGTGCCGGCGGCGCGGCTCCGGATCTGGGTACGCCGCGGCAGCGACGCGATCAACAACAGCGAAGACACCGACGCGGGCGAGGACTTCTATATTGAGTACCGGCGCGCGGACAATTCCTGGGCCTTGCTGAACCGGTACCTCGGCTCGGGGACGAACGGGCAGATCTACAACGACTCCTTCCTGCTGCCGCCCGACGCCCTGCACGGCAACCTGGCCATCCGCGTGCGCCAGATCGCCGGCAGCGGCTACGACTACGATTACTGGCATTTCGACGACGTCGTCGTCACCGAGGTCGCGCCCGCCGGTCCACTGACCGTCGGTACCTGCGATTATTTCGACAACGGCCTCGGCAACTGGAGCGTGAATGCGTTCTCGGGCTATGCGGGGACGAGTTCCGCGACGTCCTCGACGCCGACCGATTCGATGTACATCAACGGCGGCATCGTCACCGTCACCTCGAGCGTCATCGATACGAGCGAACCCTCGTTCACCGATCTGACGATGTGGGTCCGCCGGGGCGCCGATGCCTTCAGCGAAGACCCGGACGGCGGCGAGAACCTGGTCGTCGAATACCTCGACGACCTCGGCGCCTGGGTCGCGCTGGAAACCTTCAACGGCAACGGCGGTCCGGGCCGGGTCTACAACCGCAGTTACACGCTGCCGGCTGCCGGGCGTCATTCCAATTTCCGGATCCGCTTCCGGATGACGGGCGGGTCCGGCGCCACATTCGACTACTGGCATGTCGATGACGTGTGCCTGGGACAGAACGCCGTCCCCGCACTCCTCGTCTCCAAGGTCGCTCAGACCCTGTCCGATCCGATCAATGGCGGCAGCAATCCGAAAGCCATCCCGGGGGCGGTCGTGCAGTACACGCTCGGCGTGAGCAACCAGGGAGCCGGCGCCGTCGACGCCGGATCGATGGTGATCACGGACCCGCTGCCTGCGGGCGTCGCACTCTACGTCGATACTTCCGGAGGCGACCCGATCGTGTTCGCCGATGGTGCCGTCGCCAGCGGCCTTTCCTGGTCCTATGCCACCGACGTTACATTCAGCAATCAGCCGGGCGGCGGTCCGCCCTACAACTACACGCCCGTGCCGGATGCTCAGGGCTTCGATGCCGCCGTAACCGGCTATCGGATCAATCCGTCGGGTTCGATGAACGGCGCGACGGTGGGCAACGTACCGGGATTCAACCTGCACGTGCGCGTGCGTATCCAATAGCCTCGTTCTCGATTGACAATCCTCGCACGTCGGTGTCATTGTCGGCACGCCATGCCACCGGCCCTCCCGAGCAAACTGCCTGACGTCGGCACCACGATCTTCACGGTGATGAGCAAGCTCGCTCAGGACAGCGGAGCGATCAATCTCTCGCAGGGCTTCCCCGAATTCGATCCGCCGGAGGAATTGACGGACCGCATCGCCTGGCACCTGAAGCACGGCGCCAATCAGTACGCCCCGATGCCCGGCGTCCCGGCGCTCGTCGAGACCATCGCCGAAAAGACGTTCCGCCTGCAGGGGCGACGCGTCGATGCCGGCAGCGAAGTGACGGTGTGCACGGGTGCCACCGAGGGCATCTTCAGCACCGTCCAGGCGGTCGTCCGGCCGGGCGACGAAGTCATCGTGCTGGATCCGGCTTACGACTCCTACGAGCCCGCGGTGACGCTCGCCGGCGGCGTCACGCGACACGTTCCGATGCGGGTAAGCGCGGATGCCCCCGAGTTTGCGATCGACTGGCAGCGCCTTGCCGATACGCTGAATGCACGGACGCGCCTCGTCATCCTCAACTTCCCGCACAATCCGACCGGCGCGACGCTGGATGCCGGGGACCTGGACCGGCTCGCGGAACTCGTACGCGACAGCGATGCGTTCCTGTTGTCCGACGAGGTCTACGAGCACATCGTCTTCGACGGCGTGCGACACCCGAGCCTCGCGAGCCACGACGAGTTGTGGTCGCGCAGCTTCGTCGCATGTTCTTTCGGCAAGACTTTCCACGCCACGGGATGGAAGGTGGGATATTGCCTCGCACCGGAGGCGCTCACGGCGGAGTTCCGCAAGGTGCATCAGTTCACGACCTTCGCGGTCAGTACGCCGATGCAACACGCCCTCGCCGATTACCTCGTTGCCAATCCCGGCTTCTACGAGGGCCTGTCGGCGTTCTACCAAGGCAAACGCGACCTGTTCTGCGAGCTGCTCGGTGAGACGCGATTCAGGTTTCGGCCGTCGAAGAGCACGTTCTTCCAGATCGTGGACTACGGCGCCATCAGCGACGAGCCCGATGTCGACCTCGCCAAGCGCTGGACACGCGAAGTCGGCGTCGCCTCGATCCCGCTGTCGGTCTTCTGCGAGACGCCGTTCACCGGCAACCGTCTGCGCTTCTGCTTCGCGAAGGACGACACGACCCTGCGCCGCGCTGCCGAACGCCTCGCAGCGCTCTGATCGCGGCTGAAGCCGCTCCTACGGCTTCTAATCGGCTACAACGGCATCTGTAGGAGCGGCTTCAGCCGCGATCATCGATGCCGTCTCATTGGGATACGGTCTCGTTCGACCCCGGCGCCGTGTGACTCAGCTGCCGAGCTGGTAGACGAGCAGCGCGCCGACGTAGCCGATCGAGGTCATGTAACTCCAGGCGAATACCGGCCAGCGCCAGCTGTTGGTCTCGCGGCGTATCACCGCGAGCGTGGCCACGCACTGCAGACAGCAGGCGTAGAAGATCAGCATGCCGAAGACCATCGGCAGCGTGAATATCGGCGCGCCGTCCGCCCATGTCGCGGATTTCAGGCGGGTCGACAAGGTGCTTTCGTCGGCCTGGTCGCCCACCGCATAGACGGTGCCGAGTACCGCGACGACGACTTCGCGCGCCGGGAACCCGGCGATGACGGCCGACGACACGCGCCAGTCCCAGCCCAGCGGCTTGAATGCGGGTTCGACGAACTTGCCGGCGCGACCGAGCCAGCTCTGTTCGAGCTGCACCGCGGCAGCCTGATTGCTCGTCAAGCCGGGATCGAGATGCGTCGCACGCGGGAAATAGGCAAGCGCCCAGATGATGACCGCGACCGAGAAGATCACGGTACCGGCACGGTACAGGAAAACCTTGGCGCGGCCGAGGAGCTGGATCAGTACCGTTCGCGCGTTCGGGCGCCGGAACTCCGGCAGCATCAGGGCAAACGGCGGCTTCGGACCCCTGAGCGCGGTCTTGCGCATCAGCAGAGCGGTCCCGACGCCGGCGAGTATGCCGAACAGATACAGGCCGAACAGCACGAGTCCCTGCAGGTTCAGGAAGCCGACGTCGCGGACCGGCACGAACGCGGCGATGAGCAGGGCGTAGATCGGCAGGCGCGCCGAACAGGTCATGAACGGCGCCGCGAGGATCGTCGCGATACGATCGCGCCGGTTCGGTATGACGCGCGTCGCCATGATACCCGGCACGGCACAGGCAAAGCTCGAGATCATCGGAATGATCGACTGTCCTGACAGCCCGACCGAACGCATGGCGCGATCCATCAGGTACGCGGCACGCGCCAGGTAGCCGGAATCCTCGAGCACGATGATAAACAGGAACAGGATCAGGATCTGCGGCAGGAACACGACGACGCTGCCGACGCCACCGATGATGCCGTCCGCGACCAGGCTGGCAATCGCGCCGTGTCCCAGCCAGGCACCGACGGCCGTGCCGAGTGTTGCCGTCGCGTCGTCGATCAGGTCCATGATCGGCGTCGCCCAGGCAAATACGGCCTGGAATACGACGGCCATGACCAGGAACAGCCCGATCGTGCCGGGGATAGGCTGATTCAGGAACGTCGCCAGCCGGGTTCGCCAGGAATAGAAAGGCGGTATCCGGTCCTGCACCTCCTTCAGCACGTCTCGCACCCACGCATAGCGCCGCCGCGCCTCCAGCGCGAGCGGAGGCTCGCCGGCGAACAGCGCTTCGCGCGTCCGCACGACCCGCTCGGCGGCATCCGGTCCGATGCATTCGAGCACGTGCCGGTTCGCGCCCGTCGCACCGTCGATCAGCAGGCGCTCGACTTCCGCAAGCCGGAGCGGGATCGTCGCGCGTTCGGCGAGTTCCCGCGCCGCCGCCGACAGTTCCGGCCAGGCCGACGTCGGTCTGGGGGGCGGCATGTCCGCGAGTCCGATGAGCGCGTTGCGCAGGTCGTTGATGCCCTGCCCCGTGGTTGCCACGACCGGGCACACGCGGATCCCGCCGAGGCGCGCGGCGAGCGCCGGCACGTCGATCCGGATTCCGGCGATGTCCGCGGCATCGGACATGGTCAGCGCCACGGCGACCGGCCGCTCGAGCTCGAGCAGTTGTTGCACGAGGTACAGGCCCTGGTAGAGATTCGTCGCGTCCACGACGGCGAGGATCGCGTCGGGTGGCTGCGTGCCCTGCATGCGGCCGAAGATCACGTCGATCGCGATGCTCTCTTCGTATGAGTGCGCGGAGAGGCCGTGCGTGCCCGGCAGGTCGACCAGCTCCACGATCCTGTCGTCGCTCTTCAGCGTCCCCACGTGGCGCTCGACCGTGACGCCGGGATAGTTGCCGATGCGCTGGCGCAGACCGGTCAGCCGGTTGAACAGCGTGCTCTTGCCCGAATTCGGGCTGCCGACAACCGCAATGGTGGCATCCGGCTGCCGCCTCACGGAAATGTCTTTGAGGGCGATCCGGGTTTCGGGTGTCTTAGTCACCGGGCTCGCAGAACGAGACGGTAAAACGCCGCGCCTGTTCCTGGCGCAGCGAGATGCCACAGCCGAAGAGACGGAACTCCATCGGGTCACCGCCCAACGCAGCGCCGGCGAGCTCGACCTCTGCGCCTTCGACGAGGCCGAGCACCATGAGGCGCTGGACCTGTGGGTCCGTCGCGTCGACCGAAGCGATGATGCCTTTCTGGCCGCGTTTCAGGGATGCGAGCGTCATGCCGTCCATAGTTGCTAAATGATAATGATTCGCATTACGTTTGCAATAGGGAATTGTACGGATAGCCCGCCACGCCCGTTCAGCGCCGTGCCGCCTGCAGGAGCGGGGCTTGCCGCAGCAACAAGTCGCGCTGTCGAGCAGCGCTCCTACAGGGTGCAAGCGCCCGGCACGGCACAGGACGATTTCCTCATTATGTCGAATTGCCGCCGAATTCCGGTGGCAGGACGGCCTCGATGCGCTGCATGACGTCCAGCCGGTGCAAAAGGTCGTGGACATAGTCGAGGCGCTCTGTATCCAGCACGAGCACGTCACTCATGTCGTAGGCCGCTATCCAGGATTCGTAGAGACCATCCAGGCGCTTCAGATACGCGGCTGACAAATCGTGTTCCATCTTCCTGCCACGCAGGCGTATGCGCTGGCGCAGCGTACGCATCGAACAGCGCAGGTAGATCAGGAGATCCGGCGGACGGATGGCCTCCAGGATCGCTGCGTAGAACGCCTGGTAGACCTGCCAGTCGCGCTTCGAGATCTTGCGCATCTGGTAGAGCGCGGTCGCAAAAATTTCGGCATCTTCGAATATCGTGCGATCGAGCGCGACGACGTCCGGCTGGCGATCCAGTTGTTGATGCAGTCGAAACTTGCTGCACAGAAAATAGAGCTGCGAACGGAACGCCCAACGCTTCATGTCCTTGTAGAAATCCGCGAGATACGGGTTCTCGTCGTTCGGTTCGTAGAACGGCGTCACCCCGTAGGTGCGGGACAGGAAGTCGACGAGTGTCGACTTGCCCGCGCCAATGTTGCCGGCGATCGCGATTGCGCGCTTCATGCAATCTAACCTAACCGTATCTCCGGGTGGCGTCCATCGCCGGGATCGCCTATGCTTCGGCGCATCTACCGATCGGGGACCCGTCAGTGAGTCGATCATCGCCCGCCGTCCTGATCAGCGAAAGCGATATCCGTCGTCGCGTCGAAGAGCTGGCCCACGAGATCTCGGACGACTATCGCGACAAGGGCGAGATCGTCCTCATCGGCGTCCTGAAGGGCGCCTTCATCTTCCTCGCGGATCTGTCCCGCCGCCTGGACGTGCCGCGGCGAATCGAATTCATCGCCGTGTCGAGTTACGAAGACGGCAGCGTCTCCAGCGGCGCCGTGCGACTGGTCATGGACGTCCGCGGCAACATCGAGGATTGCCACGTGCTGATCGTCGAAGACATCGTCGACACGGGGCACACGCTCAGCTATCTCATCGGCATGCTGGAGTCGCACCGGCCCGCGTCGATCCGCACCTGCGCGCTCCTGCACAAGGCGGAGCGGTCCGAGGTCGACGTCGCCATCGATTACGTCGGTTTCGGCATCGGCGATGAATGGGTCGTCGGATATGGCCTCGACGCCCGCCTCCGGCTCGGTATCGAGGAGCCCCTTGGTCGCGGCAATCATCTCCGGGATGCCGCCGCCTGCGTAGTCGTCGGCGATGAGATCCGTCGTGACCTCCACGCGTCCGGGACCGAAGGCGATCTCGGCCGTGTCGCGCGCGCGGTAAACGGGGCTCGTGAGAATTCGCGAGAACTCGATGCCGAGCGACGCGAAAGCCCCGCCGAGTTCCTCAGCCTGGACCCGCCCGGCCTCGGACAAGTTCCGCTGGCCCGACCGGTCGTTCAGGCGGCCGGTGTCGAACCGCGAGTAGTCCGTCGCGGCGTGGCGCAGGAAGACCACCATACCCCCCTCCTTCATGGTCGTTATCAGGTCGTCCTGCGCAAATGCCGGTTCGGATGCGAAAAGAAGCGCCAGAAGCCCGAGCACAACCGACTGCGGCGGCTATGCCTGACGGTCTGTGGACAGAGCATGTCCTGCCCGTCTCTTGGACCGAGGAGTGGCCATTTGATGAAGGCGAGTTTGTTGAACGATGGTCGAACGATCCCAAAGCCGAAACGCGTAATAAAGGTCTTCACACACTCGGAAACCTCACCTTGCTGACAAGCGGCCTAAATATTTCATCTGGCAACAAAAGCTTCTCCGAAAAACGCGACAAGCTTGAGGAGCATACGGGGCTATTTCTGAACAAGTGGTTCCTCAAAAGGAGTGAGTGGAATGAGGTGCAGATTTGGGAAAGGGGCGAGGCCTTTGCGGATTTGGGTGTGGCCATTTGGCCATCTCTGATCGAATCTCCATGAAGATAAGTGCGTAGGTGAAGGTCGGGTCTGGCGGGAGCGCTCCGATGAACGCCGCGATGCCGCAAGTCGGCTTTCCGCCCTTCGCATTAAGCGGCTTCGGAAGTACTTGGGCGGCCCAAGTTTGTTTGCAGGGTGCCGGCGAATTCTGCGACGCAGCGTCGTTCGCGGACGTTGCGTCGCAGGCTACAGCATCGAGGGTCGCGCATGACACCATGTCTCCCGTCGACGCGCCGCGACGGCAGAGCAAACAGTACTCGCCTTAGTCTGATGCCGCTGCCCGGACGCGCCAGCAAATGAAACGCGCGCGACGGCAGCGGATAGCCTAATCAACAAACCGCAAACGACGATGCGTGAACTGTCCTCCGCGATCAGGGACGGGATGCGCATTATTAGAGTAACGACCGCGGTGCTGTCCCATGGGCGAGCAATCACATGTTGTGTGATTTCATGCTCGAAGGACCTGCTTTCGCTGGGATAGCGTCTCAGAAAGATGCTATCCCAAAAAGTCAGTTGAGCGGAATCTCCGCCTCGAGCTCTGCCTGCAGATCGCTCAATACCTCCTCAAGCCGCGCTGGCGCGTCCCTCGGCACTCGGCCGCCGCCCGCGCCGGTTTTTCCTGAAGCGGTAGCGCCGATCAGGAAAACTTGGGGTGGCACGTCCCTACTGGGGCGCGCGCCACCCCGCGCCTCTCCGCCTGCCCCTCCTATGGGTTTGGCTCCGTCTCATCGCTGCCGCCCGCGCTGGGCGGCGAGATCAGAAGGGACGGACGCCATGCACGAAAGACCCGAACAGGCGGAGGAACAGACCGATCGCTTGCTCGACGACTGGATGAGCCGCGGCGAGCTGGCGACGGAGCTCGGCATCTCGGTCGACACGCTCGGACGCTGGGAAACGCGCCGTATCGGACCGCCCTGCATCCGCCTCGGCCGGCGCGTGTACTACCGCAAGGGCGGCGTGCGGGAGTGGCTGCGCGAGCAGGAGCCGAAGCGCCCGGGAATCGGACGATGAGCGCCGTCCTGATCCCGCGTCCGAGCGTTGGTCTGCAGCGCGCACGCCAGGTTGTGGCGCACCCCAACTTCCACACCGAGGGCGCCGTCCTCGACGCCTGCGAGCAGCTGGAGGCCTCGGGCGACTGGGTTGATGGGCAACGCGCCCGCGAGCTCCGCAAGGTGGTGGTCCAAGACGCCGTCGCCGAGATCAACCGGCGCGATCGCTGGGGCCGAGTAGCACGATGCACAGGCCTGATCCTGGGAGCGCTGACGGTCCTCGTCTTGCTGATCGGACAGGTGCTCTGATGGCCAATCCCGCCCCTGACACCGCTCCCGACCGCTTCACCGTACGCGAGCTGGCCGAGGAGGCGCAGCGAGAGGCCTCGATGCGCCGGCATGTCTACGAGAAGCAGATCCGCGCTGGGCGGATGAGCCGCGAGCAGGCCGACCGTCAGATCGATCTCATGGAAGCCATCGTCCGACGCCTCACCCGCACCGCGGCGCTGTAGCGGAGCCCGCCATGAAACGGATCATGATCCTCATCATCGTGGGGCTCGGCACGGTCGTCCTCGCCCGCGCTGCCTTGGACACCGTGCTCGCCATACCGCGCATCGCGCCGGAAGCGGAGGAGCGAGCAGCATGGTGACGAGCCCCCTCGCCTATCCGCTGCACTGGCCGGCCGAGATGCCGCGATGCAAGGCGCGCGGCCGCTCGCCGTTCAAGGTCTCGCTGTCGCGCGCGGTCGCGGACCTGCAGGACTCGCTGCGCCTCTTCGGCGCGGACACTGGGATGCCGGTCCGGCACGTCGTCATCTCGTCGAACGTCACGCTGGGCGCGGCGCGACCGTCCGATCCCGGGGTGGCGGTCTACTTCGAGTGGGACGGCGCCCAGCGCTGCGTCGCCGTAGACCGCTACCCCAAGCCCGAGGACAACGTCCGGGCGATCTACTACGTCCTCGAGGCCCGGCGGCAGGAGATGCGCTACGGCGGCCTGCACATCGTCCGCGCCGCCTTCAGGGGCTTTTCGGCTCTGCCGCCGCCCGACGACTGGCGGGCGGTGCTGGGCGTCGGCCCTGACGCGGACCTGGAGGCAGCCGAGGCCGCCTGGCGCAACAAGGCGCGAACCGCGCATCCCGATCGAAAAGGCGGCTCTGGCGAGCGTATGGCCGAGCTGAACGCCGCGCACGCCGCTGCCAAGCGGGAGCTCTCGTCATGATCCGCTGGTACGCCGAACGTCGCACCATTCTGGGGCGCTGGGCGTCGCAGACGACGCCGGAGGCGCCGCACGGCCGCGAGGCCGACCACTTCGGCGAGATCGTCCTCCGGACAAACAGCGGTCCCCTGCGCCTGCGCAGGATCATGCGCGTGCCCGGCGAGCTGGAGGACGCGTCTCTGGGCGAGCTGCAGCGTCTGGCGGCCACAGGAGCCGATCGATGATGGCTCTGCACCGACCGTCCCTCTCGGCGTGGGCGCGCGGCGTGGTGGCGGACATCGCCCAGCACGACGAGAGCACCATCCGTCGCGCCTGCGTCATCCTCGCCCGCGACGGAGACGCGGAGGAGAGTGCGGACGCTGGAGAGCTTCTGCGCCTGCTCGATGCGCGTGTACGCGAAGTTGCCGTCACCGGGCCTGCACCCCGCAACGCCGCGCTTGTCCCGGCGAGAATCCGCAGCGGGCCCGAGCCGGACGACCCGCTGGTGCGCAGGTGTGCCGACTGCTTTCAGCTCATTGCGCCCGACGGCAGCGGGCACACCAGCACCTGCGTCTACGAGGGGCAGCCGGAGGTCTTTCCGCGCTGCGGAGCCGGCGGGTGACGCGCGCGGAATTCTCGGGTCCGGAGAGGCGCGCGAAGCGCGCCCAGCGGGACCGACCTTCTGCCGGCACCCAGCTCAGCGGAGGGCCGGGATGAGCGTGCAGGCAATTTCCTGGGCCTATTCGTGCTCGGAGCTCTCGGACGTGTACGAGACCGTTGCGCTGGTGACGCTTGCCAACTTCGCCGACGAGTACGGCGTCTGCTGGCCGTCGCAGGCGACCCTCGCGCAGTACTGCCGCTGCAGCGAACGAAAGCTGCGCGAGTGCCTGAAGGCGCTCGAGGAGCGCGGCGTCCTGATCCGGCTGAAACGCTGGCGGGACAATGGCGCGCAGCGCTCGGATGCCTTCGTGCTGATCGGCTTCACCGATCGGAAAGTGCCGGCCACCGACGACGAGCACCCGATCCTGGCACAGCTGGACTTCGTTCCCGGGAGCGTGCGGAGCCTGAAGACTAGCGCCGTCGTGGACGCCACCGCCGAGAGCGGAGCGGAGCAGCGAAGTTCGTCGGAAGGGGCAGCACCCTGCGACAGGGGGGGCGGCACGCTGTGCCAGGGGGGGTGGCACACTGTGCCAGGGGGGGCGGCACAGCGTGCCACCCTTGAACCGTCAGTAGAACCGTCAAAGGAAACTGACTACGGCGCGGCGCCGATCGCGGCTGTCGAGCGCCGCTGCATCGAAGCTGCCGGTCCCGGTCTCTGCGAAGCCAGCCGAGCGGCAATTGTCAGCACGCGGGACGTGATCGCCGGCTGGCTCGAGGAAGGTCTCGAGCTCGAGGCGGACATCCTGCCGGTCATCGCCGAGCGCACCAGCAAGCCGCGCCCGCGCCTATCCGGAGCTGGGTGTTCAGCG
>CAVZRD010000001.1:0-383463 GCA_963777675.1 uncultured Gammaproteobacteria bacterium | reverse complement strand
AGACCAGGGCATCGGTGCGGGTACGCTAATGAATCGCCTGTCTGTCCTGCGCTGGTGGGCGAGGAAGGTCAACAAGCCCAGCCTTATTGCCGGCGACAACAGCGTCTACGGCATGGGCAAGCGGGAATACGTCGCCAAGGTATCCAAGGCGCAGGACCTCAACGAGAGCAAGCTCTCGAGGATCTCGGACCCGTACGTCCGCCTAAGCATTCGCCTGCAGGCCGAATTTGGCCTGCGACGCGAGGAATCCATCAAGTTCAGCCCCAACTACGCGATCCAGGCCGATCACATCCGCCTCAAGGCGAGCTGGACCAAGGGCGGTCGGGCCCGGACCGTGCCGATCCGGACCGACGCACAACGGCAATTGCTCGAGGAGGTCCGGAACCTCGCCAAAGGCGGTGCGCTGATTCCGCCGGATCGGAACTACGTCGAACAGTTGCACCGCTACGAGCGGCAGCTCCGCGATCGCCGGTCTCTCGAAGCTTCATGGCCTCCGGCACGCGTATGCCCAGCGCCGCTACCTGGAACTGACCGGTTGGAAGGCGCCGGCGGCCGGCGGCCCAGCGACGAAATCCCTGAACGCCGACCAGCGCGCGCTCGACAAGGGCGCGCGCCGACGATCTCCCGGGAGCTGGGCCACAACCGCGAGGCAGATCTCGGCGGTGTATCTGGGCGCGATGACGAGAGCACAGGGATCCGCTTCGAACTCCTTCCGCGCCTGGTGCGCTTCCGAGACGCGCCCGGCTACCTCGGCATGGACCGCAACCGCTTCAATGCGGAGGTCCGGCCCTTTCTCACCGACATCCCGCATCGGCCGGCAAGGCATCGCCTTCGACCGGCTTGAACTCGACGCCTGGGTGGACGACTATGTGTCCCGCAACGGGCGTCCCGGTCGACCAAGGAGAAAGCCATGGGACGTAGAAGAACGCCCGGACTCGTCAATCGAGGCGGGATCTGGCACATCGACAAGCAGATCCGAGGTCAGCCGCCTTTGCGAGAGCACTGGAGAACGCAGCCTCGAAAAGGCGGAGGAATATCTCGCCAGGAGAATCGAAGGAAGTCACGGCAGGGCGTTGATCTACGGGGAACGGCCGAAACGCACTTTTCGGAGAAGCGGCTACGAAGTATCTGAATGAGAACCGGCACAAGCGCAGCATCGCCGACGAGGCGCTGCACTTGAGGCAGCTCGACCCCTTCATTGGCGATCTGGGCTTCGCTCGGTTCACATGGGAACGCTGCAGCCCTTTATCGAGACGCGGCGCAAGGCGGGCATCAAGACCAAGAGCATCAACCTGGCCCTGGGTGTGGTACGGCACATCTGAATCTCGCCGCATCGGAATGGCTGGACGAACGGCCTGACCTGGCTGGCATCCACCGCCGAAGATCAAGACTGCTCCGGTGACCGACGCGCGCAAGCCCTACCCGCTGTCCTGGGACGAGCAGACGCGGCTGTTCAGGGAGTTGCCGACCACCTGGCCAGGATGGCGCTGTTCAAGGTCAACACCGGTTGCCGGGAGCAGGAAGTCTGCGGTCTGCGCTGGGAATGGGAGGTCGACGTGCCGGAGCTGGAGACGTGGGTCTTTCATCATTCCGGAGGACCGGGTGAAGAACGGCGAAGACCGGCTGGTCGTGCTCAACCGGGTCGCGAAATCCGTCGTTGAGGATGTGCGGGGTGTGAATCGCGTGTACGTTTTCACCTACTGCGGCAGGCGCTTGCGAAACATGAACAACACGGCTTGGCGAAAAGCCAGGAAAGAAGCAGGGTTGTCGCAAGTCCGGGTCCATGACCTGAAGCACACCTTCGGTCGTCGGCTCCGGGCGGCAGGCGTGTCATTCGAGGACCGGCAGGACCTGTTAGGACACAAGTCGGGACGCATTACGAGCCACTACTCGGCAGCTGAATTGGGCAGTCTTATCGACGCCGCAAACCAGGTTGTCGGCGAGGGGTCCCGCAAAAGTCCCGCACTGGTGGTGCTGAAGAAAAAAGCAGCTAGCGCCTGAGGCACTAACTGCTTGATCCAACTTGCGAAAATTTGGCGCGCCCGGAGAGATTCGAACTCCCGACCGCCTGGTTCGTAGCCAGGTACTCTATCCAACTGAGCTACGGGCGCGTTGTTTGTATCGCGGCTGAAGCCGCTCCTACAGATACTACTATTTCTATCGAGAGTTGTGGCGGAGAGAGAGGGATTGATTCACTCGCTCCGCTCGCTCACCCCTTCGGGGCGCACTTCGTGCGTCCAAATCGGCTCCGCCGATTTGTCGAACCCCCTTGTCTATTTCGAGGGTTCGAATTCCTTCCTATCTACAATCTGTTTTGGACCCCGCTGGGGCCCAAAACAGATTGTGGCGGAGAGAGAGGGATTCGAACCCTCGATACGCTATTAACGTATACTCCCTTAGCAGGGGAGCGCTTTCGACCACTCAGCCATCTCTCCGAATCGCGTGTCGCGGCTGAAGCCGCTACCATCATCGCGGCTAACGCTCCGCAGCCCCTGCCGAGGGGCCGACATCTTACTGATCGGGTTCCGCGAGGTAAAGCCGTCAACCGCCCGAACTGCCCTCTTTCGCCGCTCCCGCGGCCTGTTCGCTCTGGATTCGCTCGTAGATCTCTTCGCGGTGAACAGCGACGTCCTTCGGGGCATTGATCCCGATGCGTACCTGATTCCCCTTGACCCCCAGCACGGTGATCGTGATGTCGCTCCCGATCATGACCGTCTCCCCAGCGCGTCGCGTCAGAATAAGCATGACTTCCTACTCCTGCCCATCGGGGCTCCGCCCCCCTTTTTATTGCGCGTGCTTCGTCCTAAATCCTTGTAATACTAGTCGATTTTCGCCCTCGATGCTGCCCCGCACGCACAAAGGCCGTCGGCCTGCCTCGGATTGGACTGGTCTAGCGGCCGAGTCGTTCCGCGACCCAGCCCGGCACGGAGCCGAGCGCGGCGTCCAGCGCGTCCGGTTTGTTGCCGCCGGCCTGCGCGAAATCCGGCCTGCCGCCCCCCTTGCCGCCGACCTGCTCGGCCACGGGCTTGATCAGGTCGCCCGCGCGGATCCGGCCCGTATTGTCCTTGGTGACGCCGGCGGCGAGGCGCACCATGCCGCCGTCCACCGAGCCGACCACGACGACCGCGCTCTTCAGCTTGTCCTTGTAGCGGTCCACCGCGTCGCGCAGCGTCTTCGCGTCGGCGCCGTCGATGCGCGTCGCGAGCACCTTGATGCCCGCCGACGTCCGTGACGTCGGCAGTGCGGTCGACGGCCGACCCGGTCACGAGCGCCTGCTTGGCCGCCGCCAGTTCCTTCTCGAGCTCCTTGTTGCGCTTCAGGAGTTGCCGGACCTTGGCGGGCGCCTCGCTGCGCTGTCCGCGCAACTGCGACACGACCTCGTCGAGGATCCGCTCGTTCGCGTCGATCGTCTCGAGTGCGCCCTTGCCGGTCACGGCCTCGATGCGGCGGATGCCCGCGGCGACGCCGCCTTCCGAGGTGATTTTGAACAGGCCGATGTCGCCGGTGCGCGCGACGTGGGTGCCGCCGCAGAGCTCGACGGAGAAATCGCCGAAGCGCAGCACGCGGACCTCGTCGCCGTACTTCTCGCCGAACAGCGCGATCGCGCCCGAGGCGACGGCATCGTCGTAGCGCATATGCTTGATATCGGCGGCGACGTTCTTGCGGATCTCGGCGTTGACGAGGTCCTCGATCCGCTCGAGCTGTTCTGCCGTCACCGGCTCGTAGTGCGAGAAGTCGAAGCGCAGCCGGTCCGGCGCGACGAGCGAGCCCTTCTGTTGCACGTGCTCGCCGAGCACCTGTCGCAGCGCCGCGTGCATCAGGTGCGTCGCCGAGTGGTTCAGCACGGTCGCCTGCCGGCGCTCGGCGTCGACCTCGGCCTCGACCGTGTCGCCGACCCGGAACTCGCCGGCCTGCACGGAGCCGTAGTGCACGATCGCGTTGCCGCCCTTCTGGGTGTCGGTGACCGTGAACGAGTGATCGCCGGCCCGGATCACGCCGGTGTCGCCGACCTGGCCGCCGCTCTCGGCGTAGAACGGCGTCGACTCGAGCACCATCGCGCCCGTCGTCGCCCGTCGACGAGCCCATCGACGGGCTTGCCGTCGGCGAACAAGCGCTACGATCTTGCTGCTCCCGCTAGTGCCTTCGTAGCCCAGGAACTTGGTCGCCTTTCCTTGAGCTAGTAATGCAGGGATCGAGACGTCTCCGCTAGCAAACTTGCTCGCCGCCCTGGCGCGCTCCCGTTGCCCTTCCATCGCTTCCTCGAAGCCCGCCTGGTCCAGCGTCGAGACCGCGCTCGCGCGCGATGTCCGCCGTCAGGTCCACCGGGAAACCGTAGGTGTCGTAGAGCTTGAACACGACGTCGCCCGGGATCACCTTGCCCTCGAGCGCCGCGATCGCCGCCTCGAGGATCTCCATGCCCTGCGTCGAGCGTCTCGGCGAAACGTTGCTCTTCCTTCTTGAGCACCTTCTCGACGTGCGCGCGTTTCTTGACGAGTTCGGGATAGGCCTCGCCCATCTCCTTCGCGAGCGGCTGCGACCAGCTTGTAGAAGAACAGCTCGTGTGTGCCCAGTTTCCTGCCGTGACGGATGGCGCGGCGGATGATGCGGCGCAGCACGTAGCCGCGGCCCTCGTTGCCGGGCAGCACGCCGTCGACGATCAGGAACGCGCAGGCGCGGATGTGGTCGGCGATGACGTTCAGCGAACTCGAGCCGTCGTCGGCGACGCCCAGCACCTTCGCCGCCGCCGCGATCAGGGTCCGGAACAGGTCGATCTCGTAGTTGCTGTGCACGCCCTGCATGACGGCGGCGATGCGCTCGAGGCCCATGCCGGTGTCCACCGAGGGCTTCGGCAGCGGCGTCAGCTCGCCGGCCGCGGAGCGGTCGAACTGCATGAACACGAGGTTCCAGATCTCGACGTAGCGGTCGCCGTCCTCGTCCTCCGAGCCCGGCGGCCCGCCCGGCACCTCCGGCCCGTGGTCGTAGAAGATCTCGCTGCAGGGCCCGCAGGGCCCGGTGTCGCCCATCGCCCAGAAGTTGTCTTTCTCGCCCATGCGCGAGAAGCGCGCCGGATCGACGCCGATCTCGTTCGAGCCAGATGTCGGCGGCCTCGTCGTCGTCCTGTACACGGTGACCCAGAGCCGTTCCGGCGGGCAGGCCCAGCGTGACGGTCAGGAACTCCCAGGCGTAGCGGATCGCCTCGCGCTTGAAGTAGTCGCCGAAACTGAAGTTGCCGAGCATCTCGAAGAACGTGTGGTGCCGCGCGGTATAGCCGACGTTCTCGAGGTCGTTGTGCTTGCCGCCGGCGCGCACGCAGCGCTGCGACGATGGCCGCCCGCGTGTACCTGCGCTTGTCCTGCGCCGAAGAAAACGTCCTTGAACTGCACCATGCCGGCGTTCGTGAACAGCAGCGTCGGGTCGTTGCCGGGCACGAGCGGCGAACTCGCGACCACTTCGTGGCCGCGCTCGCGGAAATACCCCAGGAAGGCCTGGCGTAACGCGTTGCTGGTGCGCGATTTTCATGCGGGGATTCTAAGCGCTGGGACTCAACTAATCATCCATTGCGGAGACGGCGGCGCGGATCTGATCCCCCTCGAAGCCGCGCGATTCGAGGAAGCGCATCTGGCGTGCCTTGTCGCTGAACGCGCGGGGCGTGTCCGGCCCGAATTTCTTGAGGCGGACCTGCCGGGCCAGTGCCGTCCAGTCCTCGCCGCAGTCGGCGAGGCCGCCCTCGATCAGCCGGTCCTCGACACCACGTGCGCGAAGGTCGGCGCGGATGCGCATCGGGCCCTTGCCCTGCTCGATCCGGGAACGCACGAACGCCTCCACATAGCGCGCGTCGCTCTGCAGTCCGTCGTCGACGAGTCTTTCGATGGCGGCATCGGTCACCGTGGGATCGAAGCCAGCCGCCTCGAGCTTGGCGGCGAGTTCGACGCGGCCGTGCTCGCGCCGCGCGAGGTAGTCCATCGCCTTCTTGCGGGCTTCGACGGGGTCGCGTGTGGACGGTCGTCCGAGCCTACGCCTCCTGCGCGATCGGCCTCCTTGTCGCCGGCCCGCGGCGCTTGACCGTGCGACGGCAGCAGCTTGGCGCGGATCTTGGCTTCGATCTCGGCGGAGATCTCCGGATTCGACTTCAGGAATTCGCGGACGTTCTCCTTGCCCTGGCCGATGCGGTCGTCGCCGTAGCTGTACCAGGAGCCCGCCTTCTCGATCATGCCCGTGCTGCACGCCGAGGTCGATGATCTCGCCTTCGCGCGAGATGCCCTCGCCGTAGAGGATCTCGAACTCCGCCATCTTGAACGGCGGCGAGACCTTGTTCTTGACGACCTTGACGCGGGTCTGGTTACCGATGACTTCGTCGCCCTTCTTGATCGCGCCGATGCGGCGGATGTCCAGCCGGACCGACGAGTAGAACTTGAGCGCGTTGCCGCCGGTCGTCGTCTCGGGGCTGCCGAACATGACGCCGATCTTCATGCGGATCTGGTTGATGAAGATCACCAGCGTGTTCGAGCGCTTGATGTTGGCCGTCAGTTTCCGGAGCGCCTGCGACATCAGCCGCGCCTGCAGGCCCATGTGCGAGTCGCCCATCTCGCCCTCGATCTCGGCCTTGGGCGTCAGTGCCGCAACCGAGTCGACGACGACGACGTCGACCGCGCCCGAGCGGACCAGCATGTCGGTGATCTCGAGTGCCTGTTCGCCCGTATCGGGCTGCGAGACCAGCAGCTCGTCGACGTTGACGCCGAGCTTCTCGGCGTACGTCGGATCGAGCGCGTGTTCGGCGTCGACGAACGCCGCCGTGCCGCCCTTCTTCTGCGCTTCGGCGACGACCTGCAGCGTCAGCGTGGTCTTGCCCGACGATTCCGGCCCGTAGATCTCGACCACGCGGCCGCGCGGCACCCCGCCGATACCGAGCGCGACGTCGAGGCCGATGGAGCCGGTCGAGATCGCGTCGATGTCACGGGCCGTGGCATTGTCGCCGAGGCGCATGACCGAACCCTTGCCGAACTGTTTTTCGATCTGGCCGAGGGCCGCGGCGAGTGCTTTCTTGCGATTGTCGTCCATTGGTGTCGTCGTCCTGTTGGGGTGTGGGTTCGGTTTTCGCGGCTGAAGCCGCTCCTACGGGTGCGATGCCGGCCGTGTGCGGGGCCAATCCGGGATTATTTCACAAAGCACTGGCACGGGCACGGGGCACGAATCGGGGCAGTACTTGAAGAAACGCGAAGAAGTATTCAGAAGTCGTTGACTAGCGGACGGTATGTCGTCTCCCCCGCCTCCGACACGGATTCGACCAGCTCGAAGCCGGACCACTCGGTCAGTGCTGCCTGCGCCAGGCGCTGCGTCTCGAACTGCCGAGCGTTGCGCACCACGGTGACGTGCGGCCGGTACGTCCTCTGGTCCGGCTCCACGCCGGCCGCGAAGATGCCGAACTTCAATTTTTCGACGACCCGTTCCAGCTCCGGGGGCACCGTCGGGGCGACCAGCGCCGCGATCCTCGGCCGCGGCCAGAACTCGAGCCGGTCGAAGCGCAGCCGGAACGGTTCCACGGCGATCGCGCTCTTTAAGTCTGCGAGCTCGTGGATACGGGCGGCCGGGAAATCGCCGACATAGACCAGCGTGATGTGCCAGTCCCGGCGGTCGATCATGCGGCCTTCGACCAGCTTCGCCACCGGTGTGATGAAGTCCCGAAACCGGTCCCGCTGCCGGTTGTCGGGCCACAGCGCGAAGAACAACCGCCTGGTGCTCACGCGCCGGTCCGGTCCAGAATGCCTTGCAGTGCATGGGCGACCGTGAGCTCGCGGATCGCCTCGCGGTCGCCGTCGAAATGACGAAGGTCGGTCTCGGTACGTAACTTCGAGCCGTCCCGGACAGCCCAGGCGAACCACACGGTGCCGACCGGTTTCGCGTCGCTGCCGCCGTCGGGCCCGGCGACGCCGCTGACCGCGACGGCCACGTCGGCGCCGCTGAGGTTCATGACCCCCTCCACCATCTCGCCGACGACGGCCGCGCTCACGGAGCCATTGTCGCTCAGCGTCTGATTCCGTACCCCCAGCAGGGACTCCTTGGCACCGTTCGAGTAGCTGACGACGCCGTAGCCGAAACAGGCGGAACTGCCGGGCACGTCGGTGATCGCCTTTGCTACCCAGCCGCCCGTACAGGATTCCGCTGTCGCCACGGCTTTCCCCGCCTCGGTCAGTTGACTGACGAGCGCACTGGCGAGCTGGAAGAGGGCTTCGTGATCAGCCACTGACAATGGCCTCGTACATCGCAACGTGCCTGTCGGCCATCGTAGCGATCGAGAACTCGTTTTGCATCCGTTTGCGGCCGGCGGCGCCCATCCGCTCGCGGAGCTCCGCCGACTCGAGTAGCCGGTCGATCGCACCACGCAGCACGCCGACGTCGCCCGCCGGCACCAGCAGGCCCGTTTCGCCGTCGACGACGGCCTCGCGCAGTCCGCCGGCGTCGAAGGCGACGACGGGCAATCCTGCGGCGGAGGCCTTCAGGGCGGCGACGCCGAGGCCCTCGGCCAGCGCCGGATGCACGAAGACATCGAAGCAGGGCAGGTAATCGTCGAGATCGTCGCGGAAGCCCGCGAACTGCGCGACGTCGCCGAGCCCGAGCGCGGCGGCCTGGCCGCGGACCTGGTTCGCGAGGTAGCCCTCGCCGAACACGATCAGTCGCAGATCCGGATGCCGTGGCAGCAGATCGGCGACGGCCTGCAACAGGTACCGATGGCCCTTGCGCGGGATGAGCTGCCCCGCCGCCGCAATGACCGTCGTGCCCGGCCCGATACCGAACTCATTGCGGAACGCCTCGCGATCCGGCGCCAACGCGTACCGCCCGGTGTCGACGGCGCTGCGGATGACTTCAATACGGGACTCGTCGATGCCACGCTCGCGCAGCACGGCGGCGATTGCCTCGGAGATCGCGACGATCTTCACGAAGGGCCGGTAGCGCAGCGCCGCCATGACCCGCATCTCCGTGTTGTCGACCCGCCGCGAGACCACGGCCGGGACGTCCGCGAACTGCGCGGCGAGGCCGCCGAGGACGTCCGCGCCGCGCCGGCTGTGGCAGTGCACGAGGTCCGGCGCCGACGCCTTCAGGAACTGCACGAGCCGGTAGGCGAACGGCAAGTCGAGGTCGCCCGCGCAATAGAGGTTGCGGACGGGGATGCCAGCGAGCCGCGCGGCCGCATCCACGCCGGACCCCGGCGGGCAGACGAGTGTGCAGTCGTGGCCGCGCGCGAGCAGTGCGCCGAGCAGGTAGACGACCTGTTGCGGCCCGCCGTACAGATGGCGCCCGGTCTCGACATGCAATATCTTCATCGCCCCATCATAATGTAGGAGCGCTGCTTGCAACGCGACAATACGAAAGTCGCGCGGAATCTCGCACAATTGCATGAAGGATAAAGCGATCTCGGCTCGATGATTCGCAACGCACTGATCCCCTCCCTGTTGCTGATCGCCGCCGGCGTGGCGCTGGCCGGGGATTTCGATCCGTCGTACCTGGCGGAGGCCCAGGGCACCTATCGATTCGACGACGGCACCTGCGTGACCGGTGGCCGCATGGACGAGGACGGCATCCGGGTGCTGTACATGGACGTGTGGAAGAACCGGCTAGCGATCCTTGCGCAAGCTCACGACGGTGTCCTGACGGTACTGATCCCGCCGGACGACACCCTGCGGATAGGCGACAGCGGCGACTGGTTGAGCCTGACGGACCCGCACGGGTACACCCAAACCGCTCGCCGCGTGCACAAGCCCGACGCGCGCGCCGTGAGCTTTCACCACCGCGGCCTGACCCTGACCGGTACGCTGTACATGCCCCACGGCGCTTCGGGCCGATTGCCGGGAGTGGTGATGGCGCATGGTTCCGGTCCGGCGGATCGATTCGGGGGCACCTGGATTACTTTTTTCACCAACCTGGGTTTTGCCGTAATGTCATACGACAAGCGTGGCGTGGGCGGATCGGAAGGCGACTGGCACACGGCTACCTTTGTGGATCTGGCCGGCGATCTCGACGCGGCGGTCGACTGGCTGTCCCGGCAACCGCAGGTCGATCCGGCGCGCGTGGGCATCCATTCGACCAGCCAGTCCGGCTGGTACGCACCGTTGGCCGCCGCCGACGACCGGCGCGTACGATTCCTGATCCAGCGCGCCGGTCCCGGGCTGTGGATGGGCCCGGTCACACGCCACGAGAATGAAAGCGACTGGCGAGCGGCGGGCATCCCCGAGGCCGATATCGCCCCGGCATCTGCGCTGTGGCTGCGGCTGAACCGGTTGGCCCGCAGCAACGGTACCCGTGAACAGGCCCAGCGCCTGATCGACTCTGCGGCTGACAAACCCTGGTTCGAGCCGACTTTCGGCGAGAGCTGGCGGCACGTGGACACGGCTGCCTGGTTCCGAAGACAGGCCGACACCAAGCTGGATCCTGCTCGTACCTCGGGCAGGCTCGAGATCCCCGTACTCTGGTTTCTCGCTGATAAAGACCAGAACGTGCCGTATGTCGAGAGCAAGCGCGCCATCGAGAACGAAAAACAGCACCACCGTGCCGACATCACGTTGGTCACGATTCACAATGCGCCGCATTCGTTCCTGATCAAAGAGCCGGATGGCTCGATACACTACACCAACCACTATTGGCCCGAGATGGCACACTGGCTACGTGCAAAGGGCATCAAGAGACGTGTTTCTCAAAACTGCGAATAGCAGCCAAAGGGATTCGGGCCCCGAACGCACAAGTTTCACTTCAAGTTTCACTTTCTCGTGAGATCGGATGATATTTCGTGAGACTCGATGAGACTTCAAGAGACGACGGAAAGACAACGGATAATGTTGAATCAATAGGTCGCGTTGAATAACGGCATGAGTTCATTAGAAAAGAATGTGCAGCATACGCCGATGATGCGTCAGTACCTCGCCGTCAAGGCCGAGTACCCGGACATGCTGGTCTTCTACCGGATGGGCGACTTCTACGAGCTGTTCTACGACGACGCGAAGCGCGCCGCGGCAGCTGCTGGACATTACCCTCACCGCGCGCGGCAAATCGGCGGGCGACCCGATCCCGATGGCCGGCGTGCCGTACCACGCCGTCGAGAGCTACCTCGCCAAACTCGTGCGCAAGGGCGAGTCCGTGGCCATCTGCGAACAGATCGGCGACCCCGCGACGAGCAAGGGACCCGTCGAGCGCAAGGTCACGCGTATCGTCACGCCGGGCACGCTCACCGACGAGGCACTGCTGTCTGCGGCGCGGGACAACCTGGTCGCCTGCGTATTCGCCGACCGCGACACGATCGGCATCGCCTGGCTGGACCTCGCGGGCGGCCGCTTCCGGCTCACGGAGGTGACCGATATCGACGCGCTCGACGGCGAGATCGACCGCCTGCGGCCCGCCGAACTGCTGGTCGACGAGGAGCTGCCCCATGCGGACCGTCTGCAGAGGCAGGCTCGCGTCACGCGCCGTCCGAGCTGGCACTTCGATCTGGACAGTGCGACTCGCCTGCTGTGCCGGCAGTTCGGCACGCAGGACCTGGCCGGTTTCGGTTGCGCGGCATTTCCGCGTGGCGTCGCGGCGGCCGGCGCCCTGCTCCAATACGTGACCGACACGCAGAAGGCAAGCCTGCCGCATCTGACGTCGCTCACCGTCGAACGGCGCGACGACACCGTGATCCTCGACGCACCCACGCGCCGTAACCTGGAACTCGAGCACTCGCTGAGCGGCAACGACGACCGCACGCTGGCCGCGATCATGGACCGCTGCCGGAGCCCGATGGGCTCGCGCCTGCTGAGACGCTGGATCCAGCGCCCGCTCCGGGACGCCGGGATCCTGAAGGCGCGCTACCAGGCCATCGACGCGATCCTCGCGGCCGCGGCCACCGGCGAACTGCAGAGTCTGCTCGACGGCATTGGCGACGTCGAACGCATCCTCGCGCGCGTCGCCCTGCGCTCGGCGCGGCCGCGCGACCTGCGCCAGCTCTCCTCGGCACTCTCGAAACTGCCGGCCCTGAAAAAGCGCCTCGGCGCGATGGACTCGCCGCTGCTCGAAACCCTGGCCGGACGCATCGGCGACCACGGCCGGCAGCGGGACCTGCTCGGGCGCGCGATCATCGACAATCCGCCAATGCTGGTCCGCGACGGCGGCGTGATCGCCCACGGCTACGACGACGAACTCGACGACCTGCGGGCAATCGCCGAAAACGCCGACGGCTACCTGCTCGAGCTCGAGGCTCGCGAGAAGAAGCGCACCGGCATCGCGACACTGAAGCTGGGCTACAACCGTGTGCACGGCTACTACATCGAAATCAGCAAGGGACAGGCAGACAAGGCGCCTGTCGAATACGTGCGCCGGCAGACGCTGAAGGGCGCCGAACGCTATATCACGCCCGAGCTGAAGAGCTTCGAGGACAAGGTGCTCGGTGCCCGCGAACGGGCGCTCGCCCGCGAGAAGGCGCTGTACGAGGAATTGCTCGACAAGCTGCTGGAGGCCCTGGCGGACCTGCAGCAAAGTGCATTCGCCGTCGCCGAACTCGACGTGCTCGCCTGTTTCGCCGAACGCGCGGTCACCCTGCACCTGTCGAAGCCGCAGATCGCCGCCACGCCCTGTATCCGTATCGAGGGCGGCCGGCATCCGGTCGTCGAGCAGGTCATCGACGCGCCGTTCGTCGCCAACGACCTGTCACTCGACGACGGCGCGCGCCTGCTCGTGATCACCGGGCCGAACATGGGCGGCAAGTCGACCTACATGCGCCAGACGGCGTTGATCGTGATCCTGGCCCACATCGGCAGTTTCGTCCCGGCCGACCGGCTCGAAGTGGGCCCGATCGACCGCATCTTCACGCGCATCGGCGCCTCCGACGATCTCGCCGGCGGGCGCTCGACGTTCATGGTGGAGATGACCGAGACGGCCACGATCCTCAACAACGCGACGGGACAAAGCCTGGTGCTGATGGACGAGATCGGTCGCGGCACCAGCACCTTCGACGGCCTGTCGCTCGCCTGGGCCGCGGCGCATTACATGGGCGAGACGGCGAAGGCCTTCACGATGTTCGCGACGCATTACTTCGAGTTGACGGCGCTCGCCGACGAACTGCCGAACTGCCGCAACGTGCACCTCGATGCCACCGAGCACAAGGGCCAGCTCGTGTTTCTGCACGCGGTCAAGCCGGGCCCGGCGAACCAGAGCTATGGCCTGCAGGTCGCGGCGCTGGCGGGCGTGCCTCGCGAGGTGATACGGCGCGCGCGGGCCTACCTCGGCACGCTCGAATCGATGCGCAGCGCGCAGGGCAATCTCGCACAGGCGCAACTGCCCTTCGGCGCCGAGGCCCCGCAGGCCGACGACGAACTGCGGCACGCGATCGATGACATCGACCCGGACAGCCTGTCGCCGCGCGAAGCGCTGGAAGCCCTGTATCGGCTCAAAGACCTTGATCGCGGCTGAAGCCGCTCCTACGGATGCTGGTAAACCGCGGCGGCCGAATGGCAACCGGCGTATCGCGGCTGAAGCCGCTCCTACGGGTACTGATAAGCCGCGGCGGCCGAATGGCAACCGGCGTGTCGCGGCTAAAGCCGCTCCTACGGATGCTGGTAAACCGCGGCGGCCGAATGGCAACCGGCGTGTCGCGGCTGAAGCCGCTCCTACGGGTACTGATAAGCCGCGGCGGCCGAATGGCAACCGGCGTATCGCGGCTAAAGCCGCTCCTACGGATGCTGGTCAGCCGCGGCGGCCGAATGGCAACCGGCGTGCCGCGGCTAAAGGCGCTCCTACGGGTACTGGTCAGCCGCGGCGGCTAATGGCATCCGTAGGAGCGGCTTTAGCCGCGATCAGGGCTTGCGATCCGACCGCAGGCGGATGCCGGCTTCGGCGAGCTGCTCGGCCGAGATCTCGCCCGGGGCGTTGGTCAGCGGGCAGTGCGCGGTCTGGGTCTTGGGGAAGGCGATGACGTCGCGGATGCTCTCGGCGCCGGCCATCAGCATCACGATGCGATCGAGGCCGAAGGCGAGGCCGCCGTGCGGCGGACAGCCGTATTCAAGAGCGCGCAACAGAAACCCGAATTTCTCCTCCGCTTCCTCCTTGCCGATATCGAGCAGCCGGAACACCGCCGACTGCATCGTCTCGTCGTGGATACGGATCGAGCCGCCGCCGATCTCCGAACCGTTCAACACCATGTCGTAGGCGCGGGACAGTGCGTGACCGGGATCCGCGAGCAGTGCCTCGGGATCGTCGAGCGCGGGCGAAGTGAAGGGATGGTGCAGCGCCATCCAGCGACCGGTCTGCGGGTCCTTCTCGAACATCGGGAAGTCCACCACCCAGAGCGGCGCCCAGCCGGTGCGGACGAGGCCCTGGTCCTGACCGAGTAGCAGGCGCAGGGCGCCGAGCGCATCGTTGACGATCCTTGCCTTGTCCGCGCCGAAGAAGACCAGGTCTCCGGTCTGCGCCCCCGTGCGCTCGATGAGCCGTTCGATGACGTCGTCCGGCAGGAATTTCAGGATCGGCGACTGCAATCCGTCGCGGCCGGCGGACGCGTCGTTCACCTTGACGTAGGCCAGGCCCTTGGCGCCGAAACGCTTCACGTAATCGGTGTAGTCGTCGATCGCCTTGCGCGTGAGGGTATTGCCCCCGGGCAGCCGCAGCGCCGCCACCCGCCCCTCGGGATCGGCCGCGGGACCGGCGAAGACTTTGAACTCGACGGCCTGCATCAGGTCGCCGACCTCGACGAGTTCGAGATCGATACGCAGGTCGGGCTTGTCCGACCCGAAGCGTTGCATCGCCTCGCTATAGCTCATCCGCGGGAACGGCGACGGCAGTTCGACATCCAGTACCTGCTTGAAGACGTGCCGGATGAGGCGTTCCATCGCATCGGTCACGTCCGCTTCGGTCACGAAGCTCATCTCGACGTCGAGCTGGGTGAACTCGGGCTGCCGGTCGGCGCGCAAGTCCTCGTCCCGGAAGCACTTGACGATCTGGTAGTAGCGGTCGAGCCCGGACATCATCAGCAGCTGCTTGAACAACTGCGGCGACTGCGGCAGCGCGAAGAACTTGCCGGGATGCGTGCGGCTCGGGACGATGTAGTCGCGGGCGCCTTCCGGGGTCGCCCGGGTGAGCATCGGCGTCTCGACGTCGATGAAACCCTCTGCATCGAGGAAGCGCCGCATCGCCATCGTGACCCGGTGGCGCAGGCGCAGGTTGCCCAGCATGTCCTCGCGGCGCAGGTCGAGGTAGCGGTACTTCAGGCGCAGTTCCTCGTTCGCATCCTCGTCGTGATGGAACGGCGGCGTCGCCGACCGGTTCAGCACGGTCAGTTCGGCGACCAGCACCTCGACCTTGCCGGTCTTCATGTGCGGGTTGATCGTGCCTTCGGGCCGCTGCCGGACCAGACCCCGGACGGCGAGCACGTATTCGCTGCGGATGCGCTCCGCCTCGGCGAAGATCTCCGGCCGGTCCGGATCGAAAACGATCTGCAGGAGTCCCTCGCGATCGCGCAGATCGACGAAGATGACGCCGCCGTGATCCCGGCGCCGGTGCACCCAGCCGCACACCGAGACTTCCTGCCCGATCAGCGATTCATCGACCTGTCCGCAATAATGGCTGCGCATCGACCTGTCCCGCGCGGGCCCTAGCCCGGATTCGTCATGGATCGCCGTGGTGATTGCGCAGAGATTTGTCCGCACAAGGCTTTTTGCAACCGAGCGGAATACCCGTGGATATTTCCGAGGGAGGAAAAAGCCTTGTGCGGGCAAAGATCCAGCAAGGACACGAGCGCATTCATGACTAATCCGGGCTCAAAAAAGAGGCGGAATGTTACGGCCCGGGAGGTGCATTTACAACTGCATGACAGCGCGTCACACGGGGCGGCCGTCCCGATCGCGGCTGAAGCCGCTCCTACGGACGCCGCTGACTGCCCGGCGGGACGACGACGGCACCGATCGCGGCTGAAGCCGCTCCTGCGGATTCTGATTAACCGCGGTGCCTGTCCAGCATCTGTAGGAAGGGCTTCAGCCGCGATCCCTACGCATCCGTCTCGGGCATTTTCAGGGGCAGCTCGGCGGTCTGCTGCTTGGTCCAGCGCGGCACGACGACGCCGAGGGACATGATCAGCTTGACCGCCTCGTCGACTTCCATGTCGAGCTCGATCACGTCCTTCTTCGGGACGATGATGATGAAACCGGACGTCGGGTTCGGCGTCGTCGGCACGAAACAGCACATCACGTCCTCGCCGGTGCGGGCCTGGATCTCGCCGATGTCCGTGGCGGTCTGGAAGGTCAGCGTGTAGATGCCCTTGCGGGGGTATTCGACGAGCAGGACTTTCTTGAACGCATTGCCCGAATCCGAGAGCACGATCTCGGCGAAGTTCTTGGCGGCCGAGTAGATCGTTCGGGCGATCGGGATGCGTTCCATCAACCGTTCCCCGTAATGCACGAAACTGCGCCCGACGAAGTTGGCGGTGAAGATCCCGGTGACGATCAGAAGCACGAAAGTCAGCAGGACACCGAGTCCCGGGATCTCGAAGCCGAGCAACGTCTCCGGCCGGTACGGCTGCGGGATCAGCAGCAGGGTTTTGTCCATCAGGCCGACGAGGAAGCGGATGATGACGAACGTGACGCCGACGGGCAGCAGCACGAGCAGGCCGGCGATGAGGTAACGACGCAGACGTTTCATCGCGGCTTCAGCCCGTATCGGGCTTCGATTTTGATGGGGTCTTCGGGGATTCGCCACCCTTCGCGCCGCCCTTCGCGTCGCCCTTCTTGCCGGCCTTGTCGCCGTCCGCCGCCGCGGGTTTGTCGGCCTTGGCCGGCGCCTCCTTGTCGGACTTGCCGGACGGCTCCTTTTCGCCGGCGATATTGCGCTGATTGTCCTTCTTGAAGTCGGTCTCGTACCAGCCCTTGCCCTTCAGCCGGAAGCTCGGCGCGGAGAGCAGCCGCTGCAGCGCGGGCTTGCCGCATTCGGGGCAATCCACGAGCGGCGGATCACTGATCTTCTGCAACGCATCCAGGCGGTGATCGCAGTTGCTGCAGGCATACTCGTAGATCGGCATGCATTAGTCTCCCATTGGCCGGGGCATTATAAGTACTCCGGCGGCACTACGCCGCGTTGCTGAATTCCAGGTGGTCTTTGGCGACGCCGACCTCGATGACGTCGCCCGGCCGGAACTTGCCCTGCAGGATCTCCTGCGCCAGCGGATTCTCCACCTGCTGCTGGATCGCCCGCTTGAGCGGCCTGGCGCCGTAGACGGGATCGAACCCGGCTTCGGCCAGTTTGTCGCGCGCATCGTCCGAGAGATGGATGCGCATGTCGCGCTCTGCCAGGCGATCGTGCAGATAGCCGAGCTGGATATCGACGATCTTGCGGATGTGCTCGCGGCTGAGCGGATGGAACACGACGACGTCGTCCACGCGGTTGATGAACTCGGGCCGGAAATGCGTGCCCACCACTTCCATGACGGCCGCCTTCATGTCCTCGTAGCGCTCCTCGCCGGCCATCTCCTGGATCATCTGCGAGCCGAGGTTCGACGTCATGACGATAACGCAATTGCGGAAATCGACCGTGCGGCCCTGCCCATCCGTCAGTCGGCCATCGTCCAGCACCTGTAACAGCACGTTGAAAACGTCCGGGTGCGCCTTCTCGACCTCGTCGAGCAGCACGACCGAATAGGGACGGCGCCGGACGGCCTCGGTCAGGTAGCCGCCTTCCTCGTAGCCCACGTAACCGGGCGGTGCGCCGATGAGCCTCGCCACCGAGTGTTTCTCCATGAACTCCGACATGTCGAGGCGCACCATCGCGTCGTCGGTGTCGAACAGAAAGTTCGCCAGTGCCTTGGTCAGTTCGGTCTTGCCGACGCCCGTGGGACCGAGGAACAGGAACGAACCGATCGGGCGGCGCGGATCCGACAGCCCGGCGCGCGAACGGCGTATGGCATTCGCGACGGCGCTGACGGCCTCGTCCTGGCCGACGACCCGCTGCTGGACGGTCGACTCCATGTGCAGGAGTTTTTCCTTCTCGCCCTCGAGCATTTTCGAGACCGGGATGCCGGTCCACTTGGAGACGATCTCGGCCACCTCTTCCTCGGTGACGTTGTTCCTGAGCAGCGTCGTCTCGCGATTCTCGGCCTTGGTCGCTTCAGCGAGCTGCTTCTCCAGCTCCGGTATGCGGCCGTACTGCAGCTCGGACATGCGCGCGAGGTCGTTCGCGCGATGCGCCGTCTCGAGTTCGAGGCGCGCCCGCTCGAGCTCTTCCTTGATGTGCGTCGTGCCCTGCATCGCGGCTTTCTCTGCCTTCCAGACCTCTTCCAGGTCGGCGAACTCCTTCTCGAGCTCGCCGAGCTGGGCTTGCAGGTCCTCCAGGCGCTTGCGCGAGGCCTCGTCCGATTCCTTCTTGAGCGCCTCGCGTTCGATCTTCAACTGGATGATGCGGCGCTCCAGCCGGTCCATCTCCTCGGGCTTCGAGTCGATCTCGATGCGGATGCGGGACGCGGCCTCGTCGATCAGGTCGATGGCCTTGTCCGGCAGCTGCCGGTCGGAGATATACCGGTGCGACAGCGTCGCCGCCGCAACGATCGCGGGGTCGGTGATCTCGACGCCGTGATGGACCTCGTAGCGCTCCTTCAGCCCGCGCAGGATGGCGATCGTGTCTTCCACGCTCGGCTCGTTGATCAACACTTTCTGGAAGCGGCGCTCGAGCGCCGCGTCCTTCTCTATGTACTTGCGGTACTCGTCGAGCGTCGTCGCGCCGACGCAGTGCAGCTCGCCACGCGCGAGCGCCGGCTTCAGCATGTTGCCGGCGTCCATCGCACCTTCGGCCTTGCCCGCGCCGACCATCGTGTGCAGCTCGTCGATGAACAGTATGATCTGCCCTTCCTGCTTGGCCAGGTCGCTGAGCACGGCTTTCAGCCGTTCCTCGAACTCGCCGCGGAATTTCGCGCCGGCGATCAGCGCGCCCATGTCGAGAGACAGGATGCGCTTGCCGCGAAGCCCCTCGGGCACCTCGTTGTTGACGATGCGCTGTGCGAGCCCTTCGACGATCGCCGTCTTGCCGACGCCCGGATCGCCGATCAGCACCGGGTTGTTCTTGGTCCGCCGCTGCAGGATCTGGATCGTGCGCCGGATCTCGTCGTCGCGGCCGATGATCGGATCGAGCTTGCCCTGTTCCGCGCGCTCGGTGAGATCGATCGTGTATTTCTCGAGCGCCTGCCGGGTGTCCTCCGCGTTCGGATCGCTCACCTGGGCTCCGCCGCGAAGATCGTCGATCGCTTTCTCGATCGCGCCGCGGACCGCGCCGGCCTGCTCCATGATCCGGCGCAGGGGCGAGGCGTCGTCCATCGCGGCCAGCACGAACAGTTCGCTGGAGATGTACTGATCGTCACGCTTCTGGGCAAGCTTGTCCGTCAGGTTGAAGAGCTTGTTCAGCTCGTTGCTGATGTGCACGTCGCCGCCGGCGCCTTCGACCTGCGGCAGGCGGTCAAGCGCCTCGCCGAGTTGCGAGCGCAACAGGTTCACGTTGACGCCCGACTTGGTGAGCAGCCCGCGCACCGTGCCGCCCTGCTGGTCCAGCATGGCGATCATCACGTGCACGGGCTCGATGAACTGGTGGTCCTGGCCGACGGCGAGCGACTGGGCCTCGCCCAGCGCCATCTGGAATTTGCTGGTCAGTTTGTCCAAACGCATCGACTATACCCTCGAAACCGGCTCGCCCGGCTGTCCGCTGACTCACCCTGAGATGACGGCATCGCCCTGATTTTCAAGCCTTCTCGATGTACACGAAGCTCTCCATGCGGCCGGTCGGGCCGTCCCGGCGGTACGAGAAAAACCGCCGCGAATCGGCGTAGGTACACAGTCCCCCGCCGCTGATGCGCTCGACACCGAGCCGCGCCAACCGGTTCTGCGCGAGCGCGTAAAGGTCCGCCTGCCAACGGCCGCGCGCGTTGCGCACAAAGGCCGGTCCGGCCTCCGAATCCTGCGCGAGGAAGGCATCGCGGACCTCGTCGCCGACCTCGAAGGCTGCCTGCGAGATGGCCGGACCGAGCCAGGCGAGCAATCGGCTGCCGGAGGTCGCCATCCGCGCAAGCGTGGCCTCGATGACGCCGCCGGAGAGCCCGCGCCAGCCGGCGTGCACCGCGGCAACCTCGGTCCCGTCGTCCGCGCAAAGCAGCACGGGCAGGCAATCGGCGCTGCGAACGACACAGACATCGCCGGGCCGGCGTGCGATGACGGCGTCCGCCTCCGGCGGACCCTCGGCGAAATCGTCGGAATCCGTCGTCACCGCTCGAACGCCGTGCACCTGTCTGAGCCGAAAGGGTTCGGCCGGGAAGTCGAATTGCTGATCACGCAAGGTCGTGCCGGCGACGACGGCATCGGGCGCGGGCCAGTTGGCGGGTATCCAGTGTCGGGTCATGCCGAGTCCTCCCGCAGCGCCGCCAGCAACCGTTCGAAGTCGTCGGGCAGCGGCGCCTCGAACCGGAGCATCTCACCGCTGGCCGGGTGTTGAAAATCCAGCCGCCCGGCATGCAGGGCCTGGCGGCGAAATCCACGCAACGCCGCGACCAGCCGCTCGTCGGCACCGGCCGGCAGCACGGGACGACCGCCATAGACCGGATCGCCTGCCAGCGGATGATGGCGATGGGCGAAATGGACGCGGATCTGGTGCGTTCGGCCGGTCTCCAGGCGCACCTGTATATAAGTGTGCGCCCCGAATCGTTCCAGCACGGTGTAGTGCGTCACTGCGCTCTTGCCGCCCTCGCGCACGGTCATGCGTTTGCGATCGGCGGCATGCCGCCCGATCGGCGCGTCGATCGTCCCGCCTCCGGTCAGCACACCGGCACAAACCGCGAGATACCATCGCGAGATGGCACGATCCGCGAGCAGGCGTACCAGCACCGTGTGCGCAGGCAGCGATTTGGCGATCAGCAGCAATCCGCTGGTGTCCTTGTCGAGCCGATGGATGATCCCCGCGCGGGGCAACGCCTCGAGTTCCGGAGCGTGGTGCAGCAAGCCGTTCATCAGCGTGCCGCGCGGATTTCCCGCTCCGGGATGCACGACCAGGCCTGCGGGCTTGTCGACGACCAGCAGCGACTCGTCCTCGAACACGACGTCGAGCTCCATCGCCTCGGGTGCCGCCGCAATGACGGCCTCCGGCTCGCCCAGCAGCAGAACGCTCTCGCCTCCCCGAACCGGGTCGCGCGGCCGCGGGGAACCGCCGTCCACGCGCAGCGTGCCGGCCAACAGCCAGGTCTTGAGCCGGCTCCGCGAGTACTCCGGAAACAACCGCGCCAGCGCCTGGTCCAACCGCTGGCCGGCCAGCTCGGCGGGAATGATCCGGGTTGTCGTATCTGACGTCATGGCTGAAGGCGGGGACCGAAGCTTTCTAGTCTACGGTATACTCGCCCCCTTTGGCTGGCCGGAACGCCATCCACGGACCGCGGATCCCGACCGGCGCACGGCAGAACGAACCAGGCGGAATGAAGATCATCGACACAATCCGGCGTATGGGTATCGATTTCCAGAAGGCACTGCTCCTGGCGCTGCTCCTGAGCCTGGGGCTTGCGGCCGGCTGTGCCCACAATGACGAACAGCCAGAGATCGGGAGCGCAGACGATGCCTACCAGAAGGCCAAGGAGGCGATCGAACGCAAGAACTTCCGCCGTGGCATCCAGATACTCGAAGCCCTGCAGTCGCGTTACCCGTTCTCCGATATCAGCCGCCAGGTGCAGCTCGATCTGATGTACTCCTACTACAAGTCCGGGCAGAAGGAGCAGGCGGTCGAGGCGGCGGATACTTTCATGCGCGAGAATCCGATCGATCCGCACGTCGATTACGCACTCTATATCAAGGCGCTCGCCAACTTCGAGGACGAGGCTGGATTCCTGGAACGGCGTTTTCACAGGGATATCAGCATGCGTCCGCCGAAAGACGTCCAGCAGTCCTACTCCGCGTTGCGGACGCTGATCGAACGCTATCCGGCAAGCGTCTACGCACCCGACGCCGAGCAACGCCTGATATTCCTGCGCAACCGAATGGCAGACTACGAGAATCACGTCGCGGACTACTATCTGAGGCGGGGTGCCTACATCGCGGCGCTGAACCGCGCGAAGAGCGCGCTCGAAGAATATAACGGCTCGCCCGGCAATGCCGAATCGCTGGAGATCATGGCTGCGGCGTACGAAAAACTCGGCATGGACGACCTCGCCCAGGACACACGGCGCGTACTGGCAAAAAATTTCCCGAATCAGAGCTAGTGGCCTGACCGGCCGACAGGACACCAGCATTCGGGCATCCGCGGGACCGCCGGCTGCTAGAATAGCGGTCGATTCATGATGAGCGGATGGGGAATTCGATGCTTCCTTCCAACAATTCGAATCCGCTCCAGTCCGCAGGGGCCCGACTGCCGCTGATCTTGTTTGCCGTCGTCCTCGTCGGGGTCTGGTTCTGTTATCGACCCGCTTTCAACGGCGACTTCGAACTCGACGACGTATCCAATCTGGCCGGCCTGGCCAACATCGATTCGAAGGACGCGTTCTGGGATTTCGTGTTGTCCGGCGACGCGGGACCGCTGGGGCGTCCGATCGCCTTGCTCACCTTCGCCTGGCAGGCGCAGCAGTGGAGTAAGGGTCCCGAGGCCTTCCTCAAGGTCAACGTCCTGATTCACCTGCTGAACGGCGCGGCGCTGGCCTGGTGCCTGTTCGGACTCGCGAGGCTGCGCTCGATCGACTCTGCCCGCTCGGCGTGGGTAGCGGCCGCGGCCGCGGGCACCTGGCTGCTGCTGCCCGTGCTGGCGACGTCGACCCTGCTCGTCGTGCAGCGGATGACGACCTTGAGCGCCCTGTTCCTGCTGCTCGGCCTCGGCGTCTACCTGCATGCCCGCCGGCGCATGCCGGCCTCGCCCAGGGCGGCGATCGCCGGCATGAGCGCGGGACTCGTGGCCGGGACGCTGCTGTCCGCGCTGACCAAGGAATCCGGCTTGCTGCTGCCCCTCTATGTGCTGGTCATCGAATGGACGCTGCTGCGCCGGCCCGACAACCTGCGGTCGTCGCACTGGCACACCTGGCAGGCCGTCTTCCTGTACATGCCGGCACTCGCGGTCCTCGCCTATCTCGTGATGCATGCCGATTATTCTCACTCGCTGGAATTGCGAAAGGGCTTCGACGGCTGGGAGCGGGTGCTAACCGAGTCCGGGATACTCTGGCAGTACCTCGCCAGGGCGGCCGTCGGCCTGCCCGGCCGTCTCGGTGTCTACCATGCTGTGCCCGAAGTGGCACGGAGTCTCGCGAATCCAGTGACGCTGCTGGCGTTTCTGTCGTGGCCGCTGCTTGTCGCGCTGGCGATAGCGCGGCGGCACCGTAACCCTTTGTTCGCGTTTGCGGTCCTCTGGTTCGTCGCCGGGCATCTGATCGAATCCACGGTCATTCCACTGGAACTGTACTTCGAGCACCGCAACTATGTTCCCCTGGTCGGCCCGGTCTTTTCGGTCTGCTGTTTCGCGTTCACGCGCTCCGAACGCGGGGTGCGCGTCGCCGCAGTGGCACTGCCCTGCTACATGCTGGTGAATGCCTTTTTCCTGCATACGTTCGCGTCCATCTGGGGCCAACCGGCCCTTGCAGCACACTACTGGGCAGCGAAATACCCGGACTCGGTGCGCGCGGTAACGCAATTGGCAACCTACCAGTTGTCGAGCGAGGGCCCGGCCAGAACCATCGAGACGCTGGGACGCTTCGCGGACACGCACCCGGAATTTGCCTACGTCCGGATCCAGCAGCTGAACCTCGATTGCCTCACCGGCAAGTCGAAGGACAACGTGCAACTCCGGCAGGAGCTTCTACAATCGTTGCCGAACGTCGATTTCACGTATTCGGCAGGCACCATGCTGTCGGAGTTGTTCTCCACGGTGGCGAGGGTCGATTGCCCCGGAATCGATACTTCAAAAGTCGTCAATTTCGCCAACGCACTGAGGAACAATCCGCGCTATGTGGGCGACGCTCTCTACAACCAGTTTCACTATAAATTGCTCGCGGCAATCGAGCACTCCAGGGGTGACGATGCTGCGGCGATCGAAGACCTTCAAACCGCGATCTCCTATCGCTCCTCCTCCGAGTTGAATACCATGATGGTCATGGCCCTGGTCGGCGACGGCCGGATCCCGGCGGCACGCAAGTTCATCGACGAGGCACAGGGCAAGCCACCGCGCAACCTGTTGAAGGCGATGGCGTGGCAGCGTGACCTTTACCGCCTCGGCAAATACGTCGATGAGGTGGAAAAAGCGACTCCGGCGATGCCGCACGGCAAACCCCGCCCGGACAATGGAGATTGACGGCGTATGAAATCCGAATTGATTCCCGGCGGGCTCAGTGTCGTGATCCCGGCCAAGAACGAGGAACTGGCCATTGCGGGCGTCGTCGCGAAGGCCACGGCCGAGTTTCCCGAGGCCGAGATCATCGTCGTCGACGACGGTTCGACCGATGCCACGGCCAGCAAGGCCGAAGGCGCCGGGGCCAGGGTGATCCGTCATCCCGAGAGCCTGGGCAATGGTGCCGCCGTCAAGACCGGGGCGCGTGCCGCGAGCGGGGCCACGCTGGCGCTGATGGACGGTGACGGACAACACGACGCCGCCGAGTTCCACAAACTGCTTGCCAGACTCGAGGCCGGATACAGCATGGCGATCGGCGCCAGGACGGCAAATTCGCACGGCAATATCGGCCGCCTGTTCGCGAACGGCTTTTACAACCAGGTGGCTTCCTTCCTCAGCAGCCGGCGAATCGCAGACCTCACTTCCGGATTCCGTGTCGTCAGGACCGAACTGTTCCGGGAATTCCTCTATCTGCTGCCGAACGGATTTTCGTACCCGACGACGATCACGATGGCATTCCTGCGTTCCGGATATCCGATTTGTTTCGAGCCGATCAGCCCGAGACGCCGACAGGGTTCCAGCCATATCCGCCCGCTCCGTGACGGCATCCGGTTCCTGGTCATCATCTTCAAGATTGCGACCCTGTATGCGCCGCTGAAGATATTCCTGCCGGCCAGCGGCGGATTCCTCGTGGCCGGGTTAGCCTGGTATGCCTATACTTTCATTTCATATGGCCGGTTCACAAACATGAGTCTTCTGCTCTTCAGCGCATCGATCATCGTATTTCTGATCGGATTGATTTCTGAACAAATCACGGCACTGACATACAGCAAGACCTAGCCGCCCCATCCAACGGCGATTGGAAGATCGGATCCGGAGGAGCAAGCTTGCACAGCCCTGAACGAGCGCGTCGAGTACTCGTCCTTACATCGACCTTCCCGCGCTGGGCCAACGATACCGAACCCCGCTTTGTTTTGGATCTCTGCAAGCAACTCTCCCGGCATGCTGAAATCCTGGTACTTGCGCCACATGCGCCGGGTGCAGAAAGCGAAGAAATAATCGAAGGCGTCTCCGTACGGCGGTTTCGCTACTTCTTTCCCCGGTACGAGACCTTCGCCTATGAGGGGGGGATCCTCGCGCGACTGCGCCAGAACCCCTTGAGAATTCTCCAGCTACCCATGTTCCTCGTCGCGTTGCTACGCGCGACGAAAAGATCGATACGCGAGTGGCAGCCGGACGTCATCCATGCGCACTGGATCGTGCCGCAGGGAGCGGTCGCCTGTCTGATAGCAGGAAAGGATGTACCCGTTATTTGCACGAGTCACGGCGGCGACCTGCACGGTCTTCGGGCGCCGCCGTTTCGTTGGGTCAAGGCATGGACGCTCGATCGCTGCGCGGCGGTTACGGTCGTCAGCGACAGCATGGTTGCCGCGATTCGGGGGCTGGCTCCCGGGACCCGGGTCGACGTGATCCCGATGGGCACGGACCTCGGATCGCTGTTCGTCCCGCCGGCGGACCCGGCTATTCGCACGAGTAACGAGATCGTATTCGTCGGCCGGCTCGTCGAGAAAAAGGGCGTGCCCGTGCTTGTCGAGGCATTTGCGAAATTGATTCGATCGTGCCCGGACGCACGGCTGACCATTGTCGGCGATGGCCCGAAGCGAGCGGCGATCGAATCGCTCGTGAGAAAACTCGGACTCGGCGAACACACCTTTTTTGCCGGCGCGTTGCCGCATCCGGAACTGCCGGCGATCTTCCAGCGATCCGCGGTCGCCGTGTTCCCTTTTGTCGTGGCTGCCGGCGGCGATCAGGAGGGTTTCGGGCTGGTCGTGACCGAGGCCATGGGCTGTGGGTGCCCAGTGATCGCGAGCGACCTCCCCGCCGTTCGTACGAGTATCGACTCCGGCGTTAACGGCATCCTCGTCCCCCCCGCCGACGTGGACGCTCTCGAACGAGCGTTGCGCAGGCTGTTGAGCGACGAGCCGAAACGCAAGATTCTATCTGCCGCAGCACTGGACTCAGCAAGGCGGCGCTTCGACTGGCCGGTCATCTCGGAACGCTACTGGACCAGATACGACGCTGCCTGGCGATCCAACGGCGCGACGCCTAGCTGCCGGTCGAGCGCGGTGCCGTACGAGAACGACAGGGCACTCGTCGAGCTTCACTATTCCCTTGCGCAACGGGTAGGGGATCCAGCGCGTATGTAACATCGGCTCGATCGTGTCGGCAAATCGAATCTCCGGGCCCCGAAAATCTTCGCGACGGTTTCAACCAGGGTCTGTATCCGGCAATCGACTGCCGCATAGCCGAGCTGCCCGTAGGCCGCCGGATGCCGACCTCCGCGAAATCGTCCGGCGTTGTATTTGCCCGCCTCGACCAACTTTCGGCAGATTCCGCCCAGCATTAGCTCGTCCAGATGCCGGACACATGGCACTCGTCGTCCAGACGATATCCGGCCGTTTCTGCAAGCCGAATCAACAGGTCACGGTCCTCGAATCCGTAATTTCGGAATCCTGCGTCATATCCTCCGATCTCTTCGAATGTGGATTTGTCCTACGGCGAGGTTTGGAGCTACCGGACATACGTGATGCCCTGCCGAAATTGCCGCTCGCGACGCGCATGAGGCCTCTTGCTGATAACGGTCCCAGAATCCACCGCCGAAACCAAAGACGTGACCGATGCTGGCCACGGCGCCCTTCTGCAGAAGCGCTTCGTAATGCGCACGCAGAAACTGCTCCGTCGCCGGCAGGCAATCGCTGTCGATAAAGACGAGACAGCCGGCGACGGCATGCCGCGCTCCTTCATTGCAGGCGCCGGCGCGTCCCCGGTTCTCGGTCAGTTTCACGCAGATTGACGCGCCTGTCCGACATGCCGGCAATCAGGTCGGCCGTATTGTCGCGTGAGCCGTCGTCCACAACCATGATCTCCAGCGAAACCTCGGGCGGCGGCGCCAGATCCAGAAGTGCGCGGATCGCGACCGACGCACGCTCACCGTCCTCATATACCGGCATGACGACCGACACGCCTTCGCTCATCGCCGCTCCGGTGCCCCACCCAGGCGCAGTCTGATCAGATCGGCGGCTGCAGCAACCCGGATCACGGCTGCGGCCGTGAGTACACGCGTCCGTTGCAGGAGCGAAAGACGGGGTATCGACCACGCCCAGGCAATCGATTCCGCCAGAGTGCGCTCCCTTCGCAACGCGCGCTCATCGGAGTTCTCCCGGCCCCTGAGCTGCGCTCGACCGGCGGCCACGCGACGCGCCTGCCGCACCGCATCCAAGAGCCGGACACGAGGCTTCGTACGGACGGCGGCGCGGGGCTCGAAGCGAGCCATGATTCCCAGTCGCCGGGCTCGCCAGCACCATTCCCGGTCACCGCCCGAGAACAGGGATTCGTCGAAAGGGCCGACATCCTGGAACTGGCTGTTCGTGCAGAAGAGGTTCGCGGTGGCGGCAAACTCCCTGCGTTCGACGTTGCCCTGCTGACCGAAACCAACAGCCAGTTGATACAACGCCGTGCCGCTGCGTGAACCCGTGTCCTGAAACAGCACTTCCCCGCCGATGACGTATCGTCCGTCGCCGGCCCGCAACGCCTCGACGCCTCGCGCGAGCCAGTCGGCGTCGGGGATACAATCGGCGTCCGTGAAGGCGAGGACCGAGCCGCGTGCCTCGCGGGCAGCCTCGTTGCGCGCCGCATACGAACCGGGCCGCTCACAATGGACGATCGTCACGCCCGGGTCACCCAGTCGACCAGCGTCCAGTCGCGGCGAGGAACCGTTGTCGGCCACAACGATCGTTACGGAGTCCCGAGGGTAAGTCTGCGCTTCCAGTCCTTTCAGGCATTCCCGGAGCCCGCCTTCGTTGTCAAGGACAGGGACGATGACGGTCACGTCCGGCAGATCCATGCCGTCAGCCCGGGAAGACATATCCCGACGTGATCGGATAGCGCCAGTCCCGCCCGAACGCTCTGCTGCTGATGCGGATGCCCGGCGGTGCCTGCCGGCGCTTGTATTCGTTGCGCTTGACGAGTTCGAGTACCCGGATCACCGTCTCGCGTTCGAAGCCGTGCCGAACGATCTCCTCGACCGAGAGGTCCCGCTCGATGAAGAACTCCAGTATCGGATCGAGCACCTCGTACGGTGGCAGTGAATCGCTGTCGCGCTGTCCCGGCCGGAGCTCGGCGGACGGCGGGCGGGTGATGACGCGCTCCGGTATTGCATCGCCCAATGAGTTCCGGTAATTCGCCAGCCGGTAGACGAGTGTCTTGCTGCAGTCCTTGATCGGCGCAAAGCCCCCGGCCATGTCGCCATAGAGCGTCGCATAGCCGACGGCCATCTCGCTCTTGTTGCCGGTGGTCAGCAAGCATGCGGCCGGTCTTGTTGGAGATCGCCATCAGCAACAGCCCACGGCAACGCGCCTGGATGTTCTCTTCGGTTGCATCCTGCGCTGCCCCTTCGAGGACCGGCGCGAGCTGTTTGACGACGCTGTCGTAGATCGGCGCGATCGGGATGACGTCGTAGCGGACGCCGAGCAGCCTGGCCTGTTTCTGTGCGTCCTCCTGACTCATATTGGATGTGTATCGGAACGGCATCATGACGGCGCGTACCTTGTCGCGGCCGACGGCATCGCTGGCTATGGCCAGAACCAGGGCAGAGTCGATGCCGCCCGACAGGCCGATGATGACGCCGGGGAAGCCGTGCTTCCGGACATAGTCGCGCGTGCCGGTGATCAGCGCACCGTACACGCTCGCTTCTCTCGAGAGGTAGTCGCACAGCTTGCCTGCCTCCGGCTCGATGCCGCCCGCTCCTCCCAGCAGCATCACGGAATGCAGACCCTCCTCGAAGGCCGGTGCGCGGAAGGTGACGTCCCCGTCCGCGTCCATGACGAAGGAGCCGCCGTCGAATACGAGCTCGTCCTGGCCGCCCACGGTGTTGACATAGACGACCGGTATCGCCGTCTCGGCAACGCGCTTGCGGACCACGCCTTCCCGTTTCTGCTGACTCTCGAGTTCGTATGGAGAACCGTTGATGGCGATGATGCATTCCGCACCCGCCGAACGGGCATCGGCCAGCGGACCCGGTTGCCAGACGTCTTCGCAGATCGCGAGGCCGATCGCGATGCCGTTGAGACGAAACACGGCGGCCTCCCTGCCGGCCTTGAAGTACCGTTCTTCATCGAAGACCCGGTAATTGGGCAGGATTCGCTTCCTGTAACCGGCAAGCAGCCTGCCGTCGGCGAACACGGCACAGCTGTTGTGGATGCGGTCGTCCACGTACTCCGGGAATCCGATGAGCACGGCGATGCCCCGGACGCCATCGCGGATCTCGGTGACCGCGTTCTCGGCACGCTTGCGCAATCCGGCATGGAACAACAGGTCTTCCGGAGGATAGCCGCACACGCTGAGTTCCGGGAACACGACCAGGTCGGCGTGCAGCTCATCGCGCGCCCGGACGGCGTATTCGAGGATCCTGGCCGTATTCCCCGGCACGTCGCCGACGACCATGTCGACCTGTGCCAGAGCGACCTTCACCTTGTTCTTCATGGCGCCGGTCCGATTCAGCTACCGAGTACCTCCAGCATCCTGCTGCCGAGTTCGGCGGGCGAACGCACCGTGGCCACGCCGGCCGCTTCGAGTGCCTCGAATTTGTCGGCTGCCGTCCCCTTGCCGCCGGCGACGATGGCCCCCGCGTGACCCATGCGCTTGCCGGGCGGCGCCGTCACGCCCGCGATGTAGGCAACGACGGGCTTGGAGACGTGCGCTCGTATGTACTCGGCGGCAGCCTCCTCGTCACTGCCGCCGATCTCGCCGACCATGATGATGCCGTCCGTGTCCGGATCGGCCTCGAACAACTCGAGGCAATCGATGAAGTCGAGCCCACGCACCGGATCACCGCCGATGCCGACACAGCTCGTCTGACCAAGGCCCTTGACCGTGGTCTGATAGACCGCCTCGTAGGTCAATGTGCCGGACCGCGAGACGATGCCGATGCGTCCCGCCTGGTGGATAAAGCCGGGCATGATGCCGATCTTGCATTGCCCGGGCGTGATGATGCCCGGGCAATTCGGGCCGATCAGCCGGCATTCGTAGTCGCGCAGGGCTGACTTGACTTTAACCATGTCGAGCACCGGGATTCCTTCGGTGATGCAGACGACGAGCCCGATGCCCGCGTCCGCCGCTTCGAGGATCGCATCGGCGGCGAATGGCGGCGGCACGTAGATCATGCTGACGTCGGCGCCGGTCTCGCTCACCGCATCGAGCATGGTGTCGAACACCGGGACGCCGACGTGTTCCTGGCCGCCGCGGCCAGGCGTCACGCCCGCCACCACCTGCGTGCCGTATTCGATGCATTGCTGCGTGTGGAAAGTGCCCTGGCTGCCGGTGATACCCTGGCACACGATCTTGCTGTTCTTGTCGACGAGTATGCTCATGAGCCGAAATCAGGCCGCCGCCGCGACGGCCTTGTTCGCCGCATCCGTGAGATCGTCCGCCGTGATGATGTCGAGACCGCTGTCCGACAGCAGTTCCCGGCCCTTCTTGACGTTGGTTCCCTCGAGGCGCACGACCACGGGTACCGTGACGCCGACCTCCCTGACCGCATCGATGATCCCTTCGGCGATCAGGTCGCAGCGGACGATCCCGCCGAAGATGTTGACGAGTATCGCCGCCACGTTCTTGTTCGAAAGCACGAGCTTGAAGGCTTCGGTTACGCGCTCCTTGGTCGCTCCGCCGCCGACGTCGAGGAAATTCGCGGGCTCGCCGCCCTGCAGCTTGATCAGGTCCATCGTCGCCATGGCGAGCCCGGCGCCGTTGACCATGCAGGCGATGTTGCCGTCCAGCGACACATAATTGAGGTCGTGCTTCGGCAGCCTCGCGTTCCATCGGGTCTTCCTGAGTCGGATCGCGCAACTCCGCGAGGTCGGGATGCCGGAACAGGGCGCTGCCGTCGATGTTGATCTTCGCGTCCAGCGCGACGATATCGCCCGCCCCCGTGACGATCAGCGGATTGACTTCGACCAGGCTGGCATCGCATTCGACGAACAATCGATACATGCGCCGGATCAGGTCGGCGAACTGCCCCATCTGCCCCTTGTCCAGGCCGAGCCCGAAGCCGAGCCGGCGCGCCTGGAAATCCAGCAGGCCGGCATCGGGAGCGACGGCGACCGTGAATATCTTCTCCGGCGTCTTTGCCGCGACGGTCTCGATGTCCATGCCGCCGGCAGCCGAGGCGATGAAGGCTACCCGGCTCACCTGGCGGTCGACGAGCATGGACAGGTATAACTCACGGGCGATGTCCGAGCCTTGCTCGACGTACACGAGGTTTACGGGCAAGCCGTCGGGACCGGACTGATGCGTGACGAGCCGTTTGCCCAGCATTCCCTGCGCGAGTTGGCCGACTTCCCCGGCGCTTCGCGCCAGTTTCACGCCGCCGGCCTTGCCGCGTCCGCCGGCATGGACCTGGGCCTTCACGACCCAGAGATCCCCGCCGAGTTCACGGGCCGCGGCGACGGCCGCTTCGGGTGTGTCCGCCGGCAAGCCGTGCGGCACCGATATGCCGTAATCCGCGAACAGTCGCTTCGCCTGATACTCGTGCAGGTTCATGGAGGTTACTGTCAGTGACGTGCGGCAGACCGCACAAGACCCGGCGTATTTTGTAGCAAACGGCCAGACGACGCAAAGCGGAATTCGCCGCAATGTGTCCGGCCTTCGTCTACAATCGGCGCAACGCCGAACGACCGACGTTCTCCCGGGCGAATGACTCGGACAGGCTCCTCGTGATCAAAGCAGCTTCGGACAGCCCCGGTTGGCAAACCATACGCTCCAGTCGTGATGCACTGTTGCAGCGGGCGTCCGATGAGCCGGATCTGGGTTGGCGCGTGCTGACCACGCTGAATGCGTTCCGGCTCCTGATCGCGGCCGCGCTGCTCGCCCTGTTCCTCGCCGGCGGAGACCAGCGCATCTTCGGCGATCGTTATCCGGTCCTGTTCTGGGTCACGGCGGCCGCTTACTTTGCCATTGCCGTCGTGTCTGCGTACTCGTTACGCAGTCGCTGGCTCGGCGCCGGCTCACAGGCCATCGTGCTGTCGCTCGTCGACGTCGTCGCGATCGTGGCGCTGATGCACGCCAGCGGCGGTATTTCGAGCGGCCTGGGCGGCTTGCTCATCGTCTTCATCGGCGCGGGCAGCCTGGTGTTACCGGTACGAGTGCCGGTATTCCTCGCCGCAATCGCCACCTTCGCGATCCTCGGCCAGCAGGCCCTGTCGCAGTTCGAGGGCGGCGCTACCGTGGCAAACTACCCGGCAGCCGGCATACTCAGCGCCGTCATCTTCGCGATGGCTCTCGCCGCCCGCCCGCTCGGACGCCGCATCCAGGCCAGCGAGGCACTGGCCCGCCAGCGCGGCGTGGATCTGCAGAACCTTTCCGAGCTCAACGAGTACATCGTGCAGCACCTGCGGGAGAGCATCCTGGTCCTCGACGAGCGGGACACCGTCAGGTTGAGCAATGCCTCAGCGACGCAATTGCTCGGCGCGTCGGGCCCGATCCGCGACACCTCCCTCGCGAACGTCTTCGGCCAGCTGGCCGACTACCTGCCGGAGTGGCGGGATAACCCGCAGGCATCGGCCCATCAGGAATTCACCGTCATCAATGAGGGCAACAGCCTGCGCATCACGGCACATCTTGCGCCGCTGGCGAAGGACGGTGAGCGTCACGGCCCCGTACTGGTGTTCCTGGAGGACGCCAGCCTCATGAATGCACGCGTGCAGCAGTCGAAACTCGCCTCGCTGGGACGCCTCAGCGCCAGCATCGCGCACGAGATCCGCAATCCCGTCGGCGCGATGAGCCACGCCGCGCAGCTGCTGGCCGAGTCGAGCGGAATGAAACCCGACGACCTGCGCCTGACCGAGATTATCCAGACCCATTCGGAGCGGGTCAGTCACATCATCGACAACGTCCTGCAGCTGTCCCGGCGGGAATCCGGGCGCCCCGAGCGCCTTTCCGTCGGGCCGTGGTTGCGGGAGTTCGCGCTCGAGTTCGAGCGTACGCTGGAGCTGCAGGAGGGCGAGATGTCGGTCGGCGCAGTGCCCGAAGATCTCGAGGTGCGCATGGACCGCTCCCACCTGCGCCAGATCCTGTGGAACCTGTGCGACAACGCCGTCAAGTACGCCAGCGAGACCGGCGGAATACTCGTCGAGCTCGGCGCGGATCGCCTGCAGGGACAGCAGGGACGTCCCTACATCGAGGTCCGCGACCACGGACTCGGCGTGGACGCGGCGACCGCCGAGAAGATGTTCGAACCCTTCTACACCGAACGTTCCGGCGGGACCGGCCTCGGCCTCTACATATCGCGCGAGTTATGTGAATTGAACCGGGCCACGCTGCTGTACCTTGACCGGCCCGGCGGAGGCAGTATCTTCCGTATCGTATTTGCCGACCCGGAACGTTGGGACACGGATCGACCATGAGCCAGCCGCTTGCACTCGTCATCGACGACGAGCCCGACATCTGCGAACTCCTCACCCTCACGCTCGGGCGCATGGACATCCGCACGGCGACGGCAGGTAACGTCAGCAGCGCGAAGGCGCTGCTCGGCGAGAAGCGATTCGACCTGTGCCTGACCGACATGCGGTTGCCGGACGGCGACGGCCTGGAGCTGGTCGAATGGATGCAGTCCAACGCGGCGGGTGTGCCGGTGGCCGTCATTACGGCACACGGCAACGTCGAGACCGCCGTACAGGCACTCAAGCTCGGCGCATTCGATTTCATCTCAAAGCCGCTCGACCTCAACAATCTCCGCAACATCGTCGAGAACGCGCTGAAAGTCGGCAGTACCGCCACGGACCGGCAGGCGCGCCTGCTGGGGGAATCCGGGCCCATGCAGGGCCTGCGCGAGATGATCGACAAGGTGGCCCGCTCTCAGGCGCCGGTCCATATCTCGGGCGAGTCCGGCACCGGCAAGGAGCTGGTGGCGCGCCTCATCCACGACAGCGGCCCGCGGGCCGAAGGGCCCTTCGTGCCGGTCAACTGTGGAGCGATCCCGTCGGAACTGATGGAAAGCGAGTTCTTCGGCCACCGCAAAGGCAGTTTCACCGGTGCCGTGAACGACAAGGTCGGGCTGGTACAGAGCGCCGACGGCGGCACGCTGTTCCTCGACGAGATCGCCGATCTGCCGCTTGCCATGCAGGTGAAACTGCTGCGCGTGATCCAGGAGAAAACGGTCCGCCCGGTGGGCTCGGCGAGCGAGGTGCCGGCGGACGCGCGTATCCTCTCGGCGACGCACCGCAATCTCGGGCAACTCGTGGCAGCCGGAGAGTTCCGCGAGGATCTCTACTACCGCATCAACGTGATCGAACTGCACGTGCCGGCCCTGCGCGACCGCGGCGAGGACGTCCTGCAGCTCGCCGGTCATATCCTCGCCAGGCTGGGGGCGAAGGCCAGGCTCGACGACGGCGCGAAGCGGGCCTTGCTCACCTATGCTTTCCCGGGCAACGTGCGCGAACTCGAGAACGTGCTCGAGCGCGCCGTAACGCTGTGCACGACCGGCACGATCGCGGAAGGCGATCTGAGTCTCAAACAGGCGGCCGGATCCGAAAATGCGGTATCGGCGGCAAATGCGGGCCTCGACGGCCAGGTCGAAGACGTGCAACGCCAGGCGATCGTGGAGGCCCTCGAGAAGACCCGCTACAACAAGACCGCGGCAGCCAAGCTGCTGGGGCTGTCGTTCCGGCAATTACGCTACAGGATCAAGAAGCTCGGCATCGACTAGGAGGCTGTCGAAAAAGCCTCAGCCGGCGCGGTCGGCGATCTGTCATAAGCGCCGTATGATTTGAGCGACGGACTGACAAACTTTGTCAGATTGTGACAATTTTGGGCTTCACGTAAGTCCGAATCGAGCCGAATCCGGCACGCCAATACGGGGCAGTAACGATTTAAAATCAATGGCTTAAAACATACGGCGCCAAGCTGGCACGGGCCTTGCTTATTGATTTGTACGGGCAAGGTGCCGTATTGAATACACCAACTCATTTTCATGGAGATAGAGAAATGAAGAAGCAACAGGGCTTTACGCTAATCGAACTGATGATCGTCGTGGCGATCATCGGTATCCTGGCGGCCATCGCGATTCCGGCCTACCAGGACTACACGATCCGCGCCCAGGTCTCGGAAGGCCTGCAGCTTTCCGGCGGCGCCAAGGTCGCGGTGACGGAGTACTACCAGGACCGCGGCACGATGCCGTCGGTTAATGCCCAGGCCGGCATCGCCGATGCAGGCGATATTGAGGGTAACTACGTGTCGCAGGTCGGTGTTGCGAACGGTGTCATTACGGTGACCTACTCCTCAACGCTCCGCAGACCGCCAACGCGAAGATCGACGCCAAAACGCTGACGCTGACGCCCGTTACGTCGAATCCGGGCTCGGTGGGCTGGAAGTGCGCGAGCACGACTATCCAGAACAAGTGGCTGCCGGCTGCCTGCCGCACGTAACAGGCGGCGCACTTCGGGAGCTTATTGCTTCTTGAGGAAGTCGAGAGCCCCGGCCTGGTCCGGGGCTCTTTTTTCTGCGGCTCCGAAACGATCGTCATCCGACGATTCAATCCGGCGAGGACAGCACATGAAGACGAGGTCCAGGGGATTTACGCTGATCGAGCTGATGATCGTCGTCGCGATCATCGGCATCCTCGCGAGTCTCGCCATCTCCGCCTATCAGACCTACACGATCCGCGCACAGGTGACCGAGGGCCTGAACATGGCGGCCGGCGCCAAGTCTCCGGTGGTCGACGCGTACAACGATGGCGGCCGTCCACCGGCCGATCGCGCCGCGGCGGGGATGACCCCGCTCGCGAGCGATACGCAGGGGAATTACGTCTCCGCGGTCGACATCATCGACGGCCGCATCCAGATTACTTTCGGCAACAACGCGAACGCGGAGATCGCCGGCAAGACGCTGTCCGCTGACCCCCTATACCTCGGGCACCGGCAGCATCCTCTGGCGCTGCGGCAACGCCCCCGCGCCGGGCGGTGCCGGCGCTACCGAGATGTCGGGCGGCGGCGTGACCGCAGTCCACGTGGCCCCAACCTTCGATACGCGGTACCTGCCCAGCAGTTGCCGGTAGCCGCCCGGGAATTCACCGGAAAGGGCCGTGGACGGATTTTCCGAGCGTTTGACGTAATGAAATTCAGTTTGTGTGATGAGCCGCACAAAATGCAGTTGATCCGGGCACTTGGATCAGTGAGACTGTAGTGTCCGCAGACAGCGTCGAGCCCCGATAGCACTATGGCAGTCACGGCATCCCAATCCAATCTTGCAGGCCTGCCGCGCCGGCTCGTCCAGGACGGACTGATCTCGGAGGATCAGCTCGTCGAAGCGACCGAGGCCGCGAAGAAGGAACGCCAGCCGCTCGTCGCCTACCTGGTCAACAACGAACTCGCCAGTGCCCGCTCGATCGCCGTTGCGGCGTCCCACGAGTTCGGCGTTCCCCTGCTCGACCTGGACGCTGTCGAAGTCGATGTCGATGTCGTGCGTGCCGTCGATCAGAACATGATCAACAAGCACCGCGTCCTGCCCCTGGTGAAACGCGGTCAGCGGCTGTTCCTCGGCATCGCCGATCCGACCAACCTCGCCGCTATCGACGACATCCGCTTCCAGACTTCGCTGCGTGTCGATCCGGTCGTCGTCGAGCAGGACAAGCTCGAACAGCGCATCGTCAAGGCCATCGAAGCCGTCGACACGAGCATGTCGGGAATGGAGGACGACGATTTCGATCTCGAGACACTCGACGTCGCGAGCGAGGAAGATGAAAGCGACGTCGTGGGACGGGACGACATCGAGGATGCGCCCGTCGTCAAGTTCGTCAACAAGATTCTGGTCAACGCCATCCAGCGCGGCGCGTCCGACATCCACTTCGAGCCGTATGAGAAGTTCTTCCGGGTCAGAACCCGCCTGGACGGCGTGCTCTCGGAAGTCGCCCAGCCGCCGGTCGTGCTCGCGAACAAGGTCTGCGCCCGCCTGAAGGTCATGTCGCGCATGGACATCGCCGAACGCCGCGTGCCGCAGGATGGACGCATCAAGATGCGGCTATCCAGGAACCGGGCGATCGACTTCCGCGTCAACACGTGCCCGACCCTGTTCGGCGAAAAGATCGTGCTGCGTATCCTCGATCCGTCGCAGGCCAAACTGGGCATCGAAATGCTGGGTTACGACGATCATCAGCGGGCGCTGTACGAGAAACACCTGTCCAAGCCCTACGGAATGATCCTGGTCACCGGGCCGACCGGCTCCGGTAAGACGGTGTCCCTGTACACCGGCCTGAATATCCTGAACACCATCGACCGCAACATCTCGACGGCCGAAGACCCGGCGGAAATCAACCTCCCGGGCGTCAACCAGGTCAACGTCAATCCCAAGGTCGGGCTGACCTTCGCCTCGGCCCTGAAGGCCTTCCTGCGCCAGGACCCAGACGTCATCATGGTCGGCGAAATTCGGGACCTCGAGACTGCCGAGATCGCGATCAAGGCCGCACAGACGGGCCACCTCGTCCTGTCCACCCTGCACACGAACGACGCCCCGCGCACACTCACGCGTCTCGTCGACATGGGCGTGAAACCCTATGCCATCGCGACCTCGGTCAGCCTGATCATCGCACAGCGACTTGCCCGCCGCCTCTGCGACAGCTGCAAGGAAGAGAAGGACATCCCTCGCGAAGCCCTCGAGAAGGAAGGCTTTACCACCAAGGACCTCGATTCCGGACTCAGGATCTACGGCGCGAAGGGCTGCAGGAACTGCAACGACGGCTACAAGGGCCGGGTTGGCATCTTCCAGGTCATGGAGGTTTCCGAGCCGATAGGACGCATCATCCTGGAAGACGGCAATGCCATGCAGATTGCCCAGCAGGCTGCAAAAGAAGGGGTTTACGACTTGAGAAGGGCTGGATTGAACAAAGTCAAGGAAGGCGTTACCAGCCTCGAAGAGATCAACCGGGTTACAATTGAATAGGTTTTCGAGTTCGCCAACGGACGAGAGACATGGCTGAAACAGTTGCAAGCACCGTTCCCTTCGTCTGGGAGGGCACGGATCGAAAGGGCCAGAAAGTCAAAGGCAAGAGCATGGCGACCAACGAGGCTGCCGTGCGTGCCGATCTGCGCCGGCAGGGCGTGGTGCCGAGCCGCATCAAGAAGGAAAGCAGAGGCCTGTTCGCCAAATCGAGCAAGGTCACGCCCGGCGACATCGCTATCTTCATGCGCCAGCTCGCGACGATGCTGGCGGCGGGCATCCCGTTGGTGCAGTCGTTCGAGATCGTCGGCACCGGCCACGAAAATGCCGGAATGCAGAAACTGATTCTTGCCGTCAAGGGCGACGTCGAGGGCGGCAGCTCGCTCGCCGAGGCGATGGCCAAGTACCCGATCTATTTCGACGACCTTGTGATCAACCTCGTCGAGGCGGGTGAGCAGGCCGGCGCACTCGAGACGTTGCTCGACAAGATCGCCACCTACAAGGAGAAGACCGAGGCCCTGAAGAAGAAGATCAAGAAGGCGCTGACTTATCCGGCCGCAGTCCTGGTCGTCGCGTTCGTGGTGACCACGATCCTGCTGATCTTCGTCATCCCGGCATTCGAGGACCTGTTCCAGGGCTTCGGAGCCGACCTGCCGGTATTCACCCGCAAGGTCATCGACCTGTCGGTGTTCGTCCGGGAGAAAGGCTTCTACCTGGCGATCGTCATCGGTATCGGTATCGCCACATTCTTCTACTTCAAGAAGCGTTCGCGTCCGATGCGGCACTTCCTCGACCGCATGATGCTGAAGATCCCCATCATCGGTCCCATCCTCAAGAAGGCGGCGATCGCACGTTATGCGCGGACGCTTTCGACGATGTTCTCGGCCGGTGTGCCGCTGGTCGAAGCGCTGGAATCGGTCGCCGGCGCCACCGGTAACATCGTCTACGAGGTCGGCGTACTGCAGATGAAGGACGAGGTCTCGACCGGTCAGCGCCTGCAGCAGGCGATGGAGAACACGGGGCTGTTCCCGAACATGGTCAACCAGATGATCGCGGTCGGTGAAGAGTCGGGCTCTCTCGACGACATGTCGTCGAAAGTGGCGGATTTCTACGAGGAAGACGTCGACAACGCGGTCGACAACCTGTCCAGTCTGCTCGAACCGATGATCATGGCGATCCTCGGTGTGCTCGTCGGCGGCCTCGTCGTCGCGATGTACCTGCCGATCTTCAAGATGGGCGCGGTGATCTAGCGAGGCGGCGTTTGCATTACGGCGGCGTCCGGGGGAAACTCCGGGCGCCGCTTTCGTTTGAGCGAGGATCAAAATGGCGGAACTCCTGGCGCAGTCGCCCGCGATCTTCATCGCCGTCGTCTTCGCGTTCGCGCTCCTGGTCGGGAGCTTCCTCAACGTCGTCATACTCCGGCTGCCCGTGATGATGGAACGCGAGTGGCGCGAGCAATGCACGGAACTTGCGGATACACCGTCCGCAGATTTGCCTGAAGGTCCTTTCAATCTCGTCGTGCCGCGATCGCGATGCCCCGCCTGCGGCACGATGATCAGGGCGTGGGACAACGTCCCGGTGATCAGCTACCTGGTACTCGGCGGCCGCTGTGCAAGTTGTGGCGCGCGGATCTCGATTCGTTATCCGTTCGTGGAACTCCTGACGGCACTGCTTGCGGCGGTCTGTGCCTGGCGCTTCGGCTTCGGCTGGGAAGCAATGATGGCGATCGTCGCGAGTTGCTTCCTCGTCTCGATCAGCCTGATCGATGCCGACCACCAGATTATCCCGGACGCGACCGTGTATCCCCTGCTCTGGCTGGGCCTCGTCATGAGCCTGTTCCATCCCCTGCCCGGGGCGGATACGCTGTTCATCGCACCGCGGGACGCCATCGTCGGTGCCGTGGCCGGCTATCTGAGCCTCTGGTGCGTCTATCAGCTCTTCAAGCTCGTGACCGGGAAGGAAGGGATGGGATACGGCGACTTCAAGTTGCTGGCCGCTCTCGGCGCCTGGCTGGGATGGCGCGACCTGCCGATGATCATCCTGCTTTCCGCCGTCGTGGGCGCGATCGTCGGAATCGCGCTGATCCTGTTCCGGGGTCGTGACCGCAGCGTACCGATACCGTACGGCCCGTATCTCGCCGCGGCGGGCTGGATCGCGATGCTCTGGGGGGATGCGATCACCGACGCCTACCTCGACCTGTTCGCTTAAGTGCCGGGCGGGGAGCGAAAAGCCGACGCACCGCTGCGGGTCGGGCTCACCGGCGGGATCGCCAGCGGCAAGTCCACGGTTGCCAGGATGTTCGAGGAACTTGGCGCGATCGTCATCGATACAGACGCGATCGCACGCGAAGTCGTCGCCAAAGGCCAACCCGCACTGGAGGCCATTCGCGCGCAATTCGGCGCCGGCGTCATCCGCGACGACGGCGCGCTGGACCGCCGCACCCTGCGCCAACGGATTTTCTCCGATAGCGACGATCGGCGGCGGCTGGAGGGGATCGTCCATCCGCGCATCCGTGCCGAGACCGTGCGTCGCGCGGAATCGGCCGGCGGCCCCTACCAGCTCATCGTCGTACCCCTGCTGGTCGGATCGCCGCTCAGGGATTTCGTCGACCGCGTACTCGTCGTCGACTGTGACGAGTCAGCCCAGATACAGCGGCTGGTGACCCGCGACGGAGAATCCGAGTCGGGCGCCCGCCGCATGCTCGCGGCACAGTCGAGTCGCGAGGAGCGCCTCGCCATCGCCGACGACGTGATCCACAACGACGGCAGCCTCGAGGCTACCCGTCGCCAGGTTGCGACACTCCACCGGAAGTATTCGGGTTGCAACGGCGGTGACCCGGGCGTTCATCGAGCGAAGTAAAGCGCGGCGAAGCGAGCTCCCGTCGAGCGGGATCGAGACATGAGTGAGAAGAATGCCCGGGTCACCGTCGCAGGAGCCAAATAGTACATTTGCCTGACCGGAGTCGGTAGCGCAGAATACGCCGATGGCGAAACCCGCGAGTCACGTTGCGCCGCGAGCGGCGGCCGTCGGCCCCAACTGCTACGAACAGCCCGTCTCCGAGCGCATGCGCACGTTCATGCGGCTCGAATTCCTGTACCAGCAATTGCTCCACAACAGCGAGCTCGACAGCAATTGGGCGACGCGAGCGACGATTGCCGGTCTGCTGGAGATCATGGCGATCCTGTCGCGCGGCGACGTGCGCAGCGAGGTACACAAGGAGCTGGACTATCAACTCGGCGCCCTGGAGCGTTTTCAGAGTCAGCCCGGCGTGGATTCCCGGCGGCTCGATGCCCTCATGCGCAACCTCGTCGAGAGCCGTGCGGAGGTCGACTCGATCGGGGCACAATTTCTGCAGCCGCTCAAGGAATCCGACTTTCTCAATGCAATCAAGAATCGAAGCACGATTCCGGGCGGTACCTGCGAATTCGATCTGCCCGAATACAATCACTGGCTGAGGCAGCCGTTCGAACGCCGGTCCCGGGATATCGCGCGCTGGATCGCCGCGATGCGTCCGCTCTGCGACGCCGTGTCCGAGATTCTCTGGCTGATCCGGGAGAGCGCCAGGCCGCAGGACAAAGTCGCGATCAACGGCATGTATCAGCACAGCATGCAGAAGGACGCGAACTGCCGTCTGCTGCGCATCAGCCTCAGGCCTGACAACACGCTGTACCCGGAGATCAGCGGCAGCCCGCACCGCTTCACGGTGCGCTTCCTCGAGTGGTCCACGATCGACCGCCGCGCCGTGCAGACTGGCCACGACGTCCCCTTTAAGCTCAGCATCTGCTGAGTCGGTAGAGGCGCACGGAACGAACACGCGGATCGCGGCTGAAGCCGCTCCTACGGGTATTACCTGGCAACGATCAGACCGGCACATTCTCACCCGCGGATCGCGGCTGAAGCCGCTCCTACGGGTATTACCTGGCAACGATCAGACCGGCACATTCTCACCCGCGGATCGCGGCTGAAGCCGCTCCTACGGGTATTACCTGGCAACGATCAGACCGGCACATTCTCACCCGCGGATCGCGGCTGAAGTCGCTCCTACGGGTATTACCTGGCAACGATCAGACCCGGCACATTCTCACCCGCGGATCGCGGCTGAAGCCGCTCCTACGGGTATTACCTGGCAACGATCAGACCGGCACATTCTCACCCGCGGATCGCGGCTGAAGTCGCTCCTACGGGTATTGCCTGACAGCAGCAGCATCTGTAGGAGCGGCTTCAGCCGCGATTCCGTATTACAAGGTCTGGAGTGCTTCGACGACCGCCCTATCTGCCGGCAGCAGGAGGTCCGCATCGAGTTCCCGGGCCTGTACCCAGCGCAATGCTTGTCGCTCGATACCGCGCGGCTCGCCCTGCCACTCGGTGACGAGGAAGAACCACAGCCGGACCTCGCGGTCGGCGTATTGGTGGCACAGGTCGAGGAACGGCTGCGCCGTCGTGACCCGGATCCCCAGTTCCTCGGCCAACTCGCGCGCGAGTGCCTCCATCGGCCGTTCCCCGGCGCCGATCTTGCCACCCGGAAACTCCCAGAGGCCATCGAATGGGCCGTCTTCAAGCCTTTGCGCGATCAGGACCCGGCCCGCTTCGTCGCGCAGGATTCCCGCCGCGACCCGGAAACGATTCAAACCCGGAAGCCTGTCCGGGTAATCCGCACTATTTCAGCTTGCCGTGGCACTGCTTGTACTTCTTGCCCGAGCCGCAGGGACAGGGCTCGTTGCGGCCCACCTTCGGTCCCTCGCGGACGAAAGGCGCGGTCTGCCGGGAGGCAAGCTCTTCCTGGCCCGGCCCCGCGGGCTGCCCGTGCCGAGCGGGCGGAACGGGCGCGGCCGCCGGTTGACCGCCGAGCGCCGAGGCCTGCGCGTGCTGGAAGCGCAACGCCTCTGCTGCGCGGCGTCGCTCGGCCGTGTCGTCGAGTTCCTGTTCGGTCTGGATGCGGATGCGCGAGAGGATGCTGATCGTATCGTGTTTGATCTGTTCGAGCATGGCGCCAAACATCTCGAAGGCTTCGCGCTTGTATTCCTGTTTCGGATTCTTCTGCGCGTAGGAGCGCAGGTGGATTCCCTGGCGCAGGTGATCCATGGCAGCCAGGTGTTCCTTCCAGTGCAGGTCCAGCTGGCGCAGCATGACCTGCTTCTCCACGTTCCGCATCAGTTCGCTGCCGATCGTCGCTTCCTTCTGCTTGTAGGCCTTCCGGCACTCTTCGAGACACCGCGCGAGGATGCCCTCCTCGTTGAGTGACTTGTCCTCGGCGATCCAGCGCGGGATGTCGACGTGCACACCGAATTCGGATTCGAGTTCCTGGTTCAGCCCCTCCGGATCCCACTGTTCCTCGAGGCTGCCCGGCGGGATATGGCTCCGGACGGCCGCGGTTATGACCTCGTCACGGATCGCGGCGACGGACTCCTCGATCTCGTCGGCAGCCATGAGTTCCGAGCGCTGATGATAGACGACCTTGCGCTGGTCGTTCGCGACGTCGTCGTACTCGAGGAGATTTTTGCGGATATCGAAGTTATGCGCCTCGACCTTGCGCTGCGCACGCTCGATTTGCCGGGACAGGAGCTTGCTCTCGATCGCTTCGCCCTCGCGCATGCCGGCTCTGGACAACAGCGACTTGGTGCGTTCGGGATCGCCGAAGATGCGCATCAGGTTGTCTTCCATCGACAGATAGAATCGGCTGGAGCCCGGATCGCCCTGGCGTCCGGACCGGCCACGCAGCTGGTTGTCGATGCGCCGCGATTCATGCCTTTCGGTGCCGACGATGTGGAGTCCGCCCGATTCGATGACGGCATTGTGGCGCGACTGCCAGTCGGCGCGGACACTTTCTCTGTCGGCGTCCGGTCCCGCAGCCAGGATTTCTGCATCGAGATTGCCGCCGAGAACGATATCGGTACCGCGCCCGGCCATGTTCGTCGCGATCGTAATCGCCCCGGGGCGGCCGGCATGCTGCACGACGATGGCCTCGCGCTCGTGCTGCTTGGCATTCAGTACTTCGTGCCCGATGTCGCGTTTTCCCAGGAGCGACGAGAGCAATTCGGAAGTTTCGATCGATGTCGTGCCGACCAGTACCGGCTGCCCGCGCTCGCGGCAATCGTTGATGTCTTCGATGATCGCGTCGAATTTGTCTTTCTGCGTCAGGTACACGAGATCCGCGTTGTCCTCGCGGATCATCGGTTTGTGTGTCGGGATCACGACGACCTCGAGCCCGTAGATCTGCTGGAACTCGAAGGCTTCTGTATCCGCCGTTCCGGTCATGCCGGAGAGGTTGCGATACAGCCGGAAGTAGTTCTGGAACGTGATCGATGCGACGGTCTGGTTCTCCTGCTTGATCGAGACGCCTTCCTTGGCCTCGATCGCCTGGTGCAGCCCGTCGGACCAGCGGCGACCCGGCATCGTGCGTCCGGTGAACTCATCGACGATGACCACTTCGCCGTTGCGGACGATGTAGTCGACGTCCTTCTGATAGAGAGCGTGCGCCCGGAGCGCGGCATTGAGGTGATGCAGCAGGCGGATGTTCGCCGCATCGTAGAGGCTTTCACCGGCCTCCAGCAGACCCGCCTGCAACATCAGCGATTCGATCTTCTGCTGGCCTTCCTCGGTCATGTAGGCCTGCTTGGCCTTCTCGTCGACAGTGTAGTCGCCGCGGCGCACGAGCTTGCAGGCGGCGACCTTCTTGTCCTGCCCGACGAGCACGACGTCGCACTGGCGGGACTCGCCGATCCCGATCGCCTTCTCCAGCCCCATGACGTCGGTCTGGGCGCCGTCCTCGCCTTCGATCGTCACCGGTTTGCCGCGTTCGTCGACCAGGGTCACCTTGCGCGCGTAGATGTCCTCATTCGCAGCTTCCTCCGGTTCCGTGTGCTTCGTCAGTTTCGGGATCAGCTTGTTGATCTGCGCGTACAGATCGGTACTTGCCTCCGCGGGTCCGGAGATGATCAGCGGCGTGCGTGCCTCGTCGATCAGGATGGAATCCACCTCGTCGACGATAGCGAAATTCAGATCCCGCTGAGCCTTGTCTTCGATAGCGAACGCGAGATTGTCGCGAAGGTAATCGAAGCCCAGCTCGTTATTCGTCGCATAGGTGATATCGCTCTGGTAGGCCGCGCGCTTTTCTTCCTGGGTCTGTCCCGCCTTTGACACGCCGACCGTGAGACCGAGGAATTCGTAGACGGGACGCATCCAGTCCGCGTCGCGCTGTGCCAGGTATTCGTTGACGGTGACGATGTGGACGCCATCGCCGCTGATCGCGTTCAAGTACGCGGGCAGGGTAGCGACAAGCGTCTTGCCCTCGCCCGTTCGCATCTCGGCGATGTTGCCGTCATGCAGCACCATGCCGCCGATCAGCTGCACATCGAACGGGCGCATCCCGAGCGTGCGTACGGCCGCCTCGCGCGCCACGGCGAAGGCCTCCGGCAGGAGCTGATCCAGCGTCTCGCCCTCCTCGTAACGCCTCCTGAATTCCGCGGTCCTGGCTTTCAGGGCGGCATCGTCGAGTGCCTTCGTTTCCTCTTCGAGGGCATTGATCTTGCCGACGATCCTGGAATAGCGGCGCAGGAGCCGCTGATTGCGGCTGCCGAAGATGCGCGTCAATATGTTGGCCACCGGGGCTCCTGCAAGCGATTCGGGGATTGCCCGACTGAACCCGGGCACGCAAAGTCCGATATTTTATCGAAACCTGCGACTTATGGGTGATTTTGGGAAACTCAAGGCGACCGGCAGGTGCCGGTCCGCCGGTGTTCCGGGACAATCTCTAGTTTGAGGACGTCTCGCGGATGAAGTTCACCGGATTCACGCGGCGCCCGTCCTTGAGCACCTCGAAATGCAGGTTCGGGCCTGTGGCACGACCCGTGTCTCCCATGTGTGCGACGACCTGACCTTTCTTGACCTCGTCTCCCACGGAAACGACGAGGTCCTCATTGTGAGCGTAGCGCGTCGAGTAGCCGTTGCCATGGTTGATCTCGACCATCTCACCGTAGCCGTAGCGATCCGCCGACCACGTCACGACGCCATCAGCCACTGCGAATACGTCGTCACCGAGCTTTCCGGCGAAGTCGATGCCGGTGTGGTTGGCAGGCTTGCCGGTAAATGGATCGGTGCGGCGCCCGAAGTACGACGAAATCCATCCCGAACCGACCGGCCGCCCTTGCGGATAGACGCGCTGTTTGAGGTTTCGGCGCATCAGCACGTTCTCGAGTACGCCGAGCTGTGCTTCCCTGTGGGCGAGTTCGCCATCGAGCGATTGCATCGATTCGACGAGGTCCGGGACCGCAACGTTCGAGCCGCCCGCCATCGGTTCCTCCGGACCGCCGAGGGCCGGCGGTTCGTCGAAGTTGAACTCGCCGTCGTCCAGGTCGGCCATCTCGGTGAGGCGGCGCCCGAGTGCGTCGAGCCTGATGATTCGGGCATTCAACTGGGCAACACGGATGGCGAGGGCATCCAGCGTATCCTCGTTGCCCTGCCGTATCTCGTCAATCGTATTGCGCTGTTGGTGAAGTTCGCCCGTCAGCTCGGCGACCTCGTTCCTGCTCACGCCGGAACCGGTCATGGAGGAATACCAGTAGCCGCCGGCAAAGCCCGCAGCCCCGAGGACGACGGTACAGGCCAGCAAGAACCCTGTGGCCACAAGGCCGGACAGGTTGAGCTGCCTTGGCCTGCCTAAGCTGGTTCCGAAAATTACAACATTCATCGGGTACGCCTCGGAGATGCTTGAGTCAGTTCGTTATTCTTGGTCTCTCTCAGCTGTGAACGACCGGCATGCAGCCTGCTCAGGCAGTCGCTTATAATTGTATGCCTGCATTCCGTGTTCACGTCGGCAGCCCCGCTGTCGTAGGAACAGGTCCCTTAGACCGGTGGATTTGCGCCCCCGCTTTTCAGCGGGTTTGCCCTTGTCGTGAAGGCAAATATGCATAATGTCGGTTTTTAATACAAGGACAGGCCCTCCGAACGGTGATCTGAGTCCGAAGGAAACCCCGAAAAATGCCGATTGCGTCACATTCTTATGCCCGCCAAGAGCCTGGAAAACCTCCTAAATTCCAATGATCACGCGGAGTTACGCGAGGTCATACGGCACGCGCAGCAGATGGACCGGCTCGTCGCAGCCCTCAGGCGGACGCTGCCGCCTGAGTTGAGCGCCGGCGTCGCCGCCGCCAATGTCCGGGAGGATGGCAGCCTGGTGGTACTGGCATCGACACCCGCCTGGGCCAGCCGCCTTCGTTTCGAGGCGGACCTCCTCCTGCGGGCAGCCAGGGGCGCGGGCGTTACGGCGTCTTCCTGCACGGTGCGCGTGGTACGCGCCTGACCGTCGATTCGCCGCGCAGGGCAGAATCCCGGCCGATACGGCGTCCCGGCCGGTGCGACCGGCAAGGATCCCGATGGACCCGGTCCAGAACTTCTGCGGGGTTCTCCGGCTCCAATAGGCACTGACCCCTGCGGGAACGGTCCGGACCCGGGTGATGGCCCCTGAAAACCTCGTGCTGCGCTCCAACAGCCACGGCGCCGCTGCGCTGCCCCGGATATTCGCGACACGCAGATCGATGCGCCGGGATCAAAAGGCCCTGATCGTCGTCCTGGCGGCACACACCGTGGTGTGGTCCGCGATGTGCCTGCTCCTCAGGTCGCCCGTACCCTACGACGCTGTCGACGCGGCCAACTGGGGGCGCCACCTCGAATTCGGCTATACCAAGGGCCCCTATCTGGTCGGCTGGGCGAGCCGCCTGGGCCTGCTGCTGGCCGGCGGCCACCCCAGCGAGTTTGCGTATTATTTCCTGCACATGCTCGGAATCGCCGTTGGCGCGTACGGCGTCTGGTTGCTTGCGCTGCGCCTCCTCGAGGATGTGCGCCTTGCACTGCTGGCCGTATTTGCGCTCGGCCTGACGACCATAGTCAGTATCAGCTCCATCCCCTACAACGACAACTACCTGCTGATCGCGCTTTGGCCGTACGCATTCTATTTCTTCGTCAGGGCCTGCTTCGACCGGAGGCGCTTCTGGATCGGGGCCGGGCTGTTCGCCGGACTCGCCCTGATGGCGAAGTACTCCACCGCCGTCTTCCTGCCGTGCATGTTGCTGTACACGTTGTTGAACAAGAAAGTCAGGCAAAGCTATCGCAGCTGGGAGATCTACGCCGGCATTGCCCTGTTCTGTGTTGTGTGCATGCCCAATCTTTTCTGGCTGTACAAGCACGACTATGCCGCCTTTGACTGGGTCACCGGCGAAATTTCCGGTCCTGACATCGGCTCGAGCCTGTTTGCCTACCTCGACGCTTTTTATGCAGCCCCATTGTTGTACCTGATCCTGGCGAAGATGGGACCTATCACCCACGCGCCCGCCTTGTCGAGAGAGCAGCGTGCCTTCGTCCTCGTCTACGTCGCGCCGGTCGCCACGCTGCTGGCGGTATTCCTGTTCATCGGCAGCCATCGGCTGACCGAATGGCTGGAACCGTTTGCCGTCTTCTACTCGATCGCTGTGCTGATCTTCGTCCGGCCGGATCTATCGGCACGGGCCATGAAGACGCTCGACTGGGTATTTGCCGGATTCGTCGTCTTCTTCCTCACCGGATACGCGGTTGCCTATACTGTCTTCGATGAAACTTCCAATGACAAGCGGTACCTGATCCCGCTCTCGCGGGAGGCGAACGAACTCTGGCGTCAACGGACCGGCCTTCCCCTGACCTACGTCGGGGGTGAAAAAGGCTATGAATGGCTGTCGTTCTATGCACCCGACCATCCATTGCTGATCAATCGCTGGGACCCGGCCAGATACACGGCGTACAATCCGGCAATAGACGTCACAAAGATAAGGGAATACGGCGCGCTGTTGATCGCTCCTCACGCCTGTGACGCAGGCGTCTTCGAATTTACCCTGCATGAATATCCCTTCATGAAGTCGGCGCGCCTCATCGACTACGACTTCCGGTATCGCGGCGTCACCCGGCATTACTGTCTCGGCTATTACCTGCCGCAGGGCGGGCAGGAACGGTCCGGCGCCGACGCGCACAGATGAGTTCGCGACCGCCAGCTGGAGTTTGCCGGCCGGCTCGCAGCCGGGAAATCGCCAATACTCCGCAGCTCGTCATTATCATCGTGCTGCTGCTCGCCGCATACCTGGTCGTCCTCCTGGTTCGGCCACTTTTCATCCCCGACGAAGTCCGTTACGGCGAGGTCGCGCGTGAGATGCTCACGAGCGGTGACTGGATTGTTCCGCGCTTGAACGGCTTGCTGTATTTCGAAAAGCCGCCCCTCGGTTACTGGCTCAACGCGCTGTCCCTGCTGATCTTCGGTGAAAACGGCTTCGCGGTACGGTTTTCGAGCCTGGTTGCCGTGGGCGCTTCGGCCTTCCTGGTGTACGTGCTGGGTCGACCGATTCTTCGCGACCGGCAGACGGCGCTGTTTGCCGTAATCGTGTATATCACGACCTTCGAAGTTTTCGGCGTCGGCACCTACGCGTTGCTGGATTCGGTCTTTGCGGCAACACTTAATGCAGGCATCGCCGCCGTCGCAACGGCCCTTTCCGCACAAGGTCGGTGCAGGATGGGCTGGCTCGTTGGCGGCGGAATCTGCTTCGGACTGGCCTTCCTTACGAAGGGTTTTCTGGCATTCGCGCTGCCGGTTCTCATTCTCGCGCCGTGGTTTGCGCTGCAACGAAAGTCCGGTTTCCTGATCCGCCGGGGATGGATCGTCGTACTCGTAGCCCTTGCCGTCGCGATGCCCTGGTCCTTGTCGATACAGCTTCGCGAGCCCGACTTCTGGCACCGTTTCTTCTGGATCGAGCACGTGCAGAGATTTGCCGGCAAGAACGCGCAACACAACGCGGCAGCGTACTACTACGTCGCGCTCTTGCCGATCGTCGCATTCCCGTGGATTTTCCTGCTGCCGGCCGCGGTCCGCTCTCTGCGCCGCACCGGCTTCTCCGCGGCATTTCCCGGCGTGCTTTCGCTGTTGATCCTCTGGATGGTCGCTCCACTCGTATTTTTTTCCATTGCGCACGGAAAGCTCGTCACGTACATACTTCCGTGTTTCGTCCCGTTTGCCTTGCTCATCGCCGCAGGGTTGAGTCGCATGGATGAACGCGGCGCGTGGCTTGGCGCGGGTCTCTCGGGCGCGTGCATCATTCCGATTTTGTCCCTCATCGGTGTTCTCTGGGTGCAATTCGTCGCGGTTGATGTGACGGGATACACGCCGACAGAAGGTGCAAAACTGGTAACGCTCCTGGTTGCGCTCCTGGCCTGCGTCGCGGTCCTGTGGTACGGAGCGTATACCGACAAACCGGTCCGTTTGCTGACTCCCGGTTTCGCGATGGGCTTGCTCATTGCCGTCTGGCCCTGGATCATCCCGGTCGAGGCACTGCATCACAAGGCTCCGACCGCCTTCATAGACGACGTCTACGCCCGCGTCCCGGGGGACGTGGCCATCGTGACCGATGCAGCTCTCGAAGGCGCGGTATCCTGGGCGCTGAAACGGGATGATATCTACGTCGACGGTTCCGGCGGGGAAACCGGGTACGGGCTCGCCGCTGCGGATGCGCGTGGACGGCATCTGTCCCGCGAAGATTTCCGCGCGCTGATCCGCTCGCGCAACATACTCCTGTTCTGCGCGGGGAAGTGTCCCGCGGACGCGCGGGGGCTGCTCTCCGATACTGCCTCGGTCTGGCGTTACGGGGTCATAGAGGCCCGCTACCTTCCCGTTGTCAGCGGACCGCAGTCGGGTCGCGACTGACACGACCTTTCACATGCGGGATGCCGCGAAGAACAGACCGACGCAAGCACGGGGCGCAGCGGGCCGGCTGACGGCAGATTCAGGCGTAGGACGGTGCGGCGTAGGAGATCGGCGCCGTACGCGAATCCTCGAAACTCACTTCCTCCCAGGCCGACTCCTGCTCGATCAGTGCCCGCAAAAGCTTGTTGTTGAGATCGTGACCGGATTTGTAGGCCCGGTATTCGCCGATCACGCAGCGTCCGAGCAGATACATGTCGCCGATGGCATCGAGGATCTTGTGGACGACGAACTCATTGGCATAGCGCAACCCGTCCTCGTTGAGGATCCGGTAGTCGTCGAGCACGATTGCATTGTCCATGCTGCCGCCGAGAGTGAGATTGCGTTCCCGGAGAGCCTCGACGTCGCGCAGGAAACAGAATGTCCGGGCACGGCTCACTTCCTTCAGGAACGACGTCGAAGAGAAATCGATCGTCGCATCCTGTCTCAACTTGTTGAAGACGGGGTGGTTGAAATAGACCTCGAAGGTCACCTTGAAACCGTTGAATGGGATCAGTTCGGCCCACTTGTCGCCGTCTTCCACTCGCACCTTGCGCTTGATGCGGACGAATCGTTTCGGCGCGTTCTGTTCTTCGATGCCGGCGGATTGCAGCAGGAAAATGAACGGACCGGCGCTGCCGTCCATGATGGGGACCTCCGGAGCCGACAGGTCGACGTTGACGTTGTCGATGCCCAGCCCGGCCAGTGCAGACATCAGATGCTCGACCGTGGCGACCTTGACGCCGTCTTTCACGAGCGTCGTGCCGAGCATCGTCTCGCCGACCAGCCTTGGATCCGCACGGATGTCCACCGGCTGCTCGAGATCGATACGGTGGAATGTGATTCCGGAATTTTCCGCGGCGGGACGCAGAGTCATGTAGACCTTTTCGCCCGTATGCAGGCCGACGCCCGTCGCACGGATCGACGTCTTCAGAGTACGTTGTCGTAACATCGCTACAGTCTTTGCGTAATTCCTGACTCGGTTCTGGGGGCAATTCCCGCCCCTTGTGGTACCGGTACAACGATGATGACGTACCGCCGCGCGGACTTATGTCTTCAAAACCGCGCGCAAGCCTACCACAATGTGGAAAAACTTCACAAGAATTCAATCTCTTATGAGGAAAAGATGGAGTGACACCCGATGCGGCGGCGGGTGGAGGCCGGCCCGGCAAACCGGGCCGGCCTCGCGGAGGAGAACGAAGGTAACGAGCCGCTTCGTCAGTCGGCCTGGCGCCTGAGGAACGCCGGGATGTCCAGCAACTCTTCCTGCAAGCCTCCTTCGGCCAGTCCGTCACCCACGGCTCGCTTGCGCTGCACGGTCGGCTTGTCGAAGCCGTGGTAGTTCGGCTCCGACGCAGTTTTCGCACTACCGTGTGCGGCCGGCCGGCGCACGATCCGCATCGGAGCTTCGGCATTTACCGCACTGTGGCCGAGACCGGTCGCGACGACCGTGACACGAATCCGGTCGGTCATGTCCGGATCGATGACGGTACCCACGACGACCGTCGCATCGTCCGAAGCGAATTCCTTGATGGTATTACCGACCTCCTGGAACTCGCCGATCGAAAGGTCCATGCCTGCCGTGACGTTGACGAGGATGCCATTGGCGCCCGCCAGGTTGATGTCCTCGAGCAACGGACTCGAAATGGCCGCCTCGGCCGCCTCGCGCGCACGATCCTCGCCGGACGACGATCCGGAACCCATCATCGCCATTCCCATCTCGGCCATCACCGTGCGGACGTCGGCGAAGTCGACGTTGATCAGCCCCGGCCGCGTGATCAGTTCGGCAATGCCCTGCACTGCGCCCTGCAACACCTGGTTCGCCGCGCGGAACGCATCCAGCAGGGTTGTCTCGCCGCCGAGTACGGTGAGCAGCTTCTCGTTCGGGATCGTGATCAGCGAATCCACGTACTTGCCGAGTTCACCGATGCCGTGGTCGGCTATCGCCATCCGCTTGCCGCCTTCCATCAGGAACGGCTTGGTGACGACGGCCACCGTCAGTATGCCGAGTTCCTTGGCGACCTGCGCGACGATGGGCGTCGCGCCGGTCCCGGTACCGCCGCCCATGCCGGCAGTGATGAACAGCATGTCGGCGCCCTCGATGACCTCGAGGATTCGATCGCGATCCTCCATCGCGGCCTGCCGCCCGACGTCGGGATCGGCACCGGCACCGAGTCCCTTGGTGATGTTGCAACCGATCTGCAGCGCCGTCCTTACCCGCGCGCTCTTCAGTGCCTGCGCATCGGTGTTGGCGCAGATGAAATCCACGCCTTCGATGCCGGCGTTCACCATGTGTGCGACGGCGTTACCGCCGCCGCCCCCGACGCCGATCACCTTTATGACCGCGCTCTGGCTGTGCGCATCCATTAATTCGAACATTTGTCGTTCCTCCGCTTCTGACTCTCGTTTCGGGTCGCAACCCGCCGTTCTCTCCGTATACCGACGGTTGCCCGCCGGACCTCTTCCAATCGCAGCCCCGTCGCCGGGACTGCCAGCCGCCCTGTCTTAAGCAGACAGGACACTAGAACTGTCCTCCGAACCATCCCTTCATCCGCTCCCAGACGTCGCCGAGACTGTTGCTGATAGGTGTCGCGCGGGTGCCTCGGCGCGTCAGGTTCTCGTAGCCGTACAGCAGCAAACCGACTCCCGTGGCATGTATCGGATTGCGTACGACGTCCATCAGGCCTTCCACGTACTGCGGCGAACCGAGCCTCACGGGCATGTGGAAGACCTCTTCGGCGAGTTCCACGGCGCCTTCCATCTTCGCGCTGCCGCCGGTGATGACGACGCCGGCGGCAATGAGCTCTTCGAAACCCGAACGTCGCAGCTCGTCCCGGATAAGGCTGTACAGCTCCTCGTATCTCGGTTCGACGATCTCGGCGAGCGTCTGGCGTGCCAATCGCCGAGGCGGCCTGTCGCCGACGCTGGGCACTTCGATGGTCTCGTCCGGATTGGCGAGCTGCGAGAGCGCGCAGGCGTATTTGATCTTGATCTCCTCGGCGTACTGCGTCGGCGTCCGCATCGACACGGCGATGTCGTTGGTGACCTGGTCGCCTGCGATGGGGATCACTGCCGTGTGCTGGATCGCGCCGCCGAGGAATACGGCCAAATCCGTCGTGCCGCCGCCGATGTCCACGATGCAGGAGCCCAGTTCCTTCTCGTCTTCGGTCAGCACCGAGTAACTCGATGCGAGCTGTTCGAGGACGATGTCGTCGACCTCCAGCCCGCAGCGCTGCACGCACTTGACGATGTTCTGCGCGGCGCTCTCGGCGCCGGTGACCATGTGCACCTTGGCTTCGAGGCGCACGCCGGACATGCCGATGGGCTCGCGTATGCCCTCCTGAGAATCGATCAGGAATTCCTGCGGCAGGATGTGCAGGATCTTCTGGTCGGCCGGTATCGCTACGGCGCGCGCAGCGTCGATCACGCGGTCCACGTCGCCGGCGCTGACTTCCTTGTCGCGTATCGCGACGATGCCGTGGGAGTTCAGGCTGCGCACGTGGCTGCCGGCGATTCCCGTGTACACCGAATGGATGTCGCATCCCGCCATCAACTCGGCTTCCTCGACCGCGCGCTGGATCGAGTGGACCGTCGATTCGATGTTGACGACTACACCCTTCTTGAGGCCGCGGGACGGGTGCGAGCCGATGCCTACGACCTCGATGACACCGTCGTCTCCGATTTCGCCGACGATCGCGACGACTTTCGACGTACCGATGTCCAGCCCGACGATCAGATTCTTGTCCCCGCGTTTCGACATTCAGCGCGGCTCCCGTGCTGCCAGCATCTTGTCCAGTCCCTGATTCCCTTCCTCGGGGCCGCGTGCGCCGTCGTGCCAGCCGATCGTGAAGCCATTGCTGTAGCGCATGTCCACGTAGGCGATGTCCGCGGCACGGCTCGTGATGATGTTGGCGACGACGTCCAGGAACAGGTCCGTCCGCTCGTCGACGTCACGTCGCCCGAGACGGACCTCGACGCCGTTACTCAGCGTCATGTCCCAGGCACCGCGTGCATCCAGGTGCACGCGCCGGAGGTCGAGGCCGAGCGGTATCAGCCGGTCGCGCACGGCCAGGTAGCGTCGCGCAACGTCGGCGGAACGGTCCTCGGGTCCGCTCAGGCGGGGCAGCTCCGCAGGGACGTGCCTCGCGTTCTTCACGAACAGTTCGCCACGCACGTTCAACAGCCCGTCTTCGCCCCAGATCGCCGCGGGCACCTGTTCCGTGACCGTGATACGGATGCGGTTCGGCCAGCGCCTGGCGACCGTGGCCTTGTCGATCCAGGGCAGTGCCACGACCCGCTGCTGGATTTCGGACAGGTCGGCGCTGACGAAACCGTCGTCGAGTTCGTCGGATATGGCCGCCTCGATCTGCAGCGGCGTGACGCGCTGGAACGGGCCGCTGATCTCCAGCGAAAGGATCGGCCGGTCGAGCAGATTCGCGCTGACGAGATAGGTCGCCGCGACGGCGCCGCAAGCGATCAGCGGCGCTATCCAGCGCACCAGTCGGATCTTCGGCAGACGGAACCGCGGCACCGGTTTCTCTTTCTTGCGTCGAGCCTGCTTACGAGCCATTGGCAGCTACTCCGACTTTTCTCACGCGGGCAGGCGCCTCGACGCTCGTCTCGAGGATGCGCCAGGCGAGTTCCGCAAAATCGATGCCGACCCGGCTCGCAGCCTTCGGCACGAGACTGTGACTCGTCATGCCGGGTATCGTGTTCACCTCCAGAACCTGGGGATCGCCGTCCTCGCCGGTCATGAAATCGACGCGCCCCCACCCCGTGCAGCCGAGTTCCGAGAATGCCGCGATCGCGAGCTCCGCATACAATGCCTCGGTGTCGGCATCCGGCGTACCCGGGCAGTGGTATTGCGTACGATCGGACTGGTATTTCGCGCGATAGTCGTAGAACACGCGGGGCGTCTCGATGCGTATGGTCGGCAGCGCCCGCCCCTGCAGGATGCCGACGGTGTATTCGGCACCGACGACGCAGCGCTCGGCGAGGGCGACGCCGCCGAACGAGAGCGCAAGCTCGACGGCCGGGGCCAGGCCTTCTTCGTCGAACACCTTGGTCATGCCGACGCTCGATCCCTGTTCAGACGGTTTCAGAATCAGCGGGTAACCCAGCGCCTCGGCGGCCAGTACGGCATCCGCGAGGTGGCGTACTGCCGCGTAGGCCGGCGTGGGCACGCCGCAGGCTTCGAACAGATGCTTGCTGCGGATCTTGTCCATGCACAGCGCCGAGGCCATGACGCCGCTGCCGGTGTACGGGATCCCGAACCACTGCAAAGCGCCCTGCAGCGCACCGTCTTCGCCGCCCGTGCCGTGCAGTGCGATCCAGACGCGGTCGAATCCTGCACGTGCGAACGTGTCGAGGCCCCGCTCGGCCGGATCCCAGGCATTGGCGTCCACGCCGCGCGAAAGCAGCGCGTCGAGCACAGCAGCCCCGGTCTGCAGCGAGATCTCGCGTTCGGCCGAGGTCCCTCCCAGCATCACGGCCACACGCCCGAAATCCCGCGCGTCCCGGATTTCGTTCCGCGCCTCGCGCACGCGCAGGACGCTGCTCATCGCGGGACCTCCCCGACGATCCGGACCTCGTGCACGAGCTCGACACCGTGCACTTCGATGACGGTCTGGCGTACGTGTTCGATCAATTCCTCGATGTCGGTCGCCGTCGCATCGCCGGCATTGACGATGAAGTTCGCATGTTTCCTGGAGACGACCGCGCCGCCGACCGCGTAGCCCTTCAGACCGGCGGTTTCGATCAGTCGCGCGGCGTGGTCGCCCGGGGGATTGCGGAACACCGAGCCGCAGCTGGGCTGCCCCAGCGGCTGGGTCTCCCTGCGCCGTTCGAGCATGGTGTCGAGCTTCTCCCTGCTCGCGCCGACGCCGGGCTCGAAGCGTAGCAGCGCCTCGACGAACCACTCGTTCGTCGGCCCCACGACACTGCGGTAGCCGACCGAGTATTCGCCCGGCGCCCGCTCGTGTATCTCGCCGCAACGGTCGATAGTGCGCACCGACTCGACTCGCTCCCAGGTCTCGGCGCCGTGCGCACCGGCATTCATCGTCAGCGCACCGCCGACCGTACCCGGGATGCCGGCGAAGAACTCGGACGGACCCAGTCCCCAGCGAATGCACTGCCGGGCCAGCTGCGTGCAGGGCAGGCCACTGCCGGCCCGCACCCCGTACTTGCCTGCGCGCTCGAGCTTGCGCAGCACGCGTGCCGCCGCGATGACGACCCCGCGGATGCCGCCGTCGCGGACCAGCAGGTTGCTGCCGACGCCCAGCCAGAATACCGGCACCTGGGGATCCAGCTCGCGCAGGAATACGGCCAGGTCGTCGAGACCGGCCGGCAGGAAGAACCTTTCCGCCGGGCCTCCCACGCGCCATGACGTGTGCCGGCTCATCGGCTCGTTGCGCCGGATCTCGCCTTGCACGGACCGGACTCCCGCAGCCATCATTTGTGCAACCTCAGGTTGGGCTTGCAGGCCAGCAGTCCGGGCAGGCGCGTCGCCATCGCGCCGATGTCGCCGGCGCCCATGGTCAACACGAGATCGCCGTCGGCAATGATGCTTTCGAGCGCCTTCGGCAGGTCCTGCAAGGATTCGACGAACACGGGTTCGATCACGCCGCGGGTCCGCACCGCGCGCGCCATCGCGCGCCCGTCGGCCCCCGCGATCGGCGCTTCGCCCGCCGCGTAGACGTCGAGCAGGACGAGCGCATCGACCGCGGACAGGACCGTCGCGAAATCGTCCATCAGGTCGAAAGTCCGCGTGTAGCGATGCGGCTGGAATACGAGCACGATGCGCCGGCCCGGCCAGCCGGATCGCGCTGCCGCGACCGTCGCCGCGATCTCCGTGGGGTGATGACCGTAGTCGTCGACGAGCATCACCTTGCCCGCAATCGTGGCGACTTCGCCGTGGCTCTGGAAGCGCCGGTCGATACCCTCGAAGCGTTCCAGCGCCCGGATCACCGCCTCGTCGGCGATCTGCAGCTCGTCGGCGACCGCGATCGCCGCGAGCGCGTTGCGCACGTTGTGCAGGCCCGGCAGCCGAAGGCGGATGGACAGCGGTTCGCGGTCACCCGGCCGCAACACGTCGAAGCGCGTCTGCCACCGCGGAGAATTCGATGTTCACGGCCCGCAGGTCCGCGTCTTCGCCCGTCCCGTAGGTAGACCACCGAACGGCCGATGTCACCGAGAATTTCGCGCACGCCCGCATCGTCGGTGCACACCACCGCGAGTCCGTAGAACGGCAGGTTGTGCAGAAACTCGATGAAGCCTGCATGCAGATTGCCGAATGTCGCCATCGTAGGTCGACATGTGATCGGCATCGATATTGGTCACGACGGCGAGCATCGGTTTCAGGTGCATGAACGAGGCATCGCTCTCGTCGGCTTCGGCGACGAGGTACTCGCCCTGGCCCGAGCCGCGCATTCGTGTCCGCGCTCTTCAGCCGGCCGCCGATCACGAAGGTCGGATCGAGCCCGCCTTCGGCGAGCACGCTCGCCACCAGGCTCGTCGTGGTCGTCTTGCCGTGCGTTCCGGCGACGGCGATCGAGTAACGGAACCGCATCAGCTCGGCGAGCATTTCGGCGCGCCGCACGACCGGCATCAGGCGTTCGCGGGCGGCGGCGACCTCGGGATTGTTGTCATCGACGGCGCTGGAGACGACGACGGCATCGGCGTTCTCGATATTGTCGGCAGCGTGGCCGATAAACACGGTGGCGCCGAGCCGCTCGAGCCGCGTGTCTGTGCGTTCTCCCTGAGGTCGGAGCCCTGCACGCGGTAGCCCAGGCTCAGCATCACTTCGGCGATGCCGGACATGCCGGAGCCACCGATGCCGACGAAGTGCACGCAATCGATCCTGCCGCATCCGCTTGATCATGCGACGGCCCCTGCGAGTTCGAGACAGAGGTCGGCGATGCGCGGCAGCGCGTCGGGCCTGGCGAGTGCCCGCGCCCGCACCGGCCCGGACCGCGCAGTGCCTCGCGGGTGGTCGAGCCATGCGCCGAGCAGGTCCGCCAGCAGGCGATCGGTCAGGTCGCGCTCGTCGACGATGACGGCGGCACCGGCCTCTGCCATCGGCCGTGCGTTGGCCGTCTGGTGGTCGTCGACCGCGGCCGGGTACGGCACGAACACGGCCGGCAACCCGACCGCACAAAGCTCGGCGACCGTGAGCGCACCGGCACGGCAGACGACGAGGTCTGCCCAGGCATACGCGGCGGCCATGTCGTCGATGAACGGTACGAGCTCGGCGTCGACCGAGTGCTCGGCATAGGCGGCACGCGCCGCCTCGAGGGTCAGGCTGCCGCACTGATGGCGCACGACCGGCCGGCGGTCTCCCGGGAGCAGCGCCAGCGCCGCGGGCACGGTCGTATTGAGCGCCAGCGCGCCCTGGCTGCCGCCCAGCACGAGCAGCCTCAGGGGACCCGCGTGGCCCGGGTAGCGATCCGCCGGCGGGGCGACGGCGGCGATATCCTCGCGGACCGGGTTACCCACGGTTTCGGCGGCGATACGAGAATTAAAACTGCCCGGGAAGGCTTGCAGCACAACCCGGGCAAGACGCGCCAGAAGACGGTTAGTAAGGCCGGCGACGGCATTCTGTTCGTGGATGAGCAGCGGGCGACGCGTCAGCCAGGCGGCGAGACCGCCGGGGCCCGCAACGAAGCCGCCCATGCCGAGCACGGCGGCAGGGCGGCGGCGGTGCATGACGCCGAGCGATTGCACCAGCGCGCCCATGACCTGGAACGGCGCCGCCAGCAGCGACCGCAGCCCCTTGCGACGCAGGCCGCGCACGTTGATCCATTCGATCTCGATGCCGGCCGCGGGAACGATTTTCGACTCCAGTCCGCGGCGTGTGCCGAGCCAGACGACCTCGCGCGAGCGCGCCTCGAGCGCACGCGCCACCGCGAGCGCCGGATAGACGTGCCCGCCGGTACCCCCGGCCATGACGAGGATCGGTCCGGTCGTCCGCCGCGCGCTCACTGCTCCTTCCTCCGCCGGCGGTTGACCGGGCGCGCATCGACGACGAGTTCGTGGTGTATGCGCATGATCAGGCCGAGCGCGACGATTGCGACGATCAGACTGCTGCGGCCATAGCTGATCAGAGGCAGCGTGAGCCCCTTCGTCGGCAACAGCCCCATGTTGACGCCGATATTGATGAAGGCCTGCAGGCCGAGCCAGGCTCCGAGTCCGATCGCGAGATAGGCCTCAAAAAGCCTCTCGGAGTCCGCCGCGCGTCGCGCGAGTTTGAAGACGCGCCAGAGTAGTGCCGTGAATAACGCGATCAGCGCGAGCGAACCCAAGAGGCCGAATTCCTCCGCATACACGGCGAACACGAAGTCCGTGTGTGCTTCGGGGAGATAGAACAATTTCTGCACGCTTTCTCCGAGACCGACGCCGAACCATTCACCGCGACCGATTGCGATCAGCGATTGCGTCAGCTGAAAGCCCGAGTCATACGGATCCGCCCATGGGTCGAGGAAACCCGTGAGGCGCTTCATGCGATACGGCGTGGTGAGAACCAGCGTAAATGTGGAGACCAGTGCCAGCGAGAAGAACACGATAAAATCCCGCATGCGCGCCCCGGCGACGAACAACATGATCAGCGCCGTCGCCAGCAATACGGTGGCTGCCCCGAAATCCGGCTCGGCCAGCAGGAGCGCACAGCCGACGCTCAACACGAGCATCGGTCGCAGGAAGCCGGAGAAGCTTTCGCGCAGCGCCTTCTCCTGGCGCACGACGTAGCCGGCGAGGTAGATGAGCAGACACAAACGCGCCGGTTCGGAGACCTGCAGGTTCATGATGCCGAAGCGGATCCAGCGCCGGCTGCCGTTGACCTCGTAGCCGATCCCGGGAACGAGCACCACCAGCAACAGCGCGAGCCCGGCAAGGAGCATCAGCGGCCCGAGACTCCGCCAGACCCGCATCGGAACGTACAGGCAGACGGCACAGGCGGCGATGCCTATCGCCGCGGCGACCGCCTGCCGTTCGACGTAGAAGAAAGGTTTCCCGACCGCATTGTCGGCGATCGTGATCGAGGCCGAGGACAGGATGACCAGTCCGCCGAGCAGCAGCGTCAACACGATCGTCACCAGGACGGGATCGAGCTGCAGCTCCGTCTTCAGGCGTGCCGGGAACGGCATCGTGGCACTCCGCGCGGTCATGCGAGCGCCTCCACTGCGGCGCGGAATGCATCGCCGCGCGCGGCGTAGTTGGCGAACTGGTCCGTGCTTGCGCAGGCCGGTGCCAGCAACACGGTGTCGTCCGATTCGGCGCAAGCGGCGGCGCGGGAAACGGCCTCGCCCATGTCGGTCGCGAAAAACACCGGCACCATCGTGTCGAGTGCATCCGCAATCGCTTCCGCGTCCTTGCCGATCAGTACGGCGGCGCGCAGCTTGCCCTCGAGGGCCGCCGCAAGCGGCGTGAAGTCGCCACCCTTGCCGTCGCCGCCGGCGATGAGCACGAGGCTGCCGGCGACGGAACCGATGGCCGCGATCGCGGCGGCAACGTTCGTCGCCTTCGAATCGTTGACGTAGTCCACCGCGCCCTTGCGCGCGACGAACTGCATGCGATGCGGCAGCCCGGGGAACTCACTGATCACCTGCAGCATCGCCGGCATGGGAAGGCCCAGCAACTCGCCGGCGGCCAGCGCGGCCAGCGCGTTCGCCCGATTGTGCACACCTGCCATCGCCATCTCGCCGGAACCCAGCAACAGCGCGTCGCCGCGCGCCAGGAACTCCATGTCGTCGTCGCGGCGAATGCCGTACTGACCGTCCTCCGGCTGATCCAGGCCGAAGCTGATGACCTTGCCCGTGTCGCTCGCGGATTCGATGGCCCGGGAATCCGCCCGGTTGACGACGGCCGCCCGCGCCTCGCGGTATATGCGGTACTTCGCCTGCCGGTATTCCTCCTCGTCGGCATGCCAGTCGAGATGATCGGGCGCGACGTTGAGCAGCACGGCGACCTCGGCCGGCAGTGTCCGCGTGCGCTGCAACTGGAAGCTCGACAGTTCCAGGACATACAGCTCCGGCGTGTCTTCGGCGAGGAGGTCCAGGGCCGGTTCGCCCAGGTTGCCGCCGGCCAGAACCCTGCGACCCGCCGCATGGCACATGTGGTAGACGAGCGTCGTGACCGTGCTCTTGCCATTGGATCCGGTGATGGCGACGAACGGCGCCTTGGCCTCGCGCGCGAAAAGCTCGATGTCCGATACGATCTCGAGTTTCTTGCGGCGCGCCTTCTTCAACAGTTCGTTGTCGTCGGACACGCCCGGCGAGACGATGACGCGGTCGACGTCCCTGGGCAGTTTTGACTTGCCGAGTTGTACGTCGGCGTCCGGCCACAAGTCGCGCAGCGCGTCGATTCCGGGCGGTGCATCGCGCGTGTCGACGAAAGCCGCATCGATGCCGTTGCGTTTCAGATAGCGCGCGATCGACAGCCCGGTCGCACCCAGCCCGACGACGAGTTCCTTCCCTGCCACGGCCTGTTCCTCCACGGCGCTCATCGGATCTTCAGACTCGCGAGCCCGATCAGCACGAGGATGACCGTGATGATCCAGAACCGGACGATGACCTTGGGTTCCGCCCAGCCCTTCAGTTCGAAGTGGTGATGCAGGGGTGCCATGCGGAACACGCGCTTGCCGGTCAACTTGAAGGATGCGACCTGGATCATGACCGACAGCGTCTCGACGACGAACACGCCGCCCATGATCGCCAGCACGATCTCCTGCCGCACCACCACCGCGACGATACCGAGCGCGGCACCGAGGGCGAGCGCGCCGATGTCTCCCATGAAGACCTGTGCGGGATAGGTGTTGAACCACAGGAAGCCGAGGCCGGCACCGGCCAGCGCCGCGCAGAACACCAGGATCTCCCCCGTCCCGGCAACGTAGGGGATGCCGAGATAGGCGGAGAAATTCACGTTGCCGGTCACGTACGCGAACACGCCCAGCGCACCGCCCACCAGAACTGCCGGCATGATCGCGAGGCCGTCCAGGCCGTCCGTGAGGTTGACGGCGTTGCTGAAGCCGACAATGTAAAGGAAGGTGACGAGGATCTGGGCCATGCCGATCGGAACGGTCAGGTCCTTGAAATACGGGATCAACAGTGCCGTCGCGGTATCGAGCGTGCCGTTGCCACGCGCCCAGAGATAAAGCGCAATAGCGGCGATGATCGCGGTGGCCGATTGCAGCGTCAGCTTCTGCTTCGCCGAAATCCCCGCCGGGTCCTGTAACACGAGCTTCTTGTAGTCGTCGATATAGCCGATGACGCCGAACGACAGTGTCACGAACAGTACGATCCACACCAGGAAATTCTCGAGATCCGCCCACAGCACGGTACTGACTGCGATCGCCGTCAGTATCAGCGCGCCGCCCATGGTCGGCGTGCCCGCCTTGAGCAGGTGCGTGTCCGGTCCGTCCACGCGCACAGGCTGGCCGAGCTGGTTCACGCTCAGCTTGGAGATCATGCGCGGCCCGATCACGAACGAGAGTATCAGTGCCGTCAGCGCGCCGAGGATCGCCCGCATCGTCAGGTAGCTGAAAACGTTGAAGCCCGATTCGAACTGCGACAGATAGTGCGTGAGGTAGAGCAGCATGGTCAGGCCTTCCTCCGCATCGCATCGGCGGCGCGCAGTGCCTGGACTACCCGCTCCATGCGCATCCCGCGAGAACCCTTTACGAGCACGTTGACATCGCTCGACAACTGTTCGCCGACTGCGGCTGCAAGATCGTCGGTCGTGGCGAACCAGGCTGCGCCGTCACCAAACCCATCGCTCAGGTGACGGCACAGTTCGCCCGTGGCAAACAGCCGGTCGACTCCGATCCGGCGCACGCTCTCTCCAACCTCCCGATGTATCTCCCGTTCCTTAGGCCCGAGTTCCAGCATGTCGCCGAGGATCAGCCAGCTCCGGCCCGGCAGTGAGACCAGGAATTCCGCGGCGGCCCTCACCGACACCGGATTCGCGTTGTAGGTATCGTCGTACAGTGCGGCACCGTGCCGGCCCGAGAGCGCCTCCAGCCTGCCGCCGACCGGGTGCACCGACTCGAGGGCCACGGCAATGTCGTCCAGGCGCACGCCGAGCTGCGTCGCGACCGCGGCCGCGGCGCAGGCATTGCGCACGTTGTGAATACCCGCCAGCGGCAGGGAAACCGGCACCGCGGCTTCTCCCACTCGAAGCACGAAACGCGTCACGCCCTTGTCGACGACGACGTCGCCGCCGCGGACATCGGCCTGTTCGCCGAGACCGAAGCTGATGATCCGGCTGCCGCCCGCCAGCGAACGCCAGTAGTCGAAGTAGGCATCGTCCGCGTTGAGGACCGCGGTACGGGGATGCGGTTTGCCCCGCAGTATCTCGCCCTTGCCCTCGGCGACGCCCTGCAGCGACCCGAATCCCTCGAGGTGTGCCTCGCCCGCATTCGTGATCACGACGATGTCCGGCTGTGCGAGCGAGGTGAGATACGCGATCTCGCCCCGGTGATTGGCCCCCATCTCAAGGACGGCAAATCGATGCGTTTCGTCGATGCGTGAGAGCATCAGCGGCACGCCTATTTCGTTGTTCAGATTGCCCTCGGTCGCCAGGGTCGGCGCGACGGACGCGAGACACGCGGCGATAAGCTCCTTCAGTGTGGTCTTGCCATTGCTGCCGGTGACGCCCACGACGGTCAGCTCGTGAAACTCCCGCCAGGACCGCGCAAGTTTGCCGAGCGCGGCGCGGGTGTCCTCGACAGTGATCTGGGCGATGTCCTCGCCGACCCGGGAGCCGACGACCGCGGCAGCCGCGCCGGCAGCGTGCGCTTTGCCGACGAAATCGGCGCCGTCGTAGTTGGGACCCGACAGGGCGAAGAACAGTTCGCCGCTCGCCAGCCGGCGCGTATCCGTGCTGATCCCGTCGAAGGCGCGATCCGTCCCGTGCAGGATGCCGTTCATCGTGCCGGCAGCCGCGGACAAGGTGCCGTTCACGACCTGCCCTCCCCGCGCGCGGCAAGATTCGCCTGCGCGACCGCGTAATCCGAGAATTCCAGGCGCTTGTCGCCGATCACCTGGTAGTGCTCGTGTCCCTTGCCTGCGACGAGTACGACGTCGTCGGGGTCGGCCGCCCGAATCGCCCATGCAATGGCCGCCGCGCGGTCCTCTATGACGGTGGCGCGCGCCGGTTGCGCGAGCCCCGCGACGATCTCGTCGATGATCGCAGCGGGAACTTCGTCGCGCGGATTGTCGCTGGTCACCACGATCCGGTGCGCGAGCCGCTCCGCCGCCCTGCCCATCTGCGGTCGCTTGCCGGTATCGCGGTTTCCGCCGCAGCCGAACACGCACCAGAGCTTGCCCCGGCAATGCGCCTTCAGGGCACGCAGGGCACCGTCGATCGCGGCCGGTGTATGCGCATAGTCGATGTACACGGCCGGCAAGCCGTCCGCCGCCGCGACCCGCTCGAGGCGTCCGGGCGGTGCACTCGTGGCGGACAGCAGTTCGCAGGCTTCGTCGAGCGCAATCCCCTGGCGGAGCAGGAACCCGAGTACGACCACGGCGTTCGCGACGTTGAAATCTCCGGGCAGCGGCAACAGGAATCCGGCGTCGCCCCAGGAACTGGCGATGCGGACGCGCGATCCTCCGCTTTGTGCGACCACCGACCGCACGAATACGAAAGGACGGCCGTTGGCCACGCGATCGAACTTCGTCGACACGGTGATTGCGTCCGGCCCGCAACGGTCGGCCAGCCTGGCGCCGAACTCGGAGTCGAGGTTAATGATGCGGTGCCGGGCCGAATAGTCGAGGAACAGACGCGCCTTGGCCTCTTCGTATTGCCGCATGCTGCCGTGATAGTCGAGATGGTCACGCGTCAGGTTCGTGAACATCACGGTGTCGAACGAAACGCCGTCGACGCGCCTCTGCGCGAGTGCGTGGGACGATACCTCGATTGCCGCGTATCCGGCGCCGGCATCGCGGAAGTCGGCGAGCAGTCTGTGTATTTCCAGTGCCGCCGGGGTGGTCATGCTCTCGCCGGAGCCTATCTCGGAGAGACCGGCGCCGAGCGTGCCGACGTAACCGCAGTCACGCCCCCACCGTTTGAGACACTGGGCCGTCAGCCAGGCGACGGTCGTCTTGCCGTTGGTACCGGTCACACCGACGACGCGCACGGCCTCGGACGGGCGCCCGTAGAAGCGATTCGCGATTTCGCCGAGCTTGTCTGTCAGGCCGGGGACGGCGATCGCCGGGACCGCGAGCCCTTCCGGCGCCGTGACGCCCTGCGGATCGAACGCGACTGCCACGGCGCCGGCATCGACGGCGGCCGCAGCGTGGTCGAGCCCGTGACTGCGGATGCCGGGGCAAGCGACGAACAGAAAACCCGCGTGCACGCGGCGGCTGTCGCTCGCGATACCGTCGAGTGCGATGGCCGGGGCGGTCGCGAACCCTCGCAGCAGCTCGGCGAGGTCGCGTCCTGTACTCAGATGTTCGGCCGGCATGCTCATCGACTCATGGCCTGGATGACGCTGCCGGCATCTCGCGCCGGCAAGGCGTCGGGCGGGACCGCGAGCAAGCGCAGCGATTCCGTCATGACATCCGCGAACACCGGAGCAGCGACGTCCGAACCGTAATAGAGACCCCCGCTCGGCTCGTCGATGACCACCACGGCGACGAGACGGGGATCGGTCGCCGGAGCGAGCCCGGCAAAGATCGAGATGTATTTGTCCTCGGAATAGCCGCCGGCCGCGAACTTCCACGCCGTTCCGGTCTTGCCGGCAACGTGATAGCCCGCCACGTCGGCCTTGGTGCCCGTGCCTCCGGGCTGCACGACATGTTCGAGCATGCGGCGAACGGCGATCGCCGTCTCCCGCGAAAATTCCCGCTGGCCTTCCTCCGGCGTATCGAGTGCCACCAGCGAGACCGGATGCATGACGCCGTCGTCGGCGAGCACGGCGTAGGCCTGTGCGAGCTGCAGCGGCGTCACCGACACGCCATAGCCGTAGGCCAGCGTCGCCTGGCTGATCGGCCGCCAGTGGCTGTAGTGCGTCAGCAGGCCCGCGGACTCGCCCGGGAAGCCGCTGGCCGTCAGCGAGCCGAGGCCGAATCGGGTCATCGTGTTCCAGAGCGTCTCGGGCTCCAGCGTCATCGCGAGCTTGGTGATGCCGACGTTGCTCGAGCGCGCCAGGATCGTCGTCAGGCTGATCCGGCCGAGATTGTGGCTGTCCTCGATGGTCTTGGCGCCGACGACGACATAACCGGGCGTCGTATCGATCACGCTGCCCGGGCGGTACTGGCCGCTTTCGAGTGCCGCCGTGACGACGAGCGGCTTGATGCTCGAACCCGGCTCGAAGATGTCGGTGATCGCACGATTGCGGTAGCGTTCCGCCGAGTACTGCGAGCGGTCGTTGGGGTTGTAGCTCGGCTGGTTGACGACCGCGAGCACTTCGCCCGTCCTGACGTCGAGCACGACGATCGAGCCCGACTCGGCACGGTTTGCCTGCACCGCCACCTTCAGCGCCCGGTACGCCACGTACTGTATTCGCAGGTCGATGCTGGCACGCAAGTCCTTGCCCTGCCGCGCCGGTCGTATGCTCTCGACGTTTTCCACCGAGCGGCCGAGCCGGTCTTTCAGTACCCGCTTGGCGCCAGACTCGCCGGCCAGCCAGTGATTGAAGGCAAGCTCCAGGCCCTCCTGGCCTTCGTCGTCGATATCGGTGAACCCGATGAGATGGCCCGCGACTTCGCCGGCCGGATAGTAGCGCCGGTACTCCCGCTGTACGTCGATGCCGGGCAGCTTGAGCGCCATTACCTCGGCGGCCTTTTCCGGGCTCAGGTGGCGTTTCAGATAGACGAATTCCTTGTCCATGCTGCGCGTGATACGGCGCATCAGCATCTGGGGATCGACGTTCAATGCCCGTGCGAGTTGCGGCACGGCGTCGACGGCCGGGGCGAACTCCTTCGGGTTGGCCCAGATGCTGTCGACCGGTGTGCTGATCGCGAGCGGCTCGCCGTTACGGTCTGTGATCGTGCCGCGGTGGGCCAGTATCGTCTCCGTACGAAGGTGTCGCGTATCGCCTTCCCGGTTCAGGAAGTCGCGGTTGAAGACCTGCAGGTGCACCGCACGTGCCGCCAGGGACACCGCCATCAGCGCGAAGAACAGCGCCACCAGCGTCGCCCGGGCGACGAATCGCCGTGCCGTGTGCTCTTTGGTTTCTGCGCCGCGCCTCATTGCCGCTCGATGACGTAAATTTCGGAACTCTCCGGACGCACCAGCGACAGGTCGTCAACCGCAACCTGTTCGATGCGGGCGTGCGTGGCCCAGGTGCTCTGTTCGATCTGCAGCTGGCCCCATTCGATATTCAGGCGATCCCGCTCGTCCGTCAGCGATTCGAGCTTGACGAACAACTTGCGCGACTCGTGGCGCGTGTACACCAGCGCCATCGCGCTGAGCACGCAGACGATCGCAAACGCGGCGATGATCGCGAGAGGCTGCCTGGAACGGGTCAGCTGCATCAGATGCGCTCCGCAACGCGCAGCCGCGCACTGCGGGCGCGGGGGTTCGCCGCAATCTCGTCCGCACTCGCCTTGTGGACCCGGCCGATCCCGCGCAGTTTCGGCCGATACATGGCAGGCACGTTCGGCATGCCGCGGAACTGCTGCGGTTCTGTCGAAGCGTCCCGGATGAATCGCTTCACCATGCGGTCCTCCAACGAATGGAAGCTGATCACGCAGAGGCGACCGGCAGGTGCCAGCACATCGACGACCTGGTCGAGCACAGCCTGCAACTGTTCGAGCTCGTCGTTGATGAAAATGCGGATTGCCTGGAACGTCCTCGTCGCGGGATGCCGCTTCTGCGCACGCGCATTGACCGACCGCGAAACGATGTCGGCCAGTTGCCCGGTGCGCCGGATCGGCTGTTCCTCGCGGGCACGCACGATCTCGCGGGCGATCCGGTTCGCATGCTTTTCTTCGCCGTAGAATTTCAACACGTGCCTCAGACTCTTTTCATCGACGGTCTGCAACCAGTCGGCGGCGGAGACACCGGCTTCCGGATCCATGCGCATGTCCAGCGGTCCATCGCGTAGGAAACTGAAACCGCGCGCGGGCTCGTCCAGCTGCGGTGAAGAGACGCCGAGATCGAGGAGTAACCCGTCGATCCGGCCCGCAAGCCCTCTCTCGCCAATGCATGCTTCCAGTTCAGCAAACTCGCTCCTTACCAGTTCAAATCGCGGATCGGCGGTCAGCGCGGCAGGCGCGGCAGCGATCGCCTGCGGGTCTCGATCGATGGCGATGAGCCTCCCGCCTGTACCCAGATGCCCCAGGATCGCGCTGCTGTGTCCCCCTCTTCCGAACGTTGCGTCGACGTAACAACCGTCGGTCCTGATCGCCAGTCCCTCGAGGACCGGCCCCAACAACACCGGCACATGTACGGCGCTGTTCACCTCGACCTAGAACGACAGCGATTCAAGGTCCGGCGGCAATTCGCCTTCGGTCTCGGCGCTGAGCCAGGCGTCTCTCTTCTCGTTCCAGATGGCTTCATCCCAAAGTTCAAACTTGTGTCCCTGCCCGATCAGGATCGCGTGCCTGTCGAGGCTGGCGAAATCCCTGAGTTCGCGCGACAGCAGAACCCGGCCGCTCGCATCCATGTCGACTTCGGTGGCGTAGCCGACCATGATGCGGACGATGTTCCTCGCAACGTTGTTCATGCTGGGCAGACGCACGAGCTTGCGTTCGAGCTCTTCCCAGTCGGGCAGCGGGTAGACCAGCAGGCAGTGGTCCTTGTCGACGGTGACCACGATATGGCCGTCACAACGGGCAGCGAGCCGCTCCCGATACCGGGTCGGCACAGCCAAACGCCCCTTGGCGTCCAACGTGACTTTGGTGGCCCCTCGAAACACGGTGCTCCGGACGGCCCCGGCTCCGCTCTTCTGGCGCGAATCCTGGGCGGGCTGCCCATCTCCTCCCACTTTTATCCACTTTTCGACACTATACGGTCGGGGTGTCGGAAGCGTCAATAAGCCCAGTTAATTACTTGTTGTTGTACAGAGACTTAGAGGCCATTCAGTGGCGCAATTCGGGCAAATTGTGACGACAGTGGCGCGAGGAAAATCATTTGCTTAGAAATATCTCTTCGAAATCCGATGAGAAATGCGTCGGCAAACGGCAACAGGCGGTACTTTTTCGGGGCTCGCGGCCGGTCTGGCGCGCGCCGCGCGAATTCTTGCGCAGCGGCTGCCGGGACGTCAATAAGCACCTGATTATTGAGAAGACGGGAAGTGGGAAAGCAGGAGCCCGCAATAAGCCGGGTTCTGTCTGGGACAATCATTCATCTGCGACAGCCGTCACCGGCTGCCTGAAGCAACCTACCCGGGAGCCCGCTCGGAACCGGCGGCACGCTCGCGCGTTGCTCCCCTATTTGGTCTTGCTCCGGGCGGGGTTTGCCATGCCGCGTCCTGTTACCAGTCGCGCGGTGCGCTCTTACCGCACCTTTTCACCCTTACCGGCTTGCGCCGGCGGTATATTTTCTGTGGCACTTTCCATGGGCTCGCGCCCTCCAGGCGTTACCTGGCGCCCTGTCCGAAGGAGCCCGGACTTTCCTCCGCCCGCTCGCGCGAACGGCGATTGTCTGGCCGACTCCTGCCTTCCCGGACCGCGGATTCTACCTGAATTTCCGGCCATCGCGCGGCAAGACGGTCTGGAACATGACCGGGTCGCACGCCCGACGAGCCGCGAGGCGTATCGGCGCAAGGTGAGGCGCTGGCTCTGAACGTCCAGCGGCTCGTCCTAGCGCGTGAGCTCGAGCAGCCGCCTGTACAGGACGTTGCGCTTCTCGCCGGTCACGCGGGAAGCGATCCTGGCGGCATCCTTGCCGGGCAGCACTTGCGCAAGCTCGGTAAGCAGGTGATCCGAGTCGATCGGCGATTCGGCGACTGCGCGAGCGCCTCCGACGACGAGCACGAATTCGCCCTTGCCGACGATACTGCCCTCCTCGATTCGGCGGCGCAGTTCGCCGAGCGTGCCGGCGACGCATTGTTCGTGGAGTTTCGTCAGTTCGCGTCCGAGAAATGCCTGCCTGTCGGCGCCGAAAGCTTGGCAGAGATCGTCGATGCCCGGCGCGATCCGGTGCACGGACTCGTAGAAGATCATCGTGCGTGACTCCCTCTTGAGGGCCGCGAGTACCGCCGTCCGCGCCTTCTTTTTCGCCGGCAGGAAGCCCTCGAAGCAGAATCGGTCTGTCGGCAGCCCCGCTGCCGAGATGGCGGCAACCAGCGCGGCCGGCCCCGGCACGGGCGACACCCGCACACCGTCGGCGTGAGCGGCATTGACGAGCCGGTACCCGGGGTCGCTCAGCAGAGGCGTTCCGGCATCGCTGACCAGCGCGATCGAGCGTCCGGCAATGAGCTTCGCAACGAGTTCCCTGGCCAGTACTTCCTCGTTGTGATCGTGCAGTGCGATTAGGGGCTTTTTCAGGCCGAAATGCGATAGCAATCGCCCCGTGTGCCGGGTATCCTCGGCCGCAATCAGGTCCACCTCTGCGAGCGTCTGGCGTGCTCGCGGACTCATGTCCTCGAGGTTGCCGATCGGCGTGGCCACTACGAACAGCGTGCCGCTCATCGAGTATCCTTGACTGCCAGGACGGCATGAACGAATGAAGAGAATGTCCCGACATCCTGCCCGCGACGGCCTGCTGAGGGCAAGTCTGCTCGGCGCCGCGCTCGTCGTGCTGCTCGGTGGCTGCGCGGGCGGCGGCCTGGGCCTCGGGTCGTCGGCGGAGAATCGTGCCGAGCAGCTCGCAGACGATGGCCGCCACGCCGATGCGGCCGGCGCCTACATCGGCCTTGCCGCCTCGGCTTCCGACACCGAGCGCGACCGCCTCACGCTGCTGGCGGTCGAGCAGTGGCTCGACGCCGGCGACGTCGCCCGTGCCCGCAATGCTTTCGCGAGTGTCGCGAAGCCGGCCTCGGGTGAACTCCGCTGGCTTTGGGATTCGGATTCCGCGGCGTTCGCTCTCTACGCGGGCAACGCGGACGCCGCACTGGAAATCCTGGAACCGATGAGCCGCGAGCCGCTGTCCCGGCGACGGCGGGTGAGCGTCGAGGCGCTCCGCGCCGATGCGTGGCTCCAGAAACAGGAGCCGATCCGCGCCATCGAGCTGATGACACAGCGCGAGGCGTGGCTCGACGACCGGCGGAGCATCGAGAACAACCGCTGGCGTCTCTGGCAGGGGCTCCTCACCTGCGACCCGCAGGTATTGCGGTCCGCCGCCGGGACGGCAACTGACCGCGAGGTGAAGGCCTGGCTGACGCTGAGCGCCCTGGCGGCCTCCACCGGCCGACAGGGTATCGGATGGGTGAACGGCGCGGTGCGCTGGCGGCAGGCAAACCCGCACCATCCGGCACTGCTGATCGCAGATCGTCTGCAACTCCCTGACGAACTCAGCATGGACTATCCGCGCAACCTCGCCCTGCTCCTGCCGCTTTCCGGGCGCACCGCGCCGGCCGGGCTCGCCATCCAGAACGGCTTCATGGGCGCCTACTTTTCGACGTCGGCGGCGCTCGAAGAGAAGCAGACCGTGCGCGTCTACGACGTCAATGCCGAAGGCGGCGCGAGCGCGGCGTATTCGGCGGCAGTCGCGGACGGCGCCGAATTCGTCATCGGCCCTCTGCTGCGCGACAGCGTGATCGCACTCGCGAACGATATCCTGGTGCCGGTACCGGTGCTGACGCTGAACTACCTGCCCGACGACGTGCTCGCTCCGCCGGGCCTTTATCAATTCGCTCTCGCGCCGGAAGACGAGGCCGCCTCCGCGGCAGACCGCGCGATGGCCGACGGTCTTTCGCGTGCGGTCGCGCTGGTACCGAACAACGAGTGGGGGCGCCGGGTCCTGGCGAGTTTCAGCAACGAATTCCGCGCGCTCGGCGGCACCGTGCTCGATTATCGAGCCTACACGCCGGGGATGCAGGATTTCTCCAATACGATCGAAGACCTGATGGGCCTGACCGGCAGCGTCAATCGATATCAGCGGCTGCGCGCCAACATCGGCGGACCGCTGCAGTACGATCCGCGACGACGCCAGGACTGTAACCTGATCTTCCTTGCCGCGGACGCACCGGCGGGGCGGTTGCTGAAGGCGCAGCTCAAGTTCCACTATTCGGGTGATCTCCCGGTGTATTCGACCTCGTCGATTTATGCCATGGACGGCCGCCCGAACACCGACCTGAACGGCGTCATGTTCGCCGATACGCCGTGGATCATCTCGCCGCAGAACTGGATCCAACAGCTCCCGGCACTGTACGACAAGTACTGGCCCGAGGAACGCCGGCTCGGACGATTGCACGCGATGGGCTACGATGCCTATCACCTGATCGCCGCCCTTTTCGAGGCGCACACGGAGTCGATGCCCGAGATCGACGGCGCCACGGGCCAGCTCTACCTCGATCGGGACGGTCGCGTACACCGCCGTCTGGCGTGGGCGCAGTTCCAGCACGGCGAACCGGTCGCGTTGCCTGACACGGAACTCCCGGCGGAAGGACCGATCCGCGATATCAGCGGCGAGCCGGAAGAACAGGCGCCGGATTCCGACGACACGTGGTACGAAGAGACGCAAAAGCAGTAGGAACGCAGGCAGAACTCGCCGCCCTCGCATTCCTAAAGCGAAACGGGATGCGTTGCATCCGGCGCAATTTCCACAGCCGGCTGGGCGAGATCGATCTCGTGATGCAGGACGAGGATTGCCTCGTATTTGTCGAAGTACGGTATCGGTCGAGTGAACGATTTACCCGTACGAGCCTGACGGTGGACCGCCACAAGCAACGCAAGATAATCCGCACCGCGGCGCTGTTCCTCACCCGAGACTCACGTTACTCGCGCGGTGCGGTGCGCTTCGACGTGGTCGCGATACACAAAGGCGAAGACCACGAGGATGAGGTGGAATGGATTCGGGACGCGTTCCGCCCCGGCGAACAAAGCTTGTGACCGGCGGCCGAAGATCTACTTGACGAGCGTCAAATGCGGGCGCCCGCGCCGGGACTCTGCAGGGTCATCGGCGACCGGCGTCGCCACCGCTTCCGCATCGTGCGAGAAGATCATGCCCTGTCCGGTCTCCCGCGCGTAGATGCCGAGGACGGACTTCATCGGCACCCAGACATCGTACGGGACCCCCGAGAAGCGCGCCCGGAAGCTGACGGCAGTATTCGTCAACTTGAGATTGTGTGCCGCCGACTCACTGATATTGAGTATGATGCGGCCGTCTTTGACATGCTCGCGCGGAACATTGACGCCATCGACTGCGGCATCGACAACTATGTGCGGTGTATGGCCGTTATCCGCCATCCACTCATGCATCGCCCGAATGAGATACGGCCTTTTCGAACGGCTGGGAATGCTCAAAACCCCGGATCCTTGGCTTCTTTTCCGTCGTAGCTTACCACTGTTTCACCCGCCTGAGCGCATCGTGACATAACGCGGAAAGGTGCGGCGACGTAAGGCACCGCCCGAGCCTTTTCGACAGTCTGCTACAGGCGCATTTCCTGTTCGAGTTCGGTGAGACTCTGTCGGAAAGAACGGCGCGCAAAGACGCGCGTCATGTAGTCTTCGATAGCTTCGGCCTTGCCCCCCAGCTCGATGCCATAATACGGAAGGCGCCAGAGGATCGGCGCGATGCTCGCATCGACGAGCGAGAACTCGTCGCTCAGGAAGAACGGCTTCGGGGCGAACAGCTCGGCACTCTGCATGATGCTTTCCCTGAGGAGCTTGCGCGACTTGCTGCTCAGTTTGCCGTCTCCGCTGGATTCGGCCTCTTCGGCGAGCGAGTACCAGTCGGTCTCGATACGGAACAGCGCGAGGCGGAACTGCGCTCGCATCACCGGATCGACAGGCATCAGCGGCGGATGCGGGAAGCGCTCGTCCAGATACTCGATGATGACGCGCGAGTCGTAGAGGGTCAGGTCCCGATCGACGAGCGTCGGAACCGTATGATAGGGATTGAGGTCCATCAGGTCCTCGGGCAGGTCCGGCCCGACGACGTTGGCGATGTCGATGTTGATGTTCTTTTCGGCCAGGACCAGCCGCGTTCGGTGACTGTGGATGTCCGTCGGACGCGAGAACAACGTCATGACGGAGCGCCTGTTTGCGATTACCGCCATCACTTGACGTCCTTCCATATCTGTTTCTTCAGCATGGAAGCGATGATGAAGAACACACCGAGGAACATCAGCACCCAGACGCCGAGCTTGCGGCGCTCGGCACGGACCGGTTCGGAGATGTATGCGAGGAAGTTCACCGTATCGCGTACGAAGGCATCGTAGTCCTTCGCGTCGAGTTGGCCGGGGATCTTCTGTTCGAAATGCTCGAACTTCTTCTCCGTCGCGCCTTCCACGGTGTGTTCCGTGAACACGGCATCCTGGTAGCCCTGCAATTTCCATAACACGTCCGGCATGGCGGTGCTGGGCAGCACGATATTGTTGACGCCCGTCGGCCTGGAAGGATCGATGTAGAAGCTCTTCAGGAACGTATAGATGTAGTCGGCGCCCTTGGCGCGTGCCATCAGGGACAGGTCCGGCGGCGCTTTGCCGTACCAGCGCGTCGCATCCTCGGGCCTCATCGATGCATTGATGGTCTGGAAGGTCTTGTCGGCATTGAACATCAGGTTCTTGACGAGCTGGTCGTCGGACAGCTCCAGGCGCTTGCCGATCGTGTTGAAGCGCACGTACTGCGCCGAATGACAACCCGAACAATAATTCATGAAGTTGCGCGCGCCGCGCTGCAGCGAGGCTATATTGCCCGGATCGATGTCGGCCTTCTCGAGTTCGACCTCGGGACCGATCGCCAGCGATTCCGTCGCGATCAGCAGTGCCGCGAGCGCACACGCCCATTTCCACTTAATCATGGTATCTCACCCTGTCCGGCACCGGCTTCGTCTTGTCGATCGCCGTGTAATACGGCATCAACAGGAAGAAAGCGAAATACACGAGTGCGAAGATCCTGGCGATGACAACGTAAATGCCGCCGGCCGGCTGCGTCCCCAGCCAGCCGAGGACCAGGAAACTGATCGCGAAACAGGCCAGGGCCGTCTTGTAGATCCAGCCCCGGTAGCGGATGGACTTCACGCGCGCGCGATCGAGCCAGGGCAGGAACAGGGGAAAGAGCACCGCGCAGGCCATCAGGAAAGCGCCCCACATCTTGCTGGGCACCGCGCGCAGGATCGCGTAGAACGGCGTGAAATACCAGACGGGCGCGATGTGTTCGGGCGTCGCGGTCAGGTTCGCCGGCTCGAAATTGAAATGCTCGAGGAAATAGCCGCCCATGTCCGGCGCGAAGAACACGACGGCCGAGAAGACCATCAGGAAGACGATGACGCCGACCAGGTCCTTGCTGGTGTGATACGGATGGAATGCGACGCCGTCCAGCGGCACACCGTCGGGACCCTTGTGTTCCTTGATCTCGATGCCGTCCGGGTTGTTGGAGCCGACTTCGTGCAGGGCGACGATGTGTACGAAGACCAGACCTACGAGCGCGAGCGGCAGCGCGATCACGTGCAGCGCGAAGAACCGGTTCAACGTGATGTCGGAGATCGAGTAGTCGCCGCGGATGTACTCGACGAGCGCATCGCCGATCTTCGGGATCGCGCCGAACAACGAGATGATCACCTGGGCGCCCCAGTAGGACATCTGGCCCCAGGGCAAAAGGTAGCCGGCGAACGCCTCGGCCATCAGCACGAAGAAGATCAGCATGCCGATGATCCAGATCAGCTCACGCGGTTTCTTGTAGGACCCGTACAGCAGCCCGCGGAACATGTGCAGGTACACGACGATGAAGAAGAACGAGGCGCCGGTCGAATGCATGTAGCGGATGAGCCAGCCCCAGTCGACGTCGCGCATGATGTACTCGACGGACGCGAAGGCCTCCGACGCGGACGGCTTGTAGTTCATCGTCAGGAAGATGCCCGTAACCAGCTGGATCACGAGCACCACGATCGCCAGTACGCCGAATATGTACCAGAAATTGAAATTCTTCGAGGCGTAGTATTCGGTCGCGTGGTACCTGATCGTCTCCGTGAGCGGGAAACGATCGTCGATCCACTTCAGCAATCCGCCGCGGCGCCTGCCGACTTCTGCTTCGACTCTCGCCATCATGCTGCTCCCGTGTCCTGCCCGATCAGGATGAGATCGTCCCGCACGAACCGGTACGGCGGGATGTTGAGATTCAACGGTGCCGGCACGCCCTTGAAGACGCGCCCGGACAGGTCGAACTTCGAGCCGTGACACGGGCAGAAGAACCCGCCGGGCCAGTTGTCACTCGGCCGCGGATCGAAATCCTTGAGCGGCGCACAGCCCAGATGCGTGCAGCGGCCCTCGACGACGAGCCAGGCCGGCTTGACCGAGCGATATTCGTTCTGCGCGTACGCCGGCTGTTGTGTGGTTTCCTTCGAGTCCGGATCCCTCAGTTCGTCATTGTGACCCTCGATGTGTGCGAGCATCTCCTTGCTGCGGTGCAGGATGTAGATCAGCTTGCCGCGCCAGATCTTTTTCGCCATCTCGCCGGGCTCCAGCGAGCCGACGGGGACTTCGACGGGGGCACCGAGTGCCTGGGCTCTCGCACTGGGCTTCAGGGACGCGAAGAACGGGATTGCTGCCAGGCCGACACCGGCGACGCCGGTCACGGCAGTTGCCACGGTCAGAAAATGACGTCTGTTGCGATTGATGCGGTCAACGTCGTCTTCGTTCATCAGGCACTCCCATACGCCCGGCCGAATAAAGGGTGCTCCGAATGCCTCTTTATCAGCACGTTTTTATGCTTTGTTTCGATACTGGTAGATTTGCAGCAGGCCCGGTTTGGCGTCAGGATGACATCGGGTCCGGGACGTCGTGCGGAACCAGTCGCGCATTATACACAGGGCACGCAGGGATTAGCTACCTGACGGCAGTTTATTCTTTATTCTCAAGGGATTACGGTTGGCCGCGCTGAAATCGGCATTGTTGTTCATTCTGCAGTCGATCGTCGTCGGTCTGGCCGTTGCGTTCCTCATCGTGATACTCAGGCCCGAATTGTTGCCGGTCACGGGCAACAGCGCTCCCGCGAGTTACGCAGACGCAGTCGAGAAAAGCGCATCCGCCGTGGCCAGCGTGACGACGAAGCGCCTCGTCGAGACCAGTGGCGCACAGGACGAGCGACGACGCTTCCGCGTAGAGACGAGCTACGGTTCGGCCGTCGCGATCGACCCACAGGGCTATCTCGTCACCAACTATCACGTCGTGGCCCAGGCAGCCGAGATCACCGTCCAGCTCTCCGACGGACGGCAGACGATACCGAAACTGATCGGCGTCGATGCGGAAACCGACCTCGCGCTGCTCAAGGTCGACCTCGGCACGATCCCGGCCGTCAGCCTCGGCAGTTCGGGCAGAATCCGTATCGGCGACGTCGTGCTCGCAATCGGCAACCCGTACGGCCTGACCAAGTCCGTAACTCAGGGCATCGTCAGCGGCACGGGACGCGGTGTCCCGAACCTCACGACATTCGCGGACTTCATCCAGACCGACGCGGCCATCAATGCGGGCAACTCCGGGGGCGCGCTGGTGAACGCCGACGGCGAACTCGTCGGCATCAATACGGCGGTACTGGCCCAGGATGTCCGGACCGAGGGGATCAGCTTCGCCATACCGGTGGATCTCGTGCGCGGCGTCATCACGGAGATCCGGGAGCACGGGCGCGTCATCCGCGGCTGGCTGGGCCTCGTACCGGACGACATGACGGCTGCCGAGAGGACCGCGCACGGCATCGAGCGCGACGTCGGAATCATGCTCAGTGAAGTGTACAAGGACGGGCCTGCCGACAAGGCCCACGTTCAGGTGGGCGACGTCATCACCGCCATCAACGGTCAGCCGATCTCGGATTCCAACCAGGCACGCCTGCTCGTCGCCCGCATCGCCCCGGGTGAGGAAGTCGACGTCACCGGCATCCGCGACGGCAAGGAATTCCACGCCACCCTCGTTGCCGCCGAACGGCCCGGCGCCCCGGACTGAACCTTTTTTCTCCTACAGCCTTGGCACGCGGCGGATCGTGGCGCCGAGCTGGTGCAGTTTCTCTTCGATGCGTTCGTAGCCGCGATCGACATGGTAGATGCGATCGACGAGCGTCTCGCCCTGGGCGGCGAGGCCCGCGAGTACGAGGCTCGCCGAGGCACGCAGGTCCGTCGCCATGACCGGTGCGGCGGTCAGCTTGGGTCGGCCCGTGCAGATGGCCGTATTGCCTTCGAGCTGGATGTCGGCGCCCATGCGCTGCAGCTCGAGGACGTGCTGGAAACGGTTCTCGAATACGGTCTCGGTGATCGTGCCGACGCCTTTGGCGATCGAGTTCATCGCGCAGAACTGCGCCTGCATGTCGGTGGGGAACGCGGGGTACGGCGCGGTACGCACATCGACGGCTTCGCGGACGCCCGCCTTGCATGTCGAGGTCGATCCAGTCCGTCGCCGGTCGTGATCCGGGCGCCGGCCTCGGTCAGCTTGATCAACACCGCATCCAGCGTGTCGGGCGCCGCGTTGGTGACCCGGATATGGCCGCCGGTCATCGCCGCCGCGACCAGATAGGTGCCCGTCTCGATCCGGTCCGGGAGGACCGTGTAGTCGGTGCCGCCCAGCTCGTCCACGCCCTCGACCGAAATCGTACCGGTACCCGCGCCTTCGATACGGGCGCCCATGCCGGACAGGAAACGCGCCAGATCGGCGACCTCGGGTTCGCGCGCCGCGTTCTCCAGCACGGTTTCGCCTTTGGCGAGGACCGCAGCCATGAGCAGGTTCTCGGTGCCGGTCACGGTAACCGTGTCGAACACGATATGCGCACCATGCAGCCGCCGGGCGCGTGCCTTGATGAAGCCGTTCTCGACCTCGACCCGCGCGCCCATCGCCTGCAGGCCCGCAACGTGGAGATTTACCGGCCGGGCGCCGATCGCGCAGCCACCCGGGAGGGACACGTCCGCCTCCCCGTAACGCGCCACGAGCGGCCCGAGCACGAGGATGGAGGCACGCATCGTCTTGACGAGCTCATAGGGCGCTTCCCGGCGGTCGACCGATCCGCAATCGACGACGATGTTCATGGTTTCATCGACCGTCACTTCGACGCCCATCATCTGCAACAACGAGATCGTCGTCGTCACGTCCTTGAGGTGCGGAACGTTGCGCACGGTAACCGGTGCGGTCGTCAACAACGTGCCCGCCAGGATCGGCAGGGCCGCGTTCTTCGCGCCCGAGATCGTGATCTTGCCGTCGAGCCGGGTGCCGCCTTCTATGAGCAACTTGTCCACGGCTCTTTATCCGTCGGGTTTCGCGCGGTACTCGTCCGGCGTCAGCGCACGTATCGAGATCGCGTGGATCTCGTTGCCCACCAGCGTCCCGAGCGTCTTGTAGACGAGCTGATGGCGAGCGATCGGCTTGACGCCGGCAAACTCCGACGCAACGACGAGCGCTTCGAAATGCGTGTTGTCGGGACTCGTAACCCTGACTTCGGCGTCGGTGAACGCGGCTTCGATCAGGCCCCGGATCTGTTCTGGGTTCATGGTTGGGATATGTTACCTGAAGTGTCGGGGCGCGCAGTGTACCGGGAAAGCGGGGCCTCCCCAACGGTCTGTGGGTATTGTGTATGATACCGGGCCCGAATCGGGCCCGGGAAGGGGATGATCTGATACGCTCGACCTTCGGCCCCCGGGACTCTTCGACGACCATGATGCTTGGCAATACTCTCGAACTCGTTGCCGGTCTGCTGCTCCTGATATGGGGAGCCGATCGCTTCGTCTACGGCGCCGCGGCATCGGCCCGAAACCTCGGCGTGCCGCCGCTGCTGATCGGCATGACGGTCGTCGGTGCTGCCACGTCCGCGCCCGAGCTGCTGGTGTCAGTCATCGCGGCTTTCCGCAACGAGCCCGGCCTGGCCATAGGCAACGCCATCGGGTCGAACATCGTGAACATCGGCCTCGTGCTCGGCTGCGTGGCGTTGATTCGACCGATCCAATTGCGCTCCGCGACGCTGCGAAGAGAGATGCCTGCGCTGCTCGCCGTATCGTTGCTGACCGTATCCCTGTTCCTCGACTCCCGCCTGAGCCGCGTCGACGGGCTCGTGATGATCTCCGGACTCGTCATCGTGCTGGTGTGGCTCGCGCGACTGGGCATGCGGTCCGCGCCCACCGATCCGATCAAGCAGGAATACGAAGCAGAGATTCCGGTGGACGTGGGCATGGTCCGCGCGGTGGTCTGGCTGGTCGTGGGCCTCGCGATGCTGCTGTTCGGCGCGCAACTGCTGGTCGACGGTGCCAGCGATATCGCCCGCCAACTCGGTGTCAGCGAAGTCGTCATCGGGATACTCCTAATCGCCTTCGGGACCAGCCTGCCCGAGCTGGCGGTGTCGCTCGTCAGCGCGCTGAAAGGCGAATACGGACTCGCGATCGGCAATATCGTCGGCTCCAACATCTTCAACATGCTCGCGGTGATCGGCGCCGCGGCAACGATCAGGCCCCTGACGCTGGAACCGGAAGTGCTGTCCCTGCATGTCTTCGTCATGGTGGCGTTCACCCTCGTGCTGTTCGCGATGACCTACGATTACGAGGGCAAGAATGAGCTGTCGCGGATCGAGGGCGCGGCGCTGCTGGCGGCATTCCTGGCTTACGATACCTACGTGGTCCTGCAAAACGTTAGAATGCCGCATTGAGGCCTGGCCTTGACAGGGTACTGACCTTTGCCGCAGAACCTGACATCCGAAGAGTTGCTGGAGCTCGCACGTGAGGTCCTCGAGATCGAATCGCGAGCCGTGGATTCACTGCGGGAAAGGCTGGACGATGCCTTCGTAGCCGCCTGCCGGCTCTGCCTGGAGACACCGGGCCGCGTCGTCGTCACCGGCATGGGCAAGTCCGGGCACATCGGCCACAAGATCGCCGCGACACTGGCGAGCACCGGGACGCCGGCGTTCTTCGTGCATCCGGCCGAGGCGAGCCACGGCGACCTGGGGATGATCACGGGACAGGATCTGCTGCTGGCAATCTCGAATTCGGGGGAGACCGAGGAGATCGTCACGATCCTGCCGCTCGTCAAGCGCATGGGAGCCCGACTGGTGTCGATTACCGGCAACAGTGCCTCCACGCTCGCGAAGGCAGCCGATGCACACCTCGACGTCAGCGTCGAGGTCGAGGCATGCCCGCTGAACCTCGCACCGACGGCCAGCACGACGGCGACACTCGCGATGGGAGATGCACTCGCCGTGGCGCTGCTCAAGATCCGAGGTTTTACGGCCGAGGATTTTGCGCTTTCGCATCCGCGCGGGACGCTGGGCAAGCGCCTGCTGACCCGCGTTAGCGACGTCATGCGCACCGGCGAGGCGATACCGAGTATCGCTCCGGACGTCAAGCTGCGTGACGGCCTGATCGAGATGACCCACAAGGGGCTCGGGATGACGGCCATCGTCGATCGCGACAACCGGATTCTCGGGATCTTTACCGACGGCGACCTGCGCCGGGCCCTCGACGAGGGTGTCGACGTGCACAAGACGAAGATGAGCGAGATCATGCACACCGGCTGCAAGACGACGACGGCAGAAGTACTCGCGGCCGAGGCCGTTCGGCTGATGGAACAGAACAAGATCACCTCGCTGCTGGTCGCCGACGACGACTTCCGACTCATCGGCGCCCTGAACATCCACGACCTGTTCCGGGCGGGCATCGTGTGAGCGCCGTCGACTGGGAAAGTGCACTCGCCGGCGTACGGCTGGTCGCGCTGGACGTGGACGGCGTGTTGACGGACGGACGCTTCTACCTGTCCGACGAAGGCGTCGAGACCAAGGCATTCTCGACCCGTGATGGCCATGGCATACGTCGCCTGCTTGCGGCCGGCGTGGAAGTGGCCGTGATCAGCGGCCGCGCCTCCCGCGCGGTAGAGCACCGCATGCAGGACCTCGGCGTCCGCCACGTCTTCCTGGGCTGTGCGGACAAGGTAACGGCCTTCGAACAATTGACTGCGAGCCTCGGCATGGAGGCTCGCGAATGCGTCTATATCGGCGACGACCTGCCGGACCTGCCGCTCATGCGCAAGGTCGGATTCCCGGTTACCGTCGCCGATGCTGCCGTCGAACTGCGTGATTTTTGCCCCTTCACGACGCATGCGGCCGGCGGACACGGTGCCGTGCGCGAACTCTGCGATCTCGTGATCGCCTCGCGCGCCAGACACCAACAGGGATGAACTTCAGGATCGCCGTACTGATCGCCGTTCTGGCCGTGGCTGCGGCAGCGAGCTGGTACCTCACCCGGCAGAACCGGGGTGCCGCGACGCCGCAGCCGCAGAACATCGTCAACCGCGGTTACTACCTCAAATCGGCGCGCATCCTCGGCACCGGTCCCGATGGGACCCTCCTGTACGAGATAAGGGCGGACCGCGCGGAACAGAAGGCCGACGACAGTATCGAGTTTACCGATGTCTCGGTCAGATATTCCCCGCAAAGCGACGTCCCCTGGACCCTGAGCGCCGACTCCGCGATCATCGGGCAGGATCGCCAGCAGGTGATTCTGCAGGGCAATGTGCTGGCGGTGAGCAGCAAGGGGTTCTCCGGCGACGAGACCGAGATCGAAACGCAGTACCTCGAACTGAACCCCGAGACCTATGTCGCGGAGACCGACGACCGGGTGCACATCCGGATCGGCTCCCGGAGCCTCAGTGCGACCGGCATGTTAGCATCGCTAAAGGAGAATCGACTGCAGCTGAGGTCTAACGTCAGCGGGAAGTTCGTCCGGTGAATGAGACCATGAGAAGCATCCTGATAGTCATACTCGCGGCCCTGACGCTGACCGCCCATGCTGCGTCCCCCGACATCGATCTGAAGCTGCCGATCTCCCTCGACGCAGACTCGACGGAGTACGACGGCAAGAATTCGATGCTGGTTTTTCACGGCCTGCGTCTGACGCAGGGCTCGATCGGCATCGTGGCGGATGAAGGGCGCGCCACCAAACTGGACTTCAACGACAGCGTGTGGCGCTTTAACGGTCACGTAGTCATCGACGTGGATAACGGCCATATCGAGTGCGACTCTGCCGATCTTCGATTCCAGGACAACGAACTCAAGCTCGCAACCATCGCGGGCACGCCGGCGACGTTCGAGATACAGCGGCCGGGCACCGACGAGAAAACCTACGCCGAGGCACGCAAGCTCAAGTACAACCTGACCACCGGTATCGTCGAATTCTCCGGCGACGCCATCTTGCGGGAAGGCGGCAACGAGGTCGCCTCGAGCTTCCTCGCTTACAACATCGCCGAACGGCGCTTCAACGCACAGTCGTCCGGGGACGGAGACGACAAGGTCAGGATCACCTATACCCCCAAGTCGGAGCCTGCGGCCGGGGGACCCCCCGGGGCGAGACGAACGGGGACAAGGATGCGGTTGAGCAGCCCCCCAAGAGCGGGGACAAGTCTCAATGAGCATCCTCAGTGTCCAGGATATCTCCAAGAGCTTCAAACTCCGCAAAGTCGTCAAAAACCTGTCCCTCGAGATCAAGAGCGGCGAGGTCGTCGGCTTGCTCGGACCCAACGGTGCCGGCAAGACGACGGCGTTCTACATGATCGTGGGACTGATCGGCGCCGACAGCGGAAAGATCCTGCTCGACGGCCAGGACCTGACCGCCCAGCCGATGCACCGGCGCGCCAAGCTGGGGCTCGGTTACCTGCCGCAAGAGGCATCGATCTTCCGCAAGCTCAGCGTCGAACAGAACATCCTTGCGATCCTGGAGAACCGCGACGACCTGGACCGCGCAGGCCGCGAGGAGGAGCTCGAGACGCTGCTCGACGAGCTGCATGTGGGCCATGTGCGCACGAGTCTCGGGATCAGCTTGTCCGGCGGCGAACGCCGCCGCGTGGAGATCGCCAGGGCTCTTGCAGCCAATCCTCTGTTCGTGCTGCTGGACGAGCCGTTCGCCGGGGTAGACCCGATATCCGTGCTCGATATCCAGCGGATAATCAGGCACTTGTGCGGCAGGGAGATCGGAGTCCTCATCACTGACCATAATGTTCGTGAAACCCTCGGAATTTGCGGAAGAGCCTATATACTGAGTGATGGCAGTTTGATCGCTTCGGGCTCGCCACAGGAGATCCTGGAAAACCACCACGTCCGAGAGGTGTATCTCGGACAGGAGTTCAGACTCTGAGGCACACTGGTCACATGTCCACTGACAGGCAGCCGCCGACACGCGGCGCACGCACCATTCAATGCTGAAACCGTCGCTGCAGCTCAAACTCGGACAGACGCTGACGATGACGCCTCAGCTGCAACAGGCGATCCGCCTGCTGCAGCTGCCGGTACTGGATCTAAACGCACAGATCCAGGATGCCCTCGAAGAAAACATCATGCTCGAGATGGAGGACCTGCCGGACGCACCTCGCACGAGCAACGAGACGACGGCGGAGGTCGAAACCCTGCGCGCCGAAGACAGCTGGCAGGAGCGTGCATCGCACCGCATCCAGGACGGCGGCTGGAACGGCGAAGGGCGTCCGATCAGCGAATTCGCCGATGTCTCGGGCCAGACGCTCCGCGAGCACCTGCTCTGGCAGCTCGAGATGGAGGACTTTACACCCCGCCAGGCCGTCATCGGCGAGGCGATCATCGACTCCATCAGCGACGACGGCTATCTGACGGTCGATCTTGCGGAGTTGGCCGCGAGCTTCGATGCGGAGATGGATATCGGGGCCGGAGAAATCGAGGCGACCCTCGGCAAGGTCCAGTCCATGGATCCGGTCGGAGTGGGCGCGCGCACGATCTCCGAATGCATCCTGCTGCAACTCAGGCAACTCGACCAGGCGACTCCGGGGCTGGATCTCGCGCAGGACCTGGCGACAAGCCACCTGGACCTGATCGCAAACCGGGATTACGGGGAGCTCCGCCGCAGCCTCAGGACATCGGAGGAAGACCTCCACGATGCGCTTGCGCTCGTCAGGAGCTGCAATCCGAAACCCGGCCTTGCGGTAAGCCCGGCCGCTACCGAGTACGTCATCCCCGACGTCTTCGTGCGCAAGGTGGACAACCGCTGGCAGGTCGAGATCAGCCCGACCGGTATCCCGCGGCTGTCCATCAATCAGCAATACGCGCGGCTGCTGCGCGGCAGCGGCGACCATGCGGTCCTGAGGTCCCAGTTGCAGGAGGCGCGCTGGCTGATCCGCAGCCTCGAGATACGCAATGAAACGCTGATGAAGGTGGCGACCTGCATCGTGTCGCGCCAGACCGACTTCCTGGAGCGCGGCGACGAGGCGATGAAGCCGATGGTCCTGCGCGACGTGGCCGAAGAAATCGGGATGCACGAATCGACCATCTCCCGGGTAACCACGAACAAGTACATGCACACTCCCCGCGGCGTCTTCGAATTCAAGTATTTCTTCTCCTCGCACCTGTCGTCTGCCAGCGGCGAGGACCAGTCTTCGACTTCGGTGCGCGCGAAGATCCGAAAGTTGATCGGTGCAGAAAACCCGGCGAAACCACTCAGCGACAGCAAACTGGCGTCGATGCTCGCGGACGAAGGGATCAACGTTGCCCGAAGGACGGTCGCCAAGTATCGTGAATCCATGAATATTGCGTCGTCGAGCGAACGCAGAAAACGGCCTGCTTAGGTGGGCGCAGGCAACAAGGTTTGCAACAGAAGGTCAAACAGATAGTGAAGAAGGAGGTCGGTGTCAGCAGAAAGTGAACCCGTAACAGGTGTGCGGACTTCGCCGTCTTTCTCCGTGGACGACATCAGGAGTGCCGCACAAGAACAGAAGTATGGGAGACAACTATGCAATTGAACGTTTCAGGCCATCACGTAGAGGTGACTGAAGCCCTCAGGATTTATGTCCAATCGAAGCTTGAGAAGGTCGGACGACATTTCGACCTGGTATCGGACGTAAACTGTATCCTCACCGTGGAGAAGCTGCGGCACAAGGCGGAGGCCACGGTACAGGTAAACGGTGGTACGATCTACGCCGATTCCACAGAAGAAGACATGTACGCGGCGATCGACAGTCTGGTGGACAAGCTCGACAGGCGCGTTCGAAAATACAAAGAAAAACACGTGGACCACCACGCCAGAGATACACAAAAAAGAGCATTCGAATAATGCACCCCGCCCGTGCGGCCCGACGGCCGCACGGGCATACCCGTCCTGCGCAAATCACGCACATGTTGCTCGAAGAGATCATTCAGCCCGACAGAGTTCTGTGCAACGCGCGCGCGCGTAGCAAAAAGCATTGCCTGGAGATCCTCAGCGAGTTACTGGTCCGCTCGATGCCGGACATCTCGAGCGACGCCATCCTGTCCAGCCTGATAGAACGGGAACGTCTCGGTTGCACGAGTCTGGACCAGGGTGTCGCCTTCCCGCATTGCCGCATCGAAGGACTCGAATCGAGCGTCGCGGCACTGCTCAAGCTCAGCGATGCCGTCGATTTCGACTCGCCAGACGGCGAGGCAGTCGACCTGGTCTTCGGGCTCGTGGTGCCGGCCGAACTCGACGAGACGCGGCAAGCGGACGTGTCCTCCATCGCCGAACTGCTCGGAGATGAGGACCTGCGCGCGCGCTTGCGCGGTGCGCAGACGAGCAGCGAACTCTACGAGGCCTTATGCGCCTGATCATCGTAAGCGGACTCTCCGGTTCCGGAAAGTCGGTAGCACTGCACGTCCTCGAGGACGTCGGCTACTACTGTATCGACAACATGCCGGCCGCCCTGCTCCAGGCCGTAATCGGCGAGGTAACGAAGGGTACGGAGCCCGAAGCACAAATGCTGGCGGTCGGCGTCGACGCGCGTAACCGGCCTCACGATATCGAGGCATTGCCGGGTCTGATCGACGACTTGCGCGGACAGGGGATCGAGACCGAACTCCTGTTCCTCCAGGCCAGCGACGAGGTCCTGTTGAAGCGTTATCGGGATTCGCGGCGGCGACACCCGCTCGCCACGCGTGGCACCGCACTGCACGCCGCCATCGCCCGGGAGCGGGACGTGTTGTCTGCGATAATCAATGCCGCGGATCTCGTCATCGACACCTCGTCTACCAGCATCTACGAACTCGCCGACGCCGTCCGCGAGCGTGTCGACCGTCGCAAGGCCAAATCCCTGTCCGTGCTCATCGAATCGTTCGGCTTCCGGGAAGGCATCCCGGCCGACGCGGACTTCGTGTTCGATCTCCGCTCCCTGCCGAATCCCTACTGGACGGTGGCGTTGCGAGGCCTCACGGGTCTCGACGAAGAGGTGGCCGAGTTCCTGGACGGACAGGATCGTTTCGTCGCGATGTACGAGGACATACTCGGCTTTCTCAAATGCTGGATACCGCAATACGAGAGCGTCAGTCGCGGCTATCTGACCGTGGCGATAGGCTGCACGGGAGGACAACATCGCTCGGTGTGGATGACCGAGAAGCTGGCGGCAGCATTGCGTGAATTCCACGATCTGGTTCTTACGCGACACAACCGACTCCATCGGCAGATACTGAGCGACCAACATCCGGCGTAACGCTGATACACTCCGCGTACATCGGAGCGCGGGGTCCATGGAAGCGAGAGAACACGCTCAGGCCAATCTGAAACTGTTGCGCGAGCGGCTCGACAGCGGCAGCCTGCGCCCGGCGCGCCTGATGATCCACAGCCTGCATCCGGCCGAGATCGCACGGTTACTGGAATCCGTGCCGCTTCGGGAACGCGCTCTGCTCTGGGAGATGGTCGACCCGGAGGACGAGGGTGACGTACTCGTCGAGGTCGCCGACGAGGTCCGCGACGGCCTCATCAAGGGCATGCAGACCGAACAGTTGATCGCGGCGACGGAGGGCATGGAGCTCGACGACCTCGCCGACCTCCTGACGGATCTTCCGGAAACCGTCACGCTGCAGGTGCTGCAGTCCCTCGACCATCAGGACGAGGAACGCCTGCGGCAGGTGCTGGCCTACGACGAGGACAGCGCCGGCGGATTGATGAACGTCGACATCGTCACCGTGCGACCCGACGTGACGCTCGAGGTGGTGGCCCGTTATCTTCGCGCCCGCGGCGAGATGCCGGACGGCACGGACTCGATTTTCGTCGTGGATCGCGACAACGCGTACGTCGGTTCCCTCTACCTGTCGCGTCTCCTGACGAACGACGAGGACACGCTCGTATCCAGCGTCATGACCACCAGCGCGATGCCGATCCCGGCCCACACGCCTTCCACGCAGGTCGTCTGGGAATTCGAGAATCGCGATCTGTTGTCCGCACCGGTCGTCGATGACGACTATCGCGTACTCGGCCGCATCACCATCGACGACGTCGTCGATGTTATCCGCGACGAAGCGGAACACTCCCTGATGGGCGCGGCGGGCCTCGATGAGGAAGACGATATGTTCGCGCCCGTCGTGCGCAGCGCGACACGCCGTGCGCTGTGGCTCGGCGTCAATCTCTGCACGGCTTTCCTTGCCGCGGCAGTCGTCGACGTGTTCCAGACGACGGTAGACAAGATCGTGCTGCTGGCGGTACTGATGCCTGTCGTGCCGAGCATGGGTGGTGTCGCCGGCAACCAATCGCTGATCATCATTACGCGGGCGCTCGCACTTGGCCAGATCGACCGCAGCAACGCCAGGCGGATGATGCTCAAGGAAATGCTGGTCGGGCTCCTGAACGGGCTCGGCTGGGCGATCGTCGTCGCTACGTTCACCTACCTTTGGTTCTCCAACTGGCGGATCGGCGGTGTGATCGGCGCCGCCATGATCATTAACCTGTTCGTCGCCGCGTTCGCCGGTTTCATGATCCCGCTGACGCTCAAACGGCTGAACATCGATCCCGCGCTCGCCGGCGGCGTCGTCCTGACCACCGTGACCGACGTCGTCGGCTACCTGGCGTTCCTGGGCCTCGGCGCCGCCTTGTTGCTGTAGGAGCGCCCTATTCGCCGTGCAGGGAGCTGAGGTCGTGGTGGATCCAGCTCGGCGCGAACAGGCGCGGCACGTCTGCACCGGTGACGAAGGCTACCAGCTCGTCGCGCACCTGCATCGCGTTGTCGTAGCCGAGCTGGATCAGCTGCCGTGTGTAGGCCTGCTCGAATAGCAGGAAGCTGAGCAGGCGACTCTCTCCCGGCCCGTGGCCGGAGACGCCGCGCAGCAAAGCACGGATCGCGAACGGTAGCTGCTTGCGGTGCTCCCGGGCGATCTCGCGAAGGTCCTCACTGGGCACGATCAGCATGGTATCGATCGGCCGCATCCCGGCCAGCGCACCAGTCCGGTGTTCAGGTCTCACCGAATCGATCAGCTGATTGATTCGTGTCATGCGTTCGAGGTCGGAATAGAGTCCGTCCATGAACAGCGTATCGAGCATGTAACCCGCGATCTGGCCCAGGCTGGGGAAGGGCTGAACCACTTCCCGGGCCGGTGCCTTGTCGGCTGTTTCGTCGCGCACGCCGATGACGAGGATGCGATCGGCACCGAGGTGGATCGCCGGACTGAGCGGCGTCGCCTGCCGCATCGCGCCATCGCCGAAGTATTCACCATCCAGCCGGACCGGCGGGAAGATCATTGGCACGGCGATGCTGGCCATCAGATGATCGAGATTGAGATTGCTCCGCAGGCCGACGCGGCGTGTCCTCGACCAGCCGGCGCTGCCCGGTTCGGCTTCGAAGAACGAGGTCGACCGCGCGCTCGCGTAACCCGCGCAAGTCACGGCCACCGCATCGAGGCAGCCGCGCTCGATCGACTCCCGGATCCGCGGGAAGCGGATATTGCGGCTGAGCAGCGCCCGCAGCGGCGAATTGTCCAGCAAGGATCGGGGCGTGCCCACCAGGAATCCGCCGAGCACGATGCTCGCCATCCAGTGCAGGCTGCTCTTCAACATCGTCAGGTTGCCCGTCCGGTACACCTGCTGGCAATGGAAGTTGCCCCAGACCCGATCGAGTTCTTCGGCGGCGACGCGGAGCCGGCGCGCCTTGCTTGCCAGCACGACAGAGTTGATGGCTCCGGCAGATGTCCCGCTGATCACCGCGAACGGATTCGGAGCAGCTTTGGGAAGAAGTTCCGCAAGTGCTTTCAACACACCGACCTGGAATGCTCCGCGCGCGCCGCCGCCCGGCAGGACCAGTCCGGTCTTTATGCTATGATGGCTGCTGCGCTTCATTTCGCGGAACTCGGAAACTCGAGTGCGTAGTTTGGATCAAACCGTATTATAGTGTGCGGCCCGCACGCCACACCAAGGCAGCGACCGTTCCTCCGGAAAAGTCGGATTTGGTGAAATGTTTCGTACGCTCGCGATCGCGATACTGTCTCTCTCGCTGGGTTGCCCGGCACTTGCAGCCCCGCCGCAGATCGGCAAGCCCGCTCCCGAATTCGAACTGCCGGATCAGGACGGACAGCTTCATTCTCTCGAAGATTACCGCGATCAGTGGGTCGTCCTGTATTTCTATCCGAAGGATCAGACTCCGGGTTGCACGACCGAGGCCTGCGAGTTCCGCGACGATATCTTCGCATTCAAGAAGATGAATGCGCAGGTCCTCGGCGTGAGTCTTGACGACGTCGCATCGCATCAGGCCTTCTCCGAGAAGCACAATCTTCCCTTCCCGCTGCTCGCGGACGTCGAGGGCAAGGCCGCGGACGCCTACGGCGTCAAGACGAAGATGTTCGGGATGACACTCGCGAAGCGGGAGACGTTTCTGATCGACCCCGAAGGCAAGCTCGTGAAGCACTATTCGGACGTCGACCCGGACGTACATTCCAGGCAGGTCCTGACAGATCTTCAGCAGCTCGTCGGCGGCGGCAACAAGCAGGACCAACAGCCGCAGTAGAGGAGCCGCAATCCACTCTTCCGACCTTGCCGAGGCGCGGCGTCAGTGCAGCGCCCGCATGCCTCCGTCGAGTCCGGATATCGTCAGCGGAAACATGCGGTCGTCCATGATGTCGCGCGTAAGCTTGATCGACGGCGTGAATTCCCAGCGCTCCATCGGTTCCGGATTGAGCCAGATCGCCTTGGGATAGGTATTGAGCAGTCGCCGGATCCATATGGCGCCCGGCTCCTCGTTCCAGTGCTCGACGCTGCCGCCGGCATAGACGATCTCGTACGGACTCATCGTGGCGTCGCCGACGAACACGAGCTTGTAGTCGGAGCCATACTTGTGCGTGATGTCGCCGATCGATATCCGTTCGGCATGGCGCCGCCGATTGTCCTTCCACATGCTCTCGTAGATGAAATTATGGAAATAGAAGTACTCGAGGTACTTGAACTCGCTGCGGGCAGCGGAGAACAATTCCTCGCAGACGCGGACATGATCGTCCATCGATCCGCCGACGTCGAGGCAAAGCAGAACCTTGACCGCGTTGTGGCGCTCCGGAACCATGCGGATGTCCAGCAGCCCCGCATTGCGGGCCGTCTTGTCGATGGTGGCGTCGAGATCGAGCTGATCGGCCGCGCCTTCGCGGGCGAAACGGCGAAGACGGCGCAATGCGATCTTGATGTTGCGCGTACCGAGTTCGACCGAGTCGTCCAGGTTGCGATACTCGCGCCGGTCCCAGACCTTCACGGCGCTGCGATGCCGTGACCCCGCCTGCCCGATACGCACGCCTTCGGGGTTGTAGCCGTAGGCGCCGAACGGGGAAGTGCCGGCCGTGCCGATCCACTTGTTGCCACCCTCGTGGCGCTCGTCCTGCTCGGCAAGGCGCTCGCTGAGCGCTTTCATCAGCTGCCTCGAAACCGCCGAGCGCCTCGATACTGGCGCGCTCGGCTTCCGTCAGCTCGAGCTCGGCCAGTTTCCGCAGCCACTCCTCTGGTATCTCCGTCACGGAGTCCGCCAGCGAATCCTCGACGCCCTTGAAATAGGCCGCGAACAGGCGGTCGAATCGATCGAGCTGTGACTCGTCCTTGACGAGGCTGGCCCTGGCCAGGAAGTAGAAGTCCTCGACGCTGCGCCCCGCGATGCCCTTGTCCATCGCCTCGAGAAGCGTCAACAACTCAGTAATGGACGGCTTCATGCCGCCCTCCCGGAGGTAATAGAAGAACGGGATCAGCATGGCCTCAGGGCCGGCCGGAACTCGTCCTGCGATCGAGGAACACGAGCTGTTCGAACAGATGCACGTCCTGCTCGTTCTTCAGCAAGGCCCCGTACAGGGGCGGAATGGCCTTGCGGGGGTCGTCCGACCGCAACGCCTCCGGCGGGATGTCCTCGGCAAGCAGCAACTTCAACCAGTCGAGCAGTTCCGAGGTGGACGGTTTCTTTTTCAGACCGGGCACCTCCCGGACTCTGTAGAACGCATTGAGAGCCTCGTTCAGCAGGTTCCGCTTCAACTTCGGGAAATGCACATCGACGATCCTCGTCATCGTCTCCCTGTCCGGAAACTTGATGTAGTGGAAGAAACAACGCCGGAGGAACGCGTCCGGCAATTCCTTCTCGTTGTTGCTGGTGATGACGATGATCGGGCGGTGGATGGCCTTGATGAGCTGCTGCGTCTCGTACACATAGAATTCCATGCGATCGAGTTCCTGCAGCAGATCGTTCGGAAACTCGATATCGGCCTTGTCGACCTCGTCGATCAGCAACACCGGCTGTTCTATCGACTCGAAAGCTTCCCAGATCTTGCCGCGCACGATGTAGTTGGAGATATCGTGTACGCGATCGTCGCCCAGTTGCGAATCGCGAAGCCGCGCAACCGCATCGTATTCGTACAGGCCCTGCTGCGCTTTGGTCGTCGACTTGATGTGCCACTCGTAGAGTGGCTTGCCGAGGGAGTCGGCGATCTCCACGGCGAGCTGCGTCTTGCCGGTACCCGGTTCGCCCTTGATCAGGATCGGACGCTCGAGCGTCACCGCCGCGTTGACGGCCAGCTTCAGGTCGTCTGTTGCGATATAGGTGCTCGTGCCCGTGAATCTGCCGTCTGCCATGCTGCTTCCCGGTCCGGCTGGCTGGTACCGTATCTTATCACTACGGCGTCTACGGCCGGCCCTGCGCCGCGGGGTCCAGCTTCAACGTGTAGCGCGTCGCGCCGGGCAGGAACGGTTCCGGCCGGCCGTGCACCCAGTCCTCGTGGCCATGGCGGTAGAACGCGGACAACGGATGACCGCTCTGCCCGGTCGGCATCTGCATCAGTCCGTGTGCCTCGTCGCCGGGCGCGACCGAGAACCGTTCCGATGCGCCGAATCTCGGGCCCTGCGCCCTCGGCATGTCCACGTCTCCGTCCAGGGGCTCGTGCGGCATATCCAGGAATCGCCCGAGCAGCGGGACCGCTGCGCTCAGCGGGTGATCGATCTCGGCCGTGTTGAGTTCGCCCCAGCGGCGCCTGGCGAGATCGCCGTCGTAGTTGTCCTCGAAGTAACGCACGTTCGCCCTGACCGCATCGAGCAGCAACTCGCGCCAGTTCGAATAGCCTCCCGGCAACAGGTGCTCCGGCTGCGCGGTGACCAGCTGCCAGAGAGGGCCTTCGAACTGATTGCTGATGCGCAGCCGCACATCGTCGCCATAGGTCTGCCGCAGCGGGGCCGTGAGGCCGTAAAAGACGCGGGACTGGACCTCCAGGCGGAAGGCACGCACGAGCCGGTAGCCCACGGATCCGGCGTCCGCGCGCGGAATCCAGTCTTCCACGAGTTGGCGGTATTCCGCGAGCTGCGGATCGCCGGCGATGCTGTCGCGGTCGAGAACGGCCAGCAACAGGTTGCGCCAGCGGGTGAGGAACAGGGCTCGATCGTCCGTCTGGATCGCGAGCATGTCGGCAGCTTCGAAACGGTCCTTCGCGAACAATCCGTCGCGGATCTGCCGTGCCCGTGCGCCGAGATCGTAGCCACCGTCGCCCATCAGCGCGAGCGCCGGGCCGTCCATCGTGCGCGCGTTGGCCGTCCAGATGCGGCCGCTCTCCGGATTCACGATCCGCGGGTAATCCGCCGGGTCGATCCAGCCGGTCCAGCCGGCGGACTCGCTCCAGTCGACCGGTACCGTCGAATCGTACGCGCCTCGCCGCGGGATCCTGCCGGCAATCGTCCAGCCGATATTGCCGTCGGCATCGCCCACGACGAAATTCTGCGGCGGTATACCCATCGTATTCGCGATATCCAGCGCCTCTGCGACCGAGCCCGCCGTCTCGAGTTCGAGGAGGTGCAGGTTGACCGCCTCGACCCGATCCCCGATCCAGCTCACGGCCAGTTCGCCGTCCGGATATTGAACCCCGTCCAGCACCGGTCCCCAGATGGTCTCGCGCACCTTCAGGGTCTCCGGCGCCGCGCCGGCGACGTCGATGACCTCGTCGTGGACATCGAAGGGCTTGTCGCCCTCCGGCGTCCGGTAGCTGTCCGACGCCGCGCCGGGCCGCAGCAGGACCGCATCCGACCAGTCTCCGTAACTGTTGGTGTAACCCCAGGCGATCCTGCCGTTGCTTCCCGCGACCACGAGCGGCGTCCCGGGCAAGGTCACACCGGTGACTTCGCGGTGCGCGGGCCCGTCGACGACCAGGCGCGCCCGGTAATAGATGTTGGGCGTGGCGAGCCCGAGGTGCATGTCGTTGGACACGAGGGCCCGCCCGGTTGCGGTCAGGGCGCCACTCACGGCCCAGTTGTTGCTGCCGTTGAGGAGCGGCTTGCCGATCTCGTTCGAAGGCGGCGGCGTGCCGCGGAAGTTACGCACCGAAAATGTATCGGCCGCGGGAATCGGCAGCGCCGGCCGGGGATTACCCATCAACGGGGCGTCCCAGGAGGTTCCTTGCGGATACATCCACGCGAACACGTCGGGAGGCAGCACCCGTCTCGCGAGCCCTCGCCGTATGTCCCGCCTCGCCCACGCGTCATTCAGCTGCACGAACATTGCGTAGACGACGAGCACCGAGTCTTCAGGCCGCCACGGCTCGGGCTCGGCCCGGAGCAGGTAGTATTCGAAGGGTTTCGCGGCCAGACTCGCGAGCCCCGCATTGACGCCCCGGGCGTAGGCCTCGAGCAGCGTGGCCTCGGCCGGCGGCAGAGTCTCGACGACCCGTTGCGCGCGGCTGCGGAACCGGTGCAGGCGGTAGTGCCGGTCCGATGGCAGTGCAATCTTGCCAACCACGGCCGAGAGTTCGCCGGCGGCCCTGCGGCGGATCATGTCCATCTGGAAAAAGCGGTCCTGGCCGTGGGCGAAGCCCGTGGCAAACGCCAGGTCTGCGCGGCTCCGTGCAGTGATCGTCGGGATACCCGCGGCATCGCGCTCGATCGTTGCCGGCGCCGCGATGCCGGCAAGCGTCACGGTGCCCTCGAGCTCGGGCAGACTCGCGCGCAATGTCAGCCAGGAGGCGGCGGCGACCAGGACGAGCGCCGCCGACACGCCCGCGATCAGCCGGACCGCCCAGCGCTTCATCGGGGCCTACTCCGCACGCGTGACTTTCAGTATCTTCATCGCGTTGGTGTTGCCCGAGATACCTTCCTGATCGCCCTTGGTGAAGATGACGAGATTTCCCTCTTCGACCAGCTTGTTCGACAGCAGGGTCGAGAAGATTTCCGCGTAGAGCCGGTTGCGGTCGGTCACCAAGAGTTCAAACTTGACCGGGTAGACGCCCCGGTACATCGCGACGCGCCGTCCGGTCGCCGCATAGGGCGTGAACGCGTAGATGGGTATATCCGAACGTACACGCGACATCCAGCGCGTCGTCGCTCCGGATTCGGTGAGCGCAACGATCGCCTTCACCGGCATATGGTTAGCGGTATACATCGCCGCCATCGCGATTGCTTCGTCGACCTTCTCGAACTTGTCGCTGGTACGGGTGCTCGTGCGCCCCGACGGATGCGGAAACTTCTCCGCTCCGACGCAGACGTTGCTCATCGCCTTGACTGCCTCGACAGGAAAGGAGCCCACGGCGGTTTCCCCCGACAGCATGACGGCGTCGGTGCCATCGATCACCGCGTTAGCGACGTCCGATACCTCGGCTCGTGTCGGGATGGGGTTCTGGATCATCGACTCCATCATCTGGGTCGCGGTGATCGCGATCTTGTAGTTCGCGCGCGCCTTGCGGATGAGGTTCTTCTGGATGCCGATCAGCTGCGCATAACCCATCTCGACGCCGAGGTCGCCGCGCGCGACCATGATGACGTCGGACTCCTCGATGATCGAGTCGATTCTATCGACGGCTTCGGTACGTTCGATCTTGGCGACGATCGAACCCTTGCCTCCGGCTTCCCGGAACAGGCGCCGCGCCTCGACGACGTCGGCACTGCTGCGAACGAACGACACGGCCAGGAAATCCATCTCCAGCTCCGCCGCGAGCTTGATATTCGCACGGTCGATGTCGGTGAGGGCCTCTGCCGACAGCCCGCCGCCCTTGCGATTGATACCCTTGTGATCGGACAGGATGCCGCCGTTGACGACGGTCGTGTGGATCCGTGTGCCGTCGATGCGATCCACGGTGAGCGTGATCATGCCGTCATTCAGCAACAGGATATCGCCGGGATGGACATCCTTGTGCAACGTGTCGAGCGCGACACCGACGCCTTCCTTCGACCCTTCCTCCATGCCGAGCGTGCTGTCCAGGAAGAACGGGTCTCCGTCGGCGAGCACGACGCTGCCGTGCCGGAAGCGACGGATGCGTATTTTCGGGCCCTGCAGATCACCCATCAGGCCGACATCGCGTCCGCATTCTGCGGCCGCATCGCGCAGCGCCTTCGCGCGCCGCCGATGCTCGTCCTGGTCCCCGTGAGAGAAATTCAGTCTCGCGACATCGAGCCCGGCGCGGATCATATCGCGCAGTTTTGCAATGTCGTCGGACGCCGGCCCCAGCGTTGCAACGATCTTGGTTCGCCTCAGCATGGCCGAGATTATTGCACAGGGCCGAACATGCCGCGCCAGGAATTGTCTTCGTTGCCTTACAATGGCTATCCGATTGGCGTTAATCTTCAACACTCGGACCGACGCCGGAGCATTGATTGGACCGTCGACGTTTCATGATGAGCCTGGCCGCCGCAGCGGCTACTCCGGCATTGGCGGTGCAGGACCGTGCTCCGGACCCCCGCTTCGGGCCATTGCGGGCGGACCCAGACGCGTCTTTGATCTGCCGGACGGTTTCCACTACGAAATCGTGTCGAGGGCCGGAACGGAAATGAGCGACGGCCTCCGCGTTCCCCACGCGCACGATGGCATGGCCGCTTTCCCGGGAGACGGCGGACGCGTGATCCTCGTCTGCAATCACGAACTCGAGACCCATCAATTCGATCAGAGCGCGTTCGCGCCGTCCTTCGACGCCGTGCCGCAAGCGCTCAGGGACCGACTCTACGATCGCGGCGACGACAAGACGCCCTGTAATGGTGCGACGACGACGACGATCTGGAATCCGCAAACCCGGACGACCGAGCGCCAATACCTCAGCCTCGCCGGTACCGAGCTGAACTGCTCCGGCGGCCGCACGCCGTGGGGATCCTGGCTGTCCTGCGAGGAGTGCTTCACCTGGGAAGGCATCGGCTTCGGCGGGGCCAGGATCCTGCATCGGGAAAGGCCGCACGGCTATGTGTTCGAGGTGCCGTCTCGCCACGACGGACTCGTCGACCCGGTACCGCTGCGTGCGCTGGGCCGGTTCGAGCACGAAGCCGCCGCCGTGCACGAGGCCAGCGGCGTCGTCTATTTGACAGAGGACAAGCACTACAGCCTGCTGTACCGTTTCCTGCCCGACGTGCCCGGCAGGCTCGCCGAAGGCGGCCGCCTGCAGGCACTGGCGATCGAGGGCAGGCCGTCGCTCGAGACGCACAACTGGTCGCACCGGCCGGTGATCCGTCCGGGAGAATCCCTCCCCGTCCGCTGGGTCGACCTGCACGACGTGGACGGCACGTCCAATGACCTGCGCAAGCGCGGTGCGGCGCTGGGCGCCGCGACCTTCGCCCGCGGCGAAGGTCTCACCGCCGCGGGCGACGACATCGTTTTCACCTGCACGATCGGCGGGCGTTTCCGGCTCGGCCAGGTATTCGCCTACCGCACGAGCCCGCACGAGGGCGCGCCCGAGGAAACGGACGCATCGGGGCGATTGACGCTCATCGCCGAATCGGCGCCCGAGTCGATACTGCACAACGCCGACAACCTGACCATGGCACCCTGGGGCGACCTGATCGTCTGCGAGGACACCGCGGACCACTGCGGACTGGTCGGGATCCGTCCCGACGGCAGCCTGTACGAACTCGCCGACAATGCGTATTCCGGCTCGGAACTCTCCGGCGTCTGTTTCTCGCCGGACGGCAAGACGATGTTCGTCAACATCCAGTATCCGGGCACGACCCTCGCCATTACGGGCCCGTTCCCCACGTAGCACGTCACACGGGACGATCAGCCGGCGGCGCGTTTCTCCAGGATCTCGACGGCCGGCAGCTTTTTGCCCTCGACGAACTCCAGGAATGCGCCGCCGCCGGTCGAGATGTAGGAGATGCCGTTGCGCACGCCGTATTTGTCGATGGCGGCGAGCGTGTCGCCGCCGCCGGCAACCGAGAACGCGGCACTTGCCGCGATGGCTTGGGCGATAACCCGTGTGCCTTCGCCGAAGGCGTCGAACTCGAAAACGCCGACCGGGCCGTTCCAGATGATCGTCCCGGCGTCGGCGAGGATGGCGGCGAAATGCCTGGCTGTCTGCGGACCGATATCCAGGATGAGATCGTCGTCCGCCACCTCGGGTAAGGCTTTCGTGACGGGCCTGGCATCCGCCGAGAATTCCTTGCCGACGACGACGTCGTCCGGCATCGGGATTTCGGCCCGACCCTCGCCATCGGCGGCGAGCGTGCGTGCCGTGTCGACCATGTCGGCCTCGTACAGCGACTTGCCGACTTCGTTGCCTGCGGCCGCGATGAATGTATTGGCGATGCCGCCGCCGACGATCATCGTGTCGACGAGGCCCGCGAGCGTGTCGAGCACCGTCAGCTTCGTCGAGACCTTGGAGCCGCCGACGACGGCGACCAGCGGTCGGGCCGGATCGGTGAGCGCCTTGCCCAGCGCCTCGAGCTCGGCCGCGAGCAGCGGGCCGGCACAGGCCACCGACGCGTATTCGGCGACGCCGTAGGTGCTGGCCTGGGCCCGGTGCGCGGTGCCGAACGCATCCATTACGAACACGTCGCAGAGCGCGGCCATCTTCTTCGCCAGGGTCGCATCGCAGGCTTTCTCGCCGGCGAGAAAGCGGACGTTCTCACACAGGACGAGGCCGCCCGGGTCGACGTCGACGCCGTCGATCCAGTCGGTGATCAGCGGCACGCTCCTGCCGAGCAGCTCTCCGAGCCGATCCGCAACCGGCTTGAGCGAGAAGGCCGGCTCCGGCTGGCCTTCCTTGGGCCGGCCGAGATGTGAAACAAGCATGACGGCCGCGTTCGCGGCCAGCGCGGCCTGGATGGTAGGCAGCGCCGCGACGATGCGCGCATCGGATGTGACGACGCCGTCGGCGACCGGCACATTGAGGTCTTCACGGATCAATAGCCGCTTGCCCGACAGCTCGAGGTCGGTCATTCGGATTACGGACATGGCATGCCTCCTTGCAGGCAGACCTACTTCGCGTTGAACAGCGCCTTCGTGGTGTCGAGCATGCGATTGGAGAAACCCCATTCGTTGTCGTACCACGAGATGACCTTCACCAGCGTGCCTTCCATGACGCGCGTCAGGCCGGCGTCGAAAATCGCCGATGCCGGATTGTGGTTGAAATCGACGGACACGAGAGGCTCGTCGTTGTAAGCCAGGATACCCTTGAGCCCGCCCTTCGAGGCTGCGGCCATGATGGCGTTGATCTCGTCGATGCTCGTCTCGCGTTCGGCGACGAAGGTGAGGTCGACCGCGGAGACGTTAATCGTCGGCACGCGCATCGAGAATCCGTCGAGCTTGCCGTTCAGGTCCGGCAAGACGAGTCCGACGGCGGCAGCGGCACCGGTCTTGGTCGGGATCTGCGACATCGTCGCGGAACGCGCCCGCCGCAGGTCCTTGTGGTAAACGTCCGTCAGCACCTGGTCGTTAGTGTATGCGTGGATCGTCGTCATGAGTCCGTGCTTGACGCCGATCTTCTCGTGCAGCGGCTTCACGGTCGGCGCGAGGCAATTCGTGGTGCAGGACGCATTCGATATGACCACGTCGCTGGCGCTCAGCGTGCCGTCGTTGACACCGAAGACGATCGTATTGTCCACGTCCTTGCCGCCGGGGGCCGAGATCACGACCTTCTTCGCGCCGGCTTCGACGTGCTTGATGGCCGCTTCCCGAGTGCGGAACAGGCCCGTGCATTCGAGCACGACGTCGACGCCGAGCTCTTTCCATGGCAGCTTGGCAGGATCGCGCTCGGCGAGCACCTTCATGCGATCGCCGTTGACGACGATGTCGTCGCCGTCGACCTCGACGGTACCCCGGAACGGCCCGTGCGCCGTGTCATGCCGGGTCAGGTGTGCGTTGGTCGCGGCATCGCCGAGATCGTTGATTGCAACGATGTCGAACTCCGAGCGCCGGTCGTATTCGTGCACTGCCCGCACGATGTTGCGGCCGATCCGTCCATAGCCGTTGATGCCAACCTTGATACTCATTGTGTTCTCCTGGTGTTGGTCTATTTCTCTGGGAGTATTTCCCTGGCCGCTGCGACGACATGCGCCGTCGTGAAGCCGAAGTGTTCGAAAAGCGCTTCGGCGGGCGCCGATTCGCCGAAGCGGTCGATGCCGATGACCCGCCCGCCGGGACCGGCATACCGCCACCATCCGTCCGTCACGCCCGCCTCGATGGCGACCCGCGCGGCAACGGTTGCCGGCAATACGGACTCGCGATATTCCGCATCCTGCGCGTCGAAGAGATCGGTGCAGGGCATGGAGACGACGCGCGCGCCGATGTCTGCGGCCTCGAGTTCCGCGGCCGCCGACATCGCCAGAGCCACTTCCGAGCCGGTGGCGATCAGGATGACATCCGGTGTCCCGTCCGTATCGCGCAGTATGTAACCGCCGCGCCGGATCGCGGCGATGCAAGCGCCGTCGCGTGTCTGATGCGGGAGTCCCTGGCGCGTCAGTACGAGGCTGGTAGGGCCGTCGCGACGCTCGATCGCGTCCCGCCAGGCGACGGCCGTCTCCACGGTGTCGCAGGGTCGCCAGAGTCGCATATTCGGAATGAGCCGCAGCGAGGCGACGTGTTCGATGGGCTGGTGCGTCGGTCCGTCCTCGCCGAGTCCGATCGAGTCGTGCGTATAGACGAGGATGTTCCGGATCGCCATCAACGCCGCCATGCGGACCGCGTTGCGCGCGTAGTCCGAGAACGTCAGGAACGTTCCGGCGTAAGGGATGAGTCCGCCGTGCAGCGCGATGCCGCTGCAGATCGCCGTCATGCCGAATTCGCGGACGCCAAAATTGATGTAGTTGCCGCCGGCATCGTCACCGGTCACCACCACCGAGCCGGAATGCCTGGTCAGGTTGGAGCCGGTCAGGTCGGCAGAGCCACCGGCAAGCTCGGGCAGTAACGGCGCAAACGCGTTGAGCGCGACGAGCGATGCCTTGCGCGTCGCCATGTCGCCGGCCGCCTCGACGATACTCGCGATGCCTGCTTCGGCGCCGGCCTCCCAGCCGGCCGGGAGTTCGCCGCTCATTCGGCGCGAGAACTCGGCGGCGAGTTCCGGATCGTGTGCCCGGTACTTCGAGAAAGCCTCCTGCCAGGCTTTCTCCGCGGCCGCGCCGCGGGCACGTGCGTCCCAGGCCCCGGCGATCTCGGCAGGGATTTCGAACGGCGCCGAGGTCCAGCCGAGTTCCTTGCGGGCCGCGGCGACCTCGTCCGGACCGAGCGCCGCACCGTGCACCGCCTCCGTCCCCTGCTTGTTGGGTGCGCCGAAGCCGATAATCGTCTTGCAGCAGATCAGCGTGGGCCGTGCGACTTCCGCGAGCGCCGCATCGATGGCGGCAGCGACGGCCGCACTGTCGTGGCCGTCGACGCCGGCGATCACCTGCCAGCCGTAAGCCTCGAAGCGCCGCGCCGTGTCGTCGGTGAACCAGCCCTCGACCTTGCCGTCGATCGAGATGCCGTTGTCGTCGTAGAAAGCGATGAGTTTGCCGAGCTTGAGCGTGCCGGCGAGCGAACAGGCCTCGTGCGAGATGCCCTCCATCAGGCAGCCGTCGCCGACGAAGACGAAGGTCCGGTGGTCGACGATGGGATGGCCCGGCCGGTTGAATGTCGCGGCCAGCATTTTCTCGGCCAGCGCCATGCCGACGGCATTCGCGAGTCCCTGTCCGAGGGGACCCGTCGTCGTCTCGACCCCGATCGCCGGATCGTATTCCGGGTGTCCCGGCGTGCGGGAACCGAGCTGGCGGAAATTCCGCAGTTCCTCCATCGGCAGGTCGTAACCGGTCAAGTGCAGCAGGCTATACAGCAGCATCGAACCGTGCCCGTTGGAGAGCACGAAGCGATCGCGGTTGGCCCAGCCCGGATTCCCCGGATTGTGTCGCAGGTAGTCGTTCCAGAGAACCTCGGCGATATCGGCCATGCCCATCGGCGCGCCGGGGTGCCCGGAGTTCGCCGCCTGGACGGCATCCATGGCGAGGGCCCGAATGGCATTCGCGAGGTCTCGGCGGTCCGGAGAGCCGGGTCTCGAAGCGTGTTGTGACATCTCGATGTGCGTGTGTCGTGATTCTGTAGCGGGCCCGGCGGACTTATGGTGAATCTTCAGCCGGATCGCGCGCTGGCGAGCGACGCATTTTCGCGGTTTTGCCGCGAGGCCGCAAGCACACTCCGGCGCGGTTACACTACAGATATGTACTGGGGCAACAATCTGTAACAATACCTATCGAGCGTGGTTCAAGGCCCCGCCCGATGCGGTACAATGCCCGCCCCGACGATTAGCCACACAAGAAGAAATGACTGATACCCACCTGTTCACCTCGGAATCGGTGTCCGAGGGTCACCCCGACAAGATCGCCGACCAGATCTCCGACGCCGTCCTCGACGCCATCCTGAAGCAGGACTCCAAAGCGCGCGTGGCGTGCGAAACACTGGTCAAGACCGGTATGGCACTGGTCGCCGGAGAGGTGACGACCTCGGCCTGGGTCGACCTCGAAGAGGTCGTGCGCGGCACGATCATCGCCATCGGCTACTCCAATTCGGACATGGGGTTCGACGGCCACTCCTGTGCCGTACTCAATGCGATCGGCAAGCAGTCGCCCGACATCGCCCAGGGCGTCGACCGCGGCGACCCTCGCCAGCAAGGCGCGGGCGATCAGGGCCTGATGTTCGGCTACGCGACGAACGAGACGGACGTCCTGATGCCCGCGCCGATCACCTATTCCCACCGCCTCGTGCAACGCCAGGCCGAGGTACGCAAGAACGGCACGCTGCCGTTCCTGCGGCCCGACGCGAAGAGCCAGGTGACTTTCGTCTACGAAGGCGGCAAGCCCGTCGCGATCGATGCCGTGGTGCTGTCCTCGCAGCATCACGCGGATGTCAGCATGGCCGACCTCCGCGAGGGCGTGATGGAAGAGATCATCAAGCCCGTGCTGCCGGCCGAGTGGGTCGGTCCGACGACGAAATTCCATATCAATCCGACCGGCCGGTTCGAGATCGGCGGGCCGATGGGCGACTGCGGGCTGACCGGCCGCAAGATCATCGTCGACACGTATGGCGGCGCGGCGCGCCACGGCGGCGGCGCGTTCTCCGGCAAGGATCCGTCCAAGGTGGACCGTTCGGCGGCGTATGCCTGCCGCTACGTGGCCAAGAACATCGTCGCTGCCGGCCTGGCGGACCGCTGCGAGATCCAGGTGTCCTATGCGATCGGCGTCGCAGAGCCGACCTCGATCAGCGTGGATACCTTCGGCACCGGCCGGATCTCCAACACTCGCCTGACGTCGCTGATACGCGATACTTTCGATCTGACACCGTACGGGATCCTGGAAATGCTGGATCTCCTGCGACCCATTTACAAACAGACCGCAGCCTACGGTCACTTCGGACGCGAAGACATCGATGTGACCTGGGAACGTACCGACAAGGCCGAGGCCCTCGCTGGCGCAGCGGCGGCCTGATCCACCCCGAGGAGCAAAACATGAGCAGCGAAGCTGTCGCCATCAAGAAGCACGACTACAAGGTCGCCGACATTGCACTGGCCGAATGGGGCCGCAAGGAGATCGCGATCGCCGAGACGGAGATGCCCGGGCTCATGGCACTGCGCGAAGAATACGCGGGGCAGAAGCCTCTCGAAGGCGCACGGCTGGCCGGTTGCCTGCACATGACGATCCAGACCGCGGTCCTGATCGAGACGCTGCGCGAGCTCGGTGCCGATATCCGCTGGTCGTCCTGCAATATCTTCTCGACGCAGGATCATGCCGCCGCCGCGATCGCCGCCGCCGGCGTCCCGGTGTTCGCCTGGAAGGGCGAGACCGAGGACGAGTACTGGTGGTGCGTCGAGCAGACGATCCACGGCCCGGACGGCTGGACGCCGAACATGATCCTCGACGACGGCGGCGACCTGACGCTCGTGATGCACGAAAAGCATCCCGAACTGATGAAGGACGTTCGCGGCCTGTCGGAAGAGACGACGACGGGCGTGAAACGCCTCTACGAGATGATGGAAGAAGGCACGTTGCTGTGCCCGGCGTTCAACGTGAACGACTCAGTGACAAAATCCAAGTTCGACAACCTCTACGGCTGCCGGGAATCGCTCGTTGACGGCATCAAGCGGGCCACCGACGTCATGATCGCCGGCAAGATCGCCATCATTTGCGGATACGGCGACGTCGGCAAGGGCTGCGCGCAGTCGCTGCGCGGACTGGGCGCTACCGTCTGGATCACCGAGATCGATCCCATCTGTGCGCTGCAGGCCGCGATGGAAGGTTACCGCGTCGTGCGTTTCGAGGACGTCTGCGACCAGGTCGACATCGTCGTCACCGCGACCGGCAACTACCATGTCGTGACGGGCCCGCAGATGGAGCGCATGAAGGACCAGGCCATCGTCTGCAACATCGGGCACTTCGACAGCGAGATCGATGTCGCCTTCCTGCGCAAGTACGAATGGGAGAACATCAAGCCGCAGGTCGATCACGTGATCTTCCCGAACGGCAAGCGCATCATCCTGCTCGCCGAAGGCAGACTGGTGAACCTCGGCTGCGCCACCGGCCATCCGAGCTTCGTCATGTCCAACTCGTTCACGAACCAGGTGCTCGCCCAGATCGAGTTGTGGCTGCACGGCGATAACTATGAAAACAAGGTTTACGTGTTGCCGAAGCAGCTCGACGAGAAGGTGGCGCGGCTGCATCTGGACCGGATCGGAGCGCGGCTCACCGAGTTGAGCTCCGAACAGGCGAAATACATCGGCGTGAGCCTGGACGGCCCCTACAAGCCCGACTACTACCGCTACTGAATCCACCCTCAGGCGTGTCCACAAGCGTGAGCCGGTCGATTGCGGACCGGGCGCGGCGGCCGTTATGATGCCGCAACTTGTTGATATCGAATGGTGTCCGGGCCTATGCGACGCTCACCCGAACCGCTCCGGGTCCTGCACCTGACGGACCCCCATCTGTTCGCGGACACGCGCGGCGAACTGCGCGGCGTCGCGACCTACGCCTCCCTCTCCTCCGTGCTCGAGCACCATGTCGCGAGCGGCTGGCCCGCGGATCTCACGATCGTTACCGGCGACCTCGCGCAGGACGACAGCCGCGGTGCCTACGAGAATCTGCGCACGCTGTTGTCACACCTCGGGCTGCCGGTCTATTGCGTGCCCGGGAACCACGACGTGCGCGAGCTGATGCGGGAGACGCTCGCATCTGCGCCGTTCCACTATTGCTCGACACACGAATCCGGGAACTGGCTGATCGCCTGTCTCGACAGCTGTGTCGAAGGCGAGGTCGGCGGCCGGGTCCCGGAACCTGAACTTTCACGTTTGGAAGCGGACGTCGCCCGCAGCGATGCCGCACACGTCATGGTCTGCGTGCATCATCCCCCCGTCCCGGTGCACAGCCGCTGGCTCGACGGCGTGGGGCTCGGCAACGGCGCGGAATTTCTCGCGAGCCTCAAGGAGATCGCCGGCGTCCGCCTCGCGATCTTCGGTCACGTGCACCAGGAGTACGACTCGGAGCACGACGGCATCCGCATCCTCACCACACCGTCGACCTGCCGGCAATTTGTCCCGCGCAGCGACGAATTCGCGGTGGACGATCGTCCGCCGGCGTATCGGCGTATCGAGCTCCACGCGGACGGGCGCTTCACGCACGAACTGGTCTGGGTCGACTCGGCATAACGGCTGCGCGACAGCCCTCCCCGGCATCCGGTAGCATGCGCCCTCTGCGGGAGGATGAGCATGAGCCTTTATACTGACGCAAGGAAAATCATCGCCGGCGGCGTCAATTCGCCGGTGCGCGCGTTCGCCGGCGTGGGCGGGGAACCCGTGTTCATCAAGCGCGGGCGGGGTGCCTGGCTGGAAGCCGAAGGCGGCAAGCGCTACATCGACTATGTCGGATCCTGGGGTCCGATGATCCTGGGTCACGCTCATCCCGAGGTGATCGAGGCCGTGATCGAGGCGGCCCGCGACGGACTGAGTTTCGGCGCACCCACGGTCCTCGAGACGCGACTCGCAGAGAAGATCCGCAACCTCGTCCCCTCGATGGAGCGCCTGCGTATGGTCAGTTCCGGCACGGAAGCCACCATGAGCGCCATCCGCCTGGCGCGCGGCCATACGGGACGCGACCGGATCGTCAAGTTCGAAGGCTGCTATCACGGCCATTCGGACTCGCTGCTGATCAAGGCCGGCTCCGGCGCCCTGACGCTCGGCGTGCCGAGTTCTCCGGGCGTACCGGCTGAACTCGCCAAACACACGATCACGCTGACCTACAACGATGTCGACGGGGTGCGCGAGGCATTCGGGCGTCACGGCGACGAGATCGCCTGTGTCATCGTCGAGCCGATCGCCGGCAACATGAACATGGTGCCGCCGGTGCCGGGTTTTCTCGAGGCACTGCGCGAGGCATGTACATCGGCGGGCGCCCTGCTGATCCTCGACGAGGTCATGACGGGCTTTCGCGTCGCCAGGGGCGGCGCGCAGGCACTTTACGGCATCCGTCCCGACCTCACCACGCTGGGCAAGATCGTCGGCGGCGGCATGCCCGCGGCGGCGTTCGGCGGCCGCGCCGACGTCATGGCCAGCATCGCACCCGACGGGCCCGTCTACCAGGCCGGGACGCTGTCCGGCAACCCGCTTGCGATGGCCGCGGGACTCGCCACGCTCGAGGGGCTCGACACGCCCGGATTCTACGAGACGCTCGGCGAGCGCACGCGGCAACTCGCCGAAGGGCTCGAGGCGGCGGCGGAGCAGGCGGGCATTCCGCTGGCAACTGAGCATGCGGGCGGCATGTTCGGTTTCGTGTTCACCGCCCACGGGCCGGTACGCCGCTACACGCAGGTCGCGGGTGCGGATGTCGAGCGTTTCCGGCGCTTCTTCCATCGGATGCTCGATGCAGGCATCTATCTCGCGCCTTCGGCCTTCGAGGCAGGCTTCGTCTCGAGCGCACATGGCGAGGCGGAGCTCGAGCAGACCCTGGCCGCCGCGGCCGGGGCATTCGAAGGCCTCTAGGAGCCTGTCCTAGTCCAGCGGGCCGCGCACCTGCTCGAGGAGACGCCGCACGATCTTCAGGCGCGCTTGTGGGTCACAGTCTTCCAGGCAACGCTGCTTTTCCTCGAGTTCGAGCGGCAGGATTTCCACGAATCGGGTCGTCACCCAGGCGACGTCGTCGAGGCGGCGATCCAGCGAGGCATACAGCCGGCCGAGGTCATCGAGCACGCCGTCGAGGATCTGCGACAGCGGCTGGTATTCCTCCGGCAAGGGTACGGGCGGCTCGTCGGGTAACAGTTCGACTTCGCCGACGTTGAGACCGCTGTCCATGCGTTCGCTGGACAGCAGCCGGAACCGGTGCTCGCCGATCGCGGTGACGCCGAGCAGTCCATCGCTGCCCTGATACCAGTCCGTGATGCGGGCCAGGGTGCCGATGCTGTGGGTCGTCGCCGGTCCGGTCTCGCCGCCGTCCCGGATCAACAACACCCCGAACGGCGTGTCCCTGCGCAGGCAATCGCTGATCATGTCGATATAACGTGCCTCGAAGATCCGGAGCGGCAAGGGACCGCCCGGGAACAACACGGTATTCAGCGGAAAAAGCGGAACTTGCACTGCGCGATTCGTTCGACGCCTCGACTACCCAAGTATAGAAGCTGCTTGCCCGGCTGCAGCGGAACCTGTCTCATCCACTGCGCGTACGCTGCAGCACCGCTGTCAGGGTCTGCCGCGCCCGGCCAAAGCCGCCGTTACTCATGAAGATCACCTGGTCGCCGGACAGCAGGCGGCCGGACATGTCGGTGACCAGCCTGTCATAGTCGGCGAACAGCCGCAGGCGGCCGCCCAGGGGCTCGAGCGCCCGCTCGAAGTTCTCGCTCATTCCGGGCGGCCGGAACATCCAGACGAGATCCGCTTCCTCGAGGGCCGCGGCCAGCGTGTCATTGTGCACGCCGAGCTTCATCGTATTCGAGCGTGGTTCGATGGCAACGATGATTCGGTGACCCGGGTAACGACGCTTGATCGCCGCGAGTGTACGCCGGATAGCCGTCGGGTGATGTGCGAAATCGTCGTAAATCGCGATGTCGCCGACGGTCGCGGTACGCTCCATGCGGCGCTTTACCCCCTCGAATTTCGACAGCCCCTCGAGAGCGACGTCGAGCGCCACGCCTGCCGAGGCCGCGGCAGCGACCGCCGCGACCGCATTCTCGAGATTGTGGCGGCCGCCGAGCTGCCACCGGCACTCCCCGGAGGCGCCCTGGCGATCCGTAAGCCGGACCTGGCGCTCGCCCGCGTCGACAAAGCTCCCGCTCCAGTCCGCGTCGACGTCGACACCGAAGGTCTCCACCGGCGTCCAGCAGCCCATTTGGATCAATTCCGCGAGTCTGTCGTCGGCGGCATTGCGGACGATGCGCCCGCCGCCGGGCACCGTGCGCAGGAGTTGATGGAACTGCCACAGGATCGCGTCGATGTCCTTGTAGATGTCGGCGTGGTCGTATTCCAGGTTGTTCAGGACGAGGGTACGAGGTGAGTAATGCACGAACTTGGCACGCTTGTCGAAGAACGCCGTGTCGTACTCGTCCGCCTCCACCACGAAGAACGGCGCTTCGCCGTAGCGTGCCGATACGCCGAAGTTGGCCGGGAGTCCGCCGATCAGGAAGCCCGGCGACAGTCCCGCGTGCTCGAGGATGAAAGCGAGCATGCTCGCCGTCGTGGTCTTGCCGTGCGTGCCGGCCACGGCCAGCACGTGACGTCCCCGGAGCACGTTGTCGGCCAGCCAGCGCGGCCCGGACGTAAAGCTGAGTCCGCGTTCGAGCGTCGCCTCGACGACTTCCGTGCCCCGGCTCATGACGTTGCCCACGACGACACAGTCCGGCTCGACGTCGAGCTGGTCCGCGTCGAAGCCCTCGTGCACGTCGATACCGAGCTCCCTGAGCTGAGTGCTCATCGGCGGATAGACATTGCCGTCGCAGCCAGTGACGTCGTGGCCCGCGGCCTTGGCCAGCGCGGCGACGCCGCCCATGAATGTCCCGCAGATGCCGAGAATGTGGATGTGCATACGCGATCAGTTCGACGTGGTCATGAGTTCGTAGATGAATAGCTGCAAAACGAAGACTCCGACGGCGATGAGGATGCCGATATACCAGTGGCGGTCGATGGCTCGCGCGATGATGTGTCCTTCTACCGGGACTGACCAGAGCATGATCAGGTTCGCGATCGCGCTGCTGGCGCCGTCTCCCAGCAGAGGATCCAGCACTGCATATCCAACGACGAATGCCAGCAGAATGATCGCGCCACAGCCGATGATCGCGGCTAGCGTCTGTGCCATGCGTGCTCCGCAACCATTGACGACAACGACGGTCGCGTAGCACACCACGCCGACCAGGGTGCTGAATGCGCTCAGGGCGACGCTCGATACATCGAATTGATCGAAAAGCGCGGCCGCGGCCAGCACCGAAAACGACCAAAGACCGATTATCGGCACGAAAAGGAACCAGGCCGGCGGTATCGCCTCGGGTCCCTTGCGCAGCAGAGTGATGTCGAACAGGGTTCTGATCAGGGGCAGCACGTCGGCGCGATGTCCACGACTCGGAGACGGCAATCATCGCATGTTAATCTCCCGAATCGAAATGGGTCACGTGCCTGACTGATGCCCGAATTCAAACTCGTCGAAGATCCGAACTCGCTTGCGTCCGAATTGACGGGCCGCCCGCGTCTCGGTATGGATACCGAGTTCGTAAGGGAGAAGACCTTCTTCGCCGAGCTGTGTTTGCTGCAACTCGCGACCGGCGAACGCATCTATTGCGTCGATCCGCTCTCCGGCGCCGACATGGCCGATTTCTGGGACGGCTTCCTCGGCACGCCGTGGGTCCTGCACTCCGGGCGCCAGGACGTCGAGGTCGTCTACCAGACGGCTGGGCGGATGCCACGCGCGATCTTCGACACCCAGATCGCAGCCGGCCTGCTCGGCCACCCTCCCCAGATGGGCTATGCGAGCCTGGTCAAAGCCCTGTTCGGCGTCGACATCGAGAAGTCGCACACTCGCGCCGACTGGTCGCGGCGGCCGCTGCCGACGGCCTACCTGGAATACGCGGCGGAGGACGTCGAATATCTGTTGCCTGCCTTCGCGGAACTGGCCGGCGCGCTGGAAGACAAGGGTCGGCTGGTGTGGGCCGAGGAAGACTCTGCGCAACTGCTCGATCCGGCACTCTACGACATCGACCCGGCGACGGCCGTCGACCGCCTGAAGGCCGCCAGGAACTTGCGCGGCAAGCACCGCGCGGCTGCCGCCCGGCTCGCCGCCTGGCGGGAGAACGAGGCACTGCGCGCGAACCGGCCACGGCAGTGGATCGCGAAGGATGCAGCCCTGATGGAGCTGGCCTCGCGACTGCCGGTGAGTATCGGCGAGCTCGCCCGGATCGACGGATTGCCCGGCGGACTCGTGCGCCGGACCGGCAACACGATCACGCAACTGATCGCGGAGGCCATCGCCGACGACAGCGACTATTCGCCGCCGCCGGCCCCCGACGACGTCCAGCGCGGCCTGCTGAAGAACATGCAGAAACGGGTCGCCCGGCGCGCGGAGGAGCTCGGCATAGCCGCCGAGACGGTCGCCTCGCGCAAGGACCTGTCGGCCCTGATCAGCAGTCCCGAGGCACCCTCACGACTCCTCGACGGCTGGCGCCGCGGTGTGATCGGCGAAGACCTTCTGGGTCTTTTGTAGGAGCGGCTTCAGCCGCGATACCTGCAACGTCGTCGCCGGCGGGACGATCTCGGCTGAAGCCGCTCCTACGAGTCGAGCGCCGCGGTAAGGCGGGCGTACACCTCGTCGACAGAGCCCTCGGCGTCGATCGTCCTGAGCTTGCCGCGCGACTTGTAGTAGCCGACGACCGGTTCGGTCTGCCGCCGGTAGACTTCCAGGCGTTTACCGATGGTTTCCTCGTTATCGTCTTCACGGCGGACGAGCTCGCCGCCGGCAGCGATGCAGGCGTCGAGTTCGGCCTGCGGAGAAAAGTAGATGTTGAGCAGCTTGCCGTTCACGGAGCACGTCCGCCGGCCGGTCAGTCGCTTCATCAGGATGTCGAAGTCGACGTCCATCAGGATCGCCGCGTCGAGCGGCGCGGCGAGTTCGTCCAGCAGCTCCTCGAGATCGTTTGCCTGCTGTTCCGTCCTCGGGAATCCGTCGAGGATGAATCCGTCGGCACAATCGGGCTGGGTGAGGCGCTCGCTGATGATACCCAGCATGAGCTCGTCGGGCACGAGCTGACCTGACTCCATGACGGACTTCGCCCGCTGCCCGAACCGCGTGCCCGCGGCGACGGCTTCGCGCAGCATGTCGCCGGTGGAGACCTGGGGGATGTGCCGATCGGCCATCAGCTTCTTCGCTTGCGTGCCCTTGCCGGAGCCGGGCGCGCCGAGCAATACGATGCGCATTGAGTCTCTCTCGTCGATCGCGGCCGGTGGCCGCCCCTCGGGAATCGGGGCCGGTACGCTACCGCCTCTCAGCTTGCAGGTCAAACGATGCTATCCTCCCACGCTCAAAAAACCATACCTAGGGAGAGTAGCCGGTCATGCCTGCCAGAAATGCCTTCTATGCCCAGTCGGGCGGCGTAACTTCCGTCATCAATGCGAGTGCGTGCGGCGTCATCGAAACGGCCCGCAAACACCGCAATCGAATCGCGAATGTATACGCGGGCCGCAATGGCATTATCGGCGCTCTCACCGAGGACATGATCGACACGAACCGCGAGTCCGCGAAGACGATCGCCGGCTTGCGCCACACACCCGGCGGTGCGTTCGGGTCGGCTCGCTACAAGCTGCGCAGCATCGAGGAGAACCGCGCCGAGTACGAACGGCTCATCGAGGTATTCAGGGCGCACGACATCGGCTATTTCTTCTACAACGGCGGCAACGACTCCATGGACACGGCACACAAGGTGTCCCAGGTGGCGAAACGCATGGGCTTCCCTATGGTCTGCCTCGGCATTCCGAAGACCGTGGACAACGACCTGCCGGTCACGGACAACTGCCCCGGCTTCGGGTCGGTGGCGAAATACGTCGCGGTGTCGACGAAGGAAGCCGCCCTGGACGTGCTGTCGATGGCCAAGACGTCCACCAAGGTCTTCGTCCTCGAGGTCATGGGGCGCCATGCAGGCTGGATCGCCGCGGCGGCCGGACTCGCGGGCGAGAAGCCGGAGGATGCGCCGCACATCATCCTGTTCCCGGAAGTGCCCTTCGACGAGGAGGCGTTCCTGGCCCGGGTCGAAGACAGCGTAAAGCGCTTCGAGTACTGCGTCATCGTGGTGAGCGAAGGCGCGAGCTATGCCGACGGCCGCTTCCTGGCCGAGGCCGGCACCCGCGATGCCTTCGGTCATGCACAGCTCGGCGGCGTGGCGCCTGTCGTCGCGAACCTGGTGCGCGACAAGCTCGGCTACAAGTACCACTACGCCGTCGCCGACTACCTGCAGCGTTCGGCCCGCCACATCGCATCGAAGACGGACGTGGACCAGGCCTATGCGGTCGGCAAAGCGGCCGTGCAGTTCGGGCTCGCCGGCAAGACCGCGGTCATGCCTGTGATCAAACGCACGTCGGACGACCCGTACCGCTGGAAGATCGAGTCGGCGCCGCTGTCGAAGGTGGCGAACAAGGAAAAGAAGTTGCCGAAGCGCTACATCACGAAGGACGGTTTCGGCATCACGCCGAGCGCCCGCCGCTACCTCGCGCCCCTGATCCGGGGCGAGGATTATCCGCCTTATGTCAATGGCTTGCCGAAATACGTCACGCTCAAGAACGTGCGCCGTGAAGGCAAAGTTACAGACGAAATTTGTGGTATGATGCGCGGCCGGCTCAGCCGGTAACAACAATCTTCAGGGGATATCCGTAGCGAATGCAGCCGGCCTGCCGAACAAGGCGCCGGCGGTCGTGTTCGCTGCTCCAAGCGTACACGTCAGGAGACAACAAGATGACCAACGAGTTGGCCCTGTGGCTCTCGATCGGTGCCGGCGCGCTCGCCGTGCTGTTCGGCATTTTCTCGACACGGTGGATTCTGCATCAGTCCGCGGGCAACGAGCGGATGCAGCAGATCGCCGCGGCCATCCAGGAAGGCGCCAAGGCCTACATGGATCGCCAGTACTTCACGATCAGCATGGTGGGCGTCGTCGTGGCCCTGGTGCTGGGATTCTCACCGCTCGGCTGGGCCACCGCCATCGGCTTCGTCATCGGTTCCGTGTTCTCCGGCTCGGCGGGCTACATCGGCATGTATGTCTCGGTCCGCGCCAACGTACGCACCGCCGAAGCCGCTCGCAATGGCGTCAATCCTGCGCTCAACATCGCGTTCCGCGGCGGAGCGATCACCGGCCTGCTCGTCGTCGGCCTGGGTCTTCTCGGCGTCGCCGGTTACTTCCTGATCCTGACGCGAATGGGCTACGCATCCGAGCACGCGGTCCACGCACTGGTGGGACTCGCCTTCGGCGGCTCGTTGATCTCGATCTTCGCGCGCCTCGGCGGCGGCATCTTCACCAAGGGCGCCGACGTCGGCGCCGACCTCGTCGGCAAGATCGAAGCCGGCATCCCGGAGGACGACCCGCGCAACCCCGGCGTCATTGCCGATAACGTGGGCGACAACGTCGGCGACTGCGCCGGCATGGCCGCCGACCTGTTCGAGACCTACGCGGTCACGATCGTCGCGACGATGCTGCTCGGCAGCCTCGTTGCGTCGACATACGGGGCGCAGGCGGTGATCTATCCGCTGGTCCTCGGCGCCGTCTCGATCGTCGCGTCGATTATCGGCACCTTCTTCGTCAAGACCTCGGCCGGTGGCAAGATCATGGGCGCGCTCTACCGCGGTATGATCGTCGCCGGCGTACTTGCAGCGATAGCCTTCTATCCCATTACGAACTCGATGCTGGGCGGCGGCAACACGTTGCACGTCTACTACTCGGCGCTGATCGGCCTCGCGCTGACCGCGGCGATGGTCGTGATTACCGAGTACTACACCGGCACGGACTACAAGCCCGTGCAGACCATCGCGCGGGCCTCTCTGACCGGCGACGCCACGAACATCATCGCGGGCCTCGGTATCTCGATGAAGGCGACGGCGCTGCCCGTGCTCGCCGTATGCCTCAGCATCTGGGGTGCGTTCCAGCTCGCGCCGGATGCGATCGGCGGCCTCTACAATATCGCGATCGCCGCGACAACGATGCTGTCGATGACGGGCGTCGTGGTGGCGCTCGATGCGTTCGGCCCCATCACCGACAATGCCGGCGGCATCGCCGAGATGGCCGAACTGCCGCCCGAAGTCCGCACCATCACCGACCAGCTGGACGCCGTGGGCAACACGACCAAGGCCGTCACCAAGGGTTATGCCATCGGCTCCGCCGGCCTCGCCGCGCTCGTCCTGTTCGCCGACTACAACAACGCACTGATCAACGAAGGCCGTAACATCACGTTCCTGCTGAACGACTACCGGGTCATCATCGGCCTGTTTATCGGCGGACTCGTGCCGTACCTGTTCGGCGCGCTGGCGATGGAAGCCGTCGGCCGTGCGGCCGGCTCGGTGGTCAACGAGGTCCGCCGCCAGTTCCGCGAGATCCCCGGCATCATGGAAGGCACCGGCAAGCCCGACTACGGGCGCGCCGTCGACCTGCTGACGAAGGCCGCGATCAAGGAGATGATCCTGCCGTCGCTGCTGCCGATCGCGGTGCCCATCATTGTCGGCTTCACGCTGGGTGTTGAGGCGCTGGGCGGGGTACTGCTCGGCACGATCATCACGGGCCTGTTCGTCGCGATCTCGATGACCGCCGGCGGCGGGGCCTGGGACAACGCCAAGAAATACATCGAGGACGGCAATTACGGCGGCAAGGGCTCCGATGCTCACAAGGCCGCGGTGACCGGCGACACGGTCGGCGATCCGTACAAGGACACGGCCGGCCCGGCGATCAACCCGCTGATCAAGATCATCAACATCGTCGCGCTGCTGATCGTCCCGCTGATCTGACAAATCCGTATCGCGGCTGAAGCCGCTCCTACAGGTTCTGCACAGGGACCGCGTGGCCTGAAAGCATCCGTAGGAGCGGCTTCAGCCGCGATTGTCCCACCGGGGCCGGCTCCTACGGGGACAGGGTGCGGAAGGTGCCGGTCGAGGTGTGGCCGAGGGTGACGGGCGCCTCGATGAAGCGGCCCTGGGCGAAGTCGACGCCGACGTCGCGCAGCCAGTCGAAGTCTTCCTGGTGCTCGACCTGCTCGGCGACGATACGAAATTGCATCGTTCGGGCGAGCTTGATCATCGCGACAACCATCTCCTGGTTCACCTCGTCGGACTGCAGGTTGCGCGTATACGTACCGTCGATCTTGAGGTAATCGATCGGCAGGTGCTTCAGGCTCGAGAACGAGCCGAGGCCACTGCCGAAGTCATCCAGCGAGAATTCGCAGCCGATGCCGTGCAGCACCTCGATGAAGCGTTGCGCATGCTTGACGTTCGCGAGTATGGCGTTCTCGGTCATCTCGAAGCAGATCGACGACGGTGAGACCCCGGTGCCATCGAGCGACTCGACCACGAACCCGAGGAACGCCTCGTCGCCGAGCGTCTGCCCGGACAGATTGATCGCGCAACTGCGGCCGACGGGCAGTTTGATCTCCCCTCCTGACAGGGCAAGCAGAGCCGCGTTGACCACCCAGCGGTCGATCTGCGGCATCAGCTGATAGCGTTCCGCGGGTTTGAGGAACTCCGCGGTATGCGCGTTGCGGCCGCGCCCGTCGCGGAGCCGGACCAGCACCTCGACAGCCGGCCCTGATTCGACACCTCCGCGCATCGCGATGATCGGCTGCACCGCGAGTTCGAAACTCCCTTCGTGCAGGGCCGTCTGGAGGGCGCGCAACCACTGGACGTCGCCGCGCTCTCTTGCGATCGCCTCGTCACGCGCCGAGTACACGTGCACTTTCCCGCGGCCCTGCTGCTTGGCGACATAGCAGGCCGAATCCGCAGCGCTCATAACATCCTGCAGGGATCCGCTGATGTGGCTCACCTCGACGAGGCCGATCGATATGCCGATGTTGAAGATCTTGTCCTTCCAGACGAAGCGGTAGTCGCCGACGGCGTTGCAGATATCCGTCGCGATCTGCCGCGCCTTGTCGATCGGGCAACCGATCAGGAGCGCACCGAACTCGTCGCCGCCGAGACGTCCGACGAAATCGGAATCGCGGACCTGGTCCTTGATCAGCGCCGATACCTCCCGGAGCATGTTGTCGCCTGCCAGATGGCCGCAGCTGTCGTTGACCACCTTGAAGCGGTCCAGGTCCATGTAAAACAGCATGTGGACGGCCTCTTCGGCGTGCGCCGCATCCATCGCCTCGTCCAGCCGTCGTTCGAACTCGCGCCGGTTGATCAGACCCGTCAACGGATCGTGCGTCGCCTGGTAACTCATCTGCCGCGCGAGTCCTCGGATCTCCCCGACATCGTGAAATACGACGACGGTGCCGGAGATGCTGTTGCCCGGTCCGCGGATCGGAGATGCCGAGATCTCGACCGAGTGCTCGTGCTCACCGCTCGAGGTGACCATGACGGCATGGCGCCCCATGTTGACGCGTCGGCGGGTCGCGAGACAGCGTTCCACCGGGTCGCCGAGCGGACGCCGGTCCGCATCGTCGACCAGGCTGAACAGTTCCGCTACCTTGTGGCCCGCGGCGTCGTCGCGGTTGGTCCCGGTCAGGGACTCCGCCGAAACATTCATGTAATCGATACGCCCGTCGTTGTCCGTCGTAATCACGCCTTCGGCAATCGATTCCAGCGTATATTGGGCCTGGCGCTTGCTGCGGCTCAGCGACACCTCGAGGCTCTTGCGGTGACTGACGTCGCGGGCAATCGTCAGGATCGCCGGGCTGCCGTGAAACTCGATGACGGAACTCTGCGCCTCGACCCACAGGCCCGCCTCGTCGCCATTGATCAGCTGTATCTCCAGCCGCTGCGGGGCGTCCTCCCCGGCGATGCGCCTGGCCATCGTGTTGCGGAACAGTGCGCGATACGCGGGCTTGACGAGATCCACGACCTCCCGTCCGGCGAGTTGCGAGGGATCGAGGCCGATCAGGCCTGCCGTGGCATCGTTCGCGAACAGTATCTTTTCGTCATGGACAATGACGATCTCGGGGAGGGTCTTCGCAAAATCGGTAAAGAGCCGGTCGCGGCCGCGGATCTTCTCCTCGCGCTCGTCGAGCGCGTCGAATAGGCGGTTGATGGTCCCCACCAGGCGGGCGGCGTCGGGCTCGTCCGGCGCGATCAGCCTGCGGCCGACCGAAGCATCCTTCGATGCCTCCAGCAACTCCTCGTTCAGCTCCGCCAGGCGCCGCGACGCCCCTCGCCTGCCCCGCCACAGTGCGAGGCCCGCGGCGACCGCCAGTACCAGCAGGCCTGCGAGTACCGCGATGATGCTGACCAGCGACATTCAGCCCCCAATATCCGCCACACGGTATGCTCTGGCGAGCACCGGACTTCCCGCTCTTAACCATTTATTCGGATGCCGTGTCGAGATCATTTGTTATTATTGGCCGCTCGATATGCATCTCCATCTTGGGAGAGTCGAGTGTCGGGAGAGGCGCATAGGCCGTGCTTGTCAAGCATATCCCAGCAGCCTCGACGGACCGCGGCTATTCACCATAATTCCGTATCCGTCCGTTTGCGATTTGGCTGGCTGCCGTCGCGCGGCGCCTCGGGAAGTCTTTTCACTCGAATTTGAAACGGTTACAGGTAACGGCGGGATGAACACGGATTATGCCCGGGAACAAATGGTCGAGCAGCAGGTCCGGGCCTGGGAAGTATTCGACACGGCCATTCTCGAGGTCTTCAGAGCCGTGCCGAGAGAGCGCTTCGTCCCGCCCGCATACGAATTGCTTGCATTCGCCGATACCGAGATCCCGATCGGCCACGGTCAGTCGATGCTGACACCGACGATAGAGGGGCGTCTCCTGCAGTCCCTCGAACTGCGTCCCACGGACAGGGTCCTGGAAGTCGGGACGGGGTCCGGCTTCCTCTGCGCCTGTCTCGCCAGGCTCGCCGCCTCGGTGACGAGCATCGACATCGTCGAAGAGTTCGTCGAGAATGCGCGGCTCAGGTTCGAGGACGCCGGCACCGGCAACGTCGAGCTGTTCGTCATGGATGCGATGCGCGAGTTGCCGGACGGGGCCTTCGATGCCATCGCGGTCACCGGTTCCATCCAGCATTTCGATCCGCGCTTCGTCGAAGCCCTGCGGCCGGACGGTCGGCTGTTCGTCGTCGTTGGCGACGCGCCCGTGATGGAAGCACGCCGAATCCGCCGGGGTCCGGGCGAGGACTGGCACACGGAGAGTCTGTTCGAAACCTGTCTGGCGCCGCTCGTGCACGGAGCCGCTCCGCCGGGGTTTCTGTTCTGAATCGAAACCACATGCGAGCTTGCTGCATCTAAACTTTCATAAGCCCGTGCCAGGCTCGCGGTCCGGGGAGAACGAACTTCGGGAGACGCCGTGCGTCGGAATATGAGGGGACCGGAGCAATCGCCTTCACTTCCAGGCTTGACTGGTTTAGTGATATAGTTAACTATAACACCTTCGCTGCACCTGGCGGCGACCTATTCTGCGGGATTCGTGACAATGAGAAAACTCAGTAATTTCAAGCGCCTGACCATCGTTTTCGCCATCATGACAGTGCCCGCTGCGGGACAAGCCGCGTCGCTGCTGGAGGTGTACCAGCAGGCACTGCAGTCCGACCCGCTGATCCACGAAGCGGAGGCGCGCCGGCTGGCGGCTCTCGAGGCGGAACCACAGGCACGGGGCGTCATGCTCCCCCAGATCGATGCCTCCGGAAGCTGGGACAAGTCCCATACCGACGGCTCGGGCGTCACCTATGCACCCGGCGTCAATGCCAACGACCCGACCGGCCCGCCGATCATCGTGCCGTATTCATATCAGTCACTTTCGCGAGGCGACACGAAGAGCTGGCAGGTCAACCTCCGGCAAACCCTGTTCCGCTGGGACCAGATCGTCAACCTGCATCGCGCGGACAAGACCGTGGCAAAGGCCGAAGCGGATCGCGAGGCAGCGCAACAGGACCTCATCATCCGCGTCGCCAATGCCTATTTCGCGGTATTGGCCGCCGAGGACACGCTGACCTCGACTCACAAGAACCGGCAAGCGATCGCACGCCAGCTCGAGCAGGCGAAACAGCGCTACGAGGTCGGCCTGATCGCGATCACCGACGTACAGGAATCGCAGGCCGCGCACGATCAGGCGGTCGCTGACGAGATACAGGCAAAGCGCGAACTGGCCACTGCGCGTGAACAAATGCGCGAGATCACCGGCGAATACGTCGCCGAGCTCTCGGCACCGACGGACGAGTTCCCCATGCGCGCGCCGGAACGCAACGAGAAGGAATGGGTGGACCTGGCCCTGAGCCAGAACCTTGCCCTCGTCTCCAGCCGTCTGGACGAGGAACTCGCCCGTGACGAGATCTCGTATCGCCGTACCGGCCACTATCCGACCGTCGACCTGGTCGCCAGCACCGGAAATCAGACACAGGAATCCCGACGGGACACGGGCTCGGGTTATCTGGACGCCAACAGCGACTTCGATTCGGACAGTATCGGGATACAGGTCACGGTCCCCCTGTTTTCCGGAGGCTATACGTCGTCCCGGGTACGCGAAGCCGTCTATCTGCACCGCGCGGCACGCGAACAGCTGCAGCGCGTGACACGCGAGACGGAGCGTCAGACGCGCGACGCCTACCTCGGCGTCCTGTCCGAGCTCAGCCGCGTCGATGCGTTGAAGCAGGCGGTCGCCTCGAGTCGCACGGCCCTCGAGGCCACGCAGGCGGGCTTCGACGTCGGCACGCGCACGATCGTCGACGTCCTGAATTCACAGTTCAACCTGTACAACTCGATCACGCTCTACTACCGGGCGCGTTACGATTACCTGCTCAACGTGCTGAGTCTCAAGCAGGCCGCGGGCAACCTCCAGATCGAGGATCTCGAAGATATCGACCAGTGGCTGAAGGATCGCCCGACGCCCGAGCAGGCGTTTGCCGAAGAAACGGCCGAGAACAGCGAGCAGGGCCCCACGGATTAGCAGGGCCGTCTCCTCGTGCGACTCGGTATCGCCGATCAGGGGATCGAGCAGGCCGAGCAAGCGATCCAGCGCACCGCGATTTTGCTGCACGATCCTGAGTCCCTTGCGGCCGACGGTCGCGGCGCGCTCCGGATCGGCGAGCAATTCGCCGATCGCGTCCGCCAGCCCGGCCGCGTCGTCGACCATGCGGCACGCACCGAGTTCCACGAACATATCCGCGATCTCCTGTGCGTTATAGACGTACGGGCCGATGACGACCGGCAAACCCAGCGCGGCGGGCTCCAGCAGGTTGTGGCCGCCGATCGGCACCAGGCTGCCCCCGACGAACGCCGCATCGCTCGCGGCATAAAACAGCGGGACCTCGCCCATCGTGTCGCCGAGGAAGACATCCGTCGATCGCTCGCAGGCTGACCCGTCGGTCCGGGCGACGCAGGTGAATCCTTCCTTCTCTATCGCCTCGCGCACCGCAGCGAATCGCTCGGGGTGCCGCGGCACGAGTACCAGCAGCACGTCCGGGAAGCTCCGTTGCAGGATACGGTGGGCCTGCCAGTACCTGCTGCTCTTCCTGGTCGTGCGTGCTCGCCGCGACCCAGACCGGGCGGTCGCCGCAACGTCCGGCGCCGGAACTCACGGCCGCGATCGGCCAGGTCCGCCGGCAATTCGATGTCGAACTTGATGTTGCCAGTCACCCACGTCCGGACCGGGCTCGCGCCCAGGGCCCGGAACCTCTCACCGTCGGCCTCGCTCTGCGCGGCGATGATGATGCCGTGCGAGAGCGTGTCCCGGAACAGGGGCAGGAATCTGTGGTAACTGTCCACGGACTTGGGTGAGATTCGGCGCTGACGAGCACGAGCGGGATGTCGCGAACGCCGCAACCCCGGTACAGATTCGGCCAGATCTCGGTTTCCATGATCAGTGCCAGTTCGGGATTGACGGACTCGTAGAAGCGGTCGACGGCTATCGGCATCTCGAGCGGGATGTAGCAGTGCTTGACCGTATCGCCGAACGCAGACCGGACCCGCGCGGCGCCCGTCGGCGTCACCGTCGTGATCAGCATCTCGATGTCGGGGAATCGTTTCTCGATCGCGCGCACCAGCGGCACCGCCGCCTGCACTTCGCCCACCGAGACGGCGTGGATCCAGATACAGCGTCCGATCCAGGGATAGCCGATCCCGAAACGCTGGCCGAAGCGGTCGCGGTAGCTGCTGTTGATCAGCCCGCGCACCAGCCAGTACACGGCAACCGGAAGCTGCAGCGCATAGATCAACAGGTTGTAGAAGAGCCGCACGAAACGCGTCGCGGTTAGCGGCGAAGACTCCCCGTCAGCCGCACTTCGATTCGCCGCAGGCCAGACAGGTCATGCAGCCGTCCATCATCACCACCGCAACCGTATTGCACTTGTTGCAGAGCTGGGCTCCTTCCGGATACTCGCTGGTCGAGAACGCGTCGCGCTGCTTCCTCTTCTCTTCGAACTCGGCGCGCTTCTCGGCAATCAGCTTCTTCTGCCCGTCGTCGAGCTCGGGTTTTGCCATCAGGCCGATCGAGATCAGGTGCTTCTCGACGATGTATCCGAGTTCGGCGATGATCGAAGGCATGAATTTTCCGCCCGCCTGCCAGTAGCCGCCGCGCGGGTCGAAGACGGCCTTCAATTCGTCGACCAGGAATGCCACGTCACCTCCCTTGCGGAATACCGCCGAGATGATCCGGGTCAGGGCGACGATCCACTGATAATGATCGAGATTCTTCGAGTTGATGAAGATCTCGAACGGCCGACGCTTCTCGTACTCGGTCCCCTGATTGAGCACGATGTCATTGATCGTTACGTACATCGCATGGTCGGAGATCGGCGTCTTGACCTTGTAAGTGGACCCGACGAGCACCTCGGGTCGCTCGAGCTTCTCGTGCATGCGAATGACTTCCGCACGATCGCCGCCGCCCTCCCGTTTGAATTCCGGCCTGGCGGGTTTTTCCTGGCTCTCCGGTTGAGACACCGCGTAGCCGACGATTTTCTTCTCTATCTTCATCATTGTCTTCATCAGAATTTGCCGTAATAGCCCTCTTTCAGGGCATCGAACAGGTTGGCCGCCGTATGTACCTCGCCGTCGTACTCGACCTCCTCGTCACCTTTCAGCTCGACGGTCGCACCGTCCTCCAGCTTGAATTTGTAGACCGTGTTCTTCAGGTCTTTCTCCTTGACCAGAACTCCCTGGAAAGCCTCCGGATTGAAGCGGAAGGTCGTACAGCCCTTCAGTCCCTGCTCGTAGGCATACAGGTAGATGTCCTTGAAGTCCTCGTACGGATAGTCGGTCGGCACGTTTGCCGTCTTGGAGATGGACGAGTCGATCCACTTCTGGGCGGCCGCCTGGATATCGACGTGCGCCTTCGGCGATATGTCCTCGGCCGTGATGAAGTAGTCCGGCAGATTGCCCGTGCCCTTGCCGTCGGCGGACCCGGACGGCATCGCGTCCTTGTCGACGAGCTCGCGGTAAGCGAGCAGCTCGAAAGAGAACACGTTTACCTTCTCCTTCGTCTTCCTGCCCTGACGGATCACGTTGCGGAAGTAATGATGCGCGAAACTGGGTTCGATGCCGTTGCTGGCATTGTTCGCCAGCGACAGCGAGATCGTGCCGGTCGGCGCGATCGAGCTGTGATGCGTGAAACGAGCCCCGACCTCGGCCAGCTGTTCGACGAGCTCCGGCGCGACGCCCGCCAGCCGCTGCATGTACCGGCTGTAACGTGCGTGCAGGATGCGGCCGGGCACCTTGTCGCCCACCTGGTAACCGTCCGCCTTCATCTCGGGCCGCTTCGCCAGCATCGCGTCGGTCACTTCGAACGCCTCGGTCATGAACGGCGCCGGGCCCTTCTCCTTCGCGAGTTCGAGGCCTTCCTCCCATCCGGCCAGTGCCATCTGCCGCGCGACCTCCTCCGTAAACGCGACCGAGTCGTCGTCTCCGTATTTCATGCGCAACATCGTGATGGTCGATCCGAGCCCGAGGAAGCCCATGCCGTGGCGCCGTTTCCTCTGGATCTCGTGCCGTTGCTGCGGCAACGGCAGGCCGTTGATCTCGACGACGTTGTCCAGCATCCGCGTGAAAACCTTGACGACCTTGCGGAAAGCCTCCCAGTCGAAGTGTGCCGTGTCCGTGAACGCGTCCACGACGAAGCGCGTGAGGTTGATCGATCCCAGCAGGCAGGAGCCGTACGGCGGCAGCGGCTGTTCACCGCAGGGGTTGGTCGCGCGGATGTTCTCCACGAACCAGTTGTTGTTCATTTCGTTGACCCGGTCGATCAGCACGAAGCCGGGCTCGGCGAAATCGTAGGTCGAGGCCATGATCAGATCCCACACGCGCCGCGCCGGCAGCGTCTTGTAGATCTTGCAGGCCACGAGCCCCTGCGCATTGCTGACGTAATTGCCGGCTTCCGGCCATTCCCGCCAGACGAATTGCGTGGCGTCGTGGACGTCGAGACTCTCCTCTTCGACTTCCTTCTGCGTCACCGGAAACGCGAGATGCCAGTCATCGGAGTTGATCACGGCCTGCATGAACTCGTCCGTGACGAGCAGCGACAGGTTGAACTGCCGCAGGCGGCCGTCTTCCCGCTTCGCGCGGATGAATTCCATGACGTCCGGATGTCCCACGTCGAACGTTCCCATCTGCGCGCCGCGGCGCCCGCCCGCCGAGGACACCGTGAAGCACATCTTGTCGTAGATATCCATGAACGACAGCGGCCCGGACGTGTAAGCACCGGCACCGGTGACGTATGCGCCCTTGGGCCGCAGCGTCGAGAACTCGTATCCGATGCCGCAGCCCGCCTTCAGCGTCAGGCCGGCCTCGTGCACCTTGTTCAGGATGTTGTCCATCGAATCGCCGACGGTGCCGGAAACGGTGCAGTTGATCGTCGACGTCGCCGGTTTGTGCTCCAGTGCTCCCGCATTCGACATGATCCGGCCGGCGGGGATCGCACCGCTGCGCAGCGCCCACAGGAACTCCGTGTAGAAGTGCTCGCGTTTCGATTCGGTCTCGACGCTCGCCAACGCCTTCGCCACGCGTTTGTAGGTGTCGTCGATCGAGCCGTCGAGCTTGCTGCCGTCTTTGGCGGTCAGTCGGTATTTGGCGTCCCAGATGTCGATGGACGCGGGCTGAAATTCGATATCGGTGACCGTGTGCGCATCCAGGTGAATGGCGGACTTCATTGGCCTTGTTTCTCCCCTTTTCTCCTTGCGGAGACCCCAAAGCGCTCCTTGCGGAGACTAGCGTATTGTTCTGGACCACGTTTGCCAGAGGAAGAGAAGCCCGCCCGCCGCGCGTGTACCTTGACGCGGCGAGTGCCAGAGTTGGCCTCGTTTCCTTAATTAATTGGACACAAGATGTTGTGTCCGAACGGTCACAAGATTATGCCCGTAGCAAACGAGTGTCAAGGATTTGGCCGAAATTAGTCTTTGAGTTTTTATTATTGATTATCAAACAGTTATAATTACTTCCGCAATAAGTGCTTTAAATCTCTGAGAAAAAAAATGACACTTTTATGAATCCCGAAACGCACAAGATATTGTGCCACGGACCGAGGCGCCCGGACAGCCCGCCGAGCGCGTCCGGGAACGCCCCTCGGACCGCCCTTGTTGCCTTGATCTGGCCGCCGGCGCCCACATCTCGAACGCATCGCAGACGCGGAGGAACGCCGGCCGCGCCGGGAAAACGTGCAGCCATTTTGACCGCATCCGTTATCCTGCAGCAGCGGACGGCGGCTGACGCGGCCCGACAGAGCGGCGTGCCGCTCGCGCGGCCGCAACGAATCGTCACGCCGGGGCATCCCCCGTCGTACTGAACCTGCCAGACCGTGACCGGTCTGATACGTCATCGCAGAGAGGCTCAATGATGAATGCAAAACTCCGACTGACCTTTTTCGGCCTGTTCCTGTTGCTCGGCACGGCGAGCCAGGCGGCAATGCCACAGAAGTTCGACGGCGTAACCATGCCGTCCCTGGCGCCGCTCGTGGATCGCGTCGCGCCGGCGGTAGTCAACATCCGGGTCAATCAGAAAATCGTCCAGAGTTCCCCGTTCGGAGATGATGCGTTCCGGCGATTCTTCGGTCTGCCGGAGATGCCCGGCGGGTCGCGTGAGGTCGTCAGTGCCGGCTCCGGCGTCATCGTCGACGCCAAGCGCGGCTACATACTGACCAACAACCACGTCGTCGAGAATGCCGACGAGATCAAGGTCTCCCTGATCAACGGCGACATCCTGGACGCCAAGATCGTCGGCACCGACCCGGCAACGGACATCGCCGTCCTCAAGGTGGATGCCAAGAACCTGGTGGACATGCCGATCGGCGACTCCGAGGCGGTCCGCGTCGGCGATTTCGTGCTGGCGATCGGCAATCCGTTCGGGCTCGGCCACACGGTGACCTCCGGCATCGTCAGTGCGCTGGGCCGCACCGGCATCAGCCGCGACGGCTACGAAGACTTCATCCAGACCGATGCCTCGATCAATCCCGGCAATTCGGGCGGCGCGCTCATCAACATGCAAGGTGAATTGATCGGCATCAATTCGGCCATCATCAGCCGTTCGGGCGGTAACGTCGGCATCGGCTTCGCCGTACCGTCGCACATCGCTACCTCCGTGATGAACCAGATCCTGGATTATGGCGAAGTGCGCCGCGGTCTCCTCGGAGTCTCCATCAGCCAGATCGACCAGGCGGCGGCGAAAGCGCTCAATTCGACGGTCGACAAGGGCGCGCTCGTTACCGAGGTCGTGCCGGACTCGGCGGCGGAGAAGGCGGGACTCCAGGTGGACGACGTCATCATCGGCGTCAACAGCAAGAAGATCACCGATGCCTCGGAACTCCGTAACACGATCGGCCTGATGCGCTCCGGCGACAAAGTGAACATCGAGTACGTCCGCGACGGCAAAACTCACCACGTGAACGCCACGCTCGGCGAACAGCGCAACATGCGCAGCGCAGGCAACGATATCCATCCGGGCCTGGAGGGCGCCGAATTCGCGTCCACGACCACGACCGGCGACGCCGGCGTCGAAGTCACCTCCGTGGAGCCCGGCAGTCCGGCCGCCCAGCGCGGCCTTCGCGCCGGGGACCTGATCACCGCCGTCAACCGGGTTCCGGTACGCAACCTGAGCCAGCTCACGGAGATCGCGAGCAAAAGCGAGATTCTGTTCCTGCTCGTCAAGCGCGGGGACCGCGCGCTGATGTTGCAGATCCGATAACGCGACACACGTCATTCGCCATCTGGGCGGGCTGTTGTACACTCTTCGACAAGAGTATGCCTGCAGCCCGCCCGCCAGCCGGAGTTCTGTTGTGCAGCACGCTGTTGTGCTGGCTCGCCCTGTTGTCGCCGGCGGCCGCCGATGACCTCGCCCGTCAGCGCGAACTGTTCCTGAAAGTCGATCCGGCCGCGGAAAGCGGCGACTGGAGCGTCTTCGCGGCTCTGCCCGCCGGGGAGCAGCAGCTCCTGCGAGACTACGTGCTCTGGCCGGACCTCCGCGCCGCCTGGCTCAAGGCATCGGTCGCGACCGCCGACCCCGCGGAGATCGAGGCCTTTCTCGCGAAGTACGGCGCGCTCAAGCCGGCCCGGGAACTGCGCTACCGGTATGCCTTGCATCTCGCCCGAGCCGACGACCTGGCGGGATTCCTGACGATCTACGAGCGCTTCTACCAGGGCCTCGAGATCGCGAAGCTCGACTGTCTCGCGTTGCGTGCCGAGATCGAGGCCGGCCGGCCCGCAACACGTCGTCAATCGCGCCGTCTACCTCTGGACGAACGCGGACGAAAAGATCGACGAATGCGCCCCGCTGTTCGCATTCCTGACGGACAGGAACCTGCTGGAGCCGGAAGCGTTCCAGGAACGTTTCAAGCTCGCCATCGACGCGCGTGACTTCGCCACTGCCGCCAGTCTCGGCAAATCGATCGACCAGCAGCATATCGACGTCGCGGCCCGGTGGCTCAGGGCACAGCGTGACCCGGAGTCGTTCGTCCGCGACTACCGGCAATGGCCGAACGATTCGGCAACGCGCGCTCAACTCGTATACGCCGTCGAACGGGTGACGTATGACGACCCGCTGCAGGCACTCGAACTCTGGAAGAAGATCTCGGCCGGCAATCGCTTCCCTGCCGAACAGGAGTACCGCACGTCCAGGCATATCGCCCTGTGGATGGCACGTGACAACCTGCCCGGCGCATACGAGCAGCTGGCGGCGCTCCCCGCTCCGGCACAGAGCGACGAAGTCCTGCGCTGGCGTGCGCGCCTCGGCCTGCGCGACCGTGACTGGTCGCGGGTGCTCGGCGACCTCGGCCGCATGTCCGCCGCGGCCAGGGACTCGGACGAATGGCGTTACTGGCGTGGAGTGGCAATGCGGCGGACGGGGCGCAGGGAAGACGGCACGGCGCTCCTGCAACCCCTGGCGCACGAACGCGGCTACTACGGTTTCCTGGCAGCGGATGAGCTCGGCCTGTCCTACGCATTCGGCGAGGAAGCGGTTCGTCCCGACGAGGCAAAGATTGCGCGACTGTCGGCGCAGCCGGAACTCGTCCGGGCACGGGAGCTGTTTTTCGTCGGCCAGGACGGCCGCGGCCGCTCCGAATGGGACGCCGTGGTTGCGCCGATGTCCTCCGCGGACAAGCTGCAGGCCGCCATCCTGGCCCAACGCTGGGGCTGGCACTCGCGATCGATCTTCGCCGCAGCCGGCGCCGGCGGACACGACGATCTCGAACTCCGCTATCCCCTCGCATTCCCCGGCATCTTCGAGCAGAACGCGAAAGACGCGAACATCCCGCCGACCTGGGCGTACGGCGTCGCGCGCAGCGAGAGTCTTTTCATGCGCGACGTCCGTTCCCGCGCCGGCGCGATCGGGCTGATGCAGTTGATGCCCGCCACCGGCCGCGAAGTCGCGCGCGAGATCCATCTCCCCTATGCCGGCCTCACGACGCTCACCGACCCGCAAAGTAACGTGCGGCTCGGCACCGCCTACCTTGCCCGCATGGCCGAACGCTACGGTGGCAACCGGGTGCTCGCGACGGCCGCCTACAATGCCGGGCCGAGGCGCGTCGACGCCTGGCTGCCGGCCAGCGGCAGCATGGATGCGCGAATCTGGGTCGAAAACATCCCGTTCGAGGAAACCCGCAACTACGTCAGGCGCGTCCTCGAAGCGGAGACGATCTTCCACTTCCGCATGACCGGCGGGATGCGCCGGCTCTCCGACGACATGCGTCTCGTGCAGGCATCGGATAACTCCCCACAGGTCGCGGACAACACGCCGTAGGAGCGGCTTCAGCCGCGATACGTCCTGCGAGACTGCCGGTGATCGCGGCTGAAGCCGCTCCTACGACTGCTTTGCAAGCACGCGGACGCGATCGTAGAAACAGGGCAGGTCGTCGTTGCAGTCGGCGAGCAGCGCACGGAACTCGTCGAGGCGCGCCGTGTACATCGCGAGCGAGGCCAGACGGGCGTTGTTCAGTCCGCCGTCCACCCAGGCGGGTGACTCCCGACCGGCACGCGTGAAGGCATCGTGCATGTCGGCGCCGAGCCTTGCGAACCGCTCTCGCTTGTGCTCACGCATGCGGTCTGCCGGAATATCTACCTTGTAGATCGCCTGCAGGTCGGTGCCCGCCGCTTCCGCGAGCCGCGACAACTCCTGCCGCAAGGCCTTGCCGGCGCGATAAGCCGCGAGGTCTTCCTCGCTGCCATGTGATCTGCCAGCCAGCGCTCGATGCCGAACTCCTCGACGGCCGTCGCGAAGGATTCGTTGAAGGTCGTCTGGCCCTTGACGTAGATGAGCTGGTGCGCCAGTTCGTGGAACATCACGGCGATCAGCTCGACGTCTCCCCAACGCATCATCGTGTTGAGCACGGGGTCGCTGAAGCGGCCGAGCGTCGAATAGGCAGCGACCCCGATGACCGCCACGTCGTCGCCCTGTGCCGCGAGTTCGTCCGCCTCGCGGTGCGCCGATGCCTCGGAGAAATAACCGCGGTAACCGACGCAGCCGGCCACCGGGAAGCACCAGGTCTTCGCCTCGAGCGAGAATTCCGGCGCCGCGAACACGTTCCAGACGACGTAATCACGGCCGATGTCGGCGTAGCTGCGATAGCTGTCGTTGTCGGGAAGGCCGAGTTCGCTGACCGAGAAATCACGCGCCTGCTCGACCAGACGGAGGCGGCGGGCCAGCCCGGGCGGCGTCGCCCGGGCATCGAGGACCTGGTCGATCGGTTCCCTGGCTCGCATCAGCTCGTATTGGCCGTGAGCGGCCTGCAGGTAGTAGCAACCGCCGATCGCCGCAAAAAGGCAGCTCAGGACGGCGACGCGGAGACAGGGTACAAGCATCGAAATGATCGGCGGTACCGTTTGCTAGAATCGGCCGATGCAAGTGTACCTCGTCGGTGGTGCAGTTCGTGACGAACAGCTCGGTCTGCCCGTGAAGGAACGGGACTGGTGTGTCGTCGGCGCGACGCCCGAAGAACTGATCGACCGGGGGTACCGGCAGGTCGGCAAGGACTTCCCGGTGTTCCTGCATCCCGAGACCGGGGAGGAATACGCACTCGCGAGGACCGAACGCAAGACGGCACCCGGCTACCACGGTTTCCGGTTCGACACCTCCCCGGACGTCACGATCGAACAGGACCTCGGCCGCAGGGATCTCACGATCAATGCGCTCGCCAGGGACGCAGAAGGCCATATCATCGACCCCTACGGCGGCCAGCGTGACCTCGACCGTCGCCTGTTGCGGCACGTCTCCGACGCCTTCGCCGAAGACCCGGTACGCATCCTGCGAGCCGCCCGATTCGCTGCGCGGTTCGCGGGGCTCGGCTTCCGGATCGCACCGCAGTCCCGCGACCTGATGCGCAAGATGGTGGCCACAGGAGAAGCGGACGCCCTGGTGCCGGATCGCGTCTGGAAGGAGGCGGCGGAGGCCCTGGCCGGACCGAATCCCCGGCTCTTTTTCGAAGCGCTCAGGAGTTGCGGCGCGCTGCGCGTCGTGTTCCCGGAGCTCGACGCGCTGTTCGGCGTGCCGCAGCCCGAGGCCTGGCATCCGGAGATCGACGCGGGCCTGCACACGCTGATGGCGCTCGCCGAGGCCGGCAAACTGAGCCCCGACCTGGAGGTGCGCTTCGCGGTGCTCGTGCACGATCTCGGCAAAGCCCGCACACCCGCCGCGGAGTTGCCGTCGCACCCGGGCCACGAGGGGCGCGGCCTGCCGCTGATCCGGGCACTGGCGGAGCGGCTGCCCGTACCCCGCGCCTGCCGCGATCTCGCCCTGCTCGTCGCCGAGTACCACACACACTGCCATCGCGCGTTCGAGCTGCGCACGGACACGCTACTCAAGGTGCTCGAGAGGACCGACGCGTTCCGACGACCGGATCGCTTCGAGCAATTCCTCAAGGCGTGCGAGGCCGATGCACGCGGCCGCATGGGGCTCGAAAGCCGCAACTACCCGCAGGCGGACCGTTTCCGGCAGGCGCTTGCGCTCGCCGCTGCAGTCGACGCCGGTGCGCTGGCGCGCGCGAATGACGGCGGCGACGTTGCGGCGGCCATACGGCGCGCGCGTCTCGGCGCGCTGCAAAGCCTCGCCGGGACGCGTCAGGTCTCGCCGTAGAGATAGACGTAGACGGAGAAGAACGTCGCGGATCCGTAGAGATCGGACCTGTCGTAGCCGAGGGAGACTTCGATGTCCGATCTGCCCGACACCGGCAGCAGGTAGCGCACGGTCAGGGAGTTTGTCCGGTCGCGGTCGATCGCGCCTTTGCGCGTGGCGAGGTCGAACTCCCAGCGTTTGTCGCCGTCATTCACCGCGAGTGCGACCAGCGCGCGGCTGTCGACCAGGCTGTTGATCAGGCTCAGCCGCGAGACGGACAGCAGATCGATCACGTCCTGATTGTCGATGGGCCGGAAGTCGACGTTGTAGTCGTATTTCATGCCGGAAAACCGGAACGTGAGATTGTCGCCGACGCGGATCCGGCCGGAGACACCGAGCCCGTCCGCATCGAAGGGGAATTCGCGCGGCGCAAAGCGGACACCGGGGGTGGTCAGTCGGAAGCGCCGCGATTCGGCCTCGCCCGACAGCATGGCGATGTCGTTCTGCCAGTACAGTGACGCCCGGGCATCATGCGACTCGAGTACGTCGGGGTCGCCCCAGTAGCCGCCGCCGAGCCGGAAACCGACCGCTCCGAAACTGTGGTCGAACTCCAGGTCCCACAAGGTCGTCCGGGTCCGGAAGCCGCGGCTCAGCTCCGACGAATTCGTGGCGACGCTACCCGACAACCAGGTCGACTTCGCGATGCCGACGCTGGCGACCGCGGCAACGCTCGTGCTCGAAGCCGTGTCGGTCTCCACGCCACCGCCGATCATGTAGTCCCCGCCGGCCGCCAGCGCTTGCGACACTCACCAGCAGCAGTAGCAGGACCTAGCCGAAACCATAATGGATGACAATGATGACTCCGGCGAGTATGAGCCGATAGACGGCGAACGGGACCAGCCCGATCCGGGTGACGAAGCGCATCAGGAAGTCGATGCTGAGATAGGAAACGACCGCCGAGATCAGGGCAGCGACGCCGAGCTGCATCCAGTCGACGGGCTCGGTCGCCTCGAGCAAGCCGGTGAATTCGTAGACCGAGGCCAGCAAAATCACCGGGACGACCAGCAGGAACGAAAAACGCGCCGCGTCCTGGCGCTCGAGTCCCAGCGCCAGCCCGGCGGTGATCGTGACGCCGGACCGCGACGTACCGGGCACCAGCGCCAGCGCCTGCGCGCAGCCGATCAGGACAGCATCGCGGATGCGGATCGAGGAGATCTCCCGATCGCGCCGGCCGTAGCGATCCGCCAGGCGCCATCAGGATCGCATACCCGGCCAGCGTGTAACGACGATGACCATCGGACTGCGCAGATGTTCCTCGATCCATCCGGCCAGCAACAGACCGACGACCGCAGCCGGGATCGTGCCGAGCGCGATGCCGAGTGCGAGCCGCGCCTCGATCGTCTCGACCCGCGCGCCGAGCACCTGCGATGCCGCCGCGCAGCAGCGCCGCGATGTCGTTGCGAAAGAACAGCACCACGGCACCAAGCGACCCGAAATGCACGGCGACGTCGTACGCCAGTCCCTGATCCGCCCAGCCGAACAGTTTCGGTACCAGGACCAGGTGCCCGGAACTCGAGATCGGCAGGAACTCGGTGAGCCCCTGCACGATGGCGAGCACGACGACCTGCAGCCAGCTCATGCCGGGCCTCTGCGGAAGATTCGCGCGTCATAGGGTATACCGTCCTGTCTGTCATGCCGAATGCACTGGTCCGCGCTGCGGACTCGCGGCTCAGACCGAGGCACTTGGAGTTCTCGCCCATCTCGGCGGGCAGGGTCAGCAATTTTACTTGCCGCGACAATTCGAGTTGTGCGTCGATCGGCAGTTCCGCCATGCCGGCGAGTTCGGCATCCAGCCCGCCGGCCGATCAGGAATTGTGCCTGGCCGACGATAGCCCGCGACGGCGAGGCCCTTGTCGACCGCCGCCGTCGGCCACGCCGGTGAAATCCACCCACGCCGTCAGGTCCTGGATGCCCGGCAGCAGCAGCGGATCGTCGTGCACGCGGTGTCGGTAATGGCAGCGCAGCCAGCCTCCCGATCGTTCCGCGGCGTAGTATTCGCGCCGGCTGACGCCGTAGTCGAACACGAACACGAAGCCTTCATGCAAGGCAGGCCGACAGTTCGGCGATCCAGGCCGGCGCCGCGGTATTCACTTCGGAGACGTACCCGCCGGCAGGCGTCCGCCCGAGTTCCGCCTCGATGTTCCCGACGGCTGCGGCGAGGAAGGCCGGTGCCGTGTCTTCGATGCATTCGAATCGCCCGCCGGCATCGGCCACGCGGATTTGCGCGATGCCGTCCGCCCGACGCACGAAGCGCTCGACCGGCATGGCATCGAGCACTTCGTTGGCGACGACGACCCCCGAGTACGATGCCGGCATCCCGTCGAGCCACTCGACCCTTGCCGCGTGCCCGGGCAGCTCCGTTTCGATCAGGTCGCGTTGTCTCGCGCGCAACTCGGCAGACACCTCGACGATGCGGTAGCGTGCCGGGAGGGCGTGGAGCTCTTCGAGCTTGCCGACGAGATCCACCGCCAGCCTGCCGTCCCGGCGCCGAACTCGAGCATCTCCGCGGTGCCCGTTGCCGACATCGCCTCGGCGCATTGCCGTGCGAGGACCCGGCCGAACACCGGCGAGACTTCCGGCGCCGTGACGAAATCGCCGCCGGCACCGAATTTCGCCGTGCCGGCGCTGTAGTAGCCGAGACCGGGAGCGTACAGCACGTGATGCATATACTCGGCGAAGCCGATGGACCCGCCGGCCTCCGCGATTCGATCTCGCACGTAGGCGGCGACGCGCTCACTGTGGGCCGCGCTTGGCGCATCCGGTTGAGGCAGCTTCGGTTCGGCTTGCATATGGATTCGGGAGTCTTCCAGAATGCCGCTCGATGTCGCGGCATTTTGTGAAGCGACGAGGGAGCGACGATGTCCGCAAACGAGGACCTGGCCGGCAAGGTCGCGCTGATCACGGGCGCGGCGCGGCGCATCGGCGCGGCGATAGCGACCGCATTGCATGCGGCGGGTGCCGACGTCGTGATCCATTATCGGAACTCGGCGACACCGGCCGGGACGCTGGCACAGGTCCTGAATGCGGCGCGCCCCGACTCTGCGACGACGCTGCGTGCCGACCTCGCGGACGGCGCCGATCTGCTCCGGTCTGATCGAGGATGGCGCGGCATGGCGCGGACGTCTGGACATACTCGTCAACAATGCCTCGAGCTTCTTCCCGACGCCGGTCGGCGCCATCACCGAAGCGAATTGGGACGACCTCATCGGCACCAACCTCAAGGCGCCGCTGTTCCTGTCGCAGGCGGCGCTGCCCTGGCTGCGCGAGGCGCACGGCGTGATCGTCAATATCGTCGACATCCATGCGCGGCGCCCGCTCCGGCAACACACGGTCTACGGGTCGGCGAAAGCGGGTCTCGCGATGTTGACGCGCGCGCTGGCAAAGGATCTCGCACCCGAAGTGCGCGTCAACGGCGTGTCGCCGGGCGCGATCCTGTGGCCGGAACAGGGCCTCGACGAGGCCACGCGCGAGGCGATACTCCGCCAGGTACCGCTGGGCCGCGCGGGCGATCCGGGCGACGTGGCGGCCTGCGTCCTGTACCTCGTGCGCGACGCCCCCTATGTCACGGGCGAAATTATCGCCGTCGACGGCGGGCGGTCGATCGGCTGGTAAGTCCCGGCGTTACAGCGCCACCTCGACACGCACGAGCGGCTGGCTGTCCCGGTCGAAGGCTGCCCAGTGCGCGGCGAGTGTCCTGCCGGTGACCGGATGCACGAGGTCCGGCGCCAGCTCGGCCAGCGGCCGAAGGACGAAAGCATAATCGAGTACGTCGTGGCGCGGCAGCCTCGGCGGCTGCTCCCGCACCAGAGCGCCGTAGAGCAGGATGTCGATGTCCAGCGGGCGGGCCACGAAGCGCCCGTCCTCGCGGCGGCGTCCCGCCAGCCGGTGGATCGCCTCCATGCGCTCTGCGATGCGCTCCGGGCTGTCGTCCGTCTCGACGGCGACGACGAGATTCAGGAAATCCGGTCCGTCGAAACCGATCGCCGCGCTCTGATACACGGGCGAGGTGCGCAGCCCGCCATAGGCACGCCGGATCTCGGCGAGGGCCAGCCGCAGGTTACGCTCCGCATCGACGTTGCTGCCGAGGCCGAGGTAGACGGTGGCCATCGGCGCTCAGCTCGTAGCGGGTGGCGTGCCGCGTTCGATCACGACGCCGACGTCCCGGGCGTTGCGGATCGCCCCCGGCTTGTTCACGCGCACCCTCACCCAGGACACGCCGAACTCGTCACGGACGATGGCGGCGACCGCCTCCGCGAGGCTCTCCACGAGCTGGAACTCCGATTCGGTTGCGAATTGCTGCACCCGTTTGGCGACGCGTTTGTAATCGAGCGTATCGTCGACGCTGTCCGTCGCCGCGGCCCGGCGCACGTCCGCCGCCATGTCGAGATCGATCACGACCGACTGGCGCACGCGGCGCTCCCATTCCCAGATGCCGATCACGATGTCGACCTTCAGACCGTGCAGGAACATGATGTCCATGGATCAGGCTCCCGGTACCGGCAGCGACTCGAGCGGCCAGCGCGCCCGGGCCAGGATCTCGCCTGCCGCGCCGGCATCCGCCAGGCGCAGGGCTCCGGCCAGCGCGATCATCGCGCCGTTGTCGGTACACCAGACGGCCCGCGGGTAAAAGGTCCGGCCCGGAAAGCGCGCCGACATTTCCTGGCGCAGAAGCCGGTTGGCGCCGACCCCGCCCGCGATGACGAGGCGCTCGAGACCTTCCGCCCGCGCGGCTTCGAGCGTGCGGCCGACCAGCGTGTCGACGGCCGCGCGCTGGAACGACGCCGCGATATCCGCGCGGCGCTTGTCGAGCTCCCCGGCCTCCGTCGCCTTGCGGACTTCGAGCATGACCGCCGTCTTCAATCCGCTGAAACTGAAGTCGAACCCCGGGCGGCCGAGCATCGGCCGTGGCAACGCATACACGTTTTCGTCGCCGTCTTGCGCCAGCTTCGCCAGCGCCGGCCCGCCGGGATAGCCGAGTCCCAGCAACTTCGCGGTCTTGTCGAATGCCTCGCCGACCGCGTCGTCCAGCGTCGTGCCCAGCAAGGTGTAGTCGCCGAGGCCGCGCACCGCGATCAGCATCGAATGGCCGCCCGACACGAGCAGCGCCAGGAACGGGAACTCCGGGGGCTCCGTCTCGAGCATCGGTGCCAGCAGATGCCCCTCCATGTGGTGTACCGCCACCACCGGACAATCCCAGGCCATGCCGAGACCGGCGGCCATGCCGCTACCGACCAGCAGGGCGCCGACGAGGCCCGGGCCGGCCGTGTAGGCGACCGCATCCGGACGCTCGATGCCCGCCTCGGCGAGGACGCGCTCGATGAGCGGCAGCAGGCAGCGTATGTGGTCGCGGGCGGCGATCTCAGGGACGACGCCGCCGTAGACGGCGTGCAGGTCCGCCTGACTGTACAGTGCCTCCGCACGCAGGCCGCCAGCTGCCGTGTCGTATACCGCCACGCCGGTCTCGTCGCAGCTGGTCTCCAGGCCGAGGACGTTCATAGGCCGCGGATGATACCCCACACGGGCTCCCCGCCGGGCGGCGCTCGCGGCTTGGAATTCGCCAAGCATTGCCGCTATAATAGGCGGCTCCCCGGCCCATGCCGGGTTTATTTATGGATTCGATATTTCAAGATTGCCCATGCCGAGTGTCCGCGTAAAAGAGAACGAATATTTCGACGCCGCGTTGCGGCGTTTCAAGCGTGCCTGCGAGAAGGCCGGCATCCTCACGGAGCTGCGGCGCCGCGAGTACTATGAGAAGCCCACGCAGGAGCGCAAGCGCAAGAAAGCCGCGGCCGTCAAACGGCACCTTAAGCGGCTGTCCCGCGAAGACGCCAAACGCAAGCGCCTGTACTGAACCGCCCAGGACCCGTCACCGCCGTGAGGCAGAGGTCCGACCCGACATGTCCCTGAAAGGTCGTATAACCGACGATATGAAGTCGGCCATGAAAGCCGGCGACAAAGATCGCCTGAAGGTCGTGCGCCAGATGCTGGCCGCGCTCAAGCAGGTCGAGATCGACAAGCGCATCGAGCTCGACGATGCCGGCATCCTCGCCGTGCTGGAAAAGATGGTGAAGCAGCGGCGAGATTCGGTGGAGCAATTCGAGCGCGGCGGCCGGGACGACCTGGCCCGGATCGAACAGGACGAGATCGAAATGATCGAGACCTACCTGCCCGAACCGCTCGGCGAGGCCGAACTCGAGGCGCTCATTGACGCAGCGTTTGCGGCGACCGGCGCCGAGAGCATGCGCGACATGGGGAAGGTCATGGCTCATATCCGCTCCGAAGCCGCCGGTCGGGCGGACATGGGCTCCGTCGGTGCCAGGGTAAAGGCCCGGCTCGGCTGATACTGGCGCTACGCGTCGAATTGGCTATGCTTTTCGAGGCCGGGGCCCTGCCCGGACCCGGATTCAAACCCTGTGCGCTGCGCGATCGTTTAATCGTCATATGGCTGGATTGATACCGCAGGATTTCATCGACGACCTGATCGCCCGGGCGGACATCGCCGAGGTCATCGGGCGCCGCATCCAGCTCAAGAAGGCGGGTCGGGAGTTCAAGGCCTGTTGCCCTTTCCACGACGAGAAGACGCCCTCGTTCACCGTGAGCCCGGCGAAAGGCTTCTACCACTGTTTCGGATGCGGTGCGCACGGCACGGCGATCGGCTTCCTTATGGAGTACGACCACATGAGCTTCGTCGAAGCCGTGGAGAGCCTGGCCAACATGATGGGCGTGGACGTGCCGCGCAACGACGGCGACAAGCCGGCGCGCCGTTACGACGAACTGCTGTCGTTGCTGGCGGACGTCGAGCGACACTATCAGGGTTGTCTCAGGAATTCGCCCGCCGCCGTCGACTACCTCAAGCGGCGCGGTATCGACGGCGCCACGGCGGCACGCTTCGGCATCGGCTACGCGCCGGACGCCTGGAGCGAAGTGCTCGATGCGTTCGGAAAATCGACCGGCGCCATCGAGCGCCTGCTGGGGGCCGGACTCGTGATCCGCAAGGACAGCGGCAGCCACTATGACCGCTTCCGTAACCGGATCATGTTTCCGATCCGGGATGGGCGCGGCCGCAGCATCGGTTTCGGCGGACGCGTCCTCGGTGACGGCGAGCCGAAGTATCTGAACTCGCCGGAGACGGTCCTGTTTCACAAGGGCCGCGAGCTGTACGGCCTGTTCGAGGCCCGCCAGGCACTGCGCCAGATCGATCGACTGGTCGTCGTCGAAGGTTACATGGACGTCGTCGCGCTGGCGCGGCACGGCATCGAATTCGCCGTCGCGACGCTCGGCACCGCAACCACGGAGGAGCATCTGAACCGCTTGTTCCGGATGACCGACGATGTCGTATTCTGTTTCGACGCCGACCGCGCCGGCCGGGCCGCCGCCTGGCGCGCGCTCGAGACCGCGTTGCCCGGCATCCGCGAAGGCCGGCAGATTCGTTTCGTGTTCCTGGACGAGGGCCACGACCCCGACTCCTACGTCAACGAGTTCGGGGCCGACGCGTTCCTGAAAGCGATCGACGGCGGACACGCGTTGTCGGACTTCCTGATCGACGAGCTGGCAAGCCAGGCCGACCTGGCGACCGTCGACGGCAAGGCCAGGCTGGTCGAACTCGCCAAGCCGCTGATCCGGCGCATCCCGCCGGGCGTGTACCGCGAGCTGCTGCTCGAACGGCTGGCCGCGACCGTGGGCCTGACGCCGGCGCGCCTCGAGAAGACCCTCGAGGAGCCGCCGGCCGCCGGCGCGGCCGCGAGAACGACCGACCGGCAGACTCGCCACCGCAGCCCGGGCGTCGGGCGACCGTCGGCCGTGCGCCGCGCGATTACGCTTCTGTTGCACCAGCCGGGAGCGGGGGCGCAGATCGATGCCGGCAAACTCGATGGGGTCGAGCGCCCCGGCGTCGCGTTATTGCGCGAGCTGATCGAGACGGCGCGGTCCGAACCCGGCATCACGACCGCGGGACTTCTCGAACGCTGGCGTCACGACGAAGCGGGCCGGCATCTCGGCAAGCTGGCGGCAGTCGAGATTCCGGACGAGGACGAATTCGATGCCGTGGCCGAGCTGGATGCGTGTCTGACCCAGCTGGCCGTGGCCGGACGCCGGGATCGCATCGATTTTTTGATTGAAAAACAGAGAGTTAACACGTTGTCAGACGAAGAAAAGGCCGAATTGCGGCGCCTGAACTGAGTGAACGTGAGGCGGGATTTTCTGGCTTTGGACCGGGTCAAACCCGTATAATTGGCTGTTTTTATCCTCAACATGGAGGTCGTGTCGTCTTGAGCGAAAAACGTGCAGTAATCGGCGGCAGCAAGCAGGCTCAGCAACTCAAAGACCTGATCGCACGCGGCAAGGAACAAGGGTTTTTGACCTACGCCGAGGTCAATGATCACCTGCCGAATGACATCGTCGATCCCGAACAGATCGAAGACATCGTCAACATGATCAACGACATGGGCATCACGGTGCACGAGAAGGCACCGGATGCCGAGTCCATCCTGCTGTCCGACGCAGCCGTGTCGAACGACGACGATGCCGCCGAAGAGGCCGAGGCCGCGCTTGCGAGCGTCGACGCCGAGTTCGGCAGGACGACCGATCCTGTGCGCATGTACATGCGCGAAATGGGAACCGTGGAACTGCTGACGCGACAGGGCGAGATCGAGATCGCGAAGCGGATCGAGGACGGCCTGAACCAGGTCAAGTACCACATGGCCCACTTCCCGCCGACGATCGACATGTTGCTGGAGGTCGCCGACGCCGTTGCCGCGGGGGACACCCGCATGCAGGATTTTGTCGTCGGCTTCATCGATCCCAACGAACCGGACGAGATCAAGCCGCCGGCGCCGAAGAGTGACGACGATGACGACGACGATGTCGTCGACACCGGTCCGGACCCGGACGAGGTGGCCGCTCGCGTCGCCGCCGTGCGGCGCCTGCACAAGCGCTCCCTGACGAGCATCGACAAGTACGGCTTCCAGGACAAGAAGACGATCAAGGCGCAGCAGGAACTCGCGGCGCAGATCATGGAACTCAAGCTCGCGCCGAAACTTTTCGATGTGCTGGTGCGGAATCTGCGTGGCATCGTCGCTGTGATCCGCGGCCAGGAAAGGCTGATCATGCAGATCTGCGTGCGCGATGCCGGCATGCCCCGCAAGGACTTCCTCTCCAGCTTCCCGAAGAGCGAGACGGATATCCGCTGGGTCGACAAGCATATCCGCGCCAAGCGCAAGCACTCCTCGACGCTGGCGAAACTCAAGGACGACATATTGCGCGCACAGCGCAAGCTGATCGGCGTCGAAACCGAAACCCGGCTCTCGATCGCCGAGATCAAGGAAATCAACCGGCAGATGTCGATCGGCGAAGCCAAGGCGCGCCGCGCGAAGAAGGAGATGGTCGAGGCGAACCTGCGTCTCGTGATCTCGATCGCGAAAAAGTACACAAACCGCGGCCTGCAGTTCCTGGACCTGATCCAGGAAGGCAACATCGGCCTGATGAAGGCGGTCGACAAGTTCGAATACCGGCGCGGCTACAAGTTCTCGACCTACGCAACGTGGTGGATTCGGCAGGCGATCACTCGGTCGATCGCGGACCAGGCCCGCACGATCCGCATCCCGGTGCACATGATCGAGACCATCAACAAGCTGAACCGGATCTCCCGGCAGATGTTGCAGGAGATGGGCCGTGAACCGCTGCCGGACGAGCTGGCCGAACGCATGGACATGCCGGAAGACAAGGTCCGCAAGGTGCTGAAGATCGCGAAGGAACCGATCTCCATGGAGACCCCGATCGGCGACGACGAGGATTCGCATCTCGGCGATTTCATCGAGGATCAGACCGTGCATTCGCCGGTGGATTCCGCAACTTCGCAGGGCCTGAAGGAAACCACGCACAACGTGCTGGCCGGCCTGACGCCGCGCGAGGCCAAGGTCCTGCGCATGCGATTCGGCATCGACATGAACACGGATCACACCCTCGAGGAGGTCGGCAAGCAGTTCGACGTCACCCGCGAGCGGATCCGGCAGATCGAAGCCAAGGCGCTGCGCAAGCTGCGCCACCCGACGCGCTCCGATCAGCTGCGCAGCTTCCTGATCGAGGACTGATTCGGGGGGCGCTACGGGCGGGATCAAGCAACCCGCCCTGCACTTTCACACGAGACCCAGGGTCTTCCGGCGTCGCGTCTGGAAATCCTGCGCCTCGACGAAGTCGACAAACGAATCGTACGGCAGGGGTTTACTGTAGTAAAAGCCCTGTATGTAGTCACATCGATTCTGTGTCAGGAAAGCCAGTTGAGCCTGTGTTTCCACTCCCTCTGCGATCGATTTCTTGTCGAGCTCGGCGGCCATCTTGATGATTGTGCGGCATATGTTGTCGGAAGCGTCGCCGATTCCGATGCCGTCCACGAACATCTTGTCTATCTTGATCGCATCGAAAGGCATCTGCTGCAGGTAGCTGAGTGAAGAATAGCCGGTGCCGAAATCGTCGATGGCTACGCACACACCTTCATCACGAAGTTGCTGCAGCAACTCGATCGCAATATTTCGATTCTGGGCAACGGCAGATTCGGTCACCTCGAGCTGGAAATGTGCGGGGCACACGCCGAAGCGATGCAGTGATTCGAGTATATCGCTGACGAATCGGGCGTCGCGTAGCTGACGAGTGGACACATTGACCGACACGATGCCTGGATGAAGCCCCTTTTCCATCAATTGGGAGAAGTCCATACATGCCCGTTCGACCACCCATCTGCCGATTTCCACTATGAGTTCGGAGTCCTCGGCCAACGGGACGAATTCGGCGGGCGATATCGGGCCCTCGCTGGGGTGCTCCCAGCGCAGCAATGCTTCGGCGCCGCAGAGATCCCCGGTTGCCGCGGTAAATTGCGGCTGATAGTAGAGCATGAGTTCCCTGTCGTTGTGTGCTGACCGCAGATCGCGTTCCAGCCGAATCTTTCTGCGGCTTTCCGCATTGAGCGTTTTACTGAAGAACTCGAATCGTCCGCGTCCGGCCTCTTTCGCCCGGTACATTGCTGCGTCGGCATTCTTGAGCAGAACCTCTACGCTGCTGCCGTCATCGGGAAGCATCACGATCCCGATACTTGCCGAGACGAAGTGGTGATCTCCGCGCACCAGGAAAGGCTCCGTCAGGCGATCCAGCAGCCGGCTAGCAAGGGACCGGACACGGCTGTCCTCGGAAACGTGGGGCAAAACGACGACGAACTCGTCACCTCCGAGTCGCGCGACGGTATCGGTGTCCCGCACTTCGCCGAGGATGCGTTCGGCTGCCTGGACGAGCACGAGATCACCGACGGAGTGTCCGTAGACGTCGTTGATCTCCTTGAATCGGTCCAGATCCAGGAACAGCAAGGCCCCGCTGTACTCTTCCCTTCGGGCCTGGGCAATCAGCTGCTCCAGTCGGTCCTTGAGTAACTGGCGGTTCGGTAATCCAGTCAATTCGTCGAAGTGCGCCTGGCGGTACAATGCTTCTTCGCGCTCCACACTTGCCAGCGCCACCGCGAAGCGGCCCGCAAGATCGACGCAACGTTTCAGTTTGTCTTCGCTCAGGTTCATTTGAGCCGTGGAACCGAGCAGGAGTATGCCCTTCAGATCGTTTTCGAGTACCACCGGAATCAACATTGCGAACACAATGCCATAGCCTGCGAACCGGGGCTTGTACGGTGCCTCCTCCTCTTCGATCCGCTCGAGCGATACCTGGCGCGGCTGGCACCAGCGGTTACCGAGTTCCTGCGGCAAGGACATACGCTCGTGGACGAATCCTTGGCCGTGCGAGGAAATCATCTTGGCAAAATGCGGCGCATCGTTGTCCCGGGCGATGACTGCAGCCGCCTCACAATCCGTCAGTTTCATCAGTTGTTCGACGACGCGCTCGGAGACTGCTTCGAAATCCGCTCCCGAGAGGATAAGCCTGTCGATGCCCGACATCGCTTCGAGCGTCGAGATTTGACGACTGATCCGGTCGGCCATGTGGTTGAATGCCGACCCCAAAGTTTCGAATTCATCTTTGGAACGTATGCGAACACGGGATAACAGATTGCCTCCAGCGATCTGTCTGGCTGCGCTGGTCAGGCTCTCCAGCGGCACAAGGCTGCGACCGATCAGCTTCAGAGCCAGCAGCACTGTGACGACGATGACGAGCGCCAATGCCGGAAGATAGACACGCTGGAGGTCTGCCCTGGCTCTGAGTGCGAACGTTTCCGGTTGACTCATGACCACATCGAGAGGAGGAGTGCCGAACTCCGCTGCAAGGAACAACTGCCACATGGCGGCCAACTGCATACCATTGCCGGACTGCCAGCGTGCGGGCATTTGATCGCCAAGAAACTGCGTACCATCGAGTTCGGAGTGCAGACCCGATATCATCTTGCTCGAACAATAGACGCTGCGGCCATCCGTCGTGAAAATGCATACGTCCGTTGCGTACGGCCTGTCCTCTTGTGACCCCCAGATCCACTCCGGATTCGGCTGTACGATGAGGGTCGACCCGCCATAGCGGCCGCCTTGCAGTCGCTGCCGCAGGACGAATTCTCCTCCCGAATCCGTCATCTTCAGGGTCAGATTCGGCCTGGCCGTGTCCGGTACCGGATCGGCAAGATCGAAAACGTCGGAAGGCGCACCGTGCAATATCACCCTGACGCCGGCATCGTCCAGAATCCACGCCGCTTTCACGTTTTGATAAAGGAATCGCAATGTCGGTACGCTGGCCAGGCGATCCTGCTCGACGACGCTCGCGATTTGCTCCGTCGCAGCTGAGGAGCGCTGCAATCGCCCCATGACGTCCAGACCGTAGTCCTTGGCAGTGCGCCGCAACGACTGGTAGGCATCGTGTTGCAACCCACGGCCGACTTCGTAATACGCGAGTCCAGCGGTAAATACGGTCGGAACGACACCCGCCAGAAGGAAATAGCCGAGGATGCGCTTGCCTACGCCGCGCCTGAGGCTTATCGGCAGACCGGTAAAGCCCGTCAATAGTCTTCTCCGCGACCGACGAACGCCCCGTCATTGGCACGCAGGATGTCATCGCGACTGGCCTGCGCAGTTAACGGAGCCGCCGTGGTGCCATCCTTGCCCACGCTGTACAGATCAAAGTCCGAATTCAGCGGCACCAGATTCTTGTCCTTGCGTACCGCGGCGTTGCCGGGCCCCGCGGCTTCGATATTCAGATATCTGTAAGGTCTGCCCCAGGGGTCCAGTGGGATTGCGATTGGCAAATCGCTCAATGCACCCGGCAGGGCGTCATTGTTGTTCAATCGGAACTTGTCGATTGCGACGGACATGCTGCCGATATCGCCGATCGCATGTGCCGTTCTAGCCCTGTCTGCATATTGGTCATAGGCTGGCAACGCCAGTGCAGCAAGCAAGCCCGCAATGACCAGTGTGATGACTAGCTCCAGCAGGCCGAATCCGGAGCTCTTGATATTCCGATAGGATGCCATATATGGCTCTTATGTCCCAAGTAAGGCCCAAACGAGCCTCCAACGCTCCCGAGGACCTCAGCAGCTTAAGTCACTCGCACATCAAAAGCGGTGATGTCCATCACGCCTGCGAGCCATGGCGAAGCAGCGTCTGTCGCGACGCAGACATGCCGACAAGTGCCCGAAAGATTCTTCGACAATCCCGCGCCGGGTTCCGCTCGACAGGTGCCTCAAACCCTGGTCGAACTGGCTGATTTCAGGATCAGTGCGATGGAATTCCTGTTGCCGAAATCTGATACTATTTCGCTCCCCGCGTGGGCCCGTAGCGGGGCCGCGAAGCGACCAGGTTCGAACAAGGCGGTCCGAAGGGCCGCATTCACCGGCCGTCGCGTGTACGACAGTTCACAAAAAGTTGGGCCTGTAGCTCAGTTGGTTAGAGCAGGGGACTCATAATCCCTTGGTCCCAGGTTCGAGTCCTGGCGGGCCCACCATTTTCTGGCCGTGAAGAGCGGACATCCTGCACTCGCTACAGGCTGGCCACAAATCGACCTGTATCTCACCTGCTGTGATTTATTGAAGTGCTTTCGACGAAGTTTCCGCGGAAACATCGAGTGACCGCATTCGCCGACAGCGGCCTTTGAAGTCGCAAGAGGGCTTCCTCGGCCAGAAGCAGACGCACGAACCTACCAATCGACGAAAATTCCCTCCTCGATTGGAGGTGCTTGTCGATCCAGGTCAGTTAGATAGTCGTTGACGGTTTGGGTCCAAATGTGAGTCTGATAGTCACTGTCCAGAATCTTGCGGTATGTTGCGAAATTCTTTTCTTGCATTACCCAGATTCTACGGGCACCCGGATTTCGATACAGAAATCCCGCGAAATCTTGCGCAAAAATTTTCGCTTGATCGATGCCCGCGACTTGCTGACTGTGAAGGAACCCGAGAATGGCGGCATGATTGACCTGTGTCACCAGACTGGCAAATATCGTCGCTTCATTTTCATCCAAATTCTCTCCCGCGGTGCCCCGCCTCCAAATTTCCACATGTTCATTGATTTGGCTGGTCGCGTCATTCCACGTCGAGATGGCCATTGAGTAGCCCTCGGCCAATCCGATGTCTTGCGCCTGCCGCAGCTGTAATCCGACAAATACGAGAGAGGCCACGATGGCTACCAACCCAATGGCTTCAGCAAAATCTTTCCAGTTCATCGCTTTCAAGGACCCTCAGGTATTCCAATTTTCAGTGTTCAACACGGTGTAAAGTGGAGTGACCGCACAGGGTCACAAGCAGCCTCTCCAGGGCTTTCTCGCCCGCCGGCTGCTTTCCGAAGTATACCGGCCGGTTGCGATTCCGTGGGAGGTCGCTATGGGCGAAACCTAAAGTAGCTTGCAGGAAATCCGCCGCGTGGCGGATTTTTGACCAGTTCGAAAAATAAGTTTCCGCGGAATCGCCACGGCCATATCCAGTCATTCAAGGAAACGCTCGCGCACACTTGCAGTGGGTACCATACAGGTGTCGCGCTTCCCGAATAACTTGTATCGATTTCGGGCAAACAGCCGATAAAAATAGTCGCGAAATGGGCCTGGCAAGACCCTCAAGATTCGAAACAGGTGCCAGAAACCGGTCAAATCTCTTGTGATTTCGAACGCGGCATCCGTCCGTTGGTAGCAATGCTCATTTTTCACAAGCAGGAATGTATCAACGCCCGCCATTTCGGCGCCGTATTTCTCGATCAGTTTTTTTCCGACCGCGCTTTGCATCGGTGTGAACGCAAATCTTCCAGTCGGGTCTCTCTTGATAATAAAATTGACGGCACCGTTGCAGAAGTTGCATACGCCATCAAAGATCACGATGTAGCGCTGATCCATCCAATTTCCGATGAGTGCTGGATTCCGCGAGCCAATTTCGAGACAGTTGCGACCGGCTTATCTGGTTCGGTAGCAGCGCCTCAGGAACATCTTAGCCCACTGGCTGCTAACCGCAGGGGCCATCGGGGTACAATCTGCCACGAATCTTGCCAGACCATTTAGCGATTAGCTTTGCCATGCCCATACAGTCCTGGATGATCTACGGTGCCTATGGCTACAGCGGCCGGCTCGTCGCCGAACGGGCGAAACAGCAGGGCCTGACGCCCGTACTCGCCGGCCGGGACCCCGAGAAGACGCGCGCCGTCGCCGAAGAATTCGGTCTCGAATACCGCATCTTCGACCTTCGTGACACGCATCGCATCGCCCACAATCTCCTCGACATCGACGCCGTCGTCCATTGCGCCGGACCGTTCTCCGCGACCAGTGTCCCGATGCTCGGCGGCTGCATCGCCGGCAAGGCCCACTACTTCGACATCACCGGCGAAATCGCGGTTTTCGAGCATGCGCACTCGCCGCGGGTCAATGCCGCGGCCCGTGCGGCCGGCATTATTGTCTGCCCAGGCGTCGGCTTCGACGTCGTGCCGACCGATTGCATCGCGAAAACGCTCGCGGACGCGATGCCGGCCGCGCTCACACTTGCACTCGGCTTCCATGGCAGCATGGACATGAGCCCCGGCACCGCGAAGACCGTCATCGAGAGTCTGGGTCACGGCACGATGGGGCGCCGCGACGGCCGTGTCGTCGAGATTCCGCTCGAGATCCGCGAGATCGACTTCGGCCGTGGCGTACGACGTTCCATGTGCGTGTCCTGGGGCGACGTGTCGACGGCCTACTTTACGACCGGCATCGAAAACATCACGGTGTACTGGCCGGCGAGCGACGCAACGATCCGCAAGCTGCGTTTCGCGTGGCTTGCCCGTCCGCTGCTTCGGCAGGCGTGGCTGCAGCACCGGATCAAGCGCGAGATCGACAGGAAGGTCAAGGGGCCGAGTGCCGAACAGCGCCAGCAGCGATCGGTACACGTCTGGGGCGAGGTCTCCGACCGGTCGGGCCGTACGGTCACGGCTCGCATGACGACCGCGAACGGCTATACCGTCACGCAGCTCGCGCCCGTGGCGATCGTCGAGCATCTCATGCTGCACGACGCAGAAGCCGGCAGCACGACGCCTGCCCTGCTCATGGGCCGTGACTTCGCGAGCCGTCTGCCTGGCAGCAGCGACATCTCGCTGAGCTAGGGAGCCTCTGCTACAGCAGCAGGATGGAAAAATAGTGACAGGCGCTGCCGGCGATCACGAACAGGTGCCAGATCCCGTGGCACCACGGATACCAGCTATCGAGCGCATAGAAGAGCACGCCGGTGGTGTAGAAGACGCCGCCCGCGATCAACCAGGCAAGACTGTCCGGCGGCACCGATGCCAGAAACGATTGCGGTGCGAGTACGCAGAGCCAGCCCATCGCGAGATACAGGATCACGGGCAGCACTCGGCGAATTCCGCGCCTGGGCAATGCATCGAGGACCACCCCGAACGCCGCCAGACCCCAGATCGTACCCAGCATCCAGGTCGGCCGGACCGCCTGCGGCGTCGTGAGAATGAATGGCGTGTAAGTGCCTGCGATCAGCAGGTAGATGGCCTGATGATCGAAGATGCGCAACACCTTTTTCGTGCGACCGGGCACGCTGTGATAGAGCGTAGACGCAACATAGAGCAGCAACAGTGTGAGGGCGTAGATGCTGTAGCTCACGAGCCGGGTCACTTCACCGTCGATCGTCGCGCTCGTGATGAGTACCGCGCCGCCTACCAGCGCGAATGACGCTCCGACGAGGTGGCTGATGCTGTTTAAGCGCTCACCTTTGTACATGGGGCCAGTATTCTAGATCGCGGTCGCTTTGTCACGCGAACGGGCATCCCGGCGCCGTTCGCCTTCACTGAGCCACTTCTTGCGCAGCCTGATGCTGAGCGGCGTGATCTCGACAAGCTCATCATCGTCGATGAATTCCAGCGCCTGCTCGAGCGAGAAATTCAGCGGCGGCGTGAGCTGGATATTCTCGTCGGAACCCGCCGCGCGAATGTTCGTAAGCTGCTTGCCTTTGGTCGGATTGACGGACAGGTCGTTGCCACGGGAATGGATGCCGATGATCATGCCTTCGTAGACATGGACTCCGTGTCCGATCATCAGGGACCCGCGCTCCTGCAGATTGAACAACGCATATGCCACGGCCTTGCCATCCACATTCGATACCAAAACGCCATTGTTTCGCTGCCCGATCTCGCCGGCGACTCGCGGGCCGTAGCTGTCGAACACGGAATACAGCAGACCCGTCCCGGCCGTCACGGTCAGATACTGGGTCCGGAATCCGATGAGTCCGCGGGCCGGGATACGGTAGTCGAGGCGCATCCGGCCCCGGCCGTCGGGCGTCATGTTCAGCAGCTCGCCCTTGCGTTCGGCGAGCCGCGTCATCACCGCACCCTGGAATCGTTCCTCGAAATCGACGGTCAGGAGTTCCCAGGGCTCCTGCACGACGCCGTCGATTTCACGTTCGATGACCGTCGGGCGCGACACGGCGAGTTCGTAGCCTTCGCGCCGCATCGTCTCGATCAACACGGACAGGTGCAGCTCGCCGCGTCCGGAGACCCGGAATTTGTCCGGATCACCGGTCTCCTCTACCCGCAAGGCGACGTTGTGCTTGAGCTCCTGGTCCAGCCTCGCCTGTATCTGCCGGCTGGTCAGGTATTTGCCCTCGCGGCCGGCGAACGGCGACTTGTTGACCAGGAACATCATGCTGATCGTCGGCTGATCTACCTGCAGCGCCGGCAACGCCTCGACAGCGTCCCGGTCGCACACCGTGTCGGAAATCTGCAGGTCGTCGATACCGCTGAATACGACGATATCGCCCGCAGCCGCCTCGTCGATGTCGATGCGATCGAGCCCGCTGAAGCCATACAGCTGCATGAGCTGTGCATTGCGCACCGCGCCGTCGCGCCCGACGATGCTGACGCGTGAATTGGCGCGAACGATGCCGCGGCTGATGCGGCCGATCCCGAGCACTCCGACATACGGGTTGTAATCGAGGCTGGAGACCTGAAGCTGCAGCGGTCCGGCCTGATCCACGTCCGGCGCCGGCACGTGTTCGACGATGGCATCCAGCAACGGCAGCACGTCGCCGCTGCGAACACCCGGCTCCGTGCCTGCATACCCGAGCAGCGCCGAGGCGTAAACCACCGGGAAATCGAGCTGGCGCTCGCTGGCCCCGAGGCGATCGAACAATTCGAACGTCTGATTGAGGACCCAGTCGGGGCGCGCGCCGTCGCGATCGATCTTGTTGATCACGACCAGCGGCGTGAACCCGCGTGAGAAGGCTTTCTGGGTGACGAAACGCGTCTGCGGCATCGGGCCGTCTACCGCGTCGACGAGCAGGAGGACGCCGTCGACCATGGACAGGACCCGTTCGACCTCGCCGCCGAAGTCGGCATGTCCCGGCGTATCCACGATATTGATGCGCCAGTCGTTCCAGCGTATCGCCGTGTTCTTGGACAGGATCGTGATGCCGCGCTCGCGCTCCAGGTCATTCGAGTCCATCGCCCTTTCCGGCACCACCGCCCGTTCATCGAATGTGCCGGACTGCTGCAGCAATCGGTCGACCAGCGTGGTCTTGCCGTGATCGACGTGCGCGATGATCGCGATGTTGCGAATGTGGTCGGAGGGAAACATGGCCGGCCCGATGGAAAAAGTGGCGCATTATATAGACAATCGCATTGCCCCGTAGCTCAATTTTCTCCATACGGTCTGGCTGACCGGGCGTGGCCGCGGCGCTGCCCGAAAATGCAGGCCGGTCGGCCCGGCGGTGCGCTAAACTGACTCATATGAAGATCCAGCTGAGACCCGGAAAATGAACGTCGCATTGGTCACCGGCGCGAGCTCGGGAATCGGCGCGGCCGTCGCGATCGACTTCGCCGAGGCGGGCTGGTCCGTGATGGCGGCCGGGCGCGACGAAGGCCGGCTCGAGGAAGTCGCCGACGTCTCCGAGAATATCTCTACCTGGGCCGGCGAGTTCGAGGAGTCCGCCGATTGCGACGAACTCGTGGCCGACACGGTGGAGGAATTCGGCGCCATCGATTGCCTCGTCAATTCGGCCGGAGTCCTGATCCGGGGCGATGCCGCCGATACCGATGACGAAGCCTGGCGCGACACGATGCTCATCAACCTCGACGTGCCGTTCTACCTGTCGCGGGCGGCCCTGCCCCAGCTCCTGAAGACGCGGGGCAACATCGTCAACCTGGCATCATTCTGGGGCCTGCGTGCCGGGCCGCGGGCTACGGCGTATTGCGTCAGCAAGGGCGGCCTGATCCTGCTGACCCGGGCGATGGCGCTCGACTATGCCCACCAGGGCGTGCGCGTGAATGCCATTTGCCCGGGCGACGTCGACACGCCGATGCTGGCCGGCGAAGCCGAGGAAGCGGGCGCGGACCTCGGCACCTACCTGGCCGAGGCCGCGGCAGACAGCCCGAACGGCCGTATCGCCTCGCCCGAGGACGTCGCCTCGCTGGTGCGCTTCCTGGCGAGCGATGCCGCGGCGCACATCACCGGCGCGGTCATTCCGGTGGATGGCGGCCTGTCGGCCTGACGCGTCAGGCTGAACTCTCGACACCGACCGACAGACTGGATACCAGCACGGTCGGGATTCCCTGCGATACGGGCACGTTCTGACCGTCCTTGCCGCAGGTCCAGCCGCCGGTATCGAAACGGGCGTCGTCGCCGACCATCGTGATGCGCGTCAGCGTGTCCGGCCCGTTACCGCGTATCAGCGCGTCCTTTATCGGGGCCGTAATCTTCCCTCGCTCCACCAGCCAGGCGTTCTTGACGCTGAACGTGTAGTCCCCTGCACCGATCTGGACCCGGCCGTTGGTGTACGTCTCACAGACGATGCCGCGATCGACGGCCGCAATGATCTCGTCCCGTTCGTGCGGGCCGGCTTCCATGAAGGTACAGCTCATGCGTGGCAGCGGCGGAAACTTGTAGGACTGGCGACGTCCCGAACCGGTGGACGCCGTGCCGTATTCCATCGCGGTCTTCAGGTCGTGCAGGTACGAGGTCAGGATACCGTTCTCGACCAGCACCGTACGGCCGGTGCCGACGCCCTCGTCATCGTAGTTCAGCGCCCCGCGCTCGTGCGGGATCGTTGCCTGGTCGACGATGGTGACCGGCGGTTCGGCGACCTTCTTGCCCATCATGTCCGAGTAGACACTCAGGCCGGTGCGATTGAAGTCGGCCTCCATGCCGTGGCCTATCGCCTCGTGCAACAGGATGCCGCTGGCGCCGGACGACAGGATCACCGGCATATCACCGGCGGGAGGCCTGCGAGCCTCGAACAGGATCATGGTACGGTCGACGGCCTCCCGTACGATCGCCGTCAGCCGTTCGTCCGTATACCAGTCAATGTCCTCGCGCGCCGAGATGTTCGAGAACCCGGTCTGCACCTGTCCGCCTTTTCTTGCAGTGACCAGCACCGTCAGCCGCGTCATGGGCCGATGGTCCGTCACCAGCCGGCCGTCGAGCGTCGCGATCGTGATGCGTTCCTCGCCGTCGACCCAGTATGCCGAGACTTTCTCCACCGCCGGATCCATGGACTTTGCCAGCGCCTCCACGGACTGCAGGATCGGCAGCTTGCGATCCACGCCGACATCCGACCAGGGCACGGTCGTCGTGTACAGGTCGCCCTCCGGACTCGGGGCAAGCGACTTCGGCACATCGATCGCGGTGCCGCTCGCAATCGCCGATGCCGTGCGTGCCGCCGCCAGTAGCGCCGGCAGAGTCAGATCCTCGGTAAACGAGTAACCGGTCAGGCCGCCCGACACGACACGCAGTCCCACCCCCTGGTCGATTCCGGACGTCGCGTCGGCGAGCGTTCCGTCCTCGAGTGCCAGCGTGTTGCGCCGCGCATGCTGGAAGTAGAGATCCGCGATGTCCGCGCCTTTGGCGGTGAGTTCGGACATCACGCGCGCGCAGGTGCCTTCGTCGATACCGAACCACTCGAGGGCCGGGTTTACAGGCAGGGGTCGGGTCATCGATGTCGCCTGTTGCACGCCGCAACTCGCGAGGAAACCCGGCAGCGTGAGTACCGCTCCGCCGGCCGCGAGACGACCGAGAAATTCGCGTCGATCGACCCGGTCAGCCACGACGGTTCCTGTTCGACCAGTAGCGAAGCAGCAGGAATCCGAACAGCATGCCGCCGAGATGCGCGAAGTGCGCGACACCGGATGCGGCGCCCGTGACGCCCATGAACAATTCGATCAGTCCGTAGAACAGCACGAAATACTTGGCGCGCATCGGGATGGGCGGAAATAGCAGCATCACCATCCGGTTCGGGAACGCGAGGCCGAAAGCCAGCAGGACCCCGAACACACCGCCGGAGGCGCCCAGCGTGGGATAGATGTCCCCCGTCGTGGCCGCGACGACGAGCTGGACGACGGCGGCACCCACGACACAGGTGAGGTAATAGGTCAGGAAACGCTTCGGCCCCATCAGGCGCTCGATGTCGCGGCCGAACATCCACAGGCCGAACATGTTGAAGAAAATGTGCATCAGGTTGTTCGGGTCGTGCAGAAAGCCGTAGGTCACGATCTGCCACGGCGCGAAATATTGGGATTTCAATGGCCACAGCGCGAAGTAGCCCATCATGAAATTAATGTTGAAGCGCTCGAGCACGAAGGCGAGCCCGTTCGCGATGAGCAGGCCGAAGATCACGTTGGGCATGTTGCTGGCCGGCCGCGGCCGGTAATTATAGATGGGTGTGTTCATGGATCGTCCCTGGTCGCTCTGGCGGGCTCTCGAAGAGGCGTCAGGCCTTTCGACAGGCGAAGGCTGCCGGCGTTTGCCGTGATCACCAGCCGCCGCCGCCCCCGCCCCCGCCACCGCCGCCGGAGGAGCCGCCGCCTCCGCCGCCGGACGACGAACCGGGCGGCGCGGCTGCAGTGGCGACGGCCGTGGCGAAAGCACCCGACAGGTTGCTCGTCGCGGTCGTCAGGCTGCTGCTGTTCCACGTGCCACCGTACCACGCCGGACGCCATGCGCCGCCGTCAGGACCATGGATGGACGCGAGCAGACTCGCGAATCGCTCCGACCACTGCTGGTCGACGCCCAGCGCCAGGGCAAAGGGCAGGTAGGCCTCGAAGAGCTGTGGCGTCTTCTCGGGCGGATTGCGCAGGTTCATCTCGTCCTTCTCCGCGATCTCCAGATAGTCCTTGAATCCGAGCATCTCGTCGAGCAGCTTCCGCCCGCGCAGCGTGGGCGCTTTCATGACGATCGCGAAGAAAACCGCCGTGACGATCATCACGGCGATGACGGCCACCACGCTTATGGAAGGCCCGGCGCCGAGCGCAGCGATCGCCGCCACGATGACGATCAGGAGGGCCGGGATATTGAGCGCGCCGTTGGTCTCGAAGTAGCGATGCTTGTAGTCGCTCGCGAGCGATCGCCGGTGGTCGCTCTTCGCCGCTCCGAGCAGCTCGTGATTCTCGTTCTTCAGCTCCACGGTGTTGCCGTCGCGGAACAAACCTTCGTACAGTTCCCGTTCCCCGTGCGCAAGCGGCGCCGCATCCCGTCCCGGATCCGTGCGGACCAGCAGATAGCCGTCCGCCGTCTTGCCGATGCCGAGGAAGCCGTCGGACCCGGGATCCACGTCGATGCGCAGGTAGCCCTTCACCGCGAGATTGACGATCGCTGCCGTCAATACCTTATCGTCGTAGTACATCTGATGGATGTATCGCAGCGAGGCCGGGGAGAAACCGTCCGGTGGCTTGTACCGCGTCACGATGACGCCCTCGTCCGGGTCCTTGCCGAAGCGGGACCAGACCGCGAGGTAATAGACCAGCAGCAGCAGCAAGCCGCCCGACGCGATCAGCAGGTTGGCATTGTCCTGCAGCAACCAGACGAACTTCCGAAATCGCGTCGGTGCTGCAACGTGACCCTTGGGCCAGCCGACGACGATCGTCAGGCCATTCACGGGAGACAGGGGCTTCGTCGAGACGAAATGCACGCGCCCGTCGGCATCGATGTTCGACGTGTAATTGCGCTCGCTCGCACCCATCGGCCCGGTGTATGCCTCGGCCATGATCGCATCTCGCGGCACGTCGAAGTCGAGCCGGACCGTCGCTTCCGCGCTGTCGATCGGGAACGCCCAGTCGAAACCGGTCACGTTCCAGTACAACTCGTCGTGGTCCTCGAAGAATCCGAGCTCGCGGTTCACCTTGTACTGGAACCGGTAGATGTGCTCGCCGTGGCTGACGTTTCGTTCCGCACTGCCGAAGTAGACACGGACCCCCGACCCGGTGTTGTTGCTGTGGAATTCCTCCGGTTCTCCGTCGAGCAGCACGGACAGCGGATGGAAGTCAACCGAGTAGCGGTTGCCGCGCCCGTCCCGATAATGCGTCGGGAAATCCCGGTAGATGCCGTGGTTGATGCGCTTGCCTTCCGCGCGCACCCGGATAGTCTCCGTGACCTGCAGCCAGCCGTCGCTCATGACGAGAATATCGCTCTGGAAATCCAGGATACGCTCGTCGGCAGCCGCGGCCAGTGGCAGCGCGAGCAGGCACAACGCGACAAGCGCCTTCATTCGACGGAACCCAGTTTCACGAGCGGTACGTTGGCGGCATCGTCACTGGACTTCTGGAAGAAATCACGTGCGCGAAAGCCGAACCAGCCCGCGACAAAGCGGCTCGGCACGGTCTCCGTCATCGTGTTGTACTCCCGTACCGAGCCGTTGTAGTACCGACGCGCGAATTGCAGGTAGTCCTCCGTCTGGACCAGTTGATTCTGCAAGTCGCGAAAATTCCTGTCTGCCTTGAGGTCGGGATACTTCTCAGCCACGGCGATCAGGCGTTTGACGCCCGATGCCAGTTGTTCCTCGACTCGCCCCCGCTCCTTTACGCCGCTAATCCGCATCGCCTCCGTACGCAGTGACGTAATGGCTTCGAGCGTCGCGCGCTCGTACTTCGCATACTGGTCGACGGCGGTCACCAGTTGCGGGATCAGATCGTGCCGGCGCTGCAATTGCACGTCGATATCGCTCCAGGCGGTATCCACGCGATTCCGGCTGCGCACCAGCCGGTTATAGAGGATGACGCCGACGACGATCAGGGCAACGACGGCCAGGATGACGATATTCATGGCCGCGTATCCTACCACTGGAGAAGACGAGTCGCGGCTGGAGCCGCTCGTGCGGATCCTTTTCACCGGGTCCGGGAGGAAGCAGATTCGCGGCTGAAGCCGCTCCTACAGCCGCGATCAATACCAGAACGAGAAGAACAGCTGGATGACGTTGGCGTCCAGGTGGTAGAGCGGTTCCTGCCCCAGCGGCGCGCTCGTCGTTACGTTGTGAAATTCTTGGTAGTCGACCGAGAACGCGGTGATGGAGAAGTTTGCGGTGCCTTTCTTGATGAACCGCCAGCCTTCGTCGGGGTGGATGAATTCGTAGGATGCACCGAGTTCCAGCGTCTGGCTCGTCATCGGACTCAGTTCCTTGTCGCGGCCGCGGAAGTTGGTCGCGTCCTCATACGGGAACAGGTCACTGAAGAACGATGCGCCGGACACCTGGTCGTAATAACGGTACTTGCCGAAGAAGGTCCACGGGCCCAGCGGATGCGTGTAGCCGATCGAGAACGTGTGCGACTCGATGTTCCAGGTATCCGTGAAATACCGGTATTCCCCCTCCAGCGCCGCCCGATATGGCAGGTAGTACTTCGCGCGCAGCCCGATCGCATTGCTCGTCCGGGTCCGCGGGTAGAGCTCGGGCTGGTAGCTGTAACCCAGCGCACTGCCGGGATCCGCGTAACGAACGGAGCGATAGGGGTTGTTGAGGAAGCCTTCGTCCGTGATGGTCTCGAAATTCAATGTGGCGATCAGGTTGCGCGTGAATATCTGTGTGAGACCGATGCCGTAGTCGCGCCGCTGCGTGTCCGCGGCGAAGGTCGGATCGTCGGAGCGGCCGACCACGTCGTCGCCTTTTGCATAACTGAGCGTCAGCGTCGTCAGGTCGCCGAACATATCCTGGCTGACCGAGAAGCTGTAGGTCTTCGCGTCGTAATCCGATTCGGTACTGGTCACGTAGCCCAGGCTCATCGTCGTATTGCCACGCAGGTAGTCCATTCCGAGCGACCACTGCTTGCGTTGTTCGGTATATGGGCTCGCCTGTGAGACGACGTCGATGGACGCCGAACTGACCATGTCGACGTAGTAATTCGCGACGAAAGAGGTGCTCTTGCCGGCCTGTTTGCGGACCAGTATCGACGGGCCGTTGATCTCGACGCCGCCCCCGTCGTACAGATGATAGAGGGCGTCTGCCCGGTCCTCCGGAAGCACCCCTCCTTCGGACGTACTCAGGCCACAGGCCAAGGCCAGCGCGATCAGTCCCGTGCCGAGCCGGAGGCGCATTGCACCCTCTCTAATTGCAGCCGCAGCCGCCGCCGGCCGCGCCCTCGGCGCCACGAGCACCCTCGCGGGCCTCGTAGACGTGCTGAATGTAGGCACTGGAGACGGGGTCGGCATCCAGCGCCATGATCGGATCCGCCAGGCGGTCGCGCTCGTACGGCTTTACCCAGGGTTCGATCGGGCCGCAGGCGGCACAAACCACGCTTGCGGCCAGCAGCAGCAATAATCCGGCCAGTTTTCCAGTGTTTTTTCTCATAATTTCCAACTCTAGCGCCGCAATCCGGCCCGAACCGTGACGCCGTGCTCAGAAGAACACGGTCACGCCGACGTGTGCCTCAAAGTTATGCACCGTCTTGTTGTCGCCCAGCAAATCGATGTCGAACAGGTGGTCGCGGAAATCCGCATGCAGTGCCACCGAGTCCGTCAACAGGAACCGGTAGCCGGCGCCGAGATCCACGGTGAACCGGTCGTCGCCGGCAAATCGGGTCGAACCCAGTCCGGCGATCAGATATAGCGCCGTGTTGTAGGCGTGGCCCTTGCCGATGAATACCTCGCCCGGCAGCACGTTGTAGCCGACGTTGAGGTTGTAGTACGTGTACTTGCGGTCATCGATGAGTCTTGCGCCGCCGGACAACTCCTCGAAACTCGTCAGGCCGGCCTTCGTTGTGCCGAGCGTGCCTTCGATGAAAAAACCCTCGGTAACGTGATAAGCCAGTCGCGCTCCGTATACGAAATTGGTGCCGAAGTCCTCGATGCTCATCATGCCGACGAACCCGCCCACCTCGAAGTCTTCCTTGTCGATGGCCGGCTCCTTTATTTTACGACGCTCGACCTCGGGTTCGATGACCTGCCCCGGCTCCTCGGCGCTGGACGGAGCCGCCTCTTCGTGTCCGATGCCGAACAGGTTCTTCGTCGCAGCGCAGCCCGACATCGCGAACAGAGCGCCGATCAGAAAAAGAACGCGAACCCTACTTTCCATTCTTCCACTTCCTCGTTGTCGTCACGGCTCGTGAAGACGACGTAACTCTTGTATTCGGCACGCAGAAGGAACCGGCGCGTCGCATAGAACCTTATTCCCACACCGACGTGTCCGATCTGGTCGGTCCGATCGTCGCCCTGGATGATCGTGGACTTCGGCGACGTGTGGATGATGCCGGCGCCCAGCGTAAAGAACGGGGAGACCCGCCAGTCCGGCCACGTTTCCTGGACGACGTTAACACTGGTCATCCAGCCGTTCGAATAATTCCCGAGAATCTGTGAACCCCATATCTCAAACGAGATATAGGGGTTGATCGAGTATCCGCCGTAGAGCGAGATGACGTTGGCGCCGCCGAAGTCGCCGGCAAGCAGGCCGGCTTCCCACTTGGCATTCGTGAAGTCGTTCTGGTCGGCGACCTCGAACTCCACCGCCGAACCGTCGGGCTCCAGGGTCTCCTGCATCTGCGCCTGATCGACCCAGCCTTCCTTGCCGTTGGATGCGCGCACCAGGTACCAATCGGTGCGCTGCATGACGATCTCGACCGAATCCCCGCGATCGACGACGTAGAAGATCGGGTAGCCGCGGCCCGGCCCCGTATGCATCTCGAGGTACGGGTCGGCGACCGCCACGGTACGAAGCGCTTCTTCGGCGGCCCTTGCTTGCCCGGTTGTGAGTGCCAGCAGCGCAAGAGCCACGAGGCAGACGGACAGACAGGACGATTTACTGAGGGACGTCGAAGGGATTGTTGTAATACTGTGCTCCGACATCCAACCATTCCGCAATCAAACGTCTCTCCGCGCCAGACAACATGTTGTAGTGAAGGTCATTGGGGTCTTCGAATCGATCGAAGAATCGGCCCGATGCGCTGGCACCGGCGATACTCGCCGGCGGGGGTATCGGGATCACGTCGAATATCGGGTTCCCGTCGACATCGACGCCTGTTTGCTGTTGCGCATCGACCAATGCGCCATTCACTACTTCCTGAAGATTATCAGTAACTAACAGTTCGCGGTAGGCATGGAACTGATCCGGTTCGTCCGGCGACGGGCCGTCCGTCAGCTCCAGCTGCCCCGCCGGCGGGATCAGCGTCACGCCGTCGGCCGCAAAATTCGGGAATGTGTGGCAGCCCGTGCAGACATTGTCGACCTGCAAGCCGGTGTTCGGGTCGATGACCGGGTTGCCCATGTCGTCGAATACGGGCCGCGGCAGGCTCCACAAGGGATGGATGATCGTCTCGTAATTGATCACGCTGCGGCAATTCGCCTGCCAGTTCGACTCGCAGGCGAGCGTCGTCGGCGACGGCGTCTGCAGGTCCGAGTAAAGATAATCGATATCCGCGTTGTTCGCCCGGATCGTCGGGTCCGCGCTCCACACGTCACGATAGATGACGTCCATCGACGGCTCGATCGACGAGCAGGCATCGGTGGCACAGGTAATCCGCGCCCTGACCTCCGCCATCGTCTCGCCGACGTCGCCGACGAACCACATCGGATCCGTGTTCGGGAACGGCGCGCCGGCGACGGTCGCACCGGCATACGCCGATTCGAACGCGTCGGCGCGGCCGTGCGACAGGCCGCTGTTGGCGACGTGACAGCCGTTGCACTCGAGCTTCTGGCCCGGTCGCAGTTCGATCCAGTTCTGGTGCCGCGCCGTGATGCGTTTGCCGCTCGCGTCGACCACGCTGACAGCCAGGGCCACGTTCGCCGGCACCTTGGTCATGACGGAACCGTCCGGTTCGATCATCGCGTAGCCGACGATCTCGCGCATGCCCTGCTGGGTGCTCACGCCGAAGTCGGTATTGTTGAGATCGACGAGCGTGTCGTCGGGGATCGACACGGCCTTCTCGATGCGCAGGAAGCGTGCCGGACGGTCAGCCGCCGGCGTCTGCACCGGATCGGCCGTCGCCGGAATGTCCACGACCGCGGCGCCGTCGAAATCATAGACGCTGCGGATGTCGAGCACGGCTTCGCCGGCATCGGCCAGCGACCCGTCCAGCGTGTATGTGTCTTCGCCGTCCGGTATGACCGGCGGCGCGACCTTCGGGTCCGCCGCGACGACCTCGGTGAACATGAAGCCTTCTTCGCCTGCGACGACCGGCCGTTGCGTATTGTCGCGGGGGTCGTACATCCAGAGGCCATACAGCGGCGGTGCCACGACGAAAGTGCCCACGGCGGGGGTGACCGGATTGGCGGGATCGGGCTGCACGAACAGGTTGGCGAGCCGGTCGGCCGTGCACGGGACGATACGCGTATCCGTCGTGTTCGGGTCGCCGTCATCGGCGAGCTGTTCGACGAGGCGGCACTGGCTCCAGCTCGCGAGCAGGCGGCCGGTGCCGTCCAGGATCGGGTACACCGAGCTGTAGCGCCCGCCCAGCGACGGCGCGTCCGCTTCGGTGGAGACCTGGTTGATCGTCGCGGTCTCCTGTGCCGGGCCGGTCAGGATGCCGATGTTCTCGCTCGTCGGCTGGGTGATCTCGAGGTATTCCGGCGTATCGATCGCCGTGAGATCGCCGCCCTCCTCCGTACCCGTGAACGGTCTGATCAGCGACATTACGCGACCGTCCTCGAGTTCGCGTGGCTGCAGGAACTGGATGATCTGCCCGTTCGTACCGGTCGCATGACTCTGGCGGCCGTACAGCAGCTCGAGTCTCGATCCGTCCGGATTCATGCGATAGAGATTGATGGTGTTATTCGAGCCGGCGTGGTCCCAGCGGCTGAACACGACCTGGCCGTTCGACAGGACGGACGGATCGAGGTCGTGGCTCTGGTTGTAGGTGACCTGTTCGATGCCGGAGCCGTCGGCATTCATGACATGCAGATTGAAGGCGAATTCGTTCTGGTCTTCGTCCATCGCCGGAAAGCCCGGCTTGCCCTCATCGAGCAGCACGGCCTGCGAACGCGTCTGTCGGGTCGATGCGAAGACAATGCGCCCGTCCGGGAGGTACTTGGGCATGATGTCGTGGCCGATCTCTGCCGTAAGGTCGGACGAGATCACGCGATGCAGGTTGCTGTCCGCGAACGTGTATTCCCAGATGTTCCAGGTGGGCAGATCCTCTTCGGCCGCATTCGGATCGAACGGATAGCGCATAGCGAACAGCAGCGAGCTGCCATCATAGGCGATCTCGACGTCGCGGATCGCGCCGAGACCCTGGGTCAGGTCGCCCGTGATGTTGACTGCCTCGGAGCTCGGCGATGCCCGGTCCCTGTAGAAAAGGTCCGCTCCGAAGTCGAAAGTGATCTGCTCGCGTACGTCGCGTTGAGCGAATTCGCCGTTGTCGTCGACCGGGATCGGTGCCCGGATATAGGCGATCGGGAAATCAACGACGACGGGATCCGGGTCCTGTCCCGAGCCGATGTTCACGCCATTGCCGCCTCCGCCGCACGCGCAGACGAGCGCAGCCGCCGAGGCGAGCAGCGTCAGTAGACACTTCCTCTCGATACCGTCCATAGTTAGTCGCGATAGCCTGATCATAGCCTGCACCCTGGAAATTCACGGTGAGCAGCGCCTCACGTTATAGTGGACGCGCAACCTGCCCCTTACCGTTAACGCGATCACAATCCGTTCCTCAGTATATGGACGCGTCCGAGTCGATGTAATGTCGAAAAAGCGCGACATGAAACATAGTTAAATCTGCTTCTCGCCGATGATCGCTAAGCGAATTGTCCGCAGACACGGCAATCCGGACGATACTGCTGCCACACCCGGACTAACGACCCGGAACCCGTTTCGGTTCCGGTGCGGTCGGACCGCCGCAGGTCGGCGCGTGCTTTTGCGCAACAGCCGAACACCGCACGGCGGTTATGTCGCCTGCGAATGTTGTTTGAAGGTGACGCGATTCAGTCCACCTGTCGCCATTGTGCGACATCCGCGCAACGTTCTGCAATCAGTGGCTTAGCGTTTCGGACCCGGAATTCTGTGCGAAAGCGCCGACAAGAGCTTGACATATCGCGATCTCGCCGTGATCTACGGCAGGCGCGTCAAGCCGTTGATCGATAAGGCTATTGTTCCGTTTGACCCGTTTCGTGACCGGGCTGGCACAGCACTTGCTTCATTACAGACAGATCGGGCGTCGCGATCCGTCGCGGGCGCCCGGCACGCCGGGTCTGTGAATACATTCACGGCGTCGGCGATGTCCGTCTGGCACGATTACCCGAGGCGTCATCCGGCGTATCCACCAGGTCCGGCACATCGACAACGACAAAACGGTGGTGGATCTACTCAACCCGTGAGCAAAGGCTATGACTGACTGGAAGCGGACGACAATGAGACTAGCGAAAGACCATGGAAGGATCGGGACAATCTGGCGAGTCCTGCTCGTCGGTCTTCTGTCGGCAGGCCTGATGTCGCCGGCACTCGCAGGTTATCGCGAACAGGCCAGGCGCATCCACGACCGGCTCGCCGGCGTTCCCCCGACCGATGCCGTTCTGCAGCAGATGCAGGACGACATCGATCCGTCGCAACCCGGGACGCCGTTCGATGCCGCCATGCTCGCGATGGACAACGTGAACTTCTACAACGTCACGCTGAAGAATTTCGCGGCACCATGGACGAATCGCGACCGCAATCAATTTGTGCCGCTGAACGATTACATCGCCACCGTGATTGGCATGATCCGCGACGACGTGCCGTTCAACACGCTGTTATCTGCCGACCTGACCTATGTCGGCCAGAGCGGCGTCGTGCCCGCCGCGCCGTCGGCGTCGAACAACGACCATTATGAACAGCTGGAGGCGAACGACATCAACCTCCGCGACGAACTCACAGATGTGCCGCAGTCGTCGATAAACGGGTTGCCGTCGGCGGCGACGGCCGGTGTCATGACATCGCGCGCCGCAGCGCAGGCCTTTTTCATCGCCGGCACGAACCGGGCGATGTTCCGCTTCACGCTGCTCAACCAGATGTGCAACGACATGGAGCAGATGCACGACACCAAGCTGCCCCCGGACTGGATCCGGCAGGACGTGAGTCGCAGCCCCGGTGGTGACAGCCGCCTGTTCCTCAACAGTTGCATCGGTTGCCACGCCGGCCTCGACCCGCTCGCGGGCGCCTTCGCGTATTACAACTACGACGAAGCCGCCGGCCGCATCGAGTACACGGAAGGCGTCGTGCAGGAGAAATACTTCCATAACGACCTGAATTTCCCGCAGGGCTTTCGTACGACCGACGACCTCTGGCTCAATCGCTGGCGCGAGGGGCAGAACGCCTACCTGGGCTTCGACCCTTCGCTCCCCGGCTCGGGCCACGGCGCCAAATCCCTCGGCGAGGAACTCGGCAACAGCCGGGCGTTCGCCTCCTGCCAGGTGAAAAAGGTGTTCAAGGCAGTCTGCCTGCGCGCGCCCGAGGATGCGGCCGATCGGCAGATGGTCGACGACCTTACCTCGCAATTCATGACCACCCTGGGCTATCGGATGAAAGACGTCTTCGCCGAGACCGCCGTGTACTGCATGGGCCAGTAGGAGACTGATCAATGAACAAGGTAACTGGATTTACCGTGCAGATGGCTCCGATCGACCGCAACGACGGCCGCAGGTTCAGGCTCGCATTCCTCGGCTGCCTCGCGGCGATGACGCTGGCCGCCTGCGGTGGCGGCGCCGAGACCACGACCTTGCCGCCGCCGAACGGCGGCACGACGGGCAATGCCCCGTACTCCGGGCCGGTTGCCCGCGACGCGGACGTCCTCAAGTTCCAGCAGGAATTCTGGTCGAATGCCAAGACGAGCGACCGCTGCGGTAACTGCCACAACCAGACCGTCGGCCAAGTGCCGATGTTCGTCCGCACCGACGACGTGAACACGGCCTACGATGCCGCTTTGACGGTCATCGACGCACAGGAGCCGTCCGCTTCGCGCATCGTCGAAAAGGTCGGCGGCGGCCACAACTGCTGGGTAGACGACCCCGGTGTCTGCGCGACGATTCTGACCACCTGGATCGAGAACTGGGTTGGCGAAGCGGCCGGCGGCGGACGCGAGATCATCCTTACCGCGCCGCCCGAGCAGGACCCCGGTGCCAGCAAGAACTTCCCGGACGACCCGAGTGCGTTCGCGTCGTATCTGCATACGCCGATCCTCTCGGTGCATTGCTCGAACTGCCACAGTTCGGAATCCGCCAACCCGATCCAGCCGTACTTCGCGGACCCGGACGTCGCATCGGCCTATGACGCCGCCAAGCCGAAGATCAACCTGGACACGCCCGCGAATTCGCGTCTCGTCATCCGCCTGCGCTCGGAGTCTCACAACTGCTGGAGCGATTGCGCGGCCAACGCACAGGTGATGGAAGACGCGATCACGGCGTTCTCCAATAGCATTACGCCGACGACTGTCGATCCGAACCTGATCTACAGCAAGGCGCTCCGGCTCGTCGACGGCACGCTCGCGTCCGGCGGTCACCGCTTTGAGGACGCGCAGATTGCGTTGTGGGAGTTCAAGACCGGCAACGGCACCATCGCCTACGACACCAGCGGCGTCGACCCGGCGATCGATCTGAACCTTTCGCCGGAAGTCACCTGGTACGGCGGCTGGGGCATCACGACGCACGGCGGCAAGGCACAGGGTTCCACGACCGCCAGCCAGAAGATCTACGACGTGCTGCAGGATTCCGGGGAATTCTCGATCGAGGCCTGGGTGATCCCGGCCAACGTCACGCAGGAGATGGCGCGGATCGTCAGCTACTCGGCCGGCGTCGATGCCCGCAACGTCACCCTGCAGCAGACGTTGTACAACTACGACTTCCGCCTGCGCAGCACGGAGACCGGCCTGAACGGCGATCCCGCGCTGTCGACCCCGGACGCCGACGAAGTCCTGCAGGCGACCCTGCAGCATGTCGTCGCGACCTACGACCCGATCGAGGGCCGCAAGATCTATGTCAACGGCAATCTCGTGTCGAACACCGATCCCGTACCCGGGGGTACGCTGGTCGACTGGCAGGACACGTTCGCGCTGGTGCTCGGCAACGAGGCCTCCGGCGACCGTCCGTTCGAAGGCACGATCCGGCTCGCCGCGATACATCGCCGGGCGCTGACGCCCGAGCAGATCCAGCAGAACTACGACGCCGGCGTAGGCGAGAAATTCTTCATGCTGTTCGACATCTCCGACCGGATCAACGCGGCGCCGCAGTCCTCGTACATCCTGTTCCAGGTGCAGCAGTACGACAGCTATTCGTACCTGTTCGAGGAGCCCCACTTCGTCACGCTGGACGGCTCGACGCCGGAAGGCATCCCGCTCCGCGGCATGCGGATCGCGATAAACGGCATCGAGGGCAAGGTCGGCCAGACCTACGCGACCATGAACAAGACGCTGAGCGCGTCCGAATTCGGGGAGCTCGGCCAGCCGCTCTCGACGGTCGGCGCCGTGCTCCCGCTCGAGAAGGGACCGGACAACGACGAATTCTTCCTGACCTTCGACGAACTCGGCGGGAACACCTTCGCGCGTCAGCCGGATCCCACCGCGGTCATCGCGCAAAACGATCTCGATCCGGCCGCGCGGATCGGCCTGCGGACTTTCGACGAGATCGACGCCACCTTCGGCTCCGTGCTCGGTATCGACCGGACGAACTACCAGAACGTCGACGTGACGTACCAGGAGTTGCGCCAGTCGTTGCCGGCGGTGGAGGACATCAACACGTTCCTGTCGTCACATGAGGTCGCGATTGCGCAGCTCGCTATCGCATACTGCGATGCGCTCATCGGTTCGAATGCGAATCCGAATCCGGCCGCGAGCACGTACTTCCCGGGATTCAACTTCAACGACCCGGCGGCGACGGCATTCTCGCCGGCCAATCGCGACACATTCGTGCAGCCGCTGATCGACAAGATCATGGGCACCGGCCTCGCGACGCAGCCGGCTTATGCCGACGTGCACAGCGAGCTCGCGACCTTCCAGGCTGCCGGCGGGCGACCGGACAACCTCGTCGACCGCCTGCTCGCCGGCGGCAGCGACACGAGAGCGATCTCCAAGGGCGTGTGCGCGGCCATGCTCGGCAGCGCCGCGACTCTCATCCAGTAAGAACAGGACAAGGAAAGGAAGACGACCATGCCTAAGACACGCAATGCACGGCACCACGATGCGCCGCAGCGCCATGGAGACCATCCGCGGCCCGTCACGCGGCGTCAATTCGTGGCGCAGGGCTTCCTGAGCGGCGCGGCGTATGCGACCAGCGGCGGCATCCTCAGCCTGTTCGCGAATCCGCGCGAGGCACTCGCCGCGTTGTCGCCGGACCTCGACGGGCTGCTGCAGAACCCCTGCGGGATCGCCACCAACGGCGCCGGCAAGATCCCGTTTATCTGCTTCGATCTCGCCGGCGGCGCGAACATCGCGGGTTCCAACGTCCTCATCGGCCAGGAAGGCGGTCAGCAGGATTTCCTGTCGACCGCGGGTTACAGGACGCAGGGGCTGCCGGGCGACATGGTGCCGGGGCTCACCGACCCCACGCTGCAGCTGCCCTACGCCAACTTCGATCTCGGCCTGGGTTTCCATCTCGACAGCGCGTTTCGCCGCGGCATTCTTACGAGCCTGACACCTGGCAACGAGGCATTCGTCAACGGTGCCGTCATCCCGGCGCGGTCGGACAACGACACCGGCAACAACCCTCACAACCCCTTGTACGGCATCGCCAAGGCCGGCGCGGGCGGGCTCGGCGCCGACGGCTCGATCCTGACGCTGACCGGCACCCAGAATACCGACTCGGGCGGCAACTCGATGGCGCCGATGGCACTGTACGATCCGGGACTCAGGCCGACCAAGGTCGACCGTCCGGCCGACGTCGTGAACCTCGTCGATACTGGCGACCTGGTCGGCATCCTGTCGAAGGACGACGCGACGGCGGTGATGGAGTCGATTTACCGTCTCACCGACCTCAAGATGGACCAGGTCAATACGCAGATCTCGCGTGACGCGGTCATCAAGGAACTGGTTCGCTGCGGCTACCTGAAGTCGGCGGACATCGCCGACCGCTTCGGCGGCGTGCCGATCGACCCGGGTGACGATCCGCAGATCGTCGGCCCGACGGGTATCTTCACCGATGCGGAGTTCAACGCCAACGACACGGACGGTCGCGAGTTCCGCAAGACGGCGGCCATCATGAAGCTGGTCGTCAACGGCTACGCCGGCGCCGGATGCATCGAGCTGGGCGGCTACGACTATCACGGCGGCCGCCGGGCCGAAGGCGAAGTCAAGGACGAGCGCGCCGGTCGCTGCATGGGCGCCTGCCTCGAGTACGCCGCGCGCGTCGGCGTGCCGCTGATGATCTACGTGTTCAGCGACGGCTCGCTGTCGTCGAACGGCGCGATCGACAACACGGCGGCCGGGCGCGGCAAGGGCGAGTGGACAAGCGACAACTCCTCGACCGCCGCGGCCTTCTTCCTCGTCTACAACCCCGGCCGAAGACCGACACCTATGGGTGCCACGCCCGAAGAGCAGGCCATGCACCAGCAGATCGGTTACATGGATGCCGGCGGCGCCGTGCAGCGTGCGGCGACACCGGCGGCGAACAACGTCAACCTGCTCGTCAATACGCTGCTGCTCAACTACATGGCGCTGCACGGCGAACAGAACCAGTTCGCCAACGTGTTCCCGGGCAACGGTCTGGGAAATTCGACGATGCTGGACAGCCTGACGGCATTCACGCCGATCTGCAACGTAACGATTGCCAACCCCGTATAGCGCTCGTCGCTATGCAAGTCGCGGCCGGCCGGCCTTCCGGCCGGCCGCATTTTTCGATGCCCCCGTTTCCCGCCGGGCAGAATTCGGCGGGCATATCGGTATACTCCCCGCATGCTCGAAGACCTGCTCGCCTGTCCGCGTTGTGACAAGACACCCTTGTCGGCGAAAGACGGTTGCCACCGCTGCGAGGCGTGCAAGATCGATTTCCCCGCGATCGGCGGCATCCCGTGGCTGTTCGCCGAACCGCATGCCGCACTCGGCGAATGGCGCGGCCGGCTGCACTTCGCGCTGCAGACGCTGGCCCGCGAAGCAGCGGGGATCGACGCGGAACTGGCCGGCAAGGATCTGCGGCCGCTGACGCGCCGGCGGCTCGAGCGCTACCGGAAAGCCCTGGATTCGCATCGCCGCAAGCTCGGAAAACTGCTCGAGCCACTGGACGTACTATCGCTCTCCGGCACGCAGGAGAGCTACCTCGCGCTGCGAACCCGCCTGCCCGTCGACCAGGGACTCAATACTTACTACGCGAACGTGCACAGGGACTGGGCCTGGGGCGAGGAGGAGAACCGCGCGTCGCTGCGTGAGCTTCAGTCGGTGTTGCACGAGAGCGCCGAACTCGGCCACGTCCTCGTGCTGGGCGCAGGTGCCTGCCGGCTCGCGTACGACCTGCATATGAGCGATGGCGTCTCGACCACTACCGCACTCGATTTCAACCCCTTGTTGCTCCTGATCGCGAAAACCGTCACGGGCGGCAACAAGCTCAAGATGTACGAATTCCCGATCGCTCCGAAGGAACTCGAGGACGACGCCGTGTTACGCACCCTCAGCGCGCCGGAGACTGTCCGCGACGGTTTTGGCCTCGTGGCCGGTGACGCTTTGCGGCCCCCGTTCGCGGCACAGGTCTTCGACACCGTCGTGACGCCCTGGTTGATCGACATCGTCACCGAGGATCTGCCGGTCTTCGCGGCCAGGATCAACCGGCTCCTGAAGCCGGACGGGCGCTGGGTCAATTTCGGTTCGCTGGCATTCTCCCATCCGGAGCACGCACGCCGTTACAGCCCCGAGGAAACCCGGGCGATCGTGTCCGAGGCCGGCTTCAGCGACCCGTACGTGTCCGAACAGACCATCCCCTACATGTGCTCGCCGGCCAGCCGCCACGGCCGCCGGGAACGCGTCTTCACGTTCTCGGCCTACAGGGAACGCGCGGTAGAACCGCCGCCGCGGCATCGGGCCCTGCCGGACTGGATCGTGAAGGGTACCGAACCGGTACCGCTCACCCCCGCGTTCAGGAGCCAGGCCATGACGACGCAGATCTATGCCTTCATCATGTCGCTCATCGACGGCAAGCGGTCCCTGAAAGACATGGCCGTATTGCTGGAGAAACAGCGGCTGATGACGCGCGACGAAGGCGAATCGGCGATCCGTTCCTTCCTGACGAAGATGTACGACGACTCGCAGCGACAATCAGGATTCTGAAACGCGCTCCGGCGCGAGGGTGCGCCGGATGAAATCTCCGAGGCCCTCGATCGCCGCGCGACTCTCGGGCATCTGTCCGACGAACGCCTGGAACACGTGCCACATGCCGGGCCATACCTCGATCTCCACCTCGCCGCCGGCATCGCGGACTCTGTCCGCGGCACGGGTGGAATCGCTGAGCAGTATCTCGTCCGAGCCGACCTGGATGTACAGCGGCGGCAGTCCCGACAAGTCTGCGTAGACGGGCGACACGAGCGGGTCCCGCAGGCAATCCGCTTCGCAGTAATAGGCGGCCACCATGGGCATGTCGTGCGCGTCGAACCACGGGTCGCTCCCCGCCCGTGTCGTGATCGACTCGCCGGTGCCCGCGAGGTCCAGCCACGGCGACAGCAGGCACGCCGCCGCGGGCAGCTCGTCGCCTGCGGCCCGCAATGCCAGCAGCGTCGCCAGCGCGAGTCCGCCGCCGGCCGAGTCACCGGCGATCACGATTTCCTGCGGCGCATGGCCGTCCCCGAGCAGCGTCCGGTACAGGCCGACGCTGTCCTCGAGCGCCGCGGGAAACGGATGCTCCGGCGCCAGCCGGTACTCGGGCACGACGGCGCGGATTCCCGCCGACCTGGCGATGTGACTGACGAGCCGCCGATGCGTCGCGCAGCTTCCCATTACGTAGGCGCCGCCGTGCAGGTACAGCAGCAGGCCCGGCGTACGCGTCCGATTCGGCATCAACCACTCGACGGCGAGGCCGGCGACCTCGGCACGGGTGACCGCGACGCCGGCCGCCGTTCGCAGGAACCCGCCGAGCAGATCCCAGCGCCGCCGCATGACGCGCACGTCCGTACGCTGACGGTCGATCAGCGCGAAATAGGCACCGGTAAAGGCGCGGACGAGGCTCGCTCGCAGGCTCGTCATCCGGCGGTTACCGTGGACGGCCCGACGATGCGGGCCACGCTTGCATACCCAGCACCTGAACCAGCCAGTCCGCGTGCGGCGGCAGCTGCCGCCGCCCGGCTTCGATCGTGTCGAGGACCCGGCGCAGCAGTTGAGTGCGCGGCCGCTGTGTGCCGAACCAGACATCACATTCCTGGCGCAGGAAGTCCATGCCATAGAGGATCGCTTCGTAACTCGTGTGTCCCCAGAGACCGGCAGTATCGATGGGCGTCCTGTGATCGGCCGGCCCGTCGCCGGCAGCCAGTGGTTCCAACGGCTGGCCCGGGAAGAACGAGTCCTGGAAGTCCGATGGCGACGGCGGCTTCTTGCGCCAGTAGTCGAGCTTGGCCTGCAGCCGGGGGTTGATCCTCTCCTGGCGTCGAACCTCGCGCCAGAACGGTGAATCCTGCCGCTGCGACAGGCAGTAGTGCATGTTGATGAAGTCCAGGATCTCGTAGAAGCGGTCGGCGAGGAGCCGGTTGACGCGGAAAGCCATCGCTTCGTAGTCGCGCGTATAGGGGAAGTGCTCGGCCAGCAACACGCTGGCCAGGTCGCTCAGATACAGCCCGGTCGACTCGAGCGGTTCGACGAATCCCCCGGCCAGGCCGATGGCGATGCAGTTCCCGGCCCAGACTCTCTCCCGGCGCCCCGTCCTGAATCGGACGACGCGGCTCGGCAGTGCATCGGCATGCGGGCCTTCGAAAGCGCGCAGCTCCCGTTCCGCGTCTGCCTCGGACAGGAATGCACTCGCATGCACGTAACCGAGGGATCGAGTCGTCTGCAACGGGATGTCCCAGACCCAGCCGCTCGACAGCGCCGTCGCCGTCGTAAACGGCCGGACGAATCCCGGATAGTGGTGCTCGTAGTCGACGTGCATCGTCACCGCACGGTCGCAGAGGAGCCAGTCGGAACAATCAATGAACGGGACGCCCAGCTGCTTCTCGATCAACTGTGCGCCGAATCCCGTGCAATCGATGAACAGATCAGCCTCGATGCGCTGCCCGTCGCGGGTTTTCACGGCACCGATGTGGCCGTTGTCGAGCCTCTCGACGTCCACCACGTGGTCGAGATAGTGCGTCACGCCGCGAGATGTCGCGTGATCCGTCAGATAGTCGGCGAACTTCAACGCGTTCATGTGGAACGCATAGGTGAGCGCGGTGCCGAAGGAACGTCCGTCGGCCGTCTTCGGCGCAAGACCGAGCTCGCAGATCAGGGGCTGCGCCGACACCGTCTCGATGAAAGGGATCGATCGGTCGCTCCGCAGCCAGTCCTGGCCCGTGTAGTCGATCGGTACGACGTTGAATCGGCTGAACGGGTGATGATAGTGCTCACCGGTATTATGTAACCAATTGCCGTACCGGATCGATTGCTTGAAAGTCCCGTCGACGGCGCTCATGAACGACGTCTCGTCGATGCCGATCACGGCCAGCAGGTGATTGATGTTCGGTATCGTCGCCTCGCCGACGCCGATCCTCGGTACGTCTTTCGACTCCACGAGTGCGATCTCCGCCGCCCGCAGACCGCGCCGGTTCAGGGCCGCGTTCAGGTAGGCCGCGGCCATCCATCCGGCGGAACCGCCCCCGATGATCAGGATTCGCTGGCACTCCGTCGTCATCGTTGTACCATTTTCGCAACACTTTCGGAATTCCACATAAGGCGCTTCGACCTTTGTAATCAATGGTTATTGGTGCGGGAGAACCGCAATGTGTACATTGGACAACAGACCGGCAACGACGAGCCGGCACCGTACCGGCGTTGTCCCGCCGCCGCCACGCGGGCATCGAGGCAACGCTACCGCAGTATGTAATAAAAATACTCAACAGATGGGCAAAAGCATAAGGGGAACGACAGATGTATAAGACCAAGCCGCTGGCGCGGGCGATCAGCCTTGCCATCGCCGCCAGTTCGATCGGCGTGTATTCCCATGCGTCGGCACAGGACTCTCAAGTCACCGATCAGGACAAGCAGACCGACCAGAAACCGATGGAAGAGATCGTCACCACCGGTTCGCGTATCCGCAAGGACACCTTCTCGAGTTCGTCGCCGATCGACGTCGTGCTGACCGAGAAAGCGGCGCCGTCCGGCGTATCGGATCTCGGCAAGTTGCTGCAATCGACCACCGTTGCGGCAGGCGCTCCGCAGGTCACCGCGGCCACGTCCACCGCTTTCGTGCAGAACGGCGGCCAGGGCGTATCGACGCTGTCCCTGCGCGGCCTGGGCGCGAACCGCACGCTGACGCTGATCAACGGGCGCCGCGCCGGTCCGGCGGGTACGCGCGGCGGCGTGTCGTCGTTCGATCTCAACGTCATTCCGCTCGCGGCTATCGATCGCATCGAGATCCTGAAGGACGGCGCATCGTCGATCTACGGATCGGATGCGGTCGCCGGTGTCGTCAACATCTTCACGAAAAAGGAGAACGGCGGCTCGATCGACGGCTACTTCATGCAGCCGGGTCAATCGGGCGGCAAGGAATCGCGCCTCAGCGCGACCTGGGGTCGCGAGGGCGACTGGGGTGACTTCCGCCTGACTTTCGACTACGACCACGAGGCCGAACTGCAGCTCGGCGACCGCAAGTACTTCTCCTGCACGGAACAGTACATCTTCGACGCCAACGGCAACCGCGCCGACGTCATCGACCCTCGGACCGGGAAGCCGGCCTGTCGGGACCTGCCCTGGGGCCAGGTCTGGCTGTACGACTACCAGGGCACCGGTGGCAACGTGCCGACGTCGAGATTCACCCTGGCGCAATACGACTACGATGGCGACCTGGGCCAGTACATCCCGCCCATCGCCGTCGATCCCAACAATCCGGACTACCTGGTCACACCGCCGGGCTGGTATCTCGTCAACTACGACCGCCAGAGCGACGGCGTTACGAACGAGGACCATCCGTTCCAGGACGCGTCGTCCATGGTGCCGGACATCAAGAAGTACACGTTCTTCGGCGATGGCGAACTCAACATCGGCGATTCCATGACGATGTACACGGAAGTGCTGCTGAACCGGCACAGGTCCCATTCGAACGGCTACCGCCAGTTCTGGGGATACATTTACAACGAGTCGAATCCGTTCGGCTCGCCCAACCCGCTCAGCGCCGGCTGGGAAGGCGCACAGTGGCTCAGCCCGACGCCGATCACCGATCATTTCGACAACACGACGACCGTCGACTATCAGCGTTACCTCGTTGGGCTGCGCGGCGATTTCAACGCGAACTGGAATTACGACGTCTCCTACCAGTACAGCAAATCGGACGGCGAGTACAAGCAGGACATCATCTACGGCGACTCGATCTACGATCAGAACTGGCTCTATGACTATGGCGACGGCACCGGGTATTCCTGTGCCGGCCAGCCCACGTCCGTTCGCGGCGTGCCGTGCCAGGACATCCCGTGGCTCGATCCGCAGTTCCTGGCAGGCAATATCTCTCCGGCAATGCAGGACTTCCTGTTCGGCGTGGACGTCGGCAACACGGTCTACAAGCAGTCGTCCGTCGAGGGCTACGTCTCCGGCGACCTGTTCGACATGCCGGCCGGTCCGCTGGGCATCGCCGTCGGCGCCCACTACCAGACCGACGAGATCAACGATGTCCCCGGCGAACAGACGCTGGCCGACAACAGCTGGGGCCTGTCGTCGGCGGGCATCACGAAGGGCGACCAGACGACGAAGGCGGTGTTCGGCGAGGTCAACGTGCCGATACTGTCGGATCGTAAGGGGTTCCGCGACCTGACCCTGACGGCCTCGACGCGCTACACGGACGTCGACACCTACGGCAGCGGCAATACCTACAAGGTCGGACTCAACTGGGACATCACCGACACCGTCAAACTCCGTGCCAGCCGGGGCACGTCGTTCCGCACGCCGGCCCTGTTCGAGTTGTATCTCGCCGACGAGACGTCCTTCGTCCGGCAGGGCAACATCGATCCCTGCATCGACTGGCAGAACCAGCTCAACGCCGGCGTCATCACACAACGGATCGCCGACAACTGCGCCGCCGACACGAGCGCGCCCGACTATCCCGGCGGCCTGCCGCCCGACTACACCGGCGGATCGGTCACGGCGACGGTGATCAGCAGCGGCGGCCTCGGCTTGCTCAAGGCCGAGACGTCGGTCGCGAATACTTACGGCTTCGTGTGGCAGCCTGCGTTCGCCGACCTGAGCTTCTCCATCGATTACTTCGATATCGAGGTCGACGACGAGGTCGACCAGCTCGGCCCGCAATCCATCGTCCACGAATGTTACGACTCGCAGTTCTATCCCAACGACCCGCTCTGCGACCTGTTCGACCGGTCGGGGCTCAACGGTGGCATCGGCAATGTTCACGACGCGTACATCAACATTGCGACACAGAAGAGCAAAGGCTACGACGTCTCGATCCGATACAATAAAGATATCGGTCCCGGCTCACTGCTGATCGACACTCAGTTCACCAAGCAACTGGATCGAACGACTGCCTTGTTCGCGGACACCGTCCGGAACGACCTCGGCCGCTTCGGCAATCCCAAGCTGGTCGGCCGTGTCTGGACGACGTACGACACGGGGAACTGGTCGTTCTTCTGGGGCGCCCGATACACCGGATCCGTCAGCAACTACAAGGACGAAGGCGGGCCCGAGGCGCTGTATCGTGGGGAGACCGTGTATCGCGTGCTGGATGCCGACGCCGTCTGGTATCACGACCTCTCGGCCACGTATTACATGGACGACCAGAGACTCCGGATCATCCTCGGCGTCAACAACATCCTGGACACCGAGCCGCCGCAGGTCTCGACCCTCGGCGGAGTGCTGAGCACGGCCGGCCGCTCGGCGTTTTACACCCAGTACGACTGGCTGGGCCGGCGGTACTTCCTGAACCTCACGATGACGTTCGAATAACCAGGCGCCGCAACGGCGTGTCCGGGAGTGCCGGCGAAAGCCGGCACTCTCGTCTGTAACGCTTTACAATGAACGCAATGTACCTGGATCGGAATCCGTCATGCCAACCGTAGTGGCCCGTGGCGATACGCTCAATGACCTAAACGCGAATTTCGCCCAGGCGCCGCTCAGGGTGCCCGCGTTCCTGAACAGCGTCCCGAAATGCGGTACGCACCTGATGCGCAACATCGTGCGCATGTTCGTCCCCGTCAAGCAGCAGTACCACGCGATGTTCATCCAGCACCCCGTCCTGCGCCAGCACCTCGCCGCGTTCTCGACGGAGAAACCGTATCTGAGCTGGGGTCATCTGCTGTTCTCGGACGACGCGGCGATCGCGTTGCGCGAGGTCCGCCACACGGTGCTCGTGCGCGATCCCTACGACTGGGTCCTGGCCCGGGCGCGCTTCTTCCTGTCTGACAACTTCCGCGGTTCCCTGGAACACCTGAAGAGCGGCCGCGTCGCCGTCGACGAGGTCATGAACATGATGATCCTGGGCATCCACGAGAAGGCGCCGAACCTGCAGGAGATCTTCCTGTACAACGCTGTCGGCTGGCTCGGCACGAAGGCCGAGATCGTTCATTTCGAGGATCTGCTCGCCAATCTGAAGGACCTGGAGTCGGACGCCGCGGAAGCCTACTTCGCGGGCCTGCTCGCAAAATGCGGCGTGGACGCGTTACCTGCCGACTGGCGCGAACGGATCCGGGTCGGGTCGGACCGCAAGCAGAGCGGCACCGCCAGGGAAAATCTCGTGGGACCGGCCTTCGCCATCCCCGATGAGCTCCCGGAAATCCAGAAGAAACTCGTGGATCACACGGCACCGGGATTGCGCGCCCTGCTCGGCTACGAGTGAAGAGCACGGCGGCGCGTCAGCGTTCCAGGTATTTCAGCTTGTCCTTGACCTCGCGCCATTCGTCGGCGTCGGGCGGCGGGTCTTTCATCTCGGTGATGACCGGCCACTTCTGCGACAGGTCGGCGTTGATCTCGAGGAACTGTTCCTGGCCGGGAGGCAGCTCGTCTTCCGAGAAGATCGCCTCGACGGGGCATTCCGGCTCGCACAGCGTGCAGTCGATGCACTCTTCCGGGTCGATCACAAGGAAGTTCGGCCCTTCGTGAAAACAATCCACGGGACAGACCTCGACACAGTCAGTCAGTTTGCACTTGATGCAGGCTTCGGTGACAACGAAGGTCATTGCAACGGTCTCTCGATCGGGACCGTGTACGCTATTCGAACTCGGACCTCATATCAAGACCGGATGCTCCAGCGGCCGCCGTCCGAGTGGGCCACACCGTCCCCCTCCAGTTTCAACGCATGCGCCAGCAGCGATCGTTCGGCCCAGCCGTGGAGCGTCGCGTCGACGTCACGGTAGACGTGCGGGACGAGTTGCCGCGTCGACAGGCCGGGATGTTCGGCCATCGCGGCGGCGACCGCCGCCTCGCGTTCGTAGCGGTGTCTGACGAGCCGGTCGATGGCACGCCGCGGATCCTCGATCAGGTTGCCGTGGCCCGGCGCGATGGCCTGGCACGCCAGTGCCCTGATCTTCGCCAGCGATGCGAGGTAATCCCGCATGTCGCCGTCGGGCGGATCGATGACGACGGTCGATCCATCGATCACGTGGTCTCCGGTAAACAGCCAGTCGAGCGCTGCATGCCGGAAGCAGAGGTGATTGGATGCATGGCCCGGCGTATGCACGACGTCGACGCGGACGTCTCCGAATTCGAGCACATCGCCGTCGGCCGGCTGCCGATCCGGTACGAACGTGGTGTCCTGGTGTTCACCGGGCGGCGCCGGCAGGCCCAGCAATTCCGCCCCGGTCTTTGCCGCGAGCGCTGCGGCGCCGGGCGAGTGATCCGGATGGGTGTGCGTGACGAGTATCCAGCGCACGCGCCCCGGCGCTTCGGCGACGATACGATCGATGTGTTCCACGATCGCCGGGCCCGGATCCAGGACGGCGACCTCGCCGGTACCGAGCAGGTAGGTATTCGTGCCCGCTCCCGTCATCAGGGACGGATTCGGCGCAATCAGGCGCCGTACGGCGGCTGCAAGCTGGACGGCGTCAGCCGCCATCGGCATCGGGGCTGCCGGCCTCGACGTAGTGCTTCAGCCTCGTGAGCTGTTCGCTGATCACACCGTCGACGGGCACAGCCAGCGCATCCAGGCCGCCCGGCCGATAACCGCCGACGGCGTAGCTGAAGCGCACGCGTGTGCCCTCCCCCGCGTCGAAGAACTCCCACACCAGGTTGCCGTTGACGCCGAGCAGGCCGAGGGGCCCGAGCCCCCCGTGAGCCTGAGCATCACGCCGGGATTTACGAAGGTGACCGTCAGGTGCACGACGCTCGCGTGTGCGCCGATTGCCTCGCAGAAGCAGCCCTGTGCCACCGGGTCGATGCTGAGGTTCGCGGCGTCGCCGGAGATCGTGTGCTCGCTGTTCCACCAGTGGCCGATCTCGCCGACGGCCGCGGCCCAGACTTCGGCGCGCGGGGCGGCGATGGTCACCTCGGTCGCCAGCGAGAAACCGTTGGGGCCGCTGTCCTGGACCTCGCCGCGCGAGCCCGTCGGCAATATGCCCAGCATGATGGAGACGGCGAGAACGAAATGTTTCATGGGACCTCCGGCAACGTCGGCAGGCTTCGCGTCAAGCTTACCGCAGGCCGCCCGATACGTCGCGCTCAGAGGAGTGTGACGGCGAGATAGATGGCCGCTACGATCACGATGGCGAAATAGACCTTTTTCCAGATCGACATGTGCTTACTCAGTCCGGGTGCCGAAATGTGCATGAGTGTATTCTCGACCTACCAGGATGAATGGTGACTGAACGCGAATATGGATGAAGACCTGCGTGTCGTGTTCGAGAGCCGCGACCGGCGCGCCTGCACCGATCGGGCGCTCGTGCTCGCATCCCTCGAAATACCCCACGAACTCGTCTCCGACGCCAGTTCCTCGGCATTGCTCGTGCCGGCACACGACGCACCGCGCGCCGTCGAGCAGCTCCGCCTCTACGACCACGAGAACCCGCCGCGCAAGCCGCGGCGGACAGTCGCGATCGAATATCACCATGCGGTGCCCGGAGTCGTCGGCTACGTCCTCGTGCTCTGCCTCGTCGCGTGGCTGGCCGGCGCATCTTTCCTCGGCAGGGACTGGCTCGCGGCGGGCCGCATCGACGGTGCGCTGCTGCGGGACGGCGAATGGTGGCGCACGATCACAGCGCTGACCCTGCACGCGGATTTCAGCCACCTCGCCGGCAACCTGCTGTTCGGCAGCTTCTTCGGCTTCTACGCCGGGCGCTTCGCCGGATCCGGCATCGCCTGGCTCGCGATCCTCGTGGCCGCCGCCTGTGGCAATGCGTTGAATACCTTCCTGCTGGAGTCCGTCCACCGTTCGATCGGCGCATCGACGGCCGTGTTTTCGGCTCTCGGGCTCATCGCGGGCTTCGCATGGCGCGGCCGGCTGATGGCCGGCGAAAACTGGCCGTACCGCATCGGCCCGCTGGTCGGCGGCATCGCCCTGCTCATGTACACGGGCACCGGCGACGCCAACACGGACGTCGGTGCGCACCTGATGGGCTTCCTCGCGGGCCTCGGATGCGGCGTGGGCCTCGCCTCGCTGCCACGCATCCCGCGCCGACCGGGCTGGCAGATTGTCGCGGGCACCGGGGCGCTGTGCACAATCGCTGCCGCGTGGAACGCCGCATTGCACGGCTGAACCGATACTCTGACACGGGTTGCGATCATGTAAACTTTCGACCGGGCCCCGCGCGCAGCCTCGTATGAAAAAAATTTTGCTGTTCCTCCTCGTTCTTGTCTCGATCGGCGCGATCGTGGCCAGGATCCGTTACGGCGGCGGCGAAACTTACCCGGATCTGTCAACCGCGCCCGTCCTCGACGCAGGTTCTCTCGAAGAGGTCCTGGCCTACCCGGAGCCGATCGGCAACGTGGCCGTCAGCCGCGATGGCCGCGTGTTCTTTACCGTGCATCCCGAAGCCCGCCCGCACGGCAACAAGTTGCTCGAGTTCGTCGACGGCGCATCGGTGCCGTATCCGGATGGCGTGGCACAATCGGAACTCTTCGACACGGTGCTGGGTATCGCCATCGATCGCTTCGATCGGCTGTGGACGATCGATCACGGCAATCACGGACTGCGGACGGCCCGGCTGCTGGCCTTCGACCTGAAAACGGGCCACCTCGTGCACGACCACAAGCTGGGTGCCGCGATCGCGCCGGCCGGCTCGTTCCTGCAGGACCTGCAGGTCAGCGCCGATGGCCGCACGGTCGTCATCGCCGACGCGAGCTTCTGGCGCAAGCGGCCCGCGATCATCGTCTACGACGTCGAAACGGCGACGGCGCGGCGAGTCCTGGAGGGGCACCCGTCCGTTTCGGCGGAGCACTACGTGATCCGCAACGGCGACGTGCCGATGACGTTCCTCGGCGGACTGGTTGCGCTGCGCGGCGGAATCGACGGTATCGCGCTCGGATCGAAATGGCTGTATTTCGGCGCACTCAGTGGGTCCGCGTTGTACCGCATCCGCCTCGCCGACCTCAGGGACAACGCGATCCCCTATTCGCAGCTCGCCACTCGCGTCGAGCGGTATTCCGACAAGCCGCTCAGCGACGGCTTCAGCAGTGATATCGCGGGCAACGTCTACCTCACGGACGTGGAACACCATTCGATCTTCATCGTCGGCCAGGATCGACAGCCGCGCACGCTCCTTATGTCCGACAAGCTGCGCTGGCCGGATGGCCTGTCGTTCGGTCCGAACGGCTGGCTCTTTGTGTCCGACAGTGACCTCGCCGACGTCGTGCTGCAATCGCGCGAGCACATCCAGTCCCGAGGACCCTATCGAATCTTTCGTTTCCGACCGGGGACACCGGGCACACCGGGACAGTAGCGCAGCTGCACTCTTGTTGGACAGGCGCGGCCTCGGTCGGCATCATCTCGGATCGCCCGCCGGCCATCTGCGCCGGCAGTAATAATCGACTCCAAATCCTGAGGAACAGAATCATGAACGAACTCAGCCTCGCCGGCTTCGACTTCAACTGGGATTCCATCGTCGCGATGCTGAGCACCACCGGTGTGGACTTCGGCATCCGCGTCGTGACCGCAATAGCGATCTTCTACATCGGCCGCCTGATCGTCTCGCTGCTGACGCGGGGACTCCGGCAATTACTGCAAAAACAAGAAGTTGACAAGACCCTCGAGACCTTCGTCTGCAACCTCGCGCGGGTGGCGCTACTCGCGTTCGTCGTCGTCGCGGCGATCAACTCGCTCGGCGTTCAGACCGCCTCGTTCATCGCGGTACTCGGCGCCGCCGGCCTTGCCGTCGGCCTCGCGTTGCAGGGTTCGCTGTCCAATTTTGCGGCAGGCGTGCTCATCGTCATGTTCCGGCCCTACAAGGTCGGTGACTGGATCGAAGCGGCTGGCGTGTCCGGCAGCGTCCTCGAGGTGCAGATTCTGACGACGGAAATGAAGACCGGCGACAACAAGCGCGTGATCGTGCCCAACAGCCAGATCATGGGCAGCATCATCACGAATTACTCGGCGCACGACACGCGGCGCGTCGATCTCGTCGTCGGCGTGAGCTACTCCGACGACCTCGACAAGGTCCGGGAGACGCTGAAATCGATCGTGGCGGCCGACGACCGCATACTCGACGACCCCGCCGTCACGATCGCGGTCTCCGAACTCGCCGACAGCAGCGTGAACTTCGTCGTCCGCCCCTGGGTCAGGACTGCCGATTACTGGGCCGTCCTGTTCGACCTGACCGAGACGATCAAGAAGCGCTTCGACGCCGAGGGCATCTCGATCCCGTTCCCGCAACGCGACGTGCACATCTATCAGGCAGCGACGGCATAACCGATCTCAATCGGTGACGTCGGGTTCGATGAAGCACCAGGCGAGCTTGGGGATCCGCTCCTTCAGTTTCCGTTCGAGCGCATTGATGTGAGCCACGGCGGTCTCGATATCGAGGCCGTCCTGCATCCTGACTTTCGCGGCCAGCATCGTGTCTGGTCCGAACTGCAGCGTGATCGTGTTGAATGCGTACTGGATGCCCTCTTGCGCGGCAATGATCGCGTCGATCTCCGCTTCGATCTCCGGGTCCGCAGAGCGGCCGACCAGGAGTGACCGGATGCGCCAGGCAACAAAAGCGGAGACCACGATCAGGACGATACCGATACAGATGGAACCGAGCGCATCGTAGACCGGATTGCCGGTCGCCGCCGCGGCGACCAGGAAGCCCAGCGCGAACAGCAATCCGAGCTGTGCACCGATGTCCTCGCCGAGGACCACGACGAGTTCCGAGTTGCGCGTATGCTCGAGCCAGTCCAGGAATGGCCGTTCGCCCCGCAATAGCCGAATCTCCCGCAGGCAACCGACCAGGGACGACCCTTCGAGCAGGATCGCAACGATCAGGACGACCACCGCGATCCAGATCCGCGACAGGTCCTCGGGCTGTTCGAGCTTGTGCAGACCCTCGCCGATCGAGAACAGACCGCCGATGCTGAACAGCAGCAGCGCGACGATGAAACTCCAGAAATAGCTGAGCTTGCCGTAACCTAACGGGTGCTCTGCATCGGGCGGCCGCCGCGATTGCCGCAGGCCGACGTACAGAAGCACCTGGTTGCCGGTGTCGGCAAAGGAATGAATCGCTTCGGCCAGCATACTCCCGGAGCCGGTGAGCCACGCCGCCCAGGACTTGGCGAGAGCGATTCCGAGATTGGCGATGAAGGCATACAGGATCGCCCGCGCCGTGGAATTCTGTGTTGTCGAGGCCATTCGATGTCGCGGACCCTGTCAACGACGGCGGGGTTGCCGCGTTTATGTGAGGGTACCCAAATCTTAGGGATACTGTCATGCGTCTCATCTCCCCGGTAGTGCTCGTCTGCGCGGCGGCCGGACTCGCGGCCTGCGCGGCGCATCCGGATCCGATCATCGACATGAAGGGCGTCGACCAGAAGCAGTTCACCCAGGACTGGAACGAGTGCGCGGCCTATTCCAGGGAAGTCGACGTCGCCAGGGGCGCTGCCAAGGGCGCGGCGACCGGGGCGGCGGTCGGCGCCGTGGCAGGGGCGATCGGCGGCGATGTCGGGAAAAGCGCCGCCTATGGCGGGCTCTACGGTGGCACGCTCTCGGCGCTCGGTTCCGATCGTGAGCAACAAATGGTATTCAAACGCTGCATGCGGGGGCGCGGTTACCGGGTCCTGAACTGAAGCTCGCGCCGTTGACGCGCCGAACGTCGGCGAGTACTGTGTATTCATACAGTTTTTCCCCGGCACGCCATGAGCCTGACCCGCCACAAGGGCCGCGGCGCGATCTCGAGCCGGCCCGGCCGCTTCGAGACGCGCTCGGTCGAACCGACACCCGATGCCGAAGCCGAGCAGTCATCGTCGGCGCCACAGACCGTGCTGCGTCCCGTGCGGGCCCGCAGGATCATCAGCCGCAATTCCTCACCGGACATCCCCTTCCATCGGTCGATCAATCCGTATCAGGGTTGTGAGCACGGCTGCATCTATTGTTATGCGAGACCGTCCCACAGCTACCTCGACCTCTCACCCGGTCTCGATTTCGAGACGCAGATCTTCTACAAGCCCAACGCGGCGGAGCGCCTGCGCGAGGAATGGTCGAAGCCCGGCTATCGCTGCGAGCCGATCACGATCGGTGCCAATACCGATCCCTACCAGCCGGCGGAGAAGTCAAAGCGGGTGACCCGCAGCCTGCTCGAACTGTTTCACCGCCATCGGCACCCTGTCGACATCATCACCAAGGGAACGCTGATACGCCGTGACATCGACCTGCTCGCCGAACTCGCGCAGAGCCGACTCTGTTCGGTCACGATCAGCCTGCCGACGCTGGACTCCGGACTCAAACGCATCATGGAGCCGCGAGTGCCGTCGGCCGGCGCAAGACTTGCCGTGATCTCGGCACTCGTCGCCGCCGGCGTCCCCACGGGGGTGCTCGTGGCGCCGATCATCCCCGCCATCAACGACGCCGGCATCGAACGCGTAATAGAAGCCGTCGCAAGCGCAGGAGCAAGCGGCGCATTCTACGTGTTCCTCAGGCTCCCCCACGAATTGAAAGCCTTGTTCGTCGAATGGCTCGAAGTCCATTTCCCGGAGCGCGCCGGGCACGTCATGAGCCTCGTGCGACAGGCGAGCGGCGGCAAGGATTATGACAACCGCTTCGGAGTACGCCAGACGGGCCGCGGGGCCTATGCGGAGATGATCCGGGCGCGATTCCGGACCGCGTGCAAGCGGTACGGATTGAATGGCGCACGCGACAGGAACCGCCTCGATTGCAGCCAGTTCATCGCTCCGGGCACGGGGCAGCTCGGCCTGGACTTGCGGTATAGTTGAATACCGGCAGCCGCGCCGGCTGACGAACTTTTCCGGACTGTAACAGTCTCAGCAACACGTCTGCACGCGCAAGAATCGACCATTCGCAGCAGGACCTCGCCTTGAAGAACGCACTGAAGATCCTCCTGTTTCCGTGGCTGTTGGCGACCGCGCCCGGAGTCGACGCGCAGCAAACCGACACCGCCGCGACCGCCGGCGGCCAGGCGGACAAGGAGGCTGCGCCGGCCGAAGACGCCGCTGCCGCCGGGGCAAGCGAGAGCGAGCCCACGCCGCTCCCGAAGACCAGCCTGAAGGAGGAGGAGTCGCTCCCGGCCGGGCAACGGCCGGAAGATGCGCATGACGCCTCCTCGCTCGTCACGACCCCTGACCTCGAACCGGAGAACCGGTCCGTCCCGGTCGCGCAAGACGACCTCGAAGCCGACGTCAAGGCAGAGGCGGCCGCTGCCGAAGCACAGGATCCGGATCAGCGCCTGGCCGACGAGTTCGAACAATTCAAACAACTCATCGAGAACCGTTCCTACGACGAGGCCGACACGGTCGCGAAGCGAATCATCGAACTCGCGATCGAGACCAAGGGCTCCAAGTCGCACGAAACAGCGAAGGCGCTGACCAACCTCGCCATCGTCCAGGAACGCACCAAACAATTCGAAGCGGCTCAGCAGAACTTCCAGGCCGCGATCGATATTATCGAGGACATAGAGGACCGGTTGAATTCGCAGCTCGTCAATCCGCTGAAGGGTCTGGCCGCTGCACAGCTCGAGAGCGGCCGGCCGGACCTGGCATCGGACACGTATCAACGCGCGATCCACGTGACTCACGTCAATCAGGGCCCGCACAACCTCAATCAGATCGACCTCCTCGAATCGCTGGCCGAAGTCGATCTGCGGTTGGGCGACGTCGAAGCGGCGAGGGACGTGCAGGACAGGATCTACGCACTCAACGTCCGGGCCTACGATGTCGACACGATGGAACTCGTACCATCCCTGATGCGGCGGGCAGCATGGCAGCAACGCGCCGGCCTCATCTACGACGAACGCGCAACCTACCGGCGGGTCATCCACATCATTGAGGATAAGCGCAGCAAGGATGACCTGGCGCTGGTCCAGCCCCTCGTGCTGCTCGGCAAATCCTTCTTCTATTACGACACCTCCGGACAGCCGACGTCCTATCAGGACGCGACGATGTCGACCGGGGAGATCTATTTCAAGCGTGCGGTGAGGATCGCCGCAGAGAGTCCGGATTCCAACTGGCGCATCGTGGCGGATACGACGCTGGCGCTCGGTGACTACTACATGCACGACGGCAACGTGCAGCGGGCCCGCCAGGTGTATGCCGGCGTCTGGAACATGCTCTCGGAAGGCGACGATCCGGACAAGCTGGAGGTTCGCCGGGATGCACTCGAGTCCGTGCATCTGCTGAAGGCAGGGGTGCTGCCGGGCTACGTCGGCGATTCCGATCCGAACGCGAACCCGCCGTCGACCGACGATCCGGTGCGACAGGGCAGGGTCGTGGTCAGCTACGTCGTTTCGACACGCGGCCAGGCGACGAGACTCAAGCTCGTGGAGGCGGAGCCTCCGGAATTCTCGGACACGCAGACGGACGTCGAACGGGAGGTCCGGCGACGCCTGTTCCGGCCGCGCTTCGACAACGCAGACGCCGTGGATTCGAGGCAGCAGCTCTTCGAGTACACCTTCTACTACCGCCAGTCTGACCTGGACGCGCTGAAGGTCGATTCCCCGACGCCGGATCAGCAGGAGAAGACCTGAGCGTGTCCGCCCCGGGCACACGCGCAGCCTGGACCAGTCTCGCCGCCGGCCTCGTGCTCGCGACACAGCCCGCGCATGCGGAGTGCAGAGACGGCTACATCTGCGTCGAAGCCGTCGATCATGACGGCAACGTCGCACTCCGGGCCAGGAATCTTCGCGAGTACCCGATCACGTACACGCTGCAGTTGCGCATGCCGGACGTCGTGGTCGACGGTCCGCGCACCGTCACGCGGACGCTCGCACCGATGCAGGCCGACGAGGCCATGCTGCTGGAGGGCGGCAATCGCCACAGCACGGACAATTACCATTACGCACTCGAATGGACCGTCGGCGACAAGGACGCGGTGCACGATGACGACCATCTCTACTCGCTGCCCTACGCGAGCGGGAAGTCATACCGGGTTCTGCAGGGATACGGATCGCATTTCAGTCACACGGGACTCGAGGAATTCGCGGTCGATTTCGACATGCCCGTCGGCACGCCCGTGTATGCCGCGCGCGGCGGCGTCGTGGCGAGAGTGGAGGAATCGAATGCCAAAGGATGCTGGGAAGACGGCTGCGGGCGCTACGCCAACTACATCGTGATCCTCCATAGCGACGGCACGACGGGCGAGTACTATCACCTGAAACAGGACGGGGCGCTCGTGGAAGTCGGCGACAAAGTGACGCAGGGGCAATTCATCGGCTATTCCGGCGACACGGGCCATACGACGATGCCGCACCTGCACTTCGCCGTCTACCGCGCCACCAGCTGGGGCAATACGCAGTCCATCCCGGTGCGGTTTCAGACCGCCGACGGTATCATTGACCGCCCGCGCCGAGGCGCCCGTTATCAGGCCAGGTGACGATGTTAGCGACAGACAGGAAGACAAGGATGCCGGCACGCGAGGATTCGCTGCCGGGGCGCGACGAGCCGATGCCCGTGCCGGACCGGCACTTCGTGAACGGCCGTCCGATCAAGCCGCCGTTCGAGGCGGGCCTGGAGCAAGCCGTGTTCGGCCTGGGATGCTTCTGGGGTGCCGAGCGGGCCTTCTGGGAGACGCCGGGCGTCGATGCGACCGCGGTCGGCTATGCCGGCGGTTATACGCGAAACCCGGACTATCGCGAGGTCTGCAGCGGGCTGACGGGACACGCCGAAGTGGTGCTCGTCGTCTTCGATCCGGAGCGGGTCACCTATGAGGATCTGCTGCGCGTGTTCTGGGAGAGCCACGATCCGACACAGGGGATGCGGCAGGGGAACGACGTCGGCACCCAGTACCGTTCGGTGATCTATACCTCCGGCGACGAGCAGGCGGCCGCCGCGCGCGCCTCGCTTACCGCCTATCAGGCGCAGCTGGCGCACGCCGGATACGGGCGCATCACGACCGAGATCGCGCCGCTCGATGCGTTCTACTACGCCGAGGAATACCACCAGCAGTATCTCGCCAAGAATCCGGGCGGCTATTGCGGTCTGGGCGGCACCGGCGTGAGTTGCCCCACCGGCGTCGCCGAACTGCAGCCGCCCTCCTGACTCTTGCCCGAACTGCCGGACATCGACACTTACGTCGCGGCGCTCGAGCACAGGATCAAGGGCAGGACGCTCGTAGCAATGCGCGTCGGCAATCCGTTCCTGGTTCGCACCGTGAGCCCGGCACCGGCCGACGTGCACGGCCGCAAGGTCCGGACCATCCGGCGTATCGGCAAGCGAATCGCGATCGGGTTCGACAACGATATCTGGCTCGTACTGCACCTGATGATCGCCGGCCGCCTGCGCTGGAAAAGCGGGCGTCCGAAGCTGGGCGGCAAACACGCGCTTGCCGCACTCGATTTCGACGACGGTTCCCTGCTGCTGACGGAAGCGGGCAGCAAGAAGCGCGCATCCCTGCATATCGTCGCCGGCACGGAACGTCTCGCGGAACACGACCCGGGCGGTCTCGAGCCTCTGGAGTGCCGATTCGGGGAATTCGCAGCGGCGCTCCGGAGTGCGAACCACACACTCAAGCGCGCGCTCACGGACCCGCGAATCCTGAGCGGGATCGGTAACGCCTACTCCGACGAGATCCTGCACGCTGCGCGCCTGTCACCGGTGCAACTCACCTCGAAGCTGGCCGACACGGACATGCAGCGCCTGTTCGAGGCGACGCGCGCGACGCTCGGTCGGTGGCGCGAGGAGCTGATCCGCAATGCAGCCGGCGACGTGCCCTCGAAGGTCACCGCATTCCGGGAAGGGATGGCGGTCCATGGACGCTACGGCCTCCCTTGCCCGGAGTGCGGCGAGCCCGTGCAGCGGATCCGCTACAAGGACAACGAGACCAATTACTGCGCGCGCTGCCAGACCGGTTCCCGCATCCTGAAAGACCGCTCGTTGTCCCGATTGCTCCGGAAAGACTGGCCCGGGACGCTGGACGACCTGTAATCTATCCCGCAGCACCGAGGGGAACGAAGTGGCGAAGAAATCTGCAAGAGATGCCGGGCGGTCGAGACCGGAGCGCACAGAAGCCGAAGAGGCGGTCCGCGTCCTGCTCCGCTGGGCCGGCGAGGACCCGGCGCGGGAAGGTCTCGTCGACACGCCCGCGCGCGTCGCGAAAGCCTACGAGGACTGGTTCAGCGGCTACCGTGAGGACCCCGTCCGCTATCTGCGACGCACCTTCGAGGAAGTGGCGGGTTACGACGAGATGATCGTCCTGCGTGACATCGGCTTCGAATCGCACTGTGAACACCACATGGCGCCGATCATCGGACGCGCCCACATCGGCTACCTGCCGAACAACAAGATTGTCGGCATCAGCAAGCTCGCGCGGGTCGTGGAAGCCTTCGCCCGGCGCTTCCAGGTCCAGGAGAAGATGACGGCACAGATCGCCACCTGCATCGAAGACGTGTTGAAGCCGAAAGGCGTCGGCGTCGTCGTCGAAGCGGTGCATCAGTGCATGACGACGCGCGGGATCCACAAGTCCGGCGTCTCGATGGTGACGAGCCAGATGCTCGGCACGTTCCGCAAGGACGCTCGCACGCGTGCCGAGTTCCTGCGCATGATCGACGGACAACGCTGAGCCCCGGCCGTGGCCAGAACGGCAATCACCGCGGCCGGGTTGCTCGTCGCCGGCGTCGTCCTCTACCTCCTGTTGTGGCCGGTCCCGATCGAACCGGTGGCATGGCACGCGCCGGAAGACCGCGGCCTCGTCGATCCTTTCGGTCCCGACGATCGTCTCGCCAAGGCGCGCACGATAGACCTGGGGCCTCACGCCGGACCGGAGGATGCCGCCGCGGGTCCGGACGGCAGCCTGTACGTCACGACGGACGACGGTTTCGTCTTGCGGATCGACGGGCATCAGAAGGTCACGGAGTTCGCCCGCATCGGCGGCCGCGGACTCGGCATCGAGGCCGCCCCCGACGGTTCGCTGCTGGTGGCGAACGCCATGCTCGGCCTGCAGCGCGTCGGGCCGGACGGCACGGTGGCCGCCCTGCTCGACGAGGTAGACGGCCGGCCGCTCGTGTACGCCAACGACCTTGCGATCGCCCGCGACGGCACCGTGTTTCTGACGGAATCGAGTACGAAATTCGGTCCGGGCCCGCATCGGAGTGCCTACGAGACCGCGGTTCTGGACCTGATAGAGCATGGCGGCCACGGCCGGGTCATCGAGTTCAGTCCCGCAACGGGGCAGGCAAGCGTGCTGATCGACGGCCTGAATTATGCCAACGGCATCGCAATCAGCGAGGATCGAACCTATCTGCTCGTCGCCGACACCGGCGCGTACCGCGTCCTGCGTTACTGGCTCGCCGGCCCCTACGCGGGTGACACCGAGGTCGTCATCGACAACCTGCCGGGTTTTCCCGACAACATCAACAACGGCCTGAACGGCCGCTTCTGGATTGGGCTCTCCGGGCCGCGAAACCGGGCCCTGGACCGTCTGTCCGGTCACCCCTTCCTGCGCAAGGTCGTGCAGCGCCTGCCCGCGATCCTCCAGCCGAAGGCCGTTCCCTCATCGCATGTCTTCGCAATCACCGGCGACGGTGAGGTCCTGATGGACCTGCAGGATCCCGCGGCGCGCTACCCGGCCCTGACCGGCGTCCTCGAGACCCCCGCCACGCTCTACCTCACGACGCTGTTCGGCCACGCGCTCCCGTACCTGCCGAAGGCGGATCTCCTGTAGGAGCGCTGCCCGTCAGCGCGACCGGTCGCGGCTGAAGCCGCTCCTACGGAAGCTGGCCGGCCACAGCGGCATATTCGCATCCGTAGGAGCGGCTTCAGCCGCAATGTCAATTACGCGCCAAACACAGCACACAGGCGCATTTGTAGGAGCGGCTTCAGCCGCGATGTCGGACTTGCTTCAGTGCGGCAACAATGCTTTGTCGCCGTCGTAGTCCGGGCCGAGCATCTGCGCGCGGACCAGCGGGATCGGCGGCACGCCGTAGCTCAGGAACTGATCGTGGAAGCGGCCCCAGGCTTCGCGGCCGCCGCGACCGGCCGTCCAGTCGGCACGCAGCTTCATGATCATCAGCTTGCCCAGCGTGTAATTCAGGTAGCCGGGATCGTAGGTGCCTCGATAGGCCTGCTGGCTGGCGTTGCCGTAGTCCATGAACGCCTTGTCCTCGAACATCGCCTGGCTCTCGTCGACCGTCATGCCCTCGCAATGCAGGCCGATCGCGGACAGGTAGCGTACGTCGCGCTTGAGCGCGTTCAGCAACTGGCCGATCCGGACTTCGGGGTCGCCGTTGCCGAGACCGGCGTCGACCATCATCTGCTCGGCGTAATGGGCCCAGCCCTCGCTGAAGGTGTAAGTGCCGAAGTAACGGCCGACGCGGTTGTTGGTGCGGTGCGAATGCAGATACTGCAGGAAGTGGCCGGGCCAGACCTCATGCGTGGAAACGGACAACAGGTCGGCGACCCCGGGGATATAAGCCAGCTGGTCTTCCTTCGACCAGTTCGGATCCGGCGGCGCGATGTAATAGGTCGACGGCAGGCCCTTCTCGAACGGACCCGGGATGTCGATGTAGGCGAAATTGAATCGCCGATACGGCGGTGCCTCATCGACCAGCGCATCCTCGGTGCCCGGGATGGTCGCGATGTCGTTGTCCGCGATGAATTTCTTCAGCATCGGCAGCTGACGCCGCGCTTCGGCGACGGCACCGTCTTTCGGTTTGTGGTTCTGCACCTTGCGTACGCAATCCGCCGTGCTCTCTCCCGGTGCGAATTTCTCGCACGCCGAGTGCAGCATCTCGAGGTTCCGTTCCAGGTCCTTCTGTCCGGCCGCCTTGAGTTCCGCGAGCGATACGTCGACGCCCTGACCCGATTTCAGCATGTCGAGGAAACGTTTCTCCCCGAGTGCGTAGTCGTCGGACGCGGTCGCTTTGAGGTTATCGAGCCACGCCACGGTCTCCTTCAGTGAGGCAACCGCCGCATCGTTGGCCTCCCTGAACCGGCCCTGCAGAGCCTGGTCGTCGACGGACGCAAAGATCTCCGGGACCGTGGTACCGAGATACTCGACGAGACCGCCGAATACTTTGGAGCCCATCTCGACGTATGGCGCCGGCAGCGGCGGTTGCAGATTCTGCCGCATCTGCGCGAGCAGTCCGGGTACGTGGCCAACGTATTCGGTGTATGCCTCGAGACGATGAGCGAGCGGCGCATAGTCGCGGTCAATGTACACGGCGACACCGATCGTGTTCGCGTATGTCAGTGGATTCGTGGTCGCGAAGTCCGACTCGCGCAGCCAGAAGAGCTCGCCGCGCAAGGCGGTTTCGAGGTAGTCGCGCTCGAATGCCTCGATGCCCTCGAGGCCCGTATAGGCGTCCGCCTGCGTGAGCACCGAGTCGATCCATGCCGCATAACCCTTCATACCGGCCATGCTCATGTCGGACATCTTGCCGTCATAGTCGTGCAGACCGGCGTCGGCCGCAGTCTCCGGATTGCGCCGGTAATAGCCATCGATGGTCGCGGCGACGAAATCGCCCCAGGGAAGCTGCTGCGATGCCGCGGGTGCCGCCGCCTCGTCCGTCGCGCCGCCGCAGGACGCGAGCGTCAGGCAGGTGACCAGCACAAGCAATGCCGTCTTTTTCATCGGACTCACCTTTTTGAAATTCGGGATTGGCCTACTCGAGGCCGAGTACGGACGCTCCCTGATCGAATCGTATGTCCACCGGGATGCCGGCGCGCGTCAGCTTGTCCAGATCGGACTGCAGCTGGCTGCCGACCACGCCCTTCTCTTCCGTCAGGCGCCGCGCGCCCTCGTAGTCGCCGTCGCCCTGCAGCGTCAGCAGCAGGCGCGACAGGTCGCGGGTGGCTTCAGCCATGCGCTCGAAATCGACGCGGTACTTGCCGGTTTCGGCATCCCGTTTGAACGCGCCGTGTTCGACGAAGAAATTGAACCTCACCATGTTGGCCTTGGCATGCGCATCGCTGGCGCCCCAGCGCACGGAGCGGAATACGCTCGTCATGAACGTTACGTAGTAGTCGCGTAGATCCACGTCACCGAGTTCGCCCGCCTTCTGCAGTTCCTGGATCATGTACAGTCCCAGGATGTCGGCCTTACCCTCCTCCATGCTCGAGGCGACATCCAGCAGCGCCTCGCGGACGGTGCCCTTGCCGTCGATGGTGTTCTTGATGCCGAGACCGTGCGCGACCTCGTGGAACATGGTATTGGCGAAGAACGCATCGAACGTCACATGCGAGCGCTGGTCGTCGGCCACGAGCACGTCCGCGATGGGTTCGAGAATCTTCTCGAATTTTGCGCGCATCGCATTCTTGAGCTGCAGGCGTCGCGTACCCTTTTCGAGTTGTACCTGCTCGTCGTTCGGCAGATTGATCGCAATGGTCTTTGCACCCGCGTTGCAGTCGCCGGCGTAGTAGAGGACGTCATAGGCGTTCAGGTCCGAATCCGAGCCCGGCGTCTCCTGCTTGTACGCGTCCGGGACGGGCAGGCCCGACTGCAGTCTCGGCAGAAACGTCGTGAACTTCGCGAGCCGCGCGCTCCAGTCCAGATCCTTCAGAAGGACGTAAGCCTCGTAAGACGCGCGGTAGCCGTAGAGCTTATCCTCGTAGGTCTCGATCGGGCCGATTACGAGATCGATGTCGTTGTCCTTGACGTCCATCCAGTACAGATCGCTGATCCGGAAATCATCGCTGATCAATGCGTTCGCCCGCAGCTTGAGATAGTTGGCGAAGTCTACGCTCTCGGCGAGTCCTGCCGCCTCGCGGAGCAGACCCGCAGCCTGCTTGAGCTGGCTTTCGAACGCGACGTGATACGGAACGAGTTCGAGAGCGCCCTTGTCGTCGCGGCGGATGAACGAATACTGGCCCTTCTTGCCGGGCAGGTAGACCTGCTCGAACTCCTCGCTCGTCATGTCGGGCGGATAGAATGCCGCGCCCGCCGGTTTCGGCCCTGCGCCCTGGATAAACGGTTTATCCCCATCGAGGCGGTCCCAGGGCCCGTAGTTGAGCCGCGCAAACAGGCGCGTCCTGTCGTCGTCGATGGATGCCAGCCAGGTCTTGTAATCGTCACCGTAGGCCTGCCGCCAGAACAGGTCGTCCATGATCTGCGCGGCCTTCATGAGCAGGCCCAGCATCTCACGCTGATTGTCCGTCAGGTAGCCGATGTCTGCGGTCAGGGGGACCTCGGCGTAGATCTCGGGCCTTACCTGGCCCTGCTGCTGCGCCGGCGAGGTGGGCTCCGGCGTCGACTCGGGCCCGCAAGAGACCAGCAATGCCGCGGTCAGGCCGACGGCCGCGGCGCGCATTCCGTATCCGGGAATCACGAGAACCTCCCAAAAAAAGAGGTCGATTATCGCACTTAACGGGCATCTGTGGGACTCGTGGTCCCGCCACACCCCTCAGAGGTCGACCAGCCCGATGTCCTCCGCCGACAGCGCCGCCCCGAGGAAGCGCCCGCCGACCCGCGCGAAGCGCTGCGCCCCGTCTGTCGCCAGCAGCGTGAGACGGCCGGCACCGCTGCCGGGATTCTTCAGCGACAGCTCCTCGAGCAGGTCCCGTGCGGCGGTCGCGGTCGTCGTCGCCGAGTCCACGATCGAGACCTCCGGATCGAACACGCTGACGAAGATGTCGCTGAGTAAAGGGAAATGCGTACAGCCGAGGATCACGCTGTCCGGGGCCCGCGCATCGGCGTCGAGACCTTCGAGGTAGCGGCGCAGGATTGCCTCTCCGATCGCGCCGCGGTCCCAGCCTTCTTCCGCCAGCGATACCAGGAGTTCGCATGCGAGCTCGTCCACCGCAGCGCCCGGATCCAGGGCCATGATCGCACGGCGGTAGGCGCCCAGCCGGACCGTTGCCTCGGTTGCGAGCACGAGGTGCCGGCCGGCGGGCCGAGCCGCGACCGCGGTACTGGCCCCCGGCCCGACGACGCCCAGCACCGGCAGCGGTGCCATCTCCTCGCGCAATGCATCGAGTGCCACCGCCGATGCCGTGTTGCAGGCCACGACGAGCAATTTGATCCCGCGCTCCCGCAATTGCCGCGTGGCCTGCGAAGCGTAGCGCAGAATGGACGCCGGGCTCTTGGTGCCATACGGGAGGCGCGCGGTGTCGCCGAGATACACGAGATCCTCGTTCGGCAACGCCTGGCGGATCGCCTTGAGCACGGTGAGGCCGCCGACGCCGGAATCGAAGACTCCAATCGGCAGCGGACTTGCGGCACTGGCGTTCATCGCGGCATTGTACTGTGGAATAATCCGGCACCTCCACGACAGGCAGCAATCACGTGCGCAAATTCCTCGTCGCCATCGGCGCGGCCATCTTCGTCCTGATCATCGTCGGACTGGCGCTACCGCGCCGGCTGCACGTCGAAGTAGCGGCCACGATCGACGCGCACCCGGCGACGGTCTTCGCCCTCGTCGACGATTTCCATCGCGTGAGCCTCTGGTCTACCTGGCTCGAGACGGATCCGAATGCCCGCGTCGATTATTCCGGTCCGAAGCGGGGCGTCGGCGCCTCGATGAGCTGGGACGGCAACATCATCGGAGCCGGCAGCGAAGTGATCACCGAGAGCCGGCCTTACGAATACGTCGGCGTGACCGTCGACCCCGACTCGCCGTCCCAGGCGAAGTCGTGGTTCAGCCTCGAGTCGCGTGACGACGGTACGCAGATTACGTGGGGCTACGAATTCGATTACGGCTTCAACCTGGCAGGCCGCTATCTGGGAATACTGCGCAGGAACGTCGTCCGTCGGGAACACCAAGCCGGTCTCGCCAGTCTCGAGGAAATGGCAGAGAGCCTGCCCGACGCGGACTTCAGCGACCTCGAGATCGAACAGATCCAGGTCGAAGCACAGACGATCGCGTATTTGCCCACGACATCACTACCGGATCCGGCGGCCATCTCCGAGGCCATGGGAGCCGCCTATTTCGAGATCCTGGGCTTCATCGACCGGCACGGCCTGTCAGAAGCCGGTGCGCCCATGTCCATCATGCGCTCGTTCAGCGGTGCGCGCTTGTCCTTCGACGCCGCGATACCGGTGCGCGGTGACACCGAGGCGGCCGCGCAGGACGCCACGACGGTGCGTATCGGCAAGACTTATGCGGGTCCGGTCATCCGGGTACGGCACGTCGGCCCCTATCGTGACCTCGGCAATACGCACCGCAAGATCGCCGCCTACCTCGCCGCGCTCGGGATCGAGCGTGCCGGTGCAGCCTGGGAGTCTTACGTGAGCGACCCGACGAAGGTGCCTGAGAGCGAGCTGGTGACCTACGTCTACTACCCGATTAAACCGTAGGAGCGGCTTCAGCCGCGATTAGCTGCACGACACGGAATCGCGGCTGAAGCCGCTCCTACCGCGCGACCGATCGGATCAGTTGGTCTTGACCAGGAACGGGGGCACGCCCGGCCGCTCGCCGCTGTCGCGTGCGAGGGCGGCATGTTCACATTCGCTCGCTCTTGCGATCTCCGAATACAGGGCAACGAGCGCTACGGCGCATTCGCTGGCCTCCTCGACCGACATCTTGCGCACGGAGGCGCAGACGTGGCCCTCGCCATTGGACGGCGCCACGCACTGCACGCGTCGCCTGAGGTCCTTGAATGCCTCGAGCGCCGCATCCGGGAGATCGTCTTCGTCGATCTCGGTGAGATTGTCCTCGTATGCCCTGATCAGTCGTTGTTTGATGTGCCCATGACCCGCCAGTACCGAAACGGCGGCAAAAAATCGATCGGCGTGGTACGACATTTCCACTCCAGCGCTTATGTTGTTTGACCGCTATTGGGATTGCGGCTTCGTTACGCTTGAAAGCGGCCACCTCCTGCGGCCCGCGGTCCTCTCAAACCGCTCGATCCTTCGAGTACTCGTTGATCTTTCAGATACCTGCGTCTAATTCTTATAACAGAGATTGCAAACTGTTCGCAAGTATCGGCATCGGCCGCTACAAGCGGCCGATTTCGATCCGCCAGCGCTCGTCTGCGAGCTCGCGTTCCGCCACGAACAGCGGCTTTGCCTGGCCCGGCGCCCAGTCGGTCGCCAGGGTCTCGGTCATGACGTAGTCCCGGTGCTTCGCCAGCGCCCGTTCGATTCCCGCCGAGCCCGTGATGCCGAGCCGGATACGGTCGGACACCTCGAGGCCGGCCTGCTTGCGGGCGTCCTGGACCGAGCGTACGACCTCCCGGGCCAGGCCCTCGTCGAGCAGGTCGTCGTCCAGCCTCGTGTCCAGCGCCACGAGGTAGCCCACGTCGCCTTCGCAGGCGAACCCTTCGGCCGAGTGAGTCTCGATAATGAAATCCTCGGGCTCCAGGGCCTCGTCGATCACGGGCGTGGCAAATCGCTCGCTCCGCGCGGCCGCACGGGCGATCGCCTCGCCGTCGGCTTCGTTCGCCAGCCAGGCCTTCAATTGCGGAATCTTCTTGCCGTAGCGCTTACCCAGCCGGGGCAGATTCGGCTTGATCGTGTAGCTCACCAGGCCGGCATCGCGGGCGATGAATTCGATCGCCTTGACGTTGAGCTCCTCGAGTACCTGGTCCTGGTGCGCCGTAATGGCGCGGGCCGCCGCGTCGTCCGGTGCCCGCACCAGCATCCGCGCCAGTGGCTGGCGCGTGCGCAGCCCGGACTGGCTGCGCGCAGCCCGACCCAGGCCAACGATCTTCTGTACGACCGCGATGTCCGCCAGCAGCCTGTCGTCCCGCCACGCCGGGTCGGCTTCCGGCCAGCCGCTCATGTGCACGCTGGCCGGTGCGGCCGCGTCGACGCCGCGGACGAGATTCTGATATACGGCCTCGGCCAGGAACGGCGCGAACGGCGCCATCAGCTTGTGCACGGCGACCAGGCACTCGTAAAGGGTCAGGTAGGCGACGTGCTTGTCCTCCGGATCCGTCGATTTCCAGAATCGGCGGCGATTCCGGCGCACATACCAGTTGCTCAGCTGATCGACGAAGGATTCGATCGCTTCGCCGGCCGTCTTCGCGTCGTAATGCTCCAGCGCTTGCGTCGCCTTCTCCGTCGTGTCGTAGAGCAGTGCCAGGGCCCAGCGATCGATCTCGGGCCGCTGCTGCGCCGGTACGTGCCGGGTCAGATCGACGTCGTCGATACGCGCATAGAGAACGAAAAAGCCGTAGGTGTTCCAGAACGTGTTGATGAACGAGCTGGCGACGTCGGCAACGATGTCGACGGAGATCCGTTTCGGCATGTCGGGCGACAGCCGGGCCAGGAAATACCATCGCAGCGCATCGGCGCCGACCGTGTCGAAGACGTCGTACGGGTCGACGATGTTGCCGAGCGACTTGGACATCTTCTTGCCGTCCTTGTCGACGATATGGTTCAGGCAGATGCAGTTCCGGTACGCAATGCTGTCAGAGACCAGCGTTGCGATGGCATGCAGCGTGTAGAACCAGCCGCGCGTCTGATCGATGGCTTCGCAGATGAAGTCGGCCGGGAAATGACGTTCGAACTCGTCGCGGTTCTCGAAAGGATAATGCCACTGCGCATAGGACATCGCGCCGGAATCGAACCAGCAGTCGATCACTTCCGGGGCGCGGCGCCAGGTCTTGCCGTCCTTCTCGAAGGTCACGTCGTCGACCGCCGGCCGGTGCAGGTCGAGGTCCGTCAGCGAGCGCCCGGCCAGTGCCTCGAGTTCGGCGCGGGAGCCGACGCACATGTAGCCTTCGTCGCCGTCCGTCCAGACCGGCAGGGGAGTCCCCCAGAACCGTTCGCGCGACAGCGCCCAGTCCACGTTGTTCTCCAGCCAGTTGCCGAAGCGGCCGTCGCGGATGTGCTCGGGCACCCAGTTGATCGTCCGGTTGAGTTCCGCCATGCGCTCCCGAAACTTCGAGGTCTCGATGTACCACGCATTCTTCGCGTAGTAGAGGATCGGGTCGCCGGTGCGCCAGCCGAACGGATAACTGTGGGTGAAGCGCTCGGCGCGGAACAGCAGCCCGCGCTCGTCGAGGATACGGGTCAGCGTCGGGTCAGCGTCCTTGAAGAACAGGCCCGCGACCGGCGTGACGGCATCCACGAAGTTGCCGTCGAGGCCGACACCGTGCACGACGGGCAGGCCGTGCTGCTGGCCCAGCGCGAGATCGTCCACGCCATACGCCGGCGCGGTGTGGACGATGCCCGTGCCGTCTTCGGTGCTGACGAAGTCGGCCGCGAACACCTGGAACGCGTTCGGCGCGTCCACTTCAAGGTAATCGAACAAGCGCTCGTAGCGCAGCCCGATCAGTTCGCGGCCGCGCACCGTCCTGGTCACGGTGTGTTCGATGTCGCGGAAGACCGCCTCGCGCAGCGCCTCGGCCACGATCAGAGTCTGTCCGCCCGATTTGCAATAGCAGTAGTCGATGTTCTCGCCGACCGCGAGCGCGAGATTCGCCGGCAGCGTCCACGGCGTCGTCGTCCAGACGAGAAAATACGTGTCCGGTTCGTCGGCGAGTCGAAAGCGCACGGTGATCGAAGGGTCCTCGACGTCACGATATCCCAGCGCGAGTTCGTGCGACGACAGCGTCGCTCCGATGCGGGGATCGTAGGGCACGACCTTGTAGCCCTGGTAGATGAGCCCGCGGTCCCAGATGGTCTTGAGCAGATTCCAGACCGACTCGATGTAGTCGTTGTCGAGGGTGTAGTAGGCCTCGTCCAGATTGACCCAGAATCCCATGCGCCGGGTCATCCGCTCCCAGTCGCCGATGTAGGTCATCACCGATTCCCGGCACAGGCGCGTGAATTCCTCGATGCCGACTTTCGATTCGATCTCCTCCTTGTCGTAGGTGTCGATCCTGCCTTCCGACTTCAGGCGCTTTTCGACCTCGTGCTCCACGGGCAAGCCGTGCGTGTCCCAGCCGGCCTTGCGCGGCGCGTGGAAGCCGCGCATCGTCTTGTAGCGCGGAAACGCATCCTTGAACGTGCGTGCCAGCACGTGATGGATGCCCGGCTTGCCGTTTGCCGTCGGCGGACCCTCGTTGAAACAGTACTCCGGCCCGCCCGCCGTCAGCTCGAGCGTTCTCGCGAAAATGTCGTTGTCGCGCCAGAAATCGAGCACTTCCTGCTCGAGTGCCGGCCCCGCGTAACGGCTGGATATTTCCCTGAAAGCCAAACTCGGTTCTCCATACAAAAAAGCGCCCCGGAGTGACGGCGATGTTCGCCGTCACTCCGGGGCGACTATCAGATAGCGCGGTACCACCCGGATTTGCAGCGCGCTCACGCGCACCGCCTCTGCGGGTCGGACGGACCCGCGGCCCGATCTCGGGGACCAATCGGCCGCGCCTACTCGGGACCTTCGATCAGGCGTCCCTTTCGGGCGGCGACTCCGGGGTGATGTTCGGCGGATCCGGTCCCGGGGCTCCCACCGTCCCCCGGTCGCTGCGGCCCGGCTCGCCCGCCTACTCGTCCCCTTCAGCGTCCTGATCCGGACACTAGCCGTGACCGCGTCGGATGACAAGCCCCATCGGGCGTGCAGAGGCCTCCTCAGCCGGACCCGCCGCCGCGGGTCAGCACGCGCATGCCCCGCTGCCAGCCGATCCAGGCGATTCCGCCCGCAATCAGGAAATTCACGAGTTCGTGCGGCGTGACGATGCCGGCGCCCGTCTCGATCATCGGGTCGGTGACGACCATGGCCCTGACGCCCATGTCCAAGATCAGCGCGATGAGCACGACGAGTGACTCCACCGTGGCAATCAGCGACGCCCAGGCCGGCCGCCACGCCATCAGCGCGAAGCACACGAAGCAAGCCGCGTAATAAACGGCCTTGATGGCCGGCAGCCGGTCCAGAAAGGCGACACGGACGCTAATTCCGAATCCGTAGTCCAACAGCAGAAACAGCGCCGTTGCCGCGTAATAGGCCCTCAGAATCCTGGTGGTCATGGTCATTCCGGGCAGCGTGACCCACAATCCTGCAATATTACGGACCTTGCGCGGGTCTACTTGGTACACAGGATACCGCCAAGAGGGAACGCCATGCTGATCCGGAGACCCGCCGACGTCCGGCCGTCGGAAATCACCAGCCGAGACAACTACCTGAATCGCCGCCGTTTCATGCAGGCCGGCGGCCTCGCGGGCGCGGCCGCGCTCGCCGGCCCGGCGCTCTCCGCCGTGGTGCCGGACGAGCGCCGCGCAAAGCTCTCCGGCGTCAAGCCGAGCAAATTCAGCACGGACGAGACACCGAACAGCTACGACGACATCACGACCTACAACAATTTTTACGAGTTTGGCACCGGCAAGGCGGACCCGTCGATGTACGCACAGGACTTCGAACCGCGTCCCTGGTCGATCACCGTGGAAGGCCACGCGCAGAAAACCGGCACGTTCCATTTCGACGACTTCATCAAGCCGTTCGGCCTCGAGGAGCGCATCTACCGGCTGCGATGCGTCGAGGCCTGGTCGATGGTCATCCCCTGGGTCGGCATCCCGCTCGCGGACGTCATCAAATTCCTGGAACCGACGTCGAATGCGAAATTCGTCGCATTCGAGACGCTGTACGATCCGACGCAGATGCCGGGCCAGCGCCGGCACGTGCTCGACTGGCCGTACCGCGAGGGGCTGACGATCGCCGAGGCTACGCATCCGCTGACGATCCTTGCCGTCGGCCTCTACGGCGAGGTACTGCCCAACCAGGACGGCGCGCCGATCCGCCTCGTGGTGCCTTGGAAATACGGTTTCAAGGGCATCAAGAGCATCGTGCGCATGCGCTTCGTCGAGAGCATGCCACCGACCACCTGGAACATGGCGGCGCCGCACGAGTACGGTTTCTACGCCAACGTCAATCCACACGTCGATCATCCACGCTGGAGCCAGGCGCGCGAACGCCGAATCGGCTCAGGCCTGTTCGCGTCGATGCAGCCGACGCTGATGTTCAACGGCTACGGCGACCAGGTGGCACACCTGTACGATGGTCTCGATCTGCGCAAGAACTTCTGACGGCCACGCGTGAACAAGCTGAACCAGATCCGCTTCGTCTGGAAGCCGGTCGTATTCGTCCTCTGCCTGCTGCCGGCGCTCTACGTCGTCGGCGACGCTTTCAACCTCACCGGACACCTGAGCGCCAACCCGGTCGAGGACATCCAGGACCGCTTCGGCAACTGGGGGCTGCGCTTTATCTGCATCACGCTCGCCGTGACGCCGGCGAGGCGCATCACGGGCTGGAACTGGCTGCTGCGGTTCCGCCGGATGCTGGGCCTCTACGCTTTCTTCTACGTGCTGATGCACTTCCTGACCTGGCTCATCCTCGATCAGGGACTGCTGATGTCGGCGATCCTCGAGGACATCGCCAAGCGGCCCTTCATTACCCTCGGATTCGCGGCCCTGTTGCTGCTTACGGCGATGGCGGCCACCTCGACGAACGGCATCCGCCGTCGCCTCGGGCGGCGCTGGAATCAGCTGCACTACAGCATCTATGCGGTCGGCATACTCGGCGTCTGGCACTTCTGGTGGCAGGTAAAGGCCGATATCCGGGAACCGCTGATCTACGCGGTCATCGTCGCTGTGCTCCTCGGATACCGTCTGTGGCATCGCCTGCGGCGTGGCGGACGCCACGCGTGAAGCCGGTTCGACTCAATCCGGCTCGAAACTGAATACCGCCTCCAACGGCACGCCGAACACGCGGGCGATCCGGAACGCCGCTTCGAGCGACGGCGAGTATTTGCCCCTCTCTATCGCGACGATCGTCTGGCGCGTGACGCCGATGCGCTCGGCAAGCTGAGCCTGCGTCATTTCCCCGGCCTCGAAACGCAATCGGCGAATCTCGTTGTGGATGGACGTCGGCGCCATTACACGCTGACCCGGTAGTACCAGACCTGCGACGCAAGCTTGGCGAATTCGGACGCCGACAATGCGAACAGGATCCAGACGGCAATCTCCAGAGTGCCGAGCGATGCCACCGCTTCCGTCGCGGACGAGACCAGAATGTGCCCGACGATCCAGAACAGGCCGGTCCACAGGACGAACATGGAGTTGCGTTCCGCACGCATGACGAAGAGGCGGTCGCGCTCGTCCCGATCGGTCTTCCCGGTCGCGGCAATGATGGTGTGATAGATCACCTCGAAAATGATCAGGGTGACGACGCAGCCGATCGTCAGCACATACAGGTCGGCCGGGTTGGTGGTCTTGCCCGCGATCTCGAGGGCCGTCGGATAGAACCAGTACGACACCAGGGCGAGGATGATGAGTGATCCCCAGGCACTCTTTTCCTGAAACGACATGTCCACGACGCATCTCCTTTGGCAGGTACGGGACGTAATGTAAAGAAATTTAGACTATGTGTCAAATATTTTTTACATTGATGGTAACGGGCAAAAGGCCCGGTGCCCTGCGCCGCGGGCGTCGCACAAAAAAAAGCCCGGCGCTCGTCGCGCCGGGCTCTCTTCGACCGGATTCGGCCGGGGGCTTACATCATGCCGCCCATGCCGCCCATGCCGCCCATGTCCGGCATCGCCGGCGCCGCGGCCTCGTCCTTCGGCGCCTCGGCGACCATCGCTTCGGTGGTCAGCAGCAGGCCCGATACGGACGCGGCATTCTGCAGCGCGTAACGCGTGACCTTGGTCGGGTCCAGGATGCCCTGTTCGATCAGGTCGCCGAACTCGCCGGACGCCGCGTTGTAGCCGAAGTTGCCCTTGCCCTCGGCGACGGCGTTCAGCACGACGCTGGCGTCACCGCCGGCGTTGCGCACGATCTGCCGCAACGGCTCTTCGACGGCGCGCTTCAGGATTGCGATGCCGACGTTCTGGTCGTCGTTGTCGCCCTTCAGCTTGCCGATCGCGGCGACGGCACGGATAAAGGCGACGCCGCCGCCCGGCACGACGCCTTCCTCGACGGCCGCGCGGGTTGCATGCAGCGCGTCCTCGACGCGTGCCTTCTTCTCCTTCATCTCGACCTCGGTCGCGGCCCCGACCTTGATCACGGCCACACCGCCGGAGAGCTTGGCGACGCGCTCCTGCAGTTTCTCCTTGTCGTAGTCGGAGGTCGAATCCTCGATCTCGCGGTTGATCTGGTCGACGCGGCCCTTGATGTCCGCGGCCCGGCCGGCACCGTCGATGATCGTGGTCGTTTCCTTGGAGATCTGGATCTTCTTGGCCTCACCGAGGTCGTCCAGCGTCGCCTTCTCCAGCGACAGGCCGACTTCCTCGGAGATGACCTGGCCACCGGTCAGGATCGCGATGTCCTGCAGCATGGCCTTGCGGCGATCGCCGAAGCCGGGCGCCTTGACCGCGGCCACCTTGACGATGCCGCGGATGTTATTGACGACCAGCGTCGCCAGCGCCTCGCCTTCGACGTCTTCGGCGACGATCACCAGCGGACGGCCGGCCTTGGCCACGGCTTCGAGCACCGGCAGCATGTCGCGGATGTTCGAGATCTTCTTGTCGTGCAACAGGATCAGCGGATTCTCGTGCTCGACCTGCTGGCTCTGCGCGTCATTGATGAAATATGGCGACAGGTAGCCGCGGTCGAACTGCATGCCTTCGACGACATCCAGCTCGTTCTCGAGGCCCGAGCCCTCCTCGACGGTGATGACGCCTTCCTTGCCGACCTTCTGCATGGCCTCGGAGATGATCTCGCCGATCTCGATATCCGAGTTGGCCGAGATGCTGCCGACCTGGGCGATCGCCTTGTCGTCCTTGCAGGGCTTCGACAGCTTCTTCAGCTCTTCGACGATGGCGACCGATGCCTTGTCGATGCCGCGCTTGAGATCCATCGGATTCATGCCGGCGGCCACGGACTTCAGACCTTCACGCAGGATCGCCTGCGCAAGCACCGTAGCGGTCGTCGTACCGTCGCCCGCGACGTCGGACGTCTGGGAAGCGACTTCCTTCACCATCTGTGCGCCCATGTTCTCGAACTTGTCCTCGAGCTCGATCTCCTTGGCAACCGATACGCCGTCTTTCGTGACGGTCGGCGCGCCGAAGCTCTTGTCGAGCACGACGTTGCGGCCCTTGGGACCCAGGGTCACCTTCACCGCGTTCGCCAGGACGTTCACACCTGCGAACATCCGGTGGCGTGCGTCGTCGCTAAAACGTACTTCCTTAGCAGCCATCTCTATATCCTCTTTGCGATCTTGCAGGCGGCAAACGCCGCCACGTTTACTGAATATCCTCTGGGACTGGCGACGATCAGCTCTCGATCACCGCCATGATGTCGTCTTCCTTCATCACCAGCAGTTCTTCGCCGTCGACCTTGACCTCGGTGCCGGCGTACTTGCCGAACAACACCTTGTCGCCGACCTTGACGTCGAGCGCGCGCACCTCGCCGTTCTCGAGGATCTTGCCGTTGCCGGCGGCGACAACCTCACCTTTGATCGGTTTCTCGGCCGCCGCATCCGGAATCACGATTCCGCCGGGCGACGTGCGCTCTTCTTCCATGCGCTTGACGATGACTCGATCATGAAGCGGACGAATCTTCATGTGGTTTCACTCCTGTAAGTTATTAATTTTCAAATGAATTCTTGGGGCCTTCGTGGCCGTGTGGCATTAGCACTCGGTCACGGCGAGTGCTAATAATAGGCATGCCAAAGCAAATTTCAAGGCCCCCGGGGGGCCCGGCGCGGGAAAAATCCGAACTGTGTCCATGACTTCGGGGGCGGCCCCGGTTATGCTGCGCCGCCCCGGAAACCAATTTTCAGGGGATGCCCGGAGGCGAGAGCGTGAAACCCCGCGGCCCCGATGCGGTCCGTATGGCTAACGCCGCCCCAACCACCCGGATACGGCTTCGATGCAAGCAACGATCTTCCGCTACCTGCTGCCGCTGCTGGCCGCACTCACCGCACTGCCGGTCACGCCGGCGCAGGGCCAGGACCAGGAGCCTCTGAAGCCCGAAGAGGCCTACCGGTACGCCGTCTCCGACTCCGGGGACTGCGCTCGAAATCGACTGGGCCATCGAGGACGGCTACTACCTGTACCGCGACAAGCTCGGCTTCGAGAGCGCCACCGAAGCGGTCGTGCTCGGCACACCGCGGCTTCCCGAGGGCCTGCCGCACGAAGACGAGTTCTTCGGCAAGCAACAGGTCTATCGCGAACACTTCTACGTTTCGATCCCCTATCGGATCGATGGCACCCGCCCGCAGACGATGGACCTCACCATCAAGGCCCAGGGCTGCGCCGATATGGGCATCTGTTACCCGCCGCAATCCTGGACCGAGACCGTCTCCCTGAAGCCGGACGGCGGTGCCGGCGGCAAACTCGATCTCGCGACGGTAGGCCACGATAACGGCAGCGAGTTCCTGCCGGTCGATCAGGCCTTCGCGCCGTCGGCGATCGCGCTCGACGGCAGTCGCGTGGAGCTCGACTGGCGCATCGCGCCGGGCTATTACCTCTACAAGGACCGGATCTCGGTGGCCTCGAAGACCGGCGACGTCGGGCTCGGCAGCCTCGTCCTGCCGGCCGGCAAGCACCATCACGACGAGTTCTTCGGCGACTCGGAGGTCTACGTCGACAATCTGACCGCCGAGCTGCCGCTGGCGCGTGCCACGCCAGCCCCCATGGACGTCGAGCTCGACGTAACCTACCAGGGCTGTGCCGAAGCCGGGCTCTGCTATCCGCCGACCACGCGGACGCTCTCCGTCGCGCTGCCGGAGGCAACATCGGTCAGCGAACTGCCTCCCAGGGACGCGGAGCCGGTGACTGAGCAGGGCCGCCTGGCGAGACTCATCACGCAGGGCAATCCGGCCCTGGTGCTCGTGACGTTCTTCGGGCTGGGATTGTTGCTCGCGTTCACGCCCTGCGTGCTGCCGATGATCCCGATATTGACCGCGATCATCGCCGGCGAGGGTGAGGACACAAGTCCGCTGCGCGGATTCACTCTGGCGCTCAGCTACGTGCTCGGCATGGCGCTGGTCTATACCGCCGCCGGGGTCGCCGCCGCGGCCGCAGGCGCACAACTGCAGGCCACGTTCAATCAGCCCTGGGTCCTGATTGTCTTCGCGGGCTTGTTCGTCCTGCTCGCGCTGGCCATGTTCGGCGGCTACGACCTGCAGATGCCCAGCGGTATCCAAAGCCGCCTCGCGGCCATCAGCGGCAACCAGAAGCGCGGCACGACGATCGGTGCCTTTGTGATGGGCGCCCTGTCGGCGCTGATCGTCACGGCCTGCGTGGCTCCCGCGCTCATCGCCAGCCTGACAGTGATGGCGCAGACCGGCGACATGCTGCGCGGCGGCGCCTCGCTGTTCGCGTTGAGCCTCGGTATGGGCGCTCCGCTGCTGATCGTCGGTGCCGCCCAGGGACACCTGCTTCCGAAGGCGGGCGGCTGGATGATCGCCGTCAAGAGCGCGTTCGGATTCATGCTGCTCGGACTGGCCGTCTGGATGCTGACGCGGATTCTGCCGGCAACCGTAACGCTCGGCATGTGGGCGGTACTGGCAGTCATGGCCGGCGTGTTCATGGGCGGCCTCACGACGCTGACCCCGGAGTCCCCGGCGGCACAGAAGCTCGGCAAGGGCTTCGGCTTTCTGGCCATCGTCTACGGGCTATTGATGATGTTCGGCGCGCTGACCGGAGGCGGCAATCCGCTGCAGCCGCTAAACTCGATCTACCATGCGAGCTCTGCGGTCACCAGCGCTGCCGATGAGCAGGGTCTCACGTTTCGTCGCATCAAGAGCGTGGACGATCTCGACGCTGCCGTCGCCGACGCGTCCGCCAACGGCAAGTCCGTCATGCTCGACTTCTACGCCGACTGGTGCGTATCCTGCAAGGAGATGGAGGCCTACACGTTCACCGATCCCGGCGTGCAGGCGGCACTGGCTGGTACCGTGCTGCTGCAGGCCGACGTCACCGCGAACGACGAGGCCGACCAGGCGTTGCTGAAACACTTCGGCATCTTCGGCCCGCCGACCATCGTCTTCTTCGGCGCCGACGGCGGCTTGCGGGATGGCTTCGAGGTCGTCGGCTACATGAAGGCACAGGACTTCGTCGACCACCTGAGGCGCGTTTTCGCCACGGACACCGGACAACCCTCTGCGGCCGGCACAGGGCCCTGACACAGGCCGTCATGCAACGATCGTTTCTCGTCTTTGCCATGGGCTTTATCGCGCTGATGGCCGGCGCGCTGTTCTATGCCGCCAGATTGCCAGTGCGCGAACCCGCCTCCGGGCTACCCGCGGCAGCGGCAGCGCAAGATCCGTCGGTCCCGGGGACCGTGCACCCCGCATTCAGCCTGCCCGGCATCGACGGCAAGTCCCACGACTTCAGCGAATGGGCAGGCAAAAACCGCTTGCTCAATTTCTGGGCCACCTGGTGTGCGCCCTGTCGTCGGGAGATCCCGCTGCTGAAGACCTTCCAGACCGAACAGGGTGCAACGGGGATCCAGGTGATCGGCATCGCCGTCGATTTTCCCGACGACGTGGCGAAATACGCGCAGAGCGCGGCCTTCAATTATCCCGTGCTCGTCGGGCAGGACGACGTCATGAACCTCGTCGAGTCGTGGGGTATCGACTTCGTGGGGCTACCCTTTACGATGGTGGTCTCGGCCGACGGCGAGTTGCTCGACACCCATTTCGGGGAGCTCCACCGCGACCAGCTCGACGCGATCGCAGCCGTGCTCGGGCGCCTCGAGCGAGGCGAGCTGGACGCCGACGGTGCCCGCAAAGCCCTCCAAGGCAATTGAGGGTTGCACGATCGTCCATAAAAAGGGTTAGAATTGCGGCCATCTTCTTGAAACTGGATGGCAAATGGCCGAGCCACTCGTGCTCATCGCCCCCCACCCAAAGCCGCTGGCAGTGGACATCCGCTGCACCGAGATCCCTTTCGGCACGGCTTTCGGCCGGGCCGCATATTGCCACACCGGTTTCTTCGGCAAGGTCGCCCGCGGCCGCCTGACCGGCTGCGGGGCTGACGGATACGAACTGGCGGTACAGGCAGCGTGCCGGTACATCGCAGCTTCCGGGGACCACTGATGGACATAAGAAAAGTCAAGAAACTGATCGAACTACTGGAGGAATCCGGCATCGCGGAGATCGAGATCACCGAGGGAGAAGAGTCGGTCCGGATCAGCCGCTATGCCCAGCACGCAGCACCGGTGCCGCAGCAGGTCTTCGCCGCACCGGCAGCCGCACCGACAGCCCCCGCAGCAGCGGCTCCCGCCGCTCCCGACGTGCCGGCCGCCGAACCCGAGGAGGACGGCTTCCAGGTGATGGCGCCGATGGTCGGCACCTTTTATGCCGCGTCTTCTCCCGGCGCCGCTCCCTACGTCCAGGTCGGTGATCGCGTAAAGGAGGGAGACACGCTGTGCATCATCGAAGCGATGAAGATGATGAACCAGATCGAGGCGGACGTCTCGGGAGTCGTCAAGTCGATCCGCGTGCAGAATGCTGAGCCCGTCGAATACGGGCAGACGCTGATGGTCATCGACCAGCGCCAGTCCGACTGACCGGATCCCCGCCCGATGCTCGATAAAGTCGTCATAGCCAATCGCGGCGAGATCGCGCTGCGCATCCAGCGCGCGTGTCGCGAGATGGGCATCAAGACCGTCGCCGTGCATTCGACGGCGGACAACAACCTGAAGCACGTGCTGCTCGCCGACGAGACCGTCTGCATCGGGCCTCCGCCGTCGTCGGAAAGCTACCTCAACATGCCGGCCATCATCAGCGCGGCCGAGGTCACCGACGCCGTCGCCGATCCACCCGGGCTACGGCTTCCTGTCGGAGAACGCCGATTTCGCCGAACGCGTCGAATCGAGCGGCTTCGTGTTCATCGGACCGCCGGCCGATGCGATCCGGCTCATGGGCGACAAGGTATCGGCAATCCGGGCAATGAAGGCGGCGGGCGTCCCCTGCGTTCCCGGCTCCGACGGCCCGCTCGGTGAAGATGCCGACGAGAACCTGCGCATCGCCCGCCAGATCGGCTATCCCGTCATCATCAAGGCGGCCGGCGGTGGCGGCGGCCGCGGCATGCGGGTCGTCCATTCCGAAGCGTCGCTGCTGTCGGCAATCACGATCACGCGGGCGGAAGCCCGCGCGGCGTTCGGCAACGATGCCGTCTACATGGAGAAGTTCCTCGAGAAGCCGCGCCATATCGAGATCCAGGTGCTTGCCGACGGCTACGGCAATGCGATCCATCTCGGCGAGCGCGACTGCTCGATGCAGCGCCGTCACCAGAAAGTCATCGAGGAAGCGCCGGCGCCGGGGATTACCGCGGAACAACGCAAGCGCATCGGTGAACGCTGCGTGCTCGCCTGCGAGGAACTCGGCTACCGCAGTGCCGGGACTTTCGAATTCCTCTACGAGAACGGCGAATTCCACTTCATCGAGATGAATACCCGCCTGCAGGTCGAGCATCCGGTGACCGAGATGATCACCGGCGTCGATATCGTCCGCGAGCAACTGCGCATCGCCGCCGGCGAACGCCTCAGCATTCGGCAGGAGGACATCCGGATCCAGGGCCATGCGATCGAATGTCGCATCAACGCCGAGGACCCGAAGACATTCATGCCGTCGCCCGGGCTGATCAGTCTCTGGCACTCGCCCGGCGGACCCGGATCCGTATCGACAGTCACATTTACAGCGGCTACAGGGTGCCGCCGTACTACGACTCGATGATCGGCAAGCTCATCGCGCACGGCGCGAACCGGGAAACCGCCGTCGCGCGGATGAGGAACGCGCTGACTCGAGATCGTGATCGAGGGCATCAAAACGAACGTGCCGCTGCACCAGGAGATATTCCAGCATGCGGCCTTCCAGCGGGGCGGTACCGATATTCACTATCTGGAGAAGCGTCTCGGTCTGGTTTGATCGGGACATACGGTTGCCACGAAGATGGACTGGCGACAGTTTGCAATGGATCTGGAGATGCTGGACGCGGACAGCGTCGAGGAAGTCTTCGCGCGGCACGGCGCGAGTTCGGTCAGTTTCTCGGCCGCCGGCACGGAACCCGTGCTCGAGCCTGCACCCGGCGCAACGCCATTGTGGCGCAAGACCCGCGTGACGGGCCTGTTCGCCCCGGACGTCGATCTCGAGCGGCTCGTCGAAGACCTCCGCCGCGCATTCGGGATCGACGACCTGCCGCCGCATCGCATCGACGTCCTCGAAGACCGGGCCTGGGAACTCGAATGGGCCCGCGACATCGCACCCATGCGTTTCGGTCGGCGTCTCTGGGTCTGCCCGGGCGACACGACGGCGCCGGCCGGCGCTGCCGTCGAGGTGCGCCTGGATCCCGGCATGGCGTTCGGGTCCGGTACGCACGCAACGACCGCGATGTGCCTCGAATGGCTGGACGGCCTGCATCTCGCGGGCAAGACCTTGCTCGACTACGGCTGCGGCTCCGGCGTGCTGGCGATCGCCGCGCTGAAGCTCGGCTGTCGCCGGGTCTCGGCGCTCGACATCGATCCGCAGGCCGTCACGGCGACGGCGGCCAACGCCGCCAGGAACGGCGTCGCGTCGCAGCTGCTCGTTACACGGGATCCCGGCGAGCTGCACGGCGCGTTCGACGTGGTCGTCGCAAATATTCTGGCCGGACCGCTGACGAAGCTCGCGCAACCGATCGCCATGCGGGTCGGCGCCGGTTGTCTGCTCGGCTTATCGGGCATACTCTCGGATCAGGTTGTCGACGTGCTCGCGGCCTATCGCCCATGGATCGATTTCGACGAGCCGCAGTTCTCCGACCAGGGCGGCCAGACGTGGGCGCGGTTGAGCGGTCGAAGGATCGAAAACTGAGCGATGTACACCCAGTGCCCTGAATGCGGCGAGGCATTTCGAATCACGGCGGACGTGCTGAGGCAGGCCGCCGGGAAGGTTCGTTGCGGCGGCTGTGGCATCGCCTTCAATGCCCTCGAGCATCTCTCCGAGGCCCCGCCGGAACGGCGCGCGAGCAGCGCGGAGGCACAGCGGAACGCCGCCCTGCTGGAGACCGTCGATCAACTCGTCGGCCCGGAAGACGTGCGTATCGAAGATACTGGCGTGGAGTGGCGCGTGCTCGACTCGGAAGACGTCGACGCGTCGGACGAGTCGGCTCCTGGGCACGAAGACGACGAGGTACCCGATCTGATCGCCGACACCGGGATGCTGCGCTTCCTGCCTGCCGACGCCAGTGAGCCCGATGGCGTCGACGAGTTGCTCGAAGAGTCCGCCACCCCGGTGGATGAGGTACTCAGCACGGCTCCGGCCGAAGTCGATGCACCCGAAGTCTTCGAGGAAATGCGCTTCGACGACAATACCCCGTTGCCCGAGGACTTCGACGCCGAAGAGGATGCCGCGCGGCAGCCGGAGCCGCCCGTTCTGCCAGAGCCCAGGGCCGGACGGGAACGTGACGATCCGCAGGTCGACCTCGTGTTCGGCGAACCCGACGAATGGCAGGACCTGCTGGGCGAGGTGGACGAGACGGGTGCCGAACCGGCTGCCGCCGAAGAACCGGAACAGCTACCCGAAGCGCCGGACATCGCGGAAGAGCCCTCGACGGACGACCTGATCGCATCGGAAGCAGCCGCGGCGGACGAACCCCGGGACGAGCCGCCGGACATGGACACCCAGTTTGCGATGCAGGCCGAGGCCATGGGCATCGACCTGAGCGGCACGCACGAAGCGATCGACGAGGATCTCACCGAGACCACGCAGGCTGGCGAGCAAGACAGCGACATCGAGACGTCGATCGACGAAGACCTGATGGCTGCCGCTTTCGAGACCGAGGCCGCCGCCCGCGCCGCCGGCGACGACGACCTGGAGGAGGCGGACGACGGCGGATTGACACTCGCCGACGAGGGAGACGACGGCGAGCGCACGCGCGTCGGCGCGGAGGCCGAATTCGGGTCGCCAGCGGACGACGAAGCCATCGAAAGCGAGCCCGCGCCGGACGACGAGTTCGAAGATGCCGGGCTGGCGCTGCTGGACGAAGCGGATGTCGGGCGCTCGGCCGGCTATGACATGCCCGGGATGAGCGAGGAGGAGAAAACGATCAACCTGTTGATCGATCGGGATCTCCTGAGTGTCGCGGTCGAAGACGAGGACGGGTTCGCGTCGACGATCGTACAGAAACAGCCGAATCGCAAATTCGACGCCGAACTCGAGGAACTGAAGTCGCAGCAGGCCGCGAGCAACCCGTTGGTCGAGACGATCATCATGGAAGGCGACGACTTCCGCAACGCACCCTGGGAAGACGAACTCGACGACGGCGCGGCGAAACTGGCGCCCGAGCACGGCTTCACGGCCCGCGCGCGCGACACGATGCGCAGCGTGATGGCGACGGATCACGGCGCCGACTCGGCGCCGCGGCGGCGCGGGATGATCTCGGCGGTCGTCGTACTGACCCTGCTTCTGCTCGCGCAGGTTGCACACCAGTCCCGCGAAGCACTCGCGACCATACCGGCATTCAACCGGACTGTCGGGCCCCTGTACCGGATGTTAGGCAAACCGCTGACCCCTGCCTGGGACATCAAGGGCTGGCGGTTCGAGGCGACCAAAGGAAGTACCGACGACACCGGGGAACGCCTGACCATATACACACGGGTCGGCAACAAATCCGACAAGGCCCTGCCCTACCCGCTGTTGCACGTATCGCTGACGGACCGCTTCGAGGAGATCATCGGCAGCCGCGTCCTCGAGCCCGGCGAGTACCTTGCCGCCGGTGCCGATCCGCGCAAGCCGGTCCCCGCCGGCAACACCTTCGACGCCGTGATTACGATCGACACCCCGGCACCGGAAGCCACCGGATTCAAGTTGAATGTCTGTTACCGACTCGCAAGCGGCCGGTTGCGCTGCGCGGTCGAAGATTTCAAGTAGTAACCGAATAACAATTCAGAAGTCGCTTGAAGTATCACGTCTAACTCGTCCTGAGGCCTCGGCCATCACCTGCGATGCACAAAACCGCGGCGTCGCCTGTCGCATCGCACCACGAATTGCACAACGAGTTACTTGCCGCAGGTTGCTACCAAACGAGGTTTGGCGTGATATCATGCTCGGCCGCAATGAAGGAAGCGCATCGACTTCTCTCGCGACGCAAGCAGCCGCTCCGGGCGCTTCGCCGCAACAGGACCTGACCGACGTGGCCAAAAACAACAGCCAAAAAAATTCCCTGCTCCCGGCCTCCAAGATCAAGAAACCGCTCTGTAAGCACACCGAAGATGCACTCAAGCAGTATTTCGCGAGTCTGAACGGCGATCGACCAGGCGATCTCTACGATCTCGTCATCGGCGAAGTCGAAAGACCCCTGTTCAAGGCCGTCATGGACTTCACAGACGGAAATCAGAGTCAGGCAGCCGGTATTCTCGGCATAAATCGCGGCACGCTGCGCAAGAAACTCAAGACCTATTCTTTGATCCATTGAATTTCGAATTTCCGCCGGCTTTTCGAGCGTGACGCAGGGAATCAGATGTTGAAAGTCAAACGGGCGTTGCTGAGCGTCTCGGACAAGCGCGGCCTCGTGCCGTTCGCTCAGGCACTGTCGGCCCTCGGCGCAGAGATCCTGTCCACGGGCGGCACCGCCCGCGCCCTGCGCGAGGCCGGCGTCCCCGTCATCGACGTGTCCGACAAGACCGGCTTCCCGGAGATCATGGACGGGCGCGTAAAGACACTGCATCCGGTCATCCATGGCGGATTGCTGGGCCGCCGCGGAATCGACGACCGGGTCATGGCCGAGCACGGCATCGAGCCGATCGACCTCCTGGCAGTCAACCTGTATCCGTTCGAAGACACGATTGCCCGCAGCGACGCGACGCTCCCGGAAGCGATCGAGAACATCGACATCGGCGGACCCGCGATGATCCGGGCCGCATCGAAGAATCACGAGAGCCTCGCGGTCGTCGTGGACCCGGCCGACTACGAAGCCATCGTCGAGGCGCTCCGGCGCGACGCCCTGGACCTCGGGGAACGCCGCCGGCTGGCAGCGAAAGCCTACGCCCACACGGCCAGCTTACGACACGGCGATCGCCCGCTACATGGCCGATACGCTGGGCGACGAACCGTTCGGCGAACGCATGCTCTATTCGGGCAGGCTCGTCCAGCGCCTGCGCTACGGCGAAAACCCGCATCAGGCGGCGGCGTTCTACGTCGACCAGCAGGCCGCCGCCGGCTCGCTGGCAGCGGCCGAGCAGCTGCAGGGCAAAGCCCTGTCCTACAACAACATCGCCGACAGTGACGCCGCACTCGAGTGCGTGCGCCAGTTTGCCGAGCCCGCCTGCGTCATCGTCAAGCACGCCAACCCCTGCGGCGTCGCTGTCGCGCCCGACATCAGCGAGGCCTACGAGCGCGCCTACCGCACGGACCCGACCTCGGCGTTCGGCGGCATCATCGCGTTCAACCGTGCCGCTCGACGCGACCACGGCGCGGACGATCGTCGACCGCCAGTTTGTCGAGGTGATCGTCGTTCCGGCCGTGGACGAGGATGCCGCCGCGATCCTGCGCACCAAGAAGAACCTGCGCGTGTTGCGGACCGGCGAAGCCAGCGATACCGGGCAGCGCTTCGACTTCAAGAAGGTGTCGGGCGGCTTGCTCGTGCAGGACAACGATGCCGGCCGGATCAGCGCCACCGATCTCGACGTCGTCACACAACGTGCGCCGTCGGCGCGCGAGATCGAGGACATGCTGTTCGCATGGGCGGTTGTCAAATTCGTCAAGTCGAATGCGATCGTATTCTGCAGGGACGGGATGACCATCGGTATCGGTGCCGGCCAGATGAGCCGCGTCTACAGTACGAAGATCGCTGCGATCAAAGCCGCCGACGAGGGACTCGACGTCGCCGGCTCCGTCATGGCCTCGGACGCTTTCTTCCCGTTCCGCGACGGGATCGACACCGCCGCGGAGACCGGCATCGCCGCGATCATTCAGCCCGGTGGGTCGATACGCGACGACGAGGTCGTCCGCGCCGCCGACGAACACGGCCTGGCCATGGTTTTCACGGGCATGCGACACTTCCGGCATGATGAGAAGTCCTGCGTCATAGGCAACGGCGGGCGTGAACATGCGCTGGCCTGGAAATGCGCCCGCTCCCCGGTAGCGGAAGAGATCCTCGTTGCGCCCGGCAACGCGGGCACGGCAAGCGGAGCCCGGCGTGCGCAACGTCGACATTTCGCCCGACCGATATCGCACGCGCTCGCGCGGCTGGCGCTTGACGAAGGCGTCGGACTGACGATCGTCGGCCCCGAGGCACCGCTGGTCGCGGGCATCGTCGATCATTTCTCCGCGGCTCGGGCTGCACTGCTTCGGCCCGAGCGCGGCGGCGGCGCAGCTGGAAGGCTCGAAGGCATTTACCAAGGACTTCATGGCCCGGCATGGGATCCCGACCGCCGGGTACCGGAATTTCACGGAACTCGATGCCGCGCTGGCGTACATCCGGGAACGGGGCGCGCCCATCGTCGTCAAGGCGGACGGGCTCGCCGCGGGCAAGGGCGTCGTCGTGGCAACGACGTGGCCGAGGCACAAGCCGCTGCCACCGAGATGCTGTCCGGGGCGAGCTTCGGCGAGCGCAGGCACGCGGATCGTCGTCGAGGACTATCTTGCCGGCGAGGAGGCGAGCTTCATCGTCGTTACCGATGGCGACACGGTACTGCCGCTCGCGACTTCGCAGGATCACAAGGCACGCGACGAGGGCGACACGGGTCCCGAACACGGGCGGCATGGGCGCCTACTCGCCGGCGCCGGTCGTGACGCCGGCCGTCGAGCGCGCGATCGTGGCGCAGGTGATCCGACCGACGCTCGCGGGCATGCGGGCAGAGGGCACCAACTACACGGGCTTCCTGTATGCCGGCCTGATGATCCTCCCGGACGGCACGCCCGAAGGTGATCGAGTTCAACTGCCGCATGGGCGATCCCGAGACCCAACCGATCCTGGTCCGGTTGCGCTCCGACCTGGTCGGGATCTGTGCGGCGACGCTGGAGGGCACCCTCGCACAACAGTCGCTGGACTGGGACCCGCGCGCCGCGCTCGGCGTGGTCATGGCAGCCGGCGGGTATCCGGGTGACTATGCAAGGGGCAGCGTGATCGCGGGCCTCGAGCACGCCGACAGCGACACTCAGAAGGTCTTCCATGCCGGTACCGCGCGGAATGGCCGCGATATCGTTACCGCCGGCGGAAGAGTGCTTTGCGTGACCGGCCTCGGCGAGAGTGTCGAGGGGGCGGCCCGGGAAGCCTACGCCGCCGTCGCGAAGATCGGCTGGGACGGCGTCTATTACCGGCGTGACATCGGCCATCGTGCCATCGCGCGCGAGCGGCGGGTCGCATCGTGACCAGTCCCCGGGAAGCGCAGGAGGCGATCCGGCGGTCGATACCGGCACTCGATATCGAACGGGTCCCCGTCGCGCACGCGGCCGGGAGGGCGCTTCGTCAGAGCGTACTGGCCGAACGGGATCAGCCGCCATTCGACCGCGTCATGATGGACGGCATAGCGATCGCGTTCGACGACTTCGAAGACGGCATCCGGGCGTTCCCGATACGATCGACGCAGGCTGCCGGCGATGCGCAACAGACGCTCGAGCGCCGCGCGTGTATCGAGATCATGACCGGCGCCTCGCTGCCCGACGGGGCCGACTGCATCGTGCCCGTCGAACGCATCGGCATCACCGGCGGCGTCGCTGCCATCGAGAAAGGCTACGAAGCCCGGCGCGGCCAGTTCATCCACGGCCGCGGCTCCGACCACGAGCGCGGCAGCGAACTCCTCCGGCAGGGACGGCGCATCAGCGCGATGGACGTTGCCGTGCTGCTGTCCTGCGGTCTCACCGAAGTCGACGTCAGTCGCGCGCCGGTCCTGCGCGTCATCTCGACCGGCAACGAACTCGTGCCGGCGGGCGAGCCGATCGAAGCGCACCAGATCCGCCTGACGAACGGTCCCGCCGTCATCGCGATGCTTGCCGCGCATGGCTATCGCGACGCCGCACACGAGCACCTGGCCGACGATCCGGCCGTGCTGGAGAAGCGCCTTGCCGTGCATCTCGATGCGGCCGACGTGCTGGTGCTCTCCGGCGGCGTCTCGATGGGCAAGGCCGATTTCGTGCCGCAGGTCCTCGATACGCTCGGCGTTTCCGCGGCGTTCCACGGCATCAGTCAGCGACCGGGCCGACCGATGTGGTTCGGGACCGGGCCACGCGGTCAGGCGGTCTTTGCCCTGCCCGGCAATCCGGTCTCCACTCTCGTGTGTTGCCGCGAGTACCTGATCCCGGCGCTCGATGCGGCGTCGGGCCTCGGTGCCGTGCGGCCCGAATTTGCCTCGCTCACCGAAGAGGTGACGTTCGAGCCGGCCCTGACCTGTTTCATGCCCGTGCGGCTGGTATCGAACACCGGCGGTCAGCTCCTGGCGATGCCGGCGCCGACCAATACGTCGGGCGATTTTACGTCGCTCGCAAGCACCGACGGATACGTCGAGCTTGCGGCCGGCGAAACGCGGTTCCCGGCCGGTACGGCCGTCAGGCTGACGCGGTGGTAAGTCCGGGGACGCCGAACTAGCGCTTCATCGCCTCGAAGAACTGCACGTTCGTCTTCGTATCCTGCAACTTGTTGAGGAGGAATTCGACCGCCGCGAGCTCGTCCATCGGATGCAGCACCTTGCGCAGGACCCACATCTTCTGCAGCTCGTCGGGTGCCGTCAGCAGTTCTTCCTTGCGGGTGCCGGAACGGTTGATGTTGATCGCCGGGAACACGCGCTTCTCGGAGATGCGGCGATCCAGGTGGATCTCCATATTGCCAGTGCCCTTGAATTCCTCGTAGATCACCTCGTCCATCTTCGAGCCGGTGTCGACGAGTGCAGTCGCGAGGATCGTCAGGCTGCCGCCTTCCTCGATGTTGCGCGCAGCGCCAAAGAAGCGCTTGGGCCGGTGCAGGGCATTGGCGTCCACGCCGCCCGTCAGCACCTTACCCGACGAGGGCACGACGGTGTTGTAGGCGCGTGCGAGCCGCGTGATCGAATCGAGCAGGATCACGACGTCGCGCTTGTGCTCGACCAGGCGCTTGGCCTTTTCGATGACCATCTCCGCGACCTGGACGTGCCGGCTGGCGGGCTCGTCGAAGGTCGATGAAACGACCTCGCCACGCACCGTACGTTCCATCTCGGTCACTTCCTCGGGCCGCTCGTCGATGAGCAGGACGATCAGGTCCACCTCCGGCGAGTTCGCTGCGATCGAGGAGGCGATGTTCTGCAGCAGCATCGTCTTGCCGGCCTTCGGCGGCGAGACGATCAGCCCGCGCTGACCCTTGCCGATCGGCGCGACCATGTCGATGATGCGGGCGGTCAGGTCCTCGGTGCTGCCGTTGCCCTGCTCGAGCTTCAGGCGCTCGGTCGGAAACAGCGGCGTCAGGTTTTCGAACAGGACCTTGTTGCGCGCGTTCTCGGGCGAATCGTGATTGATCTGACCGACCTTGAGCAACGCGAAGTAGCGTTCGCCGTCTTTCGGCGGCCGGATCAGACCCGACACCGTGTCGCCGGTGCGAAGGTTGAATCGGCGGATCTGGCTCGGACTGACGTAGATGTCATCGGGACCCGCGAGATACGAGCCGTCGGATGATCTGAGGAAGCCGAAACCGTCTTGCAGGATCTCGAGCACGCCGTCGCCGTAGATATCCTCGCCATTCTTGGCATGCGCCTTCAGGATCGAGAAGATGATCTCCTGCTTGCGATGGCGGGCGAGATTTTCGATTCCGAGCGACTGACCGAGATCGACGAGCTCGCCGGCGGGCCGGCTCTTGAGCTCGGTCAGATTCATGATGTTCTTGCTCTGCTCGAGCTGCTCGGGCGGGATGACCTCCAGGTTGTCTTCGTCGTCCGGGAATTCTCCCGGCAGCGAGCGCCTGCGCCGACGCCGATTGGAGTTGCCCTTGCTCTTGTTGCCAGACTTGGTCGGTCGGCTTTTCGTTTGGTTACCCAAGTATCCTCTCACAGATTGGTTTCCAGAAATTCGGTTAATTGAGATTTCGACATCGCGCCGAGCTTTTGTGCCTGCACGGCGCCATCCTTGAACAGCATCAGCGTCGGGATGCTGCGAATCCCGAACTTTTGAGCGGTATTCGGGTTCTCGTCGACGTTCAGCTTGACGACCGACATGCGGTCGGAATATTCCTTTGCAGCCTCATCGAGCAGGGGTGCGATCATCTTGCAGGGGCCGCACCATTCTGCCCAGAAATCCACCAGGGCCGCTTTCTCGGACTTCAGGACGTCTGCCTCGAAGTTACCATCACTGGTATGCACGATGTTGTCACTCACCGGCTACTCCCTCCACTTGAAAAAAGACGGTATGGATATCGTTTCTGCCCGTTGCCGCGTGCACGGTCGACGAACAGCACAAAATGGATGACGCTGCCTGGTCAATCAGGCAATATGTCGCAGTTTTATCGCGGCTTCTTCTGTGCTTCGATGATTGCGATACTGGCGGGTGCGACGGTTGTCGCGTCGGTATTTCGACAATTTGAACCCTTAACGAGGCATTTTGCAAGCCTAAAATGCAGGGACCACCACCTTTCTTATGTCCAAAAACCATCTGAGCGACCTCAGATTCGACACCCTGGCGCTCGAGGACTCCGTCAGGGCCGGCATCCGGGATGCCGGTTTCGAATTCTGCACACCGATCCAGGCCCAAACCCTGCCGATCGCGCTCGAGCCGCGCGACGTCGCGGGTCAGGCGCAGACCGGGACGGGCAAGACGGCGGCGTTCCTGATCGCGACTTTCGAGCGACTGCTGGCCTCGCCGCCCGCGCCGGGTGAGCGGCAACCGCGGGCCCTGATGCTCGCCCCGACCCGCGAGCTCGCGGTGCAGATCGCCAACGACGCCGAATTGCTGGGCCGCCATACGGGCTTCAAGTTTGCCGTCGCGTTCGGCGGTACCGACTACGAGAAGCAGCGCAATATCATCGAAGGCGGCATCGACATCCTCATCGGCACTCCCGGGCGCCTCATCGATTATTTCAAGCAGGGCGTCTACAAGCTCGACCGGATCGAAGTGGTCGTGCTCGACGAAGCCGACCGTATGTTCGACCTCGGCTTCATCAAGGACATCCGCTACATCCTGCGACGCCTGCCGCCGCCCGACAAGCGTCTGAACATGCTCTACTCGGCGACATTGTCGCACCGCGTCATGGAGCTCGCGTACGAACACATGAACGAGCCGGAGCTTGTGCTGATCGAACCGGACAAGGTGACTGCGGACCGCGTCCGGCAGGCGATCTTCTTCCCCTCGAACGAGGAGAAGCTGCCGCTGCTCGTCGGCCTGATACGAGAGATGGGCGCCGGACGCATCATGGTCTTCGTGAACATGCGGCGCGAGGCCGAGCGCGTGGAAGCCGCGCTCGAGGCGAACGGCATCCACGCCAAGGCGATCTCCGGCGACGTGCCGCAGAAGAAGCGCCTGAAAATGCTGATGCAGTTCCAGAGCGGCGAACTGCAGGTACTGATCGGGACTGACGTCGCCTCGCGCGGCCTGCACATCCCCGACGTGCAGTACATCATCAACTACGACCTGCCGCAGGATGCCGAGGATTATGTGCACCGCGTCGGCCGTACCGCGCGAGCAGGCGCTGCGGGCGACGCGATCAGTTTCGGCTGTGAGACCTATGCGGCCTCCCTGCCCGATATCGAGGACTTCATCGGACACAAGATCCCGGTCGCAAGCTTCGATCCGGCGTTACTGCCGGAGCTGACGCCTTCGAAGACCAGACCGCGGCGCCCGCAGGGTCAGCGCAAGCGCAAGGACGACAGGAAGCCGCCGCGCCGGCGTCCCCGCAAGCCGAAATCGTCGTAGGAGCCCGCCGGGGGGCTCCTACAGCAAGGCCGAGACGCCCTCTATCCCGGCATAGCGCGAATCGGTGCGTACGGGCTCTGTCGTGTCGGGGCGGGTGATCGTCAGCAGCGAACGGATGCCGAATTTGTCCGCGCTGGCGAGCACGGCCTCCGTGTCGTCGACGAACAGCGTACTCGCGGGATCGAAACCGATCTCCTCGCGCATGGCCTGCCAGAATTCCTGGCGTTCCTTCGCAAATCCGAGCGTATGTGAACAGAATGTCCCGTCGAAATACGCCGAGAAGCCTGCGGCCGATTCCTTGAGGGCCAGCGTATCCGGATGAGAATTCGTGACGAGCAGCACTCGCATATCCCGTCGCCGCAACGCCTCGAGGAATGCCTTCGCCCCGGGCAGATAGACGATGCTTTCGCGGACCTCGCGGTGCAGAGCCAGCACGTCGAAGCCGAGCCGCTCGCTCCAGTGATCCAGGCAATACCACTCGAGCTGTCCCTGAATTGCCCTGTATTTCGCGAACAGGCGGTCGCGCGCCGTCTCGAGCGGGATACCCTTGGCCTCCGAGTAGCGAGCGGGCACCAGCTCCTTCCAGACGCGGTTGTCGAACGCGAGATCCAGGATGGTGCCGTCCATGTCCAGCATCAGGGTCTCGCAACGGTCCAGCACTGTTTTGGGATCGAATGTCACTGCTCTATACTTCGCGCCCCACCCGGCGCCATGGAGACGGCATGAACCTCAACGACCTCGTCGAGCCGATCACGGCCCTCGCCATCGAAGCCGGACAGGCGATCATGGCGGTCTACGCGACCGACTTCGACGTGCAGGCAAAGAGCGACGATTCGCCGCTGACGCAGGCCGACCTGGCATCGCATCGCCGCATCGTCGCGGGTCTCAAGGCGCTGACGCCCGACGTTCCCATCATATCCGAGGAGTCCGGACTGCCGCCATTCGAGGAGCGCAGCCAATGGCCGCGCTACTGGCTGATCGACCCGCTGGACGGAACCAGGGAGTTCGTCAATCGCAACGGCGAGTTTACGGTCAATATCGCGTTCATCGAATCGCACCGTCCCGTGTTCGGCGTCGTGCACGTTCCGGTCCAGCACAAGACCTACATCGGTTGCGAGGGACGCGGCACCGAGTTGCGCGCGGCCGGTACGCCACCCGTGCCGCTGCACGTCGCAAGCACGAGCGCCAGGCCGGTTCGCGTCGTCGGCAGCCGTTCGCACCGCGGTTCCAGCCTCGACGCGTTCCTCACCCGGCTCGGGGATGCCGATATGGTGCCGATGGGCAGCTCACTCAAATTCTGCATCGTTGCCGAGGGCCGCGCCGACGTGTATCCGCGCCTCGGTCCGACCTCGGAATGGGACACGGCCGCGGCGCAGGCCGTCGTCGAACAGGCCGGCGGCAAGGTCCTCGAACTCGACGGCAAGCCGCTGTCTTACAACAGGAAACCCGAAATACTGAACCCCTGGTTCGTGGTCGTCGGCGCGGCCGACCGGGACTGGCTGGCGCTGCTCGAAGGCGGCGAGTAGCATCACCGTCATCTGAACTAATATATTCAGTGGCGGCTCCCCGGCAGGACGCGGCGCAGGACCCGAATGACCGACAAAGTCGATACCGAATCCTTCAAACAACTCGAGAGACTGCGTGAACTGCGTGTCAGCCACCGCGACCTCGACTACCTGATCGACAGGCTGCAGACCGACCCGCTGGTCGACCAACTGCGCATCCGCCGCCTCAAGAAGCGCAAGCTCCTCATCAAGGACATGATCGCCGCCCTCGAGAGCGAACTGATCCCCGACCTGGACGCGTAGGTTTTGTCGCAGACCGCGGCGTATGCCGGGTATGTCCTCTTCACTCCGAACCCCAGTCGCTCAGATGACATACCCGGCATACGCCGCTCAGCCACAGCGTCGTGCGTGCGACTCGCGTCGAAAGCGGGCGCCGGGACGGCAAGCCTTTCGAGCGACTGGGGTTCCGAGTGAGAAAGGGTTGCCGTCCCGGCGCCCGCGCCCTCTCCCCTATTTCGGGCCGATGTGTTTTTCGCCGCGCTCGGCGGCGAGGGCGACCTGATTGCGGCGTTCCTCGAGACGGGCGGCGCGTTCCGGCGTGAGCGTGCCGATGCAGTGCGGGCAGGAAATGCCTTCGGCGTAGTCGGGCGAGGCCAGGTCGGCGCTCGAGAGCGGACGCCGGCAGGCATGGCATTGCACGTATTCGCCTTCGGCGAGGTCGCGGTCGACGGCGACGCGCGTGTCGAACACGAAGCATTCGCCCTGCCAGCGATTGTCCTTGCCCGCCATCTCTTCGAGATAGCGCAGGATGCCGCCCTCGAGTTGGCAGACTTCCTCGAATCCGAGTTCGTGCATCAGCGCGGCGGCCTTCTCGCAGCGGATACCGCCGGTGCAGAACATTGCGACTCGCCGCTCGCGAGAGCCGCCGGCCAGCTTGCGCGCGAAATCGGAGAATTGCCGGAAGTTGTCGGTCCCGGGGTCCAGCGCGCCCGGGAAACTGCCGACCTCGACTTCGTAGTGGTTGCGGGTATCGATCACGACGACGGCGGGGTCGTCGAGCAACGCGTTCCACTCGGCCGGCGGGACATGCCGGCTCCTGCACTGCTGCGGCCTGAGGTCGGGCCTGCCGAGCGCCACTATCTCGCGCTTGACGCGCACGCGAAGGCGCCGGAACGGCGCCGCGGAGACCTCGGTCCAGCGGCCCGCAAGCGGCGTGTCGAGCGCGAGCGAGCGCCCGATCCATGCCAGTACGCCGCGCAGGTCGGCGGCGGCGCCCGCGATCGTGCCGTTCACACCCTCCCCGGCCACGAGGATCGTCCCGAGCACGCCTCGCCGCTCGCATTCGGCACGCAATCCGGCCGCGAAGACTTTCGGCTCCGCGAGGTCCAGGAACCGGTAGAAGGAGACGACGTTCATTCGTCGGGGAGGTGTTCGTTGACGGCGAGAGACAGGATGCTGTGGCGGATTTCCTCGCCGAGGACCAGCCGGGCGTCGGCGCCGATGCCGACGATGCCCTGGTCGAATTCCAGCATGCCCGCCTCGTTGCGGCGCAGTACATCCTGCTCCTGCAGCATCCGGATGTAGTCCTGGAACAGCACCTTGTTGAAGAAGTCGGGCGAGTGCAGCCCATAGATCATCGACAGGCGCTCTGCGGACATCTCGCACATCCGCTCGAGCCGGCTGCGGGTAAGCTTGCCGGACCCGTTTTGCACGAGGATGGCGATGACGAGGTAGAAGCGCTGCAGCATGGGGACCATCGACTGCCCCAGCATCAACAGCTGGTACGCTTTCGCGGAGCCGGCCGGCGGCCGTTCGAGTATGGATCTGCGCATGCCGCGCTTGAGGAGGCCGGCGTCCACGAGCGCGTCGATGGCGATCGTGGTGATGGCGTCCACCTCGTCGTCGCCCCATTGCAGCGCCAGTTCCCGGCGCATGAAGGGATAGATCAGCCGGATGAGCCGCTGCAATTCGGTGTGCGCGAGCCGGCGGCCCTGGATGAAGCAGCTGGCCACCGAGGCCGGTACCGCCAGCAGGTGCAGGATGTTGTTCCTGAAGTAGGTCATCAGGACGGCCGTGTGCTCGGCCATGTGGATGACATCGCCCATCGGGTGCGAGGTCCGGCTGATCACATCGAGTTTCTCGCCGTGCGCGATGATCTCGTCGGGGCTCCAGTCAGGCACCGTCACCGAATCGGAATATCGAAACCGTTCGAGCAATTTCTTGCTGAGCGCGAGCTGCGAGCGCAGCTCCTCCAGCCCGACTTTCTGCTTGGGAGTCGACAACAGCACGTAGGCGAGCAGGCTGATCGGCGTCACCGCGGCGGCCGAATTGATACCGCCGATGATCCTGTCGCCGAGTTCGTCGATGACGGCCGTCATCCATGCCGGGCGCTCGCCGTCGTCTTCCGCCATCTCGCGCCAGGCCGGCTGCATGCGATCGAGCATGCCTTCGAGCTCGATGGGCTCGCCGACGTTTACGTAGACGCGGCCGAAATTCTCGCGCAGGGACTTGATCGAGCGAACGAGCCCGAACAGTGACTCCTTCTGTTTCTCCGCGCCCCCGAGCTCGTTGATGAACGCATCCCCCTCGATCAGCTTCTCGTAGCCGAAATACACGGGTACGAACACCACCGGCCGTTTCGGATGCCGCACGTAGGAATGGACGGTCATGGCGAGCATGCCGCCCTTCGGCGCCAGCAGGCGTCCCGTGCGGCTGCGCCCGCCTTCCACGAAGTATTCGATCGAATAGCCGCGCGCCAGCAGCTGGTTGAGATAGGCGTCGAACACGGTCGCGTAGAGTCGATTGCCCTTGAAGCTCCGGCGCAGGAAGAACGCCCCGCCGCGGCGCAGGACAGGACCGACGAACGGCATGTTGAGATTGATACCTGCGGCGATGTGGGGCAGCTGCAAACCCTGTTCGTGGCAGATGTAGCTCAGCAGCAGATAGTCGAAATGACTGCGATGGCAAGGCACATAGACGATGACTTTCTCTTTCGCGACATCGTGCAGACGATCGATGTGCCCGAGTTCGATCCCTTCGTAGATGCGTTGCCAGAGCCAGCGCAACACCCGCACCATGACCCGGATCGCAGGGAACGAGATGTCGGCACCGATCTCGTTCACGTACTGCAGCACCTTGCGCTCGGCGGCCTCCCGGCGCGCCGGATCGGCGCCGGACTCGATCTCGATCGCCCGTCGCACGCTCGGCATGAGCATGACCTGGCGCGCGAGTGTGCGCCGGTTCGACAGGTCCGGGCCGACGGTGGCAGCGCGGCGCTGGCGGAAATGCACACGCAGGATGCGCGACACCTTGCGAACCGCGAGCGGAACATCGAGCCCGTCCTGAACGATCGAGCTCAATGCGAGCGGCTCACTGAATCGCAGCAGGGTATTGCGGCCGTGCACGAGCGTTGCGAAGAACCTGCGCGTGCGGCCGGCGACTTCCCAGTTCTCCGAGAACAACAGCTTGAAGATGGACCGCTCCTTGTCCGGCGAGCGGCCCCAGTAGATCGCGACGGGGATCAGCAGCAGATCCTCGCAGCCGTCCTGCGCGGCACGCACGAGCTGATGCAGGCGCCGGGAGGCCTTGGGCGCGCGGCGCCGGAAGATGAAGCCGGTCAGCGGCCGCAGAACGAAATAGCGGCGCGAAAAGCGATGCCCGCAGAACTCGAAGGCGCCGCTGGGCGACGGCATGCCGTTCCGGGCGCAGGCCCGTTCCAGCGCCAGCAGGTCCGCGAGGCCACCGGTCTCGAGCACGTAGCACACCGCGGCTTCGGAGTCGGTGATGAGTTCGCCCGGCGTGTCGGGCTGGATCGCGGGGCGGGCCCAGACCGCAAACATCTTGCCCGCGAGCCAGTACAACGGCCGGAAGAGGGTTCCCGCAACGCTCATCGAGTATCGACCGGCCTGAAATGTGCGCGGATGCCTGCCCGCTAGTCGCCGCTGTCCTTTTCGATCGCGTCGTCGGCCTGTTTGGCCGCCTGCTGCAGCGTGTCCTCTACCCCCTCGGCCTTGTCGAGCGGCTTGCGCACAGACTCGTACAGGCTGTCGTCGGCGGGTTTCGATGCCGCCTCTGCCTTCGCCGCGTCAGCGGTCTTCGCGGCGGCATCGGAATGTGCCGTTTCGCCGGACGTGCTCGGCCCGCAAGCCGCCAGGGCAAGCGCCGCGATCATCAGTAACAGTCTCATGGTCCGTCTCCTGGGATTGGCCTCGTCAAACGCCGATCTTTTCAATAAACCGGCGCAAATAATAGTTGATCTCGTCGATCTTTTCGGTCAGACGGTGGTCTCCATCGACCAGATGCAACTCGGCGAGGCAGGCGCGCGCATACCGTATGCTGTTGTCGACGGGCACTACGTCGTCGCGCCAGCCGTGTACGATCGCGATCGGCACGGCCGGCGGGACGGGGGTGAGCGCCTCGTAGCCCGGCATGTAGTAGGCCGGCGCCAGCACGAAAAGCCCGGCCGCACCGAGCGGCCCCGCCGCGGCGGTGGCGACGTGACCGCCCATGCTCGATCCGACCAGGATCAGGGAATCGTCGAGGTCGCGGCACTCGGCCACCAGCTTGTCCACCCGCGCGGACGGATCGGCCAGCTCCCGGTAGTCGATGCTGTCGGCCTCGCAGCCGAGCTCGCGCACGAGGTTCGCCATGGCGCGGATCTTCGTGCCCCAGGGGCCCGACTCCTGGCCGTGCGAGAAAATCACGGTCGTCATATCAGAATGCCTTCTCCCGAATCACAGAGGTCCTCGACGTGTCGCGCGAGCAGCCAGGCGCGATCCTGACCGCACACCGTGAAATCGCCGAGGCGCAGGGTCGGCACGCCCCAGCAGCCTGCCTCCATCAGTGCCTTGCGGTTCGCCTCGACCGCCGGCCGCCAGTCGTCGGTTCGCATCGCGGTCACGACCTCCGGCCAGAATAACCCCGTGCGCCCCGTGACCTTGCGCATGCCCTTGTCGGTCGTCAGGTCGATGCCGCGCGCCCAGATCGCTTCGCCTGCGTGGCGCACGAAATCGCGTTCGCGCTTTTCGCCGACGGCATAGTGAAACACGGCCATGCAGCGATCGATACCCCGGGCAGACGGCACCCTGACGGGACCGAAGCACACGCCGAGCCGCCGCGCTTCGCGCGCCGCGTCTCTCCAGATATACCAGCGCTTGGCTGCCGGCAGCCGCATGTTGGGCCTCACCATCGGCAACACGGGCCGGATCTTCAACTGCAGCCCGAACGCGTCGGCGATCGCGTTGACGCGGCCGAGCGCCAGGTAGGAATACGGGCTGCGGAAGGAGTGGAACATCTCCAGCGGCGGCAAGACGCCGGCGGACGCCGGCCGGGCAACCGGCAGTGTCGTGTGCATGACCTGGCGGATCGAGGCGAGCTTGGGGTCCGGCGTCGCGTCTTTCGCCGCCCCCAGTGCGTCGAGGCGGGCCGTGAGGTAAGGCAGGCGATCCACGCCCCAGTACCACTCGCCGGCATAGTGCAGCGTCGCGGTGTTGTAGTGCCCCATCCGCAGCAGCCGGCGCTGGTTCGCCGCCAGCAATGCGGCGCCGGCGTCACTGCCGCGCGTGCCGTCGCAACGGCGCGAGACCGCTTCGCCGTCGCCCCGCCAGTACTGCGCCAGGCAGCGCAAGAGTTCATCGCCGAACTCCGGCCGATCGCGGATTTCCGCGAGGCTATCGACGAGCACACGGCGGTGCTCGACGGGGGGCGCGCTGCCCCGGTCCAGGAACGGCACACCCAGTTCGAGTGCGAGTCGTTCGCAATCGCGCTCGGCGTACTGTGCGAGCAATTCCGGATGCGGGCGGTAGTCACCCCCGCAGGCCTGCGTCAGGTAGAAACGCATTTCGACGTCGTAGGTCTTGCGCAGGTTTGCAAGATACTGGCTCAGGACGTACGAGTACGGATCGTCGAGTGCGAGGAAGGCCGACACCACGTGAGGCTTGTGCGCGAGTCGCCGGCGTGCTTCGGCGATGCGGCGGCGCAGAGATTCGGCGCCGTCGGTGAGCAACAAACCGATGTAACGCGATCGCAGCCGGCCGCCGAGACTCAACGCTCGTCCCAGGCCGATGACGGCTTCCAGAGCAATTCGTCCAGGTCGGGCTGCCACCGATGCCGACGCATATCGACTCGTCCCGTACTGACCGCGACGCCTTCCATGATAAGGCGTTCGCGCTGCTCGCGATAAGCGCCCGAGTCCGCCGGGAACGCGATCCGGCCCGATGCGGTCACGACCCGGTGCCAGGGCACGTCGCTCCCGTCGGGCAGATGCCTGAGTGTGTAGCCGACCTGGCGGGCGCCGCGCGGGATCCCGGCGATCTCGGCGATCTGGCCGTAGCTGGCGACGGCGCCGGCCGGGATGTCGCGGATCGTATCCCGGATTCGCCGCATGCGCGTCTCGCGGTCCAGGTCAGGTCCTCCCGAGCTTGAGGCGCGCCTGGATCTCGCGCCGTGCATCGGCGAGCACCGTGTCGCGGTCGAGGCTGTCCAGGATCCGTCGCACGACCTGCTTCGGGCCTCCCGTGCCCCAGGATCTGCCGGCGGCGAGATATTCCGCGGCGACGCGGCCGACGACCAGCGTGCTGTAGTATGCGATCGCACCCTGCGCGCCCGCCGTCACCAGCGTCGACAGCCCGGCCGTGCCGACCTTGAGCGCGCTCGAGACGAAGTGCAGCGCCCACACGGTACCCATCAGTGCCGCCGCCTCGGCGGCGATGACGCGAACCAGCGAACCCGCCTCACGGCGGCTGAGCGGCAAGTCGTACACCTTCGACAGGTGCACGACCATGCCGACGTCGATGAACGCGGCGGCGAACAGGTCGGCCACCGGTATCGGGTTGAAGGCGACGGCAATGCCCTTGGCGATGCAGTAGGTGCGCACCAGCCTGTCGCCGAGTTCGCGGCGCGCCGCCAGGATGCGGCGGCCGACCTGGTCGGACAGGTCGGCCGCGAACAGGCTCGCGTTCAGCGCCGCGAGCGTCATGCCCTCGGCGGCGAGAATGTCCCATAGCCGCACCCGGAGTTGCTCGACGTCGGGTTCGCGTTCGCGCAGGCCCGCGTGCTCGCGGCCGCGGCCGTCGACGTCGACCACGGTCTGCGGCCGCGGATCCGCCGCGGCGGCCAGCACGCTGGCCGGCTCGACGAGGCCCGAGGTCTTGGCACGCACGGCCTCGAGCAGCGCATCGCGTTCCGCGGTCGTGTACAGGTCGCACTTGTTCAGCACCACCAGCACGGGCCTGCCCTCGGCGAGCAGGCTGCGCAACGCGCGCAGCTCCGTCGCGGTGATGTCGCCGTCCAGTACGAACATGACGAGGTCCGCGCGACCCGCGACTTCCCGCGCCAGTCGTTCGCGTTCCTCCCCGCCGGCCTCGTCGAGACCGGGGGTGTCGATCAGGAACACGCCACGGGCCTCGATCTCGCTCCACGCCTTGATCGCGGCACGCCGAGTCTCGCCGTGCAGCGGGCTGACAGCGAATTCGCGGCGCCCGATCAGGGCATTCAGCAGCGACGACTTGCCGGTGCTCACGCGGCCGAATGCGGCCAGGTGCACGTGTCCGTGCTCCAGCTTGTCGAGCATGGCCTCGACCGCCTCGTAGTCCTGCGTCAGGGCGTCGCGCACACCGTCCGGCAGGCGCCGGTCGGCGACGAGTTCGCGCAGGCTCTCGCGGGCGAGCGCGAGGTGACCGGCTCCGCCGTCCCGCTCGGGATCAGGTCCGGGTGCGGCTTTCGTCCAGGGCCATCCGGACCACCTGCCGAACACCCGTTTCAATATGTTCACTGATGCCTTCCTCGAATTCCTCCGCGGCGACTTCGGGGACGAGTTCGCCGTGCCTTGAGAGCGTCTGCACGAGACTGCGGCCCAGCGCGTCGAAGATCAGGCCGTACGCCACCGCGTGGACGAGCCCGCCCGCGACGGTGCCGACGCCCGGAAACGCCTTCAGCCCGTTGCCCGCGACGGCGAGCGACAGGGGTAGCGCGCGCCCGACGCGACTCTGGCTCAGATCCAGGAACTCTTCAATGTCGAGGTCCCGCGGCGCGGCGCCATACAGCTTGCACAGCTCCCGCGTCATCGTCGTGCCGACGTAACCCTGGATCAGGATATCGGTACCGGGGCTGACCGCGGCCATTGATCCGATCACCGCCCGGCGCGTCGCGCTGCGGATGACCTGTTCCGACCGCTGCCGGCGATACTGCGCTTCTGCCTCGTCGAGCTTGTCGGCGGCGAGCCGGAACACCGCGCGGTCACGGCGCGCATCGATCGCGCCGGCTTCTCCTTCGAGCAGGCGATTGATCGCGACGACGAGCACACCGATGTCGGCCGGCCGGCTGGCGTTCCTGCACGGCTTCGCTGCCGTCGGCAGCGCGCACGAGCACCTCCGTTTCGCCGCCGGCCGAGACGGCGACGACCCGATCGCGGTCCATCTCGCCGCCGATTCTCTCCAGCCGGTCCAGGAGGCATTTCATCACCGCCGCCTGCTCGTCGACGTCGTAACGGTCGGACTTGTTCAGGACGAGAATCAGCGGTTTGCCGAGTGCGAGCAGACGTTCGACGCCTCTCGCCTCGTCACGGTTCAGGTCGCCGTCGCAGACGAACAGGACGATCTGTGCGCGTTGAGCCTCCTCGGCGGCGAGCCGGTCGAGTCCCTCGGCATGCCCGCCGATCCCGGGCACGTCGGTAAGCAACACCTCGCCGGCGTCCTCGCTGCGCCAGCGGTAGTGCCGGACGCCGGATGTCGATCCGCCGCGCACGTCGACCGTCACCTGTGCCTCGGGCAGGAGGGCCTTGATCAATGCGCTCTTGCCCGTGCTGATCTCGCCGAAGAAACAGAGGTGCACGGCGCCCGCGTGCTGTCTCGCGGCCAGCCCCTCGAGTTCGGCGCGCGCCGCGCTCACGTCCACGCCGGCGGCCTCCGCATCGGCGAGGCGCTTGCCGATCTCCTCCCGCGTCATGGGCCTGGCGCGCGCGGCGACCGGCGCCCGCCGCTTGCGGCGTACCAGCAGCCGCCAGATGAGCCACAGCGCGGCGGCGAACAGCGCCAGCATGGCCCCCACGTACCCGTAGAGGATGAATCTCGGCCCGGCGAGCAGGCGGTCCCAGACATTCAGCGCCGACTCGGTGAGGAAGATGATCGCGGCGATGCCGACGAAGAAGACCAGCAGGATCAGCGCCGCGATTGCAATGCGTATGGCCCGGTCGAGCTTCATGAGGCAGAAGTATGCCTGTCGGCGTTAGGATTCACATCGGAAATGACTACTTCGAGGAAAATGGGCCGTCGCCGCCGACGCCGTGCTGGTCGGGCACGCGCTGCTTCGCCCTGTTCGCCGTGACCGGTGCCGTGTTCGTGTACTGCGATGCACGCGTTTCGCGTTCATTCATGTCCCGGTCGTTGCCTGGTCGTCGCTCGTCAACCTGGCGCACTGGACCTGCCCCCTGACGCCGCTCGAGAAGCATTTTCGCGAGCGGGCCGGCCAGTCGGTGTACGAAGGAGGCTGGATCCAACACTACATCGAGCCGATGGTGCGACCGCTCGGCATGCCGCGCAGGCTGGAATACGTCGCCGGCTTCTCCGTCCTCGTCTGGAACCTGATTCTGTACGCGATCATCTGGTGGGCACGCGGTGCCTGAGCACGACGAGCAAGTGGAGCGCGATATGCCGACGTCCGACAGCGAATACCGCCGCCTGCCGAGAGGCATCTGGGCGCTGGGCTTCGTCTCGCTGTTCATGGACACCTCGTCCGAGCTGGTCCACAGCCTGCTGCCCGTGTTCATGGTCACGGTGCTCGGTGCATCCATGGTGACCGTCGGCGTGATCGAAGGCGTCGCCGAAGCCACGGCGGCGATCACCAAGGTGTTCTCCGGCGCCATCAGCGACTACTTCAGGAAAAGGAAGCTGCTCACGGTCCTGGGATACGGACTGAGCGCCGTCTCGAAGCCGATATTCCCGCTCGCGACGACGATCGCGTGGGTATTCGGGGCACGGTTCGTAGATCGCATCGGCAAGGGTATCCGCGGCGCGCCGCGCGATGCGCTGATCGCCGACATCGTGCCGCCGCAGCAACGGGGTGCCGCCTACGGTCTGCGCCAGGCGCTCGATTCGGTCGGCGCCTTCCTGGGCCCGCTGCTGGCGATCGTGTCCATGATCTGGCTCGCGGACAACATCGGCTCCGTGCTGTGGGTGGCCGTCCTGCCCGGCTTCCTCTCGGTGCTGTTGCTTGCCGTTGCCGTGCGCGAGCCCGCAACGCTGGGGCGCGAGGCGGGGACCGCGAGCAGTCTGAAGCTGGCGGACGCCGGCCGGCTGCAGCTGCGCTACTGGTTCGTCGTCGGGCTCGGAGCCGTCTTTACCCTCGCCCGGTTCAGCGAGGCATTCCTCATTCTGCGTGCCAGCGACGTCGGGCTGACGATCGGATTCGTGCCCATGATCATGATCGTCATGAATGCCGTCTATGCGGCCTTCGCCTTCCCGGCGGGCGCCGCCGCCGACCGCGTATCCGCACGCTTGTTGCTGGTGTTCGGGCTCGGGATACTCGTGATCGCCGACACGGTGCTGGCGATCGCGCACTCGCCCTGGGTCGCCTTCCTCGGTGCGGGATTCTGGGGCCTGCACATGGCGTTCACGCAAGGCCTGCTTTCGAAACTCGTCGCGGATTCCGCTCCCGTGGAGCTGCGAGGTACGGCCTTCGGAATCTTCAATCTCGTATCCGGCGGCGCACTGCTGCTGGCGAGTGTGTCGCCGGGTCGTTGTGGAGCAGCTACGGCGCCTCGGCGACGTTTATCGCCGGCGCGGTGTTCGCGGCGATCGCGCTGACCGGATTGCTGGCGTATTCGTCGACAGCACACTCCTGATCGGGCAAAACGTGACCACAGGCCGTCAACCGAGGAGGTATGAACATATCCCGCAGAAAAAAACATAAGAGGCCTGATCCAGGGATGGAGCTCAACTTCGAGCCACTGACTTCTTAACGTCGGCTTTTGCTGAAAGCTGCCGCTCGACGGGGAATACTTGTCGAATCTTGGGCGGCGGCAAACGGCCAATACCGGTTGCTCATTTCTTCTGAATGAGTAGCACAAATATCAACGTGAGCAGATTGAGAGCCGGTACAAACCCGAGCAGTGTCACAATCCAGCGGACGGCTGGCGAGAAGCCGCGACTCTTGGCCTTGTTGAACAATGCGACCGCAATGAGCGTGTAGACGACGCCCATGGCAACGGTCAGAAACGTGATATTGATTTCCATTATTGTTGTTTCTTGTGTGCCGTGACCGGCTGGTCAGGGACACAAGCAGCGACCCCAAGGCTCTCTCGCCCACCGGCTGCTTTCCGAAGTATACCGGCCGGCCGCGATCCCGCCGGAGGTTCTTGCTCGCGAAACCTAAAGTAGATTCGAGGAAATCCGCCACGTGGCGGATTATTGACCGATTCGAAAATAATGTTTCCGCGGAAACGCGGGAACTGGGCGTCTGCTCTTGCGGAAAGCGGCGGTTCGTTCGACCTCGTCGAGAACGGCTGCAAACGGCCACAGGAGAATCCTGCATTTAACCGCAGAATGGAATTCAGACGCAATGCCGGCGACAGTCCGGCACGAATCGCAGGGACGCGGGTCGGCCCGCCGCACTCAACCCAGAAATCCGAGATCTCGTGACGCTGAAGTTGCCCAGGCTCGGCGCGACCATCTCGAGATCCGCATCCGGGATGCCGAACCACTTCGCCAGCGTCGCCGCATACTGGTCGGCCGAGGTCGTCGGGATCATGCGGCCGCCGTCGACGTCGTCGGGGCCGCCGATCTCGAGGCGCGGATAGTCGCCGTAGAGGTCGCGGCCACGGACCGCGCCGCCCGCGACGAGCTGCACGCCGCCCCAGGCGTGGTCCGTGCCGTCGCCGTTCGAGGTCAGCGTGCGACCGAAGTCGGACTGCGTGAACGACGTGACGCCGTCGGCGACGCCGATCTCGGCCATCGCCGCGTGAAACGCCGCGACGGACTCGCTGACGTCGGCGAACAAACCCGGCTGCACGGCATTCTGGTTGTCGTGCGAATCGAATCCTCCCGCTTCGACCAGGAAGATCTGACGTTGCATCGCGATCGCGTCGCGCACGGCGATCAGGCGTGCGACGGTATGCAGTTGTGTGCCCAACTCGGAACCCGGGAACGGTGTCGAGAACGCCGGGGCAGAGTCGATCGCCACCGTGACGGTGTCGGCCGCATCGATCGCGCGGCGTTGGACGGCCGCGAATCCGCGCTCGTAGACCGAATCGTAGTCGGCGTCCACGATGCCTTCGAATGCCATGCGATGCTCGGGTGACCAGAAACCGTCGAAGGTCAGCGGACCTTCCGGACCCATCACGTACGGGAACGTCTCGGAGCCCGTCTGGAACAGGTTGGTGCCGGACAACGAGGCGTTCGTCGCCATCCGCTGGCCGGCAACGCGATCGCGGATCAGATCCGCGATGCGCCCCGCCCACCCCGTGGCGCTGCTGCGGCGCCCCTTGAGCGAATTCCACTGATCCTGCTGGTCGTTGTGGGAGAAGAGTTGCGGTGGCAACAGGACCGACTTGTTCAGGTACTGCTCCTTGCTCGTCGGCTCGATCAGGGGACCGACGTTGGCGACGAAGGCAAGCTGCCCCGCCTCGAAGAGCGCCTGCAGGCCGGCCATCGCGGGATGCAGGCCGTACTGCGCGCCATCGGCTGTCAGAGGATCGATCGGCAGCAGCTCGGCCTGCGCAATGGCGAGGTTCTGGCGAGAAGCGGCATACACGCCATATTCGGCGTTGCTGCGCGGCACGAGCATGTTGAAAGAGTCGTTGCCCCCGTGCAGGAAGATGCAGACCAGCGCACGATAGTCGTCGAACGGCGCTGCCGCGCCCACGACCTGCGAGAACGCGAGGCCCGGAGTCGACGCCAGTGTCGCGGCGGCAATACTCCGTCTCAGGAAGATTCTTCGGTTGACCTTGCTCATGGTGCCATACCTTCGATTCCTTCAGCGCTGGTAGGCGAATTCCGGCGACGTGGCGGTGAGATAGATGGTCTCGGCGGCGCGCAGCTGCGCCTGATCGGCCGGGATCAGGTTGACGACGCCGGCGATTTTCTGACGCAGGGTGTCCGACATGCCCCCGGCCAGCAATCTGTCGTCCACACGGTCTATCAGCGCACCGACGTCTCCGGCCAGCGCCGCCTCCTCCGAATAGTCGATGAGCACCGTGTCCGCGGTAATGTTCTCGTCCGAGCGATCGGCTTGCCAGTTCCAGTAGAAGATCTGCCAGAACATGAAATTGGAACTGAACGTATTCAGATACTCCGTCGCGATCTGCAACTCCGGCGACGTCAGCCCGCGATCGCGGATCTCGCCGGGCGGCGCAAAGAACGGACTGAAGAAATTGAAGACGTGTGGTGCCTGCAACGGCCCCTGCCCGAAGAATACCCACACGTAGTCGATCGGGTAACGGCCGCCGTCCGATTTCGCGTCATACGCGCGCCACAACTGTGTCAGACGCAACAGCGGTTCCTTCAACTTGCCGTCCGTGTCCATGCGCGTGGCCGGCCGCGCCTCGGGATCCATCAGGATGGCTTTCACGACCGCGCCGAGGTCGCCGCGCACGCCGGCGCCGTTGTCGTCGAATGCGCTCGCGACCCGGAAGACGTAGCCCGGCGACGGATTGCTCGTCACCAGCCGCTTGATGAGGCGCGTCGCGATAAACGGTCCGACGTTCGGATGGTTGAACAGATCGTCGAGTGCGTCATCGAGGTCCTGCATGCCGGCCTGGCCGGCCGGAATCGTGTAACCATCGAGCAGTGACTTCGCACCCGTGTCGTGATAGCCGCTCCAGAGCTGCATCGGCGTATATTGGCTCGCGTCGGGCGGCCACTGCGTGTGGAATCCGGGCACGTTCGCGTAGGTCCACCCGGTGAATACGTGTGCGAAACCTTCGACGACGGCCTGGTCGTACGTCGGGACCGGCACGCCGTCGCCATCGACCTGGACCGTACCGTCGAGGTTCAACCGGACCAGGCCGATCGAGAACAGCTGCATCAGTTCCCGCGCGTAATTCTCGTCGGGGCGGATATTGCTCGCCGGATTCGGCTTCTCGTTGCCCAGCATGCTCAGATACACGCCCATCGCCGGGTGCAGGGTCACAGCTTGCAGCAGATCCCGGTAGTTTCCGAAGGCATTGCGCGCAAGCACATCGTAAAAGTCCGCGAGCGAATAGGGGAAATCGACGAGCGCGCCCTTCTGTGACACGACGAAGATTTCGGACAGGGCGAACGCGACGCGTTGCCGCAGCTGGTCCTCGCCATGCAGGGCATTCCGGAACCAGGCGTCGACACGCTCCGGCTGCAGCTCGAACAGCAGGGCCGGTCGCGCCTGAGACAGCAGGCGCGGTAGCTCCAGGGATGGGGGTCTTTCCAGCTGATCGTCGATCCAGGCTTCGATCCCGAGTCTCTCAACGCGTGCCGCCTCGGCCTCGGTCGCGCCGAAGGTGGCCTGATTCAGCAGCTGGAAGGCCTCCGACCGCGATACCATCGGCGGCTCGGGCGCTGCGGGTCCGCCGGACCCGGCAGGGTCCGCGCTGCCGCCGCCGCAGGCGGCACCCAGCAGCGCTGCTGCAACGATCAGGACGACTCTCACATGCACCGTCGGGACACCTTCCGATAACTCGCGGTCGGCCCCGCGAACGGCGGAGCGTCGAACGATCGAGGATAGCACCCGGCAGAATCGGGGCACCGTGAACCTGTCGCGACTATGTCAAATCGCAGGGGTTCCGGCAGGCCGCTATGCGCAGTCCTCTACGGCCGGGGTAAACGTCGTGTTGAGGACGCGACAGCTGGAGGCCTCGTGGCACAGGCGGAACGCGATCGGTTCGCGGCTGCCCGCCGGCTGGAAGACGATGGAGATCGGTACTCGCCGGCCGCCGCCGGGTGCGCGTTGGGATCTGCATTTCACGCCGCAATGCGCGCTCGCAATGGCCCCGCGGTTGGCGAGTGACGCGAAATAGGCCATGACCTGGCTCTCGATCCGCGCGTCGACATTTGCCGCGTCGGCCTCGAACACGGACCAGCGCGTTGCACGCTCGATGGCATTGAGGATGTTGAGACAGTTGCGCCTGACCGTCAGGCTCGAGAAACCCGGATGTGACTCGCCGCCGCGGCCCATCGTCACGGAGCCGTGCAGGAATGCCCGCCCCGCCGGGCCGGCTGCAGTCACGTTGAGGCCCGCGCGTACCAGCTGCTCCGTCGCCTCGTCGTCCACCGCCACGACGGGCCACAGCCCGCGGGCGAAGACCGTATCCCTGCGATCGAGCCCGTGCCAGGGACCGCAGGTTCGATCAAGCTTGCATAGGAGGCCCGCGAGCGCGGCACCGACTGCCCGTCCGGTCGGCACGTCTTCGCCGCGCGCACAAAGTCGAGGGAAATAGCTGATCGCGTTCGGACTGGCGAGGCCGAGGCGGCGCACCCCGGCGATCGCCTGCGCCGGAGTCTCCCATGATCCGGGCGGATCGATGATCAGCATCGCGCCCTGTTTGCGGCAGAACAGGTCCGCCGCCACGATCGAGGCAGGGCCGAGGTCGCGACCCTTGCCCGGCGGAGGCAGGTACAGCAGGTCGACGTCCTCGACATGCCTGAGCGCGAACAGGCCGGTCGCGGCTTGCCGCGAGCCGACCAGATCGTAGTCCGACAATTCCTGGCCGTCGGTACCCGGCTGTGCTGCATTCGCATAGGCGTCGGCGAAGGGCCGGTCGCCGCCCGACGTCGCCTCAGGAAGGCGCGTCGGCCAGGGTTGCTCGAGACGGGCAATGCCCGACGAAGCCAGCGAGTCGCCGATGAAGGCGTTGGACCCGGCGCGCCAGCTCGCCCTATCGTAGAATTCCTGCTCGACGACGAATCCCGTGACCGGATCGAGGCGCTGCAGCGTCAAGTTGAACGCGTCCGCGTCGTCGTCTGCGATGCGGTCGAAGTCCACCGCCGCGCGTATCGTCTCGCTCGACCCCGGATCCCGGGCCCGGAGCACGAGGGCCGAGCCGTTCGCCGGGAGGCACAGCAGGGCACCTTTCGCGTTGTTTACGACGCGCACGACGTAGAGCCGCCTGCCGCCGTGTTCGAAGAACTGCTGTACGGCAGGCCCGAGACTGGAACGTGCCCAGCTGTCACCGAAACGACGTTTGAATTCGCCGAAATTTCCGACGAGGACGGGTGTGTTCAGGGGACCGCGCAATGTACGGCCGACGAAGGCGGCCGTGGTTTCGCGTGATACGTCGATGGGCTGATCCATCGGCGCGAGTTCCGTGACCGTGATGCCACGATCCACTTCATCCGACAAGCTTATCTCCGAAGCTGCGGAAATCCGTGATTGCATTCTAATCAGAGCGTTGCGTGTTTACCATTCAACTACTCTGACTAGTCAATATTGCCACCTTCGGTGGGGCAGAAGATTGTTAGAGTACCGGGGATGACAGACCATCTTGCCGCCCGATATCCGCGACTGGCCGCGCGCCTGCCCAGGACGCCGCTCGCCGACCTGCCGACACCGGTCGACACGAAACGACTGCCCACGGCGGCGGGCCCGCGCGAAGTGTCCGTCAAGCACGACGATCTCACCGCCGGCCTCTATGGCGGCAACAAGGTACGCAAACTCGAGTATCTCCTGCGTCGTGCGCTCGACCGCGGTGCGGAACGCGTGGCGACCTTCGGCACTGTCGCGTCCAACCACGCTCTGGCAACGACCCTGTACGCCGGCACACTCGGGCTGCCCTGCACCTGCCTGCTGTCGCACCAGACACGCACGCCGGCCTGCGCCGTCAAGCTCGGCCTGCACCTCGCGCACGGTACCGAACTCGTGTATTTCGGCGGTCCCCGCACGACGCGCGTGCAGGTCATGCGCGAGCGCGTGCAGGGCCGGCATGCCTGGGTGATTCCGGCCGGCGGATCGAACTGGCTCGGTACCGTCGGCTTCGTCAACGCGGGTCTCGAACTCGCCGAACAGGTGAACGCCGGCGCGATCGCCGTCCCCGATCGTGTCTACGTCGCCAACGGCACGATGGCGACTGCCGCCGGCCTCGCGCTCGGCCTCGCCCTTGCGGGCCTCGCGGCCGAGGTGCACGCGGTCCGCGTGACACACCCGACGGTGTCGAATCCTCAAGCGATGCGGCGCCTGATCGCCAAGACCGCGACGCTCCTGCGCCGCCTGGACCCGGCCATCCCCGCCGATCTGGCCGGTCGTGCCCGGCTCTGCTTTCGTGACGAGTTCTTCGGCGACGGCTACGCCCGGCCGACGCCCGCCGCGGAGCGCGCGATCGCGATTGCGCGCGACGAACTCGGCCTGCAGCTGGAAGCCACCTACACTGGCAAGGCACTTGCGGCGCTACTCGACGATCTCGCCAAGCCGACGCTCGCCACGCAATCGGTGTTGTTCTGGAATACGTTCAATTCGAGGCCGCTCGGTGCCGCCGGGACCGGTCCGGCCGCGCGCGGCAGCCTGCCCGCCGAGTTCCTGCGCTACTTCGATTGAGCCGGTGGCTGGTCGGTTGCTTCGGTCTCGTCGCGTTCCTGCGCACGTCGCCGGCGCTCTTCCTCGGCCTCGGACTGCTCGCGCTTCTTGCGCGCGATCTCGTCGAGCATCAGGTCGAGCCACTCGCTCACAGCGCTTCCGGTTCCACTTTTGTCCCGCGCACCGCTTCGTCGATCATCTCGCGCACTTCGGTGAGCGACGGCGCATCCGGATCGGTCTTGACGACGTTCTTCACCGACCGCGCGCGACCGTACACCTCGTCGAGATCGTGCGCGGAGAGTCGCAGCGGTACGCCGTTGTCGACGCTCGCGACGGTCCGCGCCTCGTCCTTCTCGTGCCGATCGAGCGGCCGTAATGCGCCGTCCTGAGGTTCGTCGAGCACCTGCGCGAGACGCTCGCCCGGGTCCTCGGCGTCGTCGGCCAGCGGCGCATGCGATTCAAAATACCAGTCTCCGTCGAGCCAGCCGAGGAGATACGGCTCGTTGACGATCGTCACGCTCTCCCCGATATCGACGAGTTCGTAGAGCGTCTCGATGTTCTCCGGATACAGGCGGATACAGCCGTGGCTGACGCGCATCCCGACTCCGAACGGTTTGTTGGTGCCGTGTATCAGGTACCCCGGCATCTCCAGTTGCAGGACGCGGGTACCGAGCGGATTGTCGGGACCGGGCGGCACGACGGCCGGCAACGGGTCGCCGAGTTCCGCATGCTCGGCGCGCACCGACGCCGGCACGTACCAGCTCGGATCGCGAGCCTTCGATACGACGCGGGTGACACCCACCGGCGTCTCCCAGCCGACGCGGCCGATGCCGATGGGATAGGTCAACACGACCTGTGGCTGACTTTCGGGCATGTGCGGGTAGTAGAACAGGCGCTTCGCCGCGATGTTCAGCACGATGCCGGTGTGCGGGGTGTCCGGCAGCACGAACTGGGTCGGTAGCAGGATCGGCGTCTTCTCACCCGGCTGCCAGGGATCGACGCCGGGGTTGGCAGCCAGCAGTTCGTCGTAGCCGAGGCCGTAGGTCCTTGCGAAATCCGCGAAGGTATCTCCTGCCGAACTGAAGACGATTTGCGGCGTGCCGACGACGGTTTGCCCGGGCGAGGCCAGCACGAAGCGATTGGCATCGATCGGGGCTTCGAGCGGCCGCTCGGCAAGCGGCACGGGCGGCGCCTCGCGCGGGCCGTGGCCGAAGTCGAACAGGTCCTCCAGCGTCGCACAGCCGCCGAGCAGACTGAGCGATACGATCAGTACGATGCGGCGGCTTATGAGCGCCTACTCCTTCTTCGGGTTGGTTGCGGGCGGCGTGTTTTCCGCGGGCGTCGCGGCGTCCGCGGGCGTCTCGGGCGGGACACAGTGCGGGACGTGCCCGGCCTTTACCGCGTCATTATAGAGCGGCAGAACCTTCGGCCACTCGGAGATCAGTGCATCGATGCGCTTCTCGTTGGAGGGGTGCGTGGACAGGAACTCGGCGGGTTGGCCACCCGCGACCTTGTCCATATTCTGCCACAGCGGTACGGCGGCGCGCGGATCGAATCCGGCGCGCGCCATGTATTCGAGGCCCTTCACGTCTGCCTCGCTCTCCTGGTTGCGGGAGTACGGCAACATGATGCCCAGCGCCGCGCCCTGGTTCAGCGCCTCGTAGGCAGTGTAGGTGGCGCCGCCGTTGCCGCCGCCCAGCAATACCGCCGCCACCTCGATACCGACGTTCGACACCGAGCCCCGGGACGCCCGTTTCTTGGCATGTTCCGATGTGACGTGCGCGATCTCGTGACCGAGCACGGCAGCGAGCTCATCCTGGTTCTTGGCGGCCTTGAGGATGCCGCGCATCACGCCAATCTTGCCGCCGGGCATCGCGAAGGCGTTGACGGCGTCGACGTCGAAGATTGCCATCTCCCAGTTCTCGTCGCTGTAAGGCTTTTCGAGAACCTTGACCACGGCGTTGGCGACGCAGGCGATGTAATCGATGGTGGCCCGATCCGTCACCAGCGGCATCGACGCCTTCATCTTCGCGAACTGCTCGGCGCTCTGCACCTCGAGTTCCTGGTCGGAAATCGCGAGTGCGGCGGACGATGCCAGCAGCGCATACCCGGCCAGGGACGCGGTGGCGAGGAGCTTTCCGATAGGCGTTCGGTACATGCCGTTCCCGGCCCGTGGGCCGCTGGTTTCACCCGAAGATTTCGACAATTTTCGACGATCCGGGTTCCGAATGCCAGAACACGGGGCAAGGCGCCGTCAGCGCGGCAGCCTGGATTCGAAACGGCTGGCGAACGCCGCGGATTCCAGCCGCTGCAGCACCCCGTCGGCAGATGCCATCAGCCGCTGTTGCAGGCGTTGCCGGATCTTGTAGCTGACCCGGTACAGGTCCCGGGACCGGGCGCGTTCGCTCAGTATCTCGTCGCTCGTGGCCAGCGCATCGGCCAGTCCGAGCTCCAGCGCCCGGGTGCCGTACCAATGCTCGCCGGTCGCGAGTGTCTCGAGGTCCAGGCCGGGCCGATAGGCCGCAACCGCCGCCTTGAACAGACGATGCACGTCCTCGAGCTCGGACTTGAGTTTCTCCCGGTCCTCGTCGGTATTCTCGCCGAACATCGTGACGGTGCGCTTGTACCGGCCCGCCATGACCTGTTCGACTTCGACGCCGTGACTGTCCAGCAGGCGATTGAAGTTGGGGATCTGGGCGAGGACGCCGATCGATCCCAGGATCGCGAACGGTGCGGCGTGGATCTTCGTCGCGACGCAGGCCATGAGGTAGCCGCCGCTGGCCGCGACCTTGTCGACACAGACGATCAACGGCAGGTCGCGGTCACGGATCCGCGCGAGCTGGGACGCGGCAAGGCCGTGTTCGTGCACCAGGCCGCCCTGGTTCTCCAGCCGCAGGATGACTTCGTCGCCGTCGCGGGCCACGTCGAGTACCGCGCTGATCTCCTCGCGCAGGGAGGCCACCGCCCGCGCCCTGAGGTCACCCTTGAAATCGAGTACGAAACTCCGCGGCCGCGACGACGACGACTTGTCTTCGGCCCGATCCCGTTTGCGTGCCGCCCGGCCCTCCTTCCTGCGTTCCGACTTGCCCAGCACGGCCTTCCGGAGGACCCGCCCGAGACTCCGGTAACGCCGATTGAGATTTTCGACCTCGAGGTTGTCCTGGGTCACCCGGCGGCCGGCCGCGGCAGCGAACGCAATCACGACGACGATCGCCAGCACGACCGTGACCGTCTTCAGGAGGAACAGCCCGTATTCCACGAACAGGTGACTCATGCCGACAGGCCGACGTTGTTCCTCTGGAGCACCTGTTCGGCGCGGTAGCTCGAGCGCACCATCGGCCCGGCCACGACCTCGAGGAAGCCCTTGTCCAGCCCCTCTCGCCGGTAGAGCTCGAAATCGTCCGGCGACACGTAGCGCTCGACGGCGAGATGGTTCGGAGTGGGCCTCAGGTACTGGCCCAGCGTCAGGATATCCACGCCGGCATCGCGAAGATCGTCCATCGTCCGCATGATCTCGTTATCCCGCTCGCCGAGCCCGAGCATGAGACTGGTCTTGGTCAGCACGTCGCGTCGATGCGCCTTCGCATGGCGCAGGACTTCGATCGTCTGCTCGTAGCCAGCGCGCGGATCGCGCACCGGGCGTGTCAGGCGCTTTACCGTCTCGACGTTTTGTGCGAACACGTCGAGTCCGGAATCCACGACGGTCTCCACGTGTGTCGGGTCGCCGCGGAAATCCGGGGTCAGTGCCTCGACCGCGATGCCCGGACTCTGGCGCTTGATCTCGCGCACGCACGCGGCGTAGTGCCCTGCGCCGCCGTCGGACAGATCGTCGCGGTCGACCGAGGTGATGACCACGTAGGCCAGGCCCATCAGGCGGACGGCCCGACCGGCGTTCGCCGGTTCCTCCGGGTCCAGCCAGCCCTTCGGGTTGCCGGTATCCACGGCACAGAAGCGGCATGCGCGAGTGCACACGGAGCCGAGCACCATGATCGTCGCCGTGCCGGCGTTCCAGCATTCGCCGATGTTGGGGCACATCGACTCCTCGCAGACGGTCGAGAGGCGATGACGCTTCACGATGTCGCGCACCGACGCGTAGCCCTTGCCCGCGGGCATCTTCGCACGCAGCCAGGTCGGCTTGCCGCCCCTGGCGACCGGCTCGGCGTCGCGGCGCGGCTTGACGCCGTTCTTGATCGCCGCGATACCCGACTCCGTGCGGTACTTCTGGCCGCTCGTCACGATCGGTATGCCGCGGAATCTCTTGTCACTGTCCATCGTCAATCACGCTGCCTGCCCGCGAAAGGGTTCGCATTGTAGCGGATTTCGGAAAGGGGGCGTCAGCCGATCGTGCGCAGGGGCATCCCGCGGCTCGAGCTTTGGTGACAGACGATCGAAATTGGATTCAAAAAAGTCCCGGCCGAAGCCGGGAGAGTCAGGGGGAACTGTTTGCGCGCCAGAAGAACCTAATGCAATCGAGACCAACTCACGAGCTTGACGGCGCTCTGCTGGAGGTCGAAATTCCGGGCCAACACGGCTTCGATGTCACGGGCATCGGAATTCATATCCATCGGCTGGCTCAGTTCGATCACGCCGCTGAACTCGTTGCCGCCGCGGTACTGCGCGTCGGTCAGAATGAACTGGGTGTAGTACTTAGCCGACATGGGAAACAGCTTACCCCCGGTGATCCGCGGTGACTGTGAGCCAAAGCACAAATTGTCCCACGGGTGCGGCGACAATCTGTTGCACCGCAGCAAAAGGTGTCGCGGAATCGGGTCTCGGGGCGTAGAATTCGAGCGTTTCGGGGACACGGCGCACAGTTTTGCCGGTCCAGCATATGTAATATCGGCAATAACCTCCCGTCGCTTGGGCGGTTTTTGTGAAACCAAAAACGCAGGAATCGAGGAAATGGCCGTACAGTCCCGCTATGTACGCTTCATCCTGATAGGCATGTTGTTGCTCGGCCTGGGCGCCGCGCAGGCACAGGATGAACTGAGGAAAACGTTTTTCAAGGAAGCGGACGCCGCCAGGGCTGCGGCTGACGCCGCCAATGCCGAGCTGCTCTCGCCGCACAACTACGAGCGCGGCAAGAAAGAGTACAGCGATGCCGAAGACGCTCTGACACGCGGCCGCAACATCGAGATCGTGCGCTCGAACGCCGCCGACGCCGCGAACTACTTCAGCGCCGCTGCGAAGACCGCAAAGCTGGCGTCCACGGTGCTCTCGCAGGTCATGAAGAGCCGGCAGGATGCCGCCAATGCACGTGCACCGGAGCTCTCGCCGGAACTCTGGAAGCAGGCGCAGGACGAATTCGGCGACGCGATCCGCGATCTCGAGCGCGGCGATCTCAAGGGCGCGAAACGTGGCGACATCGAAGCCACCAGCCTGTATCGGGACGCGGAACTCAAGGCGATCAAGGCACAGTACCTCGGCGAGACGCGCCAGCTCCTCGCCGACGCGGATCGCGCACGCGTGGGTCGTTACGCGCCGATCACGCTCGGCAAGGCAAAGCAGCTGCTGGCGGACGCGGAACGCGAACTGAACGAGAATCGCTACGATACCGACCTGCCGCGCAGCCTCGCCCAGCAGGCGAATTACGAAGCCAAGCACGCCATCTACCTGTCCGAGGTGGTCCGCAAGGTACGCGACAACGACCTCACGACCGAGGAACTCGTGCTGCAATGGGAGAAACCGCTGCAGGACATCGCGGGGGCCGCCGACATCGTGCCCAAGATGGAAAGCGGACCCGACAACCTGTCGAAGGAACTCGTCGCTTTTGTCGACAAGCTGCGTTCCGATAACCAGGCGCTCACCCAGGAAACCCAGGAGGACGAGACGCGGCTCGCGGACATGGAAGCGGAGATCAAGTCGCTCGACGAGAAGCTCGGCGGCGCGACGGCCGAGCGTGCGGCGCTCGTGCAACGGCTCGAAGCCGAGGCCCGCGTCAAGGAGCAGTTCGGGAAGGTCGAAAAGATGTTCACGCCGGATGAGGCGCGTGTGTTCCGGGAGGGTAACAACATCATCCTGCGTCTGGTCGGACTCAGCTTCGACAGCGGCGCCGCGCAGATCAAGCCGGAGAACTTCGAGCTGCTGGCCAAGGTCGAGAAGGCGATCGACGTGTTTCCGCGCAGCGAACTCATCATCGAGGGCCATACGGACTCGTATGGGGGCGACGAACTCAACCAGAAGCTGTCGCAGGCGCGCGCCGAGGCCGTCCAGCAATACATGATCAACGCGATGCGAATTCCGACATATCGGCTCATCGCGACCGGTTACGGCGAGACCCGGCCGGTCGCCAGCAACGAGACGGCTTCCGGGCGCGCCCGTAATCGGCGCATCGACATCGTCATCAAGCCGAATATCGAGACGGATCAGCAGCAGCAGTCCGCCAAGACCAATTCGGCTAACGCTGCGAGCGCCACCACGACGCAATGATGCGCGCCGTCTCGCCGTTGGCGAGATAGCCGTATTCGGCGTGCGGGTTGAGTTCGCCATCCAGGCGAAAGGCGTTGTAGATCCCGACGTCCTCGATCGACCGTACCAGCCCGAACTCGACCATCTCGGCAAAATCGTCGGCCAGAGTCGGGTCGAGCGCCGTGAGATCGCCGGCAGCGGCGACGTTGATCCAGTTTCCGATATTACCGGGATACTTCGCCGGGCCATGCTCGCGGCGGCCGGCGATCCGTTGCTGCACGAAGCGTTGGCCCAGCGGACTGCCCATCGTCAACAGGCACTCTATCCGTGCCCGCTCGCGCGTAACGTGCGACATATGCCACAGGCTGTCCCAGGCAATGACCGAACCCATACTGTGTCCTATCAGCAGGACCGACCTGCCCGCCTCCGCCGCGGCACGCAGGGGCATCATCAGCATCTGGCGTGCATGGTCACCGATCCCGTTGTGGTTCATCAGGTAGCGGCGCAGGTCCCGGAGGTGCAGCTCCATGCGCTTCGTCGCGACGTGCGGGATCAGGACCGGCAACCGGTCGGCGAGCAAAAATACGCGCCGCAGCAGATTGCGGCGCCAGGACGTCGCCTCGGCCTGATCCACGGCATCGGCTTCGCCGCGCTCGATCACCGCATCGACGGCATCCGCGTCGATGGCGAAATCGCGATACACCCCGTAAAAATCGTAAGTCCAGGCGACGAGATCGAAACAACCCCGGTCGGCGGCGACCTCGGCGGCGACGGCCGCGTCCTCGCGTTCGAGCCCCGCCAGCAGGCAGCGCAGCAGCGCCTGCCGGTGGATCTCGGCTTGCGGCTTGGGGAGCAGGCCGGGCACGTACAACATCAGCGGCGAGTCGATCATCGTGCTGGCTTTGCCCTTTGCGAGTTGCCCGTGGCCGCAAAATCGTCGACCATTGTGGCATGAAATATCTGCATACGATGGTAAGGGTCCGGGACGTCGACGCTTCGCTCGACTTCTATTGCGACAAGCTGGGTCTCGTGGAGTTGCGGCGCATGGAAAGCGAGCAGGGTCGCTTCACGCTGATCTTCCTGGCAGCCCCCGGCGACGAGGACGCGCAGGTCGAGCTGACCTACAACTGGGACCCGGAGGACTACGGCGAGGGACGTAACTTCGGCCATCTCGCCTACGAGGTCGACGACATCTACGCGACCTGTCAGCGGCTCATGGACAAGGGCGTCACCATCAACCGGCCGCCGCGCGACGGCCGCATGGCGTTCGTCCGCTCGCCGGACAACATCTCGATCGAACTCCTGCAGAAAGGCGACTCCCTGCCGGCTGCCGAACCCTGGTCTTCGATGCCCAACACCGGTCGCTGGTAGCCTTCCCGAACGGTGACGGGATAACCCGCGTTGAATCGCGGCCGAAGCCGCTCCTACGAATTCTATTCCGACCACCAGGGGCAGATCCGTATCCGTAGGAGCGGCTTCAGCCGCGACCGCACGCCGCAGGACTTCAGGGTGACGGCATCAGCGGCGGCAGGGGATCGTCGTCGGCCTGCGCGGCGGCGGTCGTCGTCGAGAAGGAGCGCAGCGCTTTCGCCATCGCGGTGCCATCCCAGGCCTGTCGCTGCGGTCCGTAACTCAGCCTCGACAGGCGCCGCAGCTCCTCGGCGAGCGGCTCGGAGACGCGTCCCGCCAGGGTCCCGACGCTGCGCGGGGCGGCGTCGGGCCATTCCAGTTTCGCCCAGTCGAGCAGCGCTTGCCGAACCGTGGCGGCATCGCCCTCGAGCGCGGCCTTGCGGGCGATTTTCAGATGCCGGGCCTGCTGTCGGTGCGGCGGCATGGGTGCGGGTTCGCGCGGTGCCTTTGGCGGTCCCGGTCGTCGATACAGCCACCAGAAGTAGACGACGGTCACCAGCCACAACACGGCGAGTCCCTCACTGATGCGTTGCCACAGATCGTCTGCGAGCGTCGGCGAAGCGGGGGTCGGGGCGGCTTCGGCCTCGTCCGGCCCGGCCGCCGGCCCTTCCGCGGGGGCGGCCGCCTGGGTGGGGGTCTCCGATCCCGCGGCGGGCAGAATCCGGATTGTGCGTTCGGGCAGCCTGGCGACCTCCCACTTGCCTTCCCCGATATTCCACCAGGGCAGTTCGAGTGCCGGCAGGACCATCTTGCCCGGCGCCGTACCGATGATCGCGTACTGGTCCTCGCGAATTCCGCGGATCCCTTGCGCCTCGCTGCGCCGGGTCAGCTCGGGCTTGTCGGGATAGATGTGCAGCCCCGCCGCCGCAGGCGGATCGATCGCCGGGATCTGGGTCTCGAGCTGGCCCAGCACGCTCGTCGTCACGTGCCGCGTGACCGGCTCGCCGGCGGTGATCGTCGCCGGATCACTGGACCAGTCCTCGCTGAGGTCGACCTCGCGGGCCGGCAGCCAGGTCGCATTGGGATATCCCGGCGGCGGCGGCGGGATCGGCTTGACGGTGACCGTCTTGGCATCCGACTGAAACACCTTGCGACCCGTGATCCGACCGTCGCGCAACACGCGCGCCTCGAAGCGAGCGGGCGAGATCTGTATCTCGCCGCTCTCCTGCGGATAGAGGGCGTAGACCCTCTCGATCACGTTGTAGGCGGTGCCGTTGATGACCGACTCGTAGCTTTTGTCGTCGCCCGCCAGTTCGACCAGGGTCTCGGCGCCGCTGATCTCCGGATCGCGCAGCGAAGGCTGGCGCGTCGCGACCGCGCGGTAGATCTTCACGGTGAGCAGGACCTGCGCCTGCACGTAAGTCTCGTTGTCGTCGACGTCACTGGTGACGAAAACGTCGGCCTCGCCCGGCGGCGCATACGCCGGCTCCTTGACGGTGACGACGATGGGCTTGCTCTGCTCTTTGCCGAGGGTAATGGCCGGGATCGTCAGCGTCCCCGCATGCTTGGGCATCAGCACGTATGTCCAGGTCATGCTGTGCTGCATCTGGTTGTTGATGATCGTCGTATTGCTGAGCTGGCTGCCCTGCCCGACGTAGAAGTCCTTGTCCAGTACCGACACGTCCGGTTGCAGATCGGCGTCGGCATCGGTGGTGATCTCGAGCGTGAAAGATTCGTTCAACTCGACGTTGGTGCGATCCACGTCCGTCGTCACGGTCGCAAGCGCAGCGCCGGACATCAGGAGCGCCGACAATGCGAACAACAACCGGCGCCACGTCACCACGGCTGAACCTCGTCGTCCGGCCACGTGTTGTTGCCGTCCTGGTCCTTGCCCATTTGCTGGTACTGGGACCGGAATTTCCGGCGCAGCAGTCCGCCGGGATCATTCGGTATGCGGCGCAGCCACTGTTCCAGCGCCTGTTGTTGTTCCTGCTCGTGTCGCTGCGCTTCGAGTTCCGCCTCGCTCGGCGGGTTCTCGTCGGTCTTTTGCTGCTCTTTGGCCTGGTCGGCGGCTTTTTGCAGTTCCTGCTGAACGGCCTTCATGTCCTCTTCACTCGATTTTTGCTGGTCGTCGTTCTGCTGCTGCGAGCCTTCCTTGTCCTCGGACCCACTGCCGGACTGCGAGTCGCTTTGCTGCTGCTCGCCCGATTGCTCGCCGCTCTGCGACGACTTCCCGCCCTGTTGCTGGTCTTGCGATGGCTGCTGCCCCTTCTTCTGCTGATCGGACTTCTGCTGCTGGTCCTTGAGCTTTTTCAGCAGATCGCGGTTGTACGCCGCATCGGCATCGTCGGGGTCGATCTTCAGTGCCTTGTCGTACGCGCCGATCGCCGCATCGAATTTGCCCTGCCGCGCCAGCGCGTTGCCGAGATTGTAAAGACTTCGCGAATCGTCGTTTTTCGAGAACGCCTTCTCGCTGGCCGCGAAGTCGTCGGCACGATACTGCGCGACCGCACGCCAGTCGGGATTCTCGAACGTTTGGGCGGCGTCCGCGGCGGCTCCGTCCCGCAGCTGCCGCTGGCCCTGTTGGTCCCTTGTCAACCACAGGTCATCCCAGACCGACGCCCGGGCGGTGTGCGGGAACGGCAGCACGGCGAACACGATCAGCATCAGCCACCCGCGGCGGAATGCCAGCGCCGCCAGCGGCAGCAACAACAGGACGAGCCAGGGCCCCTCCTCACGCCACTGATCCGTGCCGAGCTTGTCGCTCGCCATGCGCCGGCCGCCGGCCTCGCCGCTCAGCAGCGTCTCCAGGTCGGAGTCGTCCGGCGCCAGGCGCGCGAATCGGCCTCCGCCGGCAACGGCCAGTTTCTGCAGCGAATGCATCTCGAGGCGCGGCACGGCGATGTTGCCCGAGCGGTCGGTGACGAAACCGCCACCGAGGCGCGGGATCGGGGCACCCTGCTCCGTGCCGACCGCGAGTACCGACAGCGTGTAGCCGGAATCCCGCAAGTCCCGGGCGGCACGCTCGGCCGCCGCCGTCGCTGCGCCGTCGGTGATCAGCAGGACTTCACCGACCGCCGCACCCGCCTGTTCGAGTAACTGCCGGCCCTTGTGGATCGCCACGGCCGGGTAACTGCCGCGGCTCGGCATGATGTCGGTGCTCAGGCTGTTGACGAGCGCGGCGATCGTATCCACGTCGGTCGTCAGCGGCGTCACCGTGAAGGCGTTCGCGGAATAGACGACGAGCGCGGTCTGGCCGTCTCCGCGGTGTTTGAGCAGGTCGAGGATCTTGAGGCGCGCGCGGGCGAGCCGGCTCGGTGCGACGTCCTGCGCATCCATCGAGCGTGACAGGTCGAGCGCGATGACGAGCGCCTGATCCGAGCGGAAGACCGGTGTATCGATGCGCTTCCAGGCGGGACCGGCCAGCGCCAGCACCGCGAGCACGCCGCCGAGACCGAGCAGCCAGAAGCGAGCGTTCCCGCCGCGCGCCGCCGAGCGCGAGAGCACGTACGGCGCGAGCGATGGATCGACGACGTTCAGCCAGCGGCCGGGGCCGAGACGCCGCCGCGCCAGCAGGATGGCTGCCGCCAGCACCAGGGGCAATGCGTACAGCCAGTCGGGGCGCAGGAAATGAAACTCAGCGAGCACGGGCTTCTACTCCCCATACACGTCTCGTGGCGAGGCTGCGCGCGAGTTCCGCGAGCGCGAGCAACGCCGCCAGCACGAAAGCGCCACCCAGCGGCCAATAGTAATACGAACGCACCGGTCGGAATCCGGACTCGGGCTCGTCGACCGGCTCGAGCTTGTCGACGAGGCGGTAGATGTCCTGCAGTCCGGCCGTGTCCTTGGCGCGGAAATAGCGCCCGCCGGTGATATCCGCGATGCGGGTCAGCGTCGCTTCATCGAGATCGGACGACGGGTTGATGTTGCGCAGTCCGCCGAGCAACGACGACACCTCGAGTTGCTCCGCACCGATGCCGATCGTGTAGATGCGCAGGCCCACCTGCTTTGCAAGTTCCGCTGCCTTGATGGGGTCGATCTCGCCGGCCGTGTTGGCGCCGTCCGTGAGCAGTATGAGCACCTGCTCGCTCGCGTCGGCCGCCTGATCGTGAATGCGCTTGACGGCAAGCGTGATCGCATCGCCGATCGCGGTCTTCTCCCCTGCCAGGCCGATCTCCGCTTCCATCAACAGTACCTTGACCGTCTCGCGGTCCAGCGTCAGCGGTACCTGCAGGTAGGCGCGTTCGCCGAACAGGATCAGGCCGATGCGGTCGCCTTCCCGCCGGCTGATGAAATCACTGGCCACGGCCTTCGTCGCCGTCAGGCGGTCGACGCGCCGGTTGCCGATCACGAAATCCTTCTGATCCATGCTTCCCGACAGGTCGACGGCCAGCATCAGGTTGCGTCCGGACACCGGCACTGCGAGTTCGTCGCCGACGCGCTCGGGGCGGGCAGCCGCGAGCACGAGCAAAACCCAGGCGACGGCAGCCAGCCAGAAGCGCCAGTTGAACAGCTGTTCGACCTGCGAGCGTCCTGCCAGCATCGAGAAGCGGCCGAGATTCGGCACCCGCAGTCCGGCATCCGCCAGGTGTCGCGATTCCCCGAGCAGGCGCCGCGCGAGCCAGGGCAGCGGCAATGCCGCCAGGGCCCAGGGCCAGGCCAGCGACCACATCAGCGTGCCCTCCTCACCGGTGTCGCCAGGCGGCGCCGTACGGCCGAGACGAGATCGACGAGTTCGAGGGCCGCCACATCCTCGTCCGGCCGCCGGTACGGCAGTTCGAGCAGCTTGCGGCCGGTGTCACTCGCGAACAGGGGTTCGTCGAAGTCCCGATCCAGCCAGGCGAGCCAGGCTTCGCCGGTCAGGCCGGCAACCTCGCGGCGCGGCGCGTACGCGAGCATCGTCCGGCGCAGGAGCTGCGAGAGATGGCGCGAGAACGCCACGGCGTCGCGATGCGCTTCGTAGTCCGCCGTGAGCCGGCCCAGCTCTTTCAGTGCCCTGCGCCGCGCGACGGCGCCGCTGCGGCTGCGAAGCGCACGACGCAGCAGGAGCACGGCTCCGATCAGCGCAAGCACGAGCAGCACCCACCAGCCCGGCGCCGGCGGCCACCAGCCGACCGGATCGGGCAAGTGCAGGTCCCTGAGCGGTATCTGGCTCGGATCCATCAGCGTTCTCTGCGTCCGAGGGCCGACTTCAACACCGTCACCGGATCGTCGGCGGTGGAGAGTTCCATTAGATGGACGCCGTAACGCTGGCAGAAGTTCGCCAGTTCGTGACTGCGATCGAGAAATGCCTCCTCGTAGTCGCGCCGTGCCGCTTTGGCGAACGTATCGATCGCGAGTTCCTCGTCGCCGGCCACCAGCCGGTAGTGTCCCGGCGGCGGCAATGCGCGCTCGAGCGGGTCGCTGAGGAACACGGCGAGGACCTCGTTGTGGCGCGCAACGCTGGATAGATAGGACTGGCCGGCCCGCGACAATCCGATGAAATCGCTGAGAATCACGACCAGGCTGCCCGGCCTTGCCACGCGCCGCAGCGCGGCCATCGCCTGCGTCAGCTGCGGCTCGCCGTCGTTGCCGGCTGCGTGCTCCCGGCGGGTCCAGTCGGGGTGACCCACGAGTTCGTGAAGATAGCGCAGCGCCGCCTGCCGACCGAGGCGCGGTTTCAGCTCGCGGTGCGTCGTGTCGCCGAAGATCAGCCCGCCCAGCCGGTCGCCACGATGATGCGCCGCCCACGAGACGAGTGCCGCCGCACGACTCGCGTTGACCGATTTGAAACAACCCCGGGTCGCGAAGTGCATGCTGGAGCGGAGGTCGAGGATCACGAGGACCGGACGCTCGCGTTCCTCGCGGAAGAGCTTGGTGTAGGCGGTCGCGCTGCGCGCGGTCACCCGCCAGTCGATGCTGCGCGGGTCATCACCCGGTTGATACGGTCTCGATTCGTCGAACTCCATGCCGCGGCCGCGGAAATGGGAAACGTAGGCGCCGGTCTGCAGGGACCGCACGCGCAGAACATCGAGTGCCAGGGACCGCGCCGCGCCGCTCAGCCGGATCAGATCCGCCTGGTCGACGCCGACCGGCGAATCGCGCTCCGCGACCTGGCCTGCCTCGGCCATCAGGGCACACCGACACCGTCCAGGATGCGCCGGATGACGGAGTTCTCGTCGACGCCATCGGCCTCCGCCTCGAAACTCAGCACCATACGGTGGCGCAACACGTCGGCGGCGACATCCTGGATGTCCTCGGGCCCGACATAGTCCCGGCCCGCCAACCACGCGCGGGCACGCGCCGCCCGATCGATGCCCATGCTCGCACGCGGGCTCGCACCGTACATGATCTGCCCCGCGAGCGACGAATCGACACGTCCCGCATCGCGGGTCGAGACCACGATGTTTACGATGTATGCCTCGAGTTCGTCGGCCAGGTGCAGTCCGAGGATGTCCTGGCGCGCCTGCATGATCGACGCGACCGACAACAGCTCGGGCGGCTGGAAGGCATCACGCAGTCCAGCCCGCGCCTCGTCGCGATTCAGCACCAGGATACGGCGCTCGTCGTCGCTCGACGGATAGCCGACCTCGACGTGGAGCAGGAACCGGTCGAGCTGCGCCTCGGGCAGCGGATAGGTCCCCTCCTGCTCGATCGGGTTCTGCGTCGCCATCACCATGAACAGGCTGTCGAGCGGGTAGCTCCGATCGCCCACCGTGATCTGGCGTTCCTCCATCGCCTCGAGCAGCGCGGACTGCACCTTCGCCGGCGCCCGATTGATCTCGTCGGCAAGGATGAGATTGTGAAACAGCGGGCCCTTGCGGAATTCGAAGGTCCCCTGCTGGGGGCGGTAGATGTCCGTACCGGTGAGGTCCGCGGGCAGCAGATCCGGTGTGAACTGCAGGCGGTGGAAATCGCCCTCGATGCTCTCCGCCAGCACCTTGATCGCGCGCGTCTTGGCGAGTCCGGGCGCCCCTTCGACGAGCAGGTGCCCGTCGCACAGGAGGGCGATCAGCATGCGGTTGATCAGGTGCGACTGCCCTACGATCAGGCGGCTGGCATGCGCCTCGAGTTGTTGGAATTGTTCTACGACGCTCATCGCGTGCTCCGGGCCGAAAATCGGCGTGCCATTTTAGGGAGGATGCCCCGGCGCGCCAACCGGTCGCGGGGTTTTTTGGTCATTCGTGTCGGACTTCGTACGGACTTCGGTAATAATGCTCCCTCCTCCGACAGCAAACGGCGCAGAGAATTGCAGGAAATCCGGAAAATCTGGGGGATCTGTGTCTTCCTGCTCGCGGCCTGGACCACCCACGCCGACCCGGTCTATACCGTCCGGGACCTGGACGCGGCGTTTCCGAAGGATGTCCTGATCGTCGTGGCGAGCGACGGTACCTGTTACCGCTTCGACATCTACCTCGCGCTGGACGACCCGCATCGCGCGCGTGGCCTGATGTTCGTGCGGGACCTGCCGGCGACCACGGGCATGCTGTTCGTCTACCGGCGCGACGACATCCTCACGTTCTGGATGAAGAACACCTACATACCGCTGGACATGGTCTTCGTCCGCCGCGACGGCACCGTCTCGTCCGTCGTGCACGACGCCGAACCGCTGTCACTCAGGACGATCGCAGCCGCCGAGCCCGTGGCGATGGTCCTCGAGCTCAACGCCGGGATGGCGGCACGGCTGCACATCGACGAGCACAGCCGGCTGCTGTGGGAGCCCGCGCGTGACCAGTAACCAGCGTAACCTGGCCGTGTTCGCGGCGGCCATCGGACTGACCTTGCTCGCGAGCGCGGCGTACCTCGGCGTCGCCGGCGTTACCGACGACAATATCCGCATCCTGCTGCGCGCCTCCGCACGCCTCGCCTTCGTCGTGCTGCTGCTGGCGTTCGTCGCCCGGCCGCTGCGGCAGCTATACCCCTCGCCCGCCACCGCGAGACTGCTGGCCAACCGCCGCCTGATCGGCATCGCCTTCGCGGGTATCCACACGGCACACGCGATGCTGATCCTGTATCGCGCACAGCAGATCCCGAGCTTCGACTTCGCGCCGTCCGCCAGCCTCCCCGGTCTCTTGACCTACGGCGTCATCTACCTGATGCTGATCACGTCGTTCGATCGCCCCGCCCGCGCGATCGGCCGCAAGGCCTGGAAGGTGCTGCACAAGGCCGGCCTGTTCTGGCTGGTCTTCGCCTTCGCACAGACCCAGCTGCCGGACTCGCTCGACGACCTCTCCGGCGTGAACTGGTGGCTGGTCGCACTGATCGTCCTCGCCCTCGTCATCCGCATGACGGCGTTCTTCGCGAAGTTCCAGAGGGCGACAGAGTAAGTCACGCGGGACGGCGATCGCGGCTGAAGCCGCTCCTACGGAATCTGTTCCGGCCACCGTGGCCGGCTCGTATCCGTAGGAGCGGCTTCAGCCGCGATATAGAACCAGGCCAATCGACCACGGCGGCCGACACGCAATCCGTAGGAGCGGTTTCAGCCGCGATTCAGGACGGCGGCGATGGCATCGGCGAGGTAGTCGACGTTGGCGGGGGTGACGCCGGCCACGTTGATGCGGCTGGAGTCGACCATGTACACGCCGAAATCGCGCTTCAGGCGCCCCACCTCTTCGGCCGAGATGCCGAGAAAACAGAACATGCCGTTGGCGCGGACGAGATGAGAAAAGTCCCGGTCGGGGATCTTCCTCTGCAGCGCCGTATCGAGCAGGGCGCGCATCTCCTTGAGGCGATCCCGCATCGCCACGAGTTCGCGGGACCAGGTGCCGGAGAGTTCGTCGTCGCCGAGGATAATGCGGACGATCGCCGCGCCGTGGTCGGGCGGCACCGAGTACACGGTGCGGACGTAGTTGTTTGCGTTGCTGGCGAGCGGGCCGAGTTCTCCGGGGCTTGCAGCCAGCAACGACAGGGTTCCGACGCGGTCCCGATAAAGCCCGAAGTTCTTGGAGCAGGAGGTCGAGACGATCATCTCGCCGGCACGGGCCGCCAGTTGCCGAATCGGGAAGGCGTCGCGATCGATATCCTGCGCAAAGCCCTGGTAGGCATTGTCGAGGAACGGCACGAGCTCCCGCTCGACGATCGCGTCGGCGATGGCCTGCCATTCGTCTTCCGTCGGGTCGAGGCCGGACGGGTTGTGACAACTCGTATGCAACAGCACGACGTCGCCCTTCGGCGCCGAGCGCAATGCGTCGAGCATCGCGTCGAGGCGGATGACGTGATCCTTCGTGTCGTAGTACGGGTAGGATTGCAGCTTCAGCCCCGCGCCCCCGAGCAGGGGCACGTGATTGGCCCAGGTGGGTTCGCTGACCCAGACCGTGGCATCGGGCCGTGCCCGCAGGATGAGTCCGGCGGCGACCCGCAGTGAACCCGATCCGCCGGGCGTCTGCAGCGTGACGAGGCGATCCGCTGCCGCGGCGTCGCCGAAAATCAGTGCCTGCATGGCCGCGTTGAATCCCGCATCACCCGCCGTACCGATGTACGCCTTGCTGACCTGCGTATCGAGCAGGATCCGTTCCGCCGCCTTGACGGAATCGAGTACCGGGGTCTCGCCCGCGGCATTGCGGTAGACGCCGACGCCGAGGTCGATCTTCTCGGCGCGCGGGTCGTCGCGATACTCGGCGATCAGGCCGAGGATGGCGTCGGCTGCCACCGTTTGCAGCGTCTCGAACAAATCGTGCTCCGTCTCAGAAGGTGTCGATCGGGATCTTGATGTACCGGACGTCGTTGTTCTCGGCGTCGGGCAGGAGACCCGCCCGAATGTTGACCTGAATCGCAGGCACAATCAACGCCGGCAGCGAGAGCGTCGCGTCGCGGGCCTCGCGCATCTGCACGAATTCCGCCTTGTCGACCCCGTCATGCACGTGGATGTTGTCGGCGCGCTGCTCGGCAACGGTGCATTCCCAGCGCAATTCGCGGCCGCCCGGCCGATAGTCGTGACACATGAACAGCCGCGTGTCGCCGGGCAGGGACAGGAGACGATGGACCGAGTCGTAGAGACGCGCGGCGTCGCCGCCGGGAAAATCGCAGCGCGCGGTGCCGAAGTCCGGCATGAACAGGGTGTCGCCGACGAACACGGCAGATCCGATGCGGTAACTGATGCTGTCGTCGGTGTGTCCGGGCGTCGCAATCACCTCGCAGGCCAGATCGCCGATGTCGAAGACGTCGCCGTCGCCGAACAGACGATCGAACTGGCCGCCGTCGGCCGCAAAGCCGGCGCCGAGATTGAAGACCTTGCCGAAGTGCGCCTGCACGTCGCGGATGCCGGCACCGATCGCGACGGCGCCGCCCAGCCGGGACTTGACGTGTTGCGCGCCGGACAGGTGATCGGCGTGCGCGTGCGTCTCGAGGATCCACTCCAGGGTCAGGCCCTCGTCGCGTATGCAGGCGATGAGGACATCGGACGGGCCGGTGTCGGTCCGGCCCGATTCCATCGCGTATCCGAGGACGGGATCGATGATCGCGGCGCTGCGCGTAACGGGATCGCTCACGACGTAGGACATCGTCCCCGTCGTCTCGTCATGGAACGGCCGGATCGTTGCTTCGCTCACGCCACCGCGCCGGCCTCATGCCGGCGCGCTTCGTGATCGGCGCCCGGGTTCAGGACTTCGGAGCCCAGGCCGAACACCACCCGTTCGCATTCACGGCCTTGCCGGGAAAGATCTGGCACGGGCGCCATTCATCGCCGTCGTTACCCTGTACGAGCGCACAGCTGGCGCAATGCTGATTGGGCGCCGGGTTAGTGTGCATCGACGGATCCACCGTGCTCGAGTCGTCGGTGTAGTGCATGGCCGACGCCATCGGGTCGTCCGGAGAAAGATGCGGTAAATCGTCGGCCAGCGCTTCGCGGGACGGAACCGCGAGGTAGCCGGCGGCAGCCACGGCCGACAGCTGAATGAACTTGCGACGTGCAATCTTGTTCAATGGAATCTCCTTTGTCGAAAAAGCGGCAGTCGTCCGGCCTCGCGCCAGAACGACCGGGCAAAGCCTTGATTACCGGAATTGCGCCGCATTGTAGACGATGTTCCTGAACCGCAACAAAACGGGTTTGAGAACGATTATCATTCATATTTAAAGCGCTGCGCTATACTGGTCGCCCTTCAGCAGAGAGTTTCACAATGGCGGGACGCAGTCTCGCAGTCGATGTCCACAAGTATCTTCAAGGCTCGCAGTCCGCTCGGGCGGACCGGGTTGCCGTGGAGGAACCACTGGAGATCCGCATCGCCTTTTCGACCCCCGACGGGAGGGCGACGCGCAGCATCTCCATAACGATGCGTACGCCCGGCAACGACGAGGAACTCGCGGCCGGCTTCCTGTACTCCGAATCGATCGTGTCACGTGCCGGTGACATAGCCGCAATCGAACCCTGCGGGCCGCCGGCGCCCGATACCGGCAACATCAATGTCGTGCGAGTCGAACTCGCAGCCGGCGTCGACGTCGATCTCGGCCGACTGCAGCGGCACTTTTACACGACCTCGAGCTGCGGCGTCTGCGGCAAGACTTCGCTGGATGCGCTGCGCGTAATCGGCCTTGAACCGTTCACCCGCGGCGGATTCGCGATCCAGGCGGATGCGCTCACCGGGGTGCCCGAGAGCCTGCGGAGCGCACAGGACACGTTCGAGGAGACCGGCGGTCTGCACGCGGCCGCGGTCTTCGATGCGGCGGGCGAGCTCGCATTCACACGGGAGGACGTCGGCAGGCACAATGCCGTCGACAAGGTGGTCGGCGCGCTGCTCCTCGCCGGCCGGCTGCCGGCCGGCGATCTCGGCCTGATGGTCTCCGGGCGGGCGAGTTTCGAACTGATGCAGAAGGCGCTGGTCGCCGGCATGCCGCTGCTGGCGGCGGTCGGGGCGCCCTCCAGCCTCGCCGTTTCCCTCGCAGACGAGTTCGATATGACGCTCGTCGGATTTTTGCGCGGTGAGACCTTTAACATTTATGCTGGAGCAGAACGGATAACGGGATGACGGCAGACAACTACGACAGCCAGGCAGCGAGCGAGATCGTCGAGCGCTTCGGAAATCGACCGGAGATGCTCGTGCAGATCCTGCTCGCGTTCATGGACCGCTTCGGCTGGATCTCCGAGCAGGCGATCCGCCAACTTGCCGACGAGCTCAACCTGTCACGTGCCGACGTTCACGGCGTCGTGAGTTTCTACCACGACCTGCGCACGACTCCGCCGGCACGCCACGCCGTCAAGGTCTGCCAGGCCGAAGCGTGCCAGGCCATGGGTTGCCGCGGGCTCACGTCGCATGCGGAGAAGGCGCTCGGCGTGGCGATGAACGCGGGCAACGACTCGGTGACGCTGGAACCGGTCTACTGCCTCGGTCTGTGCGCGTGTTCTCCCGCCGTCATGGTCGATGGCAAACCCTACGGCCGCGTCGATCCGGCGCGTTTCGACGCACTCGTCGCGCCGTTCGCGGGCGACGGATAATGGCCGCCGTGCGCATATACGTGCCCCGCGAGACGGCGGCCGTTTCGGTGGGCGCCGACGAAGTGGCGCTCGCCATCGCGCGGCAGGCCAAGGAGACGGGCGCGGCGATCGAGCTGGTGCGCAACGGGTCCTGGGGCGCCACCTGGCTGGAGCCCCTGATAGAGATTGGCGTCGGCGACAAGCGCATCGCCTATGGCAACGTCACGCCCGCCGATGTGCCGGACCTGTTCAAGGCCGGGCTCCTGACCGGCGGCAAGCACGACAAGCGACTCGGCCCGGTCAACGAGATCCCCTGGCTCATCGATCAGGATCGTTGGACGTTCTGGCGCTGCGGCCTGATCGATCCGCTGTCGCTCGCCGACTTCCGCGCCCACCAGGGCTTCAAGGCACTGGAGAAAGCGTTCGAGATCGGTCCCGACGCCGTCGTCACCGCCGTCGCCGACTCGGGCCTGCGCGGCCGCGGGGGCGCGGGCTTCCCGACCGGCATCAAGTGGCGCACCGTCGCCGATACGCCCGCCGATCAGAAGTACATCGCCGCAAACGCCGACGAGGGAGACAGCGGTACGTTCTCGGACCGCATGCTCATGGAGGGTGATCCGTTCGGCTTGATCGAGAGCATGGCGATCGCGGGCTACGCCGTCGGCGCGAACCGCGGCTACTTCTACCTGCGCTCCGAGTACCCGTTGACGAAACTCGTCTTCTCCCGCGCGCTCGACCTCGCGCGCGAGGCCGGCTGGCTGGGCAGGAACATCCAGGGCAGCGGCTTCGATTTCGACATCGAACTGCATCTCGGCGCGGGCTCCTACATTTGCGGCGAAGAGACCGCGATGCTCGAGAGCCTGGAAGGCAAGAAGGGTATCGTGCGCTACAAGCCGCCGCTGCCCGCCATCGAGGGCCTGTTCGGCAAACCCACCGTCGTCAACAACGTCGTCACGCTGACCTCGATCCCGAACATCATCAACCTCGGCGCCGAACGCCATGCCGCCTACGGCGTCAACCGGTCCAAGGGCACGCTCGCTTTCCAGCTGTCCGGCAATATCCGCCGCGGCGGGCTGGTCGAGAAAGCCTTTGGGATCACGCTGCGCGAGCTGATCGAGGATTTCGGAGGCGGCACGGCCAGCGGCCGGCAGGTGAAGGCCGTACAGGTCGGCGGGCCGCTCGGCGCCTATCTGCCTGCCGAGCAGCTCGATACGCCGCTCGACTACGAGGCCTTCATCGCGATCGGCGCGATGATCGGCCACGGCGGCATCGTGGTGTTCGACGACACCGTCAACATGGCGCAGCAGGCCCGTTACGCGATGGAGTTCTGTGCGATCGAGTCCTGCGGCAAGTGCACGCCCTGCAGGATCGGCTCCACTCGCGGCGTCGAGGTGATCGACCGCATGATCGCAGGCGAGGACCGTGAGGCCAACTACGATCTGCTGGTGGAACTGTGCGACACGATGGAAGGCGCCTCGTTATGTGCAATGGGAGGCATGACACCTTTTCCCGTGCGAAGTGTCCTAAAATACTTTGCAGAGGATTTTTCTTCGGCAGTGGGGGCTTGAGCCATGAGCAAGATCAGACAGGCAGATCTCGGCACGCCGGCATCGCGCAGCACCGAGACCGTGCGGATCGAGATCGACGGGCTGCCCGCCACCGTAAGGGCGGGCACGAGCATCCTGCGCGCGGCGCGCGAGAGCGGCGTCGACATCCCCAAACTTTGCTCGTCCGACAACCTGAAGCCGTTCGGGTCCTGCCGCCTGTGCCTCGTCGAGGTCGAGGGCCGCAAGGGTTACCCCGCGTCCTGCACGACGCCCGTCGAAGCCGGCATGAAGATCCGCACGCAGACCGATGCGCTGGCCAGGCTCCGGCGCAACGTCATGGAGTTGTACATCTCCGATCACCCGCTCGATTGCCTCACCTGCTCCGCGAACGGCGATTGCGAGCTGCAGGACATGGCCGGCGCGGTCGGCCTGCGCGAAGTGCGCTACGGTTTCGACGGCGACAATCACCTGACCGGCGAAGTCGATCGCAGCAATCCGTATTTCCAGTTCGACTCGACGAAATGCATCGTCTGTTCGCGCTGCGTGCGCGCCTGTGAGGAAGTCCAGGGTACGTTCGCGCTGACCATCCAGGGCCGGGGCTTCGAGTCCAAGGTCTCGGCCGGGATCGACGAGGGTTTTCTCGATTCGGAATGCGTGTCCTGCGGGGCCTGCGTACAGGCCTGCCCCACCGCGACGCTGATGGAAAAGAGCATCGTCGAACACGGCCAGCCGGATCACAAGGTCATCACGACCTGCGCGTATTGCGGCGTGGGCTGCTCGTTCCAGGCCGAGATGAAGGGCGACACGGTCGTGCGCATGACTCCGTACAAGGACGGCCAGGCCAATCATGGCCACAGTTGCGTCAAGGGCCGTTTCGCCTGGGGTTACGCGACACACCGCGACCGTATCCTCTCCCCGATGATCCGCGACAGTGTCGACGAAGCCTGGCGCCAGGTCGGCTGGGACGAGGCGATCCAGTACGCGGCCAGGCGCTTCAAGGAGATCCAGGCGAAGTACGGCCGCAAGTCGGTCGGCGGCATCACCTCGTCGCGCTGCACCAACGAGGAAGTGTTCGCGGTGCAGAAACTGGTGCGCGCCGCTTTCGGCAACAACAACGTCGACACCTGCGCGCGCGTGTGCCATTCACCGACCGGGTACGGGCTCAAGCAGACGCTCGGTACGTCGGCCGGGACGCAGCCCTTCGACAGCGTCATGGACGCCGACGTCATCGTGGTCATCGGCGCGAATCCGACCGAGGGCCATCCCGTATTTGCCTCGCAGATGAAACGCCGGCTGCAGGAGGGCGCAAAGCTCATCGTCGTCGACCCGCGGCGCATCGGCCTCGTCAAGTCGCCGCACATCGAGGCTGCGCACCATCTCGCACTGCTGCCCGGCACCAACGTGCCGATCATCAACGCGCTGGCGCACGTCGTCGTCACCGAGGGGCTCGTCGACGAAGACTTCGTAGCGCGAACGCTGTGACGTCGAGTCGTTCGAGGCGTGGAAAAAGATGATCCAAAAGCCGGAGAATTCGCCCGAAGAAGTGGCGAAGGTCTCCGGCGTGCCGGCCGAGGAAATCCGCGCCGCGGCGCGGCTCTACGCCTCCGCCGATCGCGCTGCGATCTATTACGGACTGGGCGTCACCGAGCACAGCCAGGGTTCGACGATGGTCATGGGTATGGCCAATCTCGCGATGGCGACCGGCAACCTCGGCTACACGGGTTGCGGCGTCAATCCGATGCGCGGCCAGAATAACGTGCAGGGTTCCTGCGACATGGGCTCGTTCCCGCACGAACTCCCCGGCTACCGGCCGGTCTCAGACGACGCGGTACGCGGTTCCTTCGAGCAGCGCTGGGGAGTGCAAGATCGACGCCGAGCCCGGCTTCCGCATCCCGAACATGTTCGACGAGGCGCTGCGCCGGCCACTTCAAGGGCATGTACATCCAGGGCGAGGACCTCGCCCAGTCCGATCCCAACACCAAGCACGTGGAGGCGGCGCTCTCCAGCATGGAGTGCGTCGTGGTACAGGACCTGTTCCTGAACGAGACCGTCCAAGTTCGCACACGTATTCCTGCCCGGGACTTCGTTCCTCGAGAAGGACGGCACATTCATCAATGCCGAACGCCGCATCAATCGCGTCCGGCCGGTAATGCCGCCGCGCCAGGGCAAGGACGAGTGGCTGATCACACAGGAGCTCGCGCAGGCGCTGGGCTACCCGATGGACTACGAGAGTCCGGCCGACATCATGGACGAGATCGCGGCGCTGACGCCGACGTTCGCGAGCGTCAGCTTCGAGTTCCTGGACCGCGTCGGCAGCGTGCAATGGCCATGCAACGAGAAAGCACCGATGGGGACGCCGGTCATGCACGTGGATAACTTCGTGCGCGGCAAAGGGCTGTTCATCGAGACCGATTTCGTTCCCACCGAAGAACGCACTAATCGCAAATTCCCGCTGCTGCTCACGACTGGCCGTATCCTGTCGCAGTACAACGTCGGCGCGCAGACCCGCCGCACCGACAACATGGTCTGGTATGCGGAGGACCTGCTCGAGATACACCCGAGCGACGCCGAGCTACGCGGCGTCCGCGAAGGGGACCTCGTCGCGCTGACCAGCCGCAAGGGTGAGATCACGCTGCGCGCCACGGTCACGACGCGCGTGCAGCCGGGGGTCGTCTACACGACATTCCACAACCCAGAGACCGGGGCGAACGTCGTCACCACCGAGTACAGCGACTGGGCGACCAGCTGCCCGGAATACAAGGTCACGGCCGTGCAGGTGGCGCCGGCGACGCACCGCTCCGCCTGGCAGCAGGAATTCGAGCAACGCGCAGCCTCGCAGGGCAAGATTCTCGAAACGACCTGACTCCCGGTCGCCCCGCGTCGGTTCGAAACGCATCCGTAGGAGCGGCTTCAGCCGCGATCCGTGCGGCGGGAACGGTGGCATTATCGCGGCTGAAGCCGCTCCTACGTCGCGTCTTTGTTCTCCTCGTCCGATCCCACGCCGTCCGGGAACAGCCAGCGCATGATCGGCTTCTTCAGGAAGATGGGGAACAGGACGAAGGCCGCGGCGAGGCCGATCATGCCGTAGGGCGGATAGAGCTGGATGACGTAGACGGGCCAGATGAACGCCTTGACCATGTTGACGATCGAATCGACCGCGAAATGGAGGACGATCTGGATTACTTCGCTGGCGATGAAATTGACGAAGCTGTCGCTCTGCAGGACGTCGTTCACGAACATTCTGACTTCCATGTACGCGAAAGTCACCGCGTAGCCGCAGGCGTAGAGTCCGCCGCCGCGGACCTTCCAGACCTGGGCGAACCAGCCGCGGAAGCGGCCGTGCGCATGGCCGGCGAGATTCCTGGCCGCATTCTTGAAATCGTTCGCTGTCTTGGTCACTGTCGTGCCAGCCCGGTCGCACTGTCCAGCAGTGCCGTCAGCATCCGCGCGAGCGTATCACGAAGCCTGGACGCCTTTCGTGGCGTCATACTCGCACGTCGCCTCGTCCATGTAGGTCCGCTGCGCGATCTCGAGCTGGATGGCATGCACGCCCCGCTCAGGGCGGCCGTAGTGGCGGGTAATGTATCCGCCCCTGAAACGCCCGTTCAGCACGGCATCGTACGGGCTCGTCTCCGCCGCCGCGTATACGGCCCCGGCGAGCTGCGCATCGCAGCTGCGCCCGTCGAAGGTGCCGATGTTCAGGGCGGGCAACTCGCCATCGAACAGCTTCGGCACCCGGGATGCGATCGAGTGCGCGTCCCAGAGCAGCGCGTAGCCGAATCGCCCCCGCAGCTCGGCAAGCAAGCGCTCTAACGCCTCGTGGTAGGGCTGCCAGTATCTCGCCTTGCGGTCAGGAACATCGATGCGGGCCCCCGCCACGTAGATTTCGGCATCGGCGAACGTCTGCAATGGACACAGGCCGGTGCCGAAACGCCCGGTATAGAGTCGGGCATCGTCGGGTGGCCGGTTCAGGTCGACGACGTAGCGCGAGTACTCGGCGCGTATCGTGTACGCACCGAATTCCCGTACGAATGCATACAGCTGCGCGACGTGCCAGTCGGTATCCGGGATGGCGCGACCCGCGTCGGTCATGGTCGCGGCAATCGCCGGCGGAAGCTTGCGGCCATCATGCGGCACGCTGATCAACAGCGGCAGCGAGCCTCCCTCGATTGCGAACGTACTGTTCACCGATTGTGGCTCGGGAGCACCGAATTGGCGTAACGGCAGAATTGGCCGGCTTCGATCATGCCGGCCACCCGGGAGATGTCTGCCGACAGTGACCGGTCCTCGACGTATGCCGGAGAGACTTCACGCAGCTTGACGATCACGCTCTCGAGCGTCTCGGACGACTTCTGAGGCCGATGGAACTCGATGCCCTGTGCCGCGGCCAGTAATTCGATCGCGACGATATGGGCCGCGTTGTCGATCATGTCGTGCAGGCGCCGCGCCGCAAACGTGGCCATGCTCACGTGGTCCTCCTGGTTCGCAGACGTAGGAATGCTGTCGACGCTGGCCGGATGCGCGAGTGACTTGTTCTCCGAAGCGAGCGCCGCGGCGGTGACCTGGGCCATCATGAAACCGCTGTTGAGGCCGCTTTCCCGGACGAGGAATGCGGGCAGTCCGCTCTGGTTGGCATCGATCAGCAGCGCGATGCGGCGCTCCGCGAGCGAGCCGATCTCGGCGACCGCGAGCGCCAGGTAATCTGCCGCCAGGGCGACCGGCTCCGCGTGGAAGTTGCCGCCGGACAGTACCGAGTTCAGCTCGGCGAACACGAGCGGATTGTCGGTCACCGCGTTTGCTTCGATCTCCAGCACACCGCAGACGTGCCGCAATACGTCGAGGCAGGCGCCGACGACCTGCGGCTGGCAACGTATCGAATAAGGGTCCTGGACACGGTCGCATTCGACGTGCGACGCGCGGATCTCGCTCCCGCTCATCAGTTCGCGCAGCACGCCGGCCACTGCAATTTGCCCGCCGTGCCCGCGCACGTTCTGGATGTGCTTGTCGAACGGCGTGTCGCTGCCCTTGATCGCATCCGCGGACATCGCACCAGCCGCGAGTGCGGCGGCCAGCAGGTTCTCGGTCCGGAATACCGCAGCCAACGCGAGAGCGGTCGACACCTGGGTGCCGTTGAGCAACGCGAGTCCCTCTTTCGGGGCCAGTGTGACGGGTACGACGCCCGCTTCCTTCAGCGCCAGTTCCGCGGGGACGACGGTACCGTCGATCCGCGCCTCGCCGGCACCGATCAGAACGCCGGCCAGATGTGCGAGCGGCGCGAGATCGCCCGACGCGCCGACCGAGCCTCGGGACGGGATACGCGGATAGACCTCACGGTTGATAAGCGCGCAAAGCGCGTCGACCAGCTCTGTCCGGACGCCGGAGAAGCCTTCGGCCAGTGCGATCACTTTCATCAGCATGACGAGCCGAACGACGTCGTCGGTGAGGTCTTCCCCGACTCCCACGGCGTGCGAGCGAACAAGATTCTCCTGCAGGCGCGACAGATCCTCATCGTCGATGCGCACGCGGGCGAGCTTCCCGAATCCGGTGTTGATACCGTAGACCGTCTCGCCGCCGGCGACGACGTCCGCGACGAGCTCGTTCGACTCGGCGATGCGCCGCCGCGCGCCGACGCCGATCTCGACGTCGACCGGTTCGCGCCAGGCGGCGCGCAATTCCGTCAGCCCGACGAGCTGATTTTCGATGACGATTTTCATCGCGGCCCTCCGATGCCGAGCATCGGCAAATGCAGGTCGTGCTCGCGCGCGCACTCGATCGCCTCTCCGTAACCGGCATCGGCGTGCCGCATGACACCGCTGGCGGGGTCGTTCCAGAGCACGCGTTCGATACGGCGGTCCGCCGCCTCGGTTCCGTCGCAGACGATGACGAGGCCCGCGTGCTGCGAGTAACCCATACCGACGCCGCCGCCGTGATGGAACGAGACCCACGTCGCGCCGCTCGCCGTATTCAACAGCGCGTTCAGGAGCGGCCAGTCGGACACGGCGTCGGAGCCGTCGCGCATCGCCTCCGTCTCGCGGTTCGGGCTCGCGACGGACCCGCTGTCGAGGTGATCGCGGCCGATTACGACGGGGGCTTGCAGTTCACCGGACCTCACCATCTCGTTGAACGCGAGGCCGAGACGGTGGCGCTGGCCGAGGCCGACCCAGCAGATGCGCGCCGGAAGTCCCTGGAACCGGATGCGCTCGCGCGCCGCATCGAGCCAGTTATGCAGGTGCGCATCGCCCGGGATCAGCTCCTTGACCTTCGCGTCGGTCCTGTAGATGTCCTCGGGATCGCCCGACAGCGCCACCCAGCGGAACGGGCCGATGCCGCGGCAGAACAGTGGCCTGACGTAGGCCGGCACGAATCCGGGGAAATCGAACGCATTCGCGACGCCTTCGTCGAGCGCTTCCTGGCGTATGTTGTTGCCGTAGTCGAAGGTCGGGATGCCGAGCGCGTGGAACTCGAGCATCGCGCGCACGTGGACCGCGATCGACTTGCGCGCCGCCGCGGCGACCGCGTCCGGATCGGTCCGTCTCCGCTCGAGCCAGTCCTCGACACTCCAGCCGATCGGCAGATAGCCGTTCGCCGGGTCGTGGGCCGAGGTCTGGTCGGTGACGGCATCGGGACGCACGCCGCGCGCCACCAGTTCCGGCACGATCTCGGCCGCGTTGCCGAGCAGCCCGACGCTGAGGGGTCTTCGATCCGCCACCGACTTCTCGATGAGTCCGAGCGCTTCGTCGAGCGACTCCGAACGCGCATCCAGGTAGCCCGTCTCGAGGCGCTTGTCGATCCGGTCCGACTGGCACTCGATCGCCAGCATCGAGGCGCCGGCCATCGTCGCGGCGAGCGGCTGCGCGCCACCCATGCCACCCAGCCCGGCGGTCAGTATCCACCGGCCGGACAGGCTGCCGCCGTAGTGCCTGCGTCCCATTTCCGCGAACGTCTCGTGGGTGCCCTGCACGATGCCCTGGCTGCCGATGTAGATCCACGATCCGGCCGTCATCTGACCGAACATCATCAGCCCTTTGCGGTCGAGTTCGCGGAAGTGTTCCCAGTTCGCCCAGGCAGGCACGAGATTGGAGTTCGCGATCAGCACCCTCGGCGCGTCGGCGTGGGTACGGAAGACGCCGACCGGCTTGCCCGACTGCACCAGCAGCGTCTCGTCGTCACCGAGCTCGCGCAGCGTCGCGACGATCGCGTCGAACGCCTCCCAGTTGCGCGCCGCCTTGCCGATGCCGCCGTACACGACCAGCTCCTCCGGGCGTTCGGCGACCTCGGGATCGAGGTTGTTCATGATCATCCTGAGCGGCGCTTCCGTGAGCCAGCTCCTGGCTTGTCGTTTCGTGCCCGTCGGCGCCTTGATCGATCGTCTATGACTCATTGCGTAGTTTCTCCAGTTCGACGACATCCGCGAGTGTCGATCTCGGGATGCCGGGCGGTGTATAGCGTCCGGTCAGCTCGTAGCGGCTGCCCGGATGATGAAGGCGTGCGAAGGTCACCGGGCGGCCGTCCGCCCAGGTGCGGCGGATCACCGTCAGCGCCGGCTCATCCTCCGCCATCTGCAGACGTTCCCGTACTTCCGCGTCGGGCGTCGAGGCGCGCACGACCTGTTCGGCTTCCTGCAGCGGCGAGATGGCGGACAGCCAGGCGCTGGGAGTGATGCGCCGGAAATCCTGTTCGAGACAGTCCGGCGCGAACTCCGCCAGCACGTGCCGATCCTCCACCTGTATCGGCACGCCGTTCTCCGCATGCACGAGCACCAGGTGGAAGACGTCGACGCCCGGCGCGACGCTGAGCGCTCGCGCGACTTCCCCTTGCGCGCACTGCCGGGACTGTCCGAGCACTTCGCTGCTGTGCTCGTGCCCGCGCCGCGCGATCTCTTCGGCGATGTTGTGGACCTCGAGCACGTGTGAACGCACACGCTGGTCGGCGACGAACGTGCCGCGGCCCGCGATACGCTCGACGTAACCCTCGTCCGTCAGTTCGCGCAGTGCCCGATTGGCGGTCATCCGCGAGACCTTCATCGCCACGGCCAGCTCGTTCTCGGAAGGCACGCGATCGTGCGGCCGGAGCTCGCCGCGGGAGATACGCCCGATGATCATCTCCTTGAGCTGCTGGTACCTGGGCTTCGCCGCCGTGTTCATCGCGCCGCGCCGATCCGGGCCAGTGCCCGGGCGAATTCACCACGAGTCTCGTCGCGGCGAACGTGCCTGCCCCCGATCACGCGCCATTCGCCGTGTACCATGACGCGTTCGATCGGCAGCGGATAACCCGAGAACACCAGCGCGTCGAGCCACGACGGATCGTCGTGGCCGGCGAGCATGGCGTCGTCCTCATCGAGCACGACGAGATCCGCATATGCGCCGGGTACCAATCCTGCCGTGCGTTGTCCGACCGCGCACGCGCCGCCGGCGAGCACGCGCCTGAACAGTTCATGGCCGACGTGGCCGTGGTCCAGCGCGACGACGTTGCGCGTGCCGGTCGCGAGGCGTTGGCCATACTCCAGCCAGCGCAACTCCTCGAACGGGTTGATCGATACCTGGCTGTCGGATCCGATCGCGATCGTACCGCCGGAGTCGAGGAAAGGCCTGAGCGGGAACAGCCCGTCGCCGAGATTCGCCTCGGTGCTCGGACACAGGCAAACAACGGCGCCCGTGCCCGCCAGCCGCACGGTCTCGGCCGCGTCCATCTGTGTCGCATGCACGAGGCACCAGCCAGCGTCGACTGCGCAATGCTCCAGCAGCCATTCCACGGGGCGGGAGACCCGTGGCCGCGACGCAGTCCTCGACTTCGCGACGCTGCTCGGCGATGTGCAGATGCAACGGACTGCCGGTATCCCTTGCGACCGCCGCGATCTCGTACAGGGATGCCTCACTGACGGCACGCAGGCTGTGTGCGCCGATCGCCACGCTGACCCGGTCGCACTCCTGCAATCGTGCCCGCGCGTGCCGCGCGAGGAAGGTCGGAAGGTCCAGCGCGAACAGCGTCTGCCCGCCCGCCGGGCCGGCCGCTTCGAATCCGGCGCGCTCGTAGAGCACAGGTACGTAGCACAGCCGAATGCCGGATCGCGATGCCGCCGCGACGAGGGCATCGAACATCGCGTCGCCATCGCCGGCGGCGCCGGCAAGGTAGTGGAATTCGGCGACCGTCGTGTAGCCGCTCGCGAGCATTTCACAGTACGCCTGTGCCGCGATCGCAGCCAGTGCCGGCGCATCGAGCCGGGCGGCCAGTTCGTACATGCGTTCGCGCCACGTCCAGAAGCTATCCTCGCCGGCCGGCGAACGTTCCTCGGCATGGCCCGCGAGTGCACGCTGGAATGCGTGGCTGTGGCCGTTGACGAGGCCCGGGATCACGAGCGCTGCGACGTCGTCGGCGGCGGCCGCCGGCACGCCGGACTCGAGGTCGGCGATACGGCCATCCTCGACACGGAGCCTCACGTCGGCGGCCCAGCCGCCCGGGGTGAGTGCCTTGCGCGCGAAAACGGTGCCCATACCGGTCCTCTAAGTTGTATATACAAGCTGCGGCATGATACCGTCGAATCGCCTCCGGGAGCAATGAATGGCCGACTGGGACCTGGTGTTGACCGATGCGCGCCTCGCGACGATGCAACGCGGCGGCGCGGCGTTCGGCGTCATCGAGAACGGCGCCGTGGCGATCGCGGACGGCACGTTGGCCTGGGTCGGGCGGCGCGGCGATCTGCCCCGGGGCTCGGCAGCCGAGACGCGGTCGCTGGCCGGGCGCTGGGTCACGCCGGCCCTGATCGACTGCCACACGCACCTCGTGTTCGGAGGCGACCGGGCCGCCGAGTTCGAACAACGGCTGGGCGGCACCAGTTACGAGGAGATCGCACGTACGGGCGGCGGCATCCTGGCGACCGTGCGCGCGACGCGCGAAAGCGGAAGCGATGCCCTGTATGCGTCGGCACTTGCACGGCTGCGGCGGCTCATGGCCGGCGGCGTTGCGACCGTCGAGGTCAAGTCCGGCTATGGACTCGACGTGGACACCGAAATCCGCATGCTGGAAGTCGCGCGCCGGTTGCATGCCGAGACCGAGGCCACCGTCGTCGCCACCCTGCTTGCGGCCCACGCGGTACCGCCCGAGCTTGCTCCCGACGCGGACGCCTGGATCGATCGTGTCTGCGAGTCGCTGCTCCCCGTCGCTGCCGAACGGGGACTCGCCGACGCGGTCGACGCCTATTGCGAAACGATCGCCTTCTCGGCCGACCAGATCCGGAAGGTCTTCCATCGCGCCCGCGAATTCGGCCTGCCCGTGAAACTGCACGCCGACCAGCTCAGTGACGGCGGGGGCGCGTTGCTCGCCGCGAATTGCGGCGCGTTGTCCGCCGACCACCTCGAGTATTCCGCGCCCGCGGGTCTGGCGGCCATGGCTCGCGCCGGTTGCGTCGCCGTGCTGCTGCCGGGCGCCTACCTCACGCTTGGTGAAACCCGCCGCCCGCCGGTGGACGCGCTGCGCCGGTTCCGGGTGCCGATCGCCGTTGCGACGGATCTCAACCCCGGCACCTCACCGCTCCTGTCCCTGCCCGAAGCGATGGCTCTTGCGGCCCGCGTTTTCGAGCTGACCCCCGAGGAATGTCTTGCCGGCGTGACGCGGGAAGCAGCCCGGGCCCTCGGTCTCGCCGACCGCGGTATGCTCGAAACCGGGCTGCGGGCCGACCTCGCCATCTGGGAATTCGAACGTCCGCAGGAACTCGCGTACTGGCTCGGCGGCACTGCGCCGACAAGCTTGTTAATCGCCGGCCGAGATGTCAGTCTCGCCGCATCGTGACGCCCCTGCCGCCGGTACTCTGTCAAGGTGATATTGACGCATTCAGTTGGCCTGTCCGCGTTTCTGGCAAGGCGCGGCTCGCAGCGAATGGCCCAGTCCTTCGCAAGAGCCGCAACGCCGCCAGGGGCGCGAACAGGCCAACCCGAAGGGCGCCCCTGTGGTGTCCCGCCGCGGCGTTGCGCTGCTTGACAAGGGCTGGCCATTGCCAGCGCGGCGCGTCTTGCGGCGAAAAACCACAGGGGCGCTGAATGCGTCAATATCACCTTGACAGAGCACTTGCCCGAAAGCGTAGCTTCATCGTTACGCTCAGCCTGCTGACGGCGATCGCTGCGCTGACGGTCGACGTCAGCCTGCCGGCCGTACCGACGATGGTCGAGGCGCTCGGCACCACGCTGTCCCGAGGGCAACAGATAGTAGGCATCTTCATGGCCGGTATGGCTTGCGGCCAGATCCCCGCCGGCCTCGTCTCCGACCGGCTCGGCCGGCTGCCGGTGTTGTATGCCGGCACGGCATTGTTCGCGCTCGGCGCGACCGTGACGATGCTCGCCACCGACATCCACGTCGTCCTCGCCGCACGCATGCTGCAGGGTTTCGGCGCCGCGTCCGCGGTCGTGCTGTCGCGGGCCATCGTCCGGGACATCTCGCACGGCAAGGAATCGGCGCGGCTGATGTCCCTGATGACGATGATCTTCACGGCCGTGCCGGTGATCGCACCGACGATAGGCGCTTTCCTCGTCGCTCATTTCCACTGGCGTGCGCCGTTCATCCTGATCGCCATCTGTGGCTACCTGATCATTGCGGGCGTGCGAATCTTCCTCGTCGAGACACACCTGCCATCCGTCGGCGAGCATCCTGCCCGGCAGCTCGTCGCAAGCTTCAAAGACTTCTTTTCGCACAGGCAGAGTATCTTCGGCCTGCTGCTCATCGTCCTGTTGCCCGCGGGCTTCATGTCCGTGATCACCGTCTCATCTGCGCTGATCGTCGAACACTATGGCTTCTCCGTGCAGGCATTCGGCTTTATCTTCGCCTGCTCCGGTTTGTCCATCCTCCTCGGCGCCTCGATCAATCGCGTGCTCGTCGCGCGCTTCGACCTGCTGCAGATGATCACGATCGGCATCGTGCTCATGGCCATTAGCGGCTCGCAACTCGTGCTCATCGCCTGGCTTGACGCTGCGCCGCTCTGGTGGCTGTGGAGTTGCGTCTGCCTGTTCATGTTCACGATCGCGATACTGATGCCGAACGCGACCGTCATCTCACTCGACCCGCTGCCGAGGATCGCCGGCGTGGCCTCGTCGATCATCGGTACCTCGTCCAACGTGTTCGGCGCCGCCGGGGCAATCCTGGGCGCGATGATCTACGACGGCTCGGTCCGCCACAGCGTTCTGCTGATGGCCACGGTCGCGACACTCGTGACGGCCGTCTTCGTGCTCCGACCCCTGATTGCGCCCGGCCCGATGCTGCACCACCCGGACGAACTTGCCCGCCCGTAGCAGCCGGCGGGCTGCTACGGCAGCTTGATGAGGACGTCGTCGAGGGGTTTGCGCGACTGCGTCGGTGTGAGCTTGGGGTAGCCGTACCAGACCAGGCCGACGACGAGTTCCGCGGCCGGATCGACACCGAGGATGTCGAAGAAGCGCGGGTCGCGCGTAATGTCGCCGGTGGTCCACTTCGTGCCGATGCCGGCCTTCCAGAGGAACAGCATCAGGTTCTGTACCGCGGCAGCGCACGCGGCGTAATCTTCGCGTTGTCGCCGTTCGTCGTCTGATCTGGCGCAGGTTACGACGAGCCAGCCGGGTTTTTCGGCCCACCGCTGAGCCTTGAATGCACCGGCCTCGGGACCCTTCTTTGCCGCGGTGAGATCGCGAACGAGTTCCAGGCAGGCAGCGATCGATTGCCTGCCCAGCAGGTAGAAGTGCCAGGGCTCCGTGACGTGATGGTTCGGCGCCCAGATGGCAGCTTCGATCGCGTCGCGGACGAGCGCCTCGGGTACGTGTGTGTGGAGGAACAGCTCGATCGTGCGGCGACCCTGCAGGACTTCGGCGAACTCTCGCAATTCCTGCGTCTCGAAACTCGGCGCCTTCTTCATCAGACGCTCTCCAGGATCATCGCGATCCCCTGCCCCACGCCGATACACATCGTGCACAGGGCATAGCGGCCCCGCAAGCGCCGCAGTTGCCGTGCGGCGGTCGTCACGAGCCGGGCTCCCGACATGCCCAGCGGGTGGCCGAGTGCGATCGCACCGCCGTTGGGATTGACGTGCTCGGCGTCGTCCGCCAGGCCCAGTTGTCTGAGGCAGGCCAGGCTCTGTGCCGCGAAGGCTTCGTTGAGTTCGATGACGTCCATCTGACCGATGGCAAGGCCGGCGATCCCGAGCACCTTCCCTGTCGCCGGCACGGGGCCGATACCCATGATACGCGGCTCGACGCCGGCGACCGCCCAGGCGACGACGCGCACGAGGGGCTGCAGGCCGTGATCGTTCACCGCATCCTCCGAAGCGACCAGCATCGCGCAGGCGCCGTCGTTGATCCCGGACGCATTGCCCGCCGTGACGGTCCCGCCCTCTTGCACGATCGGACTCAATTTCGCGAGGCGCTCGAGCGTGGAGTCCGGCCGCGGGTGTTCGTCGACGTCGACGATCACGGCGTCGCCACGCCGCTGCGGGACCTCGACCGGCACGATCTCTTCGGCGAATACGCCCGCCGCGCGGGCGGCGTCGTAGCGTTGCTGGCTGCGCAGCGCGAACGCATCCTGGTCAGCGCGCGATACGGAGAATTCCGCCGCCACATTCTCGGCGGTCTCGGCCATCGAGTCGATGCCGTACTGCGCCTCCAGCTTGCGGTTGACGAAGCGCCAGCCGAGCGTGGTGTCATGGAATTTGGTTTCGCGGCCGAATGCGGCCGCTTGCTTGCCCAGCACGAACGGCGCCCGCGACATGGATTCGACTCCGCCGGCAACGGCGAGTCGCATGCCGCCGCCGCGGATCGCATCGGCAACGTTGCCGACGGCGTTCATGCCCGAGCCGCACAGCCGGTTGACGGTCGCCCCCGCGACGCCGGCAGGCAGGCCCGCCAGCAGCACCGCCATGCGGCCGACGTTGCGGTTATCCTCTCCTGCCTGGTTGGCACATCCCAGCACGACGTCGTCGATTGCGGCCGGATCGAGCGCAGCATTGCGTTCGATGAGCGCGGCAATCGGTATCGCGGCGAGGTCGTCGGTGCGCACGCCGGCAAGCGCGCCGCCGTAACGGCCGACAGGCGACCTGACCGGATCACAGATAAAGGCCTGGCTCATCGATCGCCGCGCGCCATGCCGACGGTCATCCGGCGCAATACGTCGTCCTGGCGGGCGAAGTGATGGTAGAACGCGGCAAGGATGTGCAACCCGAGCAGTGACACGAGCACGATCCAGGTCGTCTCGTGCACTTCCTCCCAGAATTCGTGGGCAGCGTCGCTCTGCGCCACGGGCAGGAGAATCGAGATGAGTCCGAAGAAGGGCACCGGACGGCCCGCCGTCGCGAAGCTCATCGCTCCTGAGACGAGTTGCACGAACACGGCGAGATAGATCGCCCAGTGGGTAAGCCGCGCCGACACACGTTGCCATGCCGGCATGCCCGGCGGATCGGCGGGAATCTCGCTGGAGAACCTCCACAGAAGCCGCGCCGTCATCAGAACGAAGACGAACACGGCGATCGAGCCGTGTGTCTCACGCAACGCGGTTCTTGCGGGCCCCCGCTCCATCCCGGCCTGCTCGAGCCCGAGCCACAGCAATACGACGATGCCGACGGCGACCAGCCAGTGCAACCATTTCGCTGCCGTGCCGTACTCCGATTCCGTATTACGCAACGCCACTAGTTCTCTCCCTGCGCGGACGCATGTCCGGCATGGTCTCTCGTTTCCCGGTCGTAGCGCCTGCCGAGGTACACGCCGACCACGCCCCACGCGACGGCAATCAATGCACCGACTACCGCGAGCGCGCCGAGACCGAGGCCGAGGGCAGCGGTCAGCAATGCGAAGGACCAGCCGGCAAGCGTATCTCCGCCACGATAGACCACGATGTCGATGACCGGCTTGGCCTTGAACCGCTCCTCGCGACTGACGAGCGTATACAGCATCTCGCGGCCAGGCCGAGTGATCGAATATTCGCCACTCTTGAGTACCACCCAGCCGATTATGACGCTGGTCAGCACCGGATTGAACGCGATCGCCGAAAACACGACTGCCACGGCGAAGGGAATGATCGCGAGCGTCTTCGAGAGGCCGAACCGCGTCGCGAGGCGGCCGGTCGCGAACATCGCCGTTACGATCGTCAGGGCATTTACCGTGAGGTTGATGCCTGCCCAGATCTGGGTCCGGGTATCGCGAGCAAATTCCTCCAGTAGATTCTTGATTTCGAAGTATGCGAACGAGCCGATCGACGTATACAGAAAAATGAACACCGCAATGCCGAGCAGGAACGGGTTGCGCACGAAGCGCGTAAAGCCGGCGAACGGATTACCGCCGACAATCGCCTCTCGCCCCCCTATGGCATCGGGGATTTCCGGTTGCAGCCGCGTCCCCTTCAGGCGGTACAGCACGCCGATCGCCGGAACGATCGCCACCAGGATGACCGCCGCGATCAGCATCAGGTTCAGATTTCCCAACAGCGGGGCCAGCAGCAGCGCTGCCGAGTTTCCGCCTATCGTGCCGATACTCGCGGCGCTCGCGATGAACGCGAATACCCGCAGCGCCTGCTTCTTGCTGTAGATATCCGCCATCAGGCTCCAGAAGACCGAGATGTGGAACAGAGAGAACAGGCTGATCCAGAGATAAAAGGACTTGTCGATGAATACCGAGTGCTCCTGCGAACTCGCGCCCAGGTAGAACAGGGCGAACGACAGAGCGAAGAATCCGTATACGCCGGGAACCACGTATTTCAGGCGAAAGCGCGACACGGCGAGACCGAACAGGCTGACGGCGGCCGCGCTGAACACGAAGTTGTACGTCCAAAGCAGTGCGACGCCGACGTCGCTCCAATCCGGCGCCATGGAGTCGCGGAGAGGTTTCAGGATGTTGTAGGCGAACATCAGGCAGAACAGGAATACGAACGACAGCAGCGTCGCCGCCAACTCGTCGGGCTCGATCCTGTTCGCCGTCCGAAAAAAGCGTGTCAGGAAGCCGCCGCGATCCCCGTCCGTCACGTCAATCCAGACCCAGCTCGAATCCGGCTTCGAGTTCTTCCTTCGAGTAGGCCCGGAACGCGATCATGGTCTCGGTCTCGACGATGCCTTCGAGATGGCGCATCCGGTCGCTGATGACGTCGGCCAGGTCTTCGTTGTGACCGACCTTGACGACTGCAACCAGATCGTAGCGGCCGGCGACCGAGAAGACTTCCTGCACGCCGTCCATCGCCGCGATCTGCTTCGCCAGGTCCGGAATGCGGCTCGTCTCCGCCTTGATCATGACTATCGCCGTTACCATGGGCATCTCCCGCCCGGCGGGCACGCCGGTCCGCGAAGCGTAGCATACCGGCGGCGCGGGCCGGCGCTACTCGTGGCGCAGCGCTTCTATCGGGTCCAGCGCCGCGGCCCGGCGGGCGGGCCAGAGCCCGAAAACGATTCCGACCGCGGCGCTGAAGCCGAAGGCCATGCCGGCCGACTCGCTGGTGATGACCGTCTGCCAACCTGCGAATTTCGCGAGCAACAACGCCGCGGTGGATCCCACGGCGAGGCCGAGGGTGCCGCCGATCAGGCACAGGACCATCGACTCGATCAGGAACTGCAGCAGGATGTTGCCCCGCGTGGCGCCGAGCGCCTTGCGGATGCCGATCTCGCGCGTGCGCTCCGTCACCGTGACAAGCATGATGTTCATGATGCCGATGCCGCCGACCACGAGACTCACGCCGGCGATGCCGGCGAGCAGGAATGTGAAGATGCGCGTCGCCTCCTGGCGCGATTCGGCGAACTGCCGACGATCGACGATCGAGAAGTCGTTGTCCCTACCCGGCAGGATACCGTGCTCCTTGCGCAACACGCGCTCGATATCCAACATCGCCTGCGCGGACGTGGATCCCGGAGCAACCTTGGCGCTGATCGTCTGTACGTAGTCGGAGCCCGTCACGCGGAACTGCGCGGTCGACAGCGGCATCCAGACATCGTCGTCCGGATTGCGCCAACCCGTGGAGCCCTTTGCCTTCAACACGCCGATGACCTGGAACGAGGTCGTCTGGATCACGATCGAGCGACCGACAATTGCCGCGGCATCAACGCCGAAGAGCCCGGGGACCTCGGCTCCGAGCACTGCCACCCGTCTTCGTGCGGCGTCGTCGGCCGCGGTGAATAAACGACCGGTCGCGACTTCGAATCCCTGCACGGGAAAATAGTTCGGCGTCGTGCCGGTAATGCCGAGGTTGAGATTCTTGTTACCGTATTTCACCTGCAGCCGCGCGTTCGTCTCCGGTACGACCTCGCCGACGTTCGGCGCACCCTTGGCCAGCGCGTTGGCGTCATCCACGGTGATCGTCTGCTGGTCGCGCGCGACGCCGCGACTGAACCAGGTGGAGGACTGGATCGCCAGGATGTCGCCGCCGAGCGCCTGCATCTGCTCGTCGACGGCACGCTGCGCGCCGGTGCCGAGAGCGACCATCGTGATGACGGCGCCTACGCCGATGATGATGCCCAGCATCGTCAGCACGGCGCGGAACAGGTTACTGCGGATCGAGGTCAGTGCGATGCGGAGAGTTTCGACGATCAGCATGTCTGGGGCCTGTTAACAGTCGTCCCCGGCCTACCTGCTGATGCCGGGGACCTTGCCGATCCTGCGGTTGATGAATTGCTGCAGATCCTGTTGCGTCTCCACGAGGTTGCTGCTCGGCAGGATCAGCACGGTCTCCCCGTCGTCGAGACCGTCGAGCACCTCGACACGGTCGAGGTCCGTGATGCCCGTACGGACATGACGGATCTCCGGGCCTCTGGCGCCCTTCACGACCACCCAGAATCGACCGCCAAAACGATAATCCGGCCGGGCACCGCCGTTGCGGTGTGTGGCCGTGGGGGCCCCCGGCGGGCGGCCTTGTTCGGATCCTGCGCCGGGTGCCGCCGCGTCCTTGCTGCCGCTGCTCTGCGAAAGCTGCGTGCGCAGGGCTTCCTCGGACATGCCGAGGATGCCGGCGGTCGACACGATGTCCCGGTTGGTGCGCAATGCCATCACCGGGATCGTGAGCGCGTCCGTAGTCTGTGCAATCTGGATGTCCACTTCGGCATTCATGCCCGGCAACAGCAAGCCTTCGGAATTGTCGAGCGAAATCAGCACCGCGAACATCGTGACGTTCTGCACGACCACCGCCTCGGGTTCGATCTTGACTACCTTGCCCGGGAACGGCTGATTGGGATACGCGGCCACCGTAACGCGCGCCGCCATGTCCGGGCGGATCTTGCCGATGTCGGTCTCGTCCACCAGTGCCCGGATCTGCACCGCGCTCAGGTCGGCCATCCGCATGAGCAAGGTGCCGCCGGCGAAATCCTGCGTCGGGGAAGAAATCACCTGCCCTTTCTCCACCGGCTTGTCGATGATGGTGCCCGAGATCGGTGCCCTCACGTCCGTATCGTCGACGGCGATACGGGCATTCTCGACGCTGACGCGTGATGTGACGACCTGTGCCTGTGCGTTGGCGAGATCGAGCGTGGCCTGTTCCACGTCCGCCTCGGTGAACGTACCCTTCTTGAGCAGCGCCTGCGCACGCGTCATCTGCGTTTCGGCAATTTCGCGCTTCGACATCGCGGCTTTCAGTTCGGCTTCGGCCTGGTCCAGCCGGTTGCGCACCGTTCGAGGGTCGATACGCACCATCAACGTCCCCGCCTTGACGTAGTCTCCTGTGTCGACGTCGAGTTCGAGCACCTCCCCGGATGCTTTCGACTTCACCTCGACAACCGTCAGGGGCTCCACGACACCCGCGGAACTCACGGAAACGGTGATCGACCCGTGCTCGACCCTGGCCGTGTCGTAGACCTTCGGTTCTGCCGCGTCGCGGCCGCAGCCCGCGGCGAGTGCCGCGAGCACCGTCAGATACAGGATTCGTGCAATGCTCATGCGCGCGCCTCGTCGCTGACGACCCGCCCGTCGGAGAGCCGCACGATGCGGCCCGCACGTTCTGCGATAGCGGGTTCGTGCGTGACGACGATCAGTGTGTTACCGAGTTCGTGCAGCTTGTCGAACAACTCCATGATGCCCTGCCCGGTGGCGGAATCGAGGTTGCCCGTCGGCTCGTCGGCCAGCAATATGCTGGGTTCGGTGACCAGCGCCCGCGCGATTGCGACTCGCTGCCGCTGGCCGCCCGACATCTCGGACGGCCGGTGCATGACACGGTCACCGAGTCCGACCATCTCCAACACCGCAAGTGCCCGGCGAATCCGCTCCTCACGCCTGGCGCCCGCATAGATCAGCGGCACTTCCACGTTGGCCAGCGCGCTCATCCGCGGCAACAGGTTGAAAGTCTGGAACACGAAACCGATCTCCCGGTTCCGGATCCGCGCGAGCTGCTTGTCGTTCAGGCTGGAGACGGCCTGCGTGCCGAGCCAGTATTCACCGGACGTCGGACGATCCAGGCAACCGACAATATTCATCAGGGTCGACTTGCCCGACCCCGACGGTCCCATCACCGCAACATAGGCATTCCGCGGCACGCTGAGGCTGATGCCGTCGAGCGCATTGACCTGGCTGGTTCCCATCGCGTACCGGCGATAGACGTCTTCGAGGCGGATGACCAGCGTCGCCGATACCGTCGCGGCTGCGGTCGAATTCGACAAGCGGAGCACCTCGCTCGCACGAAACTGGGCAGAGGCGCCAGATTAAACCACGAACCGTCCGCGACGCACGGCCGGAATCGCCCTCAGATGGCCTTTTCGAGGAGGTCGGTGCTGCGAACGTTGGCGGCGCCGCGACAGCGCGCCTTGGCGCGGTACATCGCCTGGTCCGCCTCGCGCATGAGGCCGGTGAGCGTATTCGCGTGCTCGGGATAGAGGGCGAGCCCGATGCTCGCGGCACAGCGCAGCTTTTGCGTGCCGATCAGGTAAGGCTCCTCGAGCGCATTCGTCAGGCGTTTCGCGAGACGGTCGGCGACGTCCGGCGCAACATCAGGCACCAGCGCAACGAATTCGTCTCCGCCCGGCCGGCCGATTATGTCGCAGCTTCGCAGGCTCTTGCGCAGGCGTTGCGCCGCGATCGTCAGTAGCTGGTCGCCGATCTCGTGTCCGCAACTATCGTTGATGAGCTTGAAATCGTTCAGGTCGATGAACAACAGTGCACCCGTCGCGTCGTCCGCACTTTCGGTCAGGCGCTTCGAGGCATCGCGCTCGAAGCCGCGGCGGTTGAGCACCCCGGTCAGTGGGTCCGAACGCGCGATGGACTCCATGTGCTGCTCCCTGGCCTTGCCGTCGGTGATGTCGACGAAGGTCACGGCAATGTCGGATCCGAACGGCTCGCAGAGCATCCGCAACCACTTGCTGCCGCCCTGCGACGTGTGATTCACCTCGATGTCGAAGGTATCGCCGGCTTCCGTGGCACGCCGGAACGCGCCGAGGATCTGGCGCGCCTCGTCCGCATCCATGGCATTCGTGGCGATCCGTATGACGTCGTCCCCCGTGTTGTCGATCAGTTCGCCCTCGCCCTTGCCGAGGAACCGGCCGGCGGCGGCATTCGCGAATACGCAGCGAAGTTCGCGGAAGTCGCCGTTGCCGTCCTCTGCCCAGCGAAATCGGAGTATGGCGTTCACCGAGTGATCGATCAGCGTCCGCAGCAGTTTTTCGCTGGCACGCACCTCGGCCTGTGCGCGCTCGACGTCGCTGACGTCCCGGAACATCAAAACCTTGCCCTGGCGGAAAGAGGCGCGCGTGGACTTCATAGGCGACACCTGCACATGCAGGAATCGACCGGTACTGGTCAGCATCTTGCGCGGCTCGCCCGTCTCGATGGCCTCGAATACTTCCGGCACTTCGTTCCCCAGCACCTGGACCAAAGGTTCAAGCAACGCCGACGTTTCGGTGATGTCGAGCAGGAGTTCCGCACGATGATTGAGGCCGATGATGCGGCCCTCGTCATCCACGACGACGACCGGATCCTGCATATTCTGGAAGACGGTCTCGTACGCCAACGGCGAGAATTCGACTATCTGGCCCGCGAGAATTATCCACGCATACAGAGGCAACATCGCCGTGAACACCAGCGGCACGAACGAGATCGTGTTGGGACCGTAACCGAGATCGTACAGGACCGTCGCAGCGAGCGGCGCCAGAGACGATGCCAGGAGCAGCATGATTCCGCGGCGGTGAGCCCGCGAAACGGCAGACCCGTGTGCCAGCAATGTCAGGATTGCGATTGCTCCGACGGCATAGCTGTACGGCGCATGCACGAACAGGAACCAGGGGCCCCATCGCGTCGGCCGAGTCAGGAATTCACCGACTTCGTTGGTCGCCGGCAGATGCCACATCAGTTCGTGATACTGGTTGGTCGCCGCCAGCACGATCGTGACGATCGGGATAATCAGCATCAGCGTCGCCCGGTGTATTGACGTGCTGCGACCCGTGTACGCGCGGAAGCTGAAATAGGCCGCGATCGGACCGAGGGATGTGCCGACGAAATGACAGGTGCGCCCGATCGAGAAGACCGTAAAGCGCGTCGCCATCAGCTCGATGGCGCCGCCGAGCACCCAGACGCTGACTACGATCAACATCAGTCCGATCGGCATCGTGCCGGTCTCCCGTTTGGCCGCCATGAGCCGCAGGCCGAGCGCGAGGTAGCACACGGCACTGAACATCAACAGGACGGACAGGGCGATCTGGAGGTTCATGATTCCCCTGGGGAAAGTCGACCCGACGCTGCTTATGGTAAGCCGCCAATGCCTTGTTTTCTGGGAACTGTTCCACAGCTTTGCAGCGATGCGATCGCGCTTTCTGGTCGGGTCGGCCCAGGGCCGTACTGGCAGGCGCGCCGGCCGGGAGTGTCCGGAAGGGAGACAGCAATTGCTGTTCTAGCAGCCGCTTCCAGCGCGGGTCAGATCCACTTCTCGACCTGCGGTGCGGTGTAGCGTTCGAAGCGCCCGATCAGCTCGGCGGCATCGCTTTCCGCCATCAGCATGGAACGGTTCTCGGGACGCAGGAAGCCTTCGGCACAGGCATGGTCGAGGTAGGTCAATAGCGGATCGAAATATCCGCGGACATTCAGAACTCCGCAGGGCTTGTCATGGAACCGGAGCTGTCCCCAGGTCAGGATCTCGATGAGTTCCTCGAGGGTGCCGAAACCGCCGGGTAGCGCAATGAAAGCATCGGACAGCGCCGCCATCATCGATTTGCGGTCGTGCATGGACGATACGACGTGCAGCTCCGTCAGCCCCGGATGCGCGATCTCTTTTGCCTGCAGCATCTGCGGGATCACGCCGACCACCACACCACCCGCTTCGAGCACCGCGTTCGCGAGTACGCCCATCAGGCCTTTGGACGCGCCGCCATAGACGAGTTGCAGTTCATGATGGACCAGCACCGCGGCCAGTTCGCGTGCGGCGGCCGCGTAGTCGGGATGCACGCCGGTATTCGAGCCGCAGTAGACGCACACCCTCCGCATGGCTCGTCGTGCCGTCAGGCGATCGCCGAGCGCGCCTTCGCGCGTTCGATGATCTTCGCTATCTCCGGGCGCGACTTGCGCAGTTCTTCCGGAGAGAGCGCGTCGAGTTCGTGCGGGAACACCAACCAGTCGGCCGTCTCGTGGACGTAGTAGTCAGGCACGATGGCGGTCTGGTTGCGGCTCGGTTTGAACCAGGGGACGGCGACGCGGATGTCCTCCGGCGTGTTGCCCCTGGCCCGCCGGGTCAGCTCGTCGATCACGGCGACGATGGTGTTGCCGGTATCGAAGACGTCGTCGACGATCAGCACGCGGTCTTCGTGGCAGATCTTCTTGATGATGTAATTCAATCCGTGTACGACGACCGCGCCGCGCCGATCTACGCCGGAGTACGAGGAGGTCCTGATGGCGATGTGGTCGGCCTCCACGCCACAGTATGCGAGGATCTCCTGAACGGCCATGCCCACCGGCGTGCCGCCGCGCCAGATCGCGATGATCATCGTCGGCGTAAAGCCACTCTCCAGTACCGCCAGCCCGAGCCGGAAGGAATCGGCAAGCAGTTCTTCTGCCGACAGAACGATCTTCTTCATCGCCGTCTACTTATCGTCCGAGTTGGGGGCTGCCGCTATAATGGCCGCGATTCTACCCTACTGTGGGCATTGACCGGGCATGAAGAGGCTATTCGTCGAGGCTGACAGCCTGCTGAAGGACTCCTTCCAGCTCGCCGCCGACATCGCGCAATCGGGGTTCCGGCCGGATTTCCTGGTCGGTCTCTGGCGCGGCGGCAGCGCCGTCGGCATCGCGGTACAGGAAGGCCTCGAATTCCTCGGTATCGCCACGGACCATATCGCGATCCGGACCTCGTACAGCGGCGCCCCGCGCTACGACGAGATGGTCAGCAAGGCGGACTCCATCCGCGTACACGGCATGCAATACCTGCTCGAGACGCTGTGTGCACATCATTCCCTGCTGATCGTCGACGACGTCTACAGCACAGGGTCGAGCGTCCAGGCGGTCATCGATCAGCTCACCCTGAAGACCCGCCGCAACCTGCCAGGGGATATTCGCGTCGCAACCGTCTGGTACCGCCCCACCGACAGGACGCTGCGGGTTCCGGACTACTACGTCCACGAGACGTCGGACTGGTTGGTACTCCCCTACGAGCTCAGCGGCCTCTCGCTCGACGAGCTGCGCGAGCACCGACCGGAGCTCGCCGACATCCTGGACCGGCTGGCGGTCCTCGTGCCCTGAATCGCCCCTGACTGGAAGCGGTCTCAAAAGCCCCCGCGACCACAGGGGTCTTTGAGACCGCTTCCAGACGCGAATACCGTCTAGGTAAATTCCACGACGACCGGGCGTTCCGGCGCTCACTACAATTGACGCGTCCCAGTCTATCCCTCACTCAGGCACAAGGGGACCCGAAGTCATGCGAAGCCCGATCACACTCCTGCCCATCGCCGCCGCGGCCCTGTTCATCGCAGTCACGCCGGCACCGGCACAAGAAGGCGCCAAACAGGCGATGCAGGTCGAAAACAAGTCCTTGCAGTCGAGTATCGAAGTGCAAAAACGCATCAACGAACTCGATGATGCCACGCGCGAGATGCTGAACGATTACCGGCAGACGACGCAGCAGACCCAGGATCTTGGCGCGTACAACGAGCAGCTCAGCAAGCTCGTCGCCACGCAAAGGGTCGAGATGGCGGACTACGAGCGCCAGTTCGAGGACCTCGAGATTACCAAGCGCCGCATCCTGCCTTTGATCGTGCGCATGATCGAAGTGCTCGAGGACTTCGTGTCGGTCGACATCCCGTTCCTCGAGAAAGAACGCACGATGCGTATTGCCGAACTCAAGAAGCTGATGGAACGTCCCGACGTGCCGACGTCCGAGAAATACCGCCGCGTCTCCGAAGCCTACCAAATCGAACTCGAATACGGCCACACCATCGAGGCCTACGAGGGCGAGATGGACGACAACGGCGAGTCCCGGACAGTCAATTTCCTGCGTTTCGGCCGACTGGGCCTCTACTACATGTCGCTCGACGGCCTCGACATCGGCTACTGGGACAACTCACAGGACAAATGGGTGCCGCTCGATTCGGAATTCCGTCAACCGCTTGATCGCGCGATACGCATCGCGCGAAAACAGCTGCCGCCGGACCTGATCCGCCTGCCGATACCCGCGCCGGAGGACAGAACATGAAACGCAAAGGAACTCTGCCGGCCCGTGCACTCGTAGTCCCGGCCCTCATAGCCCTGGCGTTTGCGGGGTTACCGACATTCGCGGTCGCGAGCACCGACGACGTCAACAAGCTGGTCGAATCGGTCCGTTCCGAGGCACTCCGCGAAGCGGCGCACGACGAGAAGCGTATCAACGAATTTCTCGCCGCGAAGAACGAACAGGCCGCGCTGCTGAAGAAAGCGAAGGCCGAACTGGCGGCGGCGAACAAGCGCGCAGACCAGCTTCGGGCCGAGTACGAGGGCAACGAGAAAACGCTCACGGAATACGAGGCGAGCCTGAAGGAACGGGCCGGCGACCTCGAGGACACGTTCGCGATTGTCCGCCAGGCCGCGCTGACCGCAGACAACGTGCTGAGCACGTCGCTCGTGTCAGCGGAGCAGAAGGACCGGTCCGACTTCCTGCAGAAACTCGGCAAGGGCGAGCGAGCGCCGACACTGGACGACATCAAGCGGCTCTGGACGTCCGTCTTCACCGAGATCAGCGAGTCGGGCAAGGTCGTGCGTTTCAAGGCCACGGTGATCCGGCCGCAGGGCGACGAGGCGGAGCAGACCGTTACGCGCGCCGGCGTCTTCACCGCGGTCAGCAACGGTGAGTTCCTGCGCTATCTCCCCGAGGCCGGCAAGCTCGTCGAGCTGACCCGGCAGCCGCCGGCACGCTTCCAGCGCCTGGCCAGGGGACTCGAGGAGGCCAAGAGCGGCATGGTGCCGATGGCGCTCGACCCGTCCAAGGGCCAGATCCTCGCCCTCCTCGTGCAGTCACCCGACTTCAAGGAGCGCTTGAAGCAGGGCGGATACATCGGCTACGTGATCCTGGCGCTCGGCGCGATCGGTCTCGCGATTGTGATACAGCGTGCCATCGGCCTGATGCTCGCGCGGCGCGCGATCGACCGACAGGCCAGGACGCCCGAGGCCAATGACAAGAACCCGCTGGGCCGACTGCACCGCGTCGCGAGCGAGGCGCGCAAGGACAGCGCCGAGACCGTCGGCATCCTGCTCGACGAGCAGCTCGCCGAGGAAGCGTCGCTGCTGAATCGCGGGCTCTCGACGGTCGCCGTCCTGGCCGCGGTCAGCCCGCTGCTCGGCCTGCTCGGCACGGTGAACGGCATGATCGATACGTTCCAGACGATCACGCTGTTCGGCACCGGCGATCCGAAACTGATGTCCGGCGGCATATCGCTGGCGCTCGTCACGACTCAGCTCGGACTCGCGGTCGCGGTCCCGCTGGTCCTGTTCCACAGCCTCCTTACGGGCCGCGCGACTCGACTGATCGAACGCCTGGGCAAGCACAGCAGCGAGATGCTCACTAACCATGAACTGGTCTAGCTACAAGGACTCGCTCTCGACCCTGTTCGAACAGGGCGGCATAACGCTCTGGTTCATCCTGGGCGCGTCGATCCTGTTGTGGATCCTGATCCTGGAGCGATACTGGTTCCACTGGCGCGAACTCCCCGCCCTGCGCCGCGAGTTGCTGGCACGATGGCACGAGCAGAAGCCATCCATCCCCGAGGGATTGTTGGTGCGCCGCATCGATGCACTGGTCGGTGACCTCTATGCGGAAGTCGGCCGCAACCTGCAGGCCCTGCAGGCGCTCACCGGCATCCTGCCGCTGCTCGGCCTCTACGGGACGGTATCCGGGATGATCAAGGTGTTCGACGTAATCACGATCTTCGGGTCCGGAAATACGCGCGGCATGGCTTCGGGCATCTCGGAAGCGCTCGTGACAACGATGGCGGGGCTGTTCACCGCGCTATCCGGTATTTATTTCGTGACGGATCTCGAGCACCGTGCGGCAGACGACGCGCGGCGCTTCGAGGCTGACCTCGTGGAGGACAAGTAGATGGCCGCCAGGAAATTCGCTCGCTCCGGAGGGAGCGCCGCGGCACTGAACATCACGCCCCTCATCGACATGGTGTTCATCCTGCTGATCTTCTTCGCGGTGAACGCTTCGTTCGTGAAGGAGGCCGGCGTGCAGATCGAACGGCCCAGCGCGACCACGGCGAAGGTGCAGCAACAGGCCAACATTATGATCGCGGTGACGGAGAACGGCGAGGTCTGGGTGGATCGGGCACGTGTGGACCCCCGCAGCGTACGGGGTCACGTGGAACGCCTGCATGCCGAGAGCCCGGAGGGATCGGTGGTGATCCTCGCCGACGACGAGTCGCGTACCGGTCTCGTCATCGAAGTACTCGACCAGGTTCGCCTCGCCGGCGTGGAGAATGTTGCCGTCGCGGCCTCGAAAGACCGGCGATGACCACACATGTATCAAGCAAGCTGCCCGCCGTCATCTTCACGGCGCTCGTCATCAACGTACTGATGTTCACGGCAATCGAGTTGATGATCGGCATGGGGCGCATTCGACTCACGAACGCCAGCGACATCGAGATCGCGAACTTCATCCGCGTCGCCGACGAGTCGCATGAAGTGCGCTCGAGGCGCGACCCGAAGGCGCCGGAAAAACCGCGGCAGGAGATGGAACAGGAAATCCAGCAGCTCGCACAGTCGTCGACCACGGGCAAGGGAACCGTCGCATTCTCGGTGAGCATGCCGGATGTCGACATCGATCTCGGCGGCGGCATCCAGATCGCCAGGGAACTCACGCCGCTCGTGCGCATCCCGGCCGACTACCCGATCCCCGCGCTTATGAAAGGTATCGAGGGCTTCGTCGAGCTACGCTTCGTCGTCACCGAGACTGGGTCGGTCAGGGATCCCGAAGTTCTGCGCGCCGACCCGCCGGGCGTGTTCGAAAGAGCGGCGATTCGCGCGGTGCTTAAATGGAAATACCAGCCGCAGATGGTCGACGGTAAGCCCACTGCCGTCGTCACTTACACCCGTCTGCGGTTCATCATCGAGCAAGCGCAGCAGCAGCAATGATCAGGCGCGTCGTCATACTGTTGACCCTCATTGCGGGCTTGCTCGCCGCCGCCGGCGGTCTGGCCGATACCGCAACACCGTCGCGCAGTACCTATGCCAAGCTCATCGACGTACAGGAACTCTGGAGCAAGGACGAGTACGACGAGGCCTTTGCCGTCCTCGAAGAACTTGCCAACAAGACGCGGGACAAGGAGCCGCTCGACTACGCCGTCGCGGAACAGTACATCGCACACACTGCGATTCTTGCGGATCGCTACGAACTCGCGCGCCCGGCACTGGAGAAAGCGCTCGCGCAGCAGGGTCTCCCGAAGGAGTTTGCGGCAAGCTTGAAGCTCGACTATGGCCAGATCGTCCTCGGCAACGAGGAATACGAGCTTGCGAGAAAGATGCTGGAAGACTGGTATGCCGACACCGACGCGGAAAAACAGCCGTCGCAGCTGTTCGCGCTGGCCTATGCGAACTACATGACCGAGCATCTGCCGCGCGCGGAGGAACTGCTCGAGTCCGCGCTGGCGAATTCCAAGACCGTCAACAACACCTGGTACCGGGTGTACTACCAGGTATTGTTCGACCAGAAAAAATACGACAAGGCCGAGTCCGTGGTCTACGGCCTCGTTTCTAGGGATCCGGCAAACGAAACGTACTGGCAGTTGCTCGTAAATCACTACCTGCATCTCGAAGACGAGCGGCGAGCTCTCGCGGCGATCGCGATCGCCCGGATACAGGGGCTGATGAACACGACTGACGACATGAAGCGGATTGCGACGCTCTACAGCGTCGTCGAGATCCCCGAGAAAGCCGCGCGGCTGCTGCAGGGCTGGGTCGAGGAAGGGAGTCTCAAGGCCGATGCCCAGACGCTGCGGCGCATCGGCGACCTGTGGCTGCTCGCGCGGGACCGTGACCAGGCCAAGGTCTACCTGGGCAAGGCGGCCGCGGCGGCGCCGAACGGCAAGACTTACGAACTGCTCGCGAGCATCGAATTCGAGGACGAGGACTGGCGTTCCGCCTACAGCAACTTCATGCAGGCGCTCGATGCCGGTGGCCTGGACGACAAGGAGTACGCCTACCTGCTCGCCGGCATCAGCGCGATGCGGGCCGGCATGGACAGCCAGGCCAGGGCGGCGCTCGAGAAGGCGAAGGCCAGTAAGACGTATCGCGACCAGGCGCTCGCCATGTTGAGGAAGCTCAACGAGTCCTGATACCGTTCCCGCATCGTGAACACGGTGCTCCTCACGGCGCTCGCCATGCTGGCCTTCGCCGCCAATTCGCTGCTGTGCCGGCTTGCGCTCGGCGCGGGCACCATCGATGCGGCAGGCATTTACCGGCATCCGCGTCGCGTCCGGTGCGTTGTTGCTCGGTCTCATCGTCATCTCGCGCTGGCGGCACGGAGGCGTCCCACGAGTCGACTGGCGCGCTGTCGCGATGCTGTTCGCCTACATGATCCTGTTCTCCTTCGCCTACCTTTCCCTCGGCGCGGGGACCGGCGCGCTCATCCTGTTCGGCGCGGTGCAGCTGACCATGTTCGGTTTCGCGCTGCGCAGCGGAGAGGCGTTCGCGCGCCTGTCCTGGGCCGGGCTGGCGCTGGCCATCGGCGGCCTCGTCTATCTCGTCTCGCCCGGCGTCACGGCGCCCGATCCCGTCGGTGCGTCGTTAATGGGCCTGGCCGGCGTCGCCTGGGGCGGCTATTCCCTGCTCGGCCGGAGAGCGGCCGACCCGATGCAGGTCACGGCCCTGAACTTCATCTGTGCGCTGCCGCTCGCGGGCGTCACGGTCCTCCTGTCCCTGCACGGCCTGCACGTCACTCCGCAGGGAGCCGTGCTGGCCGCCGCCTCCGGCGCGGTCGCGTCCGGACTGGGCTATTTCCTGTGGTACGCGGCGCTGCGCGGACTGGCCGCGACCCAGGCGGCCACCGTCCAGCTCTGCGTCCCGGTCATCGCGGCATTCGGCGGCGTGCTGCTGCTCGGCGAGGCCGTTACGCCTGCGCCTCATCCTCGCGTCGATCGCCACGCTCGGCGGCATCGCGCTCGTACTGTCACAGAAGCACACCCGACGCGCCCGATCGCATCGGGAGTGACGGGCGCGGGTCAGATTCTGCAGGCTTTGCCCTGCAGGTAGGTCGCGGCGATGTTGCGGTCGTCGCCCAGGAAGATCAACGAGAACAGCTTTTCGTCGATCGACTTTGCGGAACGGGCCCGACGCGCGGTGAGCGCCGTGCCGGCGCAGTCGATGACGATGAAATCGGCCTCCTTGCCGACGTCGAAATTCCCGATCACGGCATCGAGCCCGAGCGCGCGAGCCGCGCCGAGCGTCGCCAGATAGAACGCACGCGCCGCCGGCAGCGTCTGCGACTGTAGGTGCAAGACCTTGTACGCCTCGCTCATCGTTTTCAGCAGCGAGAGGCTCGTGCCGGCGCCGACGTCGGTCGCGAGGCCGACCGGGACGCCGGCATCGGTCATCGCCTCGAGATCGAACAGGCCGCTGCCGAGGAACAGGTTGGAAGTCGGGCAGAACGCGCCGGCACCGCCCTTCTCCGCGAGCAGCGCGCGGTCCGCAGCGCCGAGATGCAGGCAATGCGCGAACACGGAGCGCTCACGCAGCAGGCCGAAATGATCGTAGACGTCGAGATAACTGCGGCTCCACGGGAACTGTCGTGCGATGGCCGCCACCTCCTCGGCATTCTCCGCGAGATGCGTATGCACCCAGGTGTCGGGGAATTCCGCCGCCAGGCGGCCGGCCGCCGCGAGCTGGGCCTCGCTCGAGGTCAGCGCGAAGCGCGGCGTGATCGCGTAGCCGAGCCGTGCCTTGCCGTGCCAGCGTTCGATCAACTCGCGGCTGTCGGCGTAAGCGGAGTCGGCGTCGTCCCGCAGTGCGTCGGGACACTCTCGGTCCATCAGCACCTTGCCGGCGACCAGGCGCATGCCGCGCGCCTCGGCGGCCTGGAAGATCGCATCGACGGATTCCGGGAATACGGTCGCGAAGACAAGCGCCGTGGTAGTGCCATTGCGCAGCAGCTCGTCGAGGAAGGCCCGGGCCACTTCGCGGCCGTGGGCCCGGTCCGCAAACCGGGCTTCGGCCGGATACGCATAGCGGTTCAGCCAGTCCAGCAGGCGCTCGCCGTAGGAGGCGATGATGTCGAGCTGCGCGTAGTGCACGTGGCAGTCGATGAGCCCGGGCAGAACGAGCTTGCCGTCGAGATCCTCCACGACCGTACCGACCCGCATCGCCGCCAGCAATTCGCGAGCCGGGCCGAATGCCGCGATCGTGCCGTCCTCGACGACCAGCAGTCCGTCCTCGACATACTCGACAGCCGCCGCATCCGCCGCCGGTCCGGGATCGTCGAGACAGTGGAAGAAAGACGACCGGAATGCCCTGCGCATGGTTATTCGCCCAGCAACAGCACGGCTTCGTCGAGCCAGTGTTCGTCACAATTCGGTCCGTCGACGGCGCGCTCGACGATCAGGTACTCCTGGCCGACGTCGAAAGCGATCAGCGGCATGTGCCAGGTGCCTCGACGATAGTTGATCCCCTGGCGGCCGTTGCTGACGAAGGCCCTCAGATCCGCGGCCTCGACGTCGGCTTCCGGCGGCGCGACGACGACGATCAGCCTGCACGGGGTCATGGGGATGAACGCCTGGCTGCCACGCGGGTGCCGTTCGACCATCTCGATCCGGTACGGCAGTGCCGTCGCGACCCGGCAGCGCGCGATGCTGAGCGAGGCGATTCCCGACTCTGGCAGGTCGATACGCGACAGGTCGTCGAAGCGCTCGAAGCGGCCGTGGTTCATCGCCGCCCGGTGTCCCGGATCCGCCGCCACGACGTCGCCGTAGGGTGCGAAGCGTTCCCGCGTCAGCGGTTCGGGCCGGAGTTCGATCGTCATGTGTCGCGCCCGATGCGGCCGTACAGGCGCAATCGGCTCACGCCGCCGTCCGGGTAGATCGACAGGCGCACGTGAGTCACCGGCCCGATGTCGGCCAGCGCGGTGTCCAGGACGTGCCGCTGATCCGCCTCGAGCTTTGCTGCAGGCAGCAGGATCTGCCACGCGGCGTCCGGCGCCAGCGCCTCGGCCGCGTTCGCGAATCGGCCCGCCTCGATCGACGCCCGATCCGGGTAATTGCCCTTGAAATGGGCGGTGTCGATCTCGACCCGCTCGATCGTGCCGCGGTGGCCGAGCGCCAGGATCACCCAGTCGTTGCCCGGACCCCGCCGCCGCGCGGTCTCCCAGCCGTCGCCCATGTTGACGCCGCGCCCGGCGAGATTCAGGTTGTGCATGCCGCCGTAGTGCTCGTCGCTGCACGCGAGCGCCCGGCCGCCGTTCTCGACGGCGACGAGATCGATGACGCCGTCGATGCCGCTGAAATCCGGCCGGATCTCGCCGAACACACGCAATCGTGCGATACCGCCGTCGGGATAGATGTTGAGGCGTATGTGCGTGCAGCGTTCTCCCGGTTCGACGCTCAGATAGTGGTGTGCGTCGCCGGTGAGTTGTGTCTTCGGCAAGAGTTCGCGCCAGCCGGCCTCCGGCACGTCCTCGTCGCTGACGCACGCATCGATCGAGGCCTCGGGCGGGAAGTTGCCGGTGAAGTGACGGGTGTCGATATCGAAGCCATGGATCACGCCGGGGATGCCGAGCCGCAACACGCAGAAGTCATGTCCCGGCACGCGCCGTCGGCGCGTCTCCCAGCCGTCCATCCACTTGCCGTGGTCGTCGTAGCGATCGGCGACAAACACGGGTTCGTGCTCGTCGATCAGGCGTTCCCTGGCGCCGAAATATTCGTCGTTCGCGAAGGTGACGCGCGTGCCCAGTCGCGGCCGCTCGAGCCGGATCCACTCGGCGCCGGGGTCGTTGCGCCTCGTCATCGGCCATCTCGCGCCAGCAGGCGCTGGCGGGCGATCTTGTGGATCTCGGTGAGTGCTGCCTCGAATTCGGCGTCGGCATCGTTCGCAAGCCGCGCTTCGAATGCCGCCAGGATGTCCGCGACACTCGAACCGCGCACGGCCATGACGAACGGGAAGCCGAACTTCTCGCGGTAGGCCCGGTTAAGCGTCGTGAAGCGCGCGTACTGTTCCGGGGAGCAGCGATCCAGGCCCGCGCTCGCCTGTTCGCTCGCCGAATCGGCCGTGAGTCCGCTGTCGATGCGCGCCCTGCCGGCGAGGTCCGGGTGTGCGCGGATCAGCGCGAGCTTGCGCTCGTCCGATGCATCGTCGACGCACGTGGCCATGACCTCGGCGATCCGCTCGGGATCGTCGCAATCCGCCAGGTCCGGCGCCGCGCGCTCCGCGACCCAGGCGGAGCGTTCGTAGATGCCGCCATAGCGGGCGACGAATTCGGCTTGCGATACGGCGTTCATGACGGTGCCGGATAATGCTCGCGCCAGTGCCTGGCGATGTCGATACGCCGCGCGATCCACACGCCTTCGTGGCCGAGCGCGTACTCGAGGAACCGCGCGAGCGCGGCCGCCCGTCCGGGCCGGCCAACGAGGCGGCAATGCAGCCCCACGGACATCATCCGCGACCCCTCCCGGTACAGCACGTCGAACGCGTCCTTCAGGTAATCGAAGAACTGTTGCCCCGAGTTGAAGCCCTGCGCGGTAGCGAAGCGCATGTCGTTAGCGTCCAGCGTGTACGGCACCATCAATTGCGGCGCAGGGTGAGTGAAGTCCCAATACGGCAGGTCGTCGGCGTAGCTGTCGGCGTTGTACAGGAACCCGCCCTCCTGTGCGACCAGGCGATGGCTGCGCGGACTGCAGCGCCCGAGGTACCAGCCCAGCGGCCGGGTGCCGGTCACGCGGGTGTGGACGTCGATCGCCCTGGCGAGGTGCGCACGTTCCGTCGCTTCGTCGATGCGCTGATAGTCGATCCAGCGGTAGCCGTGGCTCGCGATCTCCCAGTCGGATTCGATCATCGCCGCGACGGCCTCCGGGTTGCGCTCCAGTGCCATCGCGACGCCGAACACCGTCACGGGTGTTTCGAACTCACCGAACATCCGGTGCAAACGCCAGAAGCCGGCGCGGGAGCCGTATTCGTAAAGGGATTCCATGTTCATGTGGCGCTCGCCGGCGATCGGCAGCGCGCCGACGATGTCGGACAGGAACGCCTCGGACGCGGCATCGCCGTGCAGGACGCAGTTCTCGGCGCCCTCCTCGTAATTGACGACGAACTGCAGCGCGATGCGTGCGCCGTCCGGCCATTGCGGATCCGGCGGCCGTGCGCCGTAGCCCGCGAGATCCCGCGGATACCCTTCCTGCATCAGTGTTCCCCGATCGATCGATACCAGCGATCGATGAGTTCACGCTCGGCGTCGGTCATGCCCGTCAGATTACCGATCGGCATGATCCGCGTCACGACGACCTGCTGGTGGATGCGGTCCGCCGCCGCGCGGATCTGGGCATCCGTTTCCAGAACGACGCCTGCCGGCGCCGCCGGAAACGCCGCGACGGTCGGGGTCTCCGAATGGCAGCCCGTGCAGCGCCGGTGCACCACGTCGCGCACCGCGGCGAAGCTGACGTCTCCGCCGGCGGCCGAGGCGCCGGATCGTGGCGCGACAAATGCGACGACCGCCGCGAGCAGGGCGAACGCCGCGACCAGCGGCCACGGCGAGCTTGCGCCTTTGTGCCGTGCGACGAACCAGACCCGGATCAGGGCGCCGGCCAGCGAGATCGCGACGAGGATCGCCCAGTTGTACGGGTGGTTGTAGACAAGCGCGAAATGATTGCTGGTCATCGTGAACACGACCGGCAATGTGAAATACGTGTTGTGCACCGAACGTTGCTTGCCGCGGATGCCGTCCACGGGGTCGATGGCCTCGCCGCGGGCCAGCGCGGCGACCATCCGCCGCTGGCCCGGGATGATGACGTGGAACACGTTCGCGACCATGATCGTGCCGAGCACGACGCCGAAGTGGATGTAGGCTCCGCGGCCCCCGAACAGGTGCGTGAGCCCCCAGGCGAGTGCGGTCACCAGCACGAACAGCACGGCGGCGAACAGCCGGTCGCGGCGCCCCAGCGGGGACCGGCACAGCAGGTCGTAGACGATCCAGCCGCCGATGATGAACGCCGCCGATACGCCGATCGCCGCCGGCGCGGACAGGTCTGCCACCCGGGGATCGATCAGGTACACGCGGGCCCCGTACCAGTACACGAGTCCGAGCAGGAACATCCCCGACATCCAGGTCCAGAACGCTTCCCACTTGAACCAGTGCAGCGTGCGCGGCAGCTCCGGCGGCGCCAGGCGGTACTTTCGCGCGTGATAGAAGCCGCCGCCGTGCACCGACCAGACCTCGCCGCCGATACCCTCGGCCGCATCCTGCGCCGAGGGTGCCTCGAGGTGATCGTCGAGCCAGATGAAATAGAACGACGAGCCGATCCAGGCGATGCCTGCGATCACGTGCAGCCAGCGCACCAGCAGGTTCAGCCAGTCGACGACGTATGCTTCCATGCGCTAGCGACGCCGGACGAGCGGGTGGACGTTCAGCGGCAGCGGCACGGCGCTGCCGCTCACGACGCGCTCGAAAGTGCGCAGGACGTCTGCCGCGACGGCAATCGCGATCTCGGCGGGCCGCTTGCCGCGGATGCCTTCGACACCGATCGGGCAGACCAGCGTGTCGATGGCCTCCTGCGCCATCCCCTGCGCGAGGAAACGTTTCTCGAAACGCCGCCGTTTCGAGCGTGACCCGATCAGCCCGCAGTACGCGGCATCGCCGCGCGCGAGTATGCGATCGCAGACGTCGAAGTCCAGCGCGTGACTGTGCGTCATCACCAGGAAACAGCTCCGCGGCGGCATTGCGGCGACTTCCAGCGCGGGTTCGGCCGCCTCGATCGGCCGCACGTTCGCCGGCGCCGAACGGAACACGTTGCGGCGACTGTCGATCCAGCGGATGTTGCAATCCAGTGACGAGAGCGTCTGCACGACGGCGGAGCCGACGTGGCCCGCGCCGAACACGGCAATATTGAAGCGCGTGCCCACGACCGTCTCGAAAAACCAGCCCCCGGCGCGGTGCGCGGTGCGCAAAGTGTCGAGGCCCGCGCGCGCGGACTCGACGACCACATCGAGGCTGCTGTCTTCCGGCGCCCCGAAAACGCCGTCCGCCGTGACGACGAATTTCAGCGGCGGCCCCGCCAGCCGGGTGACGATGGCCGTCGGCTTCCGTTGCCCGTACAACGCACGCAGGTTGCGCAGCCATCCGGGCAGACCGTCGGCGACCGGTTCGAACAGGATGTCGACGACGCCGCCACAGCACTGGCCCATCGCCGCGCCGAGCGGGAACTTGCGCAACTCCGGCGTCGTGCCGTCGAATAGCCCGCAGGCGATGTGCGTGCACTGGTACTCGAGCTGACCGCCGCCGATGGTGCCGGCCGTGAAATCCTTCGTCACCACCATCTTGGCGCCGACCTCGCGAGGCGCCGAGCCGCGGATGCCGGCGACCGTGACGAGCACCGCCGGCTCACCGCCGGCGGTCAGATCCGAGAGCTCGTCGATCCATTCGTTCAACGGGCGTCTCCCCTGAGTGCGCGCAACACGGCCTCCGGCGTCGCCGGCGCTTCTAGGTCCGGTAGCGGCACCGACTCACTGGCGATCGCATCCCGGATCGCATGGAAGACCGACAGGGCAAGCATCAACGGCGGTTCTCCGACGGCCTTCGAACGATAGATGGTGTCCTCACGGTTCGCGGCATTCTCGAGCAATTCGATCCGGAAGTCCGCAGGGCAGTCCGAACAGACCGGTATCTTGTACGTCGACGGCGAGTGCGTCATCAGTTCGCCCGCCGGGTTCCAGGAGAGCTCCTCGGTGGTCAGCCAGCCGGCGCCCTGGATGAAACCGCCTTCGACCTGGCCCAGATCGATCGCGGGATTCAGCGAGTCGCCGCAGTCGTGAACGATGTCGACGCGCAGCAGCTTCGATTCCCCCGTCAGGGTGTCGACGATGACTTCGCTCACGGCCGCGCCGTAGGCGAAGTAAAAGAACGGCCGGCCGCTGAAGGTGGCGCGATCGTAGTGGATCTTGGGCGTCTTGTAGAAACCCGTCGCAGACAGCGGCACGCGGTCGAACCAGGCGAGTTGCACGAGTTCGGCGAAGGCCATCGACCGCTCGCCGACCGTCACCCTGCCCGCCCGGAACGCGATGCGACCTTCCGGCACCGAAAAATGCCGTGCCGCGAACTCGGTCAGGCGGCCGCGGATCTTCGCCGCGGCGAGTTGCGCCGCCTTGCCGTTGATGTCCGAGCCGCTGGATGCCGCAGTCGCCGATGCGTTCGGGACCTTGCTGGTATCCGACGCGTTCGTGCGGATCCTGTCGATCGGGATGCCGAATTCGTCCGCGACCACCTGTGCCACCTTGACGAACAAGCCCTGCCCCATCTCGGTGCCGCCATGATTCAGCTGTACCGTGCCGTCCTTGTAGACATGCACCAGCGCGCCCGCCTGGTTGAGGTGCGTCGCGGTGAACGAGATGCCGAATTTGACCGGGGTAAGCGCGATGCCGCGTTTCATCACCCGGCTCGACGAGTTGAATTCGGCGATCGCCGCCCGACGCGCCCGGTAATCGGCATTGCGTTCGACCCGGTCCACGATCGACGCGATGATGTTGTCCTCGACCTTTTGTCCGTACTGGGTGGTGTCACGCTTGCCGATCCCGTAAAAATTGAGCCGCCTCACCTCCAACGGGTCCTTGCCGAGCGTACGCGCGATGTCGTCGATGGCGTACTCGATCGCGTGCATGCCTTGCGGCCCCCCGAAACCGCGGAACGCCGTATTCGACACCGTATTCGTCTTGCAACGGTGTGAGACGATTCGCACGTTCTCGAGGAAGTACGCGTTGTCGCAATGGAACATCGTGCGGTCGTTCACCGGACCCGAGAGGTCCGCGGAAATACCGCAACGTGAAGCGAACGTGAAGTCGATACCGAGGATGCGGCCGTCGTCGTCGAAGCCGACGTCGTAATCGATCACGTAATCGTGGCGCTTGCCCGTCATGACCATGTCCACGTCGCGATCGAGGCGCAACTTGCAGGGCCGTCCCGTGTTTACCGCCATGACGGCTGCGATGCATGCGATGGTCGCGGCCTGGCTCTCCTTGCCCCCGAACGCACCGCCCATGCGCCGGCAGACGCAGACGACGTCTTTCGCGGCGAGGCCCGTGGCACGCGCGACGAGGTTCTGCACTTCGTCCGGGTGTTGCGTCGAACTGAACACCCGCAACGCGCCGTCTTCCTCCGGGACGACCATTGCGATCTGTCCCTCGAGATAGAACTGTTCCTGGCCGCCGAGCCTGAGCCGCCGCTTGAGCCGCTGCGGTGCCTTGCCGAGCGCGTTTTCCGGCTCGCCGCGGCGCAGTGTCTCGGTCGGCAGCACGAAGGATTCGCGCGCGACCGCCTCGACGGGATCCAGGATCGGATCGAGGTCTTCGTACTCGATACGCGCGAGCAGCGCCGCTTTGCGCGCCTCGGTTACGCTGCGCGCCGCGACGGCGAAGACCGGCTGGCCCGCGTACTCGACGGCGTCCCGCGCGAACACCGGCTCGTCGGCGACGACGGGTCCGACATTGTTGTCACCCGGTATGTCCTCGGCCGTGCAGACCGCGACGACGCCTGGCGCAGCGCCGACGGCGGCGAGATCGGCGGACCGGATTCGGGCGTGCGCCCTGGCGCTCAGCCCGACGGCGACATGCAGCAGATCGCGCGGTTCGGGCAGGTCGTCGGAATAGGCGGCAGTGCCGCTGACGTGCAGATGCGCGCTGTCGTGCGGCAGCGCACGACCCACTTCGCTGCGCTTGCGGAGCGGTGTCGCGTCAGTCGCGTCGTTCATACGTATACACCGTCTCGCCGAGTTCGCCGCAGGTCTCGAGATAAAAGCGCCGCAGGATGTTCTGGACGGCGACGAGCCGATAGTCCGCCGACGCCCGCATGTCGTCGATCGGCTCGTAATCCTGCGCCAGTGCAGTCGCTGCGGCCTCGATCGTCGTCTCGATCCACGGCCTGCCTGCGACGGCGGCCTCGCAGCGCGGCGCACGCCTGACGACAGGCGCCAGGCCGCCGCAGGCGATCCGGAAGTCCCGCACCCGGTCGCCGTCGAGTTCGAGCCGGAAGGCCGCACAGACGGCCGAGATATCCTGATCGAAGCGTTTCGACCATTTGTAGGCGCGGAAGACCGCGTCAGCCGGCGGCAGCGGGATTCGCACCGTTTCGATGAATTCGCTCTTGCGCAGTTCGGTGACGCGATAGTCGCGGTAGAATTTCTCCAGCGGCAATTCGCGCCGGCTCTTGCCTCTGACCAGCACCAGCGACGTCCCGGCCGCCATCAGCGCCGGCATCGAATCGCCGATGGGCGAGCCGTTCGCGATGTTGCCACCCAGTGTCGCGGCATTGCGGATCGGCGGCGAGGCGAAGCGCCGGAACAGCTCCTCGAAGCCCGGATAGTGGCGGACGATGACTTCCATGGCGTCGCTCAGGGACACGGCGGCGCCGATCTCGATATGGCTTGACGTGACCCGCTGTGCATGGAGTTCACTGACCCGCCCGGTGTAGACGACCGCAGCGAGTTCGCGGTGCTGCTTGGTCACCCACAGCCCGACGTCGGTACCGCCGGCGAGCAGCACCGCGTCCGGGTGCTTCGCCAACACGTCGGCGAGTCCGGCAACGGTTACCGGAGAATAGAACGACCGCCGCCCGTTGCCGACGAAAAGTCCGCGGCTGCGCGTCAGTGCCTTGAGTAGTCCGGGATTCGCCGGAGCGTCCGGTTTCGGGCGCAACCGGTACATCTGCCGCGCCGCCATGACGATAGGCCGATAGCCCGTGCAGCGACACAGGTTGCCGGCCAGCGCGTCGTCGATCTCCCGGCGCGTCGGCGCAGGGTTCGCGTTGTAGAGCGCGAACAGCGACATCACGAACCCCGGCGTGCAGAAGCCGCATTGCGAGCCATGGCAATCGATCATCGCCTGCTGCGCGGGATGCGGCCTGCCGTCCTGGCTCAGCGATTCGACGGTGATCAGTTCCTTGCCGTCGAGCACCGGCAGGAACTGGATACAGGAATTGACCGCACGGAGGCTTACGCCGTCGCCGGTGTCATCCAACTCGGCGATCACGACCGTACAGGCGCCGCAGTCACCCTCCGCACAGCCCTCCTTGGTGCCCGTACGATGCAGGTCTTCGCGCAGGTACTGAAGGACGGTACGCGTCGGGTCCACGTCGTCGATCTCGACGATCTCGCCGTCGAGCACGAAGCGCAGGGTATCCGTCGGCCTGTGGAACGCGTTGGGATTGGCGGCCATGGGATCAGCTGCCCCTGTACGTCGTGTAACTCCACGGCGAGACGAGCAGCGGTACATGGTAGTGCTCATCGGCGTGCATCGAGAACCGGACGACGACCGTACCAAGGAATGCCGGGCCGGTGCCTGCCTCGCCCTGCGCGCGGAAGTATTCGCCGACGTCGAACTCGAGTTCGTAGGTTCCCGTCGCAAGCGCGTCGCCTTCGAGTAGCGGCCCGCCGGTGCGCCCGTCGGCATCCGTAACCGCGGTGGCGCAGAGAGTTCGCTCGTCTGTGAGCACGAACAGCCGCACGCCGATGCCCACGGCCGGCACGCCGCGCGCCGTGTCGAGGATGTGCGTCGTCAGACGTCCCATCGGATCACCGTTGCCGAGTCCCCCTGCATGCCCGCGCTCTGGTGACCATTATACGTTCCTGTGCTAGTGTCCTGTCCGGCAAATTCGCAGGATTTCAGAATCAGTGACGACCGCCAGGACAAGGCGCATTCCGCCGCCAATGTCGAGACCTTGGCAAGGGATGCAACGCCGTACTGGCGGTCGTCACCGATTCCCGAAGGGCGCGCCGTACAAGGCGTGTGGCGGCGTTGCGTCCTTTGGCAAGGACCCGGCCATTGCCGGCAGAACGCGTCTTGCCACACGCCTTGTGCGGCGCGCTGAAATGATGCGAATTTGCCGGACAGGACACTTGCTTTGCCGTACAACAACAACGACAAGACCGGCGCGATGACCATCGACGTAAATCTCTCGCGGCGCGCGTTCCTTGGCTCCGCGGGCTCGCTCACGACGGCAGCGTGGTTGTGTCTGACCAGCCCGGCACTCGTCGCCATCTCGCGTGCTGCCCGTGCGGCGCGACAAAAGGCGGCATTCGAGGTGCTCGCCGACGGCGAAGCCGCCGACCTTGCCGCGATCGCCGCACGGCTGATCCCGACGACCGATACGCCGGGCGCGACCGAGGCGGGGGTCGTCTGGTTCATGGACGCCGCGTTCGCCGCCGACATGGCAGACCGCCTCGACGATGCCCGCTCCGGTTTGCAAACTTTCAACCGACGACTCTCGGACGCGTATCCGAAGGCCGCGGGACTGGCCGACCTTTCCGCGGCAGAACAGGATGCGTTCCTTGCGACGCAGGAGGACAGCGATTTCTTCGGCCTCGTCCGCCTGATGACGCTGTTCGGATTCCTGTCGATGGAGAAATACGGCGGCAATCGCGACCAGGTCGGCTGGAAACTGATCAATTTCGAGGGCGGACACCACGCCTGGCAATATCCTTTCGGTTACTACGACGCACAGGTGCACGGCGGCGATGGCGACTAGCGCGCGCTACGGGTTGTCCGAGGCCGTCGACTTCGTCATCGTCGGCGCCGGCTCGGCCGGCGGCATCCTCGCGAAGGAACTGTCGACCGCCGGATTCGACGTCGTGCTGCTCGAGCAGGGCCCGTACCGCAAGGCCGGGGACTTCAGCCACGACGAGCTGTCGGTCCTGTTCCGAGACGAACTCGAGGGCGGCGGCCCCGAAGTCCACGGCCAGACGTTCCGCCATCACGAGAACGAAAAGGCGACGAGACCGGCTCAGAATCCGGTGCGCTACGCGCGCGGCGTCGGCGGTTCGAGCGTGCATTTCACGGCCAACTTCTGGCGCCTGCGCCCGGTCGATTTCAAGGAGCGCAGCCTGCTGGGCCCGATCTCCGGCACGAACTTCGCGGACTGGCCGATCAGCTACGAGGACCTGGAACCTTATTACACAAAGGTCGACTGGGAGATCGGCGTCTCCGGCGCGCCCGGACCCTTCGATGCGCCGCGCTCGAAGCCGTTCCCGTTGCCGCCGATGCCGGTCAAGTCCTCGGGCGTGTTGCTCGAGAGAGCGGCGAAGAAGCTTGGTCTTCACCCCCAGCCCGAGCCGCACGCGATCCTGTCGCAGCCGTTCAATGGCCGGGCGGGTTGCATCAGCTGCGGCTACTGCATGTATTTCGGCTGCGAGGTCGGGGCCAAGTCGTCGACGCTGTTCGCAATGATCCCGCTCGCCGAGGCCAGCGGCCGTTGCGAGGTCCGTCCGGAGTCGGTGGTTATCCGCATCGATACCGACGCTAAGGGCCGCGCAAGCCAGGTCGTGTACCTCGACGCGGACGGCAAGGAGCGTGCGCAGCGCGCGAAGGCGGTGGTGCTGTCGGCAAACGGCGCCGAGACGCCGAGGCTGCTCCTGATGTCGGCCAGTGGGCGGCATCCCGACGGCCTCGCCAATTCCAGCGGTTTCGTGGGTCGCAACCTGATGCACAACTCGCACGCCGGTACCTGCGGCGTATTCGAGCATCCGTTGAACGACTACAAGGGCGTCCAGGTGACACGGATCGTCCACGACTTCTACGAGACGGACGAGAAACGCGGCTTCTACGGCGGCGGGGGCATCGATGCGCGGCCGTTGTTCTCGGCGACGCCGATCATGCACGCGCTGCTCGCCATGCCGCCCGACGTGCCGGCCTGGGGCGCGGCGTGGAAGGACGAACTGGCGCACAACTTCACCCGCCAGATGTCGATCATCGGATCCACGACTTCGCTGCCTCTCGACAGCAACAACATCACGCTGGATCCCGAGAGCCGGGACATCTGGGGCCGGCCGGCCATCCGCGAGACCTACAACGATCATCCCGACGATCTGGCGATGGGGAAGTTCCTGCAGGACCGGGCCATGGAATTGCTGGATGCGGCCGACGCCGTCAAGTCGTGGCGCTGGCCGATACATCCGACCGAAGGCGGCGAACACCTGCTCGGTACCTGCCGGATGGGCGACGATCCCGCGACGTCGGTGGTCGACGGCAAGCACCGCAGCCACGACGTGCCGAACCTGTTCATCTGCGACGGCAGCAGCATGGTGAGCTCGGGCCGGGGTCAGCCGACGATGACGATCATGGCGCTCGCCTTCCGCGCCGCAGAGCATATCGCGGCCGCTGCCCGTGCCGGCGATATCTGAAAACCACCGGGAGAACCGCATGCGAATTCTCATCTCGTGCACCGCACTGCTCTTGCTCACCGCCTGTTCCGTGGACATGGAAGAGAAACCGCGCGTGGAATACCTGGCGGCACCGGGCAGCGAACAGGCGAATCTGCCCTTCTCCGCCGCCGTGCGTGTCGGCGATACGCTCTACCTTTCCGGCATGATCGGCCTGAAACCTGGAACGATGGAGCTCGCCGAGGGTGGCATCAGGGGCGAGACGCGACAGGCGCTGGAGAACATGTCTGAGCGCCTGCAGGACTTCGGCTCGTCGATGGACCGGGTCGTCAAATGCACCGTGTTCCTCGCCGACATTTCCGAATGGGGAGCGATGAACGAGGTCTACGCAAGCTTCTTCCCGAACAAACCCGCCCGCAGTGCGCTCGGCACCAGCGGACTCGCGCTCGGCGCGCGCGTCGAGATCGAGTGCATCGCCGTCGTCGAGTGAGCGACACGGCTTGGCGGCGTGCGGTTGACTCCGATGGCACGGTACCTGTAGGAGCCCGCCCCAGCGGGCGATAATGGGGTATGGTCGCCCGCTGGGGCGGGCTCCTACAGGCGGGCTACTACGGCAGGTCGAGGAGTTCGTCGCGGCGCTTCTCCAGCCCGCGCAGGCGACGCGCGTCCAGCACGTCGCCGAGCCGCACCGTGAGCTTGTCATCGCTGAGTGACGCAAGCGCTTCGCGCCAGCGCTTGCCGAGCGCCAGATCCTGCGACTGGAGCTGCGGCGGCCGCCCGCTGCTGCTCGAGAAGGCCTTGTCGTACCCGACGAGCATGAGCTGCCAGGTGTCGGGGCTATAGAGGATCGTGTTCACGTAACGGCCCTCGTTATAGGTCAGCGCGTCGAATACGTACATTGCGCCCCACTGTTCCTGTACAGGGCATTGCGCGTCGGCGCCGTAACCCTTCTCGTGGCGCTGCGCCTCGTCTATCGCACCGACGGGGCGGAACCGCAGCGACCCGTCAGTGCCGTCGACGTTACGCCGCACAGTGACCGGTACCATCCCCAGTGCGAGCATGCGATCCAGCCGGTAGGCCGCGACCTGCGGATAGAAGCCACGGCCCGCACGCTTCGTGAAGACGCCATCGATCGTGCGTTCCCCGTCGCTGACGGTCAGGACCTGCCGTCCGGAATCGTCCTGCGACCTCGACACGATGTTGCCGTGGGCAAGCAGCGCTTCGACCCGATCCGCGTCGAGGAAACCTCCCGGCCGCCGGCCGACCTGGCGCGGCTGCGGCATCGGCGCTACGCCCTCGGGATTCGCCTCGTTCACCGCCGTGATGCGGTCTCCCTCGATCACCAGTGCGTTGCCGCGGCCATTGTAGTAGCTGCTCAACATGCCGGTGTCGACCTCGATGACTTCGTCGTGCATGCGTTCGAGGACTTTGCGATTCATGGTCGGCGTGTGGCCGATGACGACGCGACGCGCATCGAGCGCCGCGAGTGCTGCAGCGAGCTTGTCGGACTCGATCAGCACACTGCACGACACGTTGCCGCGGTACCAGAGCGGACCGTCTACGGCGTGCACCTGGGAATCGTACAGACGCGGAAGCGCGGCCGCTGCATTGACGACTTTCATGTCGGCGTCGAGGCCGGGCGCGAAGTTGGCGACGAGTTTAGGCTGACGATAGAAATTGTCGGTCGGCAGCAGCACACCGGCGTCGACGAGGGTTTCGAATGCATGCACGTATTCGACGAGTTCGTCATGCAGCTGGCCATTCACGCCGTCCAGTCCCAGCCGCGTGACGACCGGCGACAGGCCCGCGTGCACGAAGGCCGTGCCGTCGATGACGACGACGATCGGTTTGCCGAGCAGCCAGCTACCGTACTTGCCGGTGCTCCGGAAAGCCCGCCACTTGCCGAAGAAGCCGGCCGGGAATTGCGAATCGAACGCCTTGCCCAGTTCGTCCGGACTCTTGCCGTCCACGGCGCGCTCGCGGATATAGGCTGCCCTGAAGCGCTCGCGGTCTTCCGGCCGCTCCTCTTGCGCGAAAGCCGCATACTCCTCCGCAGAGACATAGCGCAGGTCGCCGACCAGGTTCATGGCTTCGTGATTGCCGATCAGGACGTGTACCATGCCGCCGGCATCCGCGGCTTCGTCCTCGAGGCGCATGAGCAGATCCATGACGTCCCGCGACCGCGGGCCACGATCGAGCATATCGCCGACGATGACGAGGTGTGTCTTGCCGCCCGCCCAGGACAGGCTGTCGTCCGACGACGCCGGCTCTCTTCAGCGTAGCCGTAAACTGGTCGTAGGCACCGTGGATATCGCTCATCGCGACGATCCGGTCGACGCCATCGAAGCGCCATTGTTCCGCGCGAGACTCGGCAGACGCCAATGACGCCAGGAGCAGGACGAGGCTCGTGAGGGTCAAATGTCGGATCAAGCGCCTTTGTCCCTTCGAAAGTCAGCCACCAGTGTAGACACACGGCATCGATGCGGCAATTTCGACCCGGATGCGCGGCACGCCGCGATACGCGGGCAATCGGCAGGCACCGATGGTAGGCTAGCGCGGTTTTTGGCTGCCACCTACGCTCATGAGTCGCAAAGTCCAGTTGCTCGGCATCAGCAATGCCATCGTCGATGTGCTCGCACACGTCGACGGCGAGTTCCTCGCCCGGTTCGGCGCGGCTCCCGGCTCGATGACCCTGATCGACGAGCAGCGTGCCCGGGACATCTACGCGATGATGGGACCGGCGACGGAAATGTCCGGCGGTTCGGTCGCGAACACGGTCGCCGGCTTCGCCAATCTCGGCGGCAGCACCGCGTACATCGGCCGGGTGAAAGACGACCAGCTCGGCAACATCTTCAACCACGACATGCGCTCGCTCGGCGTCGACATACGGCTCGAGCCCGCGCGTGACGGCGCTCCGACCGCGCGCAGCCATATCCTGATCACGCCCGACGGGCAGCGGACGATGCAGACCTATCTCGGCGCCTGCACCGAGCTCGGCGTGCGCGACGTCACGGACGGGACCGTCGGCGATCCGCAGGTCGTCCTGATCGAGGGCTACGTCTTCGACCTGCCCGAGGGCCCGGACCTGGCACGCAACGCGATGGCGCTGGCCAGGGAGCGGGGTTCTGCCGTGGCGCTGTCGCTGTCCGATTCGCTGTGCGTCGACCGCCACCGCGACTCGTTCGACGCCGCGATTCGCGACGAGGTCGACATCGTCGTGGCCGACGAGGACGAGGTTTCCGCGCTGGTCGAGGCCGCGAGCTTCGAAGACACGCTGCGGGCGATACGCAGATACGACACGCTGTTCGCAATCACGCGCTCGGCGCAGGGCTCCGTCGTCGTCCGCGGCGACGAGCAGGTCGTGCAGGCCGCGACGCCGGTGCCGAAGGTCATCGACACGACCGGCGCCGGCGACGCGTACACCGCGGGATTCCTCTTTGGCTGGGTCAATGACCGCTCGCTGGCGGATTGCGCGCGGCTCGGCACGATCTGCGGCACCGCGGTCATCCAGCAGGTCGGCGCGCGCATCGAACCCGGCCTCCTCGACGGGCAGCTGTAGGATCAGGCCCCGATCGGGTGCCAGGTCGTCTTGACTTCCTGGGTGTCGCGGATCAGGTAGGGGTGCTGGAGGTCCGCCTTTGACCAGTCGAGGTTCGTGCGCGGCACGACGCGCTTGATATTGTCCGCGGCGGCGGTCTGCACCGCCCTCGCCAGCTTGCGGTCGCCGTCGCAGTAGATGACCGCGTTGACGTCCATGTGCGAGGCGAAATGGCCGGTGAGCTCGGAACGGAAGCCGGTCAGCAGGTTGACGACGCCGGCGGGCACGTCGGAGGCGTGCACGACCTCGGCGAAACTGACCGCAGCGAGCGGCAACGACTCGGACGCGAGGACGACGCAGGTATTGCCGCCGACGATCACCGGCGCCACGTTCGATACCAGGCCGAGCAGCCCGCTGTCCTCGGGCGCCAGGATCGAAACCACACCCGTCGGCTCGAGGACCGAGAAATTGAAATGCGATGAATTCACCGGATTGACCGAGCTGAAGATCTGCTGGTACTTGTCGGCCCAGCCCGCGAAGTAGATCAGCCGGTCGATCGATGCATCGATCTCCTTCTCCGCGGCGCGACTCGCGACGCCCTGCAACACGCAGTTCCGCGACGAACTGCTCGCGGCGGCCCTCGAGCATTTCGGCGATTCGGTACAGGATCTGGCCGCGCAGGTACGCAGCTCGCGTCGGCCCACGCAGCTTGCGCCTTGCGCGCGGCCACGACGGCATTGCGAAAATCCTTGCGGCTGGAACGACACACGTTGGCGATGACGTTGCCCTTGCCGTCCTTCAACGCGAAGTAGCGGCCGGACTCGGTGCGCGGGAACTTGCCGTCGATGTAGATCTTGTAGGTCTTCGCGACCGCCAGGCGTCCGTTCGATTTGGAGGTCTTCTTCGCCATGCTCATGCCTCCAGCGTCAGGTAAGCATCGAGTCCGTGCAGCCCGCCCTCGCGGCCCATGCCGCTTTCCTTGTAGCCGCCGAATGGCGACGTCGGATCGAACTTGTTGAAGGTATTGGCCCAGATCGACGCCGGCGCGCACGCGGCTGCGTCATCTTGAAAATCTTCGCGCCCTTGTCCGTCCAGACGCCGCCGGACAGGCCGTACGGCGTGTTGTTGGCCTTCGTCAGTGCTTCCTCGAAGGTGCGGAAGGTCTGGATCGCCAGCACCGGACCGAAGATCTCCTCCTGCACGACGCGGTTGGACTGCGACACGCCGGTGAAAATCGTCGGCCGGCACCAGTAGCCTCGCTCCGGAAGACGGCAGGAGCTCTGATGCATCTCCGCGCCCTCCTCGCTGGCCGATCTCGAGGTAGCCTCGGATCGTCTCGAGCTGTTGCGCGGAATTGATCGCGCCGATGTCGGTGTTCTTGTCGAGCGGATCGCCGACGATCAGCGTCTCCATGCGGTCCCTGAGCTTGGCGATCACCTCGTCCGCCACGGATTCCTGCACGAACAGCCGCGAACCGGCGCAGCAGACGTGCCCCTGGTTGAAGAAGATGCCGTTGACGATGCCCTCCACCGCCTGGTCGATGGCGGCATCGGCGAAAATGATGTTTGCGGCCTTGCCGCCGAGTTCGAGCGTGTAGCGTTTTCCCGTCCCGGCCAGCGCCTGCTGGATGATCCGCCCGACCTCGGTCGAGCCCGTGAACGCGATCTTGTCGATGCCGGGATGATTGACGATCGCGGCGCCGGTCTCGCCGGCGCCGGTGACGATGTTGACGACGCCGGGCGGCAGCCCTGCGTCCGCGATGAGTTCCGCCAGTTTCATGCGCCGTCAGCGGCGTCGTCTCGGCGGGCTTCAGCACGACCGTGTTGCCGCAGGCGAGCGCCGGCGCGATCTTCCAGGCCGCCATCAACAGCGGGAAGTTCCACGGGATGATCTGGCCCGCGACGCCGACGGGTTTGCCCCTGCGTCCCGGGAACGCATAGTCGAGCTTGTCCGCCCAGCCGGCGTAATAGAAGAAGTGCGCCGCCGCCAGCGGAATGTCGACGTCCCGCGACTCGCGGATCGGCTTGCCGCCGTCGAGCGATTCGATCGCGGCGAATTCGCGCGCGCGTTCCTGCAGCATGCGCGCGATGCGGTAGATGTACTTGCCGCGTTCGGCGGCCTTCATGCGCGACCAGGGCCCGAAGGCCTTGCGCGCGGCTTTCACCGCCTTGTCGACGTCGGCCTCCGACGCCTGCCGCGACGCGGGACAGCCGCTCCTCGGTCGCGGGATTGATGGTGTCGAAGTAGCGCCCTTTCTCGGGCGCGACGAATTCGCCGCCGATGAACAGCTTGTAGCGCTTGTCGATCCGGATGTGATCGGTGCTCTCCGGCGCCGGCGAGTAGTGCCAGCCGTCGTCGAATGCCAGTTTGTTTCCGGGTGTCGCCATGTTCCTATCCTTTCGTGGACGGCTGTAGGAGCGGCTTCAGCCGCGATTCCCCCGCTAGTCTTTCGAAAAATAATCCGCCGACTGATACACGCCCGTCGCCTGCTTCTGCAGCTGCATCAACACGTCGTTGGCCAGCGAACTCGCGCCGAAGCGGAACCACTCCGGCGTCATCCAGGCGTTGCCGAGCGTCTCGCGCAGCATGACCAGGTAGTGCACCGCCAGCTTCGCGTTCGAGATGCCGCCGGCCGGCTTCATGCCGACCATGCGCCCGGTCTCGAAGTAGTAGTCGCGGATCGCCTGCAGCATGACGAGGGTAACCTGCATCGTCGCGGCCGGCTGAATCTTGCCGGTGGAGGTCTTGATGAAATCCGCACCCGCGTGCATCGCGAGGACGCTTGCACGCCGGACCCGATCGAGCGTGCCGAGCTCGCCGGTCTCCAGGATGACCTTCAGGTGCGCGTCGCCGCAGGCCTCCTTGACGGCGACGATCTCGTCGAAAACGCGGCCATACTGACCCGCCAGAAATTCTCCGCGGGAGATCACCATGTCGATCTCGCTCGCGCCCGCTTCGACGGCCGTGCGCGTGTCATCGAGCTTCACTTCGAGAGACGCCTGCCCGCTGGGGAAGGCCGTCGCCACCGACGCGACGGCGATGTCGTGTCCTTCGCAGCGCACGCTTCGCGACGCCGACCATCGTCGGGTACACACAGACCGCCGCGACGTGCGGCAGGCCCGGCATCGCGTCGTGCAGGTGGATCGCCTTCTGGCACAGCTGCCGCACTTTGCCGGGGGTGTCCTGGCCCTCGAGCGTGGTCAGGTCGATCATCGACAATACGAGCTTGAGCGCCTCGACCTTCGATTCCGTCTTGATGCTGCGGCTCGTGAAGCGCGCGACGCGCTCGTCGACGCCGACCGCGTCGACGGTCGGTACGTGATCGAGATCGGGCAGTCGAGCGGTCGTCTTGACGGCGGACAGGCTCATCGCTCCTCAGTCTCCGGCGATCGCCGTCTCGAGGGCGACGAGGATCATGTCGTCGAATGTCTTCTCGCGGTCTTCGGCCGAGAGCGCCTTGCCGGTACGGATGTCGTCACTGACGGTGCATATCGCCAGCGCCTCGGCACCGTGCTCCGCCGCGATCGGATAGATGCCGGCCGCCTCCATCTCCACGCCGTAGACGCCGAATTTCGCCATCGTGTCGAACATCGCCGTATCCGGCGTATAGAAGAGATCGGCCGAGAACAGGTTGCCGACGTGGAAACGCACGTCTCGCTGCTCCGCGGCCGTCACCGCCTTGCGCACGAGTTCGAAGCTCGCGAGCGCCGCGAGATCGTAGCCGCCGAAACGCACGCGATTGACGTTGGAATCCGTGGATGCGCCCATGCCGATGACCAGGTCGCGGAGCCGGACGTCGGGATGCGTCGTGCCGCAGCTGCCGACCCGGATGACGCGGCTGACGCCGTAGTCGACGATCAGCTCGGTCACATAGATCGACGCCGACGGGATGCCCATGCCGTGCGCCATCACGGACACCGGCTGGTCGCGGAATTCGCCGGTGAATCCCCACATGTTGCGGACGTCGGTCACACGCCGGGCACCGTCGAGATAGGTGTCGGCGATGTAGCGCGCCCGCAGCGGGTCGCCCGGCATCAGCACGGTCTGGGCGAAGTCGCCGGCGGCCGCGCCTATGTGTCTCGTAGCCATGGCCGCCACGATACCGCGTATGCCCGGTCTTTGGGAGTGCCGTCCCGGACCTCTCGTGCTCGCACCCGCGAGCCCGCACGTGCCCGCTGATGCATTTCTGCAACAACAAAATCGGTCACGGACAGAAATGACGGCGTTATAATCCGGGCAAATTTAGGTGGGAGGCAGGCAATGTGTAACAGAATCACAACAATGAGAATCGCCAGGGGTACGGCCGTCGCAGCGGCCCTGCTCGGCGCGCTCAGCGTGCGGGCGCAGACGCAGTTCGAAGGCATCCTCGAGGAGATCACGGTAACGGCGCAGCGCCGCGAGGAGCGGCTCGAGGACGTGCCGATCTCGATCTCGACGATGCAGGGAGAAGACCTGTCCAAGATCCTGCAGGGCGGCGAAGACGCCCGTGCGCTGGCCGGACGGATCCCCGGCCTGAACGCGGAATCGTCGAACGGCCGCGTCGCACCGCGGTTTTATCTGCGTGGCCTCGGCAACACCGATTTCGACCTCGCCGCCTCGCAGCCGGTATCGATCATCATGGACGAGGTCGTCATGGAGAACGTGATCCTGAAGAGCTACCCGCTGTTCGATATCGAGCGCGTCGAGGTGCTGCGCGGGCCGCAGGGCACGCTGTTCGGCCGCAACACGCCGGCCGGCATCGTCAAGTTCGACACGGTCAAGCCGAGCGCGGATTTCGATGCCTACGCCCAGGCCACCGTCGGCCAGGTCGGCACGCTCAATCTCGAGGGCGCCATCGGCGGCAGCATGAACGACAAGGGCACGGCAATGGCACGGCTGTCGTTCTTCGACCTGAACCGCGATAACTGGATAGACAACAGTTTTACGGGTCAGAAGAACGCTTTGGGCAAGAACCAGGATCACGCCGTCCGCTTTCAGCTGCTGTACGAGCCTTCCGACAACTTCAGCGCGCTCTTCAACATGCACTGGCGCAACTACGACGGCACGTCGGAGATCTTCCGGGCCAATATTCTCACGACCGGCAGCAACAAGCTGAACTCCAATTTCGTGCGCGACACCGTCGCGTTCAACGAGGGCGACAACAACCCGCAGGAGGCGAAGCAGTTCGGCGGTTCGGCGCGCCTGACCTGGAAATTCGCCAACGACATGTCGCTGACCTCGATCACGGCGTACGAGACGGCCAGCGATCGCAGCCTCGGCGACATCGACGGCGGCAACCCGAACGGACCGGGATTCATCCCGTTCCAGTCCGTGACGCAGGACGGCATCAACGATCTCAAGCAGCTTACCGAGGAACTCCGCCTGTCCTCCGACGCCACGAGTGGCATGTTCTGGCAGGCCGGCGTGTTCTACTTCGACGAAGATTACGAGATCGAGACGAATCCGTTCTTCGTGCCGCCGACGACGCGCGACCACCAGAACACGTCCTGGGCGGTCTTCGGCCAGGTCAGCTACGACCTGAGCGACGCCTGGAACCTGACCGCGGGCCTGCGCTACACGGACGACAAGAAGGACCTCAAGGATCCGAAGGACAACGTGGGCCTGCCGTTCGACGCCGTCAGCGTGGATGACAGCCAGGCGAGCTGGGACCTCAGCCTGATCTACAACGCCAGCGAAAATCTGCGCCTGTACGGGCGTCTCGCGAACGGCTTCCGGGGACCGTCGATCCAGGGACGCGACATCGCGTTCTTCGGCGTGCCCTCGACGGCCACGTCGGAGACGATTACGTCGCTCGAATTCGGCTTCAAATCCGACCTGTACGGCAATCGCGTGCGCCTGAACGGCGCGGTATTCACCTACCAGGTCAGCGATCAGCAGATCACGGCGGTCGGCGGCGTCAGCAACTCGATCCAGCTCGTCAATGCGGACAAGTCCAAGGCGTACGGCTTCGACCTCGACCTCGACTGGCTGGCGACCGAGTCCTTCCTCGTGCAGCTCGGGCTTGGCTACAACCACACCGAGATTGACGATCCGAACCTACGCGTTCCCATTTGCGGGTCGGGGCAGTGCACCCCCGAGGATCCGCTCGACGCCAACGGCTTCGCTATCGTCGACGGCAATCCGTTGCCGAACGCGCCCGAGTGGAATGCCAACCTGCGGCTGGAATACACGGTCCCGCTGAGTGGCCGCGAGCTGTATTTCGCGACGGACTGGATGTTCCAGAGCGACATGCAGTTCCTGATCTACGATGCGACGGAATTCCACAGCGGTGACATCTACGAGGGCGGTGCCCGGGTCGGTGTGCGCGATTCAGCCGGCCGCTGGGATGCGGCCTTGTTCGGCCGCAACATCACCGACGAGGCGAACCTGAAGGGCGTCATCGACTTCGACAACAACACCGGCTTCGTCAACGACCGCCGCATCTTCGGCTTGACGTTCCGCTACAACTTCGGCGTGCATTGAGGCAATCGCACAACGGTACGCGCAAGCCTGATCGGAACCCGGCCTCACGCCGGGTTCCTTTTCTGACGATCTTCACGATCCTGGTCCTGGCCGCCGGCGGTGGTTGCGGTGCCGGCCCCGCCTCCCCGCCGCCCGACGCGCGCGTGTCGGTCGCTACCGTCGGGCACCTCGGTGACGACGCTCTCGACGAGGCAAGCGGGATCGCGGCTTCGCGCAGGACGCCGGGCGTATTCTGGCTGATCAACGACGACGGGCCGCCGCGGCTCTACGCGATCGACACGACGGGTGCCGGAATCGGTCACGTCGACATCGAAGGTGCCCGTAACGTCGACTGGGAGGACATCGCCGCGTTTACGCTGGACGGCGAACCCTGGCTCCTGGTCTCGGACATTGGCGACAACGCCGGCATCCACCGGCACCTGACGGCCTATGTCGTCGCGGAACCCGCACCCGATGCCCGCTCGGTGCCGATCGCCTGGGCATTCGATTTCAGCTATCCGGACGGCCCCGCCGACGCGGAAGCGATGGCCGTCGACGCCGCGGCGGGGCGAGTGCTGGTGCTGACCAAGCGGCAGATCCCCGCCGTCCTGCATGCGCTCCCGCTGCGCCCGGCCGACGACACGGCCCTGGTCGCGACCCGGCTCGGCGCCGTCGATACGCTGCCCCAGCCCGGCCGCGGCGACATCCTCTCGGCACCTGTGAAGCTGTGGTGGTGGTGGCAGCCGACCGCGATGGACATCTCGGCCGATGGCCGCGCTGCCGTCATACTGACTTACCATGGCGTGTACTATTACCCGCGGACGGCACTCGACGACTGGGCAGCGGTCTTCGCAAGGCAACCGATCGTGCTCGATGCAGGCGATTACAAGGACGCCGAATCCGTCGCCTTCGGCCCCGACGGGGCCTCGGTGTTCGTGACCTTCGAGGGCCGTCACGCGCGGCTTTTGCGCATCGAACTCGACGGAGTCAGCACACCATGAACGCTCACCGTATCCTGCACGTCACACTGGCCGTCGCCGCCTGCCAGCTCACCGCCTGTTCGGGCCCTGCCCCGAATCCCACCGGGGATCCCGCGACGGCCCCTGCCTCCGTGTCGATCATGACCTTCAACGTGCAGAACCTGTTCGACAACGTCGACGACCCCGGCAAGGACGACAAGGCCTACCTGCCGATCGGACAGAAGCAGAGCGAGGCCCACAAGGCGGCGTGCGGGAAGATCGCCGTCAAGCCCTGGCGCGACGAATGCCTGTACCTCGACTGGAGCGAGGCGGCGATCGATCACAAGCTCACCGTGATCGCCGGGACGATCAAGCAGATCAACGACGGCCGCGGCCCGGACATCATCGCGTTCGAGGAAGTCGAGAACGCGGCGATCCTGGATCGCCTGAGTCTTCAGTACCTGCCCGACTCGAACTACGGCCACTCGATACTGATCGAGGGCGACGATGAGCGCGGCATCGACGTCGGATTCCTGTCTCGCCTTCCGCTGACCGGCGCGCCGATCCTGCATCCGTTGAGGTTCCCCGATCACCCGGGTGCCGAAGGCGACACTCGCGGCATACTGGAAGCGACGTTCAAACTGCCCGACGGTTCGCAGCTCACCGGCTTCGCCGTGCATTTCCCGGCGCCGTTCCACCCGACGGACATGCGGGCGCACGCTTATCAGGCACTCGATACGCTGCGCAAATCCCTGCCCGACAATCGCTACGTCTTCGCCGCCGGCGACTTCAATACGACGAGCACGGAGGACGCGCGTGAGCACCTGCTCGACCGCTACGTCCGCCCCTACTGGACTGTCTCGAACGACCTGTGCGCGGGCTGCCGGGGCACCTACCACTATGCGCGCGACGACACCTGGTCGTTTCTGGACATGATCCTGTTCTCGCCGGCCCGTGGCGAAAAAACAACATGGCATATGCGCGCAAGATCGGTCCGGGTGGCGAACCAATTCCCGGCGCAGGTGGCTCCGGACGGCACACCCGCGCACTTCGACGCCGCGACCGGAACCGGAGTTTCCGACCATTGGCCGCTGGTCGCGGAAATCGTCGATCAGCGAAATCAATAACTTCGCAATCCCTCGTAAACCAATATCGAGGTACGGCCGGCGGGACTTTCCGCAGCCGTCCGAAATTGCAGCGGCTGGTCAAGGAATTGCTTGTTGGACAATCGTTTAGGCTGCATTAAACTCCCCTAACCAAACCGCAACGTAGCGGCCCGACGGCTTGCTTGGGGTACGATCAAAAAGGTCAGGCTCGAGGGTGTCGACATACAATTGTCACAATTGTTATTTACGGTTCCAGACTTGCCAACGCACTCGTCCACTGCAATTCGATCGACGCAGGTAAATCACATGAGGCTGACATCGTTGCGCGGCCCGATGCGCACGGCCGGCAGGCATTTGCGCTTCTCCGATCGTGTTTGGCAAAAATACAACGCACTACCAAGAACAGCAGGAGCGAAAAAATGAAAGCAAGGACTTTGTTGGCCAGCCTCGTCACGCTGCTTTTCGCGCTGACGCTCGCCTCCGTGGCGGGCGCCCAGAGCGTGTCCTCCGACGCGCGCGGCACGATCACCGACAAAGATGGCAATCCCATCGCGAATGCGACGGTCACCATCACGCACGTGCCGTCCGGGACAGTGAAGACGGCGAAGACCGGCACATCCGGTAACTACTATCAGCCGGGCCTGCGCGTCGGCGGTCCCTACACTGTGACTGCGACCGCCGAGGGCTACCGCGGCTCACATGTCGATGACGTCTACCTCACGCCGGGCACCCAGCCCGCGCTGAACATCTCGCTGGAGAAGCAAACGGAGGAGATGGAAGAGATCGTCGTGTCTGCACAAGCCGCTCCGGTACGCGACCTCAACAACGGCGTCGGTTCCGATTTTTCGGCGCAGGACATTGCCGACACTCCGTCCGGCACAAGCGACGTGATCTCGACTCTGCTGCGCGATCCGCTCGCCCAGTCCAGCGGCGAAGGCAACCTCTCGGTCGGCGGCATCAATCCGCGCTTCAACGGTTTCTCCATCGACGGTTCGCTGCAACAGGATGACTTCGGACTCGGCGACAACACCTACGCGACAGACCGTTCGCCGATCAACATCGATGCCATCGAGTCCGCGACGCTGGTCGCCTCCGACTACGACGTGACCGCCACCGGCTTTACCGGCGGCCTGGTCAATGTCACGACCAAGTCCGGCACCAACGACTGGGACGGTTCCATAAAGTACTTGTGGAAGAACGACAGCATGTTCGGCAACAAGTACGACGGCAACAACGAGTACGATCCGGGTCCGGTCGACGAGAAGGAATACGGCGTGACCCTCGGCGGCCCGATCATCAAGGACAAGCTGTTCTTCTTCCTCTCCAAGGACAAGTTCGAATCGGCCAAGTCCATCAGCTTCGCTGCAGACGACGCCAATAACGGCATACAGCCCGGCTTCTTCGACGCGCTCGCCGACGTGGTCAATTCGAGCCTCGGTTACGATCCCGGCACGCGTCCCGGCACGGCGAACACGCCGATCACCTCGGATCGTGATCTGCTCAAGCTGGACTGGAACATCACCGACACGCAGCGCGCCTCGTTCACCTACCAGAAGACGGAGGAGACAGGGACCAGCGTAGACAGCCTTAGCTTCGTGTCGTCATGGTACGACACGCCGGTGGACCTGAAGGCCTACACCTTCCAGCTATTCTCCGACTGGAACGACAAGCTGTCGACGACGCTGCGCGTCAACAAGAAGGAATTCTCGCGCGGGCAGATCTGTCGCGCCGGGTCCGACGTCGGCGCGATCGACATCAGCCTGGATCCGGCGGACCTCGTCGGTACGCCGCTCGAAGGGCTTCTTACGGATACTCTGGACGATGTGCTCGCTGGCTGCGATCGTTTCCGTCACTCCAATGAGTACAGCGACAAGCGCACGCAGGTGCTCGCCAAGGCCGACTATTTCGTCGGCGATCACGTCGTGAGCGCCGGCCTGGAATACGAGGACTTCAGCCTGTTCAACCTGTTCGTGTCCGATTCGCGCGGCACATTCATCTTCGACAACTACAACGACCTGCTCAGTGGCACCGCGACCGTCAATTACCAGAACGACACCTCGAACAACGCCAACAACGCCGCGGCGAACTGGGGCTTCAAGAAATGGGTATTGTTCGCACAGGACAGCTGGCAGCTGACACCGGATTTCGAACTCGGCTTCGGCCTGCGTTACGCGAAGTTCAACCAGTCCGACAAGCCGTACTTCGACCAGTCCCTGATGAACACGTACGGCATCGACTCGAGCGCGAACCTCGACGGCAAGACCCTGCTTATGCCGCGTGTCAGCTTCCGCTGGTATCCGACGGATCGGGGCACCCTGTCCGGCGGTTTCGGCCTGTTCACCGGCGGCTCTCCGCAAGTGTGGGTCTCGAACGCCTTCCAGCTCCCGGTCGTACGTGCAAGCGGTGTTTTCACGGGTGTCGACCCTTATACGGTGCCGCAGGCGCTGCAGGATTCCGTCGCGGCAGGCACGCCCGTGCCGATCGACACGATCGCCAAGAACTTCAAGATCCCCGCCGACTGGAAGGCCTCGCTGCGTTGGGAGCAGCAGTTCGACATCGGCTCCAGCGAGGACTACACGTTCACGGCCCAGTACCTGTTCACGAAGACCAAGGACGGCTTCAGGTGGCGTAACATCCCGCAGCTCCAGATGACGCAGGGCGTCGCCCCCGATGGCCGTCCGATCTATGCGGACCTCGATGCGCTCGGCATCGACAACGTAACCGAACTCAGCAACTACACGGGTGGCCAGGGCAACATCATCGCCCTCGGACTGAGCAAGGCCTACGACAACGGTCTGGATTTCAGCCTGAGTTATGCATACTCGGACGTCGAATCGGTAACCGAAGGCACCTCGTCGCGCGGCGTATCGAACTGGCGCAGCGTCGTCACCTCGGATCGCAACAATCCGGGAGTCAAGCCTTCGCCGTTCCAGATCAAGAACTCGATCAAGTTCACGCTGGGTTACGAGAAGGACTTCTTCGGCACGGGCAACACGCGCACGCGCTTCGACCTGTTCTTCCGCCGCCTGTCCGGCGATGCCTACGGCAATACCTTCGACGTCAGCAGCGGGAACCCGCTGTTCGGCCGTGCCCGCTTCGAGAGCCCGTTCGACAACGACACGCTGTACGTGCCGACGAGCGCGTCGGATCCGGCGGTCGTCTTCGCGACCGGCTTCGACCAGGCCGCGTTCTCCGATTACATCAAGAAACACGGCGGCGGCAAGGGCATTCTGACGCCGTACAAGGCCTTCTCTTCCTGGAGAAACGTGGTCGATATCCGCATCCAGCAGGAGATCCCGGGATTCAAATTCCTGGGCAACTCGCTGGGCGACAACAACTTCCGGATCGTGCTCGACATCCAGAACTTCCTGAACCTGCTGAACAGCAGTTGGGGCACGTGGGCTAACGGCCCGGGCTTCGATACCAACAACATCGTCAGGGCCGATCTCGTTTCGGCGGCCGACGTCGCCGCCAACGGCGTCGACGGCGCGACGGCATTGCTCGGTGACGATCCGCGGACGACCTGCACGACGCAGACCGCCTGCGTCTATCGCTTCAACAGCTTCAACGCGCGCAGCACCAGTTTCGACAGCGCCTTCAACTCGGTCTATCAGATCCGGTTGGGTATCCGCTTCGACTTCTGAGCGGCGGAGCTACTTCGTGAAACGACAAGGGCGGCCTCCGGGCCGCCCTTTTTTTCGTCGATCTGCGCTTCTTCAAGTAGACTTCGGTTTCGCACCGCCGTCCGCCGTGCGCATCCATTCACATCCGGGAACCCGATCATGACGTTTCGTTCCTTGCCATTTTTCATTGCCGCAATTGCCTGTTCTGCCTGCACGTCGGTACCCGTGCAGGAGCCGCCCGCGCCGGAAATGGGGGCGATTTGGGTCCGCTACTCGGCGGAGTATCAGGCGCTGTCCCGCCAGGTTTACGGCGATGCGACGCGCGCGCTCTCCCGCTTCGTCTCGGACAAGGCATGGTCCGCGCTCCCCGATCAGAAGGATGCCGGCGCGCTGCCTCCGGCTATCATCATGGACGTCGACGAGACAACGGTGACCAATATCGCCTTCCAGTTCACCCTGGTACCGCCGTTTGCGGACTGGAAACTCAACAAGTGGGCCGACGAGACCGCCGCGACGCCGGTGCCTGGTGCGCCGGCCTTCATCGCAGCTGCGCGTGCGGCGGGTGTGACGGTCTTCTTCATCACCAACCGGCCGTGCGAACGGATCGAGGGCGTGTCGGACCCGTGCCCGCAAAAAGGCGTCGTGGTGCGTGATCTCGAAGAGGCGGGCGTCGCCGCCGATGCCGATCACGTGATGCTGGCAGGCGAGCAGGGTTGGACCCAGGAGAAAGTGACCCGTCGGAATCTCGTCGCGAAGAATTATCGCGTGATCATGCTGTTCGGCGACGACCTCGGCGATTTCCTGCCCTGCGTGCGCACCAAGCTCTACGCCCCGTGCACGGAAGCCGCGACCGCCGACAGCCGCCGGCGCATGGTCGATGACAACTCGAGATACTGGGGCAACGGCTGGTACGTGCTGGCGAATCCGGTGTACGGTTCGTGGACATCGGTACTTTAGGGGCCCGCCTGTAGGAGCCCGCCCCAGCGGGCGATTTTGCCGGGGTCGCCCGCTGGGGCGGGCTCCTACAGGCGAACTCCTACAGGTGCCTCGGGCGTCAAAAAAGCGTAACCTTGACGGTAACACCTTGATAAAGAAAAGGAACTCGCTGACGTGACGGCAGCGGTGCGAGGTACGACATGGCGAAAGTGAAGTGCGGTCTGATCCAGATGAGCCTGAAGGGCGACGGCTCGATGGAGCCCCTTGCGATCCGCGACCGGATGATCGAGGCACACGTCCCGTATATCGAGGACGCGGCGAAGCAGGGTGTACAGGTACTCTGTTTCCAGGAGGTCTTCACGCAGCCCTATTTCTGCCCGAGCCAGGACCGTAAATGGTACGCGGCGGCGGAAGCGGTCCCCGACGGCCACACGACCCAGCTCATGGCCGAATATGCGAAGAAGCACTCGATGGTGATCGTCGTGCCGATCTACGAGGAGACGATGCCCGGTGTCTATTACAACACCGCGGCGGTCATCGACGCTGACGGCTCGTACCTCGGCAAATACCGCAAGACCCATATCCCGCAGGTCGACCCCGGTTTCTACGAGAAATTCTTCTTCAAGCCGGGCGACTCGGGCTGGCCCGTGTTCGACACGGCCTACGTGAAGCTCGGCGTCTACATCTGCTACGACCGCCACTTCCCCGAGGGCTGGCGCGCGCTGGCGCTGAACGGCGCGGAATACATCGTCAATCCGTCGGCGACGGTCGCGGGCCTCAGCAAGTACCTCTGGGAGCTCGAACAGCCTGCCTCGGCCGCGGCCAACGGCGTGTTCATCGGTGCGATCAACCGCGTCGGCACCGAGCAACCCTGGTCCATCGGCGAATTCTACGGCTCGAGCTACGTCGTCAACCCGCGCGGCACGATCGAGGCGCAGGCGAGCGCCACCGACGACGAGCTGCTGGTGCACGAGATCGACCTCGACATGATCCGTGAGGTCCGCAACCTCTGGCAGTTCTTCCGCGACCGGCGGCCGGAGACTTACGGTATCCTGATCGACACGTAAGGTCCTGCGGAGGACTCCATGCCCGGCATGCGCGCAGTCAGCGAGATTCGGACGGTCGGCGAGCACATCGAGCTCGAGGTCGGCGAAGACATCGCGTCGAGCCCTCGCTACAACGAGGACATCGCTCCCACGCGGGCCGCACAGCGGACCTGGTCGCGCTGGAACGTCGCGGCACTCTGGGTCGGCATGGCCATCTGCGTGCCGACGTACACACTCGGCGGCGTGCTCACCGCGTATTTCGGCCTCTCGGTCTCCGAGGCATTGTGGACGATCCTGATCGCGAACGTCGTCGTCCTCGTGCCCCTGACGCTGAACGCTTTCCCCGGCACGCGCTACGGCATCCCCTGCCCGGTCGTGCTGCGCGCCTCTTTCGGCATCATCGGCTCGAACGTGCCGTCGTTGATCCGCGCACTGGTCGCCTGCGGCTGGTTCGGCGTCCAGACGATGTTCGGCGGCATCGCCATTCACCTGATGTTCTCGGCCATCTCCGACGGCTGGGCATCGCTCGGCGGGATGGGCGAGGTACTGGGCTTCTTCATCTTCTGGATCGCCAACGTCACGGTCGTGATCCGCGGCTCGGAGTCGATCAAGCACCTGGAGGCACTCGCGGCCCCGCTGCTGCTCCTGGTCGCCGTCGGCCTCATCGTCTGGGCGTGGCCTAAGGTCGACATGCATGAGCTGCTGGCGACCCCGGCGACGCGTCCTGCCGGCACGCCGTTTTTCGGCTACTTCATGACCGCCCTGACCGCCATGGTCGGCTTCTGGGCGACGCTGTCGCTCAATATCCCGGACTTCAGCCGCTACGCCCGTTCGCAGCGCAGCCAGGTCATTGGCCAGATCATCGGCCTGCCGCTGACGATGTTCCTGTTCGCCGGCCTCGGCGTGTTGCTCACCGCGGCCTCGCGCGCGCTCATCGGCGAGACGATCGCGGATCCGATCAACCTCATCGGCCACATCGACAGCCCGTTCTGGGTCGTTGTGTCGATGCTGATCATCATCCTCGCGACGATCTCGACGAACACCGCCGCGAACATCGTGTCCCCGACCAACGTGTTCCAGAACATCGCGCCGAAACACATCGACGAGACCAAGGGCGTGCTGCTCACCGGTCTCATCGGTATCGTGCTGATGAGCTGGGAGCTGCTCAAGAAACTGGGGTGGCTCGAAACCGACGTCAGCGTGGAGGGTATGTACTCCAACTGGCTGATCGGTTATTCGAGCCTGCTCGGCCCGATCGCGGGCATCATGGTCGTGGATTACTTTGCGATAAAGAAGCAATCCTACAACCTGCTCGCGCTCTACAAGGACAACGCCGGTTACCCGGCCTGGAACCGGGCAGGCTTCATCGCCTTTCTCGTCCCGGTAGGCCTGACCGTGGTCGCGATCACGACAGGCAGGTTGAGCTGGTTCTACACTTACGGGTGGTTCACGGGTTCGATCCTCGGCGGCCTGATCTACTGGGTCGCCGCGAGCAGGCAGACCAGGAGTTGAAGATGACATTACTCATCCAGGGCGGCACGGTCGTCAATGCCGATCGCAGCTTCCGCGCCGACGTGCTTTGCGAAGACGGCCGGATCGCCGTGATCGGCGAGAAGCTGGACAAACCCAACGGCGGCGCCGTGATCGATGCGGGCGGCCAGTACGTGATGCCGGGCGGCATCGATCCGCACACGCACATGCAGCTGCCGTTCATGGGCACGGTCGCGAGCGAGGACTTCTATTCCGGCACGGCGGCGGCTCTGGCCGGCGGCACGACGATGATCATCGACTTCGTGATCCCCAATCCGCAGCAGAACATCCTGGACGCCTATCGGGAGTGGCGCGGCTGGGCCGAGAAGGCCGTCGCCGACTACTCGTTCCATGTCGCGATCACCTGGTGGGACGACAGCGTGCACGCCGACATGGGCACGCTGGTCCGCGAACAGGGCGTGAACAGCTTCAAGCACTTCATGGCCTACAAGGGCGCGATCATGGCGGACGACGAGGTGCTCGTGAACAGCTTCTCGCGTGCGCTCGAACTCGGCGCCATCGTGACCGTGCATGCCGAGAACGGCGAACTCGTGTACCGGCTGCAGAAAGCCATCTACGACAAGGGCATCACCGGCCCCGAGGGCCACCCGCTATCGCGCCCGCCGCAAGTCGAAGGCGAGGCGGCACATCGCGCCATTCGCATCGCCGAAGTGCTGAAGGTGCCGCTGTACATCGTGCACAACTCCTGCCGGCAGTCGCTAGAGGCCATCACGCGCGCCCGCAACGAGGGCCAGCGCGTGTTCGGCGAAGTGCTCGCCGGGCATCTGCTGATCGACGACTCGGTCTATCGGAACAAAGACTTCGACGTCGCGGCCGCGCACGTCATGAGCCCGCCGTTCCGGTCGGCCGAACACCAGGCCGCGCTCTGGCAGGGACTGCAATCGGGCAACCTGCAGACGACGGCCACCGACCACTGCTGCTTCTGCGCAGACCAGAAAGCCATGGGCAGGGACGACTTCCGCAAGATCCCCAACGGCACGGGCGGCGTCGAGAACCGGCTGGAAGTGCTCTGGGACCAGGGCGTCAACACGGGCCGACTGACGAAGGAGGAATTCGTCGCGGTCACGTCCACCAACGCCGCCCGGATATTCAACATTTATCCACGCAAGGGCAGCGTGTCCGTGGGGGCCGACGCCGATATCGTGGTCTGGGACCCCGAGGCGACCCGGACGATCTCCGCGAAGACACACCATCAGAAGGTCGACTACAACATCTTCGAGGGCATGACCGTCACGGGCTGCGCGTCGCACACGATCAGCCGGGGCAAGCTGGTCTATGCGGACGGCAAACTCGACGTCGAGCGTGGCGCCGGCCGCTATATCGGCCGTCCCGCGTTCGCACCCTACTACGAGGCATTGCAGAAGCAGGCACGGCATGCCGAACCCGTCGCGGTAAAGCGCTGACACGGACGCACTCATGGCCAGTAATCGCCCTGACATCCGGCCACATCGGCTCGACAAGAAGGTTATCGACGCGAACTTCGGCGACCTGCATCCGCCGCTGTCGCGTCCCGAAGCGCTGGTCGAGGCCGATCGCTGCTACTTTTGCTTCGACGCGCCGTGTACGGCGGCCTGCCCCACGGGGATCGACATACCCGGGTTCATCCAGAAGATCCGCAGCGACAACCTGCGCGGTTCGGCGCAAACGATCCTCAACGAGAACATCATGGGCGGCATGTGCGCACGTGTCTGTCCGACCGAAGTGCTCTGTGAGCAGTCCTGCGTGCGCAACACACACGAAGAGAAGCCGGTCGCCATCGGCTTGCTGCAGCGCTATGCGACGGACCCGGTGTTCGAGAACGGGACACAGCTCTTCGCGCGGGCGGAACCGACCGGCAAGACGATCGCGGTCATCGGCGGCGGCCCAGCGGGCTTGTCCTGTGCGCACCGGCTCGCGGTACTCGGCCACCAGGTCGTCGTATTCCATCGCGACGCGAGGCTCGGCGGCCTCAACGAGTACGGCATCGCCGCCTACAAAACCGTCGATGGATTCGCGCAGAAGGAGATCGAATACATCCTGTCCATCGGCGGCATCGCCGTGAAGAACGGCGTGCGCCTGGGAATCGATTTCGTTCTCGAGGAGCTGCGTGAGAGCTATGACGCCGTGTTCATCGGCGTCGGTCTCGGGGCCGTCAACGAGCTCGGCGTCGCCAACGAGCTGCTCGGCGGCGTCGAGAACGCGATCGACTACATCGCCGACCTTCGCCAGGCGCCCGACAAGAGCAAGTTGCCGGTGGGCCGGAACGTCGTCGTCGTGGGCGGCGGCATGACGGCGATCGATATCGCAGTGCAGTCGAAGCGCCTCGGCGCCGAACGTGTCGACATCGTGTACCGCCGCGGGCCGGAGCAGATGGGCGCAAGCCCGTTCGAGCAGGACCTCGCGCGAAGGAGCGGCGTGACGATCCACCACTGGTCGCGCCCGCTATCCCTGCTGGGCGACGACCACGTGAAAGGCCTGGAACTCGAACGCACGAAGCTCGGCCGCGATGGTCGATTGCGCTCCGCGGGCGACAAATTCACCCTGGAGGCAGACGTCGTGTTCAAGGCGATCGGCCAGCGGCTCGATGAGACCCGGCTCGGCGACGAACTCGGCGGCATCGAATTGCGGCAGGGCAAGATCGTCGTGGACGAATCGCAGGCCACATCCCTGAAGGGCGTCTGGGCCGGCGGGGACTGTGTGCTGGGCGGCGACGATCTTACCGTCACGGCCGTGCAGCACGGCAAGCTGGCGGCGCTCGCGATCGATCGCAGCCTGCGCGACTGAGCATCGGGAGGACCCGAAACATGGCAGACCTGACCTCGGAATTTCTCGGCATCCGTTCACCGAACCCGTTCTGGCTGGCCTCGGCGCCGCCGACGGACAAGGCCTACAACGTCAACCGGGCCTTCGAGGCGGGCTGGGGCGGCGCCGTCTGGAAGACGCTCGGGGAGGACCCGCATATCGTCAACGTGAGCGGCCCACGCTACGCGGCGCTGCACAGCAACGATCGGCGCGTGATCGGCTTCAACAACATCGAACTGATCACCGACCGGCCGCTCGCGACCAACCTCGACGAGGTCCGGCAGATCAAACGGGACTGGCCGGACCGCGCGCTGGTCGTCTCCGTCATGTTGCCGATGAACGAGGCGGCCTGGGCGAAATACGTGCCGATGATCGAGGACACCGGGGCGGACGGGCTCGAACTCAACTTCGGCTGCCCGCACGGCATGTCCGAGCGCGGCATGGGCGCGGCGGTCGGCCAGGTGCCCGAGTACATCAAGATGACGACCGAGTGGTGCAAGAGAGCGGCGACGATCCCGGTCATCGTCAAGCTGACGCCCAACGTCACGAACATCCTGCCGCCGGCCAAGGCAGCGAAGGACGGCGGCGCCGATGCCGTGTCGCTGATCAACACGATCAATTCGATCATGCGCGTCGACTACGACACGCTGACGATGTATCCGGCGACCGACGCCATGGGCACGCATGGCGGCTACTGTGGCCCGGCCGTGAAGCCGATCGCGCTGAACATGGTTGCGGAGATCGCGCGCCACGAAGAAACCAGCGACATCAGGATCTCGGGCATCGGCGGCATCACCGACTGGCGCGATGCGGTCGATTTCCTGGCGCTCGGCGCGAGCAACGTGCAGGTCTGCACGGCGGCAATGGTGTACGGCTTCAGGATCATCGACGACCTGGTGGACGGCCTCTCGACTTTCCTCGACGACAAGGGCATGCACGAGGTCTCTGAACTCGTCGGCAGGGCAATACCCAGCGTGACGGACTGGCAGCACCTGAACCTCAACTACGTCGAGAAGGCGGTCATCGATCAGGACCTGTGCATCAAGTGCGGTCGCTGTCACGTCGTCTGCGAGGACACCTCGCATCAGGCGATTACCTGCAAGGTGAACGGCGAGCGCCGCTTCGAGGTGATCGACGCCGAATGCGTCGGCTGCAACCTCTGCGTGAGCGTCTGCCCGGTGGACGGCTGCATCACCATGCACAGGCTGGAGAGCGGTGTCGATCCACGCACCGGTCAGCCGATCAGCCCGCTGAAAGCAGACTGGACGACCCATCCGAATAACCCGATGCGGAAGGAGGCCTGATGTCGACCGACGACGATGCCCTGGTCCGTGCCGCCATGGAAGTGCGCGGCAAAGCCTATTGTCCTTATTCGGGATTCTCCGTGGGCGCAGCGCTGGTCGACGAGCACGGCGAAGTGCACACGGGCTGCAACGTGGAGAACGCCACCTACCCGCTCGGGCACTGCGCCGAGACCGGTGCAATCGCCGCGATGGCGGCGGCCGGCGGCAAACGCATCGTAACGATCGCCGTAGTCGGTGGCGGTGAGGTGATCTCGCCCTGCACTCCCTGTGGCGGCTGCCGTCAGCGCATCAACGAATTCGCCGATCCGAGGACCCGCATCCTCGCCATCGACGACACGGGCGAGTGGCAGAGCTACTCTGTTGCAGAGTTGCTTCCCGCGTCGTTCCACCTCCCCTGAGGGCAGCCCAAAGCTGCTTCGACGACACACGGTAGCCGGATGGAAACGTGCTCCTCGGCCAGCGGAACCGGGCGTTCGGCTTGGCTGCAGCCGCTACCAGATTGTGACGCGCTGCTCCGGCGCCAGGTACAGTTTGTCTCCGGTTTCAACCCCGAACGCCGCGTACCAGGAATCGAGATTCCGCACGGTCAGTGCGCGATACATTCCGGGCGCGTGCCCGTTGGTGGCAATCCGTTTGCGCATGGCCGGATCGCGGAACTTCGAAGCCCAGATCTGCGCGAAGGCGATGAAGAAGCGCTGGTCGCCGGTAAATCCGTCGATCACGGGCGCTTCGTGACCCTGTAGCGATGCGTGATAGGCGTCAAGGGCGGCCGCCACGCCTGCCAGATCGGCGATATTCTCGCCGAGCGTCAACTTTCCATTGACGTGCAGATCCGGAAAGGGCGCATAGGCGTCGTACTGCTTCGCCAGGGCGTTGCCTTGCTCCACGAACCGGGCAAGGTCCTGTTTCGTCCACCAGTTCCGATACACGCCGTCCGAGTCGAATGCTGCACCGTTATTGTCGAAACTGTGGCTTATCTCGTGGCCTATTACCGCGCCGATCGCCCCGTAATTGTAGGCGGAGCCCGCCTCGGGACCGAAGAAGGGCCTCTGCAGGATTCCTGCGGGGAAATTGAGCGCATTCTGCACCGGCAGGTTGACGGCATTGACCGTCTGCGGCGTCATCCACCATTCGTCCCTGTCCATCGGTTTGCCGATCTTCGCGAGTTGGTATTCGTATTCGAATTCCTCGGCGGCCCTGACGTCGGCATAGGCCTGTTCGGCGTCAATCTGGAGACTGCTGTAGTCGCGCCAGGTATCCGGATAACCGACGCCGACCCGGATCGAGTCGACCTTCGCCAGCGCCTCGCTCCTGGTATCAGGCGCCAACCAGTCGATGGCGGATACACGTTTCCTGAAAGCCTCTTTGATGTTGTCGACCATGGCCGATACCTGCGCCTTATAGGAAGCAGGGAAGTACTTCGCCACATAGGCGCGGCCCACCGCATCGCCCAGATAGGTGTTGAGCGCCTTCAATGCACGTTTCTCACGGCTCTGCTGCCGGGGCGTGCCGGAAAGAGTTCTTTCGTTGAACTCGAAGTGTGCATCGTCGATAGATGCCGGCAGGACGTCTGCATAGGCATTGATGCGGTGGAATACCAGCCAGTCTTTCCACGCCTGCAGGGATTCGGACGCCACGAGGGCCGACAATCCAATGATCGCGCCGGCATTGTAGGCATCGAACCTGTCCTGTTCTCCGAGCTGCGCTGCCGCCAGGAACGCCGGCCAGTCGATACCCGGCGCGCTCGATTCCAGCTCCTGTCGCGTCCAGACGGTCGTCCCCTTCGCAAAATTCACGCTGTCCTCACGACTCGCGTGCGCTTCGGCGATCTTCGTTTCGAGGGCGAATATGCGGTCGGCTTTCACCCCGACATCCGGGATGTGCGCAAGCGTGAGCAGATTCTCGATGTAGCCCCGATAGGCCTTCCGGATCTCGACCATGTTGGGATCTGCAGACAGGTAATATTCGCGTTCCGGCAAGCCCAGACCGCCCTGCAGGATGTACGGCAATACTTCACCGCGCGTGGCCAGTCCCTGGGTCACGAATATGCCGAACAGGTTCTCGGTGAAGTAGTCGGCGGTATTCAACGGATCGACGTCGGCGCGCAGGTTGGATCCGAGGACCTCCGAGAGTTCGCGCTTGTCGGAGATCGCCTCGAAGCGATCCAGATCCTCCCGGACGGGTTCCAGGCCGGCCGCATCGATCGCCGCCGTATCCAGGTATGCCGAGTAGAACGCTACGATGCGCGCCGGGTCCGTCCCCGGTTCCGTGCTCGAGTTGACAATCTCGTTTACGAGCCCGGCAACGCGTTTTTCGACCTCCTGACGGGCTTCGTAAAACGCCCCCGTGCTCGACCGGTCGGCCGGAATCACCGTCCTCTGCATCCAGCCGCCGTTGGCGTACTCGTAGAAATCGTCACCGGGGCGTACCGCCGGATCCATGGCGGACTCGTCGATTCCGACGGCCGCACCAGGCGCCGTCTCGTACGTGCTCTCGGCAACTTTCCTTGTGCAGGCGACCGCCCCCGCGAGGATGATCGTTCCCAGCAGCAATGTAAGCAGAGCACGTTTAGGCATCGGTTTCTCCTTTGCTAGTTGCGCAGCAACAATGCGTCAATCTCCCGACGCGTCGGTAAGGACGGTTGAGCTCCCATTTTCGTCGTCGCCGCGGCGCCGGCCGCACAGGCGAACCGCAATGCGGCGACCGGCGCCTCGCCTTCGACCAGGGCGAGCGTCAGCGCGGCAGTGAAGGCGTCCCCGGCCGCCGTCGTATCGATAGCCGCCACGGCTGGCGGCGTCGCCCGGGCGAGTTCTCTGCCGCGTCGCGTCAGCCTGGCTCCCTCGGCTCCGTAGGTCGTCGCCACCAGTCCCTCGCAGGCGTCGAGGCTCGCTCCGTACCAGGCCGCCTCGGACTCGTTGACGACGACGAGGTCGGCACGCTGCAGGATCGCCACGTCGACGTGCATCGCGGGTGCAAGGTTGACGGCAAAGAAACCGGAGAATGTCGCGGCCGCGCGGGCGATCGTATCGATCGGCACTTCGAGTTGGCAGATCAATGCGTCGGCTTGCAGCACCGTCAGCGCGTCACACGCCAGTTCGCGGTTCGCACCCGGCGCGACCACGATGTGGTTCTCGCCCGACGAGGCGACGGCGATCAGTGCGGTTCCCGTCGCGACATGGCTTACCCGCCGGCAGCTGCTCAGGTCGACCCGGTTTTCCCTCAGCAGCGCCAGTGCCTCGTCTGCTGCGGGATCTTCGCCGACGCAGGCCAGCAGACTGACATCCGCGCCGAGCCGCCTTGCGGCCAGCGCCTGGTTGGCACCCTTGCCACCGGGAAACCGCGTCAGCACCGCGCCCGTCACGGTCTCGCCCGGCACCGGCAATCGCTCCACCGTCGCCACGAGATCGAGATTCACGGAACCGATGACGACGACCGTAGTCATGCGTCACCCGTAGTGCGCCAGGCGCTCGATCAGCAGGTCGTAAAAACCGTCCGCATCGACGCCGTACGCCCAGTCGACATTCACGGGGCGATCCGTGACGTGCCAGAAATCGACGGCCGTGTGACCGAGCGTCAACGCCGACTCCGTCTCTACCGATACGTTGCAGGCCTTTAACGCAAAGAGATCGGGTCTCAGGAGCCAGGCGACCGTGCACGGATCGTGCAGAGGTGCGCCGTGCGATGCGTATTTCTTCAGGTCGTGGCGCTCGAAAAAGCTCAACATATCGGCCACCGCTTCGGCCACCGGATTGCCCAGCGCGCGAATCTTCCCGACCCGCTCCCGAGTCGACAATACCTGGTGCGTGACATCCAGGCCCATCTGCGTGATGGGGCGGCCGCAGCGCAGGACGATGTCGGCCGCGTCGGGATCGACGAGGATATTGAACTCTGCCGACGGCGTCCGGTTGCCGCCTTCGCGCATCGCGCCGCCCATCAGTACGATCCGCTCGATCTTCGGCACGATCCGGGGCTCGCGGTCGATCGCGGTGGCGACGTTGGTCAACGGCCCGGTCGGCACGAGGATGATCGACGCGTCTTCGGCCTCCAGCAAGGCGCCGACCAGGAAGTCGACCGCGTGCACCTGTTGCAGTGGCGTGCGCGGGTCGAACACGTCGAGGCCGTTGATACCGGTGACGCCGTGGATCGCTTCGGCGGTGTGCAATGGCCTGCGCATCGGCTTGTCGCAACCCGCGAACACCGGCATTGCATGCCGGCCAGCGATATCGCAGATCATGCGCGCGTTGCGCTGTGTCAGTTGCAGCGGCACGTTGCCGCCCACGGTCGTGACCGCGACGAGATCCAGTTCCTCGGGGGACGCCATCGCGAGCAACAGTGCGACGGCATCGTCCTGCCCGGGGTCACAGTCGATGACGATCCTGCGCGGCACCGGACTAGAAGGTGAGCATGAGCCCGGCCAGCGCTGCACTCATCAGGTTCGACAGCGAGCCCGCCAGCACGGCCTTCAGACCGAGCTGGCCGATCAGGTCACGCTTCTCCGGGACGAGTACACCCAGCCCGCCGAGCAGGATCGCGATCGACGAGAGGTTCGCAAAGCCGCACAGCGAGAATGTCGCGATCGCCACCGTGCGCGGGCTCATGCCGGCGAGGTAAGTATCGAGATGCGAGTACGCGACGAATTCATTCAGGATCAGTTTCTCGCCGAACAGGGCGCCGGCCGCCTGCGCCTCGGACCAGGGCACGCTGAGCAAGTACATCAGAGGCTGAAATATCTTGCCGAGGATCAGCTGCAGCGTGATCCGGTCGACGCCGAAGAAAGCGTCGATGTGCAGGACATGGCATACGCCGCCGACGAAGCCGTTGAAAAGCGCGATCAATGCGACGAACGCGATCAGCATCGCCCCGATGTTCGCCGCCAGGCGCAGGCCGTCCGAAGTGCCCGTGGCGGCGGCGAGGATGACGTTCTTGTGATGACTCGGCTCCATGACGAGGCGTTCGTGACCGCTCGGCGGCGCCGCGTCCTCGTCGGGCATCAGGATCTTGGCCATCAGCAGGCCGCCCGGCGCGGCCATGAATGCGGCGGCCAGCAGGTACTTCAGCTCCGCGCCCATCAGCACGTAACCGGCGAGCACCGTGCCCGCGATCGAGGCGAGCCCGGACACCATGATCGCGAACATCTGCGGTTCGGTCAGGCCGCGCAGATAGGGCCTGATGACGAGCGGCGCTTCGGTCTGGCCGACGAAGATGTTCGCCGCGGCATTCATCGATTCGATCGCTCCGGTACCGATGAATCGATGCAGGGCGCCGCCGACCAGCCTGACGATGAGCTGCATGATGCGCAGGTGATACAGGACGGACATGAGCGCCGAGAAGAAGATGATGATCGGCAACACGTTGATCGCGAAACTGAACCCGACGACGTTGGTATCCGCGAGCGGCCCGAACACCATGTCGATGCCGGCCTTCGAATAGCTGATGATGGCGAGCACGCCGCCGCTCAGCCATTCGATCGCGCGCCTGCCCCAGTCGAAGTAGAGTACGAAGGCCGCGATCGCTGCCTGCAATGCGAACGCCGCGCCGACGATACGCAGCCTGATGGCCTTCCGATTGCTCGAAAACAGGACTGCGATCCCCAGGATGACGACGATGCCGACGAGTCCGATCAGATGGGTCGACATGATTACCCCCGCATTGGTGTTATTGGTTATCCGGCGTGATGCTTAAGCATACCGCAAAGGTCAGCCCTGCCCCGTCATGAGTCGGTGGATTACCGGCCGTACCTCGGGGGGTTCCTCGGACAGGGTGCAGGCCGCCCGCAGGCGTTCGGCCGCCCGCGCCGCATCGGCCGGGCTCGCGGCATGCACGACGGCCAGCGGCCGCTCCGTGTCCAGTCGGGTCCCGACCGGCGCGACATCGGAGAGTCCGACGGACAGGTCGAGCGTATCGCCGACGCGCCGCCTGCCACCGCCGAGTTCGATGATGGCGTTACCGACGGCGCGGACGTCGACCGCCGCCAGGTAGCCTTGGGCGAGCACCGCTTCCGTCACGGGCGCAGCCGGCAGGTATTTCCTGCAATTGGCGACGAAATCATCGGGTCCGCCGAGCGCCGCGCACATCGCCTGGAAACGTTCGGCGGCACGCCCGCTCGTCACCGCCGTATCGCAGCGCCCGAGCGCGCGCTCGCGGTCGGGCTCGACTCCGGTACTGACGAGCATCTCGGCGCAGAGCCCGAGCACGACTTCGTCGAGCCGCGGTTCCCTGAAATCGTCGCGCAGGAACGCCATCGATTCTTCGATCTCCAGCGCATTGCCGGCCGTCGTACCGAGCACCTGGTCCATGTCGGTGATCAGCGCCGTCGTCTTGAGATCCGCCCGCGCCGCCGTCCCGATCAGGCTCTGCGCCAGTTCCACGGACTTCTCGAGCGTCGGCATGAACGCACCGCTGCCGGTCTTGACGTCCATCACCAGCGCGTCGAGGCCGGCGGCGATCTTCTTCGACAAGATCGACGCCGTGATGAGCGGGATCGATTCGACCGTCCCGGTAACGTCCCGGATCGCGTACAGGCGCCGGTCGGCGGGCGCGAGGTCCGCAGTCTGCCCGATGATCGCGCAGCCGGCCTGCTTCACCACGGATTGAAAGGTATCGAAATCGGGGGCCGTGTCGTACCCGGGGATCGATTCGGCCTTGTCCGTCGTGCCGCCCGTGTGTCCGAGGCCCCGTCCCGAGATCATCGGTACGAAGCAGCCGCAGGCCGCGGCGATCGGCGCGAGCAGGAAACTGACCTTGTCACCGACGCCGCCGGTCGAGTGCTTGTCGACGATCGGTCCGTCGAGCCCCATGTCGCTCCAGTCGAGCACCGTGCCCGATGCGGACATGGCGATGGTCAGTTGCGCGGCTTCCTCGAAGCTCATCGAGTTGAGGAAGATCGCCATCGCCAGCGCCGATACCTGTTCGGCCGGCAGGCTGCCGTCCGCGAGTCCGTCGACGAATATCCGGATCTGTTCGCCGGAGAGCGCCCGGCCGTCGCGCTTGGTGCGGATGACATCGGTGAACAGCATCAGCCCGCAAATCCGCGCAGCGGCAGGTCCGCGTTCCGTTGCAGCCAGTTCTCGGCCGGATAGTGACAACGGCGGTCGATGGCATGCAGCGTGTAGGCGTGGCGCGAAGTCTCCGAGCGGTTCGGACCGCTCAGATGCGGCGCCCGGCCGTCAAACACGACCAGCGTGCCTGCAGCTGCTTCCGCCGGCTGCCGGAGGTGCTCGGGGAACGGCGACGGATCCAGCGTTTCGGTGACGAGCCGGCCATCGGGCATGCGATAGTTGCGTTTCCTGAGCGGGGTCTTGTGCGCGCCCGGGATGAAATACATGCAGCCGTTCTCCGTCGAAGCATCCTCGAGCGCAAACCAGAATCCCGTGCAGGATTCGGGCTCCGTGTAGAGGTAGGTCGAGTCCTGGTGACAGACGACCTCACCGCCGATGCGTGGCGGCTTGAAGATGTACATGGACTGGATGATCGCCGGATCCTCGATGCCGAGGCTGTCGGCAAGGCCGGCGAGTTCGGCCGTCCGCGAGAACGCGTCGAACACCGGATCGAGGTCGTGCATGGCGTGACCCATCTTGTTGAGGCTGTCTTCTTTGGCCTGGCGCAATCGCCCGGTCTCATCGAACGCATCCTTCTCGAGGAAGAAGCGGATCTTGTCGCCTGACTCGATGAAATAGGCGTCGTCGAGCTGCGCCTGCGTCGTCGTGGAAAAAACGCTTCGCACCGCGCCGGCATCAAATCCCGCGACGAACTCGAACGCCCGCCGCCGCAACGTCTCGCACGCATCTCGCGTGACGAAGTCACGCAGGATGATGACGCCGTGCGTACGATACGAATCCAGCATCTCCGGCGTGAGACGGCCGCCGGCTGGCGATGAAAATGCGGGCAACAACATGCGCTCCTTGGGGCAGCGGCGGGTGCTACAATTGTCGGCAAAAGAGGTGCCCATGACAATAGTAACACGCTGTTTTCAAATTGTTTTTTTGGCTCTTGCCCTGGCCGGCTGCACGCAGGCCGCGAACGATTCGACACCACCTGCGGCAGCACCGGACGCGCAGATCGATCTGATCATCGCCGGTGACAACGTGGTGACGATGGACGCCGCCGGTGACATATACCAGGACGCGGCAGTCGCGATCGACGATGGTGTAATTATTGCGATCGGCCCAAGGGCGGATATCGAGACGAAATATACTGCACGCGAGACGCTTGACGGCGAACGGCGTGTCGTCATGCCGGGCCTGATCAACGGCCACACGCATGCCGCAATGACGCTGCTCCGTGGCGTCGCCGACGATCTTGCGCTGATGGACTGGTTGAAGAACTATATCTTCCCGGCCGAGGTCGAGTTCGTCGATCCGGAGTTCGTGCGAATCGGCACCGAACTCGCGTGCTGGGAGATGATCCGCGGCGGCACGACGACGTTCGTGGACATGTACTACTTCCCGGATACGATTGCAGACGTCGTCGACAAATGCGGGATGCGCGCACTGATCTCTGCGACCGTAATCGATCAGCGCAGCCCGGATGCCGAGGACGCCGCCGATTCGATCCGCAAGGGCAGCGAGTTCATCGAGCGCTGGCAGGGCAGGAACAGTCGGATCACTCCTATCTTCGGACCGCATTCCGACTACACGCTGAACAAGGAGGATTTGCGCGCGACGCGTGAAGCGGCACTGCATTACGGCGTGCCGGTCAGCATCCACCTGTCCGAGTCGCCCTACGAAGTGCAGTACTCGAAGGATCACTATGGCACCACGAGCATCAAGATGCTCGATTCGATCGGGTTCTTCGACGGTCCCACCATCGCCGCCCATGTCGTCTGGCCGACGGATGACGAGATCCCGATACTCGTCAAGCACAAGGTAGGCGTAATCCACAACCCCACGTCCAACATGAAGATCGCGTCGGGCATAGCGCCGATTGCGAAGATGCTCAAGGCCGGCGTCCGTATCGGGCTGGGTACGGACGGCGCGGCAAGCAACAATGATCTCGACATGTGGGAGGAGATGCGTCTGGCGTCCTTCCTGCAAAAAGTCGACCGGATGGACCCGACGGTTCTGCCCGCAAAGACGGTACTCGAAATGGCGACCCGCGGCGGCGCGACGGCCATCGGGCTGGGCGACACAGTCGGCTCGCTGGAAGTCGGCAAGCGTGCCGACGTCATCCAGGTTGCCTTCGACGACGTCCATGACATCCCGACCTACAATGTCCTGTCGACGCTGGTCTATGTCACGGACGAACAGGATGTTGCTTCCGTCGTCGTCGACGGAAAGATATTGATGCGCGACGGCAAATTCCTGACAATTGACACGACCAAGGTGGCCGAGGAGGCCCGGGCGATCGGCGCCAGGATCAAGCGCGCGCTCGAGGAGAGAAATCGCTGATGATTCGCAATGCGGTGGCCATGGTCGCCGGCATTATTATCGCGTTCGGCGCAATCGTGTTGATCGACAAGACGGTCGGCATGGTCTACCCGCCTCCTCCGAGTCTCGACTTTTCGGATGCGGAATCGGCACGTCCCTATCTGGCGACGCTGCCGGCGGGAGAGTTCCTGCTCGTCTTCGCGTCGCCGGTCGTCGCTGCCTTCCTGGGCGTGTTTGCAGCGTGTTATATCGGCACGGCAAGGCACACCGCGTTCGGCGCGGTCGTCGGCGGTGTCGTGCTCGCGCGAACGATAGCGAACTTCATTACCTATCCGTACCCCCACTGGTTGTCGATCGCGACCATTCTCGGCGTCGTCGGCTGCACGCTGCTCGCCATGCGTATCTCACCGCCCTCCACGGACCCGCAAGCAAGTGCCAGCAATACAGGATAGCATCCGCGACAATCACTGCTACGGTTGCGGTGCCGACAACCCGCTGGGCATGCAGATCAAGAGCCACTGGGACGGCAAGGTCTCGACCTGCACGTACCAGCCACGCCCGGAACAGACCGCGGGGCCGCTGCATTACGTCTATGGCGGTACGGTCGCGAGCCTGATCGACTGCCACTGCGTCGGCACGGCCATGGCCAACTACTACGGCCGCGAAGGACGAGATATCGGCTCGGAACCGCAGATCTGGTGTGTCACCGGCCGTCTGACCGTCAATTACCTCAAGCCCACGCCCATCGACAAGCCCATCGAATTGCGCGCCGAGATCGTCGAATGCACGGACACGAAGACGATCCTGACCTGCACGGTATGCTCAGACGGTACACCGACCGCCACCGGCGAAGTCATCGCCGTGCGTGTGCCCTATACCTGGCGCGAGCCCGGCTGATCGGCAGCTCAGCCTCCGGCCAATAGCGCTTCGTAGATTTTCAGATCGGCTGCCGAGAAACAGCAGAACGTGATCGATGCAAGTGAAGACGGCCGATCGGCGATGAACGATCGGGCTGTCGTTACGGCGATGCGTGCCGCTTCGGCCACCGGATAGCCGTAAACACCGGTGCTGATGCCGGGAAACGCGATATTCGCCACGCCGTTCTCTGCCGCCAGGGCCAACGAGGACCGATAGCAGGAACGCAGCAATTCCGGCTCGCCCCGATCTCCGCCGTGCCACACCGGGCCGACCGTGTGGATGACCCAGGCGGCAGGCAGGTCGTAGCCTCCGGTGATCTTCGCGTCGCCGGTGTCGCAGCCTCCGAGACTGCGGCATTCCGCGCGCAGCCCCGGACCCGCAGCACGATGAATCGCGCCGTCGACACCGCCGCCGCCGAGCAACGAGCGATTCGCCGCATTCACGATCGCATCCACCCTCAGCGTCGTGATGTCGGCCTGGATCGCCTCGAGCCGACATGTCGCGGGAGTCGTCATGGCAAGTCAGGCGGCCCGCCGGGAAGCGCTATTCGGGTCTCGGGTGACCTGGACCAGGAGATACAGACCACACAGCAAGAGCAACGGCGCCGTGTACAGGCCCGGAAAGTAGCCGCCCGCATTGATACCGAACAGGATATGGCCGGCGCCGTTCAGCGATTCCAGGATCGCCCAGAACAAGACCACGCCGCGGGCGCCGGGCAGAGATTTTCGCACGGGAACCAGGTAGCACCAGAATGCGAGCAAGACGATGCCGATATTGATAACTGCAAATCCGACCGGCAGATCGTCGCTGACGAGCGAACTCACGAAACGCGCAGGAGCGAGGTAATCCCAGAGCCGGTTGAAATACTCCTCCACGGAGTGCAACGCCTGCAGGACGGCGAGGACAAGGAATGCCATTCGGGTTTTGATTGCCATGCTGCGCTACATTGCCCCACCGGTCAGGACGGTATAGGCATTCTGGCGCAGCCAGTCCGCCTGCTCCGGAGTGTCGGGGACAGGGACGCCCCTGGCCATCGAGATTCTTGCGAACGCGTCGTCGACGGTCATGCCGCCGTGCAACAGGACAGAGGCGGCGACGAGGCCCGAACGGCCGATCCCGGCGCGACAATGGATCGCCGTGTTCTCGCCGGCCGAGCAGCGCAAGTACGTCTTCTTCGAAAGTTCGGACAACTCGACCGCATTCGACGGCACGCCCCGATCGGGGATCGGGAAGGAGTGGAACACGATCCTGGCATCACGGCAGTACTGGCGCTCGAGTTCGAGGCCGAGCACGAATTCTTCGTGAAGTTCGAGCAGCGAGACGATCCTCCGGATGCCGGCCTGCCGGAACGCCAGGATCTCGTCCCGCGCCGGATCGCCGCCGCGCGGACGGGCCATGATGGCCAGGAATCCGTTGCCGATGTGTCGACGCGGTAAAAGACGGATCGCATCGTCATATCATAACGGTCACGAGAAATAGTCGCTCGCAACCCGCAACAAGATGAAGAACAAACAGCCGCATGACAACACATAGATGATGAATCGCACGGCGACGATATTGATCGTGCAATGTATCGCGCTGTGCAACACCCGAAACAACACGAAAAGCCAGGCAGCCACCAGATAAGCCCGATCGACCTGCCCGGCAACGAACAGGTACAACACCAGAGCGTAGAACAGTACGGGCATTTCGAACAGGTTTTTCAGATTGTCCGACGGGTTGGACACGCCGGGTGGCGAGACCTGGGCGAGCTCGCCCGGCGTCAGTTGCTGCGGGTCGAGATTCCTGGACCGGATCATCCAGAGGCGCCTCGTATACATGTAGATCCAGACGAGCAAGGTCAACAGCATCATGCCGAGAAACGGGCCGAAGATTCGATTTTGATCCATCCGATGCTCCTGTTTGTGTTGCAAAATGCAGCGCTTTGATGCCTGACTTACGGAAACTCTGATTAATTGGAAGACGATTCGTCATTGCGAGCGAAGCGAAGCAATCCAGTGTTTGAAATCAACACACTGTGGATTGCCGCATCGCTTCGCTCCTCGCAATGACGAATTGATCAGGGTTTCATTAGAATGTCCAGGTAGTGTTACTCGACCTGTCTCCTAAAACGGACGGGGACGCACCCAATACCAGCTCGCCAGGACGAGCCCACCGAAAATCGTGTAACAGACCGCGAAGACCCACGTGGGCGCACGGTAGTACAGGATCGCCTCCAGCCAATGCGCCACGAACGAGCCGGGGTACGCGGCGTCGCCGGCCCGTTGGCGCAGTGCCATCTCGAGGATCGTCAGTGGACAGACCGCCCCGAACCAGGACTGCACCACGACGATACCGATCGCGGCCAGATGCGCCAGGCGAAACCAGGGATTCCGCACCCAGGCCCAGGCGCGCGCCTTTCCTGCGAGAATCAGCAGCAGCCCGAACACGACGAATGCGACGAACAGCACATGCGTCAACAGGACGAGATCCGCCGCGAAGAGAAACCATCCGCCGGATTCCATGGGACTGCGCGAATTCCGGGACTCCGGGCAATTGCGCCGGACTAACGCCCCGCCGTCCGGAAGGCCCAGATTGCGAGCAATGCCGGTACGATCAGTCCGCCCCAGGACACATACATCGGGATCGACATCGTGCCGATGGTCACGGGAAGATTTCCCATGATCCTCAACAGGTGCCCGAGTGCGACCAGCGAAAACAGCATTCCCGAGATCGTGCAATACATCTTGTAGCCCATGAGCTTGCTCCTCGACAGCCGTTGGCCAGCCGACGCATGGCCTACGGCGATTGTTTCTCCTGAGACCCGCCGGCTGCCTCACCCCCGGACTCTCCGCCCGTGCCGCTCCACACGACGTGACTGCGGCTTGCGCCGCCCTGCACATTGTCATACTCGATCAGGAAGGTCGGTGCCTGTATACGATAGAAGTGCGGCGCGCCGGCCTGGACCGATCCCATCCACGCGAAATAGATTTCGTCGCCGGCAGCCTCGACCTGTTTCTCTCTCGCCAGCCGGTTTTCGGCATCCTCGTCGGAGATATAACTGTCGATCAGGTCGTACAACATCACGCGCTGCTCGGTCCCGAGTTCCGAGATCCGGATGCCTTTCGGCTTGACGGACGAGAGGTCGGGTATCCCGCTCTCGCCGACAGTCAACGGTGCGACGGTGGCCACGACGGCCTGGATGAGCTGCGAGTTGTCGAGCGATTCGAGCAGTTTCTGGGCCGGATCTTTCTCCACCTCGGCAGGCGCCTTTTTCACCGGGCCGGCCTTGGGCGTCTCGGTCCCGCCCGGTTTCGCGAACCACGGCGTGGATGCGATCACGTTACCGTCGATGATCGTGAAATTCAGTGCCAGCTCGCTACCCACGAAACTCGCCGCCCAGCTGCCGCGCTTGCCCGGCTTGCCGAAAAGAGTGACGTAATAGTCGCCGCCGCTCCCCGCCCGGCCTGGATTCTCGAGCGCCTCTTGCAGGCGCGCAATCTGCCCGGTCGTCACAGCGCCGGTAATGCCGAGCGCGAGTCGCAGCACTTCGCCCGCCAGGACGACCTGTTTCGGCGTCATCTTGCCGAGCGCCACGCCCCGCGTGAACGCGCGGGTATCGAAGCGCCAGTCGAGCCGCTCCTCGGACTCGAACGGAAACTGGATCTGCGCCCGCTGCCCGGAGTCCAGGGCCTGCAGTAATGCGTTTGCCGCAGCGGCGAGTTGTTCGCTCGTGGGCGGTCCGGCGGCCCGGCTCGCCGCGGAAATCAACAGGGCGAGGAAGACCAGCGCCGCTCGCAGGGAAACGCCACCGCGCATCATGGAGCGGCGCGACCGCCGGCCTCGGACACCGCATTATGCATCGAGGAAGCCCGAAGCCGTTCATATCCATCGGCGGCAGGCCGAAGAAATCCCGCCAGGCTCTGGCCGATGTCCGCGAAGGTCTCGCGCTTGCCGAGCGGCCCCGGTTTCAGCGCCGGCGCCGTATGCCAGTACCGGGATGTGCTCGCGAGTGTGGTCCGTACCCCGCCAGGTCGGGTCGCAACCGTGATCCGCAGTGAGTATCAGAACATCGTCTTTTCCCATCGCGTCCAGCAGCTCCGGCAGGCGCGTGTCGAGGTACTCCAGTGCACCGGCATAGCCCTCCACGTCCCGGCGATGACCGTACAACATGTCGAAGTCGACGAAGTTCGTGAACACGATCGAGCGGTCCGGTGTCTCGGCCAGGGCCTCCAGCGTCGCGTCGAACAGTGCCGCGTTGCCCGTGGCTTTGACCTTCTTCGTAATGCCGCGGTGGGCGAAGATGTCGGGGATCTTGCCGATGCCGATCACTTCGCCACCGGCGGCCTCCAGTTTATCGAGCATAGTGTCCGCGTGCGGCGGTGTCGTCAGGTCCCGGCGGTTGCCGGTCCTGACGTAAGTCTCCGGACTGTCGCCGACGAACGGCCGCGCGATCACGCGGCCGATGCGGTACTCGTCGACCAGTTCGCGTGCAATGTCGCAGAGATCGTAGAGCCGCTGCAGACCGAATGCCTCTTCGTGTGCGGCGATCTGGAACACGCTGTCGGCCGACGTGTAAAAAATCGGCTTGCCCGTACGAACGTGCTCGTCGCCGAGCCGGGCGATGATCTCGGTGCCCGAGGCGTGACAATTGCCGAGATAGCCGGGCAGATGCGCGCGTTCGACGAGCGCATCGAGCAAGTCCTGCGGGAACGTGTCGGTCGGTTTCGTGAAATAGCCCCAGTCGAACAGCACCGGCACGCCGGCGATCTCCCAGTGGCCGCTCGGGGTGTCCTTGCCGCTCGACAGCTCCTCGGCGAATCCGTACGCACCGGTGATCTCGGTATCGGTGATCGCGCCGGCGGGGAATTCGCCGGTGCTGTCGCGGCTCGCGTGATAGAGACCGAGCCGGGCGAGATTCGGCAGTACGAGCGGGCCGGCGACAGACGCCGCGCGCTCACGGGCGATGTGGCCGAAGGTGTCGGCGCCCTCGTCGCCGAATCGTGCCGCATCGGGTGCTCCGCCGATGCCGAAGGAATCCAGCACGAGAAGTATTGCCCTGCCCATGGTCGGCCTGTGATCAGCCCTGGCCCTGCAGAGCGAAGAACATGCCTGCGAGCGATGCGTTCATCAGGTTGACCAGTGTACCCCCAATCACCGCCCTCAGACCAAGTCTGGCGATGTCGTGGCGGCGCTCGGGCACGACGGCGCCGAGTCCGCCGAGCAGGATTGCGATCGAGGACAGGTTCGCGAAGCCGCACAACGCGAAGGTGACGATGAGTTGCGTGTGCGCGGTGAGCGTCGCCTTGATGTCGACGAAGCTGAGGTAGGCATAGAACTCGTTGATGACCAGCTTCTGGCCGATCAGGCTGCCGGCCTGGTTCGCCTCCGCCCAGGGCACTCCGACGAGGAACGCGATCGGAGCGAACGCCTTGCCGAGCAACCACTGCAGCGTCAGGTCCTCGAAGCCGAACCAGGCACCGATGCCCGACAGTATGCCGTTGACGAGCGCGATCAGTGCGACGAAGGCCACCAGCATCGCGCCGACGCTGAACGCCACCTGCATGCCGGTCATCGCGCCGTTGCCGATCGCCTCGAACACGTTGACGGGACGCTCGACGCCTCCGGTCCGGGCCGGATCGAACTCGGCGTCGGGCGCCTCCGTCTCCGGCATCATGATCTTGGCAATCAGCAGCCCGCCGGGTGCGGCCATGAAACTGGCCGTGATCAGGTACTTGAGATCGATGCCCATCGCCGCGTAACCCATCATCACGGCGCCCGCGATCGTGGCGCAGCCGCCCGTCATCACGGCGAACAGTTCCGATTCCGTCATATCCCTGAGGTAGGGCCGCACGACGAGCGGCGCGTCGGTGTGGGCGACGAAGATGTTGGAGACGGCCGAGATCGACTCCGGCTGGCTCGTGCCCAGCAGCCTGTGCAGCCAGCCGCCGGCCACGCCCACGACGCGCTGCATGACGCCGAGGTAGTAGAGCACGGACATCGCCGCGCCGATGAACACGATCACGGGCAGCACGTTGAACGCGACGGTAAAACCGAGCGATTCTTTGATGTGCGAGCCGAACACGAACGCGATGCCGTCGTTCGCATAGTCGATGACATGCTTGACGCCGCGGACGATATACCCGAGCGCGGCGATCCCTGCAGGGACATAGAGCGCGAGCGCCGCGAGCCCGGCCTGCAGCGCCAGTGCAATGAGCACCGTGCGCCGGCGGATCATGGTCCGGTTGGACGACAGCAAAACCGCGATGACGAGCATCGCGATCACGCCGACGAGACCCATCACGATCTGCATCGGCCGGCCCGTTCGGAATCGGTTCCGTCAGGGCTTGGCGTGGTGCGGATCCTCCGCGTGGAACGTGCTCTGTCCGTAGTATTCGAGCCGCGTGTCTTCGACGTAGAAGCCCTCGTAGGACATCAGCCAGATCAGCACCATGATCGCCACGGGCGGGCCCAGGATCGCGAATTTCAGCGCCAGTCGCTCCCACTTCATGTGCATGAACACGGCGACGATGCCGCCCGCCTTGAGCATCATGAACAGCAGGATCAGGAACGTGCGGAACGCCCCGTGCGGCAGGAAGTCGGTGCTGTACGAACCCGCGCTCAGCACGAACAGCGCGATCCACATGAACCAGTAGATCTTGAGCGGGTGTTCCTGGTGTCCTTCTGCTGCGGCCATGGAGTCGTCCCTTACCAGAGATAGAACAAAGCGAAGATGAAGACCCAGACGAGATCGACGAAGTGCCAGTACAGGCCGGCGATCTCGACGATCTCGTAGTCCCGTCCGCGGCGGTCATAAAAGCCGGTCTTGACCCGAGTCGCCACGGTCAGGAGATAAATCACGCCGGCGCTCACGTGCGCGCCGTGGAATCCCGTGATCATGAAGAAGCTGGAGCCGAACTGGGCCGCCCCCAGCGGATTGCCCCAGGGCCGCACGCCCTCCTCGACGATCAGATGCGTCCACTCGAAGGCCTGCATGCCGACGAAGCTGGCGCCGAGCGCCGCCGTCGCCACCATGAGCCAGAACGTCTTGTTCTTGTCCTTGCGGTACCCCATGTTCACGGCCAGCGCCATCGTTCCCGACGACGTGATCAGGATGAAGGTCATGATCGCGATCAGGATCAGCGGGATCGGCTGGCCGCCGAAGTTCAGCGCGAACACCTCGCTCGGATTCGGCCACGGATCGGTCGAGGCAATGCGCACCGACATATACGAGATCAGGAAACAACTGAAGATGAAGGTGTCGCTGAGCAGGAAGATCCACATCATCGCCTTGCCCCAGGGCACGCCGAAGGCCTGCTTGTCCCGGGAGAAGTCGCTGACGACACCCTTGGTGCCGGTCGGCTCCAGTACCGCTTCCGTCATAGATGACCCCGTATCATGTCGACAACATCAATCCGAATATCACGAGCCAGACCAGCAGCAGGAAGTGCCAGTAGATCGCACACAACTCGACGCTCTGCTTCACGGCCTCGACGCCGTCTTTGCTCATCACCTTTACCGTGGCCCGCGCCCACACGTACAGCCCGCCAAGGATGTGCAGGCCATGCGCGCCCGTCAACAGGTAGAAAAATGCATTCGCCGGGCTGCCGGTGATGGTCTGGCCCGTACCGACGAGCTGGCGCCAGACGATGAGCTGTCCGGTGAGGAACGCGACGGTGAGCAGGCCCGCCAGCAAAAGGCCGGGCTTGACGATCGAAGGCCTGTCGTTGAGCGCGCCGTTCCTCGCCCACTGGAAGAAGACGCTGGCGAACACAAGGATCGCCGTGTTGACCCACAGCATCTGCGGATCGCTCAAGGGCACCCAGTCGCCGAGCGCCATGCGCAGCGAATAGGCGCTCATGATCAGCGCAAAGAAGGACGACACGACGGCGAGCAGCCCGGTCAGCGCGATCACCTTGGGCCGCGCGTTGAACGGCGCCTGGTAGCTCGACTCGTCGGACACATCGCTGGCGACCCACGGCTGCACGTTGAACGACTGCTTGAGCAGCCAGCCCAGCAGCGACGCGAGCATGATCGCGAGGATGATGAGACCGATTTCCATCAGGCGGGACTCGGTGCAGGCTCCATACTGTGGTCGCGTCCGACGGGCGCCTTCTCCGGCGGGACGTTCTGCGGGATGTAGTCGTCGGGGTAACCGGGCACGCTGTAATCGTAGGCCCAGCGGTAGCAGACCGGCAGATCATGCCCCCAGTTGCCGTGCTTCGGCGGCGTGTCGGGCGTCTGCCATTCGAGCGAGTTCGCGTGCCATGGATTCGGGTCGGCCTTCGGTCCCTTGCGCAGGCTCCAGATGACGTTCGTGAAGAACAGTATCTGCGTCAGCGCGACGAAAATCGCGGACATCGTAATCCAGGCATTCAGATCCTGCGCCGAGGCCGGCAGGAAGTCCGTGTTGCCCATCGCGAAGTAACGGCGCGGCACGCCCTGGAAGCCGAGGTAATGCATCGGAAGGTAGATCGAGTACGTGCCGAGGAAGGTCATCCAGAAATGCCACTTGCCGAGCGTCTCGTTGAACATCCGGCCGGTGATCTTCGGCCACCAGTGGTAGATCGCACCGAACACGACCAGGATCGGCGAAACCCCCATCACCATGTGGAAATGCGCGACGACGAAATAGGTATCCGACAGCGGCAGGTCGATCGTGACGTTGCCGAGGAACAGGCCCGTCAGGCCGCCGTGGATAAACGTGAAAATGAACCCGATCGCGAACAGCATCGGCACGCGCAGATGGATGTTGCCCTCCCACAGCGTCAGTACCCAGTTGTATACCTTGATCGCGGTCGGCACCGCGATGATCAGCGTCGTGGTCGCGAAGAAGAACCCGAAGTATGGGTTCATGCCGCTCACGTACATGTGGTGAGCCCAGACGACGAAGGAAAGTCCGCCGATCGCGAGGATCGCCCACACCATCATGCGATAGCCGAAGATGTTCTTGCGCGCATGCGTCGAGAGCAGATCCGAAACGATGCCGAAGGCCGGCAGCGCGACGATGTAGACTTCGGGGTGGCCGAAGAACCAGAACAGGTGCTGGAACAGGATGGGACTGCCGCCCGTATAGCCCGGATTGGCGCCCATCGAGCTGACGGCCGGCATGAAGAAGCTCGTGTGCAGCGTCTTGTCGAGCAGCATCATGATGGCGCTAACCAACAGCGCCGGGAATGCCAGCAGGCCGAGCACGGTGGCCATGAAAATGCCCCACACCGACAGCGGCAGCCGCATCAGGGTCATGCCCCGGCAGCGTGCCTGCAGCACCGTGGTGACGTAGTTCAGGCCGCCCATCGTGAACGCGATGATGAACACGGCCAGCGAGACCAGCATCAGGTCGATGCCCCATTCGGTGCCCGGCGTGCCCGCCGCGATCGCCTGCGGCGGATACAGCGTCCAGCCGGCGCCCGTCGAGCCGCCCGGCACGAAGAAGCTGGTCAGCAGGATGATCACCGACAGCAGGTACACCCAGTAACTGAGCATGTTCATGTACGGGAACACCATATCCCGCGAGCCGCACATGAGCGGGATGAGGTAGTTGCCGAAGCCGCCGAGGAACAGCGCCGTGAGCAGGTAGATCACCATGATCATGCCGTGCATCGTGATGAACTGGTAATAGTGCTCCGGCGTGATGAAGGAGAAGGTGTCCGGGAAGCCGAGCTGCAAGCGCATCATCGCGGACAGGACCAGCGCGATCACGCCCACGAAGATCGCCGTGCAGCCATACTGGATCGCGATGACCTTGTGGTCCTGGCTCCAGATGTACTTGGTTATGAACGTCTGCGGATCGTGATGTTCGATCTCGTGATCGCGATCGGCGATGGCAACGTATCCCATTCAAGAACCCTCGAACTGCTAAAGCGTGTCTATGTAAGCGATGATGTCGTTGGCGGTCTGATCATCGACCACCGAGTTGGCCATCATCTCCATCTGGAAACCGTAGTAATCCTTGGGATGCGAGCCGCGGATACCCTGTTTGAAATTTCGTATCTGCCGCTGCAGGTACCAATCCGACATGCCCGCCGTGCGGGGCGCGTTCGTCGCGCGTATGCCGTGTCCGTCCGCGCCGTGGCAGTACGCACACGTCGCATAGTGCTTGCGCCCGTTCTCGACGTCTCCCTCGATCGTGGCCGGCGCCGGCTCGTCCGGCAGCGTGCCGATATAGGCCACGACGTTGTTTATCGCGGCCTCGTCGGCGAGGGTCGCCGCCATCGGCGCCATCTGCTTGCCGAACGTGTCGTCAGGGTGTGCGCCCCGTATGCCGGCCTTGAAATCCTGCAACTGGCGCTTCAGGTACCAGGGGCTCTGGCCCGCCAGCTTGGGCGCGTTCAGCGCGACCTGTCCCTGTCCCTGCGGGCCGTGACAGGCTGCGCAGACCGCGTAGCTCGCGGCGCCGAGCGCGGGATCGCCGGGTATGGCCACGGCCTCCTCGGCGTAGGTCGGCTGTTTCGCGAGCCACTGATTGAAATCCTCGGGGTCTTCGACGACGACCGCGCCGCGCATGGCGAAATGGGCGATGCCGCAGAGCTCCTCGCAGAGCACCTCGAATCGACCGGTCTTCGTCGGCGTCAGCCAGGTGAAGGTCTGCATGCCGGGTACCAGGTCCATCTTGACGCGGAATTGTGCGACGGCGAAGTCGTGCAATACGTCCTTGGACCGCAGCAGGAACTTCACCGGCCGGCCCAGGGGCACGTGCGCCTCCGGGTTGTAGACCAGCACGTCGTCCTGGCCATGCGGGTCCTCCGGGTCGATGCCGAACGGATTGTCGTCGCTGATGCGCTCCGCGTCGACTTGCCCGAACCTGCCGTCCTTGCCGGGATATCGATAGGTCCAGTGCCATTGCTGGCCGACGGCTTCGACGACCATGGCGTCGTCCGGTACCTGGATGAACTGCCGCCAGACGAACAGGCCGGGCGTCAGCATCGCGGCGACGCCGACTGCCGTCAGCAACGTGAGCCAGGTCTCGAGCTTTTTGTTCTCCGGCTCGTAGTTCGCCTTGGCGCCTTTCTTGTGCCGGTAGCGCAACACCGAGTACGCCATGAACAGGTTGACCGAGACAAATACGAACCCCGTCACCCACAGGGTGATATCGACCGTGAAATCGACCATCGACCAGTTCGACGCCAGCGGCGTGAAGGTCCAGGGACTGAAAAGATGAAAGAGGATGGAGCCGACGACCAGCAGGATCAATACGACAGCTAAAGGCATACCCCATCCACCCCTTCGTTGATTAACGCGATGCGGATTGCCGGCAGCATGGCCGGTCTTCTTCTTGGAATTCGAGGATACTAGAAGAGGCGGTCGATGTCTTGCTTCACAACGTCGTGGGTCTTCTTCAGATCGGACTCGAGATGATCCATCTCCTGCTCCAGCGGGGTCGTCAGCTCCGCCGTCTGCACCCGCCACTCGATGTCCGGCAGGACGAGGGGCTTCGTGGGCGCCGGCTCGGTGCCGGGCAGATTGACGACCACGACGATCGCGGCGGCCAGGGCCATGCCGGTCAGGCTGCTCGCCCACCAGAATAGCGCCGGCCGCCACGGCCGTGGAGCCGGCCGCCGTTCGGGCCTGACGCCTTCGAGCGATGCCCGGATGCGGCGGTCGAGTTCGTCGGAAACGCTGAAATCGATGCGGTCTGCGTCCTCGCGCAATTGCCTTGCGAGCTCATCCATAGACTTCACCCATGTCGTCGTCGTTGTTCAATTCGAGTTCGAGGCTGCGTCGGCCCCTCATCAGGTTGACCTTGGTCCATGAGACGGAGCGGTCGAGCACCGCCGAAATGTCAGTCACCGACATGTCTTCCACATAACGCAGCCACATCGCGCAATACACTTCGTCGCTCAACAGCCGGCGCGCCGTGAGCCACAGGTTCTCGCGATCCGACGCCGCGATGCACTCCGAGAGCGGGTCGCTCTCGGCGTCCGCAAGGTCGCCCAGTTCCTGCGTGCCGACGGCTCGGATCTTCGCCGCGTTGTTGACCGCGATACGGTACAGCCAGGTCGAAAACCGCCACCTGGAATCGTAACTCGGCAGATAGCGGTAGGCGTTCACGAGCGTGTCCTGGAGTGCGTCCTCGGCATCGGCGAAACTGGCCGAGCGCGTCAGCAGGAAGCGCAGCAATCGGCCGCGGTAGGCTTCGACGAGCTGCGTGAACGCAGCTGCCGATCCGCCCCGGGCCTCCTCGATCAACGCCGTCTCGCCGTTCACGCGCCGCTCACGTCATTCGATCGTATCGACCAGCACCTTCGGATCGACCGAGACCCTGAGCGTCAGCGTCTTGTCGTCGACAGCCACTGTCGTGCCCTGCAGCAACGAGCTGATCCCCGGATCGAGGTCGTCGTTGAATACCTGCAGGCTGATCAGCCCGCGGACGATGCTCGCGAGCGAGTCGGCCATGTTGTGCTCCGTCGTGACGAGCTGCGCCTCGACGGCGATCTTGCCGGCGACGTCGGCAACGAGCAGTGCGGCCTGCTGCGTATTGCGCAGGATGTTCGAATCCCAGTCGACGCGCTGGCCGAGTTCGTTGGCCTGTACGCCTGCCTGCACCAGGCTGCGGTCCGCACCGAGGACGATCAGGGCGCCCTTCGGGCCGCTGCCGCGGGTGAGCCTGCCCTTGTTCGCGAGCAGCGCCTTCATCTGTGCTTCCGTCGACGTGACGATGAGCTTGTTCTTCTGCGCGAAGCTGAAATAGCCGCCCTTGGAGAAATCGTCTATCCCCAGGCCCACCTTGACGTGGGGCCCGTCACCGTCCGTGTTCTCGTGCTCGAAGTGTGCCTCGCCCTTGACGAAGTAGTAGGTCGCATCCGCCGAGCCGAGCCGGTCGAGCGTGCCCGTCGCCGCACCGATCGCCATTAGCTTGTCTTTCGTCTGCTGGCTGATGTTGCCGTCGATGACGACGACCACCCCGGAATCCGTCGCCGCGAAGGCCGTGATCGTGTCGGTTTCCTTGTCGAGGTCGACACCGGATTCCTCCTTGAGCTCCGAGAGCACCTCTTGCTGTAGCCACCCGTACAGGGGCTTGCCCGCGTCGCTCGTGCGCATCCGGGCGAGGTCGACGTGGAAATACCACAGCGTGCCAGGCGGGAAGCTGTCGGTGCCGATGGCGGCAAGCGACGGCGCAGCCAGCCCCATCAGAAGAAAAACGACCATATATCGCAATGTGACCATCGGGTGCCCTCGGTATCGTTCCGGATACCGGCTTATAGCGCCCAGCGCGCGAAAAGGTTACAGCGCGCTGAAACTCCGCGGACTGACCGGACAGGACACTATCCGCCGAGCTGTTCGGTCACCGCCCGGTACGCGGCGTCGATGGCGCCGTCGGCATAGGCGTAGGCGCTCGAGTCGGAGTTCGCGATCGAGATACGGCCGATCCGCGCCCGGCCGGCGATATGCGGCCCGTGCTCGCGGTCGTAATCGAGTGGGTCGTAGAGATCGTTGTATTCATACGCATAGCCGTGCGGCCAGCGGTTGACCGTGATGGCCGCGATATCCCGCTCCGCGTCGAAGCCCGCGCCGCCGAGCGCGCCGTCGAGCTGGCTGCGGATCGCCGTCTCGAAATCGTCGAAGCTCATCTCGTAGAGCCGGTGCTGCCCGCGCAGGAATTGTTCCTTGTTGGTGAGGCCCGCATCCGGTGTCGTCGGCACGTAGACGCCGTGCAGGACTGCCGGCTGCGAGGGTTCCGACGTGAATTCGTAGCCGCCCATGCTGACCGGGAAGTCCAGACCGAAGCTGTGCATCAGCTCCGCCTTCGGTACGTAGAACTGGTAATAACCGAGATCGGCGAAGGCCTTCCAGTTGCGGACCGCGATATTGATGTAGACGAGCGGCGTCTTGACGGCGTAGCGAATCGCTTCGCGCTGCGCGCCGGGCAGTTCGGGCACGATGTAGGGGATCATCTGGCCGTAGCACGCCAGCACGACGTGTCGCGACCTTACCCGTTCGGGTTTCCCGTTACGGACGTAGACGGTATCGACGAAGGACCGGTCGGGGCCGTGAGTGACCGATACCGTCGTCGAGTTAAGGCGGATGCGGATGCGCGCCGACTCCCGATCGAGCTTCGAGTAGTCCACGCGTGATCGCACGAGGTCGTCCATCGTCGCACCGGGCACCGCGTCCGGCACGAGCGCCCTGACGAGCCCGCGGGCGATGCTCGCGTTGCCGTCCGGAAAATGGAAGATGTAGGGCTCCGACTCCGATGGTGTCTCCGGACCGGCGTCGACGCCGAGGGCCGCGGTGCCCGGCTCTTCGAGGCGGCAGGCCTCGAGCGCCGACAACGCGTCCCAGCCGACCCCCCAGTAGCCCTTCACGCGGTCCCGCAGCAGCGTCACGACCTCCTCGGTGACGCCGGCGTGCCTGCGAAGGAAGTCGCTGTAACTCATGCCGCGCAACATGTCCTTCCTGCGCTCGGCCGGCACGCCGTCGAGGTAATCCTCGCCGCCGGCCAGGAGCCGCAAGAGCGACGCCTTCGATTCCGCCGACAGCGGGTACGAAGCAATCACTGCCTCGGTCTCGGCCCGGCCGGGCATGGCGTACCAACCGCCGAGCGCATAGGTCCGCGTCAGGTCACGGCCGTAGCCGCCCTGGCTGAAGTAGACGCCGTTCGCGAGGCCGTGACGTTCCTTGAAGCCGCGATCGAAGTACTGGTAGAAGCGTTCCGGGACAATGTCGAGTTCGGCCAGCACTTCCCTTGCGTCGCGGGAGTATTCGCTCGGCGTGTCGATCGACTGGCTCCCGCCGTAGGCGAGCAGCCGTTTACTTCCGACCGTGAACTCGTTGCGCTTGGCGTGGCCGCCGAAATCGTCGTGGTTGTCGATGACAAGGATCCGTGCATTGGCGCCGGCCAGCTTGCGGAACAGGTGCGCGGCGGCGAGCCCCGAGATGCCCCCGCCCGCGACGACGAGATCGTAGGTCGTGTCGGTTTGTTGCGCAGGTGTCTTGTATTTCGCGCCGGCCCACGCCAGCGCATGCGCGACCTCGAACGACCCCGGATGGTTGCCGCGCATGCCGGTCAGCGCCGGAGGGTAATAATCCGGCAACGTAGCCGCCAGGATCTCGAGCGGCGTGAGGGAAGTGCCGGCCGTGAGGCCGAGCGCCATGCCACCGAGGAAATCCCGGCGCGTGATGTCGGGCTTGTCAGCCATGTTCCGCCTGCGTTCGCGTCTTTCCGGTGAGCGCGCTGACGACCAACGTGACGGCGATGCCGGCGGCGAAACCCGGCACGGCCTCGTAGAGGCCGTAGGCACGATCCTTGAACACGGCGACCCAGACGATACTGACGATGAATCCGGCGAGCATGCCGGCGACGACGCCCGCATACGTCGTCCTGCGACTGTACAGGAGACACAGGACGACCGGGCCGAACGCGGCGCCCAGGCCCGACCATGCATACAGCACGAACGAAAAGATGAATTTCGCTTCCGGTATCGCGAAGGCGACGGCGATGACGCCGATCAGTATCGTGACGATCTTGCCGTAGCCTGCAAGTGCGTGATCGCTCTTGCGGCTGCCGAAGATTTTCTGGATCGTGTCGCGCACCACGGCCGAGGAGGCGAGCAACAACAGCGAATCGGCGGTCGACATAATCGCCGACAGCACGACGACCAGCATGATGCCGGCGAGCACGGGCGGGAACAGGTCTGTGGACAGGGTCGGGAAGATCTTCTCGGCATCTGCGAGTTCCGGCACGAGCGCCCTGCCCGCGATGCCTGCCGTGACGGCGCCGGCCGAGAAGAAGATCAGCACCAGCACGGACATGATGCGCGCCTTGCGAATCTCCACGTCGTCCCGTGCGGACATGTAACGCACGAGCAGTTGCGGAACGCCCAGGAACGGCAGGCCGATTGCGACGAAACTGATCGCACGCACCCAGTCCGCGACGCCGTTCCCGGACAAGGTAAGCATGTTGAGCAGGGCCGGGTCCTCGGCAGCCAGCGTGTCGACAACGGCGCCGACGCCGCCGGCGGCGTGGATCGCCGCGACCGGGACGACGATCAGGCCGAGCAGCATCATGACGCCCTGCAACACGTCCGTGTAGCAAACGGCCTTGTAGCCGCCGATGAACGTGTAGCCGATGACGATTACGGAACCGACGATGACGCCCGTCCTGTAATCCATGCCCAGGAATCCGCTCATCGCCTTGCCGGAGGCGACCAGCTGCGCCGTGATATAGACGGTCACCATCGTCAGGATAATGAACACGGAGATGCCGCGGATCAGGTGCCAGCGGTCATCGAATCGTGCAGCGAGCACGTCCGGCACCGTGATCGAGTCGGTCTCGTCGCTGAGCCGCTTCAGGCGCCGCGAGACGATCCACCAGGATCCCGCGATGCCGGCCAGCTCGCCGATGAGCACCCAGTACGCCTCGACGCCGACCTTGTACGCCATGCCCGTCAGCCCCAGCAGCAACCAGCCGCTCTCGCCCGTCGCATTGGTGCTGAACGCGACGACCCAGAAGGGCAGCTTCTTGCCGGCGATGAAAAAGCCGCTCAAGGTCCCGGTCTCGCGCGCGCTCCACACGGCCAGCGCGGCGAGCAGGCCGAGATAGATGACGAGGACCGTGATTACCCAAGTCATGCCGCCCTATGCCTCCGGCTCGCCGGCGGCGACGCGGCCGGCGATGATGCCGGCGATCAGCAGGAACATGCCGATACTGAACAGATATTCGGGATAGACGCGGAAGATGCCGCAATACAGTATGAGGGCGATGTTCACGACCTGGAATACATTGATGAGCAGGCTCTTTCGCATCACGGCCTTGGGAAAGCGCAGCCGCGAGACCATGAGGATTGCAAGCACGAACATCGACACGGGCAGGTACAGGTGTAAGGGCAGGGACTCCGCGATTTCCGGGTGATGTTCGAGCACGAGCACCGCAGAGGAGACGAGCCCGCCCCCGGCCGCCGTGATCGGCACGCCGACGAACCAGTCCGAGCGCGGCTTCGAAGTTGCGAGATTGAAGCGCGCCAGGCGCATCGCACCGCACAGCACGAACACCCCGCAGGCAGTTACCAGCACCAGGAACTGGCCGCTGCCGAGTTCGACGCCGGCGATCTGCAGCCCCGCATTGACGACGAGCATCGCCGGCGCGACACCGAAAGACACGAGGTCTGCCATCGAATCGAATTCCGCGCCGAAACTCGAGGTCGCCTTGAGCATCCGCGCCACGAGGCCGTCCGTTGTATCCAGGAGCCCGCACCAGACGATCAGCCAGGCCGCGAATTCGAGATCGCCGACCTGGGTCGTGACGATGGAACTCAAACCGAGCAATAGGCTCAGCGCGGTGAAACTGTTCGGAATCGAATAGCGCAGTACGTTCAAATCCCGTACCCGGCGTAAGCTGCGGACTGGTCATTCTGCATGGGGGTCAACGCATAATCCAGTCGGCGACTCCAGGCAGGTATTTCGGTTTGACTTGCCGGGGCGGGCTCCTACAGGCAAGTTCCTACGGGCGCGGGCCCCAACGACGGCCCATCGAGATGCCGATCGGGCCGCGCGGCATCACCACCTGCATCGGTACACCGTCGCGCTCGATGTCGACCACGACGCTGGAACCGGTGCCGCCGTGCAGCGTCGCCTCATTCAGGTCCCAGTAGTTGAACACGCGCTTGCCGTCGTACCCCGTGATCTTGTCGCCCGCCTGCAGCCCCGCGCGCTGCGCGGGCGAGGATTCGAGCACCGTGCCGACGTCGACCGACGTCGGGCGGCCCGTCGCCTGGAGATAGTTCCCGTACTCGTCGTCGCCGATCTCGGCACGCAGGGTGGCTTGCGGATTCATGCCGGGTGCGGAAGGATCGAACGGCTCGCCGTTGCGGCGCGCCTCGAAGACCGCCTGCATGGCCTGCATCTGCAGCTCGGACTCGCGTTTGACGATCCAGTCGGCGCGCTCCTGCGAGAATCCGCCGTCGACCAGCGCTTTCGCGCGGTCCGCGGGCGACGCCGAGGGCCCGAATCGCCCTGCCCGACCGGACACCGAGGGTGCCGCGGAATCGTCGTCGCGCGGCGGCCGTTCCTCTCCCGACTCGCCGGCTTCGAGGCGGTCGAGTTCCGCGTAGACCGACTTCAGATCGTCTTCCAGCAGCTGCCTGGCGTCGCGCTCTTCGCCGAGCGCCGTCTCGAGCGCGCGCACGCGGTCCTCGAGCGGGCTCGTCGGGTCGAAATGAGCCGCCGCCGATCCCCGCTGCGGGGCCTCCGACGGGCCCGGACTCCGATTCGCATACAGTATGGCGCCGGCGGCGAAGCCGCCCAGCACGCCGAGCCCGAGTACTGCAATGGTTGTCTTCATGGGTGTAATTCGACCGCTTGTGTGCTGTGATGCTCCATCCATTCTAACTTCCGGGATACCGCCGTGTTGCGAATACACCCGCGCGTGCTCGCCGTAGCCCTGATCATCGGTGCCTGTTCCTCGCCGCCGGAGGACCCGGCCACACAAGTCGACGCGATCGCCACGGAGTTCGTCGACGCCTACTACCACGAATTCCCCGAGGAAGCCTACGAAGTCGGCTATCCGGACACGCCCGCGGGTCGCTATGCAGACCACAGTCCTGCCGCTGCGGCCGCCTGGGACGCCCGGGTGGACGGCTGGCTCGCGGCGCTCGACGCGATCGACCCGGCCTCGCTTGCGGGCACCCCGCAGGCCGTAACCTACGAATTCGCGCACGAGCGGCTGGCGGCGCTCGTCGATCGCCGCGTCTGCCGTGTCGAACTCTGGAACGTGAGTCCGACCTGGACAGGCTGGCAATTCCTGTTCGCGAGCACGGCCGCGATCCAGCCCGTCGCTACCGCGAAAGATCGCCGCGCGGCATTGGCCCGGGCCTCCGACACCGCGCGCTATCTCAAGGTCGAGATCGACAATCTGCGGCGTGGAATGGAGCAGGGTTATCTCGCGCCGCAGAGCAACGTCGACAAGGTCGTCGCGCAGGTCACGGATCTGATCGACACGCCGGCCGGCGAGTCGCCTCTCTTCGTACCGGCGACGCACACCGATAACGCAGATTTCGTGGCGGCGTATCGCAAGGTTTACGAAGACGCGGTGCGGCCCGCGATGATCGCCTACCGCGACTTTCTGGCGAACGAGTACCGCGGCCGCGACGCGATCGGCGTCGCGGCAAATCCGGACGGCGCCGCCTGTTATGCCGCCTCGGTCCGCTACTGGTCGTCGATCACGATGGATGCGGCGGACATCCACCGCCTGGGGCTGTCCGAGATGGGCCGCATCCGGAGCCAGATGCTCGAGATCGCCGAAGCCGATTTCGGCACGCACGATCTGAAGGCCCTCATGACCACGTTACGCAGCGACCCGCAGTACACGTTCCAGAGCGAACAGGCGGTGCTCGACTTCGTCAACGCGGCCGTGGAACGCGCTCGTATCGCCGTGCACGACTGGTTCGGTAACGTCCCGGACACAAAAGTCGTCGTCATCCCGTCCCCCGCTTACGAGAAGGATTCCGGGAGCGGATTCTATTCGGCGGGCGCGGCAGACGGCAGCCGATCCGCGACGATCCAGGTCGGCACCTACAACCCGACCGCGATCAGCAAGGCCGGCATGGAGTCGCTGATCTTCCACGAGGGGTATCCCGGCCACCATCTGCAGGTTTCGGTCGCGCTCACCAACAAATCGCTTCACCCGATACAACGCTTCATGTACGTGTCCGGCATGGCAGAGGGCTGGGCCCTCTACTCGGAGCGCCTCGCGGACGAGATGGGCCTGTACTCCGGTCCGGTGACGCGCATCGGCATGCTCTCCGACCAGGCACTGCGCGCGGCGCGCCTCGTCGTCGATCCGGGCATCCACGTTCTCGGCTGGAAGCGTCAGGATGCGATCGACTACCTGCTCGAGAACACGACCCAGAATGCCGACGCGGCGGCAGCGGAAATCGATCGCTACGCGGCCGTGCCGGGCCAGGCAACTTCCTACATGCTCGGCAGCCTGGAAATCTTCCGGCTGCGCAAGAAGGCCGAGACGGCGCTGGGTGAGCGCTTCGATATCCGCGAGTTCCACGATCGCCTGCTCGCGAACGGCGGCGTGACCCTGCCGATGCTGGAGCAGGCGATCGACGCCTGGATCGCGGAACAATGAAAGTGCGCGGGGTCTAAGCACGCAAGGATAAGCGGGGGAGATCTCATGCGTCAGACGCTGCTGTGCGCCGCGGCGATACTCGCCGCACTGCCCTCTGCCGCCTTCGCCGAAACCGGAGCGGCGAGCGCAGACCCGAAATACACCTGGGACCTGACGGACCTTTACGCTTCCGACGAGGAATGGAACCGGGCCCGCGAGGAAGTACTGGCGGAGTTTCCGAAGATCGAGGCGCGCCGCGGTACGCTGGGTGACAGCGCCGACTCGTTGTACCGGGCATATCGCGAGGTGTCGGACACCTTCCGCCAGGCCGGCCGCGTCTACGCCTACGCCAAGCTCGCGAGCGATGAGGACAAGCGTGACGACGGCGCCCAGGAACACCTTCAGCTCGCACGGATCCTGTTCTCACAGTTCAACGAGGCGACGGCCTGGATGCAGCCCGAACTGATCTCGGTGGGCCGCGAGGTCGTCGAATCGTATCTGCAAGAGGACGAGCGCCTCGCCCCGTTCGCGCATCAGTTCGACGACTCGCTGCGCAACGCGCCGCACACGCTCGGCGCCGAGGCCGAGCAAGCCCTCGCCTATCTCACGCCGATCGTCAGCGCACCGCAGGAGACCTGGGAACTCCTCGCACGGTCGGACATCCCGTGGCCGACCATCACGCTGTCCGACGGCGAAAAGGTCGTACTCGATACCCAGGGTTACTCGCGCGTCCGCAGCAGCCGGAACCGCGCCGACCGCAAGCTGGCATTTCGACGAGTTCTGGGGCAAGTGGCTGGAGTACCGCAACTCCAGGTGGGGATGGTGCTGAACACCCATATCCGTACCCAGGTCGGGCCGGCGAGGGCGCGCAACTACGACAGTGTGCTCGAACGCGAACTGTTCAGCGACAACCTCCCGCCGGCGGTGTACCGGACACTTGTCGAGGAAGTGAACAAGGCATTGCCGACGTTGTACCGCTACTTCAGGCTCCGCGGACGGATGCTCGGCGTTGAGCAGATGCACTACTACGATATCTATCCGCCGCTGGTGTCACTGGACAAGACTTTCGACTATCGAGAAGAGCAAGAAGATCACGCTCGCGGCCATGTCCATCCTCGGCGATGACTGGGTCGCACCGGCAGATAACAGGCGATGGACAAGCGCTGGATGCATGTCTATCCCGCGGCAGGGCAAAGCGCCGGGAGCCTACATGGCAGGGTTCGGTCTACGACGTCCATCCCTACCTGCTGCTCAACCACAACGACGACTACGATTCACTGTCCACCTTCGCCCACGAATGGGGCCATGCCATGCACACGCTTTACGCGAAGCAGTCCCAGCCATTCGAAACCGCCGGCTACGCCACGTTCATCGCGGAAATCCCATCCACATCGCTGGAGCTGATCCTCCAGGACTACATGGCGAAACATGCCGGGACCACCGACGAGAAACTGTTCTACCTGGGCCAGGCCTCGAAAACATGCGCGGGACCTTTTTCCGGCAGACGATGTTCGCCGAATTCGAACTCGCCCTGTACGAAGCCGCGGAGCGCGGCGAAGCGCTCACCGGGGAGCGCATTTCGAAGATGTACGGCGATATACTGCGCCGCTATCACGGTCAGGATCAAGGCGTCGTACAGATCGACGACCTGTACACGAACGAATGGATGTTCGTCCCGCACTTCTACTACAACATGTATGTCTTCCAGTACGCCACGTCGCTGACCGCCGGCACCGCCCTGTACGCCAAGATTGCCGACGAAGGACCCGCGAGGGCGTCGACAATTACAAGGACCTGCTGCGTGCCGGCGGCTCCGACTATCCCTACGAGCTGCTCTGCCGCCGGTGTCGACCTGGCCAAGCCGGAACCCTACCGGGCCGTCGTCGCGAAGATGAACGCCATCATGGACGAGATGGAACGGCTGCTCGCCGAACAGAACCGGCAACCGTAAGAACGTGTCAGGTGTTTTTGTTGCGACACAAAAAAAGGTGTCAGGTTTATTTGTTGCATATTTGTTGCAACAAATAAACCTGACACCTTTTCAAACAACGGTTACTGGGCGGCAACCGAGCCCGGAACTGTATCGGTAGGAGCGGCTTCAGCCGCGATCGCTGACGAAGTCAATCCGCGATGCGGGCCGCGGTGACCTGCACGGCGCAGGACGAGCCGGGGCTCAGCGCCAGGCCGGTGCGGGCCGTTGCGATCTTGCCCGGCTGGATGACGGCGTCGAAGGCCTGGGCGCTGCGCCGGCGCACGCCACCGGCATCGACGTACTCGAACGTGGCCTGCACGCCGGCCACCGCCACGGAGGCGTCGTTACGCACCTGCACCGCGATGCGGCCGCTGCCGTCGTCGCCGCAGGCGGACGCGATGTAGGACGCCGGCTGTTCGGACAACTCGAGCCGCGCCAGCGCCGCGGCCGCCGCCTTTCCGTATTCGCCGCCGCTCCTGGCGACGATCTTGTAGTTGGCGATCGCCTCGGGCCGGTTGCCGCGCTGCTCCTCGATCTGGCCCAGCGTGAAGTATGCCGGCGCCGTCGGCAGCAGATCGATGCCGTGCTTCAGGTCCGATGCCGCCGCGTCGGTCTGGCCGAGCTTGTACTTCGCGAGACCCCGCTGCTGGTAGTAGTAGAAGAAGTCCGGGCGATGCGAGATCGCGTCGTTGTAGTCCTTGACCGCCGTGTCGTAGTGCTTGTCGATAAAACGCGCGTCGCCGCGCAGCGCGTAGAAGTTGGCTTCCCTGGGGAAGAGTCGGATCGCCTTGTCGGCATCCGCGAGCGCTTCGTCGGTGTGCTTGTCGGCGAGCGCCTTGCGGCCGGCGTCGTAGGCGTCGTACGCGGGCTTGGCGGCCATCGTGGTCTTCATCGCGGCCGCGTACCGGTCCGCGCCGAGGATGCCGCCGGCCGGCAGCGTCTTCGCCGTCTTGCGGTTCGCCTCGACGCGCTCCTGCGAGGGCGGGTGCGTCGCGAACAGCCCGCTCAGCCAGTCCTGGTTGTCGCCCTCGCTCAAACGCACGAAGGTCTCCTGCAGCGTGACGGCGCCCTGCGGATCGTAGCCGGCCTTCGACATGAAGCGCATGCCGTACTTGTCGGCCTCGAGCTCGGCGCCGCGCCCGTACTTCATCGTCAGCAACTGGGCCGCCGTGCCGGCGCTGCCGACGAGCAGGTCCGCGTAGCTGCTGTCGTTCGCGACGACCCCGGTGGCCGCGACCAGGCCCTCCAGCAGCATGCCGCGCGACTGCTGCTGCGCCGTGTGCCGCGCGGCGGCATGGGTGATCTCGTGGCCGAGCACGGCGGCCAGCTCCGCCTCGTTGTCGAGGGCGGTAAGCAGCCCCCGGTTGACGGCGATCTTGCCGCCCGGCAGCGCCCAGGCGTTCGGTACCGAGTTGTTGAGGATGGTGAATTCGTACGGCAGTTTCACGCCGCTCGCGTCGGCCAGGCGCCGGCCGACGGACTGTACGTACGCGGTCAGCCCAGGGTCCACGTCGTATTGCCCGCCCTCGCTCTGCTGCATGGGTACGTAGTTCTGCGCACCCATCGCGAGTTCCTGTTCGTTGCTGACGAGGATGAGGTCGCGTTCACCGGTGACCGGGTTGACGGCACAGCCGGCGAGCCAGCCGGCCAGCAGGACCAGGATGATCTTTCGAATCGGCATGCCACGATTATAGCGGAGGCCGGACACTCGCCTCACGAATCTCCATTGCACACCCCGCAAGAGAACACGGCCCCCGGAGGGGCCGCGTGTCGCTTCCTGCAAGGGGACAGGTTTCCCGGCAGATCAGGGGGCTAGAACTGCCACAGTAGCGACAGCTGGAAGATCCTTCCCGGATCCTCCTCGAACACGATCACGTCCCGGCCCGGCTCGGACCGCTGGATCTGCGACGTGGAGCCGAGGATGTTCTGCACCTTGGCCTTGAGCGTGACGTGGTCGGTCGGGTACCAGAAGTACGTGGCGTCGAGCGACTTGAACGGCTGCTCGAACGCGTCCGGCCCGAAGCGGCCGAAGGCGAACAGGCGTTCGCCGAACACGTTGTAGATCAGCGAAGCCGTGTGCTTCGAATTCGGTGAATCGAAGCCGAGCATGACGTTGACGACATACTCCGAGGCACCGGACAGCTTGCAACGGCTCTTCCCGGTGTCGTTATCGACGCAGTACAACTCGGATTCCAGCTGCGATCCCGGCTCCAGGGTGGTGTTCTGCAGGGTCAGGTTGCCCTGCAGGAACAGCGTGTCGAAGAAGCCGCCGAGGAAGCCCAGTTCCTTGAGACCCTCGAACTCGACGCCCCTGACCTTCGCCGAATCCATGTTCTTGATCTCGCGCGCGATCGTCGTATCGGATGCCCCGAGTTCGACGAATTCGATCGGGTTCGCGATGTCCTTCGTATACAGGGTGACGCTCAGATTGTCGCCGGTGGCGAAGAACCACTCGGCGCGCAGGTCGACGTTGTCGACATCGGAGGGAATGACACCCGGGTTGCCGTAGGTCAGGTCGCCCGTGATCGGGTCCTGGTAGCTGGATGCCGTAATCTCCCGGAGGTCCGGCCGCACCGCGGTCTGACTGTAGCCGAGGCGCAACTGGAACGTATCCGCCCACCAGTCGCCCATGTACGTGACGGCAGCCGATGGATAGATCTTGTCGCTCGAGAACCCGAACTCGTCGTTGCGTGCGTCGAGTACCGCCGGATCGGTCGGCAGGGCTACCTGGGGATCGTCGGGCGTGTAACCGTACGGGTTCCACGGCACGGTCGCCTGGCGGTAGTTCTCCCAGCGAGCGCCAGCCGCGACGCGCCACTTGCTCTTCCAGGTCCAGTCGACCATGCCCCAGGCCGCATCGGTCATGGTGGCCGCGAGGTAGCTGCGGGCCGCCGCGCCGCGGTTGTTGAACTGGACGTTGTAGAGGTAATTCTGCGACTCGTCGACGGCCGTAAGCGGATTATCGGGGACGCGCGCCATGATCACGTCGTCGGAGAACACCTGATCCAGCGAACCCGCCAGGATGGACGGGTCGGTACCCGCACTGAAGCCGAGACTGAATTCCGACTCCTTGTACGTGCGTGCTTTCTGGCGGTGATCGTAGCCGCCGGAGAGCTCGACGTAGTTGTCACCGAGATCCATCGGTATCGTGCCCTTGATACCGTAGTTGCGGACGTCGTCGTTGAGGTCGGTGAAACGATGCGACGATGCCGTCGTGGAGAGATATACGGATTCGCCGAGAACCTCGCCGGTGCCCGGATCGGTCTGGGTCACCGAGTTGACGAGCGTCGCGTTCGGGATGTCGGTGCGCGCCGTCGACTGGGAATAGAACCATTCGATCGAGGTTTCCTCGGGCAGCCAGGCGATGAGTTTTGCCAGGCTGCCCAGTGCGTCACGCGTCTCGCCACCGAGGATATGCGTACCCTTGATCTGGTTCGTCACCATGTTCCGCTCCGTGAATTCGAAGCGGTAATCCCGGTTGCCCGATCCATTCGACTTCCTGCTGTTCTCGTTGAAGAAGTCGTAGACCTCGGTCTGGTCGTCGGTGTTGCGCAGGAACAGCGTCGTCGTGTCGATACGGTTCTCGTCGCCCCACGCGAGTCCGAAGTTCATCGTGCCCGCCAGGTCGACGCTGTGGCGCGTCTCCTCGCGCACGCCGTTCTGTTCCTCGGGCTCGGCGAAACTGGCCGTGTAGGCGCGGCGCCAGCGCCAGTCGGCCTCGTAGGATCCGCCGAGGCTGTAGCCGAACTCCCAGTTGCTGCCGAACGGAATCCTGCTGCCCACGCTGGCGCGCAGGGTGTAGTCCGGATCGGGGCTGGTCTGCTCGACCTTCGCATCGCGGTTGAGCACCAAAGCGAGCTCGCGGTTTGCCGTCTGCGCATCGAAGAACGTAAAGCTCGGATCCTGCGCGTGCATCTGTCCGAATATCGCATTGACGTTAGGGTTGCCGCGGTAGGCGGCCATGGCGTCCGTGATGGTCGAAGACAGGGCGCGGGTGCCGTCGTCGCTGCCCCAGTTGTCGGTGCCGCCGCCGGGGTAGCTCTGGACCTTGCCGGGATTCTCGTCGCTGTAGCCGAGGCCAGCCTCGACCTTGAGTGTGAACTCGTCGGGGATGCCCTTGGTGCGGATGTCCACGGACCCGCCGCCGAAATTGGCCGACAGATCCGGAGACCAGGACTTCTGCACCCGCAACGACTCGACGACCGAGGTCGGGAACACGTTCAGCGGGATGACGTTGCGCGTCAGGTCGGGCGACGGGATGAACGCACCGTTCAGCGTCGTCTGCGAGTAGCGCTCGCCCAGGCCGCGGATATAGACGAACTTGTCCTGCACCAGCGTCAGGCCGGGCACGCGCCGCAGCGCGGCCGCAACGGTCGAATCGCCGAGCCGGCTTATCGTGTCCTCGCCGAGCAGGTCGGTCGCGAACGCATCGTTCAATCGTTCGTTGACGAGCTGCTCCGACGAGCTCAGGAAGCGGCCGGTCGTCACGATTTCCTCGATCTGACCGTCACCGGCCTTTGCCTGCGGGCCCGGATCCGGCGTCGGGATCGTGTCCTCGGTCGACTGCGCGTGAGCGGCCGCCAGCCACCCCGCCGTCGCGATCGCAATCGCGGCGGCCAGGCCCGTTTTTCGTATGCGAATACCCGAATTCATGGTCATTCGAACCAGAGCGGCTCGGCGCGATTGTCCGGATGCAGGCCGTAGGTCCAGCCGACCGTCCAGTCGTCGCTCGTGCCTTCGGCCGACACCGGCATGGCGCCGAGGTAGTCGCTGCCGTCGCCCGGCTGCGTGCCCGCGATCGGTGCCGCGCCGTCCACGAGCGAGGTGCTCCAGGGCAGTGAGTACACCGGGAGCGTGCCGCCGAGCAACTGCAGATCGGTGTCCGCGTTCGCCGTCGGATTCATCGCCGCATCGGCGGCCACGGTGGCGAACTGCACGGTGCCGGTGCTCTCGGCCCAGGCCTGCTCGTCCGCGAAGCTGCCGAAGCCGACGCCGGACGACGGATCCTGGCAGGCGAAGATCACCGAGTTCAGGTGCATGTCGCCGTTCAGTGCCGCATTCTGGACCTCGGCGCTCTCCATGCGCAGGCATTCGTTGAGCGCTGCCGGGTCACCCGGAGCCTGGAAGGTCGAGATCACGAGCGTGTTGCTGATCGTCGGCCAGATGCCTTCACGCAGCCGCCAGCCCTGGCTGAGCAGGTCCTCGCGCGTGCCGGCGTTGGTCGCGGAGAGGATGCAGGTCAGGTGATCGATCACCGGGCGGCTGTTGAGGCCGCGAGCGATGAAATCGTCGATCGTGGCCTGATCGAGGTTGCTCCAGTCACCCAGGCCGTCCGCCTCGATGCAGTGGTCTCCGTCCTGCTGCTGCTGGATAACGAGTGCATTAGTGATATGGCCGTTGTAGCCCTCGTCGATGTCGATCGAGTCGTCGCGGATGTACATGCCGAGGTAATGATTGACGTCCACCGAACCGCCGAACATCTCGAAGCCGTCGTCGAACATCGAGTACATCTCGAGGTGATCGACTACGGTGCCCCGGCCGACCGCCGCGAAGGAGATGCCGTTGAGCTCGTCGCCGTTGCCGACTTCCGCACCCGTGTGCTTGACGACCACGTAGCGGAGGATGCCGGAGTCGTCGTCGTCGTTGGCGCCGCCGTACTGGTTCGAGTCGTCGCCTTCGGAACCCTCGGAGTCGAGCGAACACTCGCCGACGAGGCCGAAACCGGCCTGGCCTCGAGTACCGGTGTAGGCGCACTTGTTGGTCACGGCGAAGCCGTCGATCACGATGCCGCCCCACTCTTCCACCGCCTCGGGCGTCACCGTGCCGTTAATGTCGGACACGGAAGTAAACGTAATCGGTGCGTCCGCCGTACCGTCCGCGAGGATCTGCGAACCGCGGTTGATGACCAGGAAATCTTCCTTGCTCTCGAATGCCAGCGTGGCGCCGGCCTCGATTACGAGCGTCGGGCCGTCACCGCCCTTGCTGATACCGGCGGCAGCCAGCTCGGCCTGCGTGCGGTAGGTATTACCGACGAACAGGCTGGTGGTGAAGATGTGTGCGCCGCCATTCGGCAGCGCCGGGATGAACAGGTCCTCTTCGAGGTTGTTCTTGGGGCCGACGAACGCGGCGCCATACGTGCAGTTGCCGTTACCGTCCGCAGTGCCCTGGATGGTCTGACCGCTTCGAACATAGGACGCGCACATCGCGTTCGGGTCGGTCCCGCCACCGCCGCCGCTGTTGTTCGTGATCGTGTCGCCCGACACGGTGGACGGGTCGATATTGATGTCACCGCTGGTGCATGCGGCCATGGCCGCGGCAAGACAGACGACGGTGAACAGCTTGTTACGGTTCATTAATCCTCTCCAGATTTGTGTGCATTGCGCCGCCATGTTCGGACGGCATTGATCTCGTGCAATCTAAGGGCAGCATGTGGATGCGATGTGACACATTTGTTAAGAGCTGGTTAAGGTGCGGACTCAGCTGTCCAGCGAGAAGCGGTAGCCGGTGCCGCGCACGGTCTGCAGATAGCGTTCGTACCCGTACGGCTCGAGCACGCTGCGCAACCTCCGTATATGAACGTCCACGGTCCTCGGGCCGACCGCGGCATCGCGGTCCCAGACGTGTACGAGGAGTTGCTTGCGGCTGAAGACCCGGTCCGGGTGGCTCAGCATGAACAGCAATAAGCGATATTCGCGCGGCGCCAGGTACACGTAACGGCCCTCGACCATCACACGATGACCGACGTTGTCGATCGAGATACCGCCGGCGCTGACGCTCTCGGAATCCGACAGGTTCGCGGGTCGCTGCAGGCATGCGCCGACGCGCGCCACCAGTTCGGGCATATGGATCGGCTTGTGGACGAAATCGTCGGCGCCCGACTTCAATGCTGCCACGACATCGTCCGATCCATTCTGTTCGGACGTCATCAATACGCGCATCCGTTTCAGGTCGTCGCTGCGCCGCACGTCGTTGAGCAATTCGATTCCCGCCAGGTCCGGCAGCGTAAATTCGCAGACCATCAGATCCGGGCAAGCCTTGCGCGCCGCCTGCAGCGCCGAGCCGGCATTCTCCGATTCCTTGACGTCATGGCCGAGTTCACGGAGTTCGCGGGCGATCTGCTCGCGCGTGGAGGCGTCCGCATCGACGATCAGGATGGAAGCCAAGGTCATGTCACCTTCTCGGCGGTGTTCGAGAGGCCTAAGAGACCACAGGCTCTTTACAGATGATTTACGCTTGTATTACTGGATTATGACGGTCTGATTACAGGGTCCGGCCGGACGCGCCGGGGTCGCGTAGGTGAAAACCCGGATTACGGCTCCGGAGCCTGCCGGGCACCATGCCCGAAAGCATGGATTTACAGGGGCTTGCCATGACCATCCAGCTCGCAGACATACTCGAGGACCTGCGCCAGGACCACCGCAACATGTCGGTCATGCTCGGGCTGCTGGAACGCGAGGTCAAAAGGATCCGCGACGGCAAAACACCGGACTTCGAGCTGATGCATGACATCATGCGTTACATGACGGTCTACTCCGATGCCGTCCATCATCCGAAAGAGGACGTTCTGTATCGGGCCATGCGCGATGCGGACCCGGACCTGGCCGCGGGACTCGGGCACGTCGAGCCGGAGCACCGCCGGCTGGCCGAACTCAGCGAAAGACTCCGCGACGACATCGAGGCGATCGCTTCGGAGGCACCGATCACCCGCGACCGGATCGCCGCCAACTCGGGCGATTACGTGGACTTCCTGCGGCGGCACATGGACTGGGAAGAGAGGGACCTGTTCCCGAAAGCCGACGCGCTGGTCAAGGCCGAGACCGACATGTTCGTCGACATCTCGCATCTCGACCAGGCCGACCCGGTGTTCGGTTCGGAACGCGAGCACTCGTTCGCGAACCTGCTCCACAACATCCAGGACTTTTCGCAGTCGTAAACGGGTATCGCGGCGTCAGAAATACCAGGCGAACTGCGCGAAGATGCCGGGGCCGGACGACAGGTAGCTACCCGGTACGCCGCTCTCGATGCCGCCGAACTCGCTGCCGTTCGGGCCCAGCGGCAGGTTCAGGCTGCCCAGCAGCGTCTTGTTGTCCGCCAGGCTCAACTGGGTAACGAGCTGGAACAACGCGCTCGGCTCGGAGACGCTGAACAGCAGCGTCGGCGTTACCGTGAACAGCGGCGTCACCTCCACGAGCAGGCTGCCCGCCAGATAGTGCCTTCCCAGCGTGTAAGATTCGCCGCGCACCAGGCGCTGCGAAAGTTCGGTGTTCGCCGCCACGCTCGGCAGGCCGTAGTCTCCGCCGTGTTGCCCGAAGCCGTTAAAGTAGTATTCGACACTGCCGCTGACGTTGCGCCCGCCCCAGGTCCACGAATAGCTGGCGTTCGCGACGGCTTCGACGTAGGTATCGCCGCCGACAGCCGTCAACACCAGGTCGCCGCGCAGAACCGCACCGCCGGCGCTCGTGACTCCACCGAGACCGACGACCGTATTGCCGTAGCTGTCGGCGACGAGCAGATCGAATTCCCTGTCGCCGGCGAAACCGTGGTACTTCACGGCGGCCGTCCGCTCGTCGGCCCGGGTGTCGCCGCTCACCGGATCGCGACGGAACACGATCGCGGCCTGTACATCGTCGCCGCTGCCGCGCAGATACTGCAGGTACAGCATGTCGTCGCCGGTCTTGAATTCCGTGTCGATCGTGGCCGGGTCGAACGGGTTCACCAAATCCATGGGCGCGTAGAACAGGCCGTTACCCCAGGACAACGCCTGGCGGCCGGCACGGATCACCAGGCGGTCGGTCGTGTAGGCCGCCCACAGCCGATCTAACCGCTGCACGACGGCGGTGTCGCCGGCCTCATGGATCACGTGCGTGAGGTCGAACAGGCGGCGATCGTCATCAGGATACGGCGCGTATCCGGGGAACAGAGACAAGGCCGGTACGTCTGCCGCCGCGCCGACGCTGTCGCCGTGGAGTGCGAACAGCTGGTAATCGGCGGCGAACGACCACGGCCCGTGCTTCGCCGACGCACTCAGTCTGAACTCGCCGCCGAGATCCAGCGCATTTGCCCCGTACGGTTCCCGCAGCAGGCTGTCGTCGGGAAAACTCTGATCGGTCAGCCGGAACTTCGTGTGTCCGCCCAGATCGACCATTTCGAGCGGGCCGCCGTCGGCGAGCGCCACGCCGCCGGCCAGGACCAACAGCAGCGCTGCCTCAGGCCGCATCCTGGCGGACGTCGTCGACGATACGACCGTCGAGCATTCGTACGAGACGCCTGGCATAACTCATGACGCGCTTGTCGTGCGTCGCGATCACGAAAGTCGTGCCGTGACGCTCGCTCAGGTCGCGGAACAGCTCCATCAGCCCGTCCGCCGTCACGGAGTCGAGGTTGGCAGTGGGTTCGTCGGCGAGCACCAGCGCAGGCTGCGACACGATGGCGCGGGCGACCGCGACGCGTTGCTGCTGGCCGCCGGACATATCGGCCGGACGGCGGTCCTCGAGGCCCTCGAGGCCGACTTCCTCGAGGATCGCGAGCGCCTTCTCAGCGCGCTCCGCGGCGGCGACGCCCTGCACCTGCATGACGAACTCGACGTTCTCGCGAGCGGTCAGCACCGGGATCAGGTTATAGGCCTGGAACACGAAACCGATCTCGTTCAGACGCAGCTTCGCCAGTTCGCCTCTCGAGAGATTGTCGATACGCCGGCCGGCGACCCAGACCTCGCCGCTGTCGGGCTTGTCGAGCCCGCCGATCGCGTTCAGCAGCGTCGTCTTGCCGCCGCCGGATGGCGCGGAAAGACAGACGAAGCCGCCCTCTTCGATCTCGAGGTCGACGTGGTCGAGGGCCTTGATCGTCGACCTCGCCCTGACGATAGGTTTTGCATAGATCGATACAGCGTACAGCAGTCATGATCAGACCTTCGTGAGCGCTTCAACGGGTTCGTAGTGGGCGGCGCGCCAGGCCGGCGACAGGCTCGCGAGGAAGCCGAGCACGAGCACGACGACATTGGCCAACACGACGTCGGACGTCAGCAGTTCCGGATACAGCACGCTCGACATGCCCCACATCTCCATGCCCTGGCCGACGATGGACACGTCGACGCCGTCCTTCATGGGTTGCACGGTGGCCCAGGCGAGCACGCTGCCGAGCGCGAGCCCCATGGCCAGCAACAAAGTGGACTCGACGACGACCTGACCGAGGATCAGCAGCGGCCTGATGCCGAGCGCGAGCATCAGGCCGATCTCGCGCACGCGCTCGAAGACCGCCATGACCAGGGTATTGACGAGCCCGAACGACAGCGCGAGGAATACGACGACGATCCAGACGACGACGAAGCCGTCCATGACCTTGAGCATCGAGGCCAGGTATGCGTCGAGATCCGACCAGCGCGTCACCTCGAGGTCGTCGCCGACCAGCTGCCTCTGCCTTCCGGAAAGTCGGCTCCACGTTCCGGTAGTCGTCGCCGAGCACGAAGATCTCGGTCACGTGATCGCCGATATTGAGCATCTTCTGGATCGTCGTCTTGCCGGCGAAGACGAAATTTTCCTCGTTCGCCTTGACGCTGGATTCGAACAGGCCGACGACGCGGAAGCCGCGGTCCGCAATGTCATTGTCCGGATCCTGGCTCATCAGGACAATGCGCTTGCCGAGACCGGTGTCCAGCGTCTTCGCCAGCTTCCTGCCGATGACGATTCCGGAGTCGTCCGGCGAGTCGAGGAAACGACCCTCGACCTTGTCGTACTTGACGAAGGTCAGTCCGCGCTCCTGCTCTGGATCGACGCCGAGCAGGGTCACGCCTCGCGATTCGCGCTCGCTCGTGATCGACGGCCGGCACCCGCACGCGGCTCGCCCAGGCCACGAACCCGGCGCCGTCGAAACGCTTCGCGATTTCCGTTCCGTCATCGGGATCATGTTGGCGACGCTCGGATCGTCACGGAAATTGGCCTGGTGGATCTGCACGTGTCCGGGCAGGACGTCGATGCCGTCCCTGACCATCTGGCTGACCATGCCCCGCATCAACGCCGTCATGAAGATCATCGCCCACACGCCGACCGTGATCGCGACGAGCATGATCAGCGTGCGGCGGTGGTTGCGCCAGAGATTGCGCCACGCCAGGCGGATCAGTATCGCCACCGCGTTCATCAGACAGCCCTCATCGCTTCCACCGGCCGCAGCCGGTTCAGCCGCAATGCCGGGTACAACGCCGCCAGCAGCGTGAATACGAATACGATCGCCGGGCCGATCAGCAGGCTCGGCGCCGTCACGTGGGGATAGATCCGCGCAGGCAGGTTGAACCTGTCTGCCAGCTCGTCCATCCCGGGGTAGGAGAAACCGTGCACACCGACCCACCAGGTCAGCAATCCTCCGAGCAATGCGCCGAGTACGAAGCCGATCAGTCCCATGAGCGCCGACTCGAGCAGCACGAGCCGGCTGAGGCGGCCCGGCGTCAGCCCGAGCGCCATGACGATCCCGAACTCGTGGGTGCGCTCCAGTACCGACATGAGCTGCGTGTTGAGCACGCTGAACGCGACCAGGATCACGAGCACGCCGTACATGAAGAACGAGCTGCTCATGTCGGCCTGGATCGCCTGTTTCAGGCCGGGTACCAGCGCGTCCCAGTCGTGCACCACCAGCGACTGACCGGACGGCAGCAGTTTTTCAACCCGCCGTTGCACCGCCGGCGCGTCGTCGAGCGTCGGCGCGTCGATGACGATCTCGTGGCCCGCGCCGCGCATGTCGAAAACGCTCTGGAACAGGCCGAGCGGTATCTCGGCGATGCTGCGATCGTACTCGCTCAATCCGCTTTCGAAGATACCGACGATCGTCACCACAGTCGCGGCAATCGAACCGTCCAGGCCGCTGCCGAGCAGCGTCACGTCGTCGCCCAGGCCCGCGTGGAGGTTGCGGGCGAGCGCCGCGCCGACGACGATCTCCGCGGCATCGTCGGAGCCGAGGAAGCGTCCCTTGCCGGTCAGACCCGGGATCGTCGACACTTCACCCTCGTAATGCGGCTGGACGCCGAAGATCGCGATGCCATAACTGCGCTCCTCGCTCGACGCCAGCGCGAACGACGTCGCCCGCGCCGCGACGGACAACGCCCGAGCCCAGCTCGCCGCGCAACGCCTGCGCGAGCGGTGCGATGTCCGCGACCGTCTGGCGCATCTTCTTGTCGTCCAGATAGCCGGGCGCCTGGATTTGCATGTGGCCGACGAAGGACTTCAGCGTGCTGTCGATCATCAGCCCGTACATGCCGAATTGCAGGGAGATCATGAACACGAGCAAGGTGTTCGAGAACATCATCGCGCCCGCGGTGAGCCAGGTGCGCCGCGGGTGGCGCCACAGGTTCCGCCAGGCGAGGCGCAGTACGAGGCCCATCCTAGTCCCGTGGATTGCGCAGACTGGACAACGTGAACAGGCTATCGTCGAGATCGACGTCGTAGTCGACCGAGGAGACGCGGATCTCGGTCCATCGATCGGTTTCGTCGACGCGGGTCATGCGCTGGCGCTTCGGTACGGTACGTCCGCCCATCTCGCTGATCTCGAAGGACTCGAGCGTCTTAACGAGCTTGCCGTCCTGGTCGTAGAAATCGTGTTTCAGCACGACGTAGTCGTCGCGGATCTTCAGGACCTCCTTGCCCCACACGACCGCGGCCGTCTCGTGCGGGACCGACTGTATCTCGTAGACCTTGTGGCCGTCGGTCTCTTCGACGCCGAGGATCGTATGATCGTACTGATCGACGATGTCGTCCATCCTGGCGATATCCTTGTTGGAGAAATCCGAACCCATCCAGCTCTGACCCATCATCGATGACGGGATCTTGATGACCCGGTTCACCTTCGGCGAGTAGGTCCACATGTTGTCGTCGTCCGTGAGCGTTCCGTTGCCGCGGTCCTTGGCCGGCTCCAGGACGCGCACGAGCGATCGCTTGCTGCCCTTGGTGCGGATGTGCATGGTCATCGAGCGTTCCCAGTCGGGGCGGTGGATCACCATGGTCATGACGCTGTCCGAGGACTGCCCCCGCCAGTGGTCCACGGCGGCCCGGACGATCGCCGCTGCATCCGGTGCGGCCGGATCGGCGGCGGCCTGTATCGCGAGGAACGGAAGCAATAGGAGGAGTCGAAGCAGCATGGCCTGCGAAAAATTCATGTGAGATGGCCGCTCAGTATTTCACAGTGACCGTTTCGCCGCCATGCCGGCCGGGATAGGTGTTTTTCGCAATGGTGCCCTCCTCCCCCTCGGCTAGACTGGTAATCGAGAGGGAGGAGCATGTCATGTTCAGCATCGACGCCATCATGAGCACGGATCTCGTCACCGTGCCGCCGGCGGCCAGCCTCGAGGATGCGCGGCGGCTCATGCACGTGAATCGAATCCATCATCTACCCGTCGTCAACGAGGACGGCGAGCTGGTCGGTCTCGTCACGCTGACCAACGTCCTGGCAGCGACCGATTCCATCCTGCGCGACGCCGACAGCCGTCTGCATGCCGAGGGCGTACGGGTCAGGGACATCATGGTGACCGACATCGCGACGATCGACGAGCATGCGAGCCTGCGCCAGGCCGCGCTGTTCATCGAGAAGCACAAGATCGGCTGCCTGCCGATTGTCACCGACGGTGTGCTGCGCGGGATCATCACGGACACCGACTTCGTCGGAGTCGCGATCAACCTGCTCGAGATGCTCGAAGAGACCGAACCCCTCGACGAAGACGTCGCCTGATCGTTACCATTGGTGGCCCCCTTTACCTAGCCAGGGAGGCCTGCCATGACTGCCGTAGAATCGCAGATGTTACCCGTCGGGACGCCCGCGCCCGAGTTCTCGCTGCCCGATCCCGACGGACGGTTGCATTCCCTCGCCGACAGTGCGAACGCCTACCTCGTGATGTTCATTTGCAATCACTGCCCGTTCGTCAAACACGTGCGCAAGGAACTGGCGCGCCTCGGCAGGGACTATGCGCAGCGAGGCGTCGCGATATACGCGATCAGCAGCAACGACACCGACGTCTACCCGGCCGACGCACCCGATCAGATGAAGAAGGAAGCCGAGGCGCAGGGTTACACGTTCCCGTATCTATTCGACTCGGACCAGTCGGTGGCGAAAGCCTACCGCGCCGCCTGCACCCCCGACTTCTACGTTTTCGACGCGGACAAGGCCCTGGTCTATCGCGGGCAACTCGACGACAGCCGGCCGTCGAACGACGCACCGATCGACGGCCATGATGTGCGCAAGGCGCTGGACGCCGTGCTGGCGCACGAACCCGTGAGCGAGACGCAGAAACCGAGCATCGGCTGCAATATCAAGTGGAAGCCCGGTAACGCGCCCGATTATTTCTGAGGGATTGCATCGGGACCGAAGCGGCTCAACTTCCGAACGCAGTTGGGGGCTTTTTCGATTCGTTGGGCGTGTATTTCTTCGCCTCTTCGTCGGTCAGCTTCTCGATCAGGATATCCCAGCGTGCCAGCGTCGAGCTGATGCGCAGCTTGTAGCGGCCGCTCTGCCTGAAAAGCCTCAGTCCGTCACCCGGACGCTTCGTGTAAGCCACGCGGCCGACGAGTTGCCCGGTATCCGCATCGATGAGCACCACGTCGAGAGCGATCATCTGCTCGTAGTCGCCGTTCACGCGCCAGTCCAGCAGCCACGGCGCCTCGACCTCGAAGCTGTCCGTGGTCTTGTTGCCGGTCCCGGAGAATTCCTGGACGAGTTCGCTGGCCGCCGCGGGCGTCGCGACGCAGATCAACAATATGAGTATCGATATTCGTTTCATGCCTTGTGAGACCGCAACTAGCACGAGCCGTTCATTCCCGCGATCCAATCCCGGACTGCCGCGACGCCCTCCGCGTGCACCGCGCTGCGCCCCAGCTCCGGCATCGCGATGTCCGGAGCCGAGTGCTCCATCCGGTACACGATAATGGACTCGTCCGGCCGTCCCGGATCGATGTCGTAGCTGCGGCCCCCGCTGCCCCGGCCGACGGCGACGGGCGGCTTGCAGATTCCCAGATGGCGGCCGGCGGGCGCCGCCAGCGACAGATCCAGCCCCGATGTGTCGGCCGCGCCGCGCGGATTGTGGCAGTGCGCGCAGTTGGCATCGAGATAGGCCCGCGCGCGCCGCTCCGGCGACTCCGCTGCACGATTGGCCCAGCGAGGACCGGACGGCGGCTCGCCGTCGAATGCCTCGAGCATACCGCTCGAGCGCCAGTGTTCGAGCTGCCCGCCGTCGTCACTCCACCAGACGTAGGGACGATTGAGCTGCCAGGCCTTCGGGCCCAGCGGCCGCAGCGCCTTCGCGCCGTGATCCGGCGTGTGACAGCCGGCGCACTGGTTCGCATCCGGCACGATGTAGTGGATCGGCTGCGTGCCGTCCGCAGCCACCAGCGTGATCGCACGATCGTCCCCTGCCGGCGCCAGGTAGGCTTCGTCCTGCGCCGAATTCCAGACGTAAGCCAGCCCCTTCCAGCCCGACGCGTAGTGAACGAGCAGGCGCGTCTCGATCAGCACGTAATCACCGAGGTCCAGGCGCTTGTCGGCACCGAGGTCCGACTCACGGTCGGCACGCAGGACCCGCAGCGAGGCGGGCCCGAACCCGTCCGCCTTCTCGTAGTGGAAGGTCTTTGCCAGGATCGTCCCAACCGGGAAGTCCAGCTCCCGCTCAGCGTTGTAGACAGCCCGACTGCCCGGCGGCAGCCATACCGCGCGCAGCTTGAGCGCGTAGTCGCTGAACAGCGGCGTATTGACGTCGTAGGGCACGACACCGTTGCCCAGCTCGAAAAATGCGCCGTCGGCGGCGACGACGCCCCAGTCACTCAGTTTCTCGGGGATGGCGTCCGCCGGATGAAACGTCACCGAACGGGCCCCGGTGCCACACGCCGTGCACAGCGCGGCCAGCGCAAGAATTTTCGCGAGGAGCCGCATGTCTAACCCAGGGGTGCTTCCAGTTCGACGGCCGGCAGCGCGTCGTGCCGGCAGTCGTGCTGCTTCCCGCCGACGGTGATGTTGTCGGAACCGTTCGGGAGATCGGCGTTCAGCACACGCGCGTCGCCGTTGTCCACGCAGATGGCATATTCGGGCAGCAGATTGCCGTCGGCGTCGGCCTTGTCCGCGTTGTAATAGCCGTCCCACAGGATGTCCGGGAAATGGCCCGACAGGCCGAACATCGCAACCTTCAGCGCCTTCAGGTCGAGGCCGTCGGGTGACGTGCCGCCGCCCGAAAACCGATTGCCGTGGATGTAGATCGTTTCCGGATAGGGATCGTAGTCCGCGACCATCTCGCGCGTGCCCTGGAACCCTGTGGAATAGTAGCTGCTGATGATGATATTGGCCGTGTCGTTGTCGGCGATGTCGTTATCGAATATCTCGACTTCGTCGTTGGAATTGACGACGATCCCGGAACCCGCCGGCACGCTGGAGACCGGCGTTCCCTTCGCGCCGAAATTGGGCGTGTTATTGGCAAGGACCTTGTTGGAGTACACGCGGGTACGATAGCCCGGCTGCGGCAGGTCGGGCATGTTGAAGACGAGTATGCCCCCGGTGTTGTTGGTCACCGTGTTGCCATAGACATCGGCGGACACGGTATTTTCGATCTCGATACCGGCCACGTTGTGTTGCGCGCGATTGTTGCGCACGACGACGTTGCGGGACTGGCCGACGTAAAGGCCCGCATCCGATGCCGCGATCGCGACGCATTCCTCGAGCAACAGGTTTTCGGTCTGCACGGGATAGATGCCGTAGGCACCGTTCGACGTGTCCGGCCCGTTCGTCCACTCGGCGCGCACGCGGCGGATGACGATGTTCTTGCCCTCGTTGACCTTCAGCCCGTCGCCCGCCGTATCCTCGATCGCGAGGTCCTCGATCGTGAAGTCGCTGGCGTTCACGAGCAGCCCCTCGGCGCCCTGCAGCTGGCCTTTGAACGACAGGATTGATTTGTCCATGCCTTCGCCGCGGATCGTTACGCCGGACACGTCGAGAGACAAGCCGCGGCTGATGGGATGCACGCCTGCGGGGATCGTGATGACGTCGCCGGGTTGCGCCCGGATCAGTTGCAGCTGCAGCTGCTTCTGGAATTCCGCCGCAGGATCGCTCTGCGCTTGCGGCCCTTCCTTGCCGCAGCCGGCCAGCACGAGCAAGCCTGCCGCCACCGAGGAGACGAGTCTGTACACGAGGCCCTCCCTTCGAACTCCCGTCGCGTCCACTTAGGTTACCACCGGCGTGCGGACCGGCCATCAATCGCCGGGGCAATCCTTGTCCCAGGCAGGCGTGCCCGAGAAACAGTCGGCCAGGTAGTCGATGAACGCCCGCACCCGGTACGACAGGTGGCGGGTCGGCGGATAGACGGCCCAGGCCGGCGAGACCGGCCACTCGTAGTCGGTCAGCAGCGGCACCAGTTCGCCGCGGCTGATGGCCTCGCCCGCGTTGAAGGTGGGTTCCACGGCGATGCCGAGGCCCTGTATCGCCGCGGCAAGCAGGAAGTCGCCGCTGGAGGCAGTCAATGCACCGATAACCCGCACTTCGTGCCGCGTCCCGCTCCTGTCGCTGCAGACCCAGCGCGTGGGGTCCGGGATATTGCTGTACAGCAGACAACGATGCCGGCCGAGGTCTTCGGGCGTCTCAGGCACGCCGTGGCGGTCCAGGTACGACTGCGAAGCACAGACAACCGAGCGCGCATCGAACAGGCGGCGTGCGATCAGCGACGAATCCCGCAGGCGCCCGATGCGGACCGCCACGTCGACGCCCTCCTCGAGCAGGTCGATCCGGCGATCGTTGAGATCGAGGTCGAACTCGACCCGCGGATGGCGGCGGCTGAATTCGGCGATCGGCGCGCACATATGCCGAATGCCGAAGGACAGCGGCAATGCGACTTTCAGCGTGCCGCGCAGTTCCCCGTGCTGCTGCAGCACGGCGGACTCGGCCTCGTCGAGATCGGCGAGGATGCGGGATCCGTGCTCGTGGAACGCCCTGCCGGTATCCGTCAGGTTCAGCCGTCGGGTTGTGCGCCGCAGCAACTGCACACCGAGGCGATCCTCGAGGTCCGACACACGGCGGCTGACGGCGGACTTGGCCACGCCCAGGCGGTCCGCCGCCGCCGTGAAGCTGCCCGTCTCCACGACGGTGACGAACGCCAGCAAGTCGTCGAATCGATCCATTTGTTGCGATTATCGCAACAATCTTATCTCTGAACAACGGTTTATTCACGATTATCCAACGATCAGACTGTGTTCCATCGGCCCCGGCCCACGACGGCCGGTGTCATTCACCGCGAGATAACGCAAGGAAATTGCCATGAACCGCCAAACCGATACTGCCGCGCTCGTATTGCGCATCGCCCTGGGCACGATGTTCCTGTCCCACGGCTTACTCAAGTTGCTCGTCTTCACGCTGCCGGGGACGGTGGGTTTCTTCGAACAGGTCGGATTCCCGGGCTGGACCGCCTACGTCGTGACCTTCGCCGAGCTCGGCGCCGGCGTCCTGCTGCTGGCCGGCATCGGCGTCCGTGCCGTGGCCGTGGCCGGCCTGCCGATATTGCTGGGTGCGACGTTCGTCCACTCCGGCAACGGCTGGGTGTTCAGCAATCCGAACGGCGGCTGGGAATATCCCGCGTTCCTCGCGGTCGTATCCGTCGTACAGGCCCTGCTCGGTCCGGGCCGGTTTGCAGTACGATTGCCCGCGAGACAGCACGAAACAGCCACCCCGGAGACGGCGACCTCCACCGTTTGAGGAGATCACATGATCGATGTCATTCATTCCGACGACCGCGGCGCGGCCGATCACGGCTGGCTCAAGAGCCGCCATACCTTCTCGTTCGCGGATTACCACAATCCGTCGATGATGGGCTTCGCCAAGCTGCGCGTCATCAACGAAGACTGGATCGAGCCGGGGATGGGCTTCGGCACGCATCCGCACCGGGACATGGAGATCGTGACCTACATGCTGGACGGCGCGCTCGAACATAAGGACAGCATGGGCAACGGTTCCGTGATCCGTCCCGGCGAACTGCAACGCATGTCGGCCGGCACCGGCGTCCTGCACAGCGAGTTCAATCACTCGAGGCAGGACAAGGCGCACCTGTTGCAGATCTGGATCCTGCCCGAGCGCAACGGCATCGAGCCCGGCTACGAGCAGAAACTGTTCCCGCGCGAAGAGAAACTCGAATCGCTGGCGGCTCGTCGGCTCACGCGACGGCCGCGACGGCTCTTTGACGATCCACCAGGACGTCAACCTGTACTCGGCTGTGCTCGAAAAGGGCGAAACACTCGACTTCGAGTTCGACGGCCGGCGGCGCGGTTATCTGCAGGTCGCCCGCGGTACGGCGGAGGTCGACGGCAAGGCGATCACGGCCGGCGACGCGGTCGCGATGCAGGATCAGGCGTCTTTCAGCTTGCGCGCCAACGAGGACGCCGAACTGCTGCTGTTCGATATGCCATGAGTCAATCGTCGGAGCCCGGCGTCGAGTTCACCTTGACGGCGCCGGGCGTCGTGAACAGCACGACGCCGAAGCCCACGGCGAACACGGCATAGACGAAGGCACTCATCGCCAGCGGCGTGGCGTCGTATACGATCGCGGCCTTGGTCAGCATAATGGCGACCATGCCGAAGTGCAGGAAGTTGCCGATCGCGATCGGCCTTGCGTAGATACCGCCAATGAGGACGCCCCGCGCCATCCAGTTCAGAAACGCGAATCCGAGATAGATGGCGCCCATCATCTGCACCATCAGCAGCGTTGCGTTGTCCGGCACCGTGTCGTGCAGCGCCAGCACTTCCTGCGGCATGAACGAGGTGGCCAGCCCGATCAGGGCCAGGAAGGCAGCGCTGGTAATCATCAGTGTTCGGGTCGCCATGGTGTCGTCCGGGAATCGTCTCTGGGCGCGCTATCCTAACATTTTTCCCCTGATTTTTCAGTAATTTATACGCAGCGAACCGCGGAACGCCCGGCTCGCGTAATACGACTGCGCACCGTTGTGGTAGGTAAAGACCTGCCCGTAGCGGCGATCGCAAAAAATGGCGCCGCCCAGCTCTCTGATCTCCGCCGGAGTCTTTACCCAGCTCGACGTTTTCAAATCGAACTCCCCGAACCGTTGCAGCTCTCGGTACTGCTCTTCCGTCAACAGCTCGATGCCCATCGCAGATGCCATGTCGACGGCATTGTTTTTCGGCTTGTGCTCCTTTCTTGCGTCCAGCGCCTCGCGGTCGTAGCAGATACTTCTGCGTCCCTTGGGGCTCTCCGCCGAACAATCGTAGAACAGGTACTCGCCGGCCTTCTTGTCGCGGCCCACGACGTCCGGTTCTCCGCCCGTCCTCTCCATTTCCCGCAGCGACCATAGCTTGCCGGGATGTGCCTGGGCCGCCTGAACGACCTCGTCCCAGGAGAGGTCCCGGTGGCGCTGCATGTTACTTTCGAAACGCGCCCGCAACGTAGCAAGCAGCTGCTCAGTCTCCCCGCAATTAAGTCTCTTCGTTGCCGACATTTGTCACTCTTCTCCGACGCGATGCCCCGTCGTCCTGTCTGCCCCTGACCAAATCAATTCCATGTTTCAAACTCCGCACACACCGAGGGCTGCATCAGCCTGCGGATTATCCAGATGAATACGCCGGAGAAGAGAACGACCAGGAATATAGTAAGGACTTCCATGCCGAAGTGCATGATTTCAAACTGCCGGGACAATTCCTGAAACTCGGGCGATGCACCTGGCAGTTCGGGGGGCGAGCCAGAGTCCATAAATCCAATCAGAGCGAGGGATCCGGCCAGGTACAGTACACCGAGGGAGAGCAGCCCGATAAATATCTTCCGCGCCCATTCTCGACGCTTGAGCAGTCCCGCCGAGGCCACAAGCATCGATGCGGACAGCACCCAGGGAGTCACGAAAAGAATTCGGACGTGGCGTTCCAGGAAACCTGCATCGGCCGATTCTGTGAAAGCCGGCATCAGCGAGAGCATCACGTTTTGCGCTGTCGTCATCAGCACGCCGAGCGCGGAGAAGACGATGAACACCCAGGCGACCACGGTGACATACGTCGAGGGCATATCAGGTCGTGGCGTAGCCATGTGTCGACCCCGCTCCTGTCTTCATCCAGGCTCGATTGATCAATTCGCCCTGTCCTCGGCTGCCGCGCATCAACCGTCGGTCTTCGAACGAACCTTCTGCCAATCGAACGGTATTTCCTTGTTCGTCTCGGGATCCCAGTTACTGCGCGGCGTCGAGAACAGGTCGCCGCCGTAAGCGTGCAACACGAGCAGCGGTACGTCGAGCGGATTGCAGATAGCGTGGATCACATCCGGTCCATTCGGCAACACACCCGGGCCGACGACGGATGCCTGGCCCACCTGCCTGAGTCCGTCGCCGTCCCTTTCGAAGAACTGATTGTCTTCCTGGCCGGCGCAGACGCCGACGACGGACCACAGGTTGTGGTTGTGCGGTGTGGCACGGAATCCGGGTGGGAGAGCGCCCGCCAGCAGCGTCAGGCGTTCGCTCCGGTGAATGGCCAGGTCCAAGAGACTCGCGAATTTCCTCCGTTCTGCGACTGCAGCGACTATGGCTGGATCCTTTGCGGCATCGAGCACTACGTCTTCGACGCTGGCCTGGGGGTCCGGAGTTTCCAGCGCGAGATTGCACTTTTCGACGAATCCGGCAAACGCATTTTCCATGAGCAATTCCTTGTTGGTGGCTCGGACTGGTCGACACCTAATGGTCGCGCCGGACGAAGACCTGCGTCAACCAGCCCGCGGTACGACCCTCGTAGCACTTCTGCAGCCCATCACCGACGATCCAACTCTCGACCCGGGCCGGTTTATGCACATACGTTCGAAAATCCGATCGGATCAGCCAGAGCAGTGAATTCCACACACCGACGCCCAGTTCAACGAACCAGCGGTCCCTCGGATACGTCAGTGCGAATGCGCGACGTGTCTTTGCCGTCGCCTTCCTGAGTAGCCCCTGCGCATCCGGATAGCAACAAACGACTTTGTCCAGCAGGCAGATATCGGCCATGGCGACCTTGTCATCGAGCTCGACGAAGTCACCCTCAAGGTAGTTCACGCGACCGCCCAGCCCTCTCTTGTCGGCCCAGTCCCTGGCTTCGGACAGCATTGCCGGAGCAAGATCTATTCCTGATGCCGCGTGCGCCCCCCTCTCGAGCAATGTCTGATGAAGATTACCGACGCCGCAGCCGATCTCGAGTAGCGTAGCCCCTCCAAAACCCACCTGCTGCAGCCCGGCGAGGAGCTGCTCCTGCGACGCCTCGAATCCCTTTTTCTCGAAGCGCCGGCGGGACCGGTGAGCGAAAAAGGAAAAGATCCTGCTGGCCGATTGGGAATGACAACAAGTCACGGCGGAAGTCTACCAGCTGGCCGTCCGTCTGCCGATTTCCCGGCGCTTTCGGTGTTTCGCGTCGACACCTTTTCTGCTATTGGTAGGACTTCCGGTATTCGCGCCAGCGGGGGATGCGATGAGACTCCAAGCGGCTTGCGCCCTTCTCGTTTCACTATTTTGTTCACTGTCTGCACAGGCGGCTGCGCCGGCGACGATGCGGCTCGACTTCTACCACTCCGGCAACCGCGGTTCGGAGTTCTTCAGCCTCGACGAGGTCGTGCTGGAACCGCTGCCATTCAGCGGCAACATGAGCCGTCCGATCGACACGACACTGCGCGGCAAGTACCTGTTCGAGATCGTCGACTCCGCCACCGGTGCCGTGGCCTGGTCGCGGAGTTTCAGCAGCATCTACGGCGAGTGGGAAACCACAAGCGAGGCCAGGGAGAGCAACCGCACATTTCAGCGAGTCTTTGCGCTTCCCCGCGCAAGACAAGGAATTCGACGTCGTGCTGAAGAAGCGCGATCCGCAGAATGCATTCGTCGAGGTCTGGCGCACGCACATCGATCCCGCGGACTACCTCGTGCACCACGAATCGGCTGCCTACCGGGACGCTGTCGTGCCGATACTCGCCAGCGGCGACCCGGCGCACAAGGTCGACCTGCTGATCCTCGGAGACGGCTACACCGCGGCCGAACAGGATGCCTTCGTTGCGAAGGCGCGCGACCTGACGAACATCCTGTTCGCGACATCACCGTTCAAGGAACGCAAGGACGATTTCAACGTCTGGGCGCTGGCCCCTGCCGCGGCAGAGTCGGGTGTCTCGCGGCCGTCCACGCACACCTATCGCGACTCGCCCATCGGCGCGACCTACGACGCGTTCCGCTCCGAGCGCTATATCCTGACATTCGACAACAAGGCGATGCGCCGCATCGCATCATCGACGCCCTACGATTTCGTCGAGATCCTGACCAACAGCGAGGTCTACGGCGGCGGCGGCATCTATGGCCTCTACAGCACCGCGGCGGCCAACAGCGAATGGGCGCCGTACCTTTTCGTGCACGAATTCGGGCACCACTTCGCCGGACTCGCGGACGAGTATTACACGAGCGACGTTTCCTACGAACCGCCGGAGCACATCGTCGAGCCGTTCGAGCCGAACGTCACCGCCCTGCTCGATCCCGAGCACCTGAAGTGGAAGCACCTGGTCGCGCCGAACACGCCCATCCCGACGCCGTGGCCGAAGGCCCAGTTCGAAAAGCACTCCATGGCGGTGCAGGAACAGCGAAGGAAGTTACGGGCCGAGGACGCGCCGGAAGCCGAGATGAACAAGCTCTT